>NZ_CP080417.1:0-1200000 GCF_019457535.1 Shewanella halotolerans | reverse complement strand
CCTGATCGCCATGATCAAGATTGTCGCCCCCAACATGGGCTGCGCCGTTATCGACCGCGCCATTCAGATCCACGGCGGCGGTGGTCTGAGTCAGGACTTCTTCCTGGCCAAGGCCTACACGATAACCCGCTCCATCCGTCTGGCCGACGGCCCAGATCAGGTGCATATGATGCAGCTGGGTCGTAACCTGGCCCGCGACATTCATGCCGCTCACCTCGGCAGCCAAAATCAGGGAGTCGTATCATGAGCCGCGCCGTAGAGAGTCTGGATCTCGACACACTCCAGCCCTATCTCGAGGCCCATGTAGCCGGCTTTAAGGGGCCAATGCAGATCGAGAAGTTTGCCGGTGGCCAGTCTAACCCCACCTTCAAGCTGACGACGGCGTCTGGCACCTATGTACTGCGCCGCCAGCCGCCGGGCAAGCTGCTCAAATCCGCCCATGCGGTGGATCGCGAGTACCGGGTGCTCAAGGCGCTGGCCGACACAGATGTGCCGGTGGCCAAGGTGTATCACCTCTGTGAAGACACCAGCGTCATAGGCTCAATGTTCTACCTGATGGAGTACTGCGAGGGCCGCATCTATTGGGACGCCGCCCTACCCGAAGTGAGCCGCGAGGAGCGTGGCCAGCTGTACGATGAGATGAACCGGGTATTAGCGGCGCTGCACAGCGTCGATATCGACAAGGTGGGCCTTAGTGATTACGGCCGGCCCGGCAACTACTTCCAGCGCCAGTTCGACCGCTGGAGCAGCCAATACCGCGCCTCGCAGACCGGTCATATTGAGGCGATGGAAGCCTTGATGACTTGGCTGGGCAGTAACATTCCACAAGATGACGGCCGGATATCACTGGTTCACGGCGACTACCGACTGGACAACCTGATGTTCCACCCAACTAAGCCAAAAGCCGTCGCCCTGCTGGACTGGGAGCTCTCGACCCTGGGCCACCCCTTTGCCGATCTTGGCTATCTCTGCATGCAGATGCGCATGCCCGCCATAGGCACAGTGTCCGGTCTTCGCGGCAAAGACCTGGCCGAGCTTGGGATCCCAGATGAGCAGGCCTATGTGGCCAGCTACTGCCAACGCACCGGCATAGACAAGATAGACAACTTCGGTTTCTACATCGCCTTTAGTTTCTTCCGCCTGGCGGCCATCATTCAGGGCGTCGCCAAGCGCGCCATCGATGGTAATGCCTCCAACAAGAACGCCGCCGAGCTGGGCCAGCATGTAGGGCCACTGGCGGAAATGGCGCTGGAAGCCATCGCCGATCAGATAAAGGAGTAACGCCATGGATAATAAATCACTGTTTGACCTAAGCGGGCGTATCGCCCTGGTAACCGGTGCCAGTCGCGGCATAGGCGCCGCCATCGCCGAGCTGTTGGCCGCCTATGGCGCCCATGTGATTGTCGCCAGCCGCAAGACCGAAGGTTGCCAGGCAGTGGCCGAGCAGATCATCGACAATGGCGGCAGCGCCGAGGCGATGGCCTGTCATGTGGGGGATCTCGAGGCCATCCAGGCCACCTTCGAGCAGATCCAGGCCAAACACGGCAGGCTGGATATCCTGGTCAACAACGCCGCCACCAACCCCTACTTCGGCCATATCCTCGATACGGATCTCAATGCCTTCAACAAGACCATGGAGGTAAACCTGAGGGGCTACTTCTTTATGTCGGTCACCGCCGGTCGCATGATGCGCGAGCAGGGCCACGGGGTGATCCTCAACACCGCCTCGGTCAATGCGCTGCAGCCCGGCGAGATGCAGGGGATCTACTCCATCAGCAAGGCGGCCGTGGTCAGCATGACCAAGGCCTTTGCCAAGGAGTGCGCGCCGCTTGGGATCCGCTGCAACGCCCTGCTGCCTGGTTTCACCAAGACCCAGTTTGCCGGCGCCCTGTTCAGTAACGACAAGATCTATCAGCAGCTGATCGCCAGGATCCCCATGGGCCGCCACGCCGTGCCCAGCGAGATGGCCGGCGCCGTGCTCTACCTAGTCAGCGATGCCAGCAGCTACACCACGGGGGAAACCCTGGTGGTGGATGGCGGCCTGACGCTCTAACAGAGGAAGAATCAATGCAGTCGAATTTTGAAGGTAAGGTGGTGCTGATCACAGGCGCCGCCAGCGGTTTTGGCAAGCTGCTGGCCCAGCGTTTGGCCCCTCAGGGCGCCAAGCTGGTGCTGGGCGATATTAATGAAACGGCGCTCGACGCCCTGTGCAGCGAACTGGGTGAGTGCGCGGTCGGTCTGCGCTGTGATGTGAGCATAGAGGCCGATCAGCAGGCCCTGGCTCAGCTGGCCGAAAAGAGTTTTGGCCGCCTGGATATCGCCATCAACAATGCCGGTATCTCTGCGCCCATGAAGAGCCTGCTGGACACCACTGAGGCCGACATGGACCTTAGCTTCGCCATCAATACCAAGGGGGTGTTCTTCGGCATGAAGGCGCAGATCCCTCTGATGCAGAAACATAAATGTGGGGCGATCTTAAATGTCGCCTCCATGGCCGGCATTAACGGCGCCCCCAAGCTGACCCCCTATGTGGCCGCCAAGCATGCCGTGGTCGGCATTACCCGCACCGCGGCGCTGGAGTTTGCCGCCCAGGGTATCCAGGTCAACGCCATCTGCCCCTTCTTCACCCCAACACCTATGGTGACCGAGGGAGTCGATCCCGCGCTAATCGAGCAGCTGACCCGCGCCGTGCCCATGCGCCGCCTGGCCGAGCCAAACGAAGTGGTCAGCGCCATGCTGCACATGGTCAACCCGGACAACGGCTTTATGACAGGCCAGGCCATTGCCATCGATGGTGGCGTCTCTGCCATCTGATCCTCATTCACAACAATAACAAGGGTATCCCTATGACGAACGCCACCCTGTACCAAATTCATGGACGCACCGCCGTCATCGTACTCAACCAGCCGCCAGTCAACAGCCTGGGGCTGGCGCTGCGCACCCACCTGCTGGCCGATCTCAAGAGAGCCGAAGCCGATGAGTCGGTCGATGCCATAGTGCTCGCCTCCTCGGGTAAGCTATTTTGCGGCGGCGCCGACATCAGCGAGTTTTCTTCCGACGACGCCCTCGCCGAGCCCAACCTGCCCCAGGTATGCGATGCCCTGGAGAACTCTCCCAAGCTGGTTGTCGCCGCCATTAACGGCCTGGCCCTTGGCGGCGGCTGTGAGCTGACACTGGCCTGCGACTACCGCATCGCCCTGCCTGCGGCCAAGCTGGGACTGCCCGAAGTTAACTTAGGCATTCTGCCCGGCGCCGGCGGCACCCAGCGTCTACCCCGCATCGGTGGCGTTCAGCTGGCCCTTGAGATGATCACCAGTGGTCGTCCCCTCACAGCCGCGGCTATGTTACAAGCAGGCGTGATCGATAATTTGTATCAAGAGGGCGGCGACTTCATTCAGGCCGCGGTCGACTTTGCCCAAGAGCTGGTCGCGCAGCACAAGCCTAAGCGCAGCTGCTTCGAGATGAGAGTGGACACCAGCAATATCAGCAGCGAGATCTTTAACGAGTTTCGCGCCGCCATTGCTAAGCGCAGCCGCGGCTACTACGCCCCCGAGCGCTGCATTCAAGCGGTGGAAGCGGCTTGTGAACTGCCGCTTTCTGAGGGCCTTAAGCGTGAGCATCAGCTCTTCATGGAGTGCCTGAATACGCCCCAGGCCCGCGCGCAGCAACATCTGTTTTTCGCCGAGCGTGGCGTTGCCAAGATCCCTGGCATAGACCCTAAAACCACGGCGACCCGCGAGATCCGCAAGGTGGCGGTGATAGGCTCTGGCACCATGGGCGGCGGCATCGCCATGAACTTCATCAACGTGGGGATCCCAACCCAGATCCTGGATCTCAACGGCGAGGCCCTTGAGCGTGGCCTTGGGGTGATCCGCAAGAATTACGAATACACCCTCAAGAAAGGCAAGCTGAGTCAGGCTCAGCTCGATGAGCGTATGGCGCTGCTCAGCGGCACCACAGATTATGCCGACATCGCCGATGTCGACCTGGTGATCGAAGCCGTGTTCGAGAAGATGGAGATCAAGAAGCAGGTATTTAAGACCCTGGATGCCACCTGTAAGCCCGGCGCCATACTGGCCACCAACACCTCCACCCTGGACGTTGACGAGATAGCGGCGGTGACCTCCCGCCCTCAGGACGTGCTCGGCCTGCACTTCTTCAGCCCGGCGAACGTGATGAGGCTACTGGAGATAGTGCGCGCTAACAAGACGGCGCCGGATGCCCTGCTCACCACAGTGCAGCTGGCACAGCGGATCAAGAAAGTCCCTGTGGTCTCAGGCGTCTGTTGGGGCTTTATCGGCAACCGGGCGACCGACTCTTACCTGCGTGAGTCCATGTCGCTGATCCTCGAAGGGGCGAGTCCGGCGCAGATAGACAAGGTACACACAGAGTTCGGCATGCCTATGGGGCTGCCCTCAATGGTCGATCTCGCGGGTATCGACGTGGGCATCCTGACCCGGGAAGATCGCAAGGCGTTCACCACAGATCTGGACCCCAGCCACTTCGCCATACTGCACAAGCTATACGCCAAGCAGCGCTATGGCCAGAAGACGGGTCGCGGCCTCTATATCTATGAGGGACGCGACAAGCAGGAGGACCCGGAGGTGTTGGAACTGGCCGCAGAGGCCGCCAAGGAGTTCGGCGTGACCCGCCGCTCGCCTGAGCAGATAAGCGACCAGGAGATCCTAGAGCGTACCATCTACCCTATCATCAACGAAGGGGCGCGGATCCTGGAGGAAGGCATCGCCCTGCGGGCCAGCGATATCGATATCGTGCTGGCTTACGGCTTCGGCTTCCCCATCTTCCGTGGCGGCCCCATGCAATATGCCGACGAGATAGGCCTGGAGACTGTGCTGACGGCGCTGAACAAGTACCGCGACACCCTGGATAAGGGAGAGCTGTGGTTTAAGCCTGCGCCCCTGCTGGAGCAGCTGGTGAGAGAAGGCAAAACCTTCGCCCAATACCAGGCTTAGCAGACGGTTAATCGGTGAACGGCCGTGTAGCTAACTCACGGCCAGTAGATACTTGTTAAAAGGTAAGGCGCGCCATAGGGCGCGCTTTCGTCGTGGAGGGATTTTCCCGAGGCTGGCTTTGCACCAAACAAGAAATGGCGATCACCAAGCTAACTGACGACCGGCCTGGTTCAGACTAGTTACTGTCGGGCTGCAGTCCGCGGAAGAAGATGGCCACCATCTCTTCGTAGGTGCGCTTATAAATCTCGCCGTTAGCCTGTTCGTCGGGCATACACAGCCAACGCTGCACTATATCGACACGAAGCAGGTCATACATCTCACAGACGAGTTGTGGAGCGATATCGCCGCGTATGAGCCCCAACTCCTGTGCCCACTTGACCCTGTCCACCCGCGGCTGACGATACTCGGGCGGGAACAGCAAATTTTTGCCGGCAGGCACCTGAGACGAATAATAGACTGAAGAAAATAACTCTGTTTGGCGCATGATCATCTGCAACACATGGCGATGGGCAATCACCCACTCCTGAATTTGAGGCAAATTTGGCGGTACTAGCGCCGAGCGAATATCTGTCACGCCCTCAGTATGCAGCGGCCAGAGGTTAACCTGGCGCAACCAGCTCAGCAGCAGCTCCTCCAGCAACTGTGCCTTAGTGGGAAAGTAGTTGAAAAAGGTTTTCTGGCTAATGTTGGCCCTTGCGGTGATCTCATCGACCATCACCTCCTCGAAGGGCAAGGTCGAAAAAAGCTCCTCGGCGATATCCAGCAGGGTTTGACGCATCTGCTGCTTCTTACGCTCTCTTAGACTCATCTCGGCTCTCTTACCTTCAGTTTTAACGCCAGCCTTATCTTCTGCCATGCCCTCTACCTTCCCCTCAGCCTTACCTTCTGCCATATCGTCCGCCACCTAAAACCTCGCCTTGAGCACGCTTCAAGTGAAAACGCTTTTCTCGAAAACACTTTTCTTAAAAACGCTTTTTTTCGAAAGCACATGAAAAATATCCCGACATTCTAACTTACTGCCTTGATAAAACGAACTTTAGTTAGCTCGTCGCCAAGCCGGTCTCGCCTCTGAGATGTCACGTTCGCACAACCCCAAATGTAAATTAATTTAACAATAAGTCGTAAGTATTAACATCATAATTGACATATTTTTATAGTTACTGTAATTATACATTTGCTGTATAAGTAATGCCTAATGCCGAAATCCACAGATGGCTGCCGACCAAAATCATGGTCTAAACGGCCGCGGGATACGGCGCTTCAGCGTCAACAAGACTATAAGAAATTTCAAGCAGGACAGTTAACGGCTCCGGCTGCAAGGACTGAGTTGACTTGAATCGAAAACGCCAGGTGGTGCCCTAGGGCTAATCACGAGTTAGCACGATATGACCGGTACCGGCCCATAACAACAATAGCGAGGCAGAAACATGAACGAGCAAACCTATCTCCAGCAGGTCAAAGCACTCCAAGCCGCTAGATGGCCCAAAGGCACACCACGGGAGCCCATCTATCCCCATGGCGAAAAGCCGGTCACCGAGTATCTCTCCGCCTGGGCGAGGCTCACCCCTACCAAGGTGGCCATTCAGTTCTACGGCTATGAGCTGACCTACGCCCAGTTGGATGAGATGAGCACCCGCTTTGCTAACGTCCTCAGAGGGCTTGGCGTGGGCCAGGGTGACGGTGTTGCCGTATTCATGCCCAACTGCCCGCAGTTTCACATCGCCTTTCTCGGCATCTTAAAGTGCGGCGCCGTGCACATGCCTGTGAGCCCACTGTCGAAAGAGATGGAACTGCGCCACCAGCTGGGTGACAGTCAACCTAAGGTCGCCCTATGCTACGACGCCCTGCTGCCCACCATGCGCCCCGTCTGCCAGGAGCTGGGCATAGAGCACATCATCACCACCAGCTATACCGATGTCAGGCCCCGCGCCATCACCGCCGTGCTGCCAGATCTGTTTGAGATCCCCAAGACCCCCTTGGCAGATGGCATCATCGATTTCTTCGAGGCGATAGATAACGCGTCTAAGGAAGTGCTGGACTATATCCCGGCGCTGGACGACCTTGCGGCCATCAACTACACCAGCGGCACCACCGGCATGCCCAAGGGCGTGATGCACACCCACCGCAACATGATAGGCACCATGGCCTCTTACTATCCGGTCACCTTTGGTGAGGTCGGCCCCGAAGGCACAGATCTGGTGATGCTCAGCTTCCTGCCGGAATTCTGGATTGCCGGCGAAGACACAGGCTTACTGCTCCCCCTGTATTCGGGCGCGACTCTGGTATTGATGGCCCGCTGGGATACCAAGGCCTTTATGGAACTGGTTCACCACCACAAGGTGAATATGACCATCATGCTGATAGACAGCGTGGATGAGATCCTCAACCACCCTCAGCTCCACCAATTCGACCTCACCTCGCTAACCACAGTGCCCTGCATCTCCTTCATCAAGAAACTGAATAGAGACTACCGTCAACGTTGGCGCGAGCTGACCGGCACCACACTGTTCGAGGTGGCCTATGGCATGACAGAGACCCACACCTGTGACACCTTCACCCGCGGCTTCCAGGTAGACGACATGGATCTCTCCTTCGACCCGGCATTCCTTGGCCTGCCCGTGCCCGGCACAGAGATCAAGATCTGTGACTTTGTCACTGGCGAGCTCATGCCCCTGGGCGTGGAAGGCGAGATTCAGATCCGCACCCCAACCCTGCTCACGGGCTACTGGAATAAGCCAGATCTGAACAAAAACCTGTTTGAAGAGGGTGGCTGGTACCGTACCGGCGATCTGGGAATGATCACCGAGGAAGGCTTCTTCCGTTATCTGGGCCGCCGCAAGGAGATGCTCAAGGTCAACGGCATGAGCGTATTCCCCACAGAGGTGGAAAGCATGCTGGGCCAACATCCGGCCATCGCCTCATGCGGCGTCGTCGGCCGCCCCGACGAGCGCAAGGGTCAGGTGCCCGTGGCCTTCGTTACCCTAAAGCCCGGCTGCGATGAGACCCAAGAGTCCCTGCAGGCCTGGTGTGTGAATGCCATGGCCATCTTCAAGGTGCCGGAGATCCGCATCCAGGAGAGATTACCTATGACCGCCACCGGCAAGATCCGTAAGGTGGATCTGGAGAAAAGTTTATGACACGTGTTTTTAATCGGATCCTGATTGCCAATCGAGGTGAAATCGCTATCCGTATCGCACAGACCTGTGCCGATATGGGCATCGACAGCCTGGCAATCTACGCCGAAGACGACAGTCAGTCGCTGCATACCAAGAAGGCTGATCAGGCCGTGGCCCTCCAGGGCCGCGGCGTCAAGGCGTACCTGGATATCGAGCAACTGATTGCCGTGGCTAAGGCCCATGGGTGTGATGCCGTGCACCCAGGCTATGGCTTCCTGTCTGAGAACAGCAGCTTCTCGCGTCGCTGTCAGGAAGAAGGGATCTGCTTCATCGGCTCATCGGCCGAGCTCTTAGACCTGCTGGGCAACAAGGCCACTGCCCGGGAAACCGCCCTGCGCTCAGACACACCGCTCACCGGCGGCATCAACAAGCCCTGCAGCCTGGAAGAGGTGCAAGCCTTCTTCACCAGCCTGGGTGATGGCGCTGCCGTGATGATCAAGGCCCTCGCCGGCGGCGGCGGGCGCGGCATGCGTCCCGTCAGCCGCTATGAGGATCTGGCCGAGGCCTATCGTCAGTGCCGCGAGGAGGCGATCATCGCCTTCGGCAGCGGCGAGCTGTATGTGGAGCAACTGGTGCAACACGCCCGTCACATCGAGGTGCAGATCTTGGGTGACGGCACGGGCGCCGCGGTGCATGCCTGGGAGCGCGAGTGCACGCTGCAGCGCCGCAACCAGAAGCTGCTGGAGATCGCCCCTAGCCCGAGCCTTGACGACGCTACGCGCATGCCGATCATCGAGGCGGCATTGCAGCTCGCCAGCGACGTGAAATACCAGGGCCTTGGCACCTTCGAGTTCCTGCTGGACGCAGACGATCACAGCAAGTTCTACTTCATGGAGATCAACCCACGGATCCAGGTGGAGCACACCATCACCGAAGAGATCACCGGCCTGAACCTGGTCAAGTTACAGATATTGCTCGCCGCCGGTAAGACGCTGGCGGAGCTGTCACTGACTGAAGCGCCAATCAAACGCGGCTGCGCCATTCAGGCCCGCATCAACCTAGAGCAGATGTTGCCCGATGGCAGCACCAAGCCTGCCTCTGGAGTGATCAAGGCCTACCAGGTGCCTAACGGCCATAACGTGCGCGTTGATGACTATCTGTACGCAGGTTACAAGGTCAGCCCCAGCTACGACTCATTGGGCGCCAAGATCATCGCCAAGGGTGAGGACTACGGCGCCGCCCTGAACAAGGTCTACCTCAGCCTCAAGGCGCTGAATATCGACGGGGTGCAAAGCAACAAGGCGCTGCTGATGAACCTGCTGCAGCGTGAAGAGGTGCAGCGCAACCGCCTCAGCACCCGCTTCGTCGAGGCGCACATGGCCGAGCTGTTGGCCGATGATGACCACCACGAGCACTTCTTCAACATCGCCAGCGACCAGCAAGAAACGGTGCAGGCGGTGAACATTCCCGCCGGCTGTGAGGGGGTCAAGTCTCCCACCGCAGGCGTGCTGGTGCAGGTCAATATCGAGTCTGGCGATGAGGTGTACGCCGGCCAGGAGATCGCCGTCATCGAGGCGATGAAGATGGAGATCCCGGTAAAATCTGAACACGCAGGTATCGTCACCGAGGTGCTAACCGGCAATATCGGCGAGGTGATCGACGAGCATCAGATCTTGGCGGTGATTCAGCCGGGCGAGGTCTCGGTCAGCGGCGGTCAGACCGAGATGGAGATCGATCTCGATTATATCCGCGCTAACCTGGCCGAGTTCTTCGACCGCAGGGACAAGACTTTAGATGAGAGCCGCAGCGAGGCCGTGGCCAAACGCCATCGCGAGAGCAAGCGCACCGCCCGGGAAAACCTTAACGATCTCCTCGACGAAGGCAGCTTTAACGAATATGGCCAGTTGGCCATCGCCGCCCAGCGGCAGAAGCATGCCATCGACAAGTTGGTGGAGATCAGCCCGGCCGATGGCAAGATCACCGGCATAGGCACAGTCAACGCCGATAGCTTCGGCGATGAAGCCGCGCGCTGCGCCGTGATGTCCTACGACTACACTGTCATGGCGGGCTCACAGGGCCTGGTCAACCACAAGAAGACCGACCGCCTGCTGGAACTCTGTAAGAAGTGGAAACTGCCACTGGTGATCTTCGCCGAGGGGGCCGGTGGACGCCCCTCGGATACCGACTACCCTGGTGTGGCCTTTCTGAACCTGCACACTTTCTCCTCCCTGGGTGAGTTGTCAGGTTTGGTGCCCACCGTGGGTATCGCCGCCGGGAACTGCTTTGCCGGTAACGCGGCCCTCTACGGCGTGTGCGATCTCACCATCGCCACCCGTCAGGCCAGCATAGGTATGGCGGGGCCTGCGATGATCGAAGGGGGCGGCCTGGGCGTCTATAAACCCGAAGAGGTTGGGCCGCCGTCGGTACTCAGCCCCAACGGGGTGATCGACATCCTGGTAGAGGATGAGGCCGAGGCGGTTGCGGTCACCAAGAAGTATCTCTCCTACTTCCAGGGGGATCTGAGCGAATGGCAAGTGGCGGATCAGCGCAAATTGCGCCACCTGATCCCCGAGAACCGCATGGCCATCTATGACATTCGTGAAGTGATCGACACCCTGTGTGACAAGGACTCGGTATTGGAGCTAAGGCGCGAGTTTGCCAAGAATATGATCACCGCCATGGTGCGTATCGAGGGCAAGGCCTACGGCCTGTACGCCAACGACCCACGCTTCCTCGGCGGCGCCATAGATGCCGATGCCGGCGACAAACTGGCCCGCTTTATCCAGCTGTGTGACGCCCACGACATTCCTATGATCTCCCTGTGCGACACCCCGGGCTTCATGGTGGGCCCTGAGTCGGAAAAACGCGCCACGGTGCGCCATATCTCCCGCCTCTTCGTCCACGGCGCTAACAGCACTGTGCCTCTGTTCGCCCTGGTGCTGCGTAAGGGCTACGGCCTTGGCGTCATGGGGATGACGGGAGGCGGCTTCACCGCACCTGTGTTTACCGCCTCCTGGCCAAGTGGCGAGTTTGGTGCCATGGGCATAGAAGGTGCGGTGCGTATCGCGGCCAAGCGTCAACTGGAGGCGATAGCCGACCCAGATGAACGCGAAGCCACCTTCAAGGCCATGGTGGATAAGCTCTACAGCCATGGCAGCGCCATCAATACCGCCAGCTATCTGGAGCTGGATGCGGTGATCGATCCCATGGAGTCCCGTGACTGGATCGTTCGCGGCCTGGCCTGCCTGCCAAAACCCGAGAAGCGCAGCGGCAAGAAACGTAACTGTATCGATACCTGGTAAATCCTAAGGCTGTCAAACAACTCATTTTACCGGTATCAGATAAGCCCAAAGCCAGTCAGTGCGACGCACAGGCTGGCTTTTTTTATCCCTCTTTCCTGGCACCGGCGTCTTCAATGCCTGCGCCCCTCCCTCCCAGTATCACCTATTCAGTTCCCCAGTCAGCACACAACTCGGCGCCAACAGCGGGCTGCCAGGGGAATCTGTGCACTCGAGTCATACCTAGGCGCCAGATAGCAAAATGCCAGTCGGTGAGCACACGCGACTGGCATTGTTTGCTATGAGTTATCTAAGGCCACGCCTTAGACAGCCCTTGAGCAAGCCTAGGTCTGAAACCAGGCGTCCTGCATATCGAAGGGCACACTGTTATAACTCTCCAGCAGGGCGATCTGCGGGTCGATCTCAGGCAGTTCCCACTCCAGGTAGTAACGCGCCGCCTGCAGCTTACCTTGGTAGAAGTTGGCGTCATCGACAGACAGAGAGCCCTCTTCGGCCAACTTGGCCGCGGCGATATTAGCCTGTTGTAGCCAGATCCAGCTGGCGGTAATGCGGCCAAACACGTCCAGATACAGGGTGGCGTTGGCCAGGCCCAGATCAGGATCTTTGGCCAGCATGGGCAACAGCACGGCATTGAGCCTGCTTAGTTTGCCAAGCGCCGCGAGCAGAGAGAGCCCCATCTCGGCCGTCGCCTCTCTTGTGGCGGCCTCGGCGGCTGTGGCTTCCACCGCCTTCACGAACAGCTCATAGGCGGCCATGTTCCCCATAGGCACCTTGCGCCCCAGGATATCCAGGCCATGGATCGCCTCCGTGCCCTCATGGATTGGATTGAGGCGGTTGTCGCGATAATACTGCTCCACCGGATACTCGCGGATATAACCCGAGCCACCGAGCACCTGAATGGCCAGATCGTTGGCCTTTAGGGCGTACTTTGAGGGCCAGGACTTAATGATGGGCGTCAGCAGGTCCAGCAGCATGAAGGCCTGCTGACGGGCCTCTTGAGTATCCGCCGTGTGACTATCTTCAAACAGCGAGCTGGCATACAGACACAGCGCCAGCGAACCTTCCACATAGGCCTTCTGCGCCAGCAGCATGCGGCGCACGTCGGCATGTTGCACGATAGGGATCTGCTTGGACTCAGGATCTTTGTTCGATGGCAGACGTCCCTGGGGACGCTCAAGGGCGTATTCTAGGGAGGCATTGAAGCCCTGGTAGCCCAGCACTGCCGCCGTGCTGCCGACGAAGATGCGCGCCTCATTCATCATCTGGAACATGTAGGCCAACCCCTTGTGAGGCTCGCCGACCAGGTAACCCACGGCGCCGCCCTTCTCGCCAAAAGACAAGACGGTAGAGGTGGTGTTGCGAAAGCCCATCTTATGCAGCAGACCGGCCAGGGCCACGTCGTTGCGCTCCCCCTGGGAGCCATCGTCATTGACCAGGAACTTAGGCACGATAAACAGGGAGATCCCCTTGACGCCGGCAGGCGCGCCCTCGATCTTCGCCAGGGTCATATGAATGATATTCTCTGTGATGCTCTGATCGCCACCGGAAATAAACATCTTCTGGCCCGTGATCCGGTAGCTGCCGTCGGCCTGTGGCGCCGCCTTGGTGGTGATATCCGCCAGCGCCGAGCCCTGGCCCGGCTCTGTCATCGCCATGGTACCGGCGAAGCGGCCCTCCTGCATGGGGGGAATGAATTTGGCCTTCTGCTCATCGCTGCCAAAGCTCTGGATCAGGTTAGCCGCCCCCAGGCTCAGGCAGGGATAGCCGGCGGTGGCGGTATTGGCGGCGCTGAAGTAGGCCATCGCCGCGCGCAATATGATCTCTGGCAGCTGCATGCCGCCATCTTCGAAGTCATAGTGGGCGGCCAGAAAGCCAGCGTCGGCAAAATGATCCCAAGCCTCCTTGGTTTCCGGGATCATCTGCACCTTCTCACCGTCGAAGGTCGGCTCCTGCTCGTCCCCTTTATGGTTGTGATTGGCAAAGTATTTCTCGGCGATGGTTTTTGCCGTCTCCAGGGTAGCGTCAAACACCTCGCGGCTGTGCTCGCAATAACGGGGGCGCTGCAGTAGTCCTTCTGTGTCCAGGAATTCGTATAGCAGGAAATCCATGTCGCGGGCATTGAGTAGTGGTACTGTCATAAAGAAACTCCATTAACGGCTGCGAAAGTTGGCCTTGTGAACCGCACTCTGGCACAAAGCCCTCACGAGTGAGGGCGCTGTGGCGCGAAGGCAAGCGCTGCCCGGCCGGTATAACCTGGGTATCCTGGCCTGTGCCGATACCCGATATACTCAGTAAAATCTGTGATGAAACGGCGGCATTATCTCCGCCGTGTCATCATCCATTAGGATTAGCACGCTACATCAGTGGCAAGGCGATTTGCGATGCCTTGGCACCACCGACGCTTAAGGAGAGCTGCGCCTCGGGATAAGGCGGCGCCTCCATATTGTCTTTGTCAGCGCCCATGATGGCGACCCGCAGACGATTGCCTTTATTGATGCGATACACCACGGGCATGATGTCGAAGTTGGCTTCGACCACCTCCCCCGGCGTCAGCAGTTGCTCGTCTGCTTTTAAGGCGCGATGCCAAGGGATATCCAGGTTATTCCAGGGTGCCTTATGCTCCTTGCGCAGAGAAAGCCTCAGATTGCCTTCTGTGATGTAGTTGGAGCGACCATCGACGTCCACCTCTTCCAGCAGGGCATAGACATCGGCATCCGGCGTGCTGGCCGAGACGAAGAGTTTGACCAGCGGAATGCCGGCGATCACCATATCCTTCTCAAGGGGCAGCGTCGTAAAGGTCAGCGAATGGCCATCATTGGCCGCCATATCCGGATAGTTCACCTGAGTGCCAAAGTTGGAATCCCAGCGCGTCGCCGTTCCTGTGGTGGTCAGATTATTGACCTGATAGGCCAGTAACGCGCTGGCATCAGGCTGCTGAGTCGACAGAACCGGCACCTGAGTAGAAAGCAGGTGATCTGTCACCAAACCGCTCTTGGCGCTGGATTCGCCAAAATAGAAGCTGGTGCGCGGCTTGTTGAGAGGGAACTGGGACAGGGAGATCCACTGCCACTGCTCGCGCATGGTATCCACCTCGGCCACATGAATTTGCGGCTCATCCATCACGCCGTTTTTGATCCCCTTCAACCAGTAATCGAACCAGCGCTGAAACTCGGCGCCATATACCCTATCACGCTCCAGCTTTTCGGCCTGGTTATTGGTGATGTGAGACCAGGGACCAAAGGCCATCTTCTGCGGGCCGTGATAGTTTTCGAAATGCACTAAGGTGTCAGTGGTATAGGGATCATGCCAGGAACCGAAATGGTAGATGGCCACACCGGACTCGTTGAGGGCCACGTTTATCGCAGAGGGCATATCCTTATACCAATCGAACTCGGGCGCGGTAGCATCGCGCAGCTTCGCCGCACCAAGTGGCGTTATAGGGTCGAAGTTGGTGGCATGCTCCTTCACGGCAGCCGCCGCCAAAGTGCCATCTGTGTCGGCATCCACCGGCGTGGGCTTACGCTCCTTATCCAGGTACTGGGTGCCCTTGCCCCAACTCTCTAGCAGATCCTGACGCAATATGCCGCCACGACGAACCGCGTCATAGAGGTTAAAATAACCGTTTTCCGGGGTGATGGCCTTAAGCGCCGGATGCTTGGTGCTGGCGGCCATGTACTGGCTAATTCCCATATAGGAGAGGCCATACATGCCAATGTTGCCATCGCTGAATGCCTGCTTGGACAACCAGTCGATGACATCATAGGCATCGCGGGTCTCAGGCGCGCTAAATAGGCCCTGATAACGCCCGAAAGAGGCGCCGCCACCGCGCACATTAACACTCACAATCACATAGCCGTGCCTGGCGAGACGCTGCAAGATGGCATCGTCTTCTATATTGGTGACTCCCGGTTCAAACTCCCTGTGGTAGCGCGAATAGGTCCAGAGTACAGGCAGCTTTTCCTGTGTCACCACGCCCTGGTTGGCCGGACGCGAGATATCCGCCGCCAGCCGGGTACCGTCCCGTGTGGTGATATACTCAGAGCTGGTCACCCAGCCGTCGAAACGCTCCTGGGAATAGCCTTTGTAGTGGCCAAAGCTGGACACCTTCTTATGTTCCTTATGAGCCTGTTCGCTCTGCCCAGACTGGTTTGTTGCAGACTCGGCCGCGGCGATCGGCGTGATGATTGGCGTAATAGTAACGCCTGCCGAAATCGTCAACAGGCCGGCGGCCAGCCAGCAAGCGGCGCGCTGTGGTTTTCCCCTAACTTGTTCCATGTCTTACTTCCTATCTGTTATTGATCTTATTGCGCTTACACCAACTTAAGCCATCTCCCCCCCAGGGCTATCCCTTAGCACAGAGTTATCCCTTAGCGCAGAGTTATCCCTTAGCACAGAGTTATCCCTTAGCGCCCCGCCTTCGGTGCCTGGCGATAAAACACTTATCGCCAGGGAAGGAATAAAAAGCGGCTCCCTGACGACAGTGTGCAGTCTTTAAGTCAGGGATGCCGGGGAAAAGCTTTGCTTTAGTAGTTGTAAGACAGGCTTACTCCAAAGGTTCGCGGCGCGTTATATTCGCTATAGCCACTGTCCAAACCATCCAGATAGAAGCTGGTACGATAGGTCTTATCGGTCAGGTTGCGACCCCACAGTGCCACACTCCAATTATCATCGGGACTGAATATTTCCATTCTGGCGTTGACTAAGGTATTGCCTTTTTGCCGATAGATAGGCTCATTAGACACAGACAGCCAGTAGTCATCCTTGAAGGAGGCATCCAATTGCACGAAGCCGTCCAGGTTAGCATTCAGGTTAAAGTGATAACGGGCGATCAGGTTGCCACTGAACTTAGGCGCGTTATTGAGTTCATTGCCTTGAATGTCGATCACTTCACCGAAGATGTTGGTGATGCCGACGTCGGCAGACTCAAACTTGTTGACCCTATCCACCTCGGTATCGAGCAGGCCGATAGCGGCGCGGATCTCTAAGTCCTCGGTCGCCATCCAGCGCAGATCCAGTTCGGCGCCCTGCATGATAACGTCACCCAGGTTACGCAGGCCGTTAAAGACGCCACCGGTTGATTGATCGACCTCCTGAATAGCCGACTGGAAGTCACGGTAGTCGTAGTAGAAGGCCGCGCCGTTGAGCTGAATGCGATAGTCTTCCAGCGTTGACTTGAAGCCCAATTCGACGCCGTTGTTGCGCTCCGGCTTGTAGGGGCGGATGGCGTTTGGATTGGTCAGGAAGCCACCGAAGAAGCCGCCGGACTTAAAGCTGCTGCCCACACTGGCATACAACAGGGTATCCGGGGTGACCTTCCAGTCGAGGTTAACTTTCCATGACGGGTCACTCTCGTCATAGTGAGACTTATTAGCGCGCGCCAGATCGTAACGGCCGGTTACTGGGTCCCAACCAATGAAGTTGGCGCAGTAGGTGTCGCTGTCTGGGTCTGTGGTATTCAGACCATTTACGGTACAGATCCAGGTACCATCGTTGACAAACACGTCGCCGACATAATCCTTCTTCTCCTGGGTGTAACGCAGATCCACTGTGGTCGACAGGGTATCGCTGATGGCATAGGTGAACTGGGCATAGCCTGAGGTCACCTTAGTGTCCTGGGTATAGGCCATGGTGCCGCACCCAGGGAATTGCACCCAGTCGGCATAGACGTTGGCGGCAAAGGAGCAGTTTCTCAGGTCGTCCAGGTTATCCTCGGCGTACACCAGACCCAGCATCCAGTTGAAATCGCCACCATAGTTGGACAGCAGGCGCAGCTCCTGGCTCCACGAGCTGGTATCAGAGTCATACTGGGTGACATACATCTCGTTGAGGTCACCACCATTGAGACGGCCATAGTCACGGCTGGCTTGCTCCCAGGCCTCTTGATCCTGACCTGGGCCCATGCCGACAGAGCCGACACCATTGCGATGCTTAAACTGCATCTGGGTGTAGTTAGTGATCGAGGTCAGCGAGTAATCGGAGAAATCCCAGTTCATATTTAACGACACCGAATGGTAGGTGTCATCGTTGGGGTGCACCCTGGCATCGGCGCCGCTGTATGGGTCGCCATCGGCGCTGGCGCGGTTCATGTTGATACAGCTGGCATCCGGGATACCGGTTTGCAACACGGCGTCACAATAGGCCGGTGTACCATCCTGATTGTAGGGAATATTCATCGATGGCAAGCCGGGGAAGTCCGCCAACGGTCCCTCCCAATAGGCGTTGCTGTCTAATAACCCTGTGACCTCGGGGATCGACGCCTCAGAGGTGTCACGGCCATAGGTATATCTGAGATCCGCCGCAAAATAGTCTGTGGGTTCGAGATGCAATGTAACGCGGGCCTGCTGCTTATCTTTGCCACCCTGGTCGCGATTCAGATAGGTGTTGTAGTAATAGCCATCGCTGGTTTCAGACTGCACGGCAAGGCGCACAGCGGCGATCTCCCCCAGTGGCAGACTTGCACCGGCGCGGATGTTGAGCGAGTTATAGTTGCCGTAATCCACCGCGACATTGGCTTCCGTGGTCTCCAGCTCTGGTCGCTTAGAGGAGAAAGAGATGGCGCCGCCGGTAGAGTTACGTCCGTACAGACCGCCCTGAGGCCCCTTGAGCACCTCTACCCTATCGGTATCGAACATGGCGAAGGCGCTATAGATGCCATAGGGCTGATAGACGTCGTCGACGACCACGGCCGTGTTAGGCGTGTTGTTAGTGTTGTAGTCCTGTAGACCCACACCACGGATCACGAAGATGGGGATGCCGCTATCGTCAGAGACAGCGACCTCCATGTTGGGGATAAATTCCGCCAGGGCCGATGCCTGATAGGCACCGAGATCTTCTAGCTCATCGGCTTTAAACGCGGAGATCGCGATGCCGACATCTTGCATACGTTGCACACGTTTCTGCGCCGTCACCTCGATGACTTCAAACGCGCTGGCCTTCTGATCCTGTGATTCTTCTGGCGCCTGCGCTTCTTCAGCAAAAACTTGACCTGAAATGGCCCAAAAAACGGCCATAGCCAAACAACTCAGCTTCATGTTGCTCCGACTTACTGCTGCTCGGGAGCGTAATAAGTGATTAGTTTTAATGTACTTTTCCATCATCCTATCCTTCCTTTATTACGTTTTATATTTATTAGGATGTTGGCGATGTGGAAATCAGCCGCACCTCCCTACCGAGTCCTGCACTAACTGCAATATTTATTGCCACAGCACCTATTCCCCCCGCGGTACATCAGGCCACAAACATAAGCAAAGACTGTTAGAATCGAGTATATGGAGCGCGTTACCAATTTTTAAATTTATTATAATGATTGTGCAACATTCATAATGGTGATGATGAATCATTCATCTGCCCCCATAGCTCCCCTAAAAACCCCTATCCCTTGAAGGGGCTCGTTTTTTAAGCAAACCAGACTCTGCCACACCAGGACAAACCTAATGAAAGAGAGAGGAAAACAGCCCCATGATTGGCCCAAATACCGTGCTCATCGGAGCTGTTACAAAGAGTTAAAGCCAATTCGCGCCAAAACATTGGAAATAAAAAAGGTCAAATCGAAGAGATAGAAGATACAGGTGTAAGCACGCTTTTGACCCTCGGCGACAGGACGTCGCCGCGGAGCGTATAGGGACATATTCAAATAACATCCGTGTTTAAATGCCAGTTCGGCATCCATGCCTCTCGTTCGCGAGCGCGAAGCTGTGCTTCACTCACCGTGTCAAAAGTGTGCTTGCACAACCCCCGCCGGGCAGGCGTTAGATTGCCATGAAGGGTAAAGCTTCAAAAATCTAACCAGGTGCAATAACCGTCCAAGCTACGAGCAAAAGGTTAATAGGGTTAACGCTAAAACCCGAGATCCATCTGCGCCCCATGCTCCTCCTCGTCCAGTCCGGCCCCCACCGCCTCACTCTCGAGTCCGACCGACACCCCCAGCAGGCGAATGCCCCGCCCCGCGCGGCGCTCTAGCGCCTGTTTAAGCAGATCGTAAAACAGCTTCACCGAGACCTCGTCGCTACGCTGCTCTATGGTGGTCTGTTTGAAGTCGTCGAACTTGAGCTTAACCACCTGCTTGTGAATGCGACGTGACTTGGCGCTGCGACTGATGCGCCCGGACAGCTCCTGGATCAGCTGAGGCATCACCGCCTGACACTGCTCATAGGTGTAAATATCTTTAGCCAGGGTGGTCTCGACGCCGACAGACTTACGCTCCCTGTGGGGGGAGATGCCGCGAGGGTCTATCCCCTGCGCCCTGTCATAGAGCACGCCGCCAAACTTACCGAAGCGTTCAGCCAGGCTTTGACGGCTACAGGCCTGCACGTCGGCGCAGGTAATCAGCCCCATGGTTTCCAATTTGGCGGCGGTCACCTTACCGACACCGGGGATCTTAATCAGCGCCAGTGTCTTCACAAACTCGGGGATCATCTGCGGAGTGATCACATACTGGCCGTTGGGCTTATTGAGATCCGAGGCTATCTTAGCCAGAAACTTCACCGGCGCAATACCTGCAGAGGCCGTGAGCCCGGTCACCTCGAAGATCTCCCGGCGAATCGCCTCGGCGATCAGTGTGGCCGAGCCCTGATGCTGAGTGCAGTCACTGACATCCAGATAGGCTTCATCCAGGGAGAGCGGCTCGATTAATTCTGTGTAGCGGGCAAACACCTCACGGATCTGCGCCGACACCTCCTTGTAGACAGACATGCGGCCGGGCACCAAGATGAGATCCGGGCAGAGCTTGAGCGCATAGGCGGAGGCCATGGCCGAGCGCACGCCAAACTTGCGCGCCTCGTAGTTACAGGTGCTGATGACGCCGCGGCGATCGCTGCGTCCGCCGACGGCTATAGGCTTGCCCCTGAGCTCGGGAAAATCACGCATCTCGACCGCCGCAAAGAAGCAGTCCATGTCTACATGAATAATCTTTTTCACCTTAATACCTCCACCGCCAAGAATACTGTACATTTAAACAGTATTCAATCACTTCGCGATGAACAAAGGCCTGACGCCAGATGACAGGCAGCAAAAAGCCACCCTAGGGTGGCTTTATCGCTATCTCATGGCGTCGAATGGCTAATGCCTTGTGCCTGGCACCTTACATACAAGGCCTTACCTCTTTCTTATATAACAGTCTCTTACATTTTAGACTGGAGGTAGTTCTGCAGACCTATCTTGTCGATGAGGCCCAGCTGCTTCTCTAGCCAGTACATATGGTCAGACTCTGTCTCTTCCAGCAAGACCTCTAACAGCTCGCGGGAGACGTAATCTTGCTTTTCCTCGCACAGGGCAATGGCTTCACGCAGGTTGGCCGCCACCTGATACTCGTAGTTGAGATCGTTCTGCAGCATCTCCTGGGGATCTTTACCTATGTTCAGCGCCTCGCGGCTGGCCACATCTGGCGTGCCCTCGAGGAACAGAATCCGCTGGACCAGCTTCTTGGCGTGTTCGCGCTCATCGTCAGACTCGTGGGAGATCCGCTCGTGCAGCTCGTTAAGCCCCCAGTCTTCATACATCAAGCCGTGGACAAAGTATTGATCCATCGCCGACAACTCTCCGGTGAGCAGCTTGTTGAGGGTGTCGATCACTTCCTGATTGCCTTTCATGCTTCTCTCCCTATTCAGATTCCATCTGCGACTGCAGGTAATTTTGAATGCCCGTCATCTTAATCAGATCTTGCTGCGCCTCGATCCAGTCCAGATACTCCTCCTCATCTTCGAGCAGGTCCTCGAGGATCTCGCGGCTCACATAGTCTCGCTCCGTCTCACATAGGGCGATCACGCTGCGCAGTTCGACCAGCTGCTCTTCGAGCATGGTCTTGTCACACTGCAACATCTCTTCCGGGTTCTCACCTATGCGCAGCTTCTCAAGCTGTTGCAGATTAGGCAGGCCTTCGAGAAACAGCACCCGCTCGATCAGCTTGTCGGCATGCTTCATATCTTTGATCGACTTCTTGTAGCACTTCTCATTGAGCTCTTCCAGACCCCAATTTTTGTACATGCGTGCGTGCAAAAAGTACTGGTTGATGGCCGTCAATTCGAAGGTCAGTATCTTGTTTAACTGACGAATGACGTTCGGATGACCCTTCATTTGATCTCCTTAGTAAGATTTGATCTAAATCAATATTTAAGCCTAGAGCAATTTTCACCCAATTACAAATAAACATTTAGTTTCAATCAGTTACCAAAGAAAATCGTTCTCATTCGCGCTTTAATTACCAAGGCGATTAAAGATAATAAATCCAGAGTGTTAAGGGCGATACAAAGCGAAAGGCGCTAGGGAGGAGATGAGTCTAGGTGAAGACGAGCCAGGGTAGAGAGAAGTCTGGGTGGAAAGATGTTTTGGTAAAGAGTGATGAAAAACAGGGGTAATAAAAAAGGCCCCGAATGGGACCTTTAATAATAGCGCATAAAAGGCGCGGGCTAGATGATACGATCTTTGGCCAGCTTCTCGCGACGGGCCTCTTCTTCGGCCATCTTCGCCTTACGCTTATCGCATGGGTCGTCACAGTCACAGGCCTTCTCGATACCCAGGGCACCCAGACCACCGCAGCTGCCGGCAACCGCCTTCTGCTTCACCAGGTAGCCGATAGACATAAGAACGAAAAACAGTAGTAATACCACAAAAGCCGCTAAAAAAGTGCTCATCACTGACTCCAGATACACATAAGTGGCTGTATTGCTTATGTGTCTAACCATTCGCTAACTAGTTGACTAGCTATTTGGCAAGCTAATCAACCGACATGCAAGACTGCATTTTAGAGTGCGCCTAGCCACTATATTAAGCGGGCTGGCGCACCGATGGACGCTATTCTATCACAAACCCACGTAGGGCTTAAAGGCATCGCTATAGTAGACCTTGAAACCTTGCGCTTGCTTCTCGATCAACATGATGGCCAGATGCTCTCGCTCGGCCAGCGCCAGCGAGGCCTCTGTGCCCAGCACCATCATGGCGGTGGCATAACCGTCGGCGATCATGCTCTCCTTGGCCAGCACGGTCACGGAGGCAAGCTTGTGGTCGATGGGGTAGCCGTTGCGCGGGTCGATGATATGAGTGAAGCGTTGCCCCTCCTCCTCATAGTAGTTGCGATAGTCGCCAGAGGTTGCCATGGCCATATTGCCCGGCTCAATCACCTGCTGCGCCACCCGCTCATCCTCATCGGGCTGCTCTATGGCGATCACCCAAGGGCTGTCGTCCGCCTTGACGCCGAAGAGGCTGATCTCGCCGCCTATCTCCACCAGATAACCTTTGGGCTGATACTTGCTCAGCAGCTTGGCCACCTTATCGACCCCAAAGCCTTTGGCGATGGAGGAAAGGTCAACATACAGGGCAGGATTGGTCTTGCTCAGCTTGAGGCCATCGACCTTGAGATACTCGATACCCGTCTTGGCCTTGGTCTCGGCGATCAGCTCGGCGCTTGGCACGCGAGTCGGACGCTTGTCGGGACCGAAGCCCCAGAGGTTTACCAGCGGCCCCAGGGTGATATCCAGGGCGCCATCTGTCTTGCGATAGAGGTCGATCCCCGTCTGCACTACCTTGGCCGTGTCTGGCGATACCGTCAGGCTAGATTCGAGCGTCATCTGATTGAAGCGCGACAGCTCAGAGTCTTTGCGGTAGGTGGACATCTGATCGTTCACCTGCTCCAGCGCCAGGTCGATCTCCGCCTGCAGCAGCTGCTCGTCGGGCATCTGTTTATCGCCGACAAATTTGATGTGGTAGGTGGTGCCCATAGTCTGTCCAGACATAGCAATCATCTTGACAGGTTGGCTACAGGCCGAAATAAAAAAGGCTAGTCCCGCCAGGACTAACCCCTTGATAAAGGTCTTATACATATTGACCATTGTCCTTAATGATAACCCGGTAACACACTCCCTAAGGGCCTTTGGGCGTCTTAGGGAGCACGATAATCACGGCAATAATATCACAAGAATGATTGCTTAGCCGCCGAAGTCATCCAGCAGGATGTTTTCATCTTCAACGCCAAGATCTTTAAGCATACCGATAACGGCCGCGTTCATCATTGGAGGACCACACATGTAGAACTCGCAATCTTCTGGCGCATCGTGGTCACGTAGGTAGTTTTCATACAATACGTTGTGGATAAAGCCTGTGTAACCATCCCAGTTATCTTCGGGTTGCGGGTCAGACAGGGCCACGTGCCATACGAAGTTATCGTTCTCAGCCGCCAGGCCGTCGAAGTCTTCAACGTAGAACATCTCACGCTTAGAACGCGCACCGTACCAGAAGCTCATCTTACGCTTAGACTTAAGACGCTTGAGCTGGTCGAAGATGTGTGAACGCATAGGCGCCATACCTGCACCACCACCGATGAATACCATCTCGGCATCGGTATCTTTCGCGAAGAATTCACCGAATGGACCAGAGATAGTCACCTTGTCGCCCGCCTTCAGGCTCCAGATGTATGAAGACATCTTACCGCAAGGCAGAGACAGGTTACGTGGAGGCGGTGTCGCGATACGTACGTTCAGCATGATGATACCTTCCTCTTCAGGATAGTTCGCCATTGAGTACGCACGGATTGTCTCTTCGTCAACCTTAGACTCTAGCTTGAAGAAGCCAAAGTGCTCCCAGTCACCACGATATTCTGCTGGTACGTCGAAATCGGCGTACTTAACATGGTGCGCAGGTGCTTCGATCTGGATGTAACCACCGGCACGGAAAGGCACAGACTCGCCATCAGGGATAGCCAGCTTAAGCTCTTTAATGAAGGTTGCCTTGTTATCATTAGAGATAACTTCACATTCCCACTTCTTGATACCGAAGATCTCTTCTTCCAGTTCGATCTCCATATCTGACTTAACGTTGACCTGACAAGACAGACGACAACCGTTACGGGCATCGCCCTTTGAGATATGGTCGAGCTCTGTTGGCAGAATGTCACCGCCGCCAGACTTAACGATCACCTTACACTGGCCACAAGAACCACCGCCACCACAGGCTGACGATACGAAGATACCGTTATCAGCCAGAGCACCCAGTAGTTTACCGCCCGCTGGTGTTTTAATTGATTTATCCGCATCATGGTTGATGCCGATAGTAATATCGCCACTTGGTACCAGTTTTGATTTGGCGAACAGAATCACCAACACCAAGACCAGTACGATGGCTGTAAACATACTCACACCGAGGTATACATCGATTGGAGTAGATTCAATAATACCCATTAACTTATCCTTAAAGGTTCAAAATCAGAAGCCGTTAAGGTGTCTCTATTACAGAGACACACCTGAGAACGACATGAAACCTAGCGCCATCAAACCCGCAGTCACGAAGGTAATACCTAGACCACGCAGACCATTAGGGACATCAGCATATTTTAACTTCTCACGGATACCGGCCAGCAGCACAATCGCAAGTGCCCAACCGATACCTGAACCTATGCCGAACACTAAACTTTCACCCAGGTTGTAGTCACGCTCAACCATGAAAGAAACCGCACCGAAAATCGCACAGTTTACTGTGATCAGCGGTAGGAAGATCCCCAGCGCGTTGTATAGCGGTGGGAAATACTTATCCAATGCCATCTCAAGGATTTGAACCAGCGCCGCGATCACACCGATGAAGGTGATGAACTTAAGGAAGCTCAGGTCCGCATCGGGTACGCCAGCCCAGGCCAAGGCGCCCGGAGCCAAAATACCCTGATAGATGATTTGGTTAACAGGTACTGAAATTGCCAATACCACGATTACGGCAACACCTAAGCCCATGGCCGTGGTGACTTTCTTAGACACAGCCAAGAAGGTACACATACCAAGGAAGAAGGATAACGCCATGTTTTCAATGAAAACAGAACGGATTAATAGACTAATATAATGTTCCATTACGCTTATCCTTTTGCTTCAACTTGCTCTGGCTTGATGGTACGGATAATCCAGATCAACGATGCAATCAGGAAGAACGCACTTGGTGGCAGCAGAAGCAGACCGTTTGGCTGATACCAACCACCCTCAGAGATCTTGCTTAAGATCTCGACACCAAATAGCGAACCGTTACCAAACAATTCACGCACGAAGCCAACTGACAACAAGATGGCACCATAACCCAGACCGTTACCGATACCGTCCATGAAGCTCATCATAGGCGGCGTCTTCATCGCGTAAGCTTCGGCGCGGCCCATTACAATACAGTTGGTGATGATCAGACCCACGAATACCGACAGCTGCTTAGCCACATCATAGGCATAAGCTTGCAGTACCTGGTCAACCACGATCACCAGTGAAGCGATAATGGTCATCTGAACGATAATACGCACACTGCTTGGAATGTGGTTACGTATCATAGAGATGAACAAGTTAGACAAGGCCGTTACGGCAGTCAGAGCTATGGTCATTACCAAGGCAGTTTCCATCTTACTGGTTACCGCCAGGGCACTACATACACCCAGGATCTGCAACGCAATCGGGTTGTTACTAATGATAGGTCCAGTCAGAACCTGTTTAAGTTCTTTTGCGTCAGCCATTAGCTCAGTCCTCCGTTGCGCGCCTTCTCAAGAAAACGTGCAAAACCTTCTTTACCCAACCAGAAATCCAGTGAGTGCTGTACACCGTTACTGGTCAGTGTTGCACCCGATAGTGCGTCAACACCGTGAACGCTCTCTGCAACGGCAGGGTTCTTAGTCACTTTGATAGCCAGGTTACCTTGGTCATCATAAAGCTTCTTACCCTTCCACTTGGCGATCCACTTAGGATTCTGAACTTCACCACCAAGGCCCGGAGTTTCACCCGAACCGGTAAAGTCGTAGTAAACCAAGCTGCGAACTGTGTTCAGGTCAGACTCAACGGCTAGGAAGGCGTACATGGTTGACCATAGACCGTAACCCTTAACCGGAATGATCACTGTCTGTAGTGCACCAGCGTCATCGCGTACCAGGTAAACCACGCCCTTGTTCGCCACGCGCTTAACTGAAGCGATGTCGTGCTCAGGCTTGAAAGAGGTCTCTACGGTGCGAGCCGCTTTCTCTGTGTCGAATGTGTCGGCGTTGCCTTCAACCCAGTCACCAGACTTAAGGTCAACCAGCTTAGCTTCAACATACTTGTCGTAAGTCTCAAGGATCTTAGCCTTGCTGACTTCACCAGACTTAGTGTCTACCAGGCCAGCGGCTTCAAGAATGTACTTTTGCTTATCAAGCAATTTGTTTTCTTGTTGAGTTGGCTTAAGCAGTACGGCCGCAGTAGAAACGAATACCGAACAGATAAAACATAATCCAACAACAACAAACAGCGTTCTACCGAACGAATCTTTATTACTAGCCACGAGCAATCCTCCGCTTGATATTCGCTTGAACCACGAAGTGGTCGAATAGCGGCGCAAATAGGTTGGCAAACAGAATGGCCAACATCATACCTTCTGGGAAAGCAGGGTTAATGACACGGATGAATACGGCCATAGCACCAATCAAAATACCGTACGCCCACTTCGCTTGATTGGTGAAAGACGCAGAAACTGGGTCAGTCGCCATGAACATCATACCGAAGGCAAAGCCACCCAGTACCATGTGCCAGTACCAAGGCATCGCAAACATAGGGTTGGTATCGCTACCGATAGCGTTAAGCAGCAGAGAGACGGCAATCATACCGACCATCACACCACCAACGATGCGCCATGACGCGATACGGGTATAGATGATGACCAGGCCACCTAGCAGAATCGCCAGCGTAGACACTTCACCAACAGAACCTGGGATGAAACCTAGGAAGGCGTCCCACCAAGCTTGGTTAAAGCCATAGTCCAGAGTGCCCTGTGCCGCTTGGCTCAGCGCCGTCGCACCAGAGAAACCGTCTGCAACCACCCAAGTGGTGTCGCCTGACATGTTTAGCGGGTAAGCGAAGAACAGGAAGGCACGACCGGCCAATGCAGGGTTAAGGAAGTTACGTCCAGTACCACCGAAGATCTCTTTCGCCACGACTACACCGAAGGTGATACCCAGCGCCACCATCCATAGCGGAATGGTTGCCGGCAGAGTCAGGGCAAACAGGATAGAGGTAACGAAGAAACCTTCGTTAACTTCGTGGCCACGTACTGTTGCAAACAGGACTTCCCAGATACCCCCCACGGCGAAGGTCACCGCGTAGATAGGCAGGAACCAACAGGCGCCGTACCACATCAGGGCAGCAACACCCGAATCAGCCGTCAGCTCAGTACCGAACAGGCCAAACAATGCAGTTTGCCAGGTATCCGGCGTCGCAAAGCCAGCGAGCAAGGCATCTTGTGCCTGAAGACCCACGTTATACATACCCACGAACATCGCAGGGAATGCACAGGCCCAAACCGTAATCATCATACGCTTCAGGTCTAAGTTATCACGCACATGGGTACGACCCTTGTTTACGTGACCTGGGGTATAAAATACCGTGTATGCCGCTTCGAACAGCGCATACCATTTCTCGTATTTCCCGCCCTTCTCAAACTGGGGTTCAATACTTTTGAAAAACTGTTTCAAGCCCATTAGCCTTCCCTCACAATCGTATCTAGGCAGTCGCGTAGGTACGACGCGTAGTCATACTTACCAGGACATACGAAAGTACATAGTGCCAAATCTTCTTCGTCTAACTCTAACGCGCCTAAGGCAGCTGCGCCGTCGGTATCGCCTGACACCAGGTCACGCAATAGCATGGTAGGAAGAATGTCGAGAGGCATAACACGCTCATAGTTGCCGATAGGCACCATGGCGCGGTCAGAGCCCCCTGTGCTGGTCGTCATGTTAAACAGACGAGACGGTGACAGGTGACCCAGGAAAGCGCGCGTGATAGAGAACTTATTGGCACCAGGCATCGCCCAGCCGATAAATTCTTGTTCGCGGCCTTCTTCAAGCAGAGAAACCTGGTTAAAGAAACGTCCCAAGTAGGCGTGTGGGCCAGTGGCTGTCTTACCAGAAAGCACAGAACCTGCGATAACGCGTACATCGCCTTGGGCAGTTTCACCGGCGGTAAGCTCGGCAATAGAGGCGCCACTGTGAGTGCGTACGAGTCTAGGCTTAAGCGCCTTAGGACCCGCAATCGCAACCACGCGCTGAGAGTTTAGCTCACCAGTAGTAAATAGTTGACCGATTGCGATCACATCTTGATAGCCAACATGCCAAACGGTGCGTTTAGCCGATGCAGGCAGAACAAAATGGATATGAGTGCCAGCAAGACCCGCAGGGTGCGGACCGGCAAACTCTTCGACTTGTGCGTTGGCCGCAGGAATATCGGCTCCTGGCGCCTTACACAGATACACCTTACCTTCTGTCAATCGTGCAAGGACTCTTAAGCCATTGGCAAAGTCTTCCTTGTGCTCGTTAATGATAACGGCAGGATCGGCAGCAAGCGGTTGGGTGTCGATAGCGGTCACAAAAATACCGGCAGGCGTTGAGTCAACTGCTGGTGCTTTGCTGAAAGGACGCGTGCGCAATGCAGGCCACATACCTGATTCGATCAGGTTGTCGCGTACGAGTTGCGGCTCTAAGGTGTCTAACGCTGCGGCATCGTACTTAGCGAAAGAAACGCTGTCGTCTCCCTCAACTTCGATCACGACAGACTGAAGAACACGCTGGGCGCCCCGGTTAATTTCTGAGATGGTGCCACTGGCTAAAGCAGTATATTTAACGCCAGGATTCTTTTTGTCTTCAAAAATCACCTGACCTTTCTGCACTTTATCACCCACTTTGATCTTCATCGTGGGGCGCAGGCCAATATACTCTTCACCCAAAGTAGCTACGTGTTTAATGGCTGGGCCATTATGGATAACTTGCTCTGGTCCACCTGTTATAGGCAGGTCCAATCCTTTCTTTATTGTAATCATATCCACAAGCACTACGTTTATGAAGGAAAGATAATGCGTCGCGTTCCTGCTAAATGAGATAGATTTCAAACATCAGCTATCGCATTGAGCTAGCGCAGATTTATTACAGAAATGCGATCGCAATCACGCTGGTCGGGCGCATTTTACCGTAAATAATTGCTTATCGCCATGAAAAATACGGGTGTTTTAAAAGGGATGCGGGGATTTTTACAGTGAGGAGTAGATCACAGTTCGAGAGATTTTTATGATTTAGGTAAACGGAAATTAATTTAGCCCCCTGTCCTAGCAGGGTTATATGGATTTGCGAAGCAAAATTGCCCCCTAAAACGTGCTTTTTTTCGCCCCTTTTTAACGCATAAAAAATCGGCAAAAAGCCGGACTGTTCGACTAAAGTTTAACCATGCAATCAGCCTAACTCAGGCAGAAGTTGGCGCCAATTTGACCATCACTAGCCCCATATGAGCCACCGACAACCGCTAAAAAGACGATGCAGATAGCCCAAAAGCAGCCTAAGCTGCTTTTTATGACATTTTACCGCTCAGATTACCACTCAGATGACGTCAAATCCCGAGAGGGAGTTATAGACCCTTTAGGATCTCATCGCTGAGTTTCAGGTCATCATTGCGATTCACATTCACCCCGGCGGCGATGATGTTCTTGGCGATCTCCTGAGCCTGCTCCAAAGAGTGCATCTCATAGGTACCACACTGGTATTCGTTCAGCTCAGGGATCTCAGACTGTTGCTTCACCTTGAGCACATCTTCCATGGCGGCCAACCAACACTCGGCCACTTCTGCCTCTTTCGGCGTACCGATGAGGCTCATGTAGAAACCGGTGCGACAACCCATGGGCGAGATATCGATGATCTCGACGCGATCGCTGTTGAGGTGGTCACGCATAAAGCCAGCAAAGAGATGCTCCAGGGTATGAATGCCGCGCTCGCTCAGGATCTCCTTATTGGGCACGCAGAAACGCAGATCGAAGACGGTAATGGTATCGCCCTTGGGGGTGGTCATCGTCTTGGCGACACGCACGGCAGGGGCATTCATGCGGGTATGATCTACGGTGAAGCTATCGAGTAACGGCATTATTATTCTCCCAAAATGGTGATGCTCAAACTATCTATTTGCCAACATGCTGAGCACCAGTATGGCGTGCGACGACAGGGTGTTCCCTTGCGCCGCGATAGACCTACACAATATGCGGTAGGTGCCGGGGAAAGTAAAGTGAACTTAGCTCAACGCCTTGAAAGCAAAAAACCACAGCGGCGTTAACCTACTGTGGTCTTCGTTTGGCGCAATCTCATGCGTCATTACGGCCAAGAAGGGCCTAGGCGCTAGTCCTTTTTAGCCTGTACGCTTTTAGCCCTTACATTTGGGCGAGTTAGGCACCTGCACCTCTTGGTCCCACTCTTCGGGGGTAAAGGTGTGCATAGACAGGGCATGGAGCCCGGCGTCGAACTGCGCCTTGAGCGCCTCGTTGACCGCGCGGTGACGGCCGATGAGACGCTGGCCCTCGAACACGGCGCTGGCGACGATCACCTTAAAATGGGTCTCGGAATTTGGCGGCACATGGTGGTTGTCGCTCTCGTTGATCACCTCAAGATGCACAGGGGCTAAGACTTGAGTGAGCGTATCGATTATCTGCTGTTTTACTGACATGGCTATCGTCTCTATCGAATAGAAAACTTAAGTGGCCGCAGAGTACTGTGAGTGGCAACAAAGATCAACTCTCCATCACCCAGACTCCGCAGGCGATCACTTAACCCACAGCCCTTGCCTCAAGCTTAGGTCAGGCTGACTCTGGCATCTTGGGAGACGTTTTCCAACAGCTCGATAACGCTGTCGCCGCTGATCTCATCGGGCACGGATACTGCCAACTTGGCCGAGAATACCGTCTGCCCCAGGGTAGAGACATGGACCCGGTTGCACTCCATCTGCTCAACCTCGAGATCCAGGTTAGAGAGGATATCGACTATCTCCCGCGTCAGCCCCGGCCTGTCTGAGCAGTCCACATTAAATCTCAAGCTGCGGGTGTGTTCACTCAAAACCTCGGCCATGTCGCTGAAGCTAAAGACAAGTTCGGGGAACTGCTGCACAAAATCTGCCTGCAGATCGGCCACCTTATCCTGAGCGATCGCCACCTTCATCATGGCGGCAAACCAGGCATCCATCTTGATCACCTTGCTGCTTAACCACTCGCCACCTGCCTCGCGGGTCAGATTAGCCATCGCCTTAACAACCCCAGGGGTAACGACACCCGTTACCGTGGTCACGAACATCTTATTCATAAGCAACTCCTTCTGGTGATTATCGGGTCCCACAGACATTGTGCGACACACCTGCTCACGATGAGAATAAAACTTTCATCCCTGCAAAGGTGAGAGCTAGCTTACACTTCCCGCCTCGGCGCGATCACTTTATCCATGATGAAAGTGTGGAATTAAATGCCGATAGGTCAAGTTTAGCCTAGGTTGGTTCACCTTGGCCCTTTTCGGCAGCGCATGTTGCCAGCTCGACTGCATGGGCCAGTGCATGATCAACAGATCGCCGCTATTGAGCATCAGCTCGACCTTGGTCTTGCTCTGAGTATGACGCAGAAAGAAGGGACGACTGGCGCCTAATGTGACAGAAGCGATATCCGAGCCCGGGACTATCTCGGCCTCATCGTCGCTGTGCCAGCCCATGGTATCGCTGCCATCATGATAATGGTTGACCAGCACACCATTGCTTACCAGGCCAAAGTCTCGCTGAAGTTTCTCCCGCAGGCGCAAGGCATACTTGGGCCAGGGCTCGGCGCGAATGAAGAGGCCAGAATAGAGATAATCGCAGCCATCATCGCCAAACCACACCTGACGTCTGGGGATGGGATGGGTGCGGCCAAAGAGTGTCAGCTCTGGTCGGCTAAAGGGATAATGTTCGGCCTCATCAAGCAAGGCGTTTTGCTGGGCCTGATTCAGATACCCAGGGATCAGGGTAATAGGCGGCCTGGGAGTCTGTTGCTTCTCAACCCCTTCATCTCTTTCCTCGTGGCCAATCTCATCGAATCCAAACCCTTGCTGTTGCATCTGTTGCTTCCTACTCGCCTAGTCACCTAACTCACACGTCGCCAGGCATATACCTCGCGGGGCAAATCTGCGATAATCGCCGCCCCAATTTTCAAAGTAGCAGCCTAGCCATGACAACTCAATTCTCCGTTGCCGATATCGAGCTGAGTCTCTCCCGTTATCCCGCCAATCAGGTCTCTAACCTGCAGGCCTGGGACGCGGCGGACGAACATCTGATAAAACACCTAAGAGAGATTGAGCAACCCAAAGCCAACACGGCCGTTGTCAACGACAGTTTCGGCGCCCTGTGCACCGCCCTTACTTCCATTGAGGCCGACTGGCCCATCTGGGTCGAGACAGATGCCAAGACGAGTCAGCTAGGCACGCTGCAAAACCTCAAAGCCCATCGGCTAAGCGATAGCAATCTTACCTGGCTCAACAGCCGCGAGCTGCCGCCCCAAGGCCTAAACCTGGTGCTGATGAAGCTGCCGAAGAATCTCAACTATTTTATCCACCAGCTGCAGCGCCTGTCTCAGTCTCTGGCGCCCAACACCCCTGTGTATATTGGCGCCAAGGCAAAGTCGATCAATAAGGCGCTGCTGGAGACCATAGCTAAGTACCTAGGCCCCGCCTCGGCCAGCCTGGCCTGGAAGAAGACCCGGGTGATCACCTGTATCGCCGACGGTAAACCAAGGCGCCTACCGAGCGAGGTGAGCTGGCCGGTGAAAGAGTTTAACCTCAGCATCAGCAACCTTAGCAATGTCTTCGCCGCCAACAAGCTGGATATCGGCGCCCGCATCATGCTGGACAATCTGCCAGAAGGCCAGTTCGACACCATAGTGGATCTCGGCTGCGGCAACGGCATCCTGGGGCTGAGGGCCAAGCAGTGTTATCCGGACGCTGAGGTTCATTTCGTGGATGACTCAGAGATGGCCATCACCTCGGCGAGACAAAACTGGCAAGCGAATAAGCTCGACAATCCAGAGCAAGCCATGCCTCAGGGGCACTTTCACTGGGACGACTGCCTGACCCACCTGGGCGATGAGGTGAAACCGGATCTGGTGCTCTGTAACCCCCCCTTTCATCAGGGCGAGGCTATTACAGATCATATCGCCTGGCAGATGTTTCTAGATGCCTTCCACCAGCTCAGGCCTGGCGGCATGCTGCAGGTGGTGGGCAATCGCCACCTGGGCTATCACGTCAAGCTCAAGCGGATCTTTAAAAACTGCGAAACGGCCGCCTCTAACGGCAAGTTTGTGATCTTGCGGGCTATCAAGTCAGCGAAAGAGCCGGTTAAACCGGCTAAAGATGTGAACGAGCCGGACCATCAAAGCTAATAGCTTGAGCAGCAAACCGAATCTGACCAGCGCATCACTTGACCTACTCGCAACTTAACGTGCAGACACAAAAAACAGGGCCAGGGCCCTGTTTTTTTTATGAGTGAAGCTTAGCGGTTAGTCAGACACTACTTCCCTCTAGATCACCAAGCGATTCTTTTATTAACCTTGTTTTTATTAACCTTGCTTTTAGGAGGCAAGCTTACGCTCGGGCTCGGTATCAGCAATCTCATCTTGCGGCTCGGGCGCCGCCGGCGGCGCAAACATCAAGGCAAGGCGCTGCTTAAGGCTTAGCCCAGGCGCGAAAGCCTCGCTAAACATCGTCTTCCACTCGCTAAAGGTTACGATCAGGGGATTAAAACTGTTCACCGGCTTGGTGATGCCATACTCCACCGTCTCTTCTTCCTTTACATAGGTGCCAAACAGGCGATCCCAGATGATCAGCACGCCGGCATAGTTCTTATCTATATATTGAGGATTGCGCCCATGATGCACCCTGTGATGGGAAGGCGTATTAAACAGCCACTCCAGCGGCCCAAGGGTTTTCACTGCCTGGGTATGCACGAAAAACTGCAGTCCCAGGTTAAGCAGCACGACAAACACCACCCAGTTAGGATCGAAGCCGACCACCACCAGCGGCAGCCAGAAGATCCACATGCCGGCAAAAGGGTACATCAGGCTCTGCCTAAAAGCGGTGCTAAAATTCATGCGCTCCGAGCTATGGTGCGCCACGTGGGCCGCCCACATCCAGCGCACCCTGTGGCTGGCGCGGTGGAACCAGTAGTAGCAAAAGTCCTGGGCGATAATAAGCGCGATAAAGCTACCCAGCCCCATCTGAATATCCAGCAGACGCCAGTCGAACGCCCACAGATATAATTTGGCTATTAATAGCCCGGTGAGAATATCCGCTCCCTGATGCAGGCCCGCCAGGGTAAAGTTACACAGCACCTCGGGCAGATGATAGCGGGCATTATCGGGCAAACGACCACGACGGTCCCCCAGATACCACTCGGCTAGGATACAGACAAAAAACAGCGGCGCCAGCACCAGTAACAGCACCTCGGGGTGCGCGATGAGTGAATTAAAATCCATCTAATTATTCCTTTATATTCCCTAAGTTATTTCCTAAGCACGCCCTACCAGCGGACAAAGTCCCTACCAGCGGGCAAAGTGATCTTCGGTTAAGCCAAGCAGATTATCGATACGATGAGTACGCCCCAGGCCGTCGCGGATCTCGCCGTCGAAATAGCCCAGATACTGCCTGAAGTTGCTCTTCAGCAACCAGAGATTGAGCTTCTCCTGGCGGCGATTCAGCGGGCGGAAGTTGAGCGCCACCCGGCCGTCCTGGGAGCTTATCTGCCAGCTGGCATCATCAGCGGATTCGGGCGCGCGGCTAAAGGCAAAATGCACAGGCCCCAGCAGATGACGCTCGCCGTTGACCCAAAACACATTCTCGTTGCAGCCGGTCTCATTCACCCCCGCCGCCAGGTTGAGGCCGAGCAAATCATCGCCCTGATAGCCATTGATACTGGCCCAGCGCCAGCTGGTCTCACGGCGCATATAACCGGCGGAAAAATCATAGCCCGCCAGGGCGCGGTTGAGGGGCTGTGGCTCGTGATGAATGGTGAGGCTGCCGCCCAGCTTGAGGCAATTGTGCTTCTGGGTATAGGTCCAGCCGCTATAACCTGTCGGGTTACACATGGCCATGGGCAGGCTAAGGGGCATAGGCGTGAGCATCAATTCGGCCTTGATCTGCGCCGTGTCGATGTTGAGCTGCCATATTCCCTCGACAATTTCTATGGTCACCCTACCCTTGCCACTTGCGAGCTGCGCCCTGCCGGCCCAAGGGGAGTCTGCCAGTTGGCAGCCCATGGCCAGCGGCTTGAGCCAGGTGGTTTCCACCAGCTGATTGGCCTTGATGTCATAGAGGTAACAGAAACCTGTACCGGCGTAGCGGATATCGGCAATGGCGACCCCAATCACATACCTTGGCGTCACCACAGAGACAAACTGGAACTGCTTGAAATGAAAATGCCGCGCGAGATGACTGGCAGGCTTGTCCATCACATTGGTATAGCGAAAGTGCTCCAGGCCAAAGGATTTGACCGGGCCATCGAAGTGACCATATTGCACCTGGCCCGAGTTTGAGATCAGGCTATCCGGCGCCCCCAGGGTCTGCACCGCGCTGGGTTGAATATCCATCTTCATTGCTTGTTATCTTTCTTCTCTTTGTTATCTTTCTTATCGGGCTGACGGCCATTTGACCGCACCTTTTTAGTGGAATTTTTACTCTAACGCTTTCTGGTTTAAGTTAAAACCCCGGCGAGCAACAAAGCCTTAACAAACAGGCCTCCCACTGGCATCCAATGAAGATTCTGGTATGCTGATGCCACCTTTTTACAGCATGATTTTCCGCTATGAAACGATTTATTCCCATCATCGCCTGTGCTGGCCTGCTATTTGGCTGCGCCTCTCATACGCCGACCCATATGGCGCTCAATCCGCAGTTGCCTGCTATTGAATCCCAAGGGGTCCCGGCCAAGCCCGTCGCCATCGAGATGATAGACACCCGCTCGGCAAACTTCATTGCCCGCTTTAATAATGAAGGGGATGCCGCCAGGCTCGTGAGCCCATCGGAGTCGCCCCGCCGCCAGCTGGAGCAGGTGTTTCGTGACGGCTTTACCAGGGCGGGATATCGCATCGATCCAAGCTCGGTGAACCATATGCAGCTGCAACTGGAAAAGCTGCTGACCGACGTCAGCGACACTACCTTCGGCTATCAGGCGACCAACGATATCATCATCAATGTGATCGCCAGCAACGAAAGCAAGACCTTTACCAAGCGCTATACCGCCCGTAACCTGGTGTCGGGTCCCTTTAGCGCAGACTTTGCGACCCTGGAGCTGTCGGTCAACGATCTGCTCGGCGATCTGACCGCAAAGATAATCAACGACCCCGAACTCAACCAGTTCATCCAACAATAACTAAGATAAGGAAGTTCACATGAGAATCTGGCTTGGCGCCCTACTGTTACTCGCTTTTTCCGGCCTGGCGCAGGCACTGGACATTCAGAGCGACACCATCTATCCCAAGGTCAAACTGGAAACCACCATGGGTAATATAGTGGTCGAGCTGGATCGTAAGCGTGCCCCCATCACGGTAGATAACTTTCTCACCTATGTGGTCAAGGGGCACTACGACAACACCCTGTTTCACCGCATCATCCCAGGTTTCGTGGTTCAGGGCGGCGGCCTCAATCCCAAGCTGGAAGAGAAGCCCTATGGCAAGCCTATCGTTAACGAGTCGGGCAATGGCCTGAGCAACGGCCTGGGCACCATCGCCATGGCCCGCGAAGACGATCCTCACTCGGCCACCGCGCAATTTTACTTTAACGTAGGTGACAACAAGCGTCTCGACCCCTCTAAGCGTCGCTGGGGTTATGCCGTCTTCGGTGAAGTCAGCGAGGGGATGGAAGTGCTGGAAGCCATGTCCGAAGTAGAGACGCAGATCAATACCAAGCTGGGCTGGCCCGACTTCCCGGTGCAGCCGATCATCCTCAAGAAGGCAACCCTGCTACCGAGACAGTAAATCGTGTCTGCAGGTTTGAGAACCTATTCTGCTAGTTTAAGAAAACTATAAGACTTTGCATTCATTCAAAATTAATGGCACTTTAATTCAAGATTGATGTTTCTTTCATTAAAGTGCCATAAATCAGAACATTAAATTTTTTATCTCAGACAACTGGCGTTCAATCCACTGGCTATACTTAGGCCTGTAGTAGCAAGGAGGCGGACGATGACACCCAATGAGTTCATCGATAATAAAGCGCCCCAGCTGGCTCAATATGGAAAAGCGTTTTTAAATAATCAACTCGATTTCAATGAGATCCAGCTTTACTTATGGGACACCCTAGAAGAGTGGGCACAGTTCAATCATCAGGGTGATGCGCAAACCGATATCGAGCGAGTGTTTTGGCACTTGATACATGCCTTCGACAGGTGGCCCGACTGGACCATACGAGGCAATCAGTTCTTGCGAAAGCAGATAGACGATTGCTGCGATTTTCTCAGTCTCGGTGGCACCTGCCCAAGTTGTTGTATCGGTACCAGACCAAGCTCAATGTCATAGCAACTATCTTTATTAAGATAATTCGAAAAAAAGCCAAGCTCAGTCTTTCCGGACTGGGCTTTTTTCATGACGGATTTTTCACTTTTTATTTGCGGCTCCAGCGTTTAAGCTAACCCCACCTAGCCTGACAACGCCGACTGCTATTTTGATTGCATCCCGAGTTTCCCGATTGCGAGACGCCCTCACCATCTATTTCCACAAGCGGGTATTGATCCTGCTGTTTCTCGGCTTCTCCGCCGGTCTGCCCTTGATGCTGGTGTTCTCAACCCTCTCCTTTTGGCTAAGGGAAGCAGGCATAGATCGCACCGCCATCGGCTACTTCAGCTGGATAGCCCTCGCCTATGGCTTTAAGTGGGCCTGGTCGCCTCTGGTAGATCGCATGTCGCTGCCCTTCTTAACCAAAATATTAGGACGGCGCCGCGGCTGGATGCTCTTCGCACAAATGCTGTTAGTGCTCGCCATTTTAGGCATGAGCCAGAGTGACCCCTTGGCCGACCTGGAGCGCCTGGCGCTGTTCGCCCTCATGGTGGCCTTCGCCTCGGCCACCCAAGATATTGTGATCGACGCCTTTCGCATCGAATCGGCGCCGCAGAAGATGCAGGCCGCCCTCGCAGCCGCCTATCAGGTGGGCTATCGCAGCGCCATGATTGTCGCCACCGCCGGCGCCCTGACCATAGCCGCCTGGGTCGACCCCAATAGCGAGGCCTATGATCTCGCCTCCTGGCAGACTGCTTACCTGGTCATGGCGGGCCTGATGTTTATCGGTATCTTCACCACCCTACTGAGCAGCGAGCCCAAGGTCGAGGCTAAGGAGGCGGACCAGATAGAATCAGACCTGAAGCAGAGCCTATCAGAGCGCTCCCCCAGGCCCGTGGCTGCGGCGGCCTCCTGGCTCTATACCGCTAGCATACTGCCCTTCATCGATTTCTTTAAACGTTACGGCCGCAGCGCCATACTGATCCTGCTGCTGATCTCCTGCTACCGGATCTCGGATATCGTCATGGGGATCATGGCCAACGTCTTCTATGTGGACATGGGCTTCTCTAAGACGGAGATAGCCACCCTCAGTAAGGTGTATGGCTTAATCATGACCCTGGTAGGCGCTGGCGCCGGCGGCATGCTGCTGGCCCGCTACGGCACTATGAAGATCCTCTTCTTAGGCGCCTTCATGGTGGCGGTCACCAACCTGCTCTTCGCCTATCAGGCGATGATCGGCTACAACCTAGAGCTATTGACTGTGGTGATCTCCATCGACAACTTCAGCGCCGGAGTCGCCACCGCAGCCTTTATCGCCTATCTCTCCAGCCTGACCAGTAGCGGCTACAGCGCGACTCAGTATGCCCTGCTCTCCTCCATCATGCTGCTGTTTCCCAAGTTTGTGGCGGGCTTCTCAGGCCAATATATCGATGCCTACGGCTATGTGAACTTCTTCGTCGCCGCCAGCGTCATCGGCTTCCCTGTGCTGGGGCTGATTGTCTTGGTGCAGAAATACGCCCCCCATCCCAACGGCGACGAGCAGGCCGAGCCCCTGGACTCGCAAGATGTGCAGCAGGCGAGAGACCAGTAAGCATGAAACTAATAGACAAGAGACTAGCACCCAAAGCTCACTCGTCTCGATAACAGGCAATAAAAAGCCCCGCTCATCGGCGGGGCTTTTTAATCAGAGCTTAACGCTTCTTAACCTGAAATAGACGAGAATTAGTCTCTGAAGTTATTGAACTGGAACGGCTGGCCCAGATCCGATTCGCGGGCAATCGCCATCACCGCCTGTAGATCGTCACGCTTCTTGCCGGTCACTCGAATCGAGTCGCCCTGAATCGCCGCCTGCACCTTGAGCTTGCTGTCTTTAATCAGCTTCACCAGCTTCTTGGCCACCAGGCTGTCGATCCCCTCTTTAAAGGTCACCTTGAGCGAGAAGGTCTTGCCGCTGTGAATCGCCTTCTCGGCAACGTCCATAGAGGCTGGGTCCACGTTACGCTTGCTCAGCTGGTTGCGCAGCATGTCGACCATCTGCTGGCACTGGAAATCAGACTCAGATGACAGGGTCACCTGATGATCTTTATAGGTGACTTCGCTCTCGACACCGCGAAAATCGAAACGGCTATCCAGTTCGCGGCGCGTATTGTCTACGGCGTTACGCAGTTCAACTTCGTTTACTTCCGATACGATATCCATCGAAGGCATATTTATCATCCTCTATTTAACCACTTTATCTGCCCGCTAGTTTACCCGCTCGGGCCTGTGAGCGCCAAAAATTCTTAATGTTACAACAGGCGTTTCTTAATGACTTTAAGATGACATTTTCCTATGATTGGGCAAAACCACTCAACCTAAGCGACCCGTGAATTCTCGAAAAACCTTTTTTAAGATAGCGCTTCTTCTTGCCATCATAGTGATCAGTTACCTGGTATTCTCCCGCCCTAACTACCCACAAGTGATCCCGCACATGGATAAGCTTGGCCATCTGGGCAGCTTCTTCTGTCTGGCGCTATTAACCCATCTAGCCTTCGAACCTAAGTGGTACAGCCTGGCAGGCATACTGGCCAGCTATGCCCTCTTCATCGAACTGGTACAGTCGCGCCTGCCCTATCGCAGCGCCTCCAGCGCCGATTTTATAGCCGACATGGTGGGTGTGCTCCTATTCTATTTCGGCCTCTGGCTCTACCGCCGCTATATTAAGGCCGCCGTGATCGGTAAAACCCGGGCTAAGACCCAACCATGACGACAAGTGATATGACTCATACGGGTAAGATAGTGATCCTGGGCGCAGGCGCCATAGGTCAGCTGATCTTCCACCAGCTATCAGCCTATGGACTCTCGCCCGCGCTGCTTGGTAGAGACGCAAGCGCGGATAGCCAGACGCTGGAATTCACCAATCTCGATGGTGAGACAGTTACGCGCCAGGCGCAGTTTATCGACAAATCAATGCTGGCCAGCTGCGAGCTGCTTATCGTCTGCGTCAAGGCCTATCAGGTCGAGGCGGCCCTGCTACCACTATTAGATGCCCTCCCGACCGATGCCCACATACTCTTGCTGCACAATGGCATGGGCCCACACCTTAGCGTGGCGCCCCATCTAGCTGGTCGTGGCCTTAGCCTTGGGACCACCTCCCAAGGCGCCCTGAAACTGGGAAGGTGGCAGATAAAACAAACCGGAGCCGGGCTGACACAAGTTGGCCCTGCTCAGGGACCAAGGCTTGCGGACAATCTACGCCGGGCGCTGCTTGGGGCGATTCACAACAGCGAGTGGTGCGAGCCCATTCTGCCCATGCTGTGGCAGAAACTCGCCATCAATATCGCCATCAACCCGCTGACCGCCATCAACGATTGCCGCAACGGCGAGCTGGCCGGTGCTAAATTTACGCCGACCATACATGCACTTGTCCAGGAGGTAGTTAGCGTGGCAAACGCCGATGGGATAGCACTTAACCAAACGCAGCTGACCGAGCGGGTCTATCAGGTGATCCAGCTTACTGCTAGTAATTACTCCTCCATGCATCAGGATATCCACCATGGCCGCCAGACGGAGATCGAGGCGATCACCGGCTACCTACTGAGCCGCGCCGCCGAGCACGGCATAGCCACACCGGCCAACCAGGCCCTCTACCACCAGCTAAAATCCCTTGAGCAGGGCAGCTAACGCCATACACTAGCCTGCACATTAGCCAACTCGCTAACCAACTCTCTAGTCAGCTCTCTAACCAACTCTCTAGCCATACCGGGCAGGACAATTTCTGCCCCACCTCGACATAAGCGTCTAGAATTATTCTTAAAAGGCGCGTGACTCGAGGTGATCGATGAAACGAGAGCAGTGGAACTCTAGGGTAGGTTTTATTTTGGCGGCGGTCGGCTCGGCCATCGGCCTGGGCAACATCTGGCGGTTCCCCTACATGGCCTATGACAACGGCGGCGGCGCCTTCTTCATCCCCTATCTATTCGCCATGATCACCGCCGGCATCCCCTTTATGATCATGGAATTTAGCCTGGGCCATAAGATAAAGAAGACCTCACCGCGCATCTTCGCCCAGCTCGGCCACACCCTCGGCTTCAGACTCGAATGGCTCGGCTGGTTTCAGGTGTTTATCGCCGCGGTGATCGCCGTCTATTATGTGGCCATCATAGGCTGGACCCTCTCCTATCTCGGCTTCTCCTTCAGCCAAGCCTGGGGAGACAATCCCAATGACTTCTTCTTCAATCATTACCTTAAACTCGGCAACAACTCCCCCTCCCACCTGGGCGAGTTTCAAATCGGCATAGCGATCGCCATGAGCATCGCCTGGCTGATGACCTTCATGGCGGTCTTTACCGGCGTCAAAGGAGGGATCGAACGTGCCAACAAGATCATGATGCCCATGCTGTTTATCATGGTGCTGGTCCTTATCGGCCGCATCCTGTTTCTGCCCGGTGCCCTGTCTGGGCTCAACTACCTGTTCGAGCCCGACTTTAGCCGCCTGCTGGATGCCCAAGTCTGGTCCGCCGCCTACGGCCAGATCTTCTTCACCCTCAGCGTCGGCTTCGCCATCATGCTCGCCTATTCCAGCTACCTGCCGAGCAAGGCGGATATCAACAACAACGCTTTCATGACGGTATTGATCAACTGCGGCTTCTCGATTCTGGCGGGGATCTTAATATTCGGCGTGCTCGGCTATATGGCAGAGGAGCAGATGAAACCGCTGACCGAGGTAGTCAGCTCGGGCATAGGCCTGGCGTTTGTCACCATACCCACGGCCATTAACCTTATGCCGGCGCCCTATATTCTCGGCCCCCTCTTCTTCATTGCCCTGGTGATCGCCGGATTAAGCTCCCACATCTCCATTATAGAGGCGGTGACCAGTGCGGTGATCGACAAGTTTCATGTGCGCCGCAAGCCCGCGGCCGTGTTGGTGTGTAGCCTGGGCTATCTGGTTTCCATGGCTTTTGCCACCAATGGTGGCCTACTGCTGCTGGATCTGGTGGACTACTTCATCAACAACATCGCCCTACTGCTCAGCTGCCTGCTGGAGCTGGTGATCATCACCTGGCTGCTCAAGGTGACAGTGATCCACCAGCATGCCAATGAAAATTCAGAGTTTAGGGTCGGCGGCTGGTTTGTGATCTGCCTGCGCTTCATCAGCCCGGCGATTCTGGCCACCATATTGGCGAAGAACCTCTACAACACCTTAGTCAACGGTTATGGCGACTATCCGATTGCCGATCAGCTCTTCTTAGGCTGGGGCCTGGTGGGCACCATGCTCTTCTTTGCCGTGCTGATCAACTTCACCAGCAAGTCGCCTGGCTATCCAGACCAACATCCAGGAGGTAAAACATGAGTCACAGCGCCCTTATCATGATGATGTTTGCATTGACGCTGACCTGGGGCGGCGCCGCCTTGTGTATCGCCATCGCTATTAAACGCAAACAAAAAGAGGAGGCCGACGATTAGCCGGCCCCCTATTACTCATTCAACAAGAGTTAGTTCAAGCAGATCAGCCCAACTGACCTATCTGCTGCAGGCTGAAGGCGGTCAGAGGGTCTATCTCCTTGACCAGCTCCTCAATCTTGATGATCGCCTCCAGTGACCCGCTGTCTTTACGGTAGGAGAGATAGATGGGACGATTCCAGGGCTCCACCCCTTCTACCAGGTAGAGCTGCTTAGATTGCAGAAACGGCTCGACGATCGACAGCGGCAGATAGGCCGCTCCCGCCTTATCCAGAATAAAGTCCAGGGCGATACGCCCGGTGGAGGTACGCAGATAAGGTGGCGGCATACGATAGTGGCGCTCGGCGTGCTCGGAGGCGAAACGTGTGCCCCAATCCACATAAACATACTTATCGCTCAGCGCCTCGCTCTGATCGCAGGGGCGAGTCGAGACCAACACCAGGATAAGGTCGGCCACCTGCTTACACACCAGCTCCTCCGACTTAAGCGGATCGAAGGCGAAGGCCATATCTAGGGTTCGCTCCAGCAGATTACGGTTGAGCTGCTCGCGACTCAGCGCCTCGGCCAGGAAGCCATAGCCGCCGAAGGCATCTGTCACCTTACTCAGGCAGTGCTGCAGATAGGCATCCCAGATATTGGGCGTCCCCGCCATGGTCAGCTGCAACGCCTTATGGTTGGTCAGGGCCAACTCGTTCTTCGCCTGCTCCAGGGTACTCACCATCACCTCGGCATAGGGCACCAGACGCTCACCCGAGGTGGTGAGTTGAATGCTATTGCGATTGCGCACAAACAGGGCGGAGTCGAAGAAGGACTCCAGCTGCTTAATACGGGCGCTCACGGCCGCCTGAGTGATATAGAGATTCTCCGCCGCACGGCCGAAATGCCGGGTTCTGGCCACCTCTAAAAAGGTCTTAAATACTTTGACGTCCATTTTATTCTCTCGGTCAATTTCACCGAGAGAATAACAACTAATCCTAATGGTGACGATAAAAAAGTTTTGTTTCTCTTTTAACGACAAAAATCATAATTTCGCGATCGAAAAACCCTGTAGTTACAGCGTTGCTATCACAGTGAGAGGTTGTTATGTCAGAAGATTCATTTCGTTTTGGTCAAAAGCGTTTTTTTGATGACAAAAACTTTCCCCGCGGCTTCAGTAAGTCCGGAGAGTTCACCTTGTCTGAAGCTGAATTGTTGAGCCTATATGGCGATACTATGCAGGCCTTTGAAGCAGGCGATCTTGAGCCTGAAACTGCAGAGGAAAAACACTTTGTTAAGGTACTAAAACACCCCAACAAGGCTAATACCAAGCTTGAGCATGTATGGTTGAAATACACTAAGCTTACCCGCGAACCAAAAAAGTTCCACACCCTAAACAGCACGAGTAACAAGCGTGTTGAACAGTATGAATATGTGGAATCTCCCCCAGAAGATGAGGTTGCTTAAAGAATGCACATCTGTTTTTTGATGTACCCGTGGGAGCGTATCGATCCTGAAACCGATACCACCCTGAGATTAGTTCATGAGTGCGCGCAGCGTGGTCATACCGTTGCCATCACCACAACCAGTGGGCTGACCATTCGTGACAGTAGTGTCTACGGGTTTTGTCAAATCATCAAGAAAGGGATGAAGATATCGGACAACATTCCCCGCTTTTACCGCTCCGCCGAATTTCATAAGGCGCGCCTGCCCATGGCCGGCTTCGACTGCATCTTTATGCGCGCCAATCCGCCGCTGGATAACCTGGCGCTTAACTTCCTGGATTCGGTAAAGGGCGACACCCTGATCATCAACGATCTCGAAGGGTTAAGAGTCGCTAACAACAAACTCTACACCGCCAGCATGAGCGGTGCGGCAAGCCAGTACATTCCAGCCACCCACGTGTCGAAGAATCGCGACTATCTGCAACGAGTGCTGGAAGAGAGCGAAAGCGATAAGATGATCCTCAAGCCGCTCAACGGATTCGGCGGTCATGGCGTTATCGTGATCGAAAAGAGCGCTCGCCAAAACTTCAGCTCGCTGCTGGACTTCTATATCGGCACCGACGAGCAGAGCAACTATGTGATCTTGCAAGATTACATCGAAGGCGCCGAGGAAGGCGACAAGCGCATCTTGATGCTCAACGGCGAGCCTATTGGCGCCATGCGCCGCGTACCCGCCTCTGGCGAGTTCAGATCTAACGTCCATGCCGGCGGTAGCGTGGTCAGACACACTATCACACGTGAAGAGCGCGAGTTATGCGCCGCCATCGGTCCTAAGCTGGTGCGCGACGGTCTCTACTTCACCGGCCTGGATGTGATCGGCAACAAGCTGGTCGAGGTTAACGTCCTCAGCCCGGGCGGCATCACCCGTATTAACAAGCTTAACCGCGTCCGCCTGCAGAAGCAGGTGATCGATTTCGCCGAAAACATCATCAACTCCAAAGAGCTATTGGTGCAACGTAAGAGTGCATATCGTCAAGCGGTAGAAAATGCAAACCTATAGTCTCGATCAGATGCTCTCCCTGATTAAACGTGGGGAGACATTCTCAGGCCAGCTGGCCTCCTCCGGCTGTGTTGTCACCATCCAAGAGTATCTGCCCGTAGTGTGCACCGCGATTCACGCGGGGCACAACCTGCGCCCTGAGCTGATCAAATTATGTCAGCTGAGCGCAGAGGAGCGTTACTTCGAGGAAGATCCCTTCACCGACGAGGTGATCGCCTCCCAGCCCATTACCCTAGCGGGCAGCGACTCGCGCTTTGAGTACGATCTCAATCGCCCTAAGAGCCTGAGTACCTATTACAAGTCCGCCTGGATGAAGCAAGTGTGGCGCAAGCCGCTAAGCGCCAAACAGCGCGCCATCAGCCACGCCAAACACCAGGATTTCTATCGACTCTACGAGGCCTTAATCGCCAAGTTAGAGAGCATGTTCGGCATGGTGATCGTGTTCGACCTGCACTCCTACAACTACAAGCGTATCGAGAAGGCGACGCCGGTGTTTAACATAGGCACCTCACAGATCGATATGGAGCGCTGGGGCAGCGTGGTTCACAAGTTCCAGCGTGAACTCAAGACCATCACCCTGCCCAACGTGGAAGTAGACGCCGAGCTGGACGTGGCCTTCGAAGGCCGCGGCTACCTGATCGCCCACACCAACGCCCGCTTCGACCGCACCTTAGTGCTGCCGACGGAGATCAAGAAGGTGTTCATGGATGAGTTGACCGGCGAGGTCTACCCCATAGTGCTGGACGATCTCAAGCTGGGACTGAAGAACGCCTTTAGCGCCACCAGCGCCTACTTCCAGCGCAAGCTCAATCGTCAGAGCAAGACCCGTAGCGCCGACATGCTCAGCAGCGCCATCGAGCCCGAGGTGCTGGAGATAGACGCCGCCCTATTCCGCCTGGCACAGAAGGTCGACACGCTGAAGTATGTCAACCCGACCAACCTGGCGGCCGAGCGTCGACGCTTCATGAAGGCGCCGAGTCGTTTCAAGCCAAATTTTGCCTATCGTCAGCTCCCTATCGATGCCAACGAGTTTAAGTATCGTCTCTATCGTCTGCCCATAGACAATATTGCCGATCCCGCGCTCAAGCAGCTCTACAAGGATATCGTTAACAAGCTGGGCGAACAGATAGATCTCCTGACCAGCGTCGGTCAGGAAGGCTTCGTCTACAACTCGCTGCGTTACCATGGCCGCCCGGATAAGAGCGCCATCGCCAACGCCAAGTTCCTGCTGTACGCCAAGGAGATCCCCGAAGAGAGAGGGGAAAGCCTGGATGCCCATCAGGTGTGCGAGATGATGAAGCAGAGCGCCGAGCAGTGGCAGATGCGCTGTAAGATTGGCCTCAGCGGCGCCATCGTTGCCCGCGCCATGGTCAGCTCAAATCCGGCGCAGCTGGCGATCAGCACCCATGCCCAGTTCCATGAGAGCGAGGTGCAGCGGCTGATCCAGCATGAGCTTGGGGTGCATATGGCTACCACGCTCAACGCCAAACAGCAGTCGCTTAAGGTGTTGCGTCTGGGGCTGCCCGGCTCTACCTATACCCAGGAAGGCCTGGCGATTCTGGCCGAGCTTAAGGCGGGCTTCATGGCCCACTCACGCCTCAACACCCTGGCGGCGCGCGTGCTGGCAGTAGACTCAATGCTCAAAGAGCAGGACTTCTATCTCACCTACAGCTATCTCATCGATGAACTGGAGATGGACAAGGATGATGCCTTCGTGACCACGGCCCGCGTCTATCGCGGCGGCGGCTTCACTAAGGACCACCTCTACCTTAGCGGCTTCCTGGATATGTTACACCTCTCCAAGACCCGCAGCCTGGATAACCTACTCGTGGGTAAGACCAGCGTGCAATACCTGGATCTGCTCGATGAGTTGGTGCAGCGCGACTGGCTGGTGCCGCCTAAGTACAACGTCATCCCAACCAGTAACTTAGAAGAGAGCCCTAGCCTCAACTACCTGATCGAGAGCCTGCGCAGCTAAGCGAACCCTTTCTAAGTCGCTCGTCATGGCGGCAAGGTAACTCCCTGCCGTAATGACGCTTACTTATCCTCTTCTCTCTTTTCTCTTCTCTCTTTTCTCTTTTCTCTTTTCTCTTTTCTCTCAATGCTCAGTTTTCACGTCTCACATCACCCGTTCTTATCCCCTGACAAGCACTGTGAACAAGTGCTACAACAACTGCTGCAAGAAGCAGCCCAAAATAAGCAGAGTGTGAGGTAGCAAACTTTGCAAGCACTCGGATTTGCCTTAGGCTAGAGCTTTCTCCCAAAGATGCATAATTCCATGCTAAAACATCTATTTCCCAGTAGCGTCAAGGGCGCCCTGCTCCTCTATGGCCTGCTGCTTACCCTGGTGCTTATCTCGGTTCACCTTATCGATCGCCAGCTGGCGGATCTGATGCACGCCCAGCAGCTGTCACACCCCGCACTAAAGCTTCTGAGTAAGACGCCCTTGCTACTGGAGTTTCTGGCAGGGCTGACCATCTTCGCCTGCATCAGCGAGCGCTTTCGCACCAGGTTCCAGGCCCTGGCCATTGAGTTGGTGCTCACCCTGGCCCTGGCCTTCTCGATTCGCTGGGTCGCCAAACAGCTCTTTGGCCGCACCTGGCCTGAGAGCTGGATAAGTTTAGGCGATGGCCATAATCCCTCCTGGGTAGCCGATCGTATTGAGGCGTTTCATCCTTTTGCCCAGGGACTCGCCTATGATTCCTTCCCCTCGGGACATGCCCTGCTGACCTTCGCCCTCGCCTTCACCTTCTGGCGCCACACGCCTAAGCTGTTGCCCCTCTGGCTTGGCTGCATGCTTGCCGTCATCAGCGGACAGTTGAGCCTCAACTATCACTTTCTCGGGGATCTGCTGGCTGGGGCTAGCTTTGGTCTGCTGGCCAGCCAATTGGCGCTGACGCTACACAACTCCCTCAAGGGACGAATGGCAAGCTTGACCTAGAACAGGTGCGCCGCAATCTATGTAAAAAAAACGTTAAACCATCCTGTATTTATTGGTAAAAAAGGCGTAATTTTAAGGATGTCGCCGCATTTTATTCTACTATTGTCTAAGGCCTCAGCCTTAATTCGAGACGGAAAAAAACTATGAGAGAAGTTAATTTTCGCACCATAGACAAACTCTTCATCAAGATGTCTATTAACGATAAATTTTGGGTCATTGGGGCGCTGTTTTTCATCGCCATCACCTGCATCGGCGTCAGCCGCTATCAAGGCAGCATAGATGCCATAGAGCAAGCCTCGATGACGGCGCTGGAAGGTGAGCTATCGGGCATGGTGCGCGCCCTGGAAACCAGCGGCCAGACCGATAAGTTTGCCAGCCTGAATATCCAGCCCAGCGGCCAGGCAAGCTCAAGCCGCAGCCAAGACAGCGTCACCGCCGTGGTGCGCAGCGCCGCGGGGCAAAACCTGTCGCTGACGCAGAATGTCGCCAGCCACGAGCGCGACGCCAAACAATCGGCCCTCTACAGCCTGCTGCTCACCTATCTCTGGTTACTGCCGTTTGCCGTCCTGCTCTACTGGAACGCCACCTTCATCGGCGGCGCCCTCTGGGTGCTGTGGACCACCACCAAGAATATCGCCAAGGGTGACCTCACCTCACGCCTGGGCTTTCACCCGGGTCGCGACGAGTTTGGCACCATAGGCTGCGCCCTGGACAACGCCATGGACACACTCACCGAGCTTGTGGTCACGGTGAAAGATAATGCCGAGACGCTGCATCACACCGCCAGCTCCTTCGCCTCGGAGAATCAGGAAAGCGAGCGCCAGATCGAGCAGCAATACCAATCCCTCGACTCGGTTGCCACCGCCATGGAGGAGATGACCGCCTCAGCCGGTGAGGTATCCAACATCTCCAACAGCTCGGTGGAGAAAGTGGAGCAAAACTCACAGTCTATCCGTCAGAGCTATGAGCGCGTACAGAAGGCGATCAAGGATATCGAGCAGCTGTCTGGCTTTATCGAGCAAACCTCAGATTCGGTCAGCACCCTCAAGGTCAACGCCACCAAGATCAACGAAGTAATCACCACTATCAACGCCATCTCTGAGCAGACCAACCTGCTGGCGCTTAACGCCGCCATCGAGGCTGCCCGCGCCGGCGAGATGGGCCGTGGCTTCGCCGTGGTTGCCGACGAGGTGAGAACCCTAGCCAGCCGTACTCAGTCGGCCACGGTGGAAATTCAGGCGATGATCGAGAACCTGCAGCAGGAAACCAACAACATAGATAACATCACCCAGCGCACGGTAAAGCAGGCCGAATCCAGCCAGTCGCTGATCACCGAGATAGGCACAGACGTCAGCGCCATCAACGAGTCGTCGCAATCGGTTATCGACATGAGCTTCCAGATAGCGGCCTCCTCGGAGGAACAGAGCGCCGTGGCCAACGATATCGCCTCCGAGCTGAGTGAGATACGCCAGCAGGCCAACGTGATCAAGGAGCTGGCCAACCAGTCCTCGATCGGCGTCAGCCAGCTGTCACAGGCCTCTGAGAGTCTGGGCAAGATCCTCGCCCGCTACCAGACAGCCTAAGACAGCATCATCCCCAGATGACCAAGATGGCCGCCACTGCGATAAGCAGCAAGGCGGTCATCTCCTTCGGCTGCACCTTCTGCTTGAGATAACTCCCCGCCACGAATAGGGTAAAGAACACCTCTACCTGCCCTAAGGTCTTCACATAAGGCACCGCCTCTAAGGCCATGGCACTGAACCAACCGATAGAACCCAAGCAGCTGGTGATGCTGATGGCCAGAGTCAACTTAGGCCTGCGCCACAGGGCTTCCAAGGTCTGACGGTCCCGCAAGTAGAGAAACAGCAGCAAGATGACGGTCTGCACGCTTATCACCCAGAACAGCACCCAGGCAGCGCTGTGGGGAAAGGGCAGAGCCAGCACCAGGCTCGCCTCTCTGACCCAGAGCGAGGTGAGCGCAAAGGCGCTGCCGCAGGCGAGTCCCAGCAGTAACACCTGAGCCGAGAGCCTGGCAACCCCAGCGCCCTTGCTCATCAGGAGCACGGCCACGGCACCTATCACCACACCGAGCCAACCCAGCAGGCTCAGTTGGGTGCCGAAAAACAGGGCGCCAAACACGGCGGCGACGATCGCCTCGCTCTTGGCAAGGCCTGCGCCTATGGCGAAGTCTCTGAGCTGAAACAGCTTCACCATCAAACCCGTGGCCACAATCTGCATCAAGGCGGCGCCGAGCACGAAACCCCAGAAAGGGGCGGGAAACAGCTGCAGGCTCTCTTGCCCTGCTTGTTGTAGATCGGGCGGCAGGAAGAGGTAAAGTGCAGAGAGATAACAGGCGGCGATCGGCCCGGCCCAAAGAAAACGTGCCAGCGTTACCCCGGCGACCTTGACATCGCGGCTCAGCTGACTCTGCAGGGCATTACGCCAGGACTGCATGAAGGCGGCGAGAAAGGTAAAGACAATCCACATAAGCGACTCTCACAAAAAGGGGCTACTAGCCTAACGCCTAACCGCCAACCGGGCGAGTGAAAATGCCTCATGGACAGTGAGCCATGTGATTAAGTCTTAGGACGATGGCAGGCTAAAGCGCAGATACCAGAGGCAACTCAATAGACAACAAAAAGCCCCGCACAGGCGGGGCTTCAGCATTATGTCGACCTCGATTTACAGCAGTCTGAGTAAAGGCTCGCTTACTTGCTGGTATCGATGGGGGAGAAAGATTTCACCAGGTCGTCGATGGCCTTCATCTGGGTCAAATAGTTTTCCAGCTGATGCAGTGGCAAGGCACATGGGCCGTCACACTTGGCGTTGTCAGGATCCGGATGCGCCTCGATAAACAGACCCGCCAGGCCAAGCGCCATGCCGCTACGGGCCAGCTCGGTGGCCTGGGCACGACGACCGCCTGCGCTATCGGCACGTCCGCCTGGACGCTGCAGGGCGTGGGTCGCATCGAAGATCACTGGGTAACCCGACTGCTTCATCTCATCCATGCCCAGCATGTCAACCACCAGGTTGTTGTAACCGAAGCAAGAGCCTCGCTCACACAGGATTATCTCGTCGTTACCCGCCTCGTTAAACTTGGTGATGATATGACGCATCTCATGGGGCGCCAGGAACTGCGGCTTCTTCACGTTGATGATGGCGCCTGTCTTGGCCATGGCGACCACGAGATCCGTCTGACGTGCCAGGAAGGCGGGTAGCTGGATGATATCCACCACCTCGGCCACTGGCTGACACTGGTATGGCTCATGCACGTCGGTGATCAGCGGCAGGTTAAAGGTATCTTTAATCTCCTGGAAGATCTTCAGTCCCTCTTCCATGCCTGGGCCACGGTAAGAGTTCACCGATGAGCGGTTAGCCTTGTCGAACGATGCCTTAAACACATAAGGGATCCCCAGCTTCTGAGTAACTTCCGCATAGGTCTCAGCGATCTGCATGGCCAGGTCTCGCGACTCGAGCACATTCATGCCGCCAAACAGGACAAAGGGCTTGTCGTTTGCAATTTCAATGCTACCTAACTTTATGGTTTTATTACTCATCGCTACTTCTCTCTTAAGAAGCCGGGGCAAGCCCGGCAGGAATCAAATTCTTTATTGGCCTATCACTGAGCCACGACCTGCAGTATCTGACCACACACCCACGCCATATAGGTGCCTACAGCATAGCCTAATACGGCCAGGAGTACACCGACAGGTGCCAGGGCCGGATGGAAGGCCGCGGCCACCACGGGCGCCGAGGCCGCACCGCCGACATTGGCCTGACTGCCCACCGCCATGTAAAACAGTGGCGCGCGGATCAGCTTGGCCACCAGCAACATGAAACCGGCGTGGACTATCATCCAGATGATGCCGATGGCGAAATACCAGAGGTTGGCCGGGTCAAACAGTTTGAACACATCCATATGCAGGCCGATAGTCGCCACCAGGATATAGAGGAACGCCGAGGCGACCTTAGAGGCGCCCGCCGCCTCGAGATGACGCACAGGGGTAAAAGACATGGCCAGGCCAATGGTTGTCACCGTCACGATCAGCCAGAAGAACTTAGAGGTCAGGCTGTAATCGCGGGTCCAGGGATAGTTGGCCTCAAAGAAGGGGCCAAGGAAATCGGCGATCACATGGGCCAGACCCGTGATACCAAAGCCCACGGCGACTATCATCATCAGATCACGCAGGCTGGCGATACGGGCGTTTTCGGCGTGATACTTCTCCACCTTCTGTTTGAGGGTCTCGATGGCGCGGGTATCGGCACCCGTCTTGGCATCGATCTCCTTGGCCTTAGAAGCCATAAACAGCAGCACCGCCATCCAGATGTTGGCCACGATCACATCTACCGTCACCATAATGGAGAAGATGTTGCCACCGGCCTCGTAGATCTCCTTCATCGCTGCCTGGTTGGCGCCGCCACCGATCCAGCTGCCGGCCAGAGTAGTCATGCCGCGCCAGACCGCGTCCGGGCCAGTCACTCCGAGGATCTCAGGGTTGAGGGTCGACACGATAAGTAAGGCAATAGGCCCCCCTATCACTATGCCGACGGTACCGGTTAAAAACATCACTATCGCCTTGGGGCCCAGGCTTAAGATCGCCTTGAGGTCGACACTTAAGATCAGCAGCACCAGACAGGCAGGTAACAGGTAACGGGAGGCGACAAAATAGAGGTTTGAGGTATCACCATCCAGGATATTAAAGGAGTTGAGCAGCGAAGGCAGGAAGTAGCACAGCAGCAGCGCGGGAATGAAACGATAGAACTTCACCCAGAATGGGTGCTGGCTGCTATTGGTATAAAACACGAATCCTAAGATCACCGCCAACAGGCCCAGGCCCGTGGCATCATTGGTGACTAACGCCGTGGCGTCATTGCTGACTATCGCGGTACTGCTCATCTCATCTCCCTTTAATTTGTATGGGTTATTTATTGTTGTAGTTATAGTGGTGGCCGCTAAAGCCGATTGGCAATCGCGGCAAATTTCGCCCCACATCGGGCCATCCCGGCCTCGACGCTAAGGGTTAATGATAGACCTCAACCTCGTCGTTGAGTTCTTTTAACTGTAATTTGACCAGCTCGGTCACTGGGTCGTGGGGACTGTTATCGACAAAGTGTCGCAGGTCCGCCGCCGCGACGCTGATACAACCTAGCTGCTGGGCGATAAAGGCCCGCTCCCGGTTAAGATTCAGGTCATCTTGGTGCCACTGCATCAATAAGTTACAGCACTCCATGGCGCTCTCAAACTTGCTCGCCAAAATGGCGCCGGCCTTGAGTTCATGCAGCATGCGTGACAGCAGGCGCTTGAGGCTCGCAGGCTTCAGATAACGCGGCTTAAAAGGCGCGCCATTACCTAACTCGCCGCGCACCAACACATGCAGTTGATGACGAGTCAGGGATTGCCCGGTGAGCGGGTCGATATAGTGCACCTTATCGTCGATACGACAGCTTAGCACTGTGGTGCCCGGCAACAGCAGCGGCTGCAACACCAGATCCAGTTGCTTACCCAGCAGCATAAGCACGCTTGCCAGGGTGGTACTGTTACCCTGCCGCGTGGTGATGCAGCTGGCCAGATCTGCCGCCTCGATACTGAAATAGGACTCTCGCGCACAGAAGCCGAGATCCTGATAGAACCATTGCAACAGCGCCTCGAGACGGGCTTCTCTGTCGACCAGATAGTGGCTAAGTACAGCGCCTGCCAGTTCAAACCAGGCCCACTTAGCCGCTTCCTTATCGGAAAATCCCAGGTGCTCGGAAATATCAAAGGCGCTCTCTGGAAGGGAGAGCGCCTCGTTTAAGATCAGGTTTGTCATTAGCTCATTAATATTGCTTGTTTAAACATGGCAATTTTCGCAGCGTACATCACCCAGGCCAGCGCGCCCAGGGCGGCGAAGGTCTTGAAGAGTTTGTTACGGTTAGCCTTGAGCGAGATAGCCGCCAGGAAGATGTAAGCGATCACTGCGCCTATCTTCTCGGTCAACCAGGCATCCTGAAACGGATACTGCTTGATGATGAAGCACAAGGTTAGGCCGGAGAGCAGCAGGAAGGTATCGATCACATGGGGTGCAATCTTAACAAATTTCTTGTCCATGATGGCTGATTGTTTAAGATGCAGCACAAATCGTACGATAAAAAACAGCACACTCACGGCAATCAGGGTGAGGTGTATATGCTTAATAGCTGGGTATAAACTGTCCATTATATCTTCTTTCGTGGCTCGCAAAGGCGCTAGTGTACCCGATCAAGGGCCGGGGCACCAATATCATACTCTTGATTCTTAGCGATAATGCCGCCAGATAATTTTCATACAGGAAAGGTCACTTGAATACAGATAACAAAATTAACTTTACCCATGATGACTCCGGTGAATTCGCCGACAGGGTGAAACAAAAAATCGCCGAGTTTAACTGGCAGCGTTGGGAGGTGAGCGAGCGCTTACCCCTGGGGCTTAAGCTGGAGAATGAGGCGGGTGAGATGATCGCCGGCCTGTCGGCCCGCACCTTCGGTAACTGGCTGATGATAGATAACTTCTGGGTGAGCGAGTCGCTCAGAGGACAACAGATTGGCAGCCAGATGCTACAAGAGGCCGAACGTATCGCCAGGGAGCGGGGCTGCATCTACGCCATCTTGGACACCCTAAACTTTCAGGCGCGCCCCTTCTACGAGGCCAGAGGCTATCGACTGGAGTGGACTCAGGAGCAATACCCTAAGACGGGCTGTAAATACTTTATGACCAAGACGCTCTAAGCAAACAAATCTAAGCGAGCAAATCTAAGCGAGCAAATCTAAGCTAACCAAGCTTAGAGAATCAATTTTGACCGCCAGAGGCTTCTTCAAGCAATAGCGGCCTCTCTTTTAAGCGCTACTGGCCTTCGGCTTCTTTTAACGCCTTGGCCCGCTTCTCGGCCTCCTCCTGCATCAGGGCATTCATCTCCTTATCGAAGGTGGCGAGTTCATCAGGCCGGGTCGGCACCTTAGGGCCAGTGCCTTGAGTGGCCTCCAGGGCCGCCTCGGTCTGCTCCCTGAGCACAGGTTGCTTGGCGAGTTGCTGATAATACAAGAGGCCGATAATTAACAAGGCCAGTAACATAGCGATCATTTTCATGGTGTTTTCCTACGACGGCAGGTCTCCCCTAGCCTACGACCTGTTGAGTATGGCCTATCCTGGGGGTCATTAAAACAAAACGAAAATAAAACGAAAACCAAACGACAATATTACGAAAATAAAACGCCACAGGCTCAGGCCCATGGCGTTTTTAGTATCACGCTGTGAGGTGCTAACGTAGCACTTAAGTTAGCGAGTCAAACCATCTAGGCTAACTACCTTGGCCAGCGACCCAGGGTGCACCTGTCGTTGCTGCCAAAATCGCGTACCGTCGCGACCGCCTCGTAACCCAGCTCGATCATCTTGTCGCGCACCGTGAGAGCCTGACCGAAACCATGTTCAAGCAGCAGATAGCCGCCGGGCGCCAGATAGTCGCGCGCCGCCTCGGCGATGTAGAAGAGATCCGCATAGCCATGTTCACCTGCGGTGAGCGCGCTATGGGGTTCGAAGCGCACGTCCCCTTGGGACAGATGCTCATCTTCCTCATCGATATAGGGCGGATTGGAGACGATCAGGTTGAAGTCATAACGATTGATGGCATCGAACCAGTCACTCTGCAACACCTCCACCTGAGGCAGCTTGAGGTTATCGCGGTTGGCCTTGGCCAGGGCGACGGCCTCGAGCACCTTGTCTACCGCGGTGATCTGCCAGTTACTACGCTCGAAGGCCAGCGACAGGGCGATAGCCCCGGTACCAGTCCCCAGGTCCAGCACCTTGGCATTCTCCGCCAGCGGCAGGTTAAGGGCCGTCTCTACCAAAATCTCGGTATCCGGGCGCGGGATCAGCGTAGTGGGGTTGACCATGAAGGGCAGAGACCAGAACTCCCGCTCGCCGACGATATGGGCGATGGGGGTGCCTAACTCGCGGCGGCCGACCATCTGCTTGTACTCGGTCACCTGCTCGCTGGTCAGACGCTCGTCTGGCCAGGTATAGAGATAACTGCGCTGCTTATGAATGATATGCAACAGCATCACCTCGGCATCGAGCTTGGCACTGTCAGACACATCCTGGAGTCGAGTCGAGGCCCATTCGAGGGCCTGTGCTAACGTCTGAAACAAAGCATATCCTTAATCACCTAGCGGCAATGATAGCAAGATTAACCTTCGGAAAGGGCTGCTAACATGTCGGCTTGGTTTTCCTGCATCAAGGGGCCGAGGATGGCATCGAGGTCGCCTTCCATCACTTCGCTGAGGCGATAGAGGGTCAAGTTGATTCTGTGCTCGCTCACACGTCCCTGCGGGAAGTTATAGGTACGCACACGCTCTGAGCGGTCACCACTGGCCACCAGGTTACGACGTGTCGATTCCTCTTCGCTGCGGCGCTTCTCATCTTCCACCGCCTGAATACGGGCGGCCAAGACGCTCATGGCCTGGGCGCGGTTTTTATGCTGCGAGCGCTGATCCTGACACTCCACCACGATACCCGAAGGAATATGAGTAATACGGATGGCAGAATCTGTCTTGTTAACGTGCTGACCACCGGCGCCCGAGGCGCGGAAGGTGTCGACCTTAAGGTCGGCGGGATTGATTTCGATCGCTTCGGCTTCAGGGATCTCAGGCATCACCACTACGGTACAGGCAGAGGTATGTACTCGCCCTTGTGATTCGGTTTCAGGCACGCGCTGTACGCGGTGTCCACCCGACTCGAACTTAAGCTTGCCATAGACGCCATCGCCAGAGACTTTAACGATGATCTCTTTGAAGCCACCATGTTCGCCTTCGTTGGCGTTCATGATCTCCATCTGCCAGCGGTTTGCCTCGCAGTAGCGACTGTACATGCGGAACAGATCACCGGCAAAGATAGCCGCCTCGTCACCACCGGCACCGGCGCGGATCTCGAGGAAGGCATTGTTGTCATCTTTAGGATCTTTTGGCAGCAGCAAGATCTGCAGCTCGCCTTCCAAGGCTTCCAGGGTCGCCTTGGCTTCTTTAATCTCTTCTTGCGCCATCTCTTTCAGATCGGCGTCATCTTCGGCGAGCATCTCCTGCGCCGAAGCAAGATCTTCTTCAGCCTGACGGTAAGCCTTAAAGCTCTTTACCACGTCTTCGAGTTGAGAATACTCTTTGGACAGAGCGCGAAAACGCTCCTGATCGGCGATGATCTCCGCATCACTCAGCAGCGCCAAAACCTCTTCATTACGCTCAAGCAAGCCTTCGAGCTTGCGAATAACACTGTCCTTCATTACAACGCTAACCTTAGTCTTTATCTAGTCCGAGCGCTGCTCTTAATTGTCCTAAGCTATTGAGGTCACCGCGGCGACTCGCCTGAGTGAGCGCCTGGGTCGGGGCGTGGATCAACTTATTGGTCAACTTGTTCGCCAGTTCCAGTATTAGCTGCTCGCTATCACCACCCTGGGCCAACTTATTGATCGCTCGCTCGACCAACTCATCTCTGATCGCCATGCTCTGGCTTCGGTATTCACGGATGCTGTCGACCGACTCTAACGATCGAATCCACTCCATGAAATGATGAGATTCCTCTTCAACAATTAATTCAGCTTTCTCGGCCGCCTCACGTCGGGAGGCCATATTCTGTTCAATGATGCTTTGCAGATCGTCAACCGTGTATAAGAAGGCATCGTCCAGATCGGCAACTTCGGCCTCGATATCTCTAGGAACTGCTATATCAACCAATAACATAGGTTGATGACGACGCTGCTTAAGCGCTTTTTCTACCATGCCTTTACCCAGTATAGGTAATGGGCTGGCGGTAGAGGATATCACGATATCGGCCTTAGGGAGAAAATCTGGTATCTGTTCGAGCGTAATTGCCGTCGCACCGAACTCTTCACACATGGCTTCGGCGCGGGAAATGGTACGGTTGGCGACTATCATGGAGTCGACACCATTGTCTTTCAGGTGGCGTGCCACCAGCTCTATGGTCTCGCCGGCGCCGATCAGCAGCACCTTAGTGGCGCTCAGCGCCGAGAAAATATGTTTGGCCATGCTCACGGCCGCAAAGGCGACCGATACGGCGGCGGCACCGATCTCTGTCTCGGTGCGCACCTTCTTGGCCACCGAGAAGGTATTTTGGAACAATCTGTCCATGGTGACGGCAACCGTGCCGGCCTCTTTGGCCTTCACGAAAGATTGCTTCACCTGACCTAAGATCTGCGGTTCGCCCAGGATGAGCGAGTCGAGTCCCGACGATACTCGCATCAGATGTTGTACCACCTGCTGCCCCTGATATTTGTACAGGCAGGGCAATACGTCATCGTGAGATAACTGATGATAAGACTCCAGCCAGCTGATCACATCCGCCTCATCACCCGTGTTGCAATAGAGCTCGGTGCGGTTACAGGTCGAGACGATCACCGCCTCCCCTGTCTTAGTCCGACTGGCAAGACTCTTCATCGCTTCATGAATTTTATCAGGCGCAAACGCTACCTTTTCTCGTAGGTCTACAGTGGCTGTTTTATGATTAATACCGATTGCTACAAGGCTCATCTGACTCTTTCTGGTCTCTAGGGTCTGTTAATCTTGCGAGTTCATTGACTACCGGCCATAGGCCCGAATCATCTCACTTAATGCCAGTCATTCTACGCAATTGAGTCGACTAAAAACAGAATACGCTTAACAAAACCGAACAATAATCTGGCTTGTCACAACTTTTTTCTATTAAACCTGAGGCTTAAAATCAAGCCATCAGGCCAAGGCAAAAATTAGCCATTGCTAACCCTAGCCTAGGCTGGCAGGAAATTTGGGATTAGTCGTTGGTATTTAAAGTCAGCCCTCGTATGATATGCGCTAGTGATTTTAGCCATAGATGAATAATTTGAACTACTTCACAAAAATTTCGGCAAGCTGTGCGGCCTTAGCGCTAATGACCCTCGCCGGCTGTGCCTCCCACAAACCGATCGACTATGTCCCCACACAGGTAGAAAGCGCTAACCAGGCAGAAGCCTGGGAGCTACAGGGCAAATTGGCGGTGCGCACCCCGGACGATAAATTCAGCACCAACCTCTACTGGTTCCATACCCAGACCAAGGATGACCTGACCCTGACCACTATGCTGGGCACTACGGTCATGACCCTCAACAAGACCCCTAGCCAGGCGAGCCTGGAGATCGAAGACAAGGTGTATCAGGACAGCGATGCCGAAGAGCTGCTCAGGCGCCTCACCGGCTGGTCGATTCCGGTCGACACCCTGCCCCTGTGGATCACGGGGCAGATCTCCGCTCAGGATGAGGTTGTCGCCGTCGACGAACAGGGTCGCCCCAAGGAGGTGCTCAACCACACGGGCAGTAGTCCCTGGCACGTCAGCTTCAACAGCTGGCAACAGCAGAGCGGCGCCGAGCTGCCGAGACTGCTGCAGCTGCAACGTGACGAGATACGCTTAAAGTTGCAGGTAAGCCAATGGCAGGCACTGACACCGACGCCCATCAAAGCATCACAACCGGAATCGACAGATGACAAGCAATAGATCCACCGCCTGGCCGGCACCGGCTAAACTCAACCTGTTTCTCCACGTCAACGGCCGCCGCGCCGATGGCTACCATGAGCTACAGACCCTGTTTCAGTTTATCGACTACTGCGACTACCTGGATTTTGCCGTCAACGACAGCGGCAACCTCACCCTGCATTCCGAAATGGAAGCTGTTGTTGCAAATAGCGATAACTTAATTCTAAAAGCTGCAAAATCTTTGCAGGAGTACACGGGTACCCATAAAGGCGCCGAGATCTGGCTGGATAAAAAACTACCAATGGGCGGCGGCATAGGTGGCGGCTCATCCGATGCGGCCACCACACTGGTCGCCCTGAATCATCTTTGGCAGACTCAATTATCACAGGATGAACTGGCAAAGATAGGCCTATCTCTCGGCGCTGATGTCCCTGTTTTTATTAATGGTTTAGCGGCATTTGCCGAAGGGGTCGGCGAGAAGCTTATCCCAGTCGAGGCGCCAGAAAATTGGTACCTGATCCTGACCCCGGATGTTCACGTTTCCACCGCCGAGGTGTTTAACGATCCCCTGCTACCACGGGATACGCCTAAGCTCTCCATGGACGATTTAATGAGCAGCGACTGGCACAACGATTGCCAACCCAGAGTCGCCGAGCGATACCCCCAAGTTGCCAAAGCATTGGCGTGGCTGATAGAATATGCGCCGTCCAGAATGACGGGAACCGGAGCATGTGTATTCGGTATCTTCGACACACGCCAGCAGGCAGAGCAGGTTTTTGCCAAATTGCCGGCGGGTTTGTGCGGTTTCATCGCCAAGGGGACAAATAAATCACCATTAGCGTTGCGGTTAACGCAGCGCTAAGTTCATGCGGGAAAGCCTAGGTTATCCCGACAATTACAATGAAGCATACGCCTGAGGTCCATACAGTGCCTGACATTAAACTATTTGCTGGTAACGCAACCCCCAGTCTCGCCAAGAAGATAGCAGATCGCCTATTTTGTAAACTCGGAGACGCTGAGGTTGGCGTTTTCAGTGACGGTGAAATCAGTGTCCAGATTAACGAGAATGTACGTGGGGCGGATGTATTTATCATTCAATCTACTTGTGCACCTACTAACGATAACCTGATGGAACTTATCGTTATGGTAGACGCGTTACGTCGCGCATCTGCTGGCCGTATTACTGCGGTTATCCCTTACTTCGGTTACGCCCGTCAAGACCGTCGTGTACGCAGTGCTCGTGTACCTATTACCGCTAAGGTAGTCGCCGACTTCCTATCAAGCGTTGGTGTTGACCGCGTATTAACCTGTGACCTGCACGCCGAGCAGATCCAGGGCTTCTTCGATGTACCTGTAGACAACGTATTCGGTAGCCCAGTGCTGCTGGAAGACATGCTGGGCAAGCAGCTGGACAACCCTGTCGTGGTTTCACCAGATATCGGTGGTGTAGTACGTGCCCGCGCCGTAGCCAAGCTATTGGACGACTCAGATCTGGCTATCATCGACAAGCGTCGCCCACAGGCGAACGTTGCTCAGGTGATGCACATCATTGGTGACGTTCAAGGCCGCGACTGCATCATAGTCGACGACATGATCGATACCGGCGGTACCCTGTGTAAGGCTGCAGAAGCGCTTAAAGAACACGGTGCTAACCGCGTATTCGCCTACGCCACTCACCCAGTATTCTCAGGCAACGCGCCTAAGAACATCGCCGAGTCTGTGATCGACGAAGTGATCGTGACCGACACCATCCCACTAAGTGAAGAGATGGCGGCACTGGATAAAGTGACTCAGCTAACCATGTCTAGCGTGATGGCCGAAGCTATCCGCCGCGTAAGCAACGAAGAGTCTATCTCTGCGATGTTTAAGCACTAATCACCCGCTTCAAGGGTAACGAAAAAAGCCACTCAATCGAGTGGCTTTTTTGTATCTATCATCATCTAACAACCTAACACCTATCTGACCGTGCGCCTCAAGGCGTCATCCCGTACCGCCAGGGTAAGATCATAGGCGATGGTGCGGCGCAGTTTGACCAGCCAACCGCTGACCTTACCCATGTCGACGTCACACTTCTTGGTACAGCCTTCGCGCTTGGCATCGATCAGGGTGATGGCGATGCCCTTGTCGCTCTCTACCAGCTCGACGTTGATTTCGTAGGTCTTGTAGCTCAGTCTGGCGAAGCGTTTGTCCCCCACACGCTCGAAGCGCCAGTGGTTACGTGACACGGCCTTATCCAGCATGTCATCGTAATCAGTCACATAGCTGCCCAGTGGAATGGGATCTTGATAGAGGTGCAGCCCCTGTGCCTGCAATGGCGCCGCAAGGCTTAGCCCTATGAGCATTCCTAGCATAATCTTTTTCATCTTCACGCTTCCTTAACGCATTTGCAGCTGTCTGGCGATGCTGGCTCTGAGGTTCTTGATGTAGTTGTAATAGCCTCGGCCATTCTTATAGCAGATCCCATCGATCAGATTTGCGCACTGATAATCGCCCAGGGCATCTTGATACTTGAGCTGCACCAGGGACTCGTCGTATTCAATACGCATCACATTGGTGTCGCCGCGATAGTCAAAGCGCGCCAAGATATAACCCTCGCCCTCACCGTCATACACCCAGGCGAAGCCCTTGGTATTCAGCATGCCCATCAAGATTGCGTAGCGAGTCTTTTCGAGCCCTATGTTGTGGGTCTCTATCTCTTGATGTACCGCGCGAATATAACGGTCTGAAGACTTAGGCTGGGTATTTTGCTTTATCGTTAGTGTGCTGGGCTGTGCCAGTACCAGAGGGCTAAGCGCCAGCAGGCTCAGGCCACAGACTAATGTTTTAATGCTCAAGGTTGTCACTCCCTGTGATAATAAAAAACTCATGCTATCACAGGGGCCTAGCAGCGACTAGCCAGTAGATCACGGCTTGAGTCGGCTCGTGACTTGAAGGCTTCTCGCAAGGATTGAAGCGACGCTTAAATCCAGGGTCTGAGGGTTCAGATTCTGGCCTGACAGGCAACTGATAGATAAACAAACGACAGATAGGCAAAAGACAGATACAAAAAAGCCTGTCATTTGGACAGGCTCTTTGCAATCTTAATAATGGTACGGGAGGAGAGACTTGAACTCTCACACCTTGCGGCACCAGAACCTAAATCTGGCGTGTCTACCAATTCCACCACTCCCGCATCGCTTTACATCTGATTTGATGGCTTAGTTTAACATCTTAAGCTAGATAAAAATGGCTGGGGTACTAGGATTCGAACCTAGGAATGCCGAGATCAAAACCCGGTGCCTTACCGCTTGGCGATACCCCAACAAGCTTGGCTTAGATTACAGGAAACACCTATAACCTCAAATAATGGTACGGGAGGAGAGACTTGAACTCTCACACCTTGCGGCACCAGAACCTAAATCTGGCGTGTCTACCAATTCCACCACTCCCGCTTAGCATCTAGTTTTATATCTTGATGAAGATTCTAGTCATATGTCTGAGCCGAGGCTCAACTAACTAGCAGACCTCAAGTTTTACATCTCGAGCAGATGGCGCCGATAACGGCGGATTTACCTGAAATAAGATGGTAGCTATGGCGGGACTTGAACCTGCGACCCCAGCATTATGAGTGCTGTGCTCTAACCAGCTGAGCTACATAGCCACATTTATCTTACTGATAAATGGCTGGGGTACTAGGATTCGAACCTAGGAATGCCGAGATCAAAACCCGGTGCCTTACCGCTTGGCGATACCCCAAGAATCAAGTTAAGCAAGAGGAAAATGGCTGGGGTACTAGGATTCGAACCTAGGAATGCCGAGATCAAAACCCGGTGCCTTACCGCTTGGCGATACCCCAATTTTCTTGCTTAAGACTAAAGGTAGACAACCTCTAGTCAAAAATAAATGGTACGGGAGGAGAGACTTGAACTCTCACACCTTGCGGCACCAGAACCTAAATCTGGCGTGTCTACCAATTCCACCACTCCCGCACTGCTTCTAGTTTTACATCTTGAACAGATGCTGGCGTCTGCCACTATCAATTTTACATCTTGAAGAGATGGTAGCTATGGCGGGACTTGAACCTGCGACCCCAGCATTATGAGTGCTGTGCTCTAACCAGCTGAGCTACATAGCCATCAATATTTCGCGTCCCTCTTGCTGAGGAACGGGGCGTATTATGCTTATTCAGCGTAGGCAGGTCAACAGCTTTTTTTCGCTAATTTAAACTATCTTAACCGTTCGCCTATAAACTCATCAAAGTGAACAGGCCTTATGCAATTCGCCCCTAAAAACCTGCAATTAACGCCTATTTTTCCCCGTGGGAGAAAGCAAAACGGCCCGATATGAGTATCGAGCCGCTTAAGTGTTTGTTGGTTTTCGCCGCCAAGAACGGCATCAACCGCTAAACGTTGAAGAGGAAATGCATCACATCGCCATCTTTAACCACATAGGTCTTACCTTCGACGCGCAGTTTACCCGCTTCTTTAGCACCCGCCTCACCCTTGTAGGCGATGAAGTCATCATAAGACATCACCTGGGCACGAATGAAGCCACGTTCGAAGTCGGTGTGGATCACGCCAGCCGCCTGCGGCGCACAGGCGCCAACTGGCACAGTCCAGGCGCGAACCTCTTTCACACCTGCGGTAAAGTAGGTGTGCAGATCCAGCAGTTGGTAACCGGCGCGGATCACGCGGTCTAGGCCAGGTTCTTCCAGGCCAAGGTCAGCCATGAACTCATCACGGTCTTCAGGATCCATCTCGGCCAGCTCAGATTCGATCGCCGCGCACACAGCAACGACTACCGCATTCTCTTTAGACGCGATCTCGCGTACCGCGTCCAAGTGTGGGTTGTTCTCGAAACCATCTTCGGCAACGTTTGCGATATACATGGTTGGCTTGAGGGTCAGGAAGTTAAGGTAGTTAACCGCCGCCAGCTCCTCTTTGCTCAGATCCATAGAGCGCAGCATGTGACCTTCGTCAAGTACTGGGCGCATCTTCTCCAGCACGCTCACCTCGAACTTAGCATCTTTGTCGCCGCCCTTGGCACGCTTTTGCTGACGCAAGATGGCGCGCTCGCAAGAGTCTAGGTCGGCCAGCGCCAGCTCTGTGTTTATCACTTCGATGTCGCTTGCAGGCGAAACCTTGTTGGCGACGTGTACGATATTCTCATCTTCGAAACAACGCACCACGTGACCGATAGCATCGGTTTCACGAATGTTTGCCAGGAACTTGTTACCCAGGCCTTCCCCTTTCGAGGCGCCCGCTACCAGGCCGGCGATATCGACGAATTCCATAGTGGTTGGCAGAACACGTTCAGGCTTAACGATTTCCGCCAGGGCCTCCAAACGTGGATCCGGCACAGGTACCACACCCGTGTTAGGCTCGATCGTACAAAACGGGAAGTTTGACGCTTCGATACCCGCCTTAGTCAAGGCGTTGAACAGAGTCGATTTACCTACGTTTGGTAGGCCGACGATGCCACATTTAAAACCCATATTATTACCTTTATTTAATTAACCTTATCGCCGAAGCGATAATAAAGCTGTTCATTGCCGACGAATCGACTTAACCGGCCTTGTAAGAGTGCAACCTGTGCATCGCCTTACTCATGTCTTCCTTAAAGAGCACCTCGGTGGCCCGCACCGCCTCGTCAATCACCTCTTCGATGAGGCGTTGTTCGGTCTGCGGAGCCTTACCCAGCACATAGTTGCTGACCATGCTCTTGTCGCCTGGATGGCCAATGCCGATCCGCAGGCGATAGAAACCTTTGTCGTTTGCGAGCTTGGCGATGATATCTTTGAGGCCATTATGGCCACCGTGACCGCCGCCCAACTTAAACTTAGCCACACCTGGCGGCATATCCAACTCATCGTGAGCCACTAAGATCTCATCGGGAGCAATACGAAAGAAGTTTGCCAAGGCCGCCACCGACTTACCACTAAGGTTCATAAAGGTGGTTGGGATCAATAGGCGCACATCTTTACCGTACAGAGTTGCCCTGGCTGTCAGGCCATAGTATTTGCTGTCGGCCACCAGGCTGACACCACATACCCGTGCCAGCTCGTTGACATACCATGCACCTGCGTTGTGCCGAGTCTGCTCATATTTGTCGCCTGGATTAGCCAAGCCTACGATAAGCTTTATATTGCTCATTTCACCCTTGTCCATTCGCAAGTGCCAATAAAAAACGCGGCATTTTAGCACTCAATCGAGTTGGCAACAAATTTATCCCGGGCAAGGGCAATAAGGGGGCTTAGCATCACAGCCAAGCCCCCTCTTTATAATGATGTATCTCTATAGTGTCTGGTTCTGCTTGCTTGAATTAGCCCACGACCTTAGCTAGAGCCTAGAGCCCCATGGCGTATTTGAGTACCTTCTGCTTGATAGGCCCATCTATGTTCGCCAGCTTGAGGGCGCCGTTTCTAAGCAATTTCAGCGGCAGAAGATCGTTACTAAAGCCTGCGTAGAAGAGATCCATGGTGGACATCATCAGCTGGTTGTCTGTGTAACGCTTAGCCTGATAGCTCTTGAGCACCTCGTTATCCCACCAGCATTTATGGTTAGTGATGGCATCGGCGAAGGTGTCTATCAGGGCGCTGACATCCTTAAAGCCCAGGTTGACGCCCTGGCCGGCCAGCGGGTTGATGGTATGGGCGGCGTCGCCCAAGATGACCAGGTGATCGTCAAAGTAGCGTTGGGCATGGCGACGGGTCAGCTTGAAGCTTCCCTTAGAAAGCACCTTGAACTCACGCGCCAGACGTTTCGGGAAGTGGGCATCTATCTGCTCATACAGCGCCTGGTTACTCAGACTTTGCAGCTGAGCGATACGACTGGCATCGTCATACCACACCAGGGAGGCATGCTTGCCCGGCAGCGGCAACAGGGAGCGCGGCCCCTTAGGGGTAAACTGCTGCCAGGTGACATCCTGCTCTTCCTGCTCGGTGGCGATATTGATCAGCATGGCCGACTGGGCGTAATCCCAACCCGTCACGCCGATCCCTGCCCACTGGCGCACTTGAGAGTTGGCGCCATCGGCTCCCACCAGCAGCCGCGTCTCTATCTCGCTACCATCCTCCAGGGTCAGGCGAATGCCGTCTTCCATGCGGGCAAACTGGCTGACCTTGGCAGGGCAGAGCAGACTGAGATTGTCATGTCGGTCAAATTGTTGCCACAGGGCCAGCTGCACCAGACGGTTCTCGACGATATGGCCAAGATGAGAGGCGCCAATCTGGTCGCTATGAAACTGGGTGATGCAACCTTCCATCTCCCAGGTTTCCAGCCCCTTGTAGGCCACCTGGCGCATCTCGCCGAGTGCAGTCAAGGCGCCGAGGCGCTCAAGCAACTGCTCTGAGGCCACGCTGATGGCCGATACCCTAAGATCCAGTTCCTGCTCACTGTCGTAGGTCTTGGGCACATAGGCCTCAACCACCGCCACCGACAGGCCAAGCTGCGCCAAGCCTAGGGCCGTCGCCGCCCCCACCATACCGCCGCCTAACACGACAACATCTTTTACTAAGGTCTTGCGCTGGTTCTGACTCACCTTGGGTTCGACTCCCTACTTCTTATTACCAAATATGTCACATCGACGGATTGCGTATATAAATGTTACCAGGCAGGCAACTACTCACACTCAGTTACAAAGGCGCGGCGCATAACAGCATTTGCGCCTTTACACTCTCAGTTCACAGCTAACTTGCAATACAGCTAACCATTACTGCTGAGTGTCACGGAGTGTCCTATGAAAAAGTTACTGCTAGCCAGCCTAATCACCGCCGCCAGTCTAGTGTCGGCCTCGGCCCTTGCCACGCCCACCTTTGGGATAGAGAGGATGACTGTAACCTATCGCAACTCGCTTGATTATGCCCTATATCAATATACGATTGAATTAATGAGCCATTATAGGGCGGAGATCCAAACAAGCATACAGCGTCAGGCCAAAAACAGCAGCCAGGCGATGGCCGATGCATTCTTTACTCAGATGCCCGAGGCGCAGGTCGCCCTGGTGGATTTCCCGGTCAAAGTAGCCGCACGCACCGAGTAAATTCACCCTTATGACGTGCAAAAGCTAGCCAGCAGGCGGCGCAGAGGGTAAAATGTCGCGCTATTTTTCCCAGTAGTTGCAACAACGGCGCAAAACTGATGAGTAAGAAACTCCACATTAAAACCTGGGGCTGTCAGATGAATGAGTATGACTCATCAAAGATGGCCGACCTGCTCGACGAATATCAAGGCTACACCTTGACCGAAGAGGCAGAGGAAGCAGATGTCCTGCTACTCAATACCTGCTCGATTCGCGAAAAAGCACAGGAAAAAGTATTCCACCAGCTGGGTCGCTGGAAGACGCTAAAAGACAAGAACCCTAACCTTATCATAGGTGTAGGTGGTTGCGTGGCGTCTCAAGAAGGTAAGGCAATCAAAGACAGAGCTCAGTGTGTCGACCTGATCTTCGGCCCACAGACGCTACATCGTCTGCCTGAGATGATCGAACAGATCCAGCAAGGCGGCAAGGCTGTCATCGACGTCAGCTTCCCCGAGATTGAAAAGTTCGACCGCCTGCCAGAGCCGCGCGCCGAGGGCCCGAGCGCCTTCGTCTCCATCATGGAAGGCTGCAGCAAATATTGCTCTTTCTGCGTGGTGCCCTACACACGTGGTGAAGAGGTGAGCCGTCCGGTGGACGACGTGATCCTAGAGATCGCCCAGCTCGCCGAGCAAGGCGTGCGCGAGGTAAACCTGCTAGGTCAGAACGTGAATGCCTATCGCGGCGCGACCCACGATGACGATATCTGTACCTTCGCCGAGCTGCTACGTTATGTGGCCGCCATCGACGGTATCGATCGTATTCGTTTCACCACCAGCCACCCGATCGAATTTACCCAAGACATCATAGACGTGTATGAAGACACGCCAGAACTGGTGAGCTTCCTGCATCTGCCGGTACAATCTGGTTCAGATCTGATCCTCACCCAGATGAAGCGTGGCCACATGGCTATCGAATACAAGTCGATCATCCGTCGTCTGCGTAAGGCAAGACCCGACATTCAGATCAGCTCTGACTTCATCGTCGGCTTCCCTGGCGAGTCTAAGCAGGACTTTGCCGATACCATGAAGCTGATTGAAGATGTGCAGTTCGACCACAGCTTCAGCTTTATCTACAGCGCACGCCCGGGCACGCCGGCATCAGATCTGCCTGACGATGTGTCGCTGGATGAGAAGAAGGAGCGCCTGGCGATTCTGCAAGACAGGATCACCCAGCAGGCGATGCGCTACAGCCGTCAGATGCTAGGCACAGTGCAGCGTATCCTGGTAGAAGGTCCATCGGTGAAGAACCCGATGGAGCTGCGTGGCCGCACCGAAAACAACCGTGTGGTGAACTTCGAAGCCGATCCTAAGCACATAGGTAGCTTCGTCGACGTCGAGATCGTCGATGTGTTTACCAACTCGCTGCGTGGCAAGTTCATTCGCGGCGAAGATGAGATGGACCTGCGCCGTGACCTGCGCCCATCTGACATCCTGGCCAAGCATAAGAAAGATGACGATCTTGGGGTGACTCAGTTTATCCCTTAGGCATATCTAAAATGCGAATTGAAAGCGACCCCAGGGTCGCTTTTTTATTGCACATTTCTATCGCGCATCTTTACTGCGCCTTGAATCCATAAATCTTTTAGGGGCGGCGAATTTTCAATCAAATGGTGCAATCAAATAGCATTAGCAATTAAACTTAATGCCTCGTAAACTGTCACTATAGTCTGTCGGGCATGACACCCGACGGCACACGCATTCACGACAAACGCAACTGGAGCTATTTTTGTCAAACAAACTCACCACGCTCAATCTGTATCTCGAGCCGTCTGATACCCGTAGGCTAGCGTCGCTCTGCGGCCCCTTTGATGACAACATCAAACAACTCGAGCGTCGCATCGGCGTCGAGATCAATTATCGCAACAACCATTTTCAAATTGTTGGTCAGGCCCACAACTGCCTGACGGTCAATAATCTGCTCAAAGAACTCTATATCGAGACGCAGCCGGTACGCGGCAGCACGCCAGACCTGGAGCCCGATAAGGTGCACATGGCGATACAAGAGGCGATCGCCCTGGAGGCTGAGGCGCCCCGAGACGACAAAGAGCTCTATATCAAGACCAAGCGCGGCGTGGTCAAGCCCCGCAATCCCAACCAGAGCGATTATGTGGCCAACATAGTGCGCCACGACATCACCTTCGGTATCGGCCCGGCCGGTACGGGTAAGACCTACCTAGCGGTCGCCGCGGCGGTCGATGCTCTTGAGCGTCAGGAAGTGAGACGCATACTGCTGACCCGCCCAGCGGTCGAGGCCGGCGAGAAGCTCGGCTTCCTGCCTGGCGATCTCAGCCAGAAGGTCGACCCTTACCTACGCCCTCTGTATGACGCCCTGTTTGAGATGATGGGTTTCGAGAAGGTCGAGCGCCTGATCGAGCGCAGCGTCATCGAAGTCGCGCCTCTGGCCTACATGCGTGGCCGCACCCTGAACGATGCCTTTATCATCCTGGATGAGAGCCAGAACACTACTGTGGAGCAGATGAAGATGTTCCTCACCCGTATCGGTTTCAACTCCCGCGCGGTGATCACCGGCGACATCACTCAGATCGATCTGCCCAAGCATCAAAAGTCTGGTCTGCGCCATGCCATCGAAGTGCTTAGCGAAGTCGACGAGGTCAGCTTTAACTTCTTCCAGGCCAAGGATGTGGTACGCCACCCCGTGGTTGCCCGTATCGTCGAGGCCTATGAGGCGCACGATCAGAAGGTAGCCAGCGAAAAGGCCAAGCGCGAGAGCCAGTTTAAGGCAGAGGAGCCTAAGCACCATGATGCCTGATAGCCCAATTGCACTGCACCTGGATCTGCAGGTTGCGACCCAGGCCGACCAGCTGCCGACCCAGGAGCAGTTCGAGTCTTGGGTACGTCTGGCTCTAGGCAACGCCATGCCCGAGGCCGAGATGACCATACGCCTGGTGGATGAGGCTGAAAGTCAGCAGTTAAATCATACCTATAGAGGCAAAGACAAGCCGACAAATGTGCTATCATTCCCGTTCGAGTCGCCGCCTGAGGTTGAACTGCCCCTGCTGGGCGACTTAGTGATCTGTGTGCCTGTGGTCGAGCAGGAGGCTGAGATCCAAGGAAAAAGCCTTACAGCCCACTGGGCCCACATGGTTGTACATGGTTGTCTGCATCTGCTAGGGTATGATCATATTATCGATAGCGAAGCAGAAGAGATGGAGTCTTTAGAGACTCAACTTATTGAAAGTTTGGGATTTCCCAATCCTTACAAGGAGCAATAGCCGGCCAATTCTGGTCAGGAAATTACTATGAGTGACGATAACCCACCGAGTAGCAACGCCCACAAGAAGGGCTGGTTTGAAAAAGTAAGTCAGTTATTCCAGGGCGAACCACAGAGTCGCGACGAGTTAGTGGAGGTGATCCACGACGCTGAACAGAGAGAAGTGATCAGCGAAGACACGCGCGAAATGATTAAAGGTGTTTTAGAAGTCTCCGATCTGCGCGTGCGTGACATCATGATCCCACGGGCACAAATTGTGGCGCTAAAAATAGACAACACGGTAGAGGAGCTGCTATCGACCGTAATCGGCTCGGCCCATTCCCGCTTCCCCGTGGTCAACGAAGATAAAGATCATATCGAAGGCATACTGCTGGCTAAAGACCTGTTGCAGTATGGCTTTAAAAATAACGACGAGCCCTTTTCCCTCGAGCAGGTGATCCGTCCGGCCGTCGTGGTGCCAGAGAGCAAACGTGTCGACGTGCTCCTGAAGGAATTCCGTTCCCAACGTTACCATATGGCGATCGTCGTCGATGAATATGGTGGCGTTTCCGGTCTGGTCACCATCGAGGATATTCTCGAAGAGATTGTCGGCGAGATCGAAGATGAGTTCGATCACGACTCCGCCGAAGAGACAGAGATCCGCAAGGTGGGCAAACAGATCTACATGGTCAAGGCACTGACCCCTATCGACGACTTCAACGAGACCTTCGGCACCCAGTTTAGTGACGAAGAGTTCGATACCGTCGGTGGCCTGGTCTCCCACGCCTTCGGCCACCTGCCCGAGCGCAACGAGAAGATCACCATAGATGAGATTGAATTTAAGGTGATTAGCGCCGACACCCGCAGGCTGGTTCAGCTCAGGGTGAAACTTCCCGATCCCCAGACTGAAGAAGAAAACGCTTAACTTTTCAGTCCCTTGATGAGGCTATAATGCTGCTACGACTTAGGGCAATTGCCCATCATCCTGTAATACGGCTGGTACTCGCCTATCTGGCGGGTGCCAGTACCTCTCTGGCCTTCGCCCCCTATTCACTTTGGCTCATCTATCCCCTGGCCATGGCATTCGCCCTTGGGCACAGCCGTATGCTTCCCCCGAAGCAGACATTTATCTACTGGCTGAGCTTTGGCTTTGGCTGTTTCTCTGTGGGGATCAGCTGGGTGCATGTCAGCATAGACACCTACGGTGGCCTGCCGCTTATCGCCTCACTGGGCCTGATGGCCATCCTGGCCCTCTACCTAGCGCTCTACCCGGCACTGGCGGCCTACCTCAGCGTTAAGTTGGTACCAAACTCGCTAAGGCTGCGCTTTCTCGCCGTCTTCCCTGCCGCTTGGGTGCTGACCGAGTGGGCCAGAGGCTGGGTGCTGACCGGCTTCCCCTGGCTCTGGGCCGGCTATAGCCAAACCAATGGGCCGCTGGCGCCCCTTGCCAGCAACATAGGCGCCCTGGGTCTCAGCCTGGTATTAGCCATGATCGCCGGCGCCTTAGCTCTCGCCTTCACCTATCGCGCTGATGGGCAAGGCTCAAATGGGGTGAGCTCAAATGGGCCGCGCTCATTTAGCTTGCGAGTAGCACCGCTGCTGATTATCACCGCCCTTGCCGGCCTGGGGGCATTTGTCAGCTCGCAACTATCGCCCATTACCCCGACAGGCAAATCGGTCAAGGTGGCGCTGGTGCAGGGCAACATCGCCCAGAGCATGAAATGGCAGCCCGAGGCGCTCTGGCCCACCATGCTGAAATATATGGATCTCTCAAGGCCGTCGCTGGCCGACACAGATCTGTTTATCTGGCCTGAGGCGGCGATCCCTGCCCCCGAGTATATGGTGGAAGAGTTTCTCGACAACGCCAACAAGGTCGCCAATCTGAATAACAGCGCCATCATCACGGGCATCATCAGCAAGCAGCAGAATCGCTTTTATAACTCGCTGATCGTCCTGGGTAACCACCAGCAGCTACAACAAGAAAGTGCCGATTATCGCGGCGATGGCAGCAACGAGTTTCGTAAGCACCACCTGCTGCCCATCGGCGAGTTTGTGCCGCTGGAAGATCTGCTCAGGCCCCTGGCCCCCTTCTTTAACCTGCCCATGTCCTCTTTCGCCAGAGGCGACTTCCAGCAGCCTAACCTGGACGCCGTGGGGCATCAGCTGGCGCCGGCCATCTGTTATGAAATCGCCTTCCCGGAGCAGCTCAGGGCTAACGTGAATGCCGGTACTGAGCTGCTGCTCACCGTCTCTAACGATGCCTGGTTCGGCCGCTCAAACGGGCCGTTGCAGCACATGGAGATCGCCCAGATGCGCGCCATCGAGCTGGGCATGCCGCTACTAAGAGCCACCAACAATGGCGTCACCGCCGTGGTCGACCCACAGGGCAAGATCACCCATAGCCTGCCGCAATTTGAAACCGGAGTGCTCAAGGCCGAGGTGCCGCTGGTGTCCGGCAGTACAGGCTTCGCCCGCTGGGGCCAGACGCCACTCCTGCTGCTGTGCACCATCCTATTAATCGGCGCGGTGATTCGCAGACTCAGGCTCTAGCTCTAACTCTATCTCTAACTTTAGAATTAGCACACCAACAAATTTCGAGCAGATACAAAAATCCCCGCATTGGCGGGGATTTTTTATGAGCCGGTCAGACTCACGACTGTGGTTAGATGCTTATGCGTCGGGCGCTCAGGGAATGAGCCCCTGAAAACATCAGGCACTCAGTCATCAAGCGCTCAGGAGATTAAGGCGCCAGCGCCTCTCGGGTAAACTGATCGCCATCGCACTCGGGGCAGTCGGGGATGACCCCGGGGAATTCGATGCGCATCTCATGGCCGCAACCGGTGCAGACCATCACTCCCTGACCCACTATCTCACCGCTCTGATAATAGCCGTGATGTTTGAAGTCTTGGGTCACCTCATGCCACTCCACCTGACTCCTGTCGGTAATCTCACTCAGCCAATGCCACAGGGTATTCTCGGCGGCGATGACTGTGGGGCTGTGGCTAAGATCCGTGGCGTTCTTTTCGGCCAGGTAGCTGCCGATATCACGCTTTAAAAATTCTTCTACCAGGGCAAGCTCCTCCTCCTTGGCCTGCTCCTTAAGCAGCAAGAACTCCTTACTCGCCGTGACAGTCTTATATAATTCCTTTGCAGTCATTGAGTTATCTTCAGAGAAATCCGATTTCACCTGCTCGAATAGGGCCTGGTAAAGCGCTAGCAACTCGGTACTTCTTTCACTCATGTTCAATACTCCTTCATGCGAACCTTTTTAATGACTCACTTCTAGTTTATTCTATGCAGATCTAACTCGCGCGCAAGATGCGCAAGATCAAATAAATAGGCGGCATGGCCGGGAATCATCAATGCAAGAGCAATATCTACCTTCAGAGATTGAAGCTAAGGTGCAGCAGCACTGGCAAGACACTAAAACATTTGAAGTAACCGAGGACGAAAGCAAAGAGAAGTTTTACTGTCTCTCTATGTTTCCATACCCTTCTGGCCGACTGCATATGGGCCATGTCCGCAACTACACCATAGGCGATGTCGTTGCCCGTTACCAGCGTCTGCAAGGAAAAAACGTATTACAACCCATAGGTTGGGACTCTTTCGGTCTGCCTGCTGAGAACGCCGCCATCAACAACAAGACGGCGCCGGCCCCTTGGACCTATGAAAACATCGATTACATGAAAAACCAGCTGAAGATGCTGGGTTTCGGCTACGACTGGAGCCGTGAGATCGCCACCTGTACACCTGAATACTACCGCTGGGAGCAGTGGTTCTTCACCAAGCTGTACGAGAAGGGCCTGGTCTACAAGAAGACTGCCTCGGTTAACTGGTGTCCAAACGATGAAACCGTACTGGCCAACGAGCAGGTACAAGACGGCTGCTGCTGGCGCTGTGACACCCAGGTGGTGCAAAAAGAGATCCCTCAGTGGTTCATCAAGATCACCGATTACGCCGAAGAACTGCTGAACGACATCGACCAGCTGGACGAATGGCCAGAGCAGGTCAAAACGATGCAGCGCAACTGGATCGGCCGCAGCGAAGGCATCGAGATGACCTTCCAGGTCGAGGGTAGCGATCAGAGCTTCGACATCTACACCACTCGCCCAGACACTGTTATGGGCGTGACCTATGTGGCGATCGCCGCAGGTCATCCGTTAGCTGAGCAAGCAGCGGCAAACAACCCTGTGCTGGCCGACTTTATCGAAGAGTGCAAGAACGCCGACACCACAGAAGCCGCCATGGCCGCCATGGAGAAGAAGGGTGTCGACACAGGCCTTAAGGCCATCCACCCGCTGACAGGCAAGCTAGTACCTATCTGGGCTGCCAACTTCGTGCTGATGAACTATGGCACGGGCGCCGTGATGTCGGTACCCGGTCACGACCAGCGCGATTACGAATTTGCCACTAAGTATGGCCTGCCAATCGAAGGGGTGATCAAGCCTGCAGATGGCGAGCTGGACATCAGCGAAGAAGCCTACACAGAAAAGGGCATAGTGTTTAACTCTGGCGACTCATTCCCAGAGCTGGACGGCCTGGACTTCCAGGCAGCGTTCGATGCCATCGACGCTAAGCTAACCAGCGAAGGCAAAGGTAAGCGTCAGGTAAACTATCGTCTGCGTGACTGGGGTGTCTCCCGTCAGCGTTACTGGGGCGCGCCAATTCCTATGGTCACCCTGGCCGACGGTACGGTAATGCCAACGCCTGAAGATCAGCTGCCGGTGATCCTGCCTGAAGATGTGGTCATGGATGGTATCCAGAGCCCAATCAAGGCCGACAAAGAGTGGGCCAAGACTCAGGTTAACGGTCAGGAAGCCTTCAGAGAAACCGATACCTTCGACACCTTCATGGAGTCTTCTTGGTACTATGCCCGCTACTGTAGCCCTAAGGCCGACCAGATGCTGGATCCAGCCAAGGCCAACTACTGGCTGCCGGTGGATCAATATATCGGTGGTATCGAGCACGCCTGTATGCACCTGCTCTACTTCCGCTTCTTCCACAAGCTGCTACGTGACATCGGCCTGGTTAACAGCGATGAGCCAGCCAAGCGTCTGCTAACCCAGGGCATGGTGCTGGCCGATGCCTTCTACTACACAGATGAGAAAGGTGCCCGTGTCTGGGTATCGCCAAACGATGCCAAGGTTACCGAAACCGACGACAAGGGCCGTATCGTCAAGGCCGTCGACAGCCAAGGTCATGAACTGGTTTACACCGGCATGAGCAAGATGTCTAAGTCGAAGAACAATGGTATCGACCCGCAAGAGATGGTGGACAAGTACGGCGCCGATACCGTGCGTCTGTTCATGATGTTCGCCTCGCCACCAGAACTGACCCTGGAATGGCAAGAGTCGAGCGTCGAAGGGGCTCACCGCTTCATCAAGCGTCTTTGGAAACTGGCCCACGACCATGTGTCACAAGGCCCTACCGTTGCCCTGGATGTTGCCTCACTCGATAGCGCTCAAAAAGAGCTGCGTCGTGAGCTGCACAAGACTATCGCCAAGGTGGGTGACGATATCGAGCGTCGTCAGATGTTCAACACCGCCATCGCCTCTGTGATGGAGCTGATGAATCGTCTGCAAAAGGCGCCGATGGAGAGCGAGCAAGACAGAGCCCTGATGCAGGAAGCCCTGTGCGCCGTGGTCCGTCTGCTCTACCCTATCATCCCGCACACCAGCTTCGAGCTGTGGCAGGCACTGGGTCACGAAGAGACGATTGAAAACGTGCTTTGGCCGGTCGTCGATGAGTCGGCGCTGGTCGAAGACAGCAAGCTGATCATAGTACAGGTGAACGGCAAGCTACGCGCCAAGGTAACAGTGGCCGCCGACGCCGACAAAGACACGGTGGAAGCTGCCGGTATGGCAGAGGAAGGCGTTATCAAGCACACCGAAGGCAAGACGGTACGTAAGGTGATTTATGTACCTGGTAAGCTACTCAATATCGTAGCAAACTAATTGCCCGCTTTACTCGGCCACCTCAGGTGGCCGAGTCTTATCAAACATGGAAATAGATGGCTTAGCCTATGCTTATTAAACGCTTATGTTTTGCAATCTTAGCCCTCTCGGTGCTGCTTAGCGCCGGATGTGGTTTTAAACTTCAGCGCAGCTACTCGATCCCAGATTCTCTTAAGACGCTCACCCTGAGCAGCCAGGACGAATACAGCGAGCTGACCCGCCTGGTGCGCGAACGCCTGCGTCTCAACAGCATCACAGTAGTGGAAGATGATACCAGTGTGCCTGTCGTGCGGATCCTCAACGACTCGCTGGACAGAAGTACCCTCTCCCTCTACCCCACGGGGAATGTGGCGGAATATGAGCTCAACTATCACGTGCGCTTCGCGGTGCAGTATCCCGAGCGCGAGGCCAAGGCCTTCGATGTCGACATTCACCGCGACTACCTCGACGATCCCCGCACCGCACTGGCAAAGAGCCGTGAGATGGAACTGCTCGTAAAAGAGATGCGCATCCAGGCCGCCGACCAGATCATCCAGATCCTGGCCTCTATCGAGACCAACTGATGCGCGTCTACCCGGACCAGCTCGCCAAGCAGCTCTCGCCGCTAAAGCCCTGTTACCTCATCTTTGGTGATGACCCCTGGCTGTGTGAAACCAGCAAGCGGGCGATCTTGGAACAGGCCAAGCGAGAAGGTTTCGAGGAGCGCATAGTGCTCACTCAGGAGACTGGCTTTAACTGGCGCGAATTGCAGGATGAGTGGAACAGCATGAGCCTGTTCGCCAGTCGCCGCATCATAGAGCTGCACCTGCCCCAGGCCAAACCCGGCAGCGAGGGCAGTAGCCAGCTACAGAGTCTGATGCAGCAGGTGAATCCAGATATTCTGTTGGTGATCACAGGGCCAAAGCTTGCCAGCGAACAGACCAAATCGAAATGGTTTAAGCAGCTGGATGACAAAGGGATTTATATCCCCTGCGCCACGCCAGAAGGGCCACAGTTTCAGCGCTGGTTACAGACCCGTATTCGCGAGGCCGGCTTAAACCTCACCCAGGACGCCCAGCAGCTGTTGCTGAGTCTGTATGAAGGCAACCTGCTGGCAGCGGATCAGGCGATACAACTGCTGCAGCTACTTAGCCCCAGCAGCCAGATCACCAGCGAGCAACTGCAAAACTACTTCGAAGATCAGTCCCGTTTCAGCGTTTTTCAGCTGGCCGATTGCCTGCTGGCCAATCAACAGGAGAAGGCCCAGCATATCCTGGCCCAGCTCCAAGCCGAGGGCACGGCCCTGCCGATATTGCTGTGGGGCCAGTTTAAGGAGCTGACCACACTGTTACAGCTCAAGCAGGCTCAGGAGGCGGGAACGCCGCTGCAGAGTCTGTGGAGTCAGTTCAGGATCTGGGACAAGCGCAAGGGGCTGTATCAGGGTGCGCTATCTCGCCTGAGTCTAAGCCAGATAGAAACAGCCCTGGCCAGTGCCTCGAAGATCGAGCTGAAGCTCAAGCAGCAAGGAGCTGAAGACTGGACCGCCATGAGTCACCTCTGCCTGCTGTACGATCCCAAGGCTCACGCTCATCTTAGCCATATCGAACTCGGCTAGGAAAAAGCTGATGAAGATAGGCATACTGGGCGGCACCTTCGACCCCATTCACTATGGTCATATCAAGCCATTGCTTGAGGTGCAGGCCGCCCTGGGACTCGACGAAGTCTGGCTGATGCCCAACCATATTCCGCCTCACAAGGACGGCACCAACACCTCCACTCAGCATCGCCTTGCCATGGCCAGGCTTGTGTGTCAGCAATACCCACAGCTCAAGCTGTGTGACATAGAGGCAAACCGCGACCAGCCCTCCTATTCGGTAGAGACCCTGAAGTACCTGCGTCAGACCCACGGCCAGGATCAGCTGGTGTTTATCATGGGGATGGACTCCTTCGTTGGCCTGCCAAGCTGGTATCACTGGCGGCAGCTGTTCGATCTCTGTCATATCGCCGTCTGCCAAAGGCCCGGCTGGACGTTGTGCGAGGACAGCGAGATGGCCACACTGCTTAATACCCGCCGCGCAGACAAGACAGGGCTTGATAAGGCTGCCGAGTCAGATTGCTACGCCGGTCTCATCCTCCCGGTGACCATCACACCTCAGCCCTACTCCTCTACCGAGATTCGCCAGCAGCTGGCCCAAAATCAGCTGGCGCCCGATGCCATGCCACAGGTTGTGGCCGACTATATCGCCGCCCATCAGCTCTACCGCTAACAGCCAGATAACAAGGCCTCAACCTTTAGCCAAACTCACGCCGTTTAGGGCGCAGACAGGCATTTCACGCACCGCTATTAGCAATTACTTTAGGGGCATAACCTGTTATACTGCCTCGCTGTTAAAAATGAATGAGGAATTTAGCGTGCAAAGCGCCGAGCTTAAACAGTTTGTCATCGACAAGGTCGAAGATTTAAAAGCAAAAGATGTTGTAGTACTGGAAGTCACCGACAAGTCGAATGTGACCGACTATATGGTGGTCTGTTCGGGTACTTCTAAGACCCACGTCAGAGCGATCGCCGAGAACGTGGTACTCGAGGCCAAACGTGCCAACCTACATATCCATGGCGTCGAAGGCCGTGACAGCAGCGAATGGGTGCTGGTCGACCTGGGCGACGTGATTGTTCATGTGATGCAAGACAAGACCCGCGACTTCTATCAGCTTGAAAAGCTGTGGTCTGAAAAGCCAGCTTAATGAAGTTACAACTCGTTGCCGTGGGCACTCGCATGCCCGCCTGGGTCACCACAGGTTTCGAAGAATATCAGCGCCGTTTCCCCAGGGACATGGCGTTCGAACTGATTGAGATCCCTGCCGGCAAGCGCGGTAAGAATGCCGACATCGCCCGCATCTTGCACAAAGAGGGCGAACAGATGCTGGCGGCTATCCCTAAGGGAAACCATATTGTCAGCCTGGATCTGCCGGGTAAAAACTGGACCACGCCCGAGCTTGCCACTCAGCTCAATCGCTGGCAACTGGACGGTCGCGATGTTAGCCTGCTTATCGGCGGCCCCGAGGGACTGGCCCCCGCCTGTAAACAGGCGGCGAATCAAAGCTGGTGTCTATCGGCCTTGACCCTGCCCCACCCCTTGGTACGCGTCTTGGTGGCCGAGAGCCTATACCGTGCCTGGAGCATCAACAACAACCACCCGTATCATAGAGAGTAGTGCGCCGCGCGATACTCGAGTCAATCGAGGGATAGACGATGATAGTGACAACCAACATACTGCCGGAGAGAGTATAATTGGCGCCACGTAAACGGATGGCCATGCATGATCATGCAGCCGAAGCCTCGCTGTTCAAACGCCGCGCCATCTTCACCTTTGGTTGTGTGATAATCCTGCTGAGCATACTGCTGGGCAACCTCTATCATCTGCAAGTCCTGTCCTACAAAGACTACGAGACCCGCTCCAACGACAACCGCATCCGCGTCGTGCCAGTGGCGCCAAGCCGCGGCCTGATCTACGACAGACACGGCCAACTGTTGGCGGAGAATCAGCCCTTCTACTCGCTGGAACTGATCCCCGAGAAGGTCAAAGACATTCCCGCGACCCTGGATGAACTCGCCAAGGTCGTCGAGCTCAGCAAGGATGACAGAGAAAGCCTGGTCGCCTCCCTCAAATACCATCGCCGCTTCAAGCCGATCACGGTCAAGAACCGCCTGTCGGAGGAGGAAGTGGCGATCTTTAGCGTTAACCAACACAGGTTCCCTGGCTTCTCCATCGATGCAGGCCTGAAACGCCACTACCCCTACGATGGACTGCTGACCCATGTGCTGGGCTATGTGGGCCGCATCAACAACAGGGACCAGGCCGCATTGCAGCGCAACGGCCAGTGGCAGAACTACGCCGCCACCAAGGATATCGGCAAGCAGGGGATCGAAAAGTTTTATGAGAGCCTGCTGCACGGCATGCCTGGCCACCTGGAAGAAGAGGTCAACAACCGCGGCCGCACCATTCGCACCCTTAAATCTGTGGCGCCAGAGCCGGGCCAGGACATCTACCTGACCCTGGATCTTCAGCTACAGAAGAAGGCGATGGAACTGCTGGCGGGTCGCCGCGGCTCAATCGTGGCTATCGATCCCCGCGACGGCGGCATACTGGCCATGGTCTCCAGCCCCAGCTATGACCCGAACCAGTTCGTGCACGGCATCAGCTCCAAGGCCTATAGCGATCTGCTCAACGCTCGCTCTCGCCCGCTGATCAACCGCGCCACCCAGGGCCAATACGCCCCGGCATCGACGGTTAAGCCTCACATGGCGCTGCTGGGCCTGGAAGAAAAGGTTGTGACCCCTAAGACCCGGGTGTGGGACCCAGGCTTTTGGCAGATCCCCGGCGTCGAGCGCAAGTATCGCGACTGGAAACGTTGGGGCCACGGCTGGGTCGATGTCAACGGCGCCCTGGTGCACTCCTGTGACACCTACTTCTACGACATGGCCTACAAGACAGGCATAGATAAGATCAGCAACTTCATGCAGCAGTTCGGCTTTGGCGAGCGCACAGGTGTCGATATCTTCGAGGAGTCGGCCGGTAACATGCCGTCCAAGGACTGGAAACGACTCAAATACAATCAGCCCTGGTATATCGGCGATACCATCTCAGTGGGGATCGGCCAGGGTTACTGGACCACCACGCCACTGCAGCTGGCCAACGCCACCGCCATCATGGCCAATAAGGGCGAACGTTTCGTGCCGCACCTGTTGAAGTCGATCAAGAATGATACCGTCAAGGTGGACACCCCGGTAGACAAGATGGCTCCCGTGGTACTGAAGAGTCCACACAACTGGCAGATCATCAACGAGGCGATGAGAGATACCGCCCATAAGTCACGCTTCGTCGATGCCGGCTATACCGCGGCGATGAAGACGGGTACCGCCCAGGTCTTCAGTGTGGCCGAAGATGAAAAATATGACGCAGAAAATATCGACGAACACCTGAGGGATAACGCCTTGATCGTCGCCTACGCCCCCTATGAGGCGCCGCGCATCGTGCTGGCAGTGGTACTGGAAAACGCCGGTTGGGGTGGCGCCAACGCTGGCCCCGTGGCCCGCGCGCTGCTGGATGAGTATATGCTACGCGACAACCTGCCCTTAGAAACCGCCGGGAGCCCACACAATGAACGCCCATAGCCATAGACCCAACATCTGGCAGCGCATGCATATCGACCTGCCACTGCTTCTTGGGCTGCTGGCACTCATGTGCTATGGCCTGTTCGTCATCTATTCCGCCGGCGGCGAAGATATGGCGCTGATGGAGCGTCAGCTGATCCGTATGGGACTGTCGCTGGGGATCATGCTGTTTGTCGCCCAGATCAACCCAGAGGTGCTCAGGCGCTGGGCATTCCCCATCTATATTGCGGGGGTGATTCTGCTACTAGGGGTGCATTTCTTCGGTGAGATCAACAAGGGCGCCCAGCGCTGGCTCAACCTGGGCTTCATGGAATTTCAACCCTCTGAACTGATTAAGCTAGCCTTCCCCATCACCATGGCCTGGTATATCAGTAAGTTTCCGCTACCGCCGAAGAAGCGTTATCTGGCCGGTGCCGGGGTAATTCTGCTCATTCCGACGCTCTTGATTGCCAAGCAGCCGGATCTCGGCACCTCCATCCTGGTGGCGGCCTCGGGGATCTTCGTGCTGTTTCTCTCCGGCATGAGCTGGGCCATCGTCGGCAGCTTCATCGGCGGCGTGCTGGCCATGCTGCCTGTGCTCTGGTACTTCCTGATGCACGATTATCAACGTACCCGGGTATTGACCCTGCTGGATCCGGAAAAAGACCCACTGGGCGCCGGCTATCATATTATTCAGTCCAAGATCGCCATCGGCTCCGGTGGGATCTGGGGCAAGGGCTGGCTCGACGGCACTCAATCTCAGCTGGAGTTCCTGCCCGAGCGCCACACCGACTTCATCTTCGCGGTTATCGGCGAGGAGTTTGGCCTGATCGGCAGCCTTATTCTGCTCTGCCTCTACCTCTATGTGATCGGCCGCGGCCTGGTGATTGCCTCGCGCGCACAAACCAGTTTTGCCCGTTTACTCGCTGGCAGTATTACTTTAACCTTCTTTGTATATGTCTTTGTGAATATTGGCATGGTATCGGGACTACTCCCCGTAGTTGGTGTACCCCTGCCCCTCATCAGTTACGGCGGCACCTCTATGCTGACCCTGATGACAGGCTTCGGGATCCTGATGAGCATTCATACCCATAGACGATTCATTGACCGTTAAAGGAAGACGATTTGAAACCAGTTTCACAGCTATTTTTCGCCCTGATGCTGGGCAGCGCCAGCATGCTGGCCCAAGCCGATGACAAGGTGATCCCCCAAGAGGGCGACATCAGTGAGTTGAAGACAGCCTTCACCGAGCAGCAACTCGGCGCCGGCTTCACCCTGGCAGAGATAGACAGCTTTCTCAGTAGCGCCCAATACAACCAGAAGGTGATCGACGCCATCACCACCCCTTGGGAAGCCAAGCCCTGGTATCAATATCACCCCATCTTCCTCACCGATAAGCGTCTGGAAAAGGGACTGAATTTCTGGCGCACCCATGACGCGACCATCGCCAAGGCGGCAAAGACCTATCAGGTGGACCCCGAGATCATAGTTGCCATTATCGGCATCGAGACCTTCTACGGCGGCTACATGGGCACCTATCCGGTGATCGACGCCCTCTACACCTTGGGCTTTCATTACACGCCGCGGGCCGACTTCTTTCGCAAGGAACTCGCCCAGCTACAGACCCTGGCCAAAGAGGAAAAGCTGGACCTGAGCTCGCTAAAAGGCTCCTACGCCGGCGCCATGGGTTATGGTCAGTTTATTCCCTCCAGCTATCGCCATTTCGCAGTGGATTTTAGCGGCGACGGCCGCCGGGACCTGGTTGGCGATCCGGTCGATGCCATCGGCAGTGTCGCCAACTATTTCCATCAACATGGCTGGCAGAAGGGCGCCTTGATCACCCTACCGCTGACTACACACCATCTGCCCGCGCATCTCAAGGCCTGGTCGGGAGAGAAGCTCTCCTACAAGGTTGCCGACATCCTGTCGCCAACCATCTCCCTGGCGCAGAATGTCGATCTCGACGTGCAACAATCCGCACTACTAGTCGAGCTTGAGCAGCAAGGCAGCAAAGACTACTGGCTGGGACTAAACAACTTTTACGTGATCACCCGCTATAACCGCAGCCCGCTGTACGCCATGGCGGTGTATCAATTCAGCCAACAACTCAAAGATGCTTATGCGAAACAGTAACGCCCTGTCACTGCTCTCCTTCATCCTGCTATTGGTTTTGGCGGGCTGCTCGTCTCAGAGCGGCCGCTATAAGATTGCCGACGACGTAGCGCCGACCGATGCGCCCGACGTCTCCAAGGTGGAAGATGCTCACCCCAAGTTTGAGCCCTACAGCCGCGGCGGCAACCGCAAGGAATATACGGTACTGGGCAAGACCTACCGGGTGCTCGACACAGGCAAAGGCTATCAGAAGACGGGGATCGCCTCCTGGTATGGCGCCAAGTTTCATGGTCACCTCACCTCCAATGGCGAGACCTACGACATGTATTCCATGTCGGCGGCCCATAAGACGCTGCCACTGCCTAGTTATGTGAAGGTCACTAACCTGGCCAACGACAAGTCGGTAGTGGTAAGGGTCAACGATCGCGGCCCCTTTCACGATAACCGCATCATAGATCTCTCCTACGCCGCGGCGCATCGCCTGGACATGCTCAAGACAGGCACGGCCAAGGTCCAGCTCGAGGTGATCTACATAGAAAACCCCGAGTCGGTGGCTTTGGCCGCACTGCAGGAAACCAAGCTTCACTATGTGCAGGTGATCGCCTCCTCAGATAAGGGACGCATCGATCATCTGGCGCAGACCCTGGCCGACCAGTACCAGGTTAAGACTCGTATCCAGCAGAGCGGCAATCTCTATCGCCTGCAACTCGGCCCCATAGGACGCCAGCAAATCGCTGCCCAGCTGCATCAGACACTGCAGCAAAACGGCTACCCTCAGAGCTATCTGGTGACCGAATAAGGTAACGACCCGAAATCGGTGCGCTTTTCCTTAAGATTAAGGAACCTTCACTGATTTCGATGGTCGACTAATGTTATACTCGCCCGACATAGCGCCCAAATTTTTGCATTCAACCAGAAGACGTGCCTTGATAATATGAAATTACTGAATCATAGCTTGAAAACACTCCTCCTTGTCTCCTCCCTCTCTATCACGGCAGCCAACGCGGCACCCGTTGTTACGCCTGATGCACCTAAGGTAGCAGCCAAAGCCTTTATCCTGATGGATTACAACTCTGGCCAGATCATCGCCGAAGAGAATGCCTATGAGAGCCTGAACCCGGCCAGTCTCACCAAGATGATGACCAGCTACGTGATAGGCCACGAGATCAAGGTGGGCAATATCTCACCACAAGACAAGGTGACCATCAGTAAGAACGCCTGGTCGAAGAATTTCCCTGACTCCTCTAAGATGTTTATCGAAGTGGGTAAGCAGGTCTCGGTCGAAGATCTTAACCGCGGCATCATCATTCAGTCGGGTAACGATGCCTGTGTCGCCATGGCCGAGCACATTGCCGGTACCGAAGATGGCTTCGTGGATCTGATGAACTCCTGGGCCAAACAGCTGGGCATGCGTGACAGCTACTTCGAGAACTCACACGGACTGGACTCGGAAAATCACAAGACCACCGCCTACGACATGGCACTGCTGGGCGCCGCGTTGATCCGCGACGTCCCCGAGGAGTACCGCGTCTACTCGGAGAAATCTTTCACCTATAACGGCATCAAGCAGTACAACCGTAACGGTCTGCTGTGGGACAAGAGCCTGAACGTCGATGGCATCAAGACGGGTCACACCTCTGGCGCCGGTTACAACCTGGTGACCTCGGCAACCAAAGATGGCATGCGTCTGGTGTCTGTGGTCATGGGCACCGCCAGCGAGTCGGCCCGTAAGGCAGAGAGTAAGAAACTGCTCAACTATGGTTTCCGCTTCTTCGAGACCATCACCCCCTACAAGGCGGGCGACAGCTTTGTTACCCAGAAGATCTGGTACGGTGACAGAGAGTCAGTGGATCTTGGCGTGTTAACAGATACCCCTATCACCATCAGCCGTGGCCAGGCGAAAAACCTCGAAGCCAACTACGAGCTGAACAAGGAGCTGACCGCCCCTATCGCCAAGGGTGAGACAGTAGGCCGCATCTACTTCCAGCTTAACGGCAAAGACATTGCCCAGTTCCCACTGGTCACCCTGCAAGAGGTGAACGAAGGCAGCTGGTTCAGCAAGCTGATGGACTACTTTAAGCAGATGTTTGCCAGCTGGTTTAACTAATTCCACAGCGACAAATGCATGAGATAGTAAAAAGTCACCTAAGGGTGACTTTTTTGTTTTTAGCCTCCGAGGCTTGAATTAGGTATAATAACCCCCATTTTATAGCCATTAAGTTAGGCAAGAGATAGACACCTATGTTAGACACCAAATTTCATGAACTCCTAGACTTCCCCGCGGCCTTCCCTTTCAAAGTCGTGGGCGACGCCAGAGACACACTCGCCGATGATGTCGTTGCCGTTGTGCAGCGTCACGTACCAGGCGACTATATGCCAACCTCCAGGGCCTCAAGCAAAGGCAGCTACCACTCGATCACCGTTAAGGTAACGGTTCACAGTAAAGAGCAGATCGAACTGCTTTACATCGAGTTAGCGGCTATCGAAGGGGTTAAGCGCGTCCTCTAAGATGTGCCCTCCAGATAGGAAATGTGATCTACCTTACATTTCCTGATTTCGCGCGTATAATAGGCGCACTTAAACGCTGAGGGGAGAGGTTGCCCTTGAAAGATACGGTTTTACATATTCGTCATCTTGGACGCCAGGATTACGAGTCGGTATGGCATGCCATGCAGGAATATACCGATAATCGCGATGAAACGAGCCGAGATGAGCTTTGGATAGTCGAACATCCTCCGGTGTTCACTCAAGGCCAGGCAGGTAAAAGTGAGCATATTCTCAACCCCGGCGATATCCCCGTCATTCAAGTCGATCGTGGTGGCCAAGTGACCTACCATGGTCCAGGGCAGCTAGTCGCCTACCCACTACTGGACATCAAACGCCTCAAAATCGGTGTTCGCCAACTGGTGACCGACATAGAGCAGAGTATCGTCAAGATGCTCGCCCTCTATGGTATCGAGGCCTATCCTAAGGCCGACGCCCCTGGCGTCTATGTCGAGGAGCGCAAGATTGCCTCTCTGGGTCTGCGGATCCGTAAAGGCTGCTCCTTCCACGGCCTGGCACTAAACGTCGATATGGATATGTCCCCCTTTCAGCGCATCAACCCCTGCGGTTATGCAGGATTAGAGATGGCTCAATGTAAGCCGCTCAAGGGGCCACAAAGCGTCGAAGAAGCCGGCGAGAAACTGATACAAACCTTTAGCCAAGAATTGGGCTATCAACATCTAGAACATCATCAAGGGTTAACAGACTAATATGAGTAGGCCTGAAAGATTACAACCCGGAGTCAAGTTACGCGATGCCGACAAGGTCTCTCGTATTCCGGTCAAGGTCGTGCCTTCCGAGCGCGAAACCATGCTACGCAAACCCGATTGGTTGAGAGTCAAGCTCCCGGCATCGAACCAGCGTATCGTCGACATCAAACAGGCGCTGCGTAAGAACGGTCTGCACTCTGTATGTGAAGAGGCTTCCTGCCCTAACCTTGCCGAATGTTTTAACCATGGTACCGCCACCTTCATGATCTTGGGCGCCATCTGTACCCGTCGCTGCCCCTTCTGCGACGTGGCCCATGGCCGTCCACTCAAGCCTGATGCCGAAGAGCCGGCAAAACTGGCACAGACCATCAGAGACATGAAGCTGAAATATGTGGTGATCACCTCTGTGGATCGTGACGATCTGCGTGATGGTGGTGCACAGCACTTTGCCGACTGTATTCGCGAAATCCGTAAGCTCAACCCAGAGATCAAGATTGAGATCTTAGTGCCCGATTTCAGGGGCCGCATCGACGCCGCCTTGGAGATCCTGGCCACCGAGCCACCCGATGTCTTCAACCACAACCTGGAAACGGCACCTAAGCACTATCGTAAGGCGCGTCCAGGGGCAAACTACCAGTGGTCACTGGATCTGTTGAAGAAATTCAAAGAGCAACACCCAAACATTCCGACTAAGTCGGGTTTGATGATGGGCCTAGGTGAGACCAACGAAGAGATCGCCGAAGTACTGCGCGATCTGCGTGCGCACAATGTTGAGATGCTGACACTCGGTCAATACCTGCAGCCCTCTAAGTTCCACCTACCAGTAGAGCGTTACGTGCCGCCAGCTGAGTTTGACGAGCTGAAAGACTATGCCGAAGAGATAGGCTTTACCCATGCAGCATGTGGTCCTATGGTGCGTTCAAGCTACCATGCGGATCTGCAAGCTCAAGGTAAAGAGGTTAAATAACCTAAGACCTTAGGCTTTAATAGCTTAGATGTAAAAATAGCGCCTTTCGGCGCTATTTTTTTATTCCCAAATACAAACCAAAACGGCTAGAACAAACGCTCCATCAGGATAGCGTCCTCTTTCCCCTGCTCTAACTGATAGTAATTGGCCCGCATTCCTGTCTGCTCGAAGCCCATCTGGCGATATAAGGCGATAGCCCTTTCATTAGAGGCCCTCACCTCTAGCATCATACGTTCGGCGCCCTGAGTCGCTGCCAGCTCGATTAACGCCTCGGTGAGGCGCTTACCCAAACCTTGCCCCTGAGCGTCTGGCCGGACGCAGATATCCATCAGGGTGGCATCTTCGAACAGTTGATGCAGAATGCTGAAGCCCAACAGTTCCTCATCATCAAAGAGACCGATGACATGGTAGAAACGCCCGAAACAGGTCTCAAGGTTACTCAGCGACATGGGGAAGCTATGGCAGGCCGACTCCAGCTCATGCAACTTAGGAGCGTCTTCCTTGGTCAGTGTCTTAAGCGTTAGCGTCATAGGCATCGCTCTCCCAAATATGCTGCCATAGCTCGCGCTTGGCCTTAGATTCTTGCTCGAGAACGGTTATAGGTGCAGAGCTGATGGCGCATGCCACCTTAGGTAACCTGAGACTTCGCATATCCCAAAACACCTCTTTGGTGCTGCTAAGCGAATCGCTGACGACAACCTGCTTATCCTGCTCGGGAAAGAGTGCCAACACCTGGCGGATAAGCGGGTGGTCGCCTGAGACGCTCGCTCCTCGATCCACGAGAATATGATACAGGGGAAGCTCGGCTCCCTTCTCTACCCAGCGGGTTATACCCATCGCATCTAAATATGCACTCGGTTCCAAATCGCCTCCAGACAAATGCTAACCCCTTAAGGATAACCTCTGCCCAGGCGAGTGTCACGACGACCAGAGACTATATGAACTTGAGTGAAAAGATAAAACTCAGAAAAGCAAAAAGCCGTTCATTTCTGAACGGCTTCTCTAGAATGTGGCAGGGGTGGCAGGACTCGAACCCGCAACCATCGGTTTTGGAGACCGCTGTTCTACCAATTGGAACTACACCCCTGTTGACGTGGGGCATTATGCTAAAACCCCTCTCAAAGGTAAAGGACTTTTTATGGCTAACTCGCTCAATTGCGGCTTTTTCATGCAAGATAGCGAATATTAAGTCATATCCTCACATTCCCACTCAAAAAATGGCCATCCACACCATCATTCAACCTGCTTTTAATGACGTTATACGTCACTGATTAATGGCATATCGAGCCTGAAATCCCCCAAGCAAGTTCTATTAATGATTACCTTCATAGGCAAATAACAGCCCTACATAAAGTACCCCAAATAAAGCCCGCATTTTTTTGCATCGAGCCTCTTCGAGACTAGCACCTGGGGACAAATACATAGAGACCTGCTACCCGCACCTTCCTCTTCCTATCCCGGACACCACAAACAAAAACCTTAATACCGATTCCACTAGGTCAATCATCAGCTTTTAGTGACTCAGCCTCCATATGGGATAAAAATAGTTCCAAGACACTCCTAAATAGCTACAGCGCAAAAACAGATGTTCTTGCGAGCCCTCCACCTCACTAGAAGGCATTCGCCTTAAATCATCGAAGCGTGGATATAGGACAAAGGCATGAAAATAGAAAGGGAGATATAGATCAATTTTAACCAGTACGGCTGAGGTACAAGCTCATATGGTTGAATGCTAGGAAACGCTATCTAGTCCTATCTCGAGAAATGGAATCCGCCAAAGGTTTCACGCATGGGAGCGTAAGACATCCGCTTATCGAGCGCAGCTTAATGGATGGCTGGAGCGCGAAGCAGCTAAGCTGCAAGCTGAGGGGCCTGACCACCATGGATGGCGGAAATGCAGTTGAAGAATGGAACACTTAACTGCCACACTGCGTAAGCAGCTTTGGGCTGCATGTGAAGTAGCGCTTTCGCGCGACCCACATGGATGTAGGAAGCGCCATAAATTGTTGGGAACAATTTAGGCGAGCGTATAAACGAAAAAATCCCCAACACTAGGTGCTGGGGATTTATCGACTCTCTTTCGAGAATAAATAGGCGTCTGGAAATGACCTACTCGGTTCGCGCAGCGAACACATGGGGGGAAAGTGAGGCGCTTTAAATACGCAGTATTTAGCCCCACTTGAACGCGGAGAAGCTAAGCTTCGTAGCCGGAGACCCCGCTTAGCGGTGGGGCGACGTCGGGAGTAGGCATTCATGCCTACATAAGTGAATAAGCCACCTGACTTTAATTAAGGTGGTTCGAAAGGGTACCCAATAAATTCATAAACCCCAAACGCAAAAAAGCCACCTTATTCAGGTGGCTTCTTCACTTAATTAGGCGCCTGGAAATGACCTACTCTCACATGGGGAGACCCCACACTACCATCGGCGCGATTGCGTTTCACTTCTGAGTTCGGGATGGGATCAGGTGGGACCACAATGCTATGGTTTCCAGACAAATTCTTACTGGTTAATTCTTCGTCTGACGGCATTGTTTCCTCGCTGCAGTGCTTGACCTCCAAGGATGGAGTAAATGTCTTAAATTGTATGGAACAATTTAGACCATGTACTCCAGTACACTCCGCGCTTCGCTTCGTTACGGCTTTGTCAGCCAAACAATTACCTGCGTAATTAACCAAAATAGTAAATTTAGAAAGCTGTTTGAGTTCGCACTTCAATCAAGTACTTTGTATTCTTTTGATTCAGTAACCATTATCGCGACCTCCATTGAAGGAGGAAGTACTTTAAACGTCTGGAACGTTTCAAGTAAAACCCTTTTGGGTTGTATGGTTAAGCCTCACGAGTCATTAGTACAGGTTAGCTCAACGCCTCACAACGCTTACACACCCTGCCTATCAACGTCCTAGTCTCGGACGGCTCTTTAGAGACCTTAAAGGTCTAGGGATGACTCATCTTAGGGCTCGCTTCCCGCTTAGATGCTTTCAGCGGTTATCGATTCCGAACGTAGCTACCGGGCAATGCCATTGGCATGACAACCCGAACACCAGCGGTTCGTCCACTCCGGTCCTCTCGTACTAGGAGCAGCTCCCTTCAATCATCCAACGCCCACGGCAGATAGGGACCGAACTGTCTCACGACGTTCTGAACCCAGCTCGCGTACCACTTTAAATGGCGAACAGCCATACCCTTGGGACCGACTTCAGCCCCAGGATGTGATGAGCCGACATCGAGGTGCCAAACACCGCCGTCGATATGAACTCTTGGGCGGTATCAGCCTGTTATCCCCGGAGTACCTTTTATCCGTTGAGCGATGGCCCTTCCATTCAGAACCACCGGATCACTATGACCTGCTTTCGCACCTGCTCGACGTGTATGTCTCGCAGTTAAGCTGGCTTATGCCATTGCACTAACCGTACGATGTCCGACCGTACTTAGCCAACCTTCGTGCTCCTCCGTTACTCTTTGGGAGGAGACCGCCCCAGTCAAACTACCCACCAGGCACTGTCCTCAACCCCGATTCAGGGGCCAGAGTTAGAACATCAACACTACAAGGGTGGTATTTCAAGGATGACTCCACGAGAACTGGCGTTCCCGCTTCAAAGTCTCCCACCTATCCTACACATGTAGGGTCAATGTTCAGTGCCAAGCTATAGTAAAGGTTCACGGGGTCTTTCCGTCTAGCCGCGGGTATACGGCATCTTCACCGCAATTTCAACTTCACTGAGTCTCGGCTGGAGACAGCGTGGCCATCATTACGCCATTCGTGCAGGTCGGAACTTACCCGACAAGGAATTTCGCTACCTTAGGACCGTTATAGTTACGGCCGCCGTTTACCGGGGCTTCGATCATGAGCTTCTCCGAAGATAACCCAATCAATTAACCTTCCGGCACCGGGCAGGCGTCACACCGTATACTTCCTCTTGCGAGTTTGCACAGTGCTGTGTTTTTGATAAACAGTTGCAGCCACCTGGTATCTGCGACTCCCGTCAGCTTAGAGAGCAAGTCTCATCACCAACAGGAGCGTACCTTCTCCCGAAGTTACGGTACCATTTTGCCTAGTTCCTTCAGCCGAGTTCTCTCAAGCGCCTTGGTATTCTCTACCCGACCACCTGTGTCGGTTTGGGGTACGATTCCTACTAACCTGAAGCTTAGAAGATTTTCCTGGAAGCATGGCATCAACTACTTCATCACCGTAGTGACTCGTCATCAACTCTCAGTATTAGGTACCCGGATTTGCCTAAGTACCCTACCTACAGCCTTAAACGCGGACAACCAACGCCGCGCTAGCCTAGCCTTCTCCGTCTCTCCATCGCAGTTAGCAGAAGTACGGGAATATTAACCCGTTTCCCATCGACTACGCCTTTCGGCCTCGCCTTAGGGGTCGACTCACCCTGCCCCGATTAACGTTGGACAGGAACCCTTGGTCTTTCGGCGAGGAGGTTTTTCACCCCCTTTATCGTTACTCATGTCAGCATTCGCACTTCTGATACCTCCAGCGTGGGTTACCCCTTCACCTTCAACGGCTTACAGAACGCTCCTCTACCGCACTAGCGCAAGCGCTAGTACCCATAGCTTCGGTGTATTGCTTAGCCCCGTTATATCTTCCGCGCAGGCCGACTCGACTAGTGAGCTATTACGCTTTCTTTAAATGATGGCTGCTTCTAAGCCAACATCCTAGCTGTCTAAGCCTTCCCACATCGTTTCCCACTTAGCAATAACTTTGGGACCTTAGCTGATGGTCTGGGTTGTTTCCCTTTTCACGACGGACGTTAGCACCCGCCGTGTGTCTCCCGAGTAGTACTCATTGGTATTCGGAGTTTGCAAAGGGTTGGTAAGTCGGGATGACCCCCTAGCCTTAACAGTGCTCTACCCCCAATGGTATTCGCTCGAGGCGCTACCTAAATAGCTTTCGAGGAGAACCAGATATCTCCCGGTTTGATTGGCCTTTCACCCCCAGCCACAAGTCATCACCGCATTTTTCAACATACGTGTGTTCGGTCCTCCAGTTGATGTTACTCAACCTTCAACCTGCCCATGGCTAGATCACCGGGTTTCGGGTCTACACCTTGCAACTAAACGCGCAGTTAACACTCGGTTTCCCTACGGCTCCGCTATTCGCTTAACCTCGCTACAAAATGTAAGTCGCTGACCCATTATACAAAAGGTACGCAGTCACGGTCTCAAGAACCGCTCCCACTGCTTGTACGTATACGGTTTCAGGTTCTATTTCACTCCCCTCACAGGGGTTCTTTTCGCCTTTCCCTCACGGTACTGGTTCACTATCGGTCAGTCAGGAGTATTTAGCCTTGGAGGATGGTCCCCCCATATTCGAACAAGATATCACGTGTCCCGTCCTACTCGTTTTCACCTAAAGTTAGTTTTCATGTACGGGGCTATCACCCTGTATCGCTGTGCTTTCCAACACATTCCACTAACACCCTCTAGGCTTAAGGGCTAATCCCCGTTCGCTCGCCGCTACTAGGGGAATCTCGGTTGATTTCTTTTCCTAAGGGTACTTAGATGTTTCAGTTCCCCTCGTTCGCCTCATTAAGCTATGTATTCACTTAATGATGACACCTTATGGTGCCGGGTTTCCCCATTCGGACATCGTTAGCTCAAATGCTTGTTACTAGCTCGCCAACGCTTTTCGCAAGTTACTACGTCCTTCATCGCCTCTGACTGCCAAGGCATCCACCGTATACGCTTAGTCACTTAACCATACAACCCAAATGAGTTTCATCTGAGTCGCATCGCAACTAACGGTTTCTACTTTCGCCAAAAGAATACTCAAGTCACTTGATTAAAGTGTGTTTTGAGAACTCAATTATTTTTCGCAATAACCTTTCGGTTATTACTATCAGCTTTCCAAATTTTTAAAGAACAAGCATCGCCGCACGGACGTGCCACTCGTTCTAACAAGAACAAGTTATCTGTGTGAACACTCAACAAATATCAGTCAATCGTATAGGTAAGGAGGTGATCCAGCCCCAGGTTCCCCTAGGGCTACCTTGTTACGACTTCACCCCAGTCATGAACCACACCGTGGTAAACGCCCTCCCGAAGGTTAAGCTATCTACTTCTGGTGCAGCCCACTCCCATGGTGTGACGGGCGGTGTGTACAAGGCCCGGGAACGTATTCACCGTGGCATTCTGATCCACGATTACTAGCGATTCCGACTTCATGGAGTCGAGTTGCAGACTCCAATCCGGACTACGACCGGCTTTGTGAGATTAGCTCCACCTCGCGGCTTCGCAACCCTCTGTACCGACCATTGTAGCACGTGTGTAGCCCTACTCGTAAGGGCCATGATGACTTGACGTCGTCCCCACCTTCCTCCGGTTTATCACCGGCAGTCTCCCTAAAGTTCCCGGCATTACCCGCTGGCAAGTAAGGATAAGGGTTGCGCTCGTTGCGGGACTTAACCCAACATTTCACAACACGAGCTGACGACAGCCATGCAGCACCTGTCTCAGAGTTCCCGAAGGCACCAATCCATCTCTGGAAAGTTCTCTGGATGTCAAGAGTAGGTAAGGTTCTTCGCGTTGCATCGAATTAAACCACATGCTCCACCGCTTGTGCGGGCCCCCGTCAATTCATTTGAGTTTTAACCTTGCGGCCGTACTCCCCAGGCGGTCTACTTAATGCGTTAGCTTGAGAACCCAGTGTTCAAGACACCAAATTCCGAGTAGACATCGTTTACGGCGTGGACTACCAGGGTATCTAATCCTGTTTGCTCCCCACGCTTTCGTACCTGAGCGTCAGTCTTTGTCCAGGGGGCCGCCTTCGCCACCGGTATTCCTTCAGATCTCTACGCATTTCACCGCTACACCTGAAATTCTACCCCCCTCTACAAGACTCTAGTTGACCAGTTCGAAATGCAGTTCCCAGGTTAAGCCCGGGGCTTTCACATCTCGCTTAATCAACCGCCTGCGTACGCTTTACGCCCAGTAATTCCGATTAACGCTTGCACCCCTCGTATTACCGCGGCTGCTGGCACGAAGTTAGCCGGTGCTTCTTCTGCGAGTAACGTCACAGCTAACGGGTATTAACCGTTAACCTTTCCTCCTCGCTGAAAGTGCTTTACAACCCGAAGGCCTTCTTCACACACGCGGCATGGCTGCATCAGGCTTGCGCCCATTGTGCAATATTCCCCACTGCTGCCTCCCGTAGGAGTCTGGGCCGTGTCTCAGTCCCAGTGTGGCTGATCATCCTCTCAGAACAGCTAGGGATCGTCGCCTAGGTGAGCCATTACCTCACCTACTAGCTAATCCCACCTAGGTACATCCAATCGCAGAAGGTCCGAAGATCCCCTCTTTTCCCCCGTAGGGCGTATGCGGTATTAGCAGTCATTTCCAACTGTTATCCCCCTCGACTGGGCAGTTCCCTAGGCATTACTCACCCGTCCGCCGCTCGTCAGCAAAGTAGCAAGCTACTTCCTGTTACCGCTCGACTTGCATGTGTTAGGCCTGCCGCCAGCGTTCAATCTGAGCCATGATCAAACTCTTCAATTAAAAGTTTTTGTGGACCTAAGTCCGACTCAATGAATTCTGATTCACATAAATGACTCGGAAGAATCATCTACATGTTTGTACATATTGCTATGAACACTCACTATCTCTAGTGAAACTAGATTTAGTCAATCATGCATTGAGATTTAAATCGTTTTCGATTAACTCAATACCTGTGAGTGTCCACACAGATTTCTTGTTTTATCTTGTTAAAGAACGTCTGCCTCATACTGGACTCCAGCGGGCTAGGGCTGCGTATTCTACGCTTCTCCCTGTCGGCGTCAAGCGCTTTTTTTCAAAAGATTTTTAAGTGGTTAATTACTGTGCTTTCGCGCTGTAACTACCGACTTAAAAACTCGAACCGCTTATCACCTTGACTCGACATTCGTTAACTACTCACTTGGTAAGTAGCGCCGTTTGCCGTGTCAGTGGGAGCGCATTATAGGAAGCCAAATCTTTTGCGCAAGGGCTTTTTTAACGAAAGATATCGATCGAACAAAAAACACGCAAAACGAGATAGGCCCAGCGAAAAGCCACACACAAAGGCAACATGCAAGTAACGACGACACCACAAACTGTCGATTGGGTGACTCGCTTGTTTGAAACCGGAAAATAAGTTTGGCACAAAAAATTCGACTCTGCCAAAAATTTGAGCAGCCCGATTGCAAGGCTGTCCTGCTGGCTTATTTAGCCCTTATAGCATCTGTGCTTTTGTCGCCTTATCTCAGTGTCGTCTTATCTCAGTGTCGCCTTATCTTGTCGCCTATATAATAGGTATAGGCTTAGAATATAAGCTTAAGTGTTACTGCTTCTTATTAGTATCTGAATCATCTTGCTCAGTTGGTTTGGATTCATCAGTCTCTTGAGCAATATCTATATCGGTTTCGTTCTCATCACCCACCACATGGCTCACCTTTAACTTCTTCACCGTGCGTATGGTGTAGATGGGACCGGAGAGAGCATAGAGACTAAAGACGATAAACAGGATAGTTGCAGGTTGAACCGAGACCACCACAAACAAACCCACCAGCGCCAGGATCACCATAAAGTTAACCCGGCCGCGCCAGTCATAGTCTTTGAAGGAGTAGTAGCGGAAGTTACTCACCATCAAGAGACCGGCACCAGCTGTCATTAACAGCGCCAGTATGCTGACCTGCTGGCCTTCTATCTCATAATAGGTGCCAGTCCAGATGGCGCCGGCAATAATCGCCGCAGCGGCCGGGCTTGCCAAGCCTTGAAAATAACGCTTATCGGCGACACCAACTTGGGTATTAAAGCGTGCAAGCCTGAGCGCGGCTCCGGCACAATAGATAAATGCCGCCAACCAACCTACCTTGCCAAGATCGGCCAAGGCCCAGTTATAGGCGATCAACGCCGGGGCCACCCCGAAGGAGACCATATCGGCCATGCTGTCATATTCGGCGCCGAATGCACTCTGGGTATTGGTCATCCTGGCGACACGGCCATCGAGGCCATCGAAGATCATGGCGACGAAAATGGCAATGGCTGCCGCCTCGAAATGACCATTCATGGAGGCGATCACCGCATAAAAGCCGGAAAACAATCCCGCCGTAGTAAACAGGTTGGGTAAAAGGTAGATACCGCGGTTCTTCACCGTCTCTTTGTTTAAATTTTGCATATAATAAGGAGCAAGGTTATCTTGATAAAATAAAAAGATAACACAGATTTAAGCTCACTTTTTATACGGACCTCTAATTGTTGGCAGATGAGTCACCCCTGCACTCTCTCCCGGCCTAGATATGGATACTATGATGACCGGAAAATTTTATCTCAGCGCACTGTTAAGCCTATTCCTTTGCGCCCCAGCATTTGCAACGACCATCTATAAGTGGGTGGATGAAAACGGTATCACCCACTACAGTCAGGAAAAGCCCCCCGAGGCAAAGACAGAAAAGCTCTATAGCGAAGATATCGAACAGAAGAAGGTTGGTTTCACCGCCCCTAAGGTCACGGAAAAACAGGTCGAGCAGAAGAGCGAGGCCGCATTAGCCGCCGAGGCGATCAATGAGAAAGATAAGGCGCAGGCCAAGGCCATCTGCGAAAATGCCAAGCATCAATTAAGTGTGCTCGAGACACATACTCGCCTGACACGTAAGAATGAAGAAAATGGTGAAATGGTGCGTATGACAGAGGAAGACAGGCAATCAGAGATCGCCGCGCAGAAACAGCGTATCAAGCTCTTCTGCGACAAATAGCTCAGCTAATCTAAACTCCTCTTCTAATATAAACAGTCCTTCTGGCTGCTACTCCTCCAAACAGAGAAGTAGGAAAGTAGAGAAATAGAGAAGCAACAACCAAAATGAATCTGGTTGTCGCTTCTTGTTTTTAGGTTTATCGTCCTACTAGGCTTTGCCGACCTAATCTAGCCGCTCGCTTTCACCGTATACATAGAACGGCTCACCCCATCCTGACAGGCCTGACTGCCGGCGTTCCAGCCTTTATCAAACTCAGTCAATCCATCCAACACCTTATCTTTCATTCCTTCTAAGGTATCGGCGCCCGGGTTTTGCTTCAGGTAACCGGCGCTGCGGCAACCTGTGTTGTAGCCATAGTGATAGAGGCTGTCATAGTCGACGCTGCCGACGCCGACAAAGGCCGGGCCACTGCTTTGCTCTGGTGCTGAGCTACATGCCGTCATCAACACGGCCAGAGATGCTATAACTGCTAACCTTGCTTTCATCCAGTACTCCTTCACAGTATAAAAACTTAAATTAGGAAGAGATCTCGCCCTTTGCAAACTAGTGCAAATAATAACCAAATGCAATCTGATGCCAGCGATAAAAAAAGCCCAAACCTAAGTTTGGGCTTCTTGCATAAGACTAAGGCTTATTGATGGAAGGCGAGTTCGCCACCCGCGGCATCGACCTTGATTGGCGTGCCAGGTAACAGCTCACCACTCAAGAGTTTCTGAGCCAGTGGATTTTCCACCTCTTGCTGCAGCGCGCGTTTCAGCGGCCTTGCACCATAGACGGGATCGAATCCGGCCTGAGCAATTAAGGCTAAGGCATCATCACTCACCTCAAGCTCAAAGTCTTTCTCCGCTAGTCGCGCCTTCAGATTATCTATCTGGATCTGCGCGATATGGGCGATATGTTCAGACTCAAGCGGATGGAAGACCACGCTTTCATCGATTCGATTGAGGAACTCGGGTCTGAAACTGTGAGTCACCACATTCATCACCTCGCTCTTCATCTCGGCATAACTGGCGATACCAAAACGCTCCTGAATCACATCGGAGCCCAGGTTAGAGGTCATAATTACCACGGTATTTCGAAAATCGACCGTGCGTCCCTGACCATCGGTCAGACGACCATCGTCCAGCACCTGCAACAGTATGTTAAACACATCGGGATGCGCCTTTTCCACCTCGTCGAGCAGGATCACCGAATAAGGCTTACGTCTCACCGCCTCGGTGAGATAACCGCCCTCCTCATAGCCCACATAACCTGGAGGTGCCCCTACCAGACGCGATACCGAATGCTTCTCCATAAACTCGGACATATCGATACGCACCATAGCCGCTTCGGTATCAAACAGGAACTTCGCCAGCGACTTACACAGTTCAGTCTTACCCACACCGGTAGGACCTAGGAAGAGGAAGGAGCCGATAGGACGATTGGGATCCGCAAGGCCAGCGCGGCTACGGCGAATGGCGTTGGCCACCGCATCCACGGCCTCATTCTGACCAATCACGCGGGTATGCAGCGCCTCTTCCATATGCAGCAGCTTCTCTTTCTCCCCTTCGAGCATCTTAGATACAGGGATACCGGTCGCCTTAGACAGTACCTCGGCGATCTCGACGTCGGAAACCTTGTTACGCAGCAGCGTCATATCCTGCATCTCGGCCTGAGCGGCCAGATCCAGCTGTTTCTCCAACTCTGGGATACGACCATATTGGAGCTCGGACATGCGGGTCAGATCCCCTGCGCGTCTGGCTACCTCGAGATCCATACGGGCCTGCTCGAGATCCGCCTTGATATGCTGAGTGCCCGCCAGCGCCGCCTTCTCGGTATGCCATACCTCGTTCAGCTCCGCCGCCTTGGCCTCGACCTCGGCAAGCTCGCTACGCAAGGTACTGAGTCGACGCAGACTCGCTTCGTCACTCTCCTTGCTCAGGGCCTGTTCCTCCAGCTTAAGCTGTATGGTGCGGCGCTCTAATCTATCCAGCGGCTCTGGCTTAGAGTCTATCTGCATACGAATACTGGACGCCGCCTCATCGATAAGATCGATCGCCTTATCGGGCAGCTTCCTGTCTGAGATGTAACGATGCGACATACTGGCCGCCGCCACGATAGCGGGATCTGTGATCTCCACATGGTGGTGCAGCTCATAACGCTCTTTCAGGCCGCGCAGGATGGCGATAGTGTCTTCGACACTCGGCTCATCCACCAGCACCTTCTGAAAACGTCGCTCGAGGGCGGCATCTTTCTCGATATATTGACGGTACTCGTCTAGAGTTGTCGCGCCGACGCAGTGCAGATCGCCCCTGGCCAGAGCAGGCTTGAGCATGTTACCCGCATCCATGGCGCCATCGCTCTTACCGGCGCCCACCATGGTGTGCAGCTCGTCGATAAAGAGGATCACCTGGCCCTCTTCCTGAGCCAGTTCGTTGAGCACCGCCTTGAGGCGTTCCTCGAATTCACCGCGATACTTGGCCCCAGCCACCAGGGAACCCAAGTCGAGTGACAAGACGCGCTTATTCTTGATCCCCTCAGGCACCTCGCCATTGATGATGCGTTGGGCCAGCCCTTCGACGATGGCCGTCTTACCCACACCCGGCTCACCGATGAGCACAGGGTTATTCTTACTGCGGCGTTGCAGCACCTGAATGGTACGGCGGATCTCATCGTCACGGCCAATCACAGGGTCTAACTTGCCCTGCTCGGCGCGCTCGGTAAGATCCACGGTAAACTTCTTCAGCGCCTGGCGCTGATCTTCGGCGTTAGGGTCATCGATATTCTTGCCAAGACGCACCTCTTCGATTGTCTTCTCCAGCAGCTCCTTGGTAGCGCCAGACTTCTTCAGACATTGCGCCAAGGCGTCGCTACCTTCGAGTGCCGCCAACACAAAGAGCTCGCTTGAGATATATTTGTCTTTACGCTTTTGCGCCAGCTTGTCACACAGGTTCAGCAGGCGAATCAGTGCCTGCGAGAGCTGGACATCGCCGCCCGTGCCCTCAATTTGCGGTAATCGTTCAAGCTCCTGGCTCAAGGCGGAACGCAGGGTGCTTACCGAGATCCCGGCCTGGGTCAGCAGTGGATGAATTGAGCCACCATCTTGATTAAGCAGCGCCATCATCAGATGGATCGGCTCAATAAACTGATGGTCACGCCCCAACGCTAATGACTGAGCATCGGAGATTGCTATCTGGAATTTGTTCGTCATACGATCGAGTCGCATACAGCCTCCTAAAAATTAACGAATGAAGGAAACCTTCAGTGCTTTGTTACCAGTATAAATGGGGACTTTTTAGGAGGATTCAAGCAACAAGGAAAAAATTGCTTGAAATTTGCTCTATTTTTCCAGCCAGATAAATGAGGCCATGCGCCCAGTTTTTGCCTCGCGGCGGTAGGAGAAATAATCTGCGCTCATGCTGTAGGTGCAGTGAGGCAGTTGATAGACGGAAGCGATGCCGAGACGCTCGGCCCGATAACGGGCTATCCCTTGCAGATCGGCTAAAAACTTATCGCCTCTAGGTGTAAAAAAGGCATAAGTTTCAGCATGCTGGGCGATAAACTGCACCCTGACTTCCGCCCCAACTTCGAAGGCCTTGGGGCCGATACAGGGGCCAAGATAGATAAGTAACTCTTCGGCGGGCGCATCAAACTCAGCGATAGCCGCCTCGACAATGCCGTTACATAAACCGCGCCAACCGGCATGCACCGCCGCCACCTGAGTCGCCGCGCGATCGCAGATAAGCACAGGCAGGCAGTCGGCAGTCATCACCACACACACATGCTCGCCACTTCGGCAGAGACTGCCATCGGCAACACGGTTTGTGTCCTGATCCAGATTCACCAGCTCAATACCATGGATCTGCTCCAGCCAGGCAGGTTCGCCTGACAAGCCTAAGGCCTGGGCCACAAGCAGACGATTTTGCCGCACATACTCGGGAACGTCGCCAACATGGTCGCCAAGATTTAGACTATCGAAGGGAGCCTGACTCACACCGCCCTGACGCCGGCTAAATGCCAACTTCACGCCAGGGGGAATGAACCAGTCTTGAGGCAGCATTAATATTCCGCCGGATGAGCCTTGGTGTCGTCGCGCAGGGCGCGGGTCAAGGCCACCATATCTTCTGGGATAGGCGCCTGCCAGCTCATGATCTCGCAGGTGAAGGGGTGTGCCAGCTCGAGGCGCACCGCGTGTAGCGCCTGACGCTTAAAGCCGTTCAGTGCCTCCATCAGTTCAGGTGTCGCCTTCTTCGGTGGACGAGGACGACCGCCATAGACGGGATCCCCCACTAAGATATGACCTATGTGCGCCATGTGCACCCTGATCTGGTGGGTACGGCCGGTTTCCAGACGCAGACGCAGACGGGTATGGGCGCGGAACTTCTCTGCCACACGGTAGTGGGTCACAGAGGGGCGACCACTATGATGCACCGCCATATGGGTACGCTTGGTCGGGTGACGGGCAATTGGCTCATCTACCACGCCGCCGGCCGTCATGGTGCCACTCACGATCGCCTCATACTCACGGGTGATCTCGCGGGCCTGCAGGGCTGCAACCAGATGGGTCTGCGCCTCGACCGTCTTGGCCACCACCATCAAGCCCGTGGTGTCCTTATCGAGACGATGCACGATACCCGCCCTGGGGACGAGTTCGATCTCAGGACAATGGTGCAGCAGTGCATTCATCAGAGTGCCGTCGCTATTTCCCGCTCCCGGATGTACCACCAGGCCCGCCTGTTTGTTGATCACGATAATATGGTCATCTTCATAGACGATATCCAGATCGATCGCCTGGGCCTCGGCCTTGATCTCCTCTTTGAGAGTCGCTTCGATCTCAATTTCCTGGCCTTCGAGCACCTTTTCTCTCGGCTTAGTCTGCACCATACCATCGACGTAGACGGCACCAGCCTGTATCCACTCTTTAATACGTGTACGGGAGTAATCAGGGAACAACTCGGCCAGAGTTTGGTCTAATCTCTGCCCGGTTTGTGTTGCTGTGATCTCGCTTTTTAGATTAATCTCTTGTGTCATAGGAACCGTACCCGCGTTTTGGGGTCCAAATTAAAGTGCTATCTGTTACAATCGTATTGTTTCTATTTTATCGTGAAATGGAAAAATTCTTAAACAACAACTTACAAAGAATCGAATTCAAGTATGCATAATTTTGCTAAAGGCGCAGCTATCGCCTTGTTGTCATTGGCCTTAGCGGCGTGTAGTAGTAAACCAGAAGATGATATTGAGCTGAGTAAATCTTCCCCCGAAGTCCTCTATTCTCAAGCCAGAACCTCGATGGAGTTGGGCAACTATAGTAAAGCGGTGCGCTCTTTGGAAGCACTAGACTCTCGCTATCCCTTCGGTCCACACAAGACTCAGGTACAATTAGACCTGATCTACGCATACTACAAACTGGATGATTCAGCGTCGGGTATTGCCAATATCGATCGCTTCATTCGCCTTAACCCCACACATAAAGATATCGATTATGTCTACTATATGCGTGGTCTGGTGAACATGCAGTCGGACAACTATATGTTCCACGACATGCTCAACATCGACAGAACCGACCGAGATCCCAAGGCTGCCCAGGACGCCTTCAAAGACTTCGATCGTTTGATTAAGCAGTATCCTAACAGCAAATATGCCGCCGATGCGCAAAAACGCATGCAGTTCTTGAAAAACCGTCTGGCCAAGTACGCCGTCACGGTTGCGGAATACTACATCAAGATGAATGCCTGGAGCGCAGCCGCTGTGCGTGCCCAGACAGTGCTGGAAACCTATCCTGGTACACCTTCGACCGAGCGCGCCCTAGAGATCATGGCAACCGCCTACGAGGAACTCGGCCAACAGAAGCTAAAAGATCACGTACTCATGGTGATGCAAAGTAACTTCCCTAACAACAATATGCTCAAGTAAGCCTGGCAATCCAAGGCATTAATTGATTTAAGAGGCCCCGCAACTGCGGGGCTTTTTTTTGATCTGTTTGTCTCGGGAGCCTTTTAACTGAAATCTTAGTCCCTCGCATGCTCACTCGTCATCCAGCCTCTTTCCCACCACATGGCCCAACTATCGGCATAAATTGCCAGTGCACCTTAGCCGTCGCTAACACCTTGCCCGTTATTACCGAAATAACCATACATTCTGCCTAAAAGAATGTCAGATTTTGTCGAGATGCGCGACCAAGAACCTCCCCACAGCCCACATCCTTTCACGCTCCTCCCAGAGGCCCGACAACGACATTTGATCTAAAAATCGACGTTTCGGGCAAAAGTTATCCAAACAAGCGAGATAAACAAAGTTTTTGCAAAAATGTGTTGACTCAAATGCGCAAAAGCCTTTTAATGCACCCCGTCGCCCGAATAGCTCAGTCGGTAGAGCAGAGGATTGAAAATCCTCGTGTCCCTGGTTCGATTCCGGGTTCGGGCACCATATTCTGAGGGTGCCTAGCGCACCACACAAAAAAGCCTCGCACTGCGAGGCTTTTTTGTTTCTATTCATCTTACCCATTTCAATCTTTTGCTATACCTATAGATACGTCATAAGTTTTAGCTTTCTGCTATTTACCTCTTCATTTGGGTATCTATATGAACAATATTCAAATCAAGCACAAGATGGCTTTCGGCATCTTACTGCCCCTCTCGCTCCTCATCTGTATCTGCATCTTAGCAATCAACATGATGAATAATATCGAGAAAGGTGTCGTCACCATCTATAACGACAGAGTCGTTCCGCTAGAAGATCTCAAGGTGATTGCCGATGATTACGCGGTATTTGTTATCGACGCCATCAACAAGGCCAATGCCGGTGAATTCAGCGCCGAACAGGCCAAACAAGCCCTGCAGGAAGCAAGCAACAACATAGACAGCAAATGGCGCCAATACGTCGCCACCGAACTCACCAGGGATGAGAAACGTCTGGTCGATGAGGCCGAACGCCTGTTTGTTCCGGCCAACCAACGTATCACCCATCTGGAACAGCTGCTCGGTAGTAAGTCAGGTAATATTGCCGGTCAGTTGCGGGAGGAGATAATCCCACTCTACCGAGTGATCGATCCCATCAGCGGCACCATTGCCGAGCTCATCAGCCTGCAGCTCAAAGTCGCCGGCGAGGAGAAAGACAGGGTCGCCGAGATCTACGAGTCCTCTATCTCCCTCTTTATACTCATCACCCTAGTGGCCGCCATTGCCAGTATAGTGCTCGGCATCTGGATTAACCGCAGCGTAATGAAACCCATCAACCACATACGCACTCAGCTACATACCATACAGCAGGACTCAGATCTTACGGTCACCTTCGAGCAACTGAATAAAGACGAGCTGGGGCTGATCTCCACCGGGCTCAATGATGTCTTTCGCCACTTGCGAGGCATCCTCAAAGGGGTAGCCGAGGCAGCCAACAGCGTCAGTGACTCGGCGTTAGCCCTCAACGAGTTCACCCAGATCTCCAATGCCCGCATTCAACAGCAGCAGGCGGAGACAGAGCAGACCGCCACAGCCATGAATGAGATGACGGCAACGGTCAATGAGGTGGCGCAAAGCACCACGGCCGCCGCTGACTCAGCCAGAAATGCCGACAGATTCGCCGCCAACGGCAATGATATCGTCCAGCTGTCGATTAGCAGCATGCAGGCGCTGTCGATGCAGATCCAGAGCACCTCAGAGGTGATCACCCACCTGTCCCACGAAAGCCAACATATCGGCAGCGTACTGAGCGTCATCAAGGGGATTGCCGAGCAGACCAACCTGCTGGCGCTCAACGCCGCCATCGAGGCCGCCAGGGCCGGTGAGCAGGGGCGCGGATTTGCCGTGGTCGCCGACGAAGTTCGCTCCCTCGCCCAGCGCACCCAGGAGGCGACCCAGGAGATCGAGACCATGATAGAGACGCTTCAGAGTGGGGTGAACGAGGCGGTCACCGCCATGGATGTGGGCATTAAACAGGTGGATGATGCTAATCAACAGACCAACAAGGCGGGGGAAGCGTTGCAGGAGATAGTCGCCTCGGTCGACAACATCACAGAGATGAACACCCATATCGCCACGGCGGCAGAGGAGCAGAGCAGTGTCGCCGAGAGCATTAACCGCAGCATCATCGCCATTAGCGATATCGCCAGCCAATCCACCGAATCCGCCTTGGAGCTGGGTCACTCCATCGCCCAGCTCACTTCCCTGGCCGACTCGATGCGGCAACAGGTCACCACCTTCAGGCTCTGACTCAGCCGACCACGAAGAGCGGGCTCACCTTGCGATGCAGTATCTGCAGGTTATTTCGCCCGCTCTCTTTAGCCTGATAGAGCTGCTCGTCGGCCAACTTGACCATCTGCTGCCAGTCGTCATCGGCAAACTCGGGGTGGTATCCGTCATAGAGCACGGCGCCCATGCTGACGGTGATGATCTCATAGGGCGAGGCTTGATGATAGATGTTGAGATCCCGCACCCTTTGCAGCATGCGCCTGGCCAGCAACTCCATCTGCGCCAGGTTATCGCCATGGATCACCACACAAAACTCTTCACCGCCATAGCGGGTAACTAGCTCGCCCCGGCGACGACACTCAAGCATCAGAGCCTGGGCTACCTTGATCAAGGCCTGGTCACCACTCTGATGCCCAACCGTATCGTTATAGGGCTTAAAGAAATCGATATCCAGCATGATGAAGCCAATCGCCCCCTTGCCCTCGCGCCACTGCTTATGGGCGCGCTCGGCGAACACCTCCAGGCTGCGGCGATTGGCGATGCCTGTAAGGGGGTCGTTAAAAGAGAGAGATTCCAGATAGTTTTGATGCCGCTGTAGCTTCTCCACGACCAGATTGAAAGACTCGGTCAGCTTAGCCACCTCGGTGATCGCCCAGCCCGTAGGCATGGTAAGTAATACGCCTCTGTGGGCCATCTTATCCAGCACGGCGTTGGCAATCCGTAGCGGCCGGACCACCAGCGCCGAGAAGGGAACGATGGCGATGTAGGACATCACCAGGACGCTTAAAAACATCAGGATCGACTCTACGGTAAAGATAGAGGGGATAAGGTTACGGTCGTGGATCACAGTGATTTTGAGCGAAGGGACATTGAGCGCATCATGCAGGTACCAAGAATGCTCCGCAGAGATCTCATCCACCTTAGGTGTCTCTCGAAAGCCCAGCGAGGTCTCACCGGAAAGCGCTGGCTTAGCCAACACCTCGAGATCGAACTTGATCAGGCTAAACTGCTCTATCTCCTCGTGAATCGCCTGACTTACGTTTCGTACGGTCAACAAGCTACCCGCCACCTGTCCCTCGCCGTTACTGGGCAAAACGGTGACATTGCTGAAATAGACCACCCTAGATCCCATGCGCAGCAGGCCGCTGCGCACCGAAGGCTTCCCCGCCTTCATCTCCGCCTTTGAGGGGAGGACCTTGCCCGCCACAGCAACCTTGCCTAAGGGCAGCTGCTGGGAGCTAAAATCGGCGCCACTTCGATAATGCCACACCAGCTGATTTTGGCGGTTAAACACATAGAAACCATCGATATTGGCCGCCTCGAAGGCATTATCGTAGAGGTTTTTGGTCACAAACTCAGGCGATACATTATCGACAAAGCTCACCATATCATCCCAGATGGCGTAGTCGTAGCAGAGGGTGTCCAGGTTTTTTTGGGCGTAGGCGATCCCCTTTTGGACCGCCTGCAGATCTCTGTCTTGCCTTGAGATCACTTGCTCTTCAATTCTTGGCAGGTAGATAAGGTAATAGATGCCGCTTGCGGTCAGAAACGACAGCAGCAAGAGCCCTAGGGCTAAAATATTTAGGAAGTGATTTAATCGCATCGACCACTCTCTTTTGTCCTGCACTCTAGACTAGCTTAGTCGACCCGGCGACAGAATTTGAGTATAAACCCAGCATTTCACAAATAAATTTCAAAAAAAAAGGGGCCTAAGCCCCCTTTCTAAATCAACCGCCTAAATCTTAAACAGACTCACCGCCTGATAGAGCACCTGGGTGCGCGCCTTCACATCGTCAGAGGCCTTGGCATTTTCATCCGCCGCCTGGGCAGACTCGGCGGCGATGTCGCGGATCACCACCACATTCTTGTTCACCTCGGAGGCTACCATGCTCTGCTCCTCGATGGCCGCAGCGATTTGCGTACTCATGTCCATGATGTTGGTGACATCGGCGTTGATCTGCTCCAGCAGGGCGCCGGCACTCGCCGCCTGATCGGCACTCTCAATGCCTTGCCTTTGGGTCGCTTCCATCAGCTGCACGATAGAGCGGGTACGAGACTGCAGCGTCTGAATGATACCGGCGATCTCCTCGGTCGACTCCTGGGTACGCATCGCCAGACTTCTCACCTCGTCGGCGACCACGGCAAAGCCTCTGCCCTGCTCACCGGCCCTGGCGGCCTCGATGGCGGCATTTAGTGCCAGTAGATTGGTCTGCTCTGCGATGCCACGAATCACGTCCAGCACGCTGCCTATAGTCTCACTATCTTTCTCAAGCTCGGAGACCACTTGGGCCGAATCGGTGAGCTGAGCCGCCAACGCCTGGATCTTCTCTATGGTGTGCTCAACCCCAACCTGGCCTTGCTGAGCATTGTCATGGGTATTACCGGCCCGCTCCGCCGCCAGCTCGGTATTGCTGGCGATCTCATCTATGGTCGCGCCCATCTCGGTGATCGCAGTTGCCACCATGTCGGTTTCGTTAAGCTGGCGTCCTACCCCTTCCGATGCACGCATCGAGTTCTCCGACAGCTCCTGACAGGAGTGATTCACCACCTCGACCGAGGTCAGCACCTCTCGGATCAGCGACTGAAACGACTCCACCATGCTATTAAAATGACGGGCTATCTGGCCGATTTCATCATCCACCTTAGTGTCACATCTCAGGGTCAGATCTTTGGTCGCCTCGATACGGGAGATCGCATCGCTGATCCGCTGCACAGGCTCCATGATGCTACGAATGATCGCCAGAGTGAAACCGATTAAAACCAGAGTAATTAGGATAAAAACAACGATACTGATGGTAACAGTTGCGCTCTCAGCATCGCTAATCGCGTCCATGGATTGTGCCTTAAGCTGCACCAAGGACTTCTCCGCCGAGGAAATACTGTCTCGCAGGCTCGCCATGCTGCCACTGTCTTTATCCAGTCCCAGCTCCTGCTCTTTGCTGACCAGAGCCTTGAAGTTCTTCTCATAATCGTCGATCAGGGCATTAAGCTCACCCTTGACCGAATCGCTGAGCATGGCGCCAGAAACTTGCTGTCTCAGCAGCGCCAAGTTGCCATTAAACTTATCCAGATAACTCATGGCGCGCCTGAGCATAAAATCCTTTTCGTTGCGGCGCAGTTGCAACATGGTCACCATCAGCTCGGGCTCGTTCTTCTCCCTCACCAGGGTCTCTACGTTATGTACCGCACTGCGCAGCGCACCATAGAGGCCATCCTTGGGATGCAAACCAATCTGCTTCTGCAGCTCGGCAATCTCGGCAAAGGTAGATTCGTAACGGGTCAGGTTCTGCCTAAAGGCCTGCAGATCACTCTGTGCAATGTCGTTACGCTCGAAGATAGTCGCCAAGCCGGCCATCTTCTCGTCTAATTCTCTCGCCTGCGCCTTGTGTTTATCCAGATAAGCCAAGTCCAAACGGGCAAAGAAGTCTTTTTCATCTCGACGTAAACTCAAAACATCCTTTTCAAGTTCGATAACTTGTTGTGCAGCATGGGACAAATCATCCAGCTTTGCCGCCGAAAAGCGCTGCAAGCCAAACATCGCTATCACAGAACAGATAGACACTGCTGCGCTAACGAGTAATTTGTGACGAATGAGCATAGGGGGAGATCCTTTTTGTTGAAGTGATTGCTTTACTTGTCTTCAACGACAATTAACACCTTGGAATGCCAAATTTGATTCCAATATTGAGTATAGTAACTATCGACTTACATACATTCATCTTTAATGAATTATTAATAATTCAGCCGCTTGCCGAGCTCGATTGACTAAAAAAAATCCACCATCAACTTTAAGTATACGGCCCAGCTTTCAATTCAACCACCAATTGCATACAATATCCCAAAATAAACAGGAGGTAATATGCAAGTTATCGATGCCGACACGGTGAACCAGGCACTGGACTTCCCCAGCCTAATCGCCGCCTTAAGAAACACCTTTGCCCTGCCCGCGGGTATGCCTCAGCGCCAGGTCTTTCCGTTAGACGACAGCAGCCACAGCGATGCCTTTGCCCTATTGCCGGCCTGGAACCAAAAGACCATAGCGGTGAAGGCCTTTACCTATTTTCCCGGCAACCCCAAGAAGTCTCCCGAGCTGGAGAGCCTCTACTCCAAGATTTTGATCTTTAACCGCGAAACCGGTGAGCCCCAGGCCCTTATCGATGGCACCAGCGTCACCTACTGGCGCACAGCCGCAATCTCGGCGCTGGCGAGCCAGTATCTGTCACGGTCTGATGCCAAACATCTGCTACTGTTCGGTACAGGCAGGCTAGCGACCTTCATGGCACTGGCGCACGCCAGCGTGAGACAGCTGGACACCATAACCGTATGGGGCCGCTCGCCGGATAAGGTAGATAAGACCATCAGCGCTATCCAGGCCGCCGCGCCGCTGATAGAGGTGAAGGCCTGTGAGGATCTTCCAAAGGCCGTCGCTGCGGCCGACATCATCAGCTGCGCCACCGGGGCACCAGCGCCACTCTTCGATTCCGCCTGGGTAGCGCCCGGCACCCATGTGGACTTGGTGGGCAACCACAATCATGACAGACGCGAATGCGACAGCGAGCTGGTCGTCAAGGCCGAGGTTTATGTGGATGCCAAGGTCAATGTCTTCGCCGAAGCAGGCGAGCTGCTGATCCCTGTGTCGGAAGGCGTGTTTGAGCTGTCCCAGGTCAAGGGCGAACTCGCGGATCTTTGTCGCGGTGACATAGCTGGTCGCCAAGACGAGCAAGGCATTACCCTATTTAAATCGGTCGGCACCGCGCTTGCGGATCTGGTGGGTGCCCAGCTGGTATACGAAAAACAGGCCTAGTGCTTATAAGATCACATCATAGGGCGGCTAAGCTAGTACAGCTCATCTAGTACAGCTAAGCCGCCCTGTTTTCTTTACCTTCTACGACATTCGCTCCTTCAATGACGGGTTCTTCAATGTCGGCTTCTTTCATCGCTTTGAATGTTTCTGTCTCTTAAAACTCTGCTTTTCCCACCAGGTTGGCATTCGAATCTTGCTGATATACCTTAAGCCAACACTTTTTTTCATTTCGCTTTAAACCATTTCAATCGCTGCCTATGTCTAATAGGTATTGTTCACTCACAGGGAAGACAGATTTGAGCGCACTCACGAGTCCAGATGATGCTCACCAGCTCCTCGATGCCGTATTGGTGCAGCGCGCCAAGCAGGGAGACAAGACGGCATTTAGGCAACTCTACGATCAGCATCACAGACGTGTCTACGCCCTCTGTTTTCGTCTGGCCGGCCAGACCGAGCTGGCAGAAGAAGCCACCCAGGAAACCTTTGTGCGCCTCTGGCAGAAGCTGCCCCTGTTCGATGGCAAGAGCCAATTTACCACCTGGCTCCACAGCCTAACGGTGAATCAGGCGCTGAGCTGCATCAAGAAGCATAAGAGCTTCTGGGCAAGGTTTATGCCGAGCGAAGAGACTCACGCAGCTGCCATCGACTTCGACTACCAGGGAGTGGACAAGTTGCTGATGCGTCTACCGGAGCGCGCCCGTATCGTCTTCGTCCTCTACGCTCTGGAGGGATATCAGCATGACGAGATCGCCAAGCGCCTCAATATAGCCCCCGGCACCAGCAAGGCGCAGTACCACAGGGCCAAGAAACTACTGCAGGAGATGATCTAATGGTCGACAAGGCAGATACGCTCAAGCGTCTCCTCGAAGAGACGCCGAGGGAGATGACGCCAGAGCGGGATCTCTGGCAAGGGGTCGAACTTCGCCTCGATGCGCCTAAGGATAGCCCCCGCAGCTACTGGCGTCCCATGGCGATAGCCAGCACCCTGTTGCTGGCGCTGCTGGTCGGCAAGTTGAGCCTTGGGCCAACAATGCCATATGCCGAGAACGACGCTCTCATCCAGACCCTGGCCGCCATTCAGGCCCAGCATAAGGCGAGCGTCGATGCGCTAAGCCTGACCAAGCGAGTCGATTGGCGCAGCAGCCCTTACAGCCAGCCGGTCGAACAAGGGATAGAACAGCTAAGAACCGCCGCCAAAGAGATCTATGAGGCGCTAAAGCTCAACCCGACTGACAAACAGCTGTGGCAGCTTTGGCTATGGACCCAGCAACGCGAGATTGAATTAATCAAACAGGGGCAGAAACTCCCTGTCGATCGAGATACCACAGGAGAGATGATATGAAAATACAACTAAAAACCACCGCCCTGGTATTGCCTTTTATCTTATTAAGCCAATCTGTGCTGGCGGCGCAGAGCGTGGATAAACGCATCGAAGTCGAAGGGGACCTGCGCCTGAACCTGGAGGTGCAGCGCGGCGAAGTCGAGATCCTCTCCTGGGATCAGGACGCCATCTCCATCACGGGTACCTTAGATGAGCTGAGCGAAGGCCTCACCGTAGAGCAAAAGTCCGGCACTATCTCCATCGAAGATAAACTGCCCCGCCACTACTCGGGTAGCAACAAGGAGGGCTCACGCCTGACCATCAAGGTGCCGGCAAAGCTCAAGCTCAGCGGCGAAGGGGTCTCGGCCAATTACAGAGTGAGTAAGCTTGCCGGTGACATCAATGTGCAGACCGTCAGCGGCGACATCAAGGCCGAAGATCTCACCGAGCAGGTGAACATCAATACCGTCTCGGGCAACATTGTCAGCCAGAAACTTGAAGGTAAGCTCAAGCTGGAGACAGTATCTGGCAACATCAAAGACAAACAAAGCCTGGGCAAGATCAGCTACACCCTGGTAAGCGGTAAGCTGGAGGCCGACAGCAGCGCCGACCAGGTCTCCATCGAGCTGGTATCGGGAGATGCCAAGGTAACTTTAGATAAAGTGGACCGACTAAAAGCCCAGAGCGTCAGCGGCGACCTCAACCTGTCGGTTTCCGCCCTGGCCACCAAGGCCAGCCTGGACAGCGTCAGCGGCGATATCAGCTTCAGCCTACCGGCAAACCTGGATGCCACCTTCGCCATCGACGGCGGCCCAAGCGGTGACATAGACAATCGCCTGACACAAGATAAGCCGAAGCGACCTAAGTATGGCCCAGGCAGCTCGCTACAATTCCAGATGGGCAAAGGCAGCGCCGATATACTGATAGGGACCATCAGCGGCGATATCAACCTCAGGTCAAACTAGGCTCAACGGCCAAGGCCAACCCAACCCAACCTGGGTTGGCCGTTAAAACCCACTCGCCCTATCCAGATTTCCGGCAAACAAGGCCTGAATAAATTCCTCGGCCCCCTGGCTGAGACGACGATTCTTCATCGAGACCACACTAAAGTTGGCGCGAATATCTGGCATACCCACCACCTCTAGCGCCACCAAGTCACCCGAGGCGAGTTCGGCCTGCACCGAGATGTCCGGCGTCAAGACTACAAGGTCACATCCTTGCAGCGACGCCTTGATCGGCTGAAACTGATCATATTTCAATAAACCGGCGTAGTCGTGGCGATCTTCATCAAACAGATCATCAAACTGTTCTCTCAGGCGATCGGGAAAGGCTCTTGGCACTCCCAAGGGATAATCCCTCAGGCTCGGCAGATAGACACGATCAAGCTGCGCCAACGGATGTTCGCGGCGACAACAAAATATGGCATTTGACTGGGGTAGACGACATGTCTCGATATTATCGCGCTGGTCAAGCAAGGTGGCATTGGTTTCGGCGATAAACAGATCCAGCTGCCCCTTAAGCAACATCTTGTAGAGGCGGCTCCAGCTCTCCACTTTCAGCTCGATCAACACCTGAGGATTATCTCGAATAAAGCCCCCCAATGCCGGGCCTATGATGCTGTTCAGTGGGATGGGGCTGGCGCCGATAACCAGGCGCTTCTGCGCTATGCCCTGACGACTCTTGATCTCAGACTCAAGATATTCGAGCTGACTGACGATCTGCTCGCCTTGGGCTAACACCATCTGACCATATTCGGTTAAGGCGAACTGCTTCTCATCTCTGGCCAGCAGACTGGCCCCTAGACGCTCCTCCATCTTCTGAATACTGCGCGATAGAGAGGGTTGAGCCAGATGCAGCTCATTGGCAGCCTTGCTAAAACTCTTTAGCCTCGCCAGCGCGATAAAGTGTCGTAGGTGTCTTAGTTCCATCGGTTAGCCCATAGGTCTGCCAGATAATCAGGTAAAATATCTACGCACGACCCAGCGTCATGCGAGATAACATTTCTATCATTTACCACTTCATAAAGACATAGCAGGCACCCGACACTAGGCGATGTTTCTCGCACAAAGCGAGCAAGAGGTAGCGAAGCAGCAAGGTAAGCAGATGACATTAAAATAAATAATATCAATCAATTATGTCAAATTTCAGTCGACGCCACTCGAACTGAAAATCGCCCAATCACCAAGCAACAAAGTTTTAACAATTTGTATCAGAATGCGACCAAATGCTACAAGCGCGCTAAAAACGACCACATATTTGATCTACAAACAAAGCCGTCATTTTTAGCATTATTCTTCAATAAATGGACGCGAAACCAAATTTATCACCAACAAAACAATCCAATATCGCCAAAAACTTCAGCCAGCGTACTTCCTCATCCCTTAACAATATTACCAATTGCTTAACCATGAATGCATGGCAGCTATAGCCCTATAGCTTTTACGCATTGGCGTCTTTATCACCAACTCATTAACAATCGATAGTTGTACGAGTGCCTTACTTTTACATCGACGCCTCGGCGTTACCTATAAAAAGAAAAGGGAACAACCCATGAAACTGAAGAAAGTTAGTCTCATGACGATGGCGGCCATCTATGCCGCTGGCGTCGGCGGTGCAGCCGCTTCGAGCAATGCTAATAACCATGAGATGCGTGCCATCGAAATTACCGATGCCATCATCCAATACAACGAAGACCTGTATAACGGTAAACGCCGTAATGGTACCCAGGCCGACAATCAACAAAACACACGCGCGGTCTCGACCAAAAACGTGCACCGTGCCATCGCAACCAGCAAAGACAACAAGGTGCCTTTTAAATATGAAGCGGGCATCACAGGCGAGCAGACCTATATTGTCGAGCTCAGCGACAAGCCGGTTTCACTCTATCGCGGCGACCTCCCTAGCCTGGCGGCCACCTCTCCGAGCATGAGCACAGTGCCCGTGATGCTCAATGCCCGCAGTCACAACAAGGTGGACATGAATAGCCGCGCGGTCAAGCGCTACAGCGACTATCTCACCAATAAGCAAGATGAAGTCTTAGCCCAGATGGCCAGCTCGGTTGGTGGTAAGCTGGATGTTAAGAAGCGCTACCAACTCGCCTTCAACGGTATGGCGATGCGCATGACCCAAGACCAGGCGGCGCGCGTTGCGGCGCTACCAGGTGTACGTAACGTCACGCTGGAACAGACCTATCAGCTACACACAGATGTCGGGCCACAACACATAGGCGCCGACGGTATCTGGACAGGCACCACGGCCGATGACAAGTATATGGGTGAAGGCATAGTGGTCGGTGTGTTGGATACGGGGATCAACACAGACCATCCTTCATTTGCTGCCGTCGCCGGTGATGGCTATGTGCACCAGATGCCTGCGCGTTACAGCCACTATCTGGGTGACTGTGAGAAGGCTGAATTTGCCAGCATGTGTAATGACAAGCTGATCGGGGTGCGATCTTACGAGGAGATCACAGATACCTACCTAGACCCAGCCTTCCAGCCAGGTATCCCAGCTTGGCGGATTGAAGAGCCTAAGCGCCCACAAAACGGTGAGGACTACAACGGTCACGGCTCACATACCTCATCTACTGCCGCTGGTAACGTACTGCTAGACGTAGACCATGTAGTACCGCTGCCGGGTGAAGTCGGAGACGGTGTGCCAACAGGCCTGAAATTCCCACGCATTTCGGGTGTCGCACCGCGCGCTAACGTCATCATGTATCAAGTCTGTTACCCTGGAGATGGCAGCTATGGCGAGAGCTTTGGTGGTTGCTTGGGCTCGGCCCTACTCGCGGCTATCGATGATGCCATTGCCGATGGCGTGGATGTGATCAACTACTCTATCGGTAAGACCTACGGCTCTTTCCCTTGGGACGATCCTATGGAGCTAGGCTTCCTGGCCGCTCGTGAAGCGGGCATCTCAGTGTCGGCCTCTGCCGGTAACTCCTATATGCCAGAATATGGCAATCAGGCGCGCGGCGCGATCGACCATCTATCACCTTGGCTCACCTCTGTCGCGGCGACCACACACGGCCGTGAGATCGCTGTCGAAGGTAAGATGCTGACCAATGCCACGGGCGGCGATCAGCCATTAAGTGACTTGGTCGGCTCGGGGATCACCGATGCCTACACAGGTCCAATTGTCGAGGCTAAGGCCTACGGCAGCGAGTATGAGATGTGTAACGAGCCCTTCCCGGCCGGTTTCTTCGATCTCGACCCTCAGGGCAATGCCTACAGCAAGGCGCCAATCGTCGTCTGTAAGCGCGGCGAGATCCCTCGCGTCGAGAAGGCCACCAACGTGCAGGCGGGCGGTGCCGGCGGTTTCGTTCTTTGGAACCCTGAGTACTCAGATCCAACTCATAACGATCCTTATGCCATCCCTGGCATCAACATCGATTATCAAGCCTACTATGGCGGTTGGGACAACGGCTATTTCGGTCTAAGCCAGTGGCTCGCCTCGGGCAGCAACCATGAGATCACCATTGCCGCATCAGAAGTCCTGACCAAGCAAGGCACCAGCGATTATGTGGCAAACTTCTCTTCTCGCGGCCCTAACCTTCAAGTGCCGGACGTGATGACGCCTAACCTGGCAGCCCCTGGTGTAAGCGTATTTGCCGCCTGGGCCGATGAGATGCCTTTTAGCGCGCTGGCAATGCCAGCCGACTATGCGGCCATCAGTGGTACCTCTATGGCAGCCCCACACGTTGCCGGCGCCATGGCACTGCTAACTCAGGCGCATCCGGACTGGACACCTGCGCAGATCCAATCGGCGCTGATGACCACGGCTTCAATCGATGGCGTGACCCGCTCTCGCGACGCCTATCCTTATGATGTGGTGAAGGCAAACCTGACCGATGCAGGTAGCGGGGTGATCAATGTATCGCGCGCCAACAACGCGACACTATTGCTGGATGAAACCGCGGGCAATTACCGCGCGGCCAACCCAAGAAATGGTGGCAATATTCATACCCTGAACCTGCCATACTTCTTCAATACCGAATGTGCCGGCACCTGTAGCTGGATGCGTATCGTCACCGCGACGGAAGATGGCACCTGGACGGTCGATGCAACCCCAGAAAGCATAGATGGCGCTCCGATGCTAGAGCTGGAGGTATCACCTAAGACCTTCACGCTTAAGGCGGGAGAAACCCAAGCCATCAGCCTAACCGCCAAGGTGTTAGAGGTTGAGGCCTATCGCGCAGATTCATCGCAGCTCCAGCTCAACGGTTTAGTGTCTATCACGCCATCAGACACCAGCAAACCTGCACAAAACCTGCCTGTGGGGGTTGTGTACAAGGGCGACAATCTGCCATCTCAAGTCTCTGGCATCATACATAGAGACAAGGGTCACACCCTGACACCTATGTTAAATACCAAGGAGATCCAACAGCTTAACTCTCATGTTTATGGCCTCTCTAAGGCAGAAAACCACGATGTCGCCCTCAAGAGCGCCACGGTGAGAGACTATGCTCAGGGATTCACCCGTGAAGAGATTGAGGCCGGTGGTGCCAAGGTTGTCTTCTTCGATGTCCCCGAAGGCACCAAGCGTATCGTCTGGGAAGTATTGAAAGCACCACGAATCGCCTTTACCTCTCTGGATCTGGGTATGGATATCAACGGCGATAACGACATTCAGTGGGCAGATGAAGCCATCTGTTACTCCTACTCGGATGCCGGTGATTTCTGCGCCATCAACGACCCTGTCCCTGGTCGCTACTGGGCCATCGCCGCAAACATGAAGTGGGAATGGGAAGATGCTAAGAACAGCGCCGACCTGTTTGAACTGAGACTCGGTATAGTCGGTGAGGACGATCACGCCAATATGACGGTTGAAGGCCCTGCCACCAATGATGGCATGACGCCTTTCCAACTGAAGCTTAACCATGACCTATCTGGCGCAGAAGAAGGCGATGTCTACTACGGCGTTGTCAGTATAGGTAGCGACAGCTACAACGACAGTAACCTGGGTGATTTCGGGGTTAAGCTACAACATAAGGGTAGCGACACTCAAATCGAAGCCTCACAAACCGCAGCGAAGGAAGGTGACATCCTAGACTTCAGCGTTGAGCTGGCACCTAACCTGTTAGGCGGCGAACGCGAGTTTACTCTTAACGCTCAACTATCCGATGGTTTGGTACTGCTTGCAGACTCTGTGAAAGTGGGCGGCATGGGAACCTATGCCGAAGACACCAGCGTTGAAGGCAATCTGATCAGCATCGCCAGCACGCAGCCATCTTCCAGTGAGATGAAGCGTCACTATGTCTTCACCACCAATGAGACAGATGCCAGCTGTAAGGTACCTTATGGCGAAGACGAGACCTTCTACGATATTCCTTCGGCTGGTTTCGGCCACATGGGGATCTCTGGATATTCAAATCGTCCAATTTATCTGCCATTAAGTGCCAGCGGTTTACCGACTGTCCCTCTATATGCCAATCCGGATGAATATGGCTATGACACCTTAGGGATCTCGCCATTCGGCTATCTGCAGTTAGATCCTATGCCTATGTTCTGGAATCAAGACCGTCCATTTAACGACTTCTTCCAGGACTTCCCTGATACGCTGATCGCCCCACTCTGGCGTGGTGACGTGAGAATGCCTCAGGCCTCGTTCAACTGGGATACCCTAAAGTATCAAGATGCCGTCTATGGTGTGGTCACCAACAAGCACTACATCTTCCAGTGGGTGGGTGGTGAAGAGTGGAGCAACTTCCTGGTGGGGGCCAACAACCCGGATCCAGATGCTCAATATAATATCGAGACCATAGTGGCCACAGATATTAGCTTTGAGGCAGAGGCACCTGAGATCATCTTCGCCTATCGCACCCTGAAGTCGGCTAACTCTAACCTGGGTTCAATCGGCCTACATGGTTACTGGGGTGAACGCCACACCTTCGGCCCAATCCATGGCTGGTCAAACGATGGCTTTGCCTTCCGTGACGTCGACAGCAAGGTGAAAGAAGGCATGGTGATCTGCGCCGATTACCGCGGTCCAGAGCAATCGGCTGTATCACTGACCTTCTCCGCGAGAGTCTCTGCCTCGGCAGTAGGCAAGGATAACAGCGTTACCGTTGATACCCAGTACGCCGACTCTGAACTGGTCTCTGTCACCCATCATGTGGCGAGCGCCACTAACATCTCGGTTGCGCCTATTGCCGACATGATGATGGAAGAGAACACCACGCTGGAAGGCATCACTGTGACCTACAACGATGTCAAAGGCACTGCCAACGGTATCATGGTATCGGGTGAACACATCACGGCAACTGTTGATGGTGACAGCTTCAGTATCACACCTGATGCCGACTGGTATGGCGAGACCCTGGTGACGGTAACCGTACACGATATGGCCTACCCATCTGACGCCGCCTCCACCAGCTTCATGCTGACGGTGAACTCAGACGGTGTTGAACCTACACCACCGGCGCCGGAAACCCCAGAACAGGGCGGTGACTCTGATTCGGGTGGTAGCCTTGGCTTCCTGGCACTGGGCCTACTGGGTCTAATCGCCGGACGCCGTAAGCTGCACTAAGCAGTATCTGGCAGTAAAACATTTAGTTAGACCTTGTCATTGGGCCCTCTCTGAGGGCCCTTTTTTATGCCATCTTAAATTGGCGCAGCCACTAGTTCATGCCGTGGCAATCACTGCACTCTTTAATGGTTAGCTCTGGGGTATGCACCTCAGCATCGGGTGCATGGGCATCCTTCATGGCGTGACAATCGTTACAGCTTGCCAGCGTGGCCTCTGACTCAGTATGCATGGTCAGGTCGATAGGCTCATGGCAATCTTTACAATCCATGGCGACGGCGGCGCCAGCAAATAGCAGGCCGGCAGCTAGGGTGATCAATGTTTTCATCTCGGGCTCCTGGTTTTGGCAAGTCAAACAACTAAAAAGTTTATATTCAAAGGCTTGCCGCCTTGTATGGCCAAAGGGCACAAGCTCCAGGATGGAAGATCCAAGGAGCAAGGCGCAGCAAGCTATCCGGCGAGCATTACCAGCCAAGATTAAGCCAAACTTAAAAAAGCCGTCGCGATGAAAGAAGTGCCGACAGGATCATAAGCTTAAGTAACGCTTTGTGATCCAAAGCAAAATTTCATCTTGCATAAGACACAAAAAAGCCGCCCTGAGGCGGCTTTTTTAAGCGCAAACAGCTAAGCCAAAGCGGTTAGAAAGAGGTACGCTTATAACGGCGATATTCCGCCGTCCAGAAGTTATCTTCAATCGCCTGCATCAGCAGCTCGTCGCTGGCCGGCAGCGCATGGCCTTGCTCGATGGCAACCTTGCCCACCGCGAAGGCGATATGCTTACTAACAGAGTGAATATCTTCCAGCGCCGGAAGCAAAGAGCCCTCGCCGTCCTTCGCCAGCGGCGAGCACTCAGCCAGGGCACGGCTCGAGGCCATCAGCATCTCGTTGCTGACACGCTTGGCACCAGAGGCCAGCACGCCAAGGCCAATCCCAGGGAAGATATAGCTGTTGTTACACTGGGCGATCTCATATGTCTGCTCCTCGATCACCACAGGCTCGAACGGGCTACCGGTTGCCACCAGCGCCTGGCCCTTGGTCCAGTGCAGAATATCTTTCGGCGTCGCCTCGACGCGGCTGGTCGGGTTAGACAGCGGGAAGATGATCGGGCGTTCACAGTGGGTGTGCATCGCCTTGATGATCTCTTCGCTGAACAGACCCGGCGCACCGGATACACCGATCAGCACGGTCGGCTTACCATTGTGCATCACATCCAATAGCGAGATGTTCTCACTCTCTGTGTTCCAGCCCTCAACCTTGGCCACTTGCTGCGCCAGATTCTGCTGGAAAGGCAGCAGGTTAGGCATGTTGTCTTGCAGCAGTCCCCAGCGGTCTACCATGAACACCTGCTGGCGCGCCTGCTCGTCGCTGATCCCTTCTGAGACCATCTGGGCGATGATCGCCTCGGCAATACCACAACCTGCGCTGCCCGCGCCCAGGAAGGCGATGCGCTGCTGGCTCAGCTTACTGTCCGCCGCCTGACAGGCCGCCAACAAGGAGCCAACGGTCACCGCCGCCGTGCCCTGAATGTCATCGTTGAAGCAGCAGTATCTGTCCTTGTAACGCTCAAGCAGCGGCATGGCGTTTTTCTGGGCGAAATCTTCAAACTGGATCAATGCATCCGGCCAGCGTCTGTGTACCGCCTCCATGAAGGCCTCGACAAACTCGGCATACTCTTCGCCGCCGATGCGCTGATTACGCCAGCCCATATACATAGGATCTTCCAGCAGATGCGGGTTATCTGTGCCCACGTCTAAGGTGATAGGCAGCGTATAGGCCGGACTGATACCGCCACAGCTGGTGTAGAGTGACAGCTTACCGATAGGAATACCCATGCCGCCGATCCCCTGGTCACCCAGACCCAAGATACGCTCACCGTCGGTAACAACGATGATCTTCACCTTCTGACGGGTCGAGTTGTTGAGGATGTCGTCGATGCGATCCTTGTTGGGATAAGAGATAAACAGGCCGCGGTTACGACGATAGTTTTTCGAGAAACGCTCACAAGCCAGGCCAACCGTCGGCGTGTAGATGATGGGCATCATCTCGGTAATGTGGTTCTGCAGCAGACGGTAGTACAGAGTCTCGTTGGTATCCTGAATGTTACGCAGATAGATATGACGGTCGAGATCGTTGCCGAAGTTCTTGTACTGATCGTAGGCGCGCGATGCCTGTTCTTCGATGGTCTCGATCACGTGAGGCAGCAGGCCCTCTAGGTTAAAGAAGATACGCTCCTCTTCGGTGAAGGCACTTCCCTTGTTGATCAAGGGGGCTTCAAGAATGGCAGGGCCGGCAAAAGGAAGATATAGCGGGCGTTTATTATCGTCCATTGGTAACCTTTTCTCTATCTGTGGGTATGTTGGAATGGCTGTGCTATCAATTTTGGCAAGATTACCACAAAGTGTGATCTTTGTTGCCTTTCGCGCGATCATTTTTTTTGATTATTTTCACACCCTGGTTGTTTTAAACAGCCATGGCACAGCCCTAACCCCAGGCATAAAAAAACGCGGCCTGAGCCGCGTCTTTAGAGAATGATATTATTTACTTACCGCGATACTTGATCGACAGCCCCATCAAGAAGTTGCGCAGCACCTGGTCGCCACACTCTTTAAAGTGCTTGTGACCGGGTTTTCTAAACAGGGCACCCAGCTCGGAACTACTCATCTTAAAATCCGCCAGGGCCAAGGTCTCGATGATATCCTCTTCACGCATCTCAAGGGCGATCCTCAGCTTCTTGAAGATCAGGTTGTTGTTTAACTGAGACACGGGAGTGGGGATCTCTGCTCCATCGCGCAGGCCGCGTTTTTCGATGATCAAGCCATCCAGAAACAGGCACAAGGTCTTGTCGTTACAGGGCTTATAACCCTCTTCGGCCTCTTTCTTGAGCATGTTGAGCAGGACTTCCTGGCTCATCTCATGTTTGACCTTGGCGAAGATCTTGATCATCTTGGCATTCTTGTAATCGAATACGAATCGTAGACGGCGTAAAATATCGTTATTTATCATGACTTAAATTCTTAAATTACTGGCTCGCGCGGGTGCGCCTGCCATAGCGACGACATTATAACCGACTTTGCGTCGGCGCCGAGGCATTATTTTCAAGCTTGCTACCTGGCATCAAGCTCTCTCGCAGTGCCTGACGCAGCTTATCGTGCAGGCCAAAGGCTTGATTACTCTGTTCGATCGGCCAGGAGGCGTTTTCCAGCACCACCAGATAAGTGTCTGACTCGGGATAACTCAGGCTGAGGGATTGATAGCCAGGCAGATAACCAGAATGGCTGTACTCCTTTATCCCCTGCTGGTTTACCTGCACGCCGAAGCCGTAAAAGAGCTGCGACCAACGATGCGGCCGCAATATCTTGGGAGCCATCATAGCTTGGTAAGCCTCTTTGCTCAGCAGCTTTCCGCCATGGAGCGTACTGAGGTAATTCAGTAGCCCAGTAGCCGAGCCCGTCATGCCGCCGCCGGGCAGTAGATTCATCTGCACATCATATTCCATCGGCTCTTGGGTGCTTATCTCTATCCCTGCCATCAGCCCCTGCTGCGCCCCAAGCTGGGCCTTGATTCCTTTGACGCCGTGCTCGCTTAGAAAAGCATTCACCAGGGTGGCAAAATCCTGCTGATAGGTAATTTCGAGCAGCTTTGCCAGCACCTGAAAGCCCAGGTTAGAATATTGAAAATCGCTGCCAGGCGCGAACCGATTCGCCTTGCCCTGAGACGCTATGCCAGAGCTGTGGCTAAGCAGCTGAGCGATAGTGATGCGCTCGTCATAGGTTGGCAAATTAGTCGATACCAGATAGGGAGTAATCTTATCCTCCAGAGCCAACTTGCCCTGGCTTACCGCCTGCATCACCAGGGCGGCGGTGATCATCTTGCTCTGGGAGGCCAACATGACCCGGCTATCGAGTGTCGGCGCGGCGGCCTCACCGTAAGCATTAGTCTTCACGTAGCGCAGCTCACCGCGCTGCATCAGGGCGATCACTCCATAGAAGGGACGCTCGTTGGCGGCGATGATGTTATCGAAAGCACTGCCGATCTTGGCAAAAGCCTCGCCAATCGCCAAGTCATGCGCAGATGGTACATCAACCCGCTCAGCAGCTTGCTCAATCTTAGCCTCAATAACTAGCTCGCTAGCAGCCACGCTGCCGCTGGCCATGGCCCCCAGCAGACAGAGGCTGCTCGCCAACACACTCATCTTCATCCTTGTTCTCCTACACGGCTTAACCGATAAACTTCCAGTAGACAAATAAAGCGGCAAACCCTAGCAGATAAGTCATGCCGATCCAAGAAAGCAGCCGCATGGCCACACCATAGCGATCGCCGGGCGCCAGGTTGTCACTGGTCATCAGGCGATAGTTGAGCCAGGCGAAGATGATGGTGGTCATGAAGGCCAGGGTCATCACAAACTGCAGCAGTGGCAGCAATGCCCCCTTGAAGAAGAGTATGATCCCCAGCCCCAGCAGGCTCACAGCCAACATGGTCAGGTTGAGGCCGCGCTCGCTGACCTCATCCTTACGCAGAAGCTGCACACTCAGGATAAGGGTACGGCTGTAACCATCCACTACGGTAACCGTGGTGCTGAAGATACAGAGCAGGGCCACCAGGGCGATCAGATAGCGGCTCCCCTCCCCCAGCACCTGGCTATAGAGCTGAATCAACTGCTCGGCAAACTTGGCCCCGGAAGGCGAGAAGTGTACGCCTGAGCCGTGCATCACCATGGCGCCCAGCGAGAGAAACACCACGGCCAGTATCGCCGTGGTGATGAAGCCCAGATTAAAATCGAACAGCGCCTGCTTAGGCGTCACCATCTGCTGTTTCTGCTTTTCCAAAAGCCAGAGGGAGTTCCAGCAGCTCACCTCAATTGGCGCCGGCATCCAACCCATCATGGCGACCAAGAAGCCCACATGAGCCCACTGCCAGGGAGAGGGCGACACGAAGCCCGGCGCCAGAATAGGTTCAGCGTTAAAGGCCAGCGCGGCGGCGCTCAGGGTGGTCACTGTCAGGCTGAGCATGATCACCTTGGTCACCCTATCCAGCACCCGATAATGACCCAGCACCAACAGCAGCAGGCTGGCGACCAAGACGATCAGCGCCAGCAGATCGATTGGCAGCGGAATAAACTGGGTGAGCAGCGCGGCGGTTAACATGGCGACGCCTGCGGTGCTAGCCACCGCCGCCAAGGCGTTGAGCAGCGAGAAGAGCAGCAGATAGCCCCTTCCCTGACGTTGATAGCCATGCAGCAGGCTCTCACCGGTCGCCGCCGTATAGCGGGCCCCGGCGGCAAAGAAGGGATACTTGAGCAGATTCACCAGAAGTATCACCCAGGCCAGCTGCCAGCCAAACTCGGCGCCTGCACGGGTCGAGGCCACCAGATGCGAGGCGCCGATTGCCGCGGCCGCCATCAGCAGGCCAGGGCCTGTGGCGGTTAACAATCGGCGGCACTGCAACCAGAGGCTAGTCTGGGTTGTATTTACACTTACGTCTTCCACTCTCGATTTCCTTCAGATAAACAAAAAATGCTTGGCCAGGCAGGGCTCTGTCAACGCCAGCCTGCTGCGGCTGATGCTAAGGCTGAGCCAGCTTGTGCTAAGACTGAGCTAGCTTGGCCTCGATGCGCCTCAGGGTCTCCTCGATACTCTGCAGGCAGGCCAGGGTCTGGGCGGCCACATCTACTTTCGCCTCGCCGGGCTGGCTCTGCTCGGCGAGCGCACTCTTTTGCGCCATCACGGCGGCGCGAAACTCGGCCACCGCCTCGACGCCGGTAAGGCTGATCAGCGCGCCATTACCCGACTGCCCCGCCGTCTCTATGGTCAACTTGTGGATGCCGAACATGCGCATCAGTGGCCCCTGGATCATCGCCATGTCGGTGATCTTATCCAGCGGTACGGTATTTTCGGTGCGGGTGAGTATACCCTTACGCACGATAAGCTTCTTGGTGGTCAGCTCGGCGCTCATGTTGGCGATATACCTGTGCGTCGCCCAGAGGCCGATGGGATACCAGAGCAGCAAGAGCGGGATACCCACGACAGAGACGGCAAGCACTAACGCCCCCGAGGTCAGCCAATAGTGCCCAAGCTTGCGGTGAAAGCGCGCGTCGAGCAGTGTTTTTTCTTCCATTTTATTTACATCTCCCCATAGGTCTGGCGGGAACCGAGCTATGACAATGCCAAGAGCTTTTGTATTAATCAATCAAATTCATGGGTTTATTTATTTACATTTGTTATCAATTCGCCCTATTGACTTTGTTACTTTAGGAATTAGTTTAGTAACGTTAATGTAACAAATGGTGGCGGTAGTTAAGTCGTAGTCACTGAATTAAAAATATAATGATTCAAAAGGGATGAACATGAAAAGACCTCAATACTGGCCCAGCGCCTGCGCTATCGCCATTACCATTGCGCTAACCCCACATGTTTATGCGGCCGACGAAGGCGTCGAGCGCATAGAAGTCACAGGCTCTCGTATTAAACGTACCGACATCGAAGGCCCATCGCCAATCCAGTCGATCAACAAAGACGATATCGCCAACATGGGTTTCGACAACCTACAACAACTGCTGGAACGCATGCCAGCCAACGGCGCGGGCGCCTTCTCGACCCGAGGTAACAGCCAGGACTCTACCGCCAACGGCGCGGCGTCTATCAGCCTGCGCGGCATGGGCCCAGACGCTACTCTGGTACTGATTAACGGTCGCCGCGTGGCCATCAGCTCATTCGCCGAGGGGATCACTAACTCCTTCGTCGACATCAACAATATTCCAGTATCCGCCATCGAGCGTATCGATATCCTTAAAGATGGCGCCTCGGCCATCTATGGTTCAGACGCCATCGCCGGTGTGGTCAACATCATTCTGCGTAAAAACTTCGAAGGTATCGAAGTCAACCTGGGCTACGGCGAGGCCTCTGGCTCCGGCTATGACGAGCAGAGCGGCTCTATGCTTTGGGGCATGCAGTCCGATAAGGGCAGTGCCTCTATCATTCTCGATTACTTCAAAAACAGCACGCTCGCCGCCAGTGAGATGGGCCGCTTCGGCACCGCCAACCAGAGCCCATACGGCGGTGAAGATTTCCGCTCATCACGCGGCTTCCCAGGCTACTTCTATGTCGATGGCGTCAAGACCATAGACCCTGACTGTCCGGCCGATTCGGCCACCGCCAGCGGCAGCTGTCTGTTCGACTACGGTCCATACAACCTCACCATCCCAGCCGCCGAGCGTGTGGGGGCAATCGCCCAGTTCGACTATCACCTGAGCGATGAGATGACCGCCTTCCTGGAAGTCGCGGCCCAGCACAACACCTCTGAGGCCGGCGGCGCGCCGACTCCGCTGGATGAAGATGCCATGCTGACGGTTCCAGGCACCCACCCTAACAACCCGTGGGGCAAGGATATCGAGATAGGTCGTTACCGCACAGTGGATGCCGGCGCCCGTCGCTGGGACATAGAATCTGACACCCTACGTCTGGTTGCGGGCCTACGTGGCAACATAGATGAATGGGATTGGGAAGTCTCGGCTCAGAAAGGCCGCAGCGAATCAACCCAGAAGGGTGACAGAACCCAGGGCTGGGTGCGCACCGACTTCCTGCAAGCCGAGATCGACGCCGGTAACTACAACCCATTTGGCGGCACCATGAATTCACAGGATGTGATCGATCGCATCACCACCAGCCTGGTTCGCCAAGGTGTATCACACCTGACCGCTTATGACGCCAGCATCACGGGCCCGGCCTTTACCCTGGCGGATCGTGAAGTCATGATGGCGGCGGGCGTCGAGTACCGCGAAGAGGATGTGAGCGATGTCCCGGATGATCAATTCCAGCGTGGCCTGATCTTCGGTACCGAAGCCGTGTCAGCCCAGGCAGACCGCGACCAGTACGCGGCCTATGTGGAATTCTCTATCCCGGTTACGGACAACTTCGAGCTGCAGCTGGCCGGCCGTTACGATCACTACAGCGATTTCGGTTCAACCACTAACCCTAAGGTTGCCTTCCAGTGGGGAATTAGCGATCAGCTGACCGCTCGCGCCTCTTGGGCGACCGGTTTCCGCGCACCATCTCTGGCACAAATCGGTCTTGGCCCATCGAGAGAGAGTAGCTTCTTCATCGATACCTACCGCTGCGCCGCCGACAACGTCGACTGTACCGCGCTGGACTACAACACAGAATTTGCCGGTAACTCAGAACTGGACGCCGAAGAGTCAGAAACCTGGAACGCGGGCCTAATTTGGGCACCGAGCCAGAAGTTTGATATCGGCTTCGATGTCTTCAGCATCACCCAAGACAACAAGATCGATAAGCAGCCACTGGGCGAGATCTACCTGGCGAACTGTAACGATCAAAACAGCACTGTGTGTGAGCGTCTGGCGCCGCAGCCGGGGCAAACATTAGGCCCAATCAGCCTGATCCACTCAAGCTTCATCAACTTAAGCTCGCAAGAGGTTCAAGGGGTGGACGTTTCCAGCCACTATGGCCTGGAGATGGACCGCTTCGGCGACCTCAAGTTTGGCCTGGAATACAGCTACCTGCACAAGTTTGAGAAGGACAAGCTGGATTACACCGGCGAGTACCGCTACCCGCAACATCGCTGGTTGCTGACCACCAACTGGACCATGGATGACTTCGCCGCCAACATCAACTTCAGCTACATTGGCGAGTTTGAAGATACGCCAGATATCGACTTTGACGGCTCACTCGACTTCGAGGTCAACAAGTCGCGTATGGTCGAGTCGCAACTATTGGTGGACATGTCTGGTTCATACCGCTTCAACGACACCTTCAAGTGGACAGTCGGCGTCAACAACGTAATGGATGAAGAGCCGCCATTTGCCATCGGCGACGGCGACACCGACCTCTACGGCTATGTGATTGCCACCCATAACCCAATGGGCCGCTACTTCTACACCAAGTTGAGCATGAGGTTCTAATACCAATCACACTAAGTAAGCTATCAGAAATAGCGTAAGAAAAACGTTTGAGAACAAGGCGGGATTTTTCGATAAGTAGTTATTCTACAATCAAAAAAGCTAACGCAGTTATCGAACGTTTTAACAAGCTTGGATGATCAGCTATTTACTAGGATAGGTAAAACATACACTGTCACAAAAATGGCATCCAAATGGATGCCATTTTTATTTACACTCATTACTCACCTAAAAACATGAACGAGGAAAAGGATGATCACTCTATATGGAACTCCAAGAAGCCGCGCGCTACGCGTCTCCTGGCTACTGGAAGAACTGGCTATCGACTGGCAATTTCATTTCATCAACTTTGCCAAGGGCGACAACCGCAGCGAGGCCTTTCTGGCCATGAACCCTTGCGGTAAGGTGCCCGTTATAAAGGACGATGATCTGGTGCTCACCGAATCCGCCGCCATCTGCCAATATCTGGCGGAAAAATATGGCCAGGGACAGTTTCTGCCCACTCCCGGTACACCTGGGGCCGCCCTTTACCACCAGTGGATGAGTTACATCATCTGCGAACTGGAGCAGCCCCTGTGGACCATGGGCAAGCATAAGTTCGCCCTACCCGAGGAGCACCGCCTGCCAGCCATACTGCCCACAGCGGTATGGGAGTTCGACAAGGCCGCCGCCATCGCCGAACAGTGGCTGCCGGACAGCGACTTCCTGCTAGGAGATATCCCAACGGTTGCCGATATCATGCTGGCCCATACCCTGATGTGGGCGACGGTATTTGAGCAGCAGATCCCGCCTAAACTCGCCGCCTTCAGAGACAGGATGCAGACCCGCCCGGCCCTGGTCAGCGCCCTCAAAAAAACCGAGGCCGTCGCCGCCCAGGCAGCAGAGTAGTTAGGCGTAAAAGGTTTAGCAGCATAATGTCTAACACTTTAGAGATTATGCTGCCATCCATCACCATGAAGCCTTAGCAAATAGTCTTCATTTTCGCTGTGTAAATCGAACTGACATCAGGCAGATGGGCAGCCTGGCACCTTGGAGAGATCCAGTCTGATCTCGTTAAACCTAGAGCTTATCTTCAAGATATGCTCATCCAGGCTCACCTCATACTCCCCCATCCAGTCCAAGGTTTGAATCGGCGCCAATCGATACCGCCACTGGGGCAGATCGCACTGCATCCACACCCTGTGATAGGCCTTGCCCATGGCGCCGGGATCTACTGTCTGCACCCAGATGGCATAATCTTCATAGCGCTTAAACTGACTCTGCTCATTGGCAGGCGCGCTAAACACCAGGCTCATAAACAAGCCCAGCGCTAAGAAGATCAGCTGCACGGCTCCCAGCAGATAACTCAGCCCAATAAGGATAGTTAACGGCCAACTGCCTTTGACGACCTGTGCAAATTGACGACGAAAACGCTCCAACAGCGACAATCCAAACAGTAGGGCAATCAGCTTGATCAGTAGGGTCACAGGTTGCGCCTTGGTCATAAAGCTAGGATCAACCCAGAAGGCGCCAAACAGGCCGGGTAACAGGCTCTCAATCAGCGGCAGGTAGATAAGCGCTGCGATGGCAATGAAAAAAGTAATAGGCTGGCGAGGGCTGACGGCTTGGTACATATCCTTGTCCAAATTGAGTTAACCTTTAAGTAACATCTGCATAAGATAGCATTGGGCTCGTTGAAGCAACACAGTTTAAAGATGAAAGATAATTAAAAAAGCCCCGCTCTTTAGAGCAGGGCTTTTTATCGAATCAGGGGTTAACTCACAACTGAGTAGCTGCCCACTTGGCGCGGCTCTCGCGGCTCTCTTTCAGGCCTTCCTTCTCGCGATAGGCCTTATAGGCATCGACGTCCAGCGGCACCAAGGTGACCTCAACTTCCAGCACCAGCTTACACTCTTTCTTGATGCGCCAGGCCGCCGTGTTGTACAGCTCGGTCAGCGGCAATGAGCTTAAGAACTCAGGGTTGTACTGGGTATAGATGGCCTGTGTCGGGTAGACCACGAAGCTCAGACGGCGCTTAGGCTCCTTCTTAAACAGCTCCTCGATGCCGTCACAGGTGTTGAGCACCTGCATCTCTATGGTCTCATCCAGTTCCAGCAGCTTCTTGGCCGCCAGACCAGACACCTCGGCCTCACCCGCTTCCCAGGCCAACACATCGGCTTCACTGCACTTGCTCAGCTCGCCCACCTGGGCGGCACTTAGGCCGAGTGAGTGACGCAGGTATTTAATTTCTATTGCATTTAATTCAGCTGTCTTTGCCATCTTGATATCCAAATTTGAGTTAATCTTGTCACGCGCCTAGGCGGGGATCCAAACCTCTTCGACCCATTGCCAGAATGACTCCCAGCTCTCCTCGGCCAGCTCGCCGCCTTGCCACAGCATCACCTGACCTTCCTGATCGATACAGTAAAAGTCATCGCCCTGCTGACAGATGGCGATATATTCCCTCGGCATGCCGATAGACCAGGCATAGGAGGTCACCTCGGGCAGATAGGTATGGGCATAGGGATCGGCTGCGGTCACAGGCTCTATAGTGCCGTGAATCACGTCGCTGGCGTAGAGGAGATACTCTTTCAGCTCAGCGGGTAAGGGGATCAGGATCTGCTCTTCCACTTCGACCAGTTGATCGAAGCTTGGCAGCTCCAGAGGGACGGGAACTGTCTCGCTCAGTTCCCTGAGTTGCTCGATAAGATCGTGCATTGTCGTCTGCTCTAAATGGGCTAATGGCCGCAAGTATAATCGCTTTAAGCCCAGATTGTTAATCCAATTTATCCCAGACGCTGCACCTTAGGCCGCGGCGGCTAACAGCTCGGCACTGTCCAACCTTTTATAGTAGAGCCATGCCTTGTGATACTGCTTATGGGAGGCCTGACGCAGATGGGTTATCTGCGCCAGCTCCAGTTGACTCAAGTCGCGGGACTGGGCCATGGCGCGAGCCTCGATGGTCTGGATCTGCTCATAGGCCTTATGTTCCTCTCCGCTCTTGATCTCGGCGATGGCCTTGAGGTGCAGCTGCACCTCGGCGATCATGCCGGTTTGCGGTAACTGCACCAGCAGGTTGAGGTCGCGATAACCAGAAGCCTTAGGCTCGGCGAAACGGTTTTTCACCTGCAATACCTTGACCTGTTGCTGAAGATCCTCAAACGCCGTCATCAGCCCCTGAATATCGTTAGCTACCAGGCTGGCCCTGGCAAGATCCGTGATGCGGCTGGCATCGCCGTCAAACTTGGCGGCAATCTTGGCCTTGGCACGTTCATAACTTTTCACTTCGGGGATCAGCAGCTGGTAACTCTCTTGGGTATTTAGCCCCTCTAGCAGGCTAGTCAGCTCCTGCTGGGCGTTCTGGGCCTGGGCATAGAGGCTATCGAGGTCGTCGCTACTCTGGCGGATCAGGGCGGTGGAGCTACTGGCGATGGCGTGCAGACCATGCTGGTCTTTACTGAAGGACTGTTTCTGAGCGTAGCAACCAGATTCCTCTTTGGTGTCGATTAAAGCGTCGTAATTGGTCGCCAGGGCGCTACGGGTGGAGACAAGTAACAGGAAGATAAAAAAGGGTCTAAACAACTTATTCATAACCGTCCTCGGTAAAAGCGCAAACCTTGTACCCTTAATCTAGCCAGGGTTCACTTAACCCTTGCTGAATGGATGATGAACAATTATTTATCATGAAACAGGCATAAAAAAAGAGCGCCAAGGCGCTCTTTTTCATCGAGAAAACTCGAATTACCAGATCTTCACACGCTGAGCGGGTTCGATGTACATGGCATCGCCCTGCTTAACGTCGAAGGTGGTGTAGAACTCAGGCATGTTAGACAGCGCGCCCAAGGCACGGAACTTAGCCGGTGAGTGTGGATCGGTCGCTACGCGGTTACGCATCGCCTCTTCCTTGATCTTGGCACGCCAGATCTGGCCAAAGCCGATGAAGAAACGCTCGTCGCCAGTCAGACCGTCGATAACCGGTGCTTCTTTACCATTGAGTGACATCTTGTAGGCCTTGTAGGCGATGGTCACGCCAGACAGGTCACCGATGTTCTCACCCAGGGTCAACTCACCGTTAACATTCAGGTCGTCGAATACCGCGTAACCATTGTACTGATCTACCAGCGCCTTACCGCGAGCAGCAAACTCTTTCAGATCTTGCTCGGTCCACCAGTCGCGCATGTTGCCTTCGCCGTCGAACTTAGCACCCTGATCGTCGAAGCCATGGCCCATCTCGTGACCGATCACGGCGCCGATACCGCCATAGTTCACTGCATCATCTGCCTCCATGTTGAAGAAAGGTGGTTGCAGAATTGCCGCCGGGAAGACGATCTCGTTCATGGTTGGGTTGTAGTAGGCGTTCACCGTCTGTGGTGTCATGTGCCATTCCCACTTACGGATTGGCGCACCTAGCTTCTCAAGATCCTTCTCGTGGCTCAGCTCGCTGGCGCGCATACTGTTGCCTACCAGGTCATCGGCCTTGATGGTCAGCTTGTCATAGTTTTCCCAGCGATCTGGGTAACCAATCTTAGGATCGAACTTAGCCAGCTTGTCTTTGGCCGCGACTTTAGTGTCTGGGCTCATCCATTCCAGGCCATCGATGCTCTCGCCATAGGCGCGACGTAGGTTTTCAACCAGCTCCTGCATGCGGTGCTTGGCTTCAGGCTTGAAGTGACGCTTCACGTAAACCTTACCCACAACCTCACCCAGCAGGTTGTTTACCGTGCTCACGCCGCGCTTCCAGCGTGGCTGTTGCTCAGCCTGGCCGTTGAGTGTCTTAGAGAAGAACTCAAAATTTTCACGGTCAAGATCTGTGCTCAGATCGCCGGCGAAGTGGGTCAGGGTCTGCCAGGTCATGTAGGTCTTCCACACAGACAGGTCATTAGCCTTCAGCACTTCGTTGAAACCTTCGATGAAGCTTGGCTGGTTGACGATGATGTCGGCTTGCTTGTCAGCGCCCAGGGTCTTGAGGTAACCGTTCCAGTTAATGTCCGGCGCCAGCTTAGGCAGATCGGCCACCTGATACAGGTTATAGGTCTTAGTGCTGTCGCGGGTCTCGACGACGTCCCAATGACGGCTGGCGATAGCGGTTTCCAGCGCCAGGATATGCTCGGCGCTCTCTTTCGCGTTTGGCAGACCGGCCAGGGTGAACATCTTCTCGATGTGGGCCACAAACGCCTTACGGATGTTGACGAAACGCTCGGCTTCGTTGAAGTAGTAATCCTTCTCAGGCAGGCTCAGACCGTATTGCCAGATGTGAGTGGCATAACGGCTAGAATCTTTAGAGTCGATGTCAATGTAGAATGCCAGCGGCGTGCCGCCACCAATCATCTGGCTGTGGGCAAAGTATTCCACCAGCTGATCTTTGTTCTCCAGAGCGGCGATCTTGTCCAGCTCACCCTGAATCGGCTTGATACCCAGCTTGTCTAGCTGCTCTGTATCCATGAAAGAGCGATACAGGTCGGCAACCTTCTGCTCGTCGCTGCCCGCCTTCAGGTTAGGGGTAGCCGCCACTTCTTCGATGATGGCTTTAACATCGTCACGTGACTTTTCACGCAGGTCATAGAAGGCGCCTGTGCTGGTGCGATCGCCTGGGATCTCTGTGTTCTTGATCCAGGTGCCGTTAACGTAGGCATAGAAATCATCTTGCGGACGTACCGACTTGTCGAAGTTAGCGAAATCGATACCCGAGGTCAGGGCTTGTTGTACCGCTACCGCGGTCTCTGTCTTGGCGGTTTCCGGGGCCTTAACTTCTGCCTGGTCGCTGTTGCAAGCGCTAAGACCAAAAATCAAAGAGGCACAAACCCCTCCAACGAACACTTTTTTCATGTGAATTCCTTTTATGCTTAATTGTTTTTTTGTTAGCAATGCGACTGTCATGGCGAAGCCAAAATGGTGCAAAAACTGCTTCAAGAGACCTATGTTAAAGGGATTGGGTCAATGTAAACAAGTTTATCTGCGGCCCTTGGGCGAATTTCTGGTCACTCATATGTAAGTAAAGATTTCCTCTCCCAGGCGCTAACGCCCTATTACGCCTCAATGTGACGTATCACCCGCGCCGGATTACCACCGACTACCGTCTTAGCGGGGACATCTTTAGTGACCACGGCGCCCGCCGCGACAACGGCCTCGTCACCTATGGTTACGCCCGGCAAAATGATCGCCCCGCCGCCTATCCAAACCCGCTCACCTATATGGATAGCCTCGGCCAGCTCCCAGCCCTGACAGCGACGCGCCGCATCCAGCGGATGGTTGGCGGTATAGCACTGCACGTTTGGCCCTATCATGGTCTGGCGCCCTATGGTGATGGGAGCATTGTCCTGTAAGGTGACATTGACGTTGATGAACACCTGAGGCGCGACATGCAGATTCTGCCCATAGCTGATATAGAGCGGCAGCTTAACCACAGCCTTGGCATCCAGATGAGGCAACAGCTCATTGTCCACCTCCCCGCGGCGGTTCATCTCGGCATTGGCTTGTTGCCGCGCCTGCCAACGGCTCTGCAGCTCGCCATCGAGGCAGTTGTACTCCTGACCGCTGACCATCTTGTCAAATTCACTCACTTCTTCCATCGCCTATGGGCTCCTTTCGAGGATGCATAATGTGTCTGAAATTTGCCATGCTAACACTTTTCAGTGATAGCTCTTTTCCTCACTAATGCTTTTCGTGACGAGTCCTTTTTAATTGGCACTTTCCATTAGTTCTCGGCGGCCTCATAATACCGCCCCAAAGTAGCATCCTTAGGATAATCCAGTGCGTCTAGACAAATTTATCAGCGAATCCACCCAGCTCACCCGCTCTCTGGCCAAGAAGGCCCTACACAGGGGCGAAGTGACCGTCGATGGTCAGGTCATCAAAGATGGCAGCTTCAAGCTGAATGAGAGCCAGCAGGTCTGTCTGGACGGCGAGCCTATCTCGCTGATTGGGCCGCGTTTTATCATGTTGCACAAGCCAGTGGACACCCTCTGCTCCACCGTCGATGAGGTCTACCCTTCTGTGCTTGACCTGCTCGACCTGCCCCTCAAAGACAATCTGCATATCGCCGGACGCCTGGACGCAGATACCACGGGCCTGGTGCTGATCACCAGTGACGGTCAATGGTCCCACAGGGTTACCTCGCCGAAACGCGAATGCGGTAAGACCTATCTGGTGCAGCTTGCCGATCCCCTCAAGGCCGAGTGGGTCGAGCAATTTGCCACCGGGCTGGCGCTGCGCAGCGAAGAGGGACTCACTAAACCGGCCAAGCTTGAGCTGCTGGGCAGCCACGAGGCGAGACTCACCATTACCGAAGGTAAGTATCATCAGGTGAAGCGGATGTTTGCCGCCGTCGGCAACAAGGTGGTGGGACTGCACAGGGAATCTGTTGGCGAGATAGTGCTGGACGAGAGTCTGGCACCGGGTGAATGGCGCTACCTGACAGAGGCTGAGATAGCCTCGGTAAAGTAGCGCACAGTTATCAATTATCGGCCGGCGATGACCGCCTTGATACTGTTGAGCAGGGCGCGGTCGGTGCGCGCCTTCTTCAGCTTCTTCACACTCTCCTTGAGCGAGGCGTCCGCCAGGCGGGTGAAGATGTTGTTGTACTCCTTCTCCTCGATCGCCTCGTCGCTGTCGGCCAACTCGGCAATATCCTGGGCGACACGGCTAAGTTGTAACCAAGAATTGGCGATATAGAAACCGTGGAATTCGGCTTGGCCAATTAACCCCTTAGCGCTGGCAGGCAAGGCGTCCCAGGCAGCCGCGAACTTACCCTCTTCATCGCTGAGCAGCTCGTTGAACAAGTTGGCATAGGCCTCCAACAGATTCGCCGGCACCTTGTCCATGGGGATCACTGTGTTACATACATTCAGCGCTGCCTGCTCGGCGATCGCCTGATATACTTGACTGGGTTTACTCATAAAACACTCTCGACACAAAGCGCCGCATTCATCACGGCCTGGTTCGCCTGTATAAACTTGCCAAATTGAAGCCGACAAGCAGGCGCAGAATAAAGGCTGACGTTATACCTTAGTCTGACTGAAAAGCAAAATTGACACCTTTTGTTATATAAAAGTTAAAAATAAACGCATAAAAAATATACTTTTTACTGTCAATAAACTGTCATCCGTATAATATAGTTACAAAAAAAGTGTTTATGCTATGGTTAAATGGTCACATAGCAAGGTTGGCAAAGCTAAAAATGACAAGAACAACAAAAGCAAAATCCTGGATAACTTCTCTGCTGCTGATCAGTCTTAGCCTCTCACTCTTAGGCCTCAGCCCATTGAGCCAAGCGCAAGAAGATAGCGCCGAAGAGATAGACGCCATTTTTAAAAAGTTCGACCAGGGTGAGTATAAAGATGAGCAGGCGATCAAAGAGGCGCTCGGCTACCTAACGGACAATATCACAGCCGATGACATGGAGCGTTACCTCAAGCTGCAGACGGTACTTTGCTGGAACAACTACGACATCACCAAACAGCAGGCGCTCAAAGATGCCATCGCCTTTGCCGATCTGAAACTGCTCACCGAAGGGGTCGCCGCCTCGGCGGAGGCCACCACAGATCTCAAGCTATGCCGCGCCTTCATGCATCAATTACTTGGCAAGGTCGATATCGCCTTGGAGGAGTACAATAGGGTTGTCGCCGAAGCCTACCTGATAGAATCGCCACGACTCATCGCCGACTCGCGCTCACTGCGAGGCGCCATCTACTCTTTCCAGGGTAACTTTGCCCAGGCGCTGGAAGATCTGATCACCGCCCAGCACCTCTATGAATCCCTCAACCTGCAACACTGGGCCATCTACAACCTCACCGAGTTGGCCACCAGCTACCGCCGTTTCGGCGATCCTCAGACGGCAATAAAATATTATCGCAAGCTGGAGAAGGGCTTCGAAGATACCGGCGATAAAGATGGCGCCAACGCCATCAAGACGGAGATAGGCTTCGCCTTGGAGGAACTTGGCGAATATGAGGCGGCGCTAAAAAAGCACAAGGAAGCCTACCAATACTGGCGTGATACTCTGGGCGAGGAAGCCAGTGCCCATACGGCGGTGAATGTCGCCGGCGTGCTGATTCAGCTACATCGTCAAGGGGAGGCCAAGCCCTATCTGGATGCAGCGCAGAAAAGCATCACCCCGGACCAAGGCGCCAGCTACAGCTTCATGCGTCTGTATCAGGCGCAATCTGCCCTCACCAATGGCCAGTATCAACAGGCGCTCGACTATATCGACATGGCCGAGGAGACCTTTAAGCAGATCAAGAACGCCCGCGGCCTGGAACAGCTGCACATGGTACACAGCCAGATCTTCGTCGCCGAGAAAGACTGGAAACAGGCCTACGAGGCGCTGCTGAGCTACATACAGACCCATAAGTCGCTGGATGCTACCCAGCAGACTAACCGGACCACGGAGATGCGCACCCGCTTCAATACCGAGCAGATAGAGCGCGAGAACCAGCAGCTGATCGAACTGCAGAAGATCAAAGAGAACGAACTGGTGATCCTCAAGCAGAACAAGTATCTGCAGCTGGCGGTGATCGTCCTGGGCTGTATCATAATGATCATTCTCTCCATCGTCGCCTACAAGCAGTCGCAGAAGTCCAAGCTGCTCTCTATCCTGGCGCTGACGGATCACCTGACCCAGCTGCCCAACCGGCGCTATACCTACTCCAAGGGCGAGGGGTATTTCAAGTCCAAGGATGAGGGCCACCATCCACTGTCGATCATACTGTTCGATGCCGACCACTTTAAGAAGGTCAACGATAAATATGGCCATGATATCGGCGACAAGGTGCTCATCGCCCTGGCCAACATCAGCAACGGATTGATGCGCAAACAGGATCTGGTGGGACGGGTCGGCGGCGAAGAGTTTTTGGTGATCTTGCCCGGCACCACGGCCGAGCAGGCCCTCAATGTGGCCCAGCGCTTGGTGACCACAGTAGAGAGCAGCAACTTCGACGACGTCTACATGAACTTTAAGCTCACCATCAGTGCCGGTATCGCCTGCACAGATGGTGACAAGAGCTTCGAGCATCTACTGAAGCGCGCCGACGATGCCCTCTACCGCGCCAAGTCATCGGGTCGTAACTGCGCCATACTGGATACCTAACAGTTTGAAGAATAAAACGAAAGAGAGATCGCAGTACAGGCAACAAAAAGCCCTATCGCTGCATCCTTAGTCGCCGTGTTTAAGTAGCTCGATACGGCTCGGGGGATTTAGCTTGGGAAACCAAACATGATAGAGACGGGCCATCTCACCCGAGGCCTGTAACTTAGCCAAAGCCTCATGCCAGCGACTCACCCGCTCAGGGTCGGTCCCCTTAGAGAAGGCCAGGTAGAGATCTATCTGCGCCAATTCCAGCACGGGATACACTTCATCCAGCCCCATATTCACCTCGGCCAACAGACGCTCCACCGCCAGATCCGCCTGACACCAGAAACGTATCCTGTCATGTTGTAGCTGGCGCGCCGACTGCTGTGGAAAGCTGGCTACCGTCAGGTGCTCGACTCCTTGCCGCGTCAGGATAGATTCTCCCAGAGAGCCGCGATAGACGCCGACGCTGCCCAGAGCATCCAGCTCGGCCACCGAGGCGGGGGTCACCCTGTCATCGGCCTTGGCATAGATAGAGATACTTGTGGTGGCGATGGGACCGACGAAATCGAAATCCCTGCTGCGCTGCTCATTAAGGGAGGTGGCAAACAGCAGCACGTTGGCCTGGCCCTCTGCGATGGCATAGGCGCGGGCCCAGGGCAGCACCTCGATATTGGCCTCCTCACCGAGCTCCTTAGCAAGACGCTGCACCAGGCTGACGCCATAGCCCATGGGAAGCCCCTGCTCCTGATAGCTCATGGGCGCCCACTCTTCGGTAAGCATGCGCAGGGGGGCCGCCCCGACAGGCCGGGATGACAAGACCAGCGACATGCCGATCAGTAATAAGCCGGCCAATGATAAGCCGGTCTGTGATATGAGCCGCACGCTACGCCAGATCAAATAGTTCTCCCGGAAATGAGGCCAACGCCTGTTATTGATTATCGTCTAAGATGGACAGGCTTTCCCTCTGCCATGAATGCTAAGCGCTCTTGCAACTAGCTCTGTTCAACATAAATAGCGCCCAGCCAAATTGCAATAGACACTTGCTGAGGCAAGACCAGACGCTCTCATCCTCTCTTTCTTCTTGTATCAGGCAATCCCCAAGCCGGCTTAAGTTTTCTCCTCCCGCGCAAAACTGGTATCATGGCGCCACTGTTCACCCTGGCTCCTCGCCCTTAATCTAAGTATGTCAGACCAAAGCCTCCTCTCGCCCCAAGCGTTACAGCAACTCGCCCTCAAGATTAAAACCTGGGGCAAGGCGTTAGGCTTTGCGCAAATCGGCATCTGCGACACGGATCTTCGCGCCGAAGAGCCCAAGTTTCAGGCCTGGCTCGATAAGGGCTATCACGGTGAAATGGGCTACATGGAGAGCCATGGCATGATGCGCGCCCGCCCGCAGGAGCTACATCCGGGCACTGTGCGGGTCATCTCGGCGCGTATGGATTACCTGCCGCCAGAAGCGGGTTTTGCCACCCATCTCAAGGATCCCAACCTAGCCTATATCTCGCGCTATGCCGGTGGTCGTGACTATCACAAGATGATCCGCAATCGCCTGAAGAAGCTGGGGCAACAGATTGAGGCCGAACTGGAAACCTTGGGGCTCGAACGCCCCAACTATCGCCCCTTTGTGGATTCGGCGCCGATTCTGGAGCGCCCACTGGCCGACAAGGCCGGACTCGGCTGGACCGGCAAACACAGCCTGCTGCTCAATCACGAGGCCGGTAGCTGGTTCTTCCTCGGTGAACTGCTGATCGACCTGCCATTGCCGGTAGACATTCCGGTGCAGGCCGACTGCAACACCTGCGTCGCCTGCATCAAGTCCTGCCCCACCAACGCCATCGTCGAGCCCTATGTGGTGGACGGCAGACGCTGCATCTCCTATCTCACCATAGAACTTCAAGGGGCGATCCCCGCAGAGTTCAGGCCTTTGATGGGCAACCGCATCTATGGCTGTGACGACTGTCAGCTGGTGTGTCCAGTCAATGGCGAGGCGCCGCTCACCCAGGAGAGCGATTTCCACACCCGGGATCCGCTCAAACATCCAGAGCTGCTCACCCTCTTCGCCTGGAACGAGGCCGAGTTTCTGAAGTTTACCGAGGGGAGCGCCATCCGCCGTATCGGCCACAAGCGTTGGCTGCGCAACATAGCCATCGCGCTGGGCAATGCGCCGGCATCGCAGGAGATCATCGCCGCCCTCGAGGATCGCAGGGAAAGCGATGAGGTAGATGAGATGGTGCGCGAGCATATCGACTGGGCACTGGCGCGCCAGAAGCTTGGCGACTTTCAGGCCAACCGTAAGACACAGCGAGTGATCCGCACCGTCGAGAAGGGGCTCCCCAGAGACGCCTAGGCCATGAGCACAAGGCACACAGCAGACACCTCAGAGGAGATATTAATACCAATCACGCTAAGTAAGTGATCAGAAATAGCGCGGGAAAAACGTTCGAGAACAAGGCAGCATTTTTAGATAAGTAGTAATTCTACAATCAAAAATGAGAACACCGTGATCGGACGTTTTAACAAGCTAGAGTGATCAGTTATTTACTAGGATTGGTATCACTAGTCTAAGGTAAAGCCCACCTTGACCGTCACCTGCCAATGGGCGATCAGCCCAGCCTCCAGGTGCCCCCGGGTCTCAACCACCTGAAACCACCTCAGATGATGCAGCGACTGACTGGCCGATGCGATGGCATTCTTAATCGCCTCGTCCGAACTAATGGGCGAGGAACCAACGAGTTCGATGATCTTGTAGGTATGACTCATGGGGGATCTCCTGTTGCAAATCGGCTATCCCCTTGAGTATAGGAAAGCTTTGCGCCCCTGTGATCTTCAGGCGCAAAATCCGTAACACTAGATCGGTTTCAACCGCGCCAGCAGCTTATCGGCCACCCGAAAAGCGTTGGCATAGATGGTCAATGTCGGGGTAACGCTGCCGCCGTTCGGCATAAAGGCGCCGTCGGCCACATACAGGTTGTCACAATCGTGGACCCGACAATCTGAGTTCAGCACCGAGGTCTTTGGATCCGTACCGAACCGGCAGCCACCGGCCACCAGGTTGGCCGTCGGGTCGCTAAACACATTGCCCCACACCTCGTCGGCGCCCATCGCCTTCATCACCTCTACGCCCCGGTCGACCAGATACTGAGCCACCTTAAGATCGTGGGGATGAAAACCGGCGCGCACCCTGGCCACCGGCTGACCCCATTTGTCTTGCTCCTCATCGTCCAGAGTAACAAAGCAGTCATCATTGGTCAGCCAGTCACAGAACACCTCAAACTTAAAGTCCCGCGACTGGGTAAAATGCGCCTTAAGTTTCTGCTTGAGCGGCGTCCCCCAAAGCAGGTTGCCTTCCTGCCACTTGAGCGCGTTCGCCTCACTGGTGGGTGATGGCGGGTCAAACACGAAGTCTAAGGTGCCCCCCTTCACCGGCTTATCGAACGCCGTCTTATCGTCGATAACATACCAGTCCTGCAGGGCACGGTTAAAGAAGGGCCCACGCTGCTTGAGCCCATTAGCCGTATCCTTAGGCAGCTTATCGAGCTTAAACACCCCATGGCCCGTGCCGCCGGCGCAGCAGTGCAGGTTCTTACCCAGCTGATCGAAGCGATTGCCTATCCCCTTGGGATGTTTCTCCCCTGGGCTGGCCAGCAACAGGCGGGCACTCTCTATGGCGTAGCAGGCAACCACGAAGATCTTGGCCACAACGCGCCGACTTTGGCCACTGGCATCGAAATAGTCGGCAGAGCTCACTCTTCCTTGGGCATCGGTATTGAGGCGATACACCTTGGCCCGGGTGATGATGCGACAATTTCCGCTGGCCACCGCATCGTTTAGCAGCGCTGCCCGCGAACTGCCCTTGGCGCCAGAGTGGCACCCATAGCTGCCGCAGTAGCCGGAATACTCGCAGCTCAGACGCTGCTTGAAGGGGCGAGACAGAATCGCCCGCGCCATGGGCAGAGGATGCAGCTTAAGTGTCTGACAGGCCTTATCGAAACGCGCCGCTATTGAGTGCTCTGCCGTTGGCGGAAAGGGAAAATCTGGGGTCGATCTCGGCTCTAACTGTGGATGCTTCACCACCCGACCGCTGACGCCGACAATCTGCTCCACCTTGGTATAATAAGGCTCGAGCTCCTCATAACTGATGGGCCAGTCCACCGTGTTGGCGCCGGGGATCGAGCCGAAAGTGGAGGCAAGGCGAAAGTCGCTCGGTTTCAAACGATGAAAATAGCCACTCATGAAATTGGAGGCGCCACCGACGATATTGCCGCCCCAAAACTGCGCCGTGGTCTCCCTGCGCCAGCCGCCCTCGCCGTCGGGAAGCTCGAGCACATGGCGCTCCTCATCGAACTGAGAGCGAAATACCCTATGGCGCGGCAACTGCTCATCTTTGACGAAATCCTGCTCGGTATACCAGTCGCCCTTCTCAAGCACGGCGACGGCAATCCCCGCCTTGGCCAGCTCATAGGCAATTGGGCCGGCGCCCGCACCGCTGCCGACGATACACACCTCAAACTGTTGCGGCGCCTGCGCCTCACTCTTAGCTGCTAATCCCATCAAAGATTCCTGTAAAAACGACCCCATAGTCTCTATTTAAAAATCCAGATAGCTCTTACCCGGCACGGGCCGTGGAAAGCCTGGCTGATGTTCGAGCCAACGCCAGCCAATCTCATCCGGATTACCGCCGTAGAGTGGATCTAACATCAATGCCTCAATCAGATAATAGAGCAGCAGGGAGAGCCAGTTTTCACCTGCGCGGCTCTTGGCGATCGCTTTTAGCAGTGCCTCCTGCTCATCCCAGCTCAGCACCAGGAAGCTACGTCCGGTCTGGGTATCGGCCCAATCTTCCAACCAGGCCGCCCCCTGCAAGATGAACAGCCTGTCCTCATCGGCGCGATTGTCAGGATCTTCCATGGCCCATAGCAGATAGCGATAGGCGTTCAGCTCCCTGGCCGAAGGGCCATCACCATCGTCGGGAAACAGGTGCAGCTGCACGCTCTCTATGACGGCGCGGTTGATCACGTCGAAATCTTTGGGGCGCGTGGTGAGAGAGAAACCTTCGTCACTGGCAAAACTCAACTCAGGCTTCGCCGCCAGCAGCAGACCCAGGGCGCCGCTGCGCACAAGAAAGTCGCGCCGGGTCAGGCCGCTTTCGAAGGCATATTGTCTATTTGCTTCGCGCTTACTCCTCGCCAACTTAATCTCCCGTTTGCTCACTAGATCTGTCTGTTTTATTGCCCATGACATAAGTCACAGCGCCTTACATAAGACCCTGATTATCGCCAAATTGATTCAATTGAGTGTGAATTTTTCGGCGCGCCGGGTCAACACCCACATCGAGTATCGATAGGCGATGATAGAGATGACTAAGCATGAATCGCGAGGCGGCGACCCGCCGCAAAAGCGCCTAGACTAAAGACAACAGCCGCGCAGCAAGCCTAAGGAGCTCCCATGGTAAAACCCGTCGTCGCCGATAACAAACCCAAAAAAGTCGAGCTAACCAAAGGAAAGGAATACTATTTCTGTGTCTGCGGCCGCTCAAACAGCCAGCCCTTCTGTGATGGTTCCCATAAGGGAACGGGATTTAGCCCCAAGGCCTTTACCGCCGAGCGAAGCGGTGAGGCCTACCTGTGCGCCTGTAAACACACGGGCAACGCTCCCTACTGCGATGGCACCCACAAACAGTTTAGCGCCGAACAGGTGGGCAAGGAGGGCCCGGGCCGCGAGGCGATCGCCAAAGATGGCAACCAGGCTCCCAAGGCGGTCGCCACCAAAGAGGAGCCCGGCGTCGAGTTGATCCATCAGCTCGCCAGAGATGGACTCAAGACACTCGGCCATCATGGCCCCATGGTCGCCATGGGGGTGCCCAGATATCAGCTGCCCAGCTGGGATGAGATTCAGATCATGACTGCCCAGATGGCCAACAAGCCCCTGTTCGAAGACGAGGCCATCGACACCGAGCTGATCATAGGCCCTGAGGCAAGAAAGCCCCTGAGGCTGAAGATCCCCCTGCTGGTGTCAGACATGAGCTTCGGCGCCCTATCGGAAGAGGCCAAGGTCGCCCTGGCCAAGGGGGCCGAACTTGCGGGTACCGGGATCTGCTCCGGCGAGGGCGGTATGTTGCCCGAGGAGCAGGCGGCCAACTCACGTTACTTCTACGAGCTGGCCAGCGCCCAGTTTGGCTATCAGGAAGCCTTGATGGCCAAGATACAGGCGTTTCACTTCAAGGGCGGCCAGGGCGCCAAGACAGGCACAGGCGGACATCTGCCGGGCAGCAAGAACCAGGGGAAAATAGCTGAGATCCGCGGTATTCCGGCGGGCCAAGATGCCATCTCGCCGCCCAGGTTCAAGGAGCTCAACTCTGTGGCCGACTTTAAACGCTTCGCCGATAGGGTACGTGAACTCAGCGGCGGCGTGCCTATCGGCTTTAAGCTCAGCGCCAACCATATCGAACGGGACATTCAGTTTGCACTCGATGCCAGCGCCGACTACATCATACTCGACGGCCGTGGTGGCGGCACAGGCGCCGCGCCGCAGATCTTTCGCGACCACATCAGTGTGCCCACCATCCCCGCCCTGGCTCGCGCCCGCCGCTACCTGGATCAGCAGGGGGCCAGCGGCCGGGTGACGCTCATCATCACAGGCGGCCTGAGGCTACCCATGGACTTCGTCAAGGCGATGGCGCTAGGTGCCGACGGCGTTGCCCTGGCCAACAGTGCCATGCAGGCGATCGGCTGCGTCGCCGCCCGCATCTGCAACACCAACAACTGCCCCGCCGGTATCGCCACTCAGAATGCCGACCTACGCCAACGCCTCAATATCGACAAGTCGGCGCAGCAGCTGGCCAATTTTCTGTTGGCCTCCAGCGAGCTGATGCAGGTGATGGCCAGGGCCTGTGGCCATCACAGCCTGCAGGACTTTACCCTGGACGATCTCGCCACCTGGCACAGCGAGATGGCAAGGCTCTCCGGCATCTCCTACGCAGGCGTGACGCCAATTTAACGTGACAGGTTACACTCACCTGCCCGCCTCCCCCAACCGTCCCCTTCGGGCGCGGGCGGGCGCTCAACTCTATTAAGAGCAAAACAATAAGACAAAGCTCCTGCCAGTAAAGACTTGTTTAACAAGACAAATAGGTGCACACTTGCCAGCGTTTTAGGGCAATCCATCCCCTAAGGCCAAAAGCCACCTCAATTCAGCCATAGATAATGTGAAGGATCACAATGCAAGTCGTTATTTTCTCGATAATCTTAGCCCTACTCTTTATCAGCCTGCTGCTGGTCTACCTAAACTGGCGCGGCAAACAGCCCATCGAAGTCACCGGCGGCCCGGATGAGGTCATTTTTCTCGCCAACCAACTGCTGCACAGCGGTCGGGAAGCCCAGGCCCTCGATTATCTGGAGCGCGCAGCCGCCATGGGGATGGCCCACGCGGCGCAGTTCCTGGGTGAACTCTACAGCCTCAAAGATCATCATCTGTATGATTTAGACAAGGCCAATCATTGGTTTCAACAAGCGGGCGAGCTGGATGAGCAATTTGCCCAGATTCAACGCCAGATGCTCAAGTTGAAGGTTCATCCAAGCCAAGAAGGCGGCAGTCACGAACTGGAAGCCATGCTGAAACCTGGCGCCGATAAGGGCAACAGCCAGCATCAAGGCGAACTGGGCAGACTCTATCAGGAGAGCCCACAGCTCGACCCCGACGGCAGCAAGGCGCTGCACTATCTGGAGCTTGCGGCCGAGGCGGGTAACGCTGAGGCGCAATACCATCTGGCCAAGGTGCTGCTGGAACCGCGCCATGGCAAGCCGGATCCCATCAGGGCCAGAGCCCTGCTCACGGCCATTGCCGACAGCGAACCACTGGCCAAGAGCCAACTGGCACAGATGCTGCTTAGGGGGGAAGGCGGCCCGGCCGAACCCCGTGAGGCCGAGCGCCTGATGCGCGAGGAAGCAGAGGACAACGAATTTGCCCTCATCGAGCTGGCGCACCTCTATCAGGAAGGTAAACATCTGCCTAAGGACATCGATAAGGCTGAGGAGTGCCTAAGACAGGCCATGGCCATGGAAAACAACAGTGCCACCTACCAGCTGGGGGAGCTACTGCTCAAACATAAACGCGCCAACAAAAGTCACCTTGAGGCGATCGCCCTGCTCACGCCATTGGCCCAGCAGTGGATGACAGACGCCCTCTTCCTTTTGGGTCAGGCTCACGAAGAGGGGCTTGGCACCCGTCGACATCTCCCCACGGCCCTAGCTTACTATCGTTTGGCGGCGACCGATCCCGCGCCCTATCATCTTGAGCGGGTCGAGACATTAAGTGCCAAGATGGGCAGCTATGAGAAGGAGCAAGCCGAGAGCCTGTATCAAGCATTTCTCACCGAGCACCCCATAGAGAAGTCTCAGCAGGCCTGCATAGATCTGACCCACGGCCTGCGCCTGCTTCATGAAGATGACAGAGGCCGACGTCATCCGAGAGAGGCCATTAGCTTCCTGGAGCGCGCCGCACTCGCCGGCGAAAATCTGGCATTTGAGCCGCTGCATAAGGCCTGCGCCGAGCTGAGCCAGAGGATCGATGCCGCCGTCTGGGCACAGATCGCCCTGGAAGATCAGTTCTATTTTCTGCCCACGGGTGAGATGGAGAGCAGCTTAGCCAGCCTCAAGCAAGGCTTTAGCGAGTCAGAGCAGGCGCTGTTTGAGCAGCGCTTACAAGAACGGCAAGAGTCACTCACAGGTCACTAGGCTTTCACCAGCACTAGTCGCTAAGTTCAAACGCACTAAACCCCAAAAAAGCGCTAAGCCCAAAAGCACTAGCCCCAAAATATAAGCCCAAAAAAGGGTGGCCAGTAAGCTGGTCACCCTTAGTCTAAAAACGGGAATTTAAAGAGACTAACCCAGGCGGCGTCTTAGCTCCTTGGTCGCCTTCACCATGTTTTGCAACGCAGGCTCCACCTCATCCCAGGTGCGCGTCTTGAGGCCACAGTCTGGGTTCACCCACAGCTGTCCCACAGGGATCTTGGTCGCCGCCTTCTCAATCAATGCCACCATCTGCTCCACAGTCGGAATATTCGGGCTGTGGATGTCATACACACCCGGGCCTATCTCGTTGGGATACTCGAAGTCCTCGAAGGCATTGAGCAGCTCCATGTGCGAGCGCGAGGTCTCTATGGTGATCACATCGGCGTCCATGGCGGCGATGGCATCTATGGTAGCGTTGAACTCGCTGTAGCACATATGGGTGTGGATCTGGGTCTCATCCTCGGCGCCCGCCGCGCTCAGCTTGAAGGCGGCCACCGCCCAGTCGAGGTAATGCTGCCAGTCACTGGCTTTCAGTGGCAGGCCTTCACGAAACGCCGGTTCATCTATCTGTATGATGCCGATACCCGCCGCCTGCAGGTCAGCCACCTCGTCACGGATCGCCAGGGCAAGCTGATTGGCGATCTGCTCGCGGCCGATATCTTCCCGGGCGAAGGACCAATGCAGTATGGTGACCGGACCGGTCAACATCCCCTTTACTGGCCTGTCGGTCAGGCTCTGGGCGAAGCTTGCCCAGGCGAGCGTCATCGGCTGACGACGTGAGACATCGCCATAGATGAGCGGCGGCTTGACGCAGCGTGAGCCGTAGCTCTGCACCCAGGCAAACTGGGTAAAGCCTACCCCGTCGAGCTGCTCGCCGAAATACTCCACCATGTCGTTGCGCTCGGCCTCGCCATGGACCAGGACGTCGATCCCCAACTTGAGCTGACGCGCTATGCTGTCGCGGGTCACCGCCTCGAGCTGCGCCACATAAGCCTGCTCGGTCAGCTCGCCCTTACGCCAGCGACTGCGCAGGCCGCGAATGGCCGGCGTCTGTGGGAAGGAGCCAATGGTGGTCGTAGGCAACAGCGGCAGACGAAAACGGGCCTGTTGCTTTAGGCGGCGCTCGCCAAAACCGCTAGGACGATTGAAATCCTCAGGCGTTAAGGACTTGAGCCTCGCCTGCACCTCAGGGTTGGCCGCCTGCTCTCGGGCCTGACGTCTCGCCTCACAGCGCGCCACTATCGCCTGGGCTGCCTCGCTCTGTGGGGTAAGCAACAAGGTGCGCAGCGCGGCCAGCTCGTCGAGTTTCTGCTTGGCAAAGCTGAGTTGATTGGCGAGCTCTGGCGCCAGCTCGGTTTCGCTCTCCAGATCCACGGGCACGTGTAAGAGCGAACAGGAAGGCGCCAGCCAGACACGCTCTCCAAGATCTGCCACCACACCGCGCAGCCGCTCGGCCAAGATGTCGAGATCCGCCGCCCACACGTTACGGCCGTTGATCACCCCAAGGCTGAGCACCTGCGTAGGCTTAAGGCTGGCGCCAAACAAAGTGAGCTGTTCGGCATCGCTCACCAGATCCAGATGCAGGCCATCGACCACGAGCTCCTTAATCAACTCATGATGATGGGCCACAGAACCATAGTAGCTGGCCAGCAGCAGCTTAACCCCCTGGCCACTGAGTTCCCTGTATGCCGGCTCGAAGGCCGCCAGCCAGTCATCATCTAGTTCCAGCGCCAAGATAGGCTCGTCGAGCTGCACCCAGGTCACGCCCTGGTCGGCAAATCGCGCCAGAATGGCCTGGTAGGCCTCGACCAGCGCGGGCAGCAGGCTCAGCTTGTCGAAGGGCTCGCCCTCGCACTTGGCAAGATAGAGGTAGCTGACCGGGCCAAGCAATACCGGCTTAGGCTGATGCCCTAGGGATTTAGCCTCGGCCACCTCGTCGAACAGCTGCTCATAGGCTATTTCGAAGCGCTGACCCGCCGTGAGCTCGGGCACTATGTAGTGATAGTTGGTGTTGAAGTATTTCTTCATCTGGGCGGCACGGCTCGCCTCCCCCGTGGGGGCGCGGCCACGGGCCACTCGAAACAGGGTATCGAGATCCACCTGCTCGCCGCTGCGATGGCGCGCCGGGATGGCATTAATGGTAGCGCTCAGGGTGAGCACCTGATCGTAGAAGGCAAAGTCCCCAACCGGCACTTGCTTCACCCCCGCCGCCTGCTGCCACTGCCAATGGGTTCTGCGCAGTTCACTGGCGACCGATTGCAGCTGCGACTGGTCTATCTCACCACGCCAATATTTTTCCAGGGCAAATTTGAGTTCCCGTTGACGGCCGATGCGGGGAAAGCCTAATGAAGCGATATCTAGAGTTTGCATATTGTATACCTTTTGCATTAAGATGAGCGAAATTCATGGTTAGCGCCCTTCGCTGTCATCGCAATACAGGTTTGAGAACTGAAATTGCACAACAAACTAAAACAGGCGTCTGGACGTCTAGAAGTTTATTGTGCTAGTCTGTTGTCTCGCAATCGAATTGATTTCACGAGCAACATGAGCCAAATTCATGTGAGGTAAAAATGATAGAGCTTAGGCATTTACGTACATTGGTCGCCCTGAAAGAGAGCGGCAGTCTCGCGGGCGCAGCCAAGAAGCGCTTTGTCACCCAGTCGGCCTTATCCCACCAGATCAAGGAACTGGAGACCCGCATCAACTCGGCGATTTTCGTGCGTAAGAGTAAACCCCTCTCCTTTACCCAAGAGGGCGCGCGGCTGCTCAATCTGGCCGAAGAGATCTTGCCTAAGGTGATAGAAACCGAAATCGATCTGAAGAATGGCCTGGGAAGCGAGGCAAGAGATCTCTTTGTGGGTATCGAATGCCACAGCTGTTTTCGTTGGCTGATGCCGGTGATCGAGCAGTTTAATGCCAGCTTTCCTCACACCAACTTGGAGCTGTCGAGCCGCCACCTGTTCGACTCGCTGACCGCGCTCAAGCAGGGACAGCTGGATGTGGTGCTCACCTCAGACCCTATTCCCGACCATGATATTGCCTATCAGCACCTGTTCGATTTCGAGGTCAAACTCCTGGTCGCCGCGGATCATCCGCTGGCCGAGCTCCCCTATATCACGGCGGCGCAGCTTAGGGATCAGACCCTGCTCACCTACCCAGTGCCACTAGACAGGCTGGATATCTATCGCCACTTCATGGAGCCTGCAGGCGTGCCAGTTGCTAAACAGATCCGCTGCGATCTCACCGCCATGTTGCTGCAACGCATCGCCTGCAAAGATGGGGTTGCCGCCCTGCCCAACTGGTCGATCAACGAGGCCCATGGTCTGTCGCTCAAGGCGGTAAAATTGGGTTCAGAAGGGCTCAGACGCCCACTGTTTGGCGCCTATCGCAGCAACGGCAGCAGCGCACGCCTCGCACAGCAGTGGCTCAATCTGGTGACCTCTGAGGGGCTGGAGCGCCAGGGGCACTAAAGGCGCAATTTCAGAGCAGCTAAAAAAGGACACAAAAAAACCTGCACTCGGCAGGTTTTCTTTTATCAGGTCGAAGGCCCTAGGGTCTGTTGGCCTTTTGAGAACAAACTTTGTTCTAATTGAGCACGTTCAAATCGCGGCTCGAGGCTTGAGATATAGTTATTCTATACAAAAGCCGAGTAACAAAGAGTTGAACGTGCTCAAGACGAACCCAGCGGGCGGCGTCTGTATCATTTTTCGACTACCTTATCGCTCATTGATGTAGCTCACTAGATTACAATCACTCAGCCTTGTATAAAATCAATACAGAATGCTGCAAAAACGAACGTAAAAGGTCAACAGGCCCTAGAGCGGGTTGAGCAGCTGATTGCGCATGGATAGCACTCTGCGCAGCACCAGACCCGGAGAGTCAGGATTGCGAGTCTGACGTAGGTTATGGGCGATCATAAACTCTTCTCTGAGTTCCTCGTCCAGGCCTAATGACTCGAACGCCTCAAGGGTCAGCGTCTGCTTCTGATTATCGATCAGCGACTTGATGATAGAGAGCGGGAACGACTGCTCCGACTCGGCATTCAGGTAGGCAAAGGCCGTCAGGGCGATGATCTCGCCAAATACGCTAAACAGCGCCAGGGTCTGCACCTCATCGGGATTGATGTTCACCCCTTCCATATGATGCAGGCTATCCACGGCGTCGGTAGCGATGCTCTCGGTCAGTGCCCAGTAGCCGTATACCAGCTTCTTGTAGGGCTGTGGCAACTCGTCGAGACGCTCCTTGAGGTAGAAGGTGAAGGCATAACGGTAGATATTGACCTGGCCCAGGCGCACCAGAGCATCTTTCAATGAACGGTTCTTCGATGACACGCTGGCATTAGCCGCCGAGTTGCTGCGCCATAGCAGATGCGCCGCCAACGCGGGATCGGAAGAGACTATATCGATCACATTGCGGATATCGCCATCGGCAATAATGGCTTTCTTCAGCGGGATCAGAATCCCCCGTCGTCCGATAACCTGTTCTTCATTGGCAATAATTGCGCGTACTTGAGTGAATACCTGATGCTCAAGATCTGTCATGAGAAGTTATTAACCTGATTTATTATTGGCACGGCGCCATTTGTTATCCGAGAATTTACCCATAAAACGACTGTCTGGGTCAAGTCGATTTGGGGTAAAAACGGACATTAACCTAAATAAATTCATCTTGCCACTCACGCCTGAGCTTTCAGCCTACTATGGACGAAAGATAAACGACAAAATTCCGCCACTTAACCAAAGGGTGACGCCAGATGTTCCGCTACTGCCAGGGCCATTTTAGCTATAGCGAACCTGCCTGTTGCAGACGCTGGTATAGGTGCTCGGCGAGACGACGATAGCCTTCATCGTTGAGGTGAATCGCATCAGATTTTACTTCTGATAATTTTAGCAGTTCTGTCAGAAAATCCTCAATAAATAGCGGCTGATATTGCGCGGCCAGCTGTCCATACAGGGGCGCCGTTTCCAGCCAGATGCTCTTCTGAGGTACGCCAATCAACACCACTGGAATATCGCGCCGCTGGGCCTGTGCCAGCATAGCAGAGAGGTTGGCCTCGACCTGCGCCGCGTTGCCATTACGCAGAAAATCATTACCCCCCTCAAGCAAGATAATGAGATCCGGCGGCGTCTCATCCAGCACTCGGGCGAAGCGCTCGCGGCCCTGGGAGGTGGTCTCTCCCGAGATGCCGGCGTTGATCACCTCGCGTCCGCTCATAGCTTGCAGCTGCGCAGGATAATCCATGCCGGGGCTGGCTCCCACGCCTTTAGTCAGGCTATCGCCAAAGGCAAGGATCCTGGCACTCCCCGGCAAGGGAGCAAGAGAGGGCCCGCCGCTTGGCCAGAAGCTGATGGCCAAGAGTAAGATAACGGGCACAAGCAACCACTTTAGTTTCATCCTTTGTCCTCACTAAACATATCAAGGGAAGGTGCGAATAAGTCCCGTGCTTGCTCTGCGTGTGCTTAAAGTGGATAGATGCAAGACACAGTTTGCAGCGAATGGCCCTAGTCCTTCGCAAGAACTGTAACGCAGCAAATACCGCTGTAAGACTCGCCCTGCGGGGCTTTGATAGCAACACCATTTCGGCGTTATTCAACTTCAGCAGGCCTCGGCATGCCCTCTGTTGAATGCCTTGAACTGTCGCTGCTATCAAAGCCAGAGCTGTGCAACGACTTGTTCGCACCTTCCCAAGCCCTATGATGTACAGCAGGCAATAAAAAAGCCAGTCAGATCTGACTGGCTCTTAAGGCTAAAGCCGCGTTAGAAGCGGTAGCTGGCGGTCAGGCGCAGCGCTCGGCCCGTACCAGGATAATAACCGCTACCCCAGGTGCTGAAATACCCTGAGCTGACATATTCCTTGTCCAGCAGGTTATCGACCCGCAGGCTGGCCAGCCAGGCATCGCGGGAATAGTTGATGGCGATATTTGCCAGGGTATAGGCATCGAGCTTATCGCCCAGGTTGGCATTGTCGCCCTCCATGTAACGCTCACCCGTGTAGACCGCCTCGGCGAAGAGCTGCAGATGTTCATAAACATCGTAGCTGACATAGCCACGGCCGCTGTTCTTGGCCACCCAGGAGAGCGCCTTACCTTCGTTTAGTCCTTCGGTAAACTCGGCGTCTATATAGTTATATTCAAGCCCAAGCATTAGATCCTGAGTCGCCTGCCAGTCCCAGTCTGCGCTTACCCCATAACGGCGTGAGGCATCGGCGTTAACGTTGGCGCCGGGGAAGTCACCACCGGCAGGCGTCTCGGCGCTCGGGTCGAAGACGATCTCATCTTCGAGATCCAGACGATAGGCACTCAGGCGCAGGGTATTACGCTCGAGCAGCAGATCCCAGCCCGCCTCGTAGGAGCGACCTGTCTGCGGCTTGAGTCCTTGAATGCTAGCCGGGGTATAGGCCTGCTCATCCACCTTGGCGAAACGGAAGTTATCGTCGGCGCGCAGGTAGAATCTATGCTGCTGGTTCGGGCGATAGTTGATGCCAAGCTCGAAGGCATGGGCGTCCTGATCCAGATCGATCCCATTTGGATAGGCTTTACCGTCCACCAGCTCATCGGTCACCTCGGCATAACGACCGCCCACCACGTAGCTGAAACTCTCGGTGAGAGGCACTGTCGCCTGCAGATAGGCGCTAGCCAACTTCTGCACATTGCTGCGATTGCTAAATGTCGCCTCGCCGCGGCTTACATCCAGACCGGTCACCAGCTTAAGCTCGCCGTTATCCGTCTTGATGTTAGCCACAGCCTTGGGCTTAAACTCGAGCAGAGAGCGGGTATCGCGGCGGCTTGTATTCCAGGTGCTGAGCCCGGTTGTCAGGGTGTCGCTGTAGTTAAGGTCGGCGCCCAGCGACCAGGCCTCATTCAGCTGTCGCTGATAACCGGTGCGGGCCGCCGTGGTCATCTCATGCAGGTAGGCATCGATAAAGAGGTCGCCTCGCTGTAGATCACCCATTTGTCTTGGGTTTTCCTTGATCTGATCATCATTCAGCGCAGCAGCCAGTTCGCGGTGGTTGTCATAGTGACTCGCCTCGGCGAAGAACTGCTGCACCTCATCGTCATATTGCAGGCGTCCCAGCACTGAGCTGGTCTCGCTGGCATTGTGATCGCGATAGTTGTCGCTCTTGAGATGGTTGGCCGCGCCATAGAGGCGCCAGTTGTCGTTGATGGCGACCGACCCCTCGGCCTTGGCCTCAAAGGTGTCGAAGCTGCCGCCAGAGAGCTGCAGGCTGCCGCCGTTATCTTTCGGCGCCTTGGTGATAATGTTGATCACCCCGCCAACTGCCTGGTCTCCATAGAGCACACCGGCGCTGCCTGAGAGGATCTCGACTCGCTCCACCTGATTGAGCCCGATGGCGCCGATGCTTGGCGCGGCGATATCGATGTTATTGAGGCGACGACCATCGATCAGGATCAAGGTGTTGTTGACCGCCTGACTGGCGCTGAAACCTCGCATGGCAAATACGGCGCCCGAGTTTGAATCTGACACCTGAATGCCGCTCTGTCCGCGCAGCAAGTCGGTGAGGTTGGTGGCACCGCTGAGCTCGATGGCGGCAGCGTCGATCACGTTGACGTTAGCCGCGATATTGATAGGGGTGTTTTCGCTGCGGCCGATAACCGTGATGGTTTCATCCACAGGCCCTGGGGTGCCCGAACTTTCCGCTAAAGCAGGAAAACTTCCGGCCAGACAGGCGCCAAGCAGTAGCGCAATTTTACTAGGTTGTGTACCCATTTTCCTTTAACTCCTAAAAGGGAAACAGGGCAAGGCGTCACGACTGGGCGCAGTCCATCAAACCGCCAGGGTCGCATTTCGAGATCTGCCCGCCGAAATCTCAAAATCACCTTAAGGGCCGGTCTCCGGACTGAGGCTAAGTCTAAACAAAGGGTTTAAACGACGAGCTTAGATTTTTTTAACGCCATGATGTTAAAGGCATGGCGCACCCAGCTCTCACCTATCACCGTTGCGGGGGCAGTGCCAGATTCTCACTGGCTTCCCGATTATCCCTTGTGCCATTTTGGCCAGGGCACCACATAAGGTTGACTAAATTTGGTAACGCTCTGCCCTCGGCCCCGCGGCTTATGTGCGGCGTTGAGGAGAGGCTCTCTCCCGGCTCCAGTGACAGAACGCGGGCATTATAGACGTCTACACGTATAAATGTCTAATACTCCCATGATGGCCCGAGTCGGCATCTTCACCCAAGGGCTGCATTACTCCCTAAAAACAACAAAGGAGGCCTAAGCCTCCTTCATCGCAGATAGGGGAAAGTTACGCCTCGGCTAATGCCTTAGGGTTTTCACCATATTCATTGCCTTCAACGCTGTCTTGTACATAGAAGACGATCAGCACGATAGCGCCGATAAGCGGGATCAGGCCGATCAACTGCCACCAGCCCGAACGGCCGGTGTCGTGTAGGCGTCTGGCCGAGATAGCGAGAGTTGGGATAAGCAGTGCCAGCGAGAAGATACCGCTCAGCATATACAGGCCGGTCACCACATCTATGGTTGCCGCCACGGCATAGAAGATGATGTAGAACAGGGTAAACATCCAAAATTCTTTGCGACGAGCACGACCGGTGAAATCAGCAAACTTCTTCAACGCACCAATAAAATATTCCATATAGTTCCCTTTGTTTACGTAAATTGACTGAAAAACTCCAATAAAGAGGGGGCCATTCCTAAGCCCCCTATTGGATAAGTGTCATAATATATCAATAGTTTAAAAAATATAATTGAATTTTAATGACAATCTTTTTTCATTCACAGGCGCGACTTCACCACCTTGCCACCTTTCATCACGAATCCCACATCCAGCAGGGCCGAGATATCCTCCAGCGGGTTGCCCTGGGTCGCGATAATATCGGCCTGCTTGCCGACACTCAGGGTGCCCAGGCTATCTGACATATCCACTAGCTCGGCGCCGTTGATGGTGGCCGAGATCAGCACATCTTTATTGCTCATGCCCGCCTGATTCATCAACACCGCCTCGCGCGCATTGGTGCCGTGGGCCGAGACGCCGCTGTCGGTACCATAGGCAATCTTGACCCCGGCCTTATAGGCGCGGGTAAAGTTAGCCGTCATATCGGCGCCCACTCGCACCGCCTTCTGCTTGATGGCCGGCGACATGAAGTCAGACTCCTTGGCCATATGCACCACGGTATCGCCCGCCAACAGGGTGGGCACCAGGAAGGCGCCATTCTTCTTGAGTAGCTTGATGCTCTCCTTATCGGCGTAGCTGCCGTGCTCTATGCTATCGACCCCGGCGCGCAGGGCGGCGTTGATCCCCTCTGTCGCATGGGCATGGCTGGCCACCTTACGCCCAAGGGCATGGGCCGTCGCCACAATTTCTTTGATCTCATCGTCGTTCATCTGCTGGCCCGTGCCTGTGTCGGTATCCGACAAGACGCCGCCGGTAGAGGTGATCTTGATGACATCGGCGCCAAACTTGATGGCGCGGCGGGTGGCGCGGCGACAGTCATAGGGGCCGTCGCAGATGGTCTTAGTGGTGAACTTATCCAGCAGATCTGGGCTCATGCCGTCCACATCGCCATGACCGCCGGTCACCGACACCCCGCCCGAGGCGATGATCCGCGGCCCGTCTATCCACCCCTTAGCAATCGCATCACGCAGGGCATACATCTGCTCCGGCTTGGCGCCGAGGTCCCTAACCGTGATGAAGCCCGCCATCAGGGTCTTGTTGGCAAAGTAGGCGCTCTGCATCGCCACATCGGCATCTGACATCCTAAGTCTTTGGCTATCATTCTTGGGCCCCAGCTCGCCTTGCAGATGCACATGCATATCCATCAGACCCGGCATCACAAAGCCCTGCTTGAGATCCACATACTTAGCGCCGGGCGCGACGGTCTCGACCCTCAGATAACCGGGGGCAACCTGGCTAATCTTACCATCGGTGATCACCAGGGTCTGTTCGCTGAGCGGCTTGGCGGCCGGGTCGGCCAGCAGGGTGCCGGCATGGATCACTGTCACATCTTTGGCAAACAGGGATGGCGACAAGAGAGCAGCCGTCAGCGCGACGAGGGGGAGCAGAGTATTATTTTTCATTATGGCCCGTTAATCATGTGTGAAGGAGTGAGAACTCACCGCGCCTTGCCGAGAAAGCTCCCGGTAAGGACAAGGGCGAGCGCCTAAAACTTCACTAACATGACAACAAATTGGCCTAAAAACAACCACAAAAGCGGCCATTGTTAGCCCTGGCTAAAGCAGCGTCGCAAGCAAGGGCCAAGCAGGCGTTATCGCAGGCCCGACATATCGGCGATACGCTCGATGGGCGGCGCTATCTTAAGGGAGGAGAGGGATAGCAAGGCCTCGCCCCGCGCCGATTGATGCAGCAGAAACAGATCTTCCTTGCCGGCAATCACAGTATAGTGACCTATCTCGCCGACCGGCTTATCTATGCCCTGCTCGCCTCTGTGGGTCTGCGGCATCTTATCGCAAGTCAACATGGCGCTATAGCTCGCCTTACCGCCAAGCTCGCTGGCGCCCAGTTTCTGGTATTGCATCTCACCTTCGCAGGTATGGCGATACTGCTCGGCAAAACCGTCGAGAAAGGCCTCGGGGTCGATACGCTCCGCCATCCCCTTAAACCCCTGCACACAGTAGAGCGACGACCAATGGGCCAGCAGCTGCTGGGCGGGCACAAACTCGGCCGAAAACATATCGCCGCGCTGCTCACTGTAGGCCAGGCGCCAGTTGGCGGGGAAATGCAGGCCAAGATTCTGCCTGAAGATCGTCAATTGACTGGGCTGAACATGGGCCTGCGATGACATCTGTGCCAGCTCGGTGGCGGTCGCGACCAAGGGCTGTGCGAACAGGGGCAGTGCGAGCAGGCCAAGCGTCAGCCTTTTGGCCAACGCCTGAGTGAATACCTGTGGTGAAAAATCCATTTTATCTACCTCTTCCTCAATGCTGCGACACCCAGATAGCAAACAAAGATAGCCAACAAACCGATAACAATCTGCGGCCATTTGCAGTGTGAATCACTAAACACCAGTGATTTCCAGCAGATATTACTACAAAGTTACCCAGAGGGAGCGGATGATTTTCAAAAATTAAGACTGAAAAATTCCTTGACGCTTTGGATTACTTTTTTAATCTTAATTAAAATTTACAAAGCCAATAGCAAAGGCTCTCTTAACTTCTTCCCAATTGATGTTCGACCGTCTTCCTTAAATTGACCCTCTTGATTGGATAGGGTAAAACAATCACTTATATAACAACTATATGAATTCCCTTAGCCCCAAAGGTCATCGATGAGTTCAACCACCAATGCCCCCCGCACCCTCAAAGTCCCTCTCGTCAATGTGTATGCCAAAGGTGGCTACAGTGCCCAGTTAAGAATTGGCGCCGAGAAGCACCCGCTCAACCTGATCTTAGATACCGGCAGCAGCACGCTGGTCGTGTCCGGCAGCGACTATGTCGAGGAGCGCGACACTGCCCTCACTCCCACCAGCTTCGCCCAGGAAGTGCTCTACGGAATAGGTGGCTGGGACGGCCCAGTGGTCTACACCCGGGTGGGGATTCGTGAGGATGCGATAGATTTCGATCTCCATGACGACCATATTCCCCACGCCCATCATCCAATTGTGCTTGAGCAGTGTCCTGTGGCCGTGGTGTCATCTCTTGCCCAGGAGACCAGCTTTGCCGATGCCGACGGCATCTTAGGTCTGGCCTACGACGCCCTTAACAAGGTCTATGATCTCAAGAACTATTTTCATCACTACGGCATAGCCCCGGCACTTACCTTCCCCTGGCCCTTCGATGAGGAGATCCACCTGTGCAGCCAGCACTATCGCCCGATTCTCACGGAGACCATATTCACCGAGGACAAGCAGGACTTCTCCATGGGTCCGGGCGCGCTCACCGCGCAAGACTCCCAGTGGCATCAGGCGACCGAGACGAGCTTCAACAGCGAAGATCTGCGCCAGTTTAAGCGCTTTCTGCGCACCCAGCCCACAGATGATCTGCCTCCCTATTTCAGCAATTTGACCAGCCACGGCCTGACCCCTAACAAGTTTGCCTTCTTCGCCCGCCGCTCCAGCATACATGTGGCCAGCAAAGAGGTGCTCGCCCCCAACGGCGCCAACGAGTTCGCCTTCCTCGGCCAGGATCCCCTCAACCAGGGCTGGTTGATCTTAGGTGGCGGCGAGGAACATACCGAGCTGTACCAGGGCGAGTTTAAGACCATAGAGGTGATCGAAAACCGATATTACAACGTCAATCTGGTGGGACTTAGGGTCGGCGATGGCGAGATGATCCCCAGCCTGCTGACGCAATCTGTAGAGGATGCAGAGCAGCAAGCATTAGCGGAGCACGAGTCAGCAGAGCAAGCGCCAAAAGCAGGCGACGCCCAGCCAGATAACGCACCATCAAACACTAGTGCACTCTGCCCAGACGGCCAGCACCTACATACCCATGGAGTGCATATCTGCGATACCCTTAGGGGACAGAGCAACGCCATCATAGACACGGGCGCCTCGGCAATCGTACTCACCCGTCACCTGTTTGGCGCGCTGACTCAGGCCCTGGAAGCGATAGACCCCAAGTTCACCCAGCAGATAGCTCCCTTTAGTGAAATCGCCTTTCAGCAGACAGGTATCGACATGGCAGAGCTACAGCTGGAGCGCTGGCCGGATCTCACCTTCTATTTTGTCGGCCCGCGAAACGAGCATGACGCAGCGCCGAGCTGCGACGATCCCGACTGTCCACCGGGATGCGAGCCCATCGCCATCCGCGTCACGCCGCAGCACTACTGGCAGATCAACACGCCGACTCAGGGCAAGGCCTGCTTCAAGCTGTTGTCGCAGCTGCCCAACTGGCCGGATCAATCCATCTTGGGTCTGCCGCTGATGAGTGCCTACTATGTGGTGTTCGACCGCTCGGTGGACGACAAGGGGGTGATCCGCTTCGCCAAGCAGAGACCGCTGCAGATATCCGAGGCGCAGCATGCCAGATAATGAACCCTTCTCATCAAAGCAACTCCCCTCAAGGGAGCAGCCTTCCTCCGCGCTGCCCTCGCGGCTAACCCACTACCTGGCAGACCATGGTTTTGCTAGCGAGCGCCTGACCATGCGCCCGATAAATGAGACAGACAAGGCGCTGTATCGCCGCCTCTATTGCGACGAGAGGGTGATGCGCCATATCGGCGCGCCGCTCACCCAGGCCCAGGCCGACAGGGCGTTTCAAACAGCCTTGAGCCAGATGCACCGGGCACTCTCTGGCGCTGCACCTGCTTGCCAATATATGAACTGGGCGATAGTGGAGCAACGAAGCCAGCACGCTATCGGCATACAGGGGCTCACTTGGCAGGGCAAGGATCGCACCCAGGCCGAGATAGGCATAATGCTGATGCCCCAAGCCAACGGTAAACTCTACCCGGAGGAAGCCATGGGGGCACTAATGGAGTATGCCTATCTTAAGCTAGGCGTGACGCGTATCCTGGCAAACTTTGCCGCCAAGAACCTCGCCACCGAACGCTTCGTCAAGAAGCTGGGATTTGTGTTCGACGCAGATGCTTTGCCCCTGGCATCCACAGAGGCAAAAGAGGCTCACCAGATGAAATCCTGCTTCGCCGATTCACACCACTATAAAAGGTCGAAATAAGTATTCAATTCAAGGCAATTAGCGGTTTTAAAACAGAGAAATTGCTGTTAGCTTTAACCCTTAATTAACATGCATAACATCAGGACCCAAATTCATGGCGGGAAGCCTGGCTTGTGTCGGCATAGGGATGACCTTAGGCGCCCATATCTGCCCGCTGGCACGCAGCTATATTGAACAAGCCGACGTCGTTTTCTCGGGCGTTTCAAACGGCATAGTAGAACTCTGGCTACAGGAGATGCACCCAGACGTACGCTCGCTACAGGTCTACTACGGCGAGGGTAAGTCACGCCATATCACCTACCGAGAGATGGTCGACGCCATTCTGGCAGAAGTCAGACAAGGCAAGAAAGTTGTCGGCGCCTTCTACGGTCACCCCGGCGTATTCGCCCAGGCGCCCCATAGATCCATAGAGGCGGCGCACGCCGAAGGGTTCGAGGCAGTCATGGTGCCCGGCATCTCCGCCGAAGATTGCCTCATCGCCGACCTCGGCATAGACCCAGGCCAATTTGGCTGCCAGCAGTTTGAAGCCAGCCAGTTTATGTTTTACCAGCGGCGCTTCGACCCCTCCTGTTACCTGATCCTCTGGCAGATAGGCCTGGCAGGCGACAAAAGCATGGCCAGATTCGCCACCGGCAAGGCCCATCGTCAGGTGCTGATTGAATTGCTGGCAGAGACTTACCCCTTAGATCATCAGGTGATCCTCTACGAAGCCGCCGTGCTCCCCATAGATAAGGTGCGCAAACACACTCTGCCGCTACGGGACCTGGCCGATGCCGAGATCTTCATGCATACCACCCTGGTGATCCCGCCCAGCGAAAAGATGCGGCCAAACCCTACAATCTTGGAGAAGCTGGCTAAACTTGAAACGGCACACCGAGTCGATGACACCCTAATACCCGAAAACTAATCAATAACAAACTAACCACCAACAACAATTAAGGAAGAACAATGTCGAACATTATTCAACTACTGGAACGCATGGGTCAGGATGCGGCGCTACAAAACCAAGACGCTAAAGCACAAGAAATTTTAGCTGCCGATGTCGCGGCTGAAATTAAAAACTCGCTACTGGTCAACGACACAGAAGCGCTGCATGAACAGCTGGATATCTGTCCTGACGTCGTCGCCTTCCTACTGCCGGCAGAAGATGAGCAGAAAGAAGATGAAAATAATGAAAACGAAGAACAGGAACAGGCCAGCGCAGTTAACCAATAATCTTATTCAGACTATTTAGATGAAAGTCAGATATTTATTATTATTGTTAATATTCTTCTTCAGCCAGTCTATGGCTGAAGAAGTCGATATTGACGCGACCTTAACTCAGGCGGATCAACTTAAGAGCAGCAATCCAAAAGCCTTCTCTGAGCTGCTAAATACCCTAGAAAAGGAATCACTCAATCCACAACAGAGATATTTTTTAGACTACCTGCGCGGATATGAGCTGACCTACCAAGGCAAGCAAGCGCAGAGCATCGACGTATTCAACAAGATCCTTAACTCGAACGCCAACGAAACACTAAAATTCCGGGCCAATCAAACCTTAATCAACATCTATGCAATCTCCCAGGATTGGTCCAAAGGCCTGACGCATCTCTCCAAAAACTTTCAATTTATCGAGCAGATAAAGGACCCCGAAACGGTTCAGAGCGGACTGGCCATCGCCGCCATTTTTTACAACCAGATTGAGCAGTATGAGTTAGGCCTAAGCTACGCCGAAAAACTAAGAAGCAGCAAACCATCGAAAAGAAACACCTGCCTAGCCAATGGCTTAGCCATAGAGGCGCAGCTTGGCCTCAATCAACTCGAGGTCGACTCCCCCAGCCTGCAGGCCGCGGTCGACAGCTGTGACGAAGAGGTGATAATGGAGAGCTTTATCCACTCTTTTATCGCCACTAAATACCTGCGAGACGGAAATACGGCAGAGGTCTATGGCCAACTCAAGCCATCACTGGAAACCATAGAGAAAACCCGTTACCCAAGGCTTATCGCCGAGGTCTACGCCACCCTCGCCAGCGCCTATCTGCAGGATCACAAGATAGGTGAGGCTCGCTTATTGGCAGAGAAAATTGTCAATTTGGCAAAGGGCTTAGGCAATACTCAGGCGGTCGTTACCGCCTACAAGGTGCTCTATCAGATCGCCGAGCTCAGCGGCAATTACAAGGCGGCGCTGGATTATCACGTCAAGTACGCCCAGGCCGACAAAGCATATCTGGACGATATCAAGACCAAGCATCTGGCCTTCCAGCTCGCCGAGCATCAGGCGGCGGAGCAGAAGAGTCGTATCAAACTGCTGGACAGACAGAACAACCTGCTGCTGACCGAGCAGCAACTGGCGAAGACCCAGGCGGAAAACAACCGGCTGTTTATCTCGCTGCTGATCGCCATCATCACCCTGCTGGGCTTCTGGGCCTATAAGTCCTGGACCATTCAAAAGCGCCTCAAACAGCTGGCGGAATACGATGCCCTGACCCATGTGTTTAACCGCGGCCACTTCACCCAGGTAGCCCAGAGCGCGCTCACCTACTGCGAGAGCAGCGAGGTAGACCTCAGCTACATCCTGTTCGATCTGGACAACTTTAAGCAGATCAACGACAAGTATGGCCACGCCATTGGCGACTGGGTGCTGAAAAAAGTTGCCAAGGCCTGTCAGGCTCAGGGACGCAAGAACGATATCTTCGCCCGCATCGGCGGCGAGGAGTTCTGTATCGCCCTGCCCGGCTGCGATCTACAGACGGCGGTTAAGCTGGCCGAGGCCTGCCGTAAGGCGATTGCCGGGATTGATTGTAGCGCCACCGGCCATGAGTTTGAGGTCACCGCCAGCTTTGGGATCACTGATACTCAGATGTCGGGCTATAAGCTGGAGCGGCTGATCAACGACGCCGACAGTGCCATGTATCAATCGAAGGAAACCGGGCGGGATCGCATCTGTATCTTCGACCCCGAGGCCAAGCGCACTATCCCTCAGGCGTCCCATTCTCTGCTCTCCCTCTAGCGAGAGAGGCTAGCATCAAGCGTTCGGGCCAGCCTTGGCATGAGGCTGGCCACCACTATCTGCCCAGATATTAATTGTGCTGCTGCGCAACAGATTGAGATGAAAGCCTTTTGCCAAGCCGCGGCCCCTTTTATAATCAGGCAGTCGGAAACTCAGCATACGTAAAAAGGGAATGACTCTCGTGCTAAAGAAACTGCTCGCCATGACCAGCTCAACCCAGATGCTCGTTGCCATGTTTGTCGGTTTTGCGGTGGGGCTCTTTTTCGGAGAGTCCGTCGGCTGGATGAGCAGCATAGGCACCAGCGTGATCCTCTTGATGCAGATGACGGTATTGCCCTATATTCTGGTCTCCTTGGTGGGGGGCATAGGTAAACTCAAGCGCGCCACCGCCAGCCTGATCTTCAGCCGCGCCGGCGTCATCATGCTACTACTCTGGGCTGTTGGCCTGCTACTGGTCGCCCTGATGCCACTCTCCTTTCCCTTTGTCGAGACCGCCTCCTTTTTCAGTACCAGCTCCATCGAGCCCGCCGCGGCCATCGACTACTTTAAGCTCTATATTCCCTCCAACCCCTTCCAGTCGATGGCTGAGGGTTATGTGCCCGCCATGGTGATCTTCGCCATCGCCATGGGGCTGGCACTGATTGGCATGGAGGGCGATAACAAGCAGCTGATCATTAACTTCATGCACACCTGCAGCGAGATCTTCTCCAAGATCACCCAGGCGCTGGTGAAAGTACTGCCTATAGGGATCTTCGCCATGTCGGCCTCGGCCGCTGGCACCATGGGGGTGGATGAGTTTGCCAGCATGCAGGTCTATCTCATCAGCTACTTCGTCCTCTGCCTGCTGCTCACCTTCTGGGTACTGCCCTGGATAGTCGCCTCCCTGACGCCGGTCACCTTCGCCCAGGCGCTAAGGATCAGCAAGTCCAGCCTGGTTACCGCCTTTGCCACTGGCAACATCTTCATCGTCATCCCGGTGATCGTCGAGGAGTGTAAGCAGATCATGCGCGAGCATCAGAGCCTGAGCGACGATGCCGAAACCTTGGTGGAGATCTTGGTGCCCATCGCCTTCACCTTCCCCAACATAGGCAAGCTGACGGTGATCCTCTTCGTGCTCTTCGCCGGTTGGTTTAACGGCACCCCGATAGAGCTCAGCGCCCTGCCATCGCTCTCCATCAGCGGCGTCTTGTCGCTGTTTGGCAGCGTCTATGTGGCGATCCCCTTCATGCTGGACCTGGTGCATCTGCCAAAGGATCTGTTCCAGCTGTTTGTGATGTCAGGCTTCATCACGGGCAAGTTTAACTCCATCACCGCCGTGATGAACCTGTTTGCCCTGACACTGTTGACGGTGGCGCTATTTGAGAAGCGTCTAAGACTCAGGCCGCCGCAACTGCTCAAGATGGCCATAGGCGTGGGGGCCAGCGTGGTGCTCACCCTCATCGTCTGCCGCGTCGGCATGGGGCTGTTTATTCATAGCCCAGAGGTAACCAGCGGCATTATCGCCAACATGCAGGTGGCCGACAAGGTGCCGACCAAGGTAAGCAAGCAATATCCGGTGTTGGGTCAGAGCGCCAGTCGCCCTATCGCCGATGTCAACGCCATCCGCGCACGCGGCCTGCTGAGGGTCGGTTATATCCCCAGCAATGTGCCCTTTAGCTACTACAACAACGCCGGACAACTGGTGGGCTTCGACAGCGCCATGGCCAATCGTCTGGCGGACGATCTTGGGGTCAAGGTCGAGTTCATCCCCTTCGAGAAGGACAAGCTGGCCGCCTCCCTCGACGCGGGCTTCTTCGATATCGCCATGTCGGGCCTGGCGATGGATATCGAGCAGATGGATAAGCTGAGCTATGTGGAGCCAGTGCTGCTACTCAACCTCGCCATCGCTACCAAAGACCATAAGGTCAACAGCTTCAAGCGCAACCAGTCGATAAAGGCGATGCAAGATACCACCATAGCCTACGTGGAGCACAGCGACATCATAGAAGATGCCAAGGCCTTCTACCCCAACCTTAAGTTCGTCAAGATTAAGGGCTACAAGGACTTCTTCCGTCAGAAGGGCGACAAGTATGATGCCGTGGTGATCAGCGCCGAGGCGGGCTCCGCCTGGACCCTCTTCTTCCCCGGCTATGGCATAGCGCCGCTGGAGTACAAGGCGAAGTACCCTATCGCCTACGCGGTCGCCCAGGACAACCAGTCGCTGCTCAACTATGTCAACAACTGGCAGAAGCTGCGCAAGGTGGATGGCCACCAAGAGCGGCTCTACAACTACTGGATGCTAGGCCAAGGCGCCAGCGAGCCTAAACCCAGGTGGTCCATCATACGCGACGTGCTGCACTGGGTAGATTAAGGCTATCCCTCGCGCCCCAAGGCATCACCCAAGGGGCCGAAATAGGCCAGTAGCTGTCGATAGATGCTCTCTCTATGGTCTAGGCTAGGGTATCCACCTGCCTTGGCCAGCGGCGAGTCCAGGGTCTCGTTGACCAGGTAGGGATTGCGGATCTCGGGATGGGACTCGATACAGGCCTCGAAGGCCCTAGCCATCATCTCTGTGGGTTTGGAAAAGTATTGCCTCCCCTGCTGCCTGTCGAGCGCAACGGCGCGGCGCACATACTCGTGGCTGTCCTGGCCATCGCCGCTCAGCAAGACGCAGGCAAATAGCTGCATCAGGCGATCGTTAAGGGGATGAACAACTGGCGTGTGTTCGGCCAGCCAGCAGTGACTGGCAAAGGCGATGCCCGTCGATGGGATCTCGAAGGCCTTGGTGGCGATATAGTGATCGAAGGCGTGCCAGAACTCGTGTGCCAGGGCGCCGGCACCGGCATTTTTTGCCAGGGCTAATTCTCTCTGAGCAGGCATATAGTGGGCCTGCACGCCCATCTGCCCACCTGTCCCGAAGGCCAGGTTCAGCGTCTGTCTCAGCCCCATGGCCTTGGGCGGCAGCTTTAACATGAAGGCGAGATCGGCAAAGGCGTCGAAGATAAGGTTGGCCGCCTTATGCTTCTCTTCCTCCTCCACCCAGCTGCCCAGGCGAATATGATTGAGGCCAAACACCTCCTTGATGTCGTGAAAGCTCGCCTGCTCGCCGCAGCGATAGTCTGGCCCCTCACGTCGATACTGGTTTCGTTTTAGCACTCGCCTGCCCATAAAATTGCCCGCAGCCATCATACCCTATTTTCTATCTGCAGATGATCTCGGCGATAAAGGAGGTGTGGCACACTTTCAAGTGCTGGTTATGGCCCTCGATAATCGCGCCAGCAGCGACGAAGATAGTCGCAACATCGGCACACAAAAAAGCCGCCCTAGGGCGGCTCTTGGCATTTCTGCTGATACGAAGCAGATCAGACTTAAACCATTAGGCTAGGCTATCTTCAGCGCCGCCTTGTCGCTGATCAGTTGCATGTCGAAGTCGAACTCATCGACACGAATGGCGCGCTCACGCTTGAGGTTATAGTCCAGCAGCTGCTTGTGCTCGCCCTCTGTGATGATCTTGGCTTCGCGGGCGCGGTCCAGCGTCTGGGCGAATCTCACCCCAGACTTGAAGTACCCCTGCTTCAGCCCCTTCTTCACCTTGGCCAGCAGCGGCAGACAGGCGATCTTCGCCAGATAAGCCTGCTGGTTGATGTCGTTGCCATCCCCCGGTACCGGCTTCACCAGATGGGTCAGCTGACGCTTGATCTGGGTGTTGAGCTGCGCCTCATGGGCCAGTTCGCGGATCAGGTCGTCGTTGATCTTCTTCATCTTAGGCGAGTAGGTCACAGTGATCAGCTTCATCAGCTGACGTGTCGCTGCAGATGGGAAGTTATCCAGGAAGCTCAACAGGGCATTTTCGGCGTTAACCAGTGCCCAACGGGTGGCGTACTCGAAGTAAGGCTTGGCCTGGGCACGATGCTCGCTGCTCACCTTCTGCTCGTAGTAGCGAATCGAGGCCATGGCCGCGTACAGGTAGCTCATCACATCCCCCAGACGCGCCGACAGCATCTCGGCCTGCTTGAGCTTGCCGCCAAGCACCAAGAGAGAAAAATCGGCATACACGGCCAGTTTCGACGCCAGCTTGTGCACTGCCTTCTCATATTCCACCACCTCGCTCAGCTCTGACTTGGCATCGGCGGTAAAAGGCAGCAGACCCAGGCGGAAGGCGCGCAGGCTGTTGCCCACGCTGTAACCCACAGTCTGCTTAAAGATACGGTTAAAGGTCTTGTCGGCATCTTTGTCATCGCTGTGAATCGCCTCAACCATGCTTTGCAGATGAGGGTGACAGCGCATCACGCCCTGACCAAAGATCATCAGGTTTCGGGTCAGAATGTTCGCCCCTTCCACCGTGATGGCGATAGGCTGCGCCACATAGCCAGAGGCCAGGGTATTCTGCGGACCACGCTGAATCGCCTTACCGGCCTGAATATCCATGGCCGAGTTCAGCACGTCGCGGCCAATCTCCGTCATATGGTACTTGGCCATCGCCGTTACGACTGAGGGCTTGAGCCCAAGGCCCAGGCCTTCGGTGGTCAGTACGCGCATCGCCTCTTGCAGATAGGTCTTACCGGCGATATCCGCCAGCTTCTCCTGGATCCCCTCAAACTTGCCGATGGCCAGGCCAAACTGCTCACGCACCGCGGCATACTCAGCCGACGACTTGAATGACGCCTGGCTTACCGAGACCCCAAGAGCCGGCAGCGAGATGCCGCGGCCAGCGCCGAGACAGGCCACCAGCATCTGCCAGCCACGGCCGATATTTTGCTGACCGCCTATGATGAAGTCCATTGGGATAAATACATTCTCACCACGTGTGGTGCCGTTATAGAAGCGACAACCCATAGGATCGTGGCGGTTGCCCAGCTCGACACCCGGATGCGACTTAGGGATCAGCGCACAGGTGATCCCCAGCTGCTCCTTGTCGCCCAGCAGGCCTTGTGGATCTTCCACCTTGAAGGCCAGGCCCAACACGGTAGCGATAGGCGCTAACGTGATGTAGCGTTTGTCCCAGGTCACAGACAGGCCGAGCACCTGCTCGCCCTGGTAGTCGCCCATGGTCACTGTGCCGATATCGGGAATACCACCGGCGTCCGAGCCCGCCTCTGGGCTGGTTAGTGCGAAACAGGGGATCTCCTGGCCATTGGCCAGACGCGGCAGCCAGAAATCTTGCTGGGCCTGAGTACCGTAATGCATCAGCAGCTCGCCAGGACCTAAAGAGTTAGGCACCATGACGGTCACCGCCACCGCCGAACTCTTGGCGGCAATGGTGGCCACAATCGTCGAATTGGCATAAGGGCTGAATTCCAGGCCGCCGAAGGCCTTAGGAATGATCAGCGAGAAGAACTTATGCTCTTTTAGGAAATTAAGTATGTTATCTGGCAGATGCAGGCTGTTTTGAATGGCAAAGTCGTCCACCATCTCGATAAGTGTCTGCACTGGGCCGTCGAGGAAGGCCTGCTCCTCATCGGACAGGGTCGCCCCCGGAACCTGACGCAAGGCATCGAAATCTGGGATCCCCTGATAGATAGATCCCTCTAGCCATACATCACCGGCGTCGAGCGCCTCTTGTTCAGTGGTAGAAATACTCGGCAGTACTTTTTTAAATTTTGTTCTAATACTCATCTTTCAGACTCATCCGACCAGAAAACCTAGTGTGCATTACGTCACAAAAAATGGATTAGATCAAATATTCTAACCTCAAAAAAATGCTTTATTTTACAGTTACAAACACAACTAAAAATTAAGCTCATTCTTTTCAAAAGGTTACAAGTGTACGCTCAAATAAAAAATTTAAACAACTGTTTCATATAATTGTTTGAATCAGGCCTTTTTTGACCTAGATCAGAGACATTTTTCATTAATGAGTGAGCGAAATCACCCTGTTTCAAAAATGAAAAAATAAGCATATATATTTACTAAATTAGCACTACTTATTATGTGGATATAAGCTTAAATTATCATCACAAATAACCCTGCGATATGGGCCAAATACCCAGCTTATGCCACCTGTAGCGGCACAATAAGCCAGCGCATTCGCCCACATGCAGCCATCAAAATAAGAGAGTGCTTCATGAAGATAGCCCTATTTATTCCCTGTCTGGTGAACCAGATGATGCCCCATGTCGGCATCGCCACCGTCGAACTCCTCGAAAAACTCGGCCATCAGGTCATACTGCCCAAGGGCCAGACCTGCTGTGGCCAGCCCATGACTAACTCGGGCTGTTTTGATGAAGCCAAGAAAACCACCCTTAAGCTGCTGAACGCCTTCAAGGGCGTCGAGTGTGACGCCATCGTCTGCCCGGCCGCCTCTTGCCTGGTTGCCGCCAAGGAGAACTTCCATGAGTTTGACGACAGCCCGGAAGCCCAGGCGGTGATCGACAAGCTCTATGAGCTAACCGAATTCCTCCACGATGTGGCACCGATTCCTGCTTTCAACAAGGCGTTTAACTTCAAGATCAGCCTGCAGCTAAGCTGTCATGGCATCCGCATGTTGGACCTGGCGACGCCGAGCGAGCAGATGGGCCCGCGCACCAATAAGGTCGAGGCCGTACTGAGCCGTATCCCAGGTATCGAAATCGTCTACCCTGATCGCCGCGACGAATGCTGCGGCTTCGGTGGTACCTTCGCCGTCGACGAGGGCGCCGTTTCGGCCAAGATGGGTAAAGACAAGGCACAGGCCCACGCCGCCACGGGTGCCACCTATGCGGTAGGTTTCGATCCCTCATGCCTGCTGCACCTGGATGGCATGATCCGCCGTCAGCTATTGCCGATCGCGACCCGTCATATTGCCGAAGTCATCAACGCAGCCCTGTAAGGAGTAGCTCATGTCTAGTCAAACCACAGCCATCAATTCAGGCGTGCATGCGAAGAAGGCCGACATCTTCTGTCAAGATGAGGCTCGCGTCGATTGGCACTCTAAGGCCCTATGGATGCTACGCGAGAAGCGCGATCGCGCCGCCGCCAGCCTGCCAGAATGGGAGCAGCTGCGTCAGCTCGGCTCCGAAATGAAGCTCCACACCCTGACCCATCTGGGCGAATACTTGGAGACCTTCGAGAAGAACTGCCAGGCCAACGGTATCGTCGTGCACTGGGCCAAAGATGGCGCCGAGCACAACCAGATAGTCCATAGCATTCTGGCCAAGCATCAGGTGAAAAAGCTGGTTAAGTCCAAGTCTATGCTCACCGAAGAGTGTCACCTCAACCCTTACCTCGAGAGCAAGGGCATAGGGGTGATCGACACCGACCTGGGTGAGCGCATCATCCAGCTGGCCAAGCAACCACCATCACATATCGTAGTACCGGCTATCCACCTAAAAAAAGAGGAAGTGGGCGACCTCTTCCATGACAAATTAGGTACAAAAGCAGGCGCTTCTGATCCTCTCTATCTCACCCGCGCCGCCCGTGCTCACCTGCGTGAGCAGTTCCTGTCGGCCGATGCGGCCATGACAGGGGTGAACATGGCGATCGCCGACAAAGGCGCCGTGGTGGTCTGCACCAACGAAGGTAACGCCGACATGGGCGCCAACCTGCCTAAACTGCAGCTGCACTCCATGGGCATAGATAAGATAGTGCCGGATCTCGACAGCGCCGCCGTGCTACTGCGTACCCTGGCACGTAACGCTACAGGCCAGCCTGTCACGACCTACAGCAGCTTTTACCGCGGTCCACAGACTGGCGGCGAAATGCATGTGATCATCGTCGACAATGGCCGCACCGACATGCTGCAAGACAAGATCCTGGCGGAATCGCTCAAGTGTATCCGCTGCGGTGGCTGCCTGAACACTTGTCCTGTTTATCGTCGCTCAGGTGGTTTCAGCTACAACTACACCATTCCAGGCCCTATCGGTATCGCCGTGGGTGCCCAGGCGGACGATACCCACTCTATCCCTTGGGCCTGTACCCTATGCGGCAGCTGTAGTTATGTCTGCCCGACCAAGGTGCCGCTGGATAAGATCATCCATCACCACCGTCGCCTCAAGGCCAAGGCGGGCAAACTGCCGTACGGTAAGCGCAACTATATGCCGTTGGTCGGTAACTTCATGGCCAGCGAAACCATGCTCAACTGCTCTATGAGTGTCGCCCGCACCGCGCTGCGTATCCTGCCGGGCTCGCTGCTCAAGCCATTCTCTGGCGCCTGGGGCAAATACAGAGAGCTGCCGGTCGCACCTAAGTCCAGCTTCGAAGCTTGGTTTAACAAAAACAGAGGTCAATAAAATGTCGAGCAAGCAATCTATTCTCAATGCATTAAAAAGCGTCGCGGTTGCACCTCAGGCTATGCCGTCAATCAATGTCAGCCCACGTCTGGATGATGTGATTGGTCAGTTTGAAACTAACCTGGGCACGGTTGCCGGCACCCTGCACCGCGAGGGTGGCTTGGCCGCCCTGCAAGCCAAGGTCGACGAGCTGCTCAAAGAAGGCAAGCAGGTGATCTCTCAGGTCGAAGGTGTCACGGGCAACCGTAACGCCCCGGACACCGCCCATGAGCTAAGAGACATCGACTTTGCGGTGATCCCTGGTGACTTAGCCGTGGCTGAAAATGGTGCCATCTGGGTCAACAACCAGCATCTGGGCCACAGGGTAACTCCCTTCATCTGTGAAAACCTGTTCTTGGTAGTGAGCGCCGACAAGGTGGTTGCCAACATGCATCAGGCGATTAAACAGATTAGTCTGGAAAGCGGAGAGTTCGGCGTCTTTATCGCCGGCCCATCCAAGACGGCGGACATCGAGCAGGCCTTGGTCGTGGGCGCCCACGGCGCCTGCAGCCTGAATGTCTACCTGGTTTAAGCGCCTAGCTTAAAACATTCGTTTAAGCGCTTAGTTTAAACCGTAAGCTTCAACCCTATTTAGCAGCCTCAAACTGCCTGGCCACCACGATCACTGTGGTGGCTTTTTTTTCGCCTGAATTTCTTAAATATTAGTTGTCTTAATTTGTCGCCAAACGTCAGAGACGATGCAGACGAAATCTTGATAGGCGGCTATCAGTAAGTTTGCTTGGGCTGGCGTCAGTGCCAACGACAAGGGGCTAGCGAAACTGACGCTAAGCAAAGGTGTTAGCAGCGCGGCGCTAATGGAACAGACAGCTGGCTCTGTCCTGCATAAACTCGATAAACAGCTTCACCTTGAGGGGCTGATGGGTGCGCTGATGGTACAGCAGGGAGATGCGTCGCTGCTCGCCGTGCCAGTCGGGAAGCACCCGGCGAAGCTCACCCGAGGCAAGCTCACCCTTCACGAACAGCTCTGGGCCGTAAAGAATACCGCCATCGTCTACCGTGGCCCGCACCGCACCGTTGAGATCCCCAAGGGTCAACTTGGCGGGGCCTTCGTAATAGAAATCTTCGCCGCTGACATGCTTCATCGACCAGTTAAACAGGGGCCACACCTTGATCAAGGAGTGCTCCACCAGCTGATCCGGATGTTGGGGCGTGCCGGCGCAGGCAAGGTAGCCCGGCGAGGCGAACAGGCCATAATCCAAGACCCCCAGAGACTTAGAGACCCAGGAGGAGTCGGGCTGGGCGCCGCCGACGATGGCCACGTCCACCCCTTCGTCAATCAGATCGATACTGGAGTTATTCTGGGTGATATGCAGCTGAATGTCCGGATAGGCCTTGGAGAAGTCGTTTAGCACCCCGATGAAGATCATCGAGATGATCGAGACTGGCGCCGCGATGCGCAGTGTACCTTCGGCCTTCTCGACTCTGGGCTCGCTACAGCGGTCAAACTGGGCCACCACATTCTGATAGCGGCCAAAGAGCTCGCTGCCCTCCTCGGTTAACCTCAGCTTACGGGTGCTGCGCATGATCAGCTGAGTATCAAGCAGGCTTTCCAGCTTAGTCACCTTACGGCTAACGGTCGCCACAGGCATACCCAGCTCTTTGGCCACCTGAGAAAAACCGCCGGTATTCACCAGATGCACAAAAAGATGGATAAGCTCAAGTTCTGTGCCTACGCTACGCGCCATCAAAGCCTCGAAAAAAGCGATTAGAAATGGATAGGAATTATAACAAAACCGCGCACATAGCGCAGTAGAAAAGCCTTAGGCAACACTGAGCCGTATCAAGAAAAGTGCAATAAATTCTCCTCTTTTACGGTAAGTGCCCCGTGAATCTCGCCCGCAAGCTGAGTTATAATCATCGGCAATGATTAATTCCCGCCAATCGAGAGAGCATTAAGATGGCTAGAACCGCCGCCGCATTACACATTTTGGTCAAACATAAAGAACTCGCCGAAGAGATCATCGAAAAGCTTAACAAGGGCGCTAAGTTCGACCAGCTCGCCAAGAAGCACTCCACCTGCCCATCGGGTAAGAAAGGCGGCAGCCTGGGGGAATTTAAAAAAGGTCAGATGGTGCCCGCCTTCGACAAGGTCTGTTTCAGCGGCGAGTTGATCACCCCCCATCTGGTGAAGACCAAATTCGGCTGGCATGTAGTGAAGGTGTTGTATCGGACCTGATACTAAGGTTTATTCTATGTGTTCAATGGGGGTGATTGTTAACCCTCTCCGCTAACCGATTTAAACCTTGCTTCTTCGGTGTAAAACAAGCGTCCTAATGGACTTATATACCTATTTGAAATTCTTACTTTCTCTGTAACCTATCGCCTGCCCGGCGGGTGGGTGTGCAGATACGCCTGTGAGACGCCGTGAATATATCCCTATAGTCTCTACCGAAACATCCCTGTTTCGGAAGCTCACCGGCGTATCTACACTCGATATCAATCATCTCTTCGATTAGGCCATATTTGATGGTCGAATCAGGTAAATTAAAGCCAAAATCATTCTAGATATGTGAAGTTTCACTTCATCTGCGCACCTAACAGTTGTTATCTTGAAAAGCTCAATGCTAAGTTATTGTCACATATTGAGTTATCTGTCCTGACTAAAATAAATCTAACAGTTCTTGGTTGGACTCTATGGGGAGTTCGGATTAACTCTATAACATATTGAAAGGAAACAGCATTGAGCGCTCAATGGACAAGAGAAGAACTAAAAGCCGCAGTGGAAGCATATATTCAGATGCGTTCTGACGAAGCTAATGGCATTCATTTCGTTAAAAAGCACATCTATTCAGAACTAGCTAGTCGTTTTGGGCGTACCGAAAAATCATTTGAATTTCGAATGCAGAATATCTCTTATGTCTACTCACTTATGGGACGAGAATGGATTTCCGGTCTAAAACCCGCGAAAAATATTGGTTCAAAAAATGCGGCAGAAATCGAAAGCCTAATATCTGAAATTGAAGGACAAAACCTCCCCGAAGTGGTCGAGTTTGAAGCTCAAGTCATATCATATAAATCAAAGGAAAACCTTTCCAAACCAGATGGCGTCAAAGAACCGAGAAAAACACATACGCAAGTAACAAGTTTCGATAGAGACCCAAAAGTTAAAGCCTGGATTCTTGTAGAGGCATCAGGAAAATGTGAATGCTGTGGCTCTGAAGCGCCCTTCACAACTGCTGATGGCGAGCCTTTCATTGAGATTCATCACCTTCGCCGTTTGGCTGACGGTGGCTCGGATACCATAACCAATGCAGTTGCTTTATGCCCAAACTGCCACAGAGAAATTCACTACGGAATGAATAGATCTGAATTAAAAAAATCAATGTATAAAAAACTATCGAGACTTGTACAAGAGTAAAGGTATTACAAGTCAATCAAGTTCGCGCCTCCAGCCCCCAGATCCTGGCGTATTGCCGAGTAAGGAAAAATATTGAGTATCGTAAAGTCTATATCGTTTGCTGTTGCGGGGGTGATCCTAATGGCTTCATCGGCCAGTGCTGAGGTTGGTGTGCGTCTCGAGTATGGTAATCCTGGCGATGCGGCAGAGCAGGCGGTGAGAGAGGAGCTTATCGCATCGAGTGTCATAGACTCGGGCGCTAGCTTTATCAATGACCACTTCAAACTCGCAGAGCCCCTTGTGGTTGCCTTCGGCGGTGATGATGGCCCGCTGTTTGATGGCGAGAGCGGCAGCATAATGCTCCCCTATGCATTCGTTGACGAGGTCAGGCACAGATTCAAGCGGGCTAACTATGATAAGACTGGCGTGACGCCTGAGCAGGCGACGGATGATGCCTTGTTGCACACCCTGTTTCACGAGTTTGCCCACGCCCTCATCGACATGTATCAGCTGCCTGTTCTCGGAAAAGAGGAAGATGCCGCCGACGCCCTCGCCACAACGCTACTCGTCGAGTTTTTCGATGATGGTCAGGAGATTGCGTTAAGCGCCGCGGATCTGTTTGATATCGAGAGTGACGACAGAGAAGTGCTTGAAGATGAAAACTTTTGGGACGAGCACAGCCTGGACGATCAACGCTACTTTACGACCCTATGTCACGTCTACGGCAGCGCCCCCGACAAGTACGCAACCATAGTTAAAGAGGGGCTACTAGGGGAAGAGAGGGCCGAGCTATGCATCGAAGAATACGCCGCCATTTCACGCAGCTGGCTGTCAATACTGGAGCCTTACATCAAGGCCAACGAAACGGAAAAGCTCAGCCAGTAGAGGTGGTGAGCGCCCCTAAACATCACCTAGGCAAAACGCACCTGGTCGGGTGAGCTGTCGGCGCTTTAAGGGATGGAGTATATAAATTATCCAACTTGCCAGCTCCCCTATCTTACATCATCGGCTAAGCACTTTAGCTAACAGCTTAAGAAGCAAAGCTATCACTAAGGCTCTAAATTGGTTAGCGTATACTAAGCTTGGCTTATTCCTTCCGTCACTTGAAAGATAAGAGTCCAGCTCACAACGGACAGGCCGAGTCGTGCAACCCAGGCAGTAAAGGAAATCGAATGACCGACAAATTTCAGCAGCTTGCAGACAAGATAGATGCCGCCCTACTCACAGGCGATAACACCGCCATTGCGACCATCTTAGCCGATATAGCCAGCGCCGAAATCGCCAGGCTGCTGGAGTCCCTGCCACCTAAGGAGAGACTAAGCGTCTGGGCCCAGGTTGGCCCCAAGCGCTGCGCCAAGGTGCTCCTGGCCCTGCCACAGCCCCAGCGCCGGGCGCTCATTCAACATACGGATGAAGCCAAGCTGATCGCCGGTCTTAGCCAGATGCAGATGGATGAGCTGGCAGATATCGACGCCGACCTACCCATGCCAGTGGTCTCGGCCATGGTGCAGGCGATGGACTCCCAGCGCAGACAGAGATACGAGCTAGTCAGAGACTACCCCGACCAGAGCGCCGGCGGCCTGATGGATGTGGATATCAGCGCCCTGCGCGCCGATGTCTCAATAAAAGCCGCGCTGCGCTATCTGCGCCGCCTGCGTCAGCGCGAAGGCCAGCTGCCAGAACATTTGGACAGCCTTATGGTGGTTGACAGAAACAACACCCTGGTCGGCATCATCCCCCTGAGTCTGCTGGTTTCCAGCGAGATGGACACTAGCTTAAGCGAGCTGATGTCCACTGAGATCACCAGCTTTACCCCTGAGATGTCCGCCAGCAAGGTAGCACAAGTCTTTAAAGACAAAGATCTGCTGTCGGCCCCCGTGGTGGACGGTGAGCACAAGTTGATTGGCCGCATCACAGTGGATGATGTGATCGACGTGATCCAGGATGAAGCCGACAAGGCCCTCTATTCCCAGGCGGGTCTGAACAATCACCCAGACCTGTTTGCCCCCATAGTACGCAGCGCCAGCCGCCGGGCACTCTGGCTCGGCATCAACCTGCTCACAGCCTTTCTGGCGGCCTGGGTGATCGGCCTGTTCGAGGCGGCTATCGAGAAGGTGGTTGCCCTCGCCGTGCTCATGCCCGTGGTGGCCAGCATGGGCGGCGTCGCCGGCAGCCAGACCCTCACCATGGTGACCCGAGGCCTGGCACTGGATCAGATCAATCGTAATAACATCATCAAGTTGATTGGCCACGAGTTTGGTATCGGCGCGCTCAATGCCCTGCTGTGGGCATCCTTGGTCGCCTTCATCGCCCTCAAGTGGTTTGGCGACTGGCAGCTGGGGCTGGTGTTTGGTCTCGCCATGGTGATAGTGCTGATCACCGGCGTGTTGGCGGGCGCCAGCATCCCTGTGCTGCTGAAGAAGATAGGGATAGATCCGGCGCTGGCGGGCGGCGTGGTGCTGACCACAGTCACAGATGTGGTGGGCTTCTTCGCCTTCTTAGGATTGGCGACCCTGTTCATGCTTTAACGCTGACTATTCAGCGGCTTTATCCTCAGAGTTGCCTCGCTGGGCCTTGACTATCTTAAGCTCGCCATCCAGATGTAGATCCCGCTGAGGAAAGGCGATCACTATGCCGGCCTGGGTAAACAGCTTGTAGATGCGAAAACGGATGTCGCTGCGGATCCGGCGAATGTCCGCCTCTGTGTTGGCACACACCCAGAAGATGCCATCGAAGATGAGTGCGTTATCACCAAAGTCTTCGAAGATGGCGACCGGAGACGGCGTAGTTAAGATCTCCTCATGCTCATCCAGGGTCTGTTTGATGATATCCGCCACCCGCTCTACATCCGACCCATAGGCAACCCCCACCCTCACGGTCGAACGGGCGATGTTGTCTATCAGGGTCCAGTTGGTGACGGTATTTTCCAGCAGCTGGCTGTTGGGCACCAGCATATGCACTCCGTCGTTGCGGCGGATCAGAGTCGAACGGGTATTAATGCTCTCCACCACCCCCTTGGTCTCGCCTATCTCCAGAAAATCGCCGATGCGGATCGGCCGCTCCCACATCAAAATCCAGCCGCTGATGAAGTTGTTGATGATGTTCTGCGCGCCGAAACCGACACCGATTGCCACGGCGCCCGAGACGAAGGCGAAGGCCTTAATGGGAATATTGAGGATCTCCAGGCTGGTCACCAGGATGATGGCGATCGCCAGGATGAGATAGATACGGGAGAAGAGATGCACCGCATCCGGGGCGACCTTACGGGCCAACAGGGCGCGGCGGATCAGCTTGCCAATGCGAGTCACGATAAGCCAAGCCAGCAGCAAAAGCAGCGGCACCTGTAACACCTGAGACACGGTGATCGCCGAGTCTCCGTAGGTGAAGAGAACGAATGATAAGATCTCTTTAATATCCTGCCAGCTCATGCCCCGCCCCTCACTTTGCGCCGTTCATTGAGTATAACAGCCGGAGCGAAAAGCGTGATTTAGCCATCGTGGTCAATCACTTGGGCAGTGCAGCTCTCTAAGTTAAATACTGAGCCAAAGCACGGCTACCAGAAAGAGCATGGCACCCGAGAGACGATTGAGCCACTGGCCCCTGCCGCGCTGCCGAAGGAAGCTCGAGAGCCGTCGACCACCATAGGCATAGAGCAGCAAACAGGCAAACTCTATGACCACCACCAGCGTCAGCAAGACTAGCGTCTGGGTCATCAAAGGCTGCTCGGGACGAATAAAGGGTGGCAGCAGCGTCATCAGAAAGGCCCAAGCCTTAGGATTAGAGATCGCGGCGGAGAAGCCACTCAATGCCAGTGCCCCCGGCGATGATTGCGACGCACTCTCCACCTTAATGGCACTATAAGGCGAGCGCCAACTCTTCACCCCGAGATAGATGAGATAGGCTGCCCCAAGGTATTTCACCATCAGCAGCAACCATTCATGACGGCTAAGCAAGTTGCTGATACCGACAAGCGCCAAGGTGGCGATCGACGCGATGCCCACCAACACGCCGAGCATCATCCACAGGGTTCGACGCACGCCTATGTTAGCTCCGAGCGTCATTGCCAGCATCATGCAGATCCCAGGTGAAACCGACATCAGAAAGAAGGTCAACATAAAAACCAGTAACCATGAGAAATCCACAGAGTCTCTCCCTATCCTGAGTTAAGCCTGAATGTCGTCTGGCGTCGCAACCAGCCCGTGCACTGAGAGCAGATATTCAAGTCCCTTAGCGTTGAAGCCATTGAGACTCAGCCGCTTTCGACTAAAGGGCGGGTTAATCAACTTAGTGCGGGTCGACACCCGGTTGAACCAGTCGGGATTACCCAAAGCCGCACTGCCCACGGCAACCATGTCGGCCCCCAGATGCAACGCCTGTTGGGCACTGAGGCCATCGACAATCTTGCCCGCTACCATCAAAGGAATATCACCGATAAAGCCTTCACGAATATTCGCCAGCAGGAAACTCCCCTCGCCTTCATCCGGCGCCTTAAAGCTGTCCCCCATGGAGAAGTGCAGATAGTCGATATCTTGCTCGGCAAGGATATTGGCAACCTCCATCTGATGGCTCAGCGCTATGCCACGCACATTGGCATAGCTTTCCGGTGACAGACGAACGCCGACGATAAAGTTACGGGGCAGACGACGGCGGATCTCTGCGATGATGTCGCGCAGTAACTTGGTACGCTTATAGACGCTGCCGCCCCATTCGTCGCTACGCTGGTTGAGGGTCGGATTGAGAAAATTACACAGCAGAAAATTGTGGGCGCCGTGGAGTTCTATGCCATCCAATCCCGCCTCAAAGGCCCGCTGCGCCGAATGAACGAAGGCCTCCTTTAGCTCGGCGATCTGTTCGCCGCTCATCTCCTGTACCCCGAGCGGATAGCGTCCACCCGGTGGGATGGCAGAGGGCCCCATTGGTGCACGGCTATTTAACTCCACCGAGGCGCGTACGCCACCGTGATGCAACTGCACTAGGGTCAGCACCTCATGTCCCCTGGCCATCTCGGCCACCTTGGCAAACTGTCCCTGCTGATAATCGCTCATCAGACCGGGCTGCCCCTGCCAGCAGCGCCCGCCGGTCTGAACCTGGGTGGCGGCCAAGATCAGGGTGCCGAACCCGCCCCGGGCACACAGGCTAAGCCAGGCCATCTCGTCGCTGCTGAGATCGCCATTATCTTCGCTCATGTTGTGGGTCAGTGGGGCCAGAACCGTCTTGTTTTTCGCGCTCTTACCTGCGCGGCAAAACAGCTGGGGATGGGTAAAGCTTGTCGTCACCATAGTAGATATTCCACACCATTAAACTCATGGCGCCTACTGTACACCACTCCTTGTGGCGATATAATCAGGTAAATTAGCAAGAGTAAATTTCCCAATAGGAAATAATAACTGTGAAGAGTAAGCTAGATACCATCTACCTGATGAAACTATTTGCCGCCATTGTCCACCGCGGATCCTTTGCTGCCGCGGCCGCACAGCTGTCGATCACCCCGAGCAAGGCCTCTAAGGATATTCAATACCTGGAAAGCCTGCTCGATACCCGACTGTTGCAGCGCAGTACCCGCCATGTAACCACCACGGACGCCGGCGAACTCTTCTATCGCAAGTCCCAGGAGATCCTCGAGCTCAACGACGAACTGCTCGACAACCTGAGTCACCAAAAGACCCAGCTTGGCGGCGAGCTGCGCCTGACCGCCCCCAAGCTCTGGGGCGAACGCATACTGACCCCCATCATCTTGGCCTTCAAGCGTCATCATCCCGATGTGCGCATCAAGGCCAGCTTCTCCAACGAACACAGCGACCTTCACAGAGACAAGCTACACATCGCCTTTCGCAGCACACAGATCACCACAGAGCCTTACCTGGCGCGGCTGATCGCAAAAGATGAATCTATACTTTGCGCCAGCCAAGACTATCTGAGTCGACATGCCGCCCCGCCGACCCCTGAGGCGCTGGCTGAACACAAGATGATCCTCCTCAGCAGCAGAGACAAGGTATTCGATCGCATCAAGCTGCTACGCACTAACCATAGTGCCATGCAGAGTATTGAACAGCGACTGGACGGCGAACTCACTTTTAACAATAAGAGCGCCATCTACCAGGCGGTCAAGGCTGGATTAGGCATCGCCGTACTGCCTAAATATCTGATCGATGCCGACCTGCGGCGGGGCGATTTGGTGACCATACTGCCCGACTACCAACTTGCGTCAGCCAACTTCTACGCCCTCTACAGCCATAGGCGAAAAGACTCGGCGCTGATCAACCTGTTTATCGACTTCGTGATCGCCGAGCTTCCCCACGCACAGCCTAAAGTCGATTAGAGAGAATCCCTAGAAATCAAGATGGCAAAATAGTTACAGAGCTAATTAAACTACTCCCCATAGTTAAACTCTGTCAGCCTAAACTTCCCTTAGCTATATAAGGGTCGACAGCGCGCAAGAAGCATACACAATCGGCCTCAGTCATGGACAACAACCCAGGCACTACAGGGTAAGTGCTAACCATTCGCTCAGCCGTCATTGAGTCATCAACATGACCAACGAGACTATGGACATGATTTGTCCCAAACCACAGCTCCAGCCAAGCTGCTGATAATTGATTGTTGGTTGTTTTTCACACAAAGGTAAGACTAATCCCATAACAGCACTAGGTGTATTGCCGCTTCATATTTTTATTTCGGTGTCCACTTATCACGCCTCAACTTCAGTAACCGCAAGGGCTACAGAGGATTAGATGAAGGTACGACTAAGCATTATCTCTGGATTCAGGGTGGAAAAACAGATCGATTGAGTGTTAATATAGTTCGAGTACTAACTATTAGTTGTGTAATTAATTTTTCATAAGAAACACTCACTTCGCTCGGGAGGGCACTATGTCGTCAGACAATGCAACGGAAGAAAATCTCATCTCACAGGTGTGGCAAACCGCCCGCCGCAAGGCCACTTACGCCATGCAACTCACCTGTCTTTTCGCCATCTTAAGTACCTATCTTTTTGTCATGTTGAAACCCGGTGGGATTCAAAATAACAAAGCGTTAGGAGGCCACTAACTCAATGCATTATTTAACCTACATCTCCCTCGCTATCTATTTTCTTGCCATGTTGGCCATAGGCCTGTTTGCCTACCGCCGTTCGACCGATGATGTGTCGGGCTACATCTTGGGCGGCAGACAGGTGAGCCCTCAGGTCACCGCCCTCTCAGCCGGTGCGTCCGACATGAGTGGCTGGATGCTGATGGGTCTGCCCGGTGCCATGTTCCTGGTAGGCTTCGAGACCATCTATATCGCCTTGGGCTTGTTACTTGGCGCCCTGGTGAACTATCTGATCGTCGCGCCTAAGCTGAGGGTCTATACCGAGGTGGCCAACAACGCGCTGACGATTCCGGAATTTTTCGCCAAGCGCTTTCATGACCCCAGCTGCAATGTACGCATCATCTCTGCGGCCATCATAGTGATCTTCTTTACCCTCTACACCTCGGCAGGCCTGGTGGCGGGCGGTAAGCTGTTCGAGTCGGCCTTCGAGGTCAACTACGAGCTGGGATTGGTGATCACCCTAGGGGTCGTCGTCTCCTACACCCTGCTCGGCGGCTTCCTGGCCGTCAGCCTGACCGACTTCGTCCAGGGTTGTATCATGTTTGTCGCGCTGATCTTAGTGCCCGTGGTGGCCTATCAGGAGTTCAGCAACGCCGATAAGATGATGAACTTCGCCTACGAGTCTATCCCTCATTTCGGCGAGGCGATGCAAAACGTCACCCTGCTGGGACTGATCTCTGCGCTCTCCTGGGGCCTGGGTTACTTTGGTCAGCCCCATATCATAGTGCGCTTCATGGCGATCCGTAGCGTGTCTGACATCAAGACGGCCAAGAACATCGGCATGAGCTGGATGACGGTCACCATCATAGGCGCCCTGGCCACCGGCCTGGTGGGTATCGCCTATGCCAACAAGTTCGACATGAAACTGAGCGATCCTGAGACCATCTTCATCGTCTTCTCTGAGTTGTTGTTCCACCCCTTGATCAGCGGCTTCCTACTCGCGGCGATCTTGGCGGCCATCATGAGCACCATCTCGTCTCAGCTACTGGTGTCATCCAGCTCGCTGACCGAAGATATCTACCGCGTGGTGTCGAAGAAGGAGGCCAGCGAAGAGGAGATGGTGAAACTGGGACGGTTCGGTGTAGCCGGGGTGGCCATAGTCGCCAGCCTACTGGCACTGGATCGCTCCAACAGCATTCTGTCACTGGTGAGTAATGCCTGGGCCGGCTTCGGCGCCGCCTTCGGTCCGCTGGTGCTGTTTAGCCTGTACAAGAAGAACCTGACCCATAAGGCTGCCGTAGCCGGTATCGTCGCCGGTGCCGCCACCGTACTCTTCTGGATCTACGCGCCAGTGCTGCCCGAGGGTAAGGCACTGAGCTCCATGCTCTATGAAATGATCCCTGGCTTTATGGCCAGCAGCCTGGTGATCTGGGGCGTGAGCGCCTTAGATGGCGACCCTTGTGAAAACACCATAGAAACCTTCGATGAGGCCGGGCGTCAACTAGCCGAGCAGAGATAAGGCGGGGGAAACATGGCAAACATACACTGGAAACGCATCGTCGTTAAGGTGGGTAGTGCCCTGATCGCGCCCCATAAGCAAGGATGCAGCAGCCACTATCTGCTGGGTATCGCCCAATTTATCGCTAACTGCCGCGCCCAAGGCGTCCAGGTCGTCCTGGTCTCCTCTGGATCGGTGGCCGCCGGCTGGCACCGACTGGGTGACGTCAAACAGCCAAGCGTATCACAGAAGAAGGCGATGGCCGCCGCGGGCCAGGCCGATATGATGGCCACCTGGGATAAGTTATTCGACTTTCCCTCGGCCCAGCTGCTGGTTACCCATGGCGATCTCAGGGATCGCGAGCGTTACATCAGCATCAAGAACACCCTGTTTAGCCTGCTGGACCACGGCCTGCTGCCCATAGTCAACGAGAACGATGCGGTCACCACAGACACACTGCGTGTCGGTGACAACGACAACCTGTCGGCCATGGTCGCGGCGGCGGCCGATGCCGACGCCCTGATCATCTGCTCCGACGTTAACGGGCTCTACACCAAGAATCCCCAGCTGCACGATGATGCCAAGCTGATCAAACAGGTGAACGAGATCAATGAAGCCATCTACGCCATGGCTGGCGGCGCCACCAGCGAGGTCGGCACCGGCGGCATGCGCACCAAGATAGAGGCGGCCGAGAAGGCGATCGCCCACGGCATAGAGACGGTGATCATCAACGGCTTCGACCCCGATGCCTTCAACCGTCTGCTCAAGGGGCAAAACCCGGGCACCCTGTTCACCCCGTTCGACCAGCCCATGCAGGAACATGTGCACTGGATGACCCACACCTCACAGGCCCAGGGCGAAGTGATTGTCGAAGATAACTTCGACGCCCCCCTGGACGACCAGGAGACGCAACTGACCAGCGACGATGTGGTGGCCGTAAAAGGCAACTTTTCCGTCGGTGACACCATCTTAGTGCGCAAAGGCGATGGCACTAAGCTGGCGAAGGCCCAGGCCAATTACAGCAGTTGCTTATTGAGTTTTATCGCCAAGCAACCGGACCGTGCCTTTGCCCACGATGTCGAGCAGCAAACCGGTCCCATCTTAAGCGATGAGAACATCGCCATATTGGAGTAAATATGAGCATAATTGAAACCCTATCTAGGGATGCCGCCCAGGCCGCCAAGACGCTGGCTCAGGTCGACACCCAAACCAAGAACACCATCTTACTGGACATAGCACGCAGCCTGCGGGACAACAGCTTCGAGATCCGCAGCGCTAACCTTATCGACCTCGCCAGCGCCGAGCAGGCGGGGCTGAGCCACGCCATGATAGACAGACTCACCCTGGACGGAGATCGCATCGAGGCGATGGCCCAGGGAATAGAGAACATCGCCACCCTGCCCGACCCTATCGGTGCCCAGCGCGACCTGAGTACCCGTCCTAACGGCCTGAGCATCAGCAAGATGCGGGTGCCGCTCGGCGTGGTGTGCATGATCTATGAGGCGCGCCCCAACGTTACCGCCGATGCCGGCGCCCTCTGCTTCAAATCGGGCAATGCGGTCATCTTAAGAGGCGGCAAGGAGGCGCTGCACACCAGCAAGGTGATCGCCGCCGTGCTGCAGAAGATCCTCAAACAATATGGCCTGCCGGCCTCGCTAATTGCCGTGGTGCCAGACCCAGACCGCGCCCTGCTGATGGAGCTGATGCAGCAACGTGACACCATAGACGTCATCATCCCCCGCGGTGGTGAAGGCCTGATCAACTTCGTCACCGAACACAGCAAGGTGCCTGTTATTCAGCACTTTAAGGGTGTCTGCCACCTGTATGTGGATAAGGATGCGGACCTGGACAAGGCACTGGCCCTGCTGCTGAACGGCAAGACCCAACGCACCGGCGTGTGTAACGCCCTCGAGGGTCTGCTGGTACACAGCGAGGTAGCCCCTAAGTTTCTCGCCATGGCGGCCACCGCGCTGGCCAAGCACCAGGTGAAGATCAACTGCTGCGCCAATACCCAGCAATACTTCGCGGCCGCCCAGGTGATCAGCGATGAGGCGTTTGGCCAGGAGTATCTGGATCTTGAACTCGCCGTGCGTCAGGTGAAGGACTTTGACCAGGCCGTTGCCCATATTCATCGCTTCGGCAGCCGCCATACCGAGGTGATCTGCACCGAAAACGAGCTGACCGCCAAACGCTTTCAGCGCACGGTCGACGCCTCAGTGGTCATGGTCAACGCCTCGTCACGCTTCTCCGACGGCGGCGAGCTGGGGCTGGGCGCCGAGATCGGCATAGCCACCACTAAGCTGCATGCTTACGGCCCCATGGGGCTGGAGTCCCTCACCACGGAGAAATACCTGGTCAATGGCGACGGTCAGATCCGCGCCTAAAAACATTCATAGGAGGCCCAACATCTCTTATCAAGACCCGGGGTTAAATCCCCAGTTACGCATCGCCTTCATCGGCGGCGGCAACATGGCCAGCGCCATCATTCGCGGCCTGATCAAGCACGGCCACAGGAGCGCACATATCCTGGTCTGTGCCCCCAGCCAGCGCACACGCAGCCGCCTGGTGCAGGATTTTAATGTCAGGGTGCACTCGGATAACAGCGCCGCGGTGGCCTTTGCCGACATCATCATACTGGCGGTGAAACCCTTCATCGTCCCCTTGGTGTGTGACGAGTTACGCCCCCTGCTTGGGCAAGTTAATAACGGCAGAAGTGAGCAAAAATTGCTGATCTCCATCGCGGCAGGGCTAACCCATGCCAGCATCTCAGACAAGCTGCCCCAAAATGTTCAGCTGGTCTGCGCCATGCCCAACCTGCCAACGGCCATCGGCAAGGGACTCACCGGTCTCTATGTGCCGGGCCACCTGGACAGACAGGCCGTCGATGATGCCGAGCAGTTGATGCGCGCCGTCGGCGATACCGTCTGGCTCGAAGATGAGCAGCAAATGGCCAGCATAGTGGCTACCGCCGGCAGTTCGCCCGCCTACTTCTTCCTGTTTTTAGAGGCGATGGAGAAGGCCGCCATCGCCCAGGGGCTGCCAGCCAAGACCGCCAGCAAGGCGGTGCTGCAGAGCGCCATAGGCGCCGTCTCTATGGCGATGGCCAGCAAGGAGGGGCTCGCTAATCTACGCCATCAGGTCACCTCCCCTAAGGGCACCACTGAGCAAGCGGTGCTGGCCTTTCAGCATGGGGATCTCGATGCCTTAGTCGCCAGGGCGATGGACAGCGCCGCCCGCCGGGCCAAGGAGCTGGCGCTCGGCTAAGCCGCTCCTTTTGCTGTACCGCTAAAGCGAAGAGGCGCGCTCATTTGAGCGCGCCTCTTGTTTAGTCGCCTTGAAGCGTCTATTTTGCCATGCAGTTGGCGTAGTAGGTCACGGTCGCCGGCCAGTCGCTAAACACGCCGATCACCCCAACATCCTTCGCCAGCACATCCAGCAGCTCGAAGGCCTTGCCTTCATCCTTGATCGCCTCAGTGATGCTCTGATAGTACCAGCCGCCGCCCTGGGTCAGCAGGCCCGAGCGTTCCAGGGTCCAGGTGATGATCTTAAGGCCCGCCGCATTGGCCGCCTTGGCATATTCCGACGGCACTATCTTGCCCTCGTCGTCCAGCGTAACCAATACCCAGAGGGGCGGCGCGATGATCTGCACGCCATCACCAGCCAGGCTATCCATGCCGGGTGACCAGGTGCTGCTGTCCTGAGGATCGAAGTCGCTCAGATCGTATCTGTCATCCAGGTAGACCGCCTGCTGACCAAACTCGGGCGCATTGGCAATCCAATATTTCACGTCATCGAGGTTGAACGACTGGGGATAGACGCTAGATGGCGAGACACCGGCCGCCTGATACTCATCCAGCATCATCTGGGCATAGTCTGCTTGCGTCATGCCATCAAACGGCATGGTCACGCTCGGCGCCTTCAGCTCTGGGGTCATCTTGACGCCCGCCGCCTTAAACATGGCGATGCTCTCGGCGTGGGTCATCAGGGTGCCCTCGCCGGCGTAGAGATCCGTGCGCCAGCTTTCGGTGCCCGCCATATACTCTTGCACATTGGTGGCCTTAGGGTTGGCGCCATCCATCTTGCCCTTGAGGCGCTTGAAATCTGCCAGCGTAATATCGCTGGTACAACAGGTGGCACTGGCGCTCACGCCGTTAACGGCATCAGCCGGGGTGAAGGGCGCGCTACACTTGGCGGCGATATCATCGATGGCCAGAATATTAGTAGTAGTGGCCAGGTCACACTGGGAGTGGCGGCACACCAGCGCCTTGTCGGCAGTAAAGGTCACGTCACACTCCACCACACCGGCGCCCGAGTCGATGGCCGCCTGGTAAGACTCTTTCGTATGCTCGGGAAACTGCATCGCCGCGCCGCGATGGCCGATGGCAAAGTCGCTGCGATAGAAAGGCCCCTGACGGCATTGCTCCAGCTGACTCTTAAGCTCACCGTCGACCATCTGATCCACCAGAAACAGGGGACGAACACTCACCTGGGCAGGAACCTGCTTATCGATACCCATCACTTTGATGAGGGGATTGCTCGGTTCCTGGTTGTCATCATCATTGCTATTACAAGCCGCCAGGCTGAGGCTTCCCAGTAGGATGCCCGCTAAGGCAGTTAGATTAGCTGATTGAATTCGCACTTTATTATTCCCTTAATTAACCATAGTCGGCCAGGGATACTAGCCAGTGCAGATGACAGTTAGACAACATTAATGTGACGATTGGCCGCCATCGGCCACTATGTTCGCCTGCAGACTGGTCTGCAGCGCCTCGGGGGCGTCCAGGCTAATATCATGACCGCAACTGGGTAACACTATCGCCTGGGTATGGTAGAAGCTGGCCAGCGCGCGGCTGCAGCGGGGATCGGCCAGACGATCCTCGGCGGCGCAGATAACCGTCACAGGAATACTCGACAGCGGCGGCGCCTGAAAGCGGGCGCAGGCGATAAGCTGACGAACGCCGTTGCAAAGACTGGTATGGCGCTCATCGCGCCAGCGGCTCCAGTTGGCGATCAGCGCCAGGTTGTCGCCATGATACAGGCTGGTGTATTGCAGCACGCAGGCCTCCACCAGGCTGAGGCCCGTGCCCAGCTGGGTCAGCTTGAGGCGCACTCCGCCTAACATCGCCCTCAGCAAGGGGAGCAGACGAAAACGGCGATACCAGGGGGAGAGATTGGCGGCGCTGCTGTTAAGCAGCACCACCTGACGAACGCGATCCGGATAGCGACTGGCCAGGGCCAGCGCCGTCATGCCCCCCATGGAGAGGCCAATCAACACCACAGACTTGCCCCGAAAGGGATTGATATGGGGTAGTACCTGGCCCCAGACGCTGTCGCAATAGGCCTCTATACTCGTGGGGCTCAGCTCAGATGCCAGGCGACCATTACCGGGCAGATCCGCTGTGATCACCCGTTCGCCGGCAGCAATCAGGCGCTCGACAAAGCCCTGCCAGTGGCGTTCGTCGCGCATCAAGCCTCTAAGCATTACCCAGGTGGTCATCTTGCTCCTCGATTAAACCAAAACCGCTGCCCCTCGGCGGTGAGCATTGACAGCTCGGATGGCGAGAGGCGTTCCAGCACCCTGCCGTAGGCGGCGTCGAGCAGAAACTGCATCAGCACCACGTGACGGCGCAAAATCCTGTGGTGTCTGTGGGGCGCCTGAGGATTGAAGTAGCCGGGAAAGTTAAACAGCTGTCGCGGATTCTTGCGTACCCAAGCCCATGACCCCATCTCTAAGGTTAGCGGTACGAAGGGGGTCTTGCCGTCAACCTGGGTCACCAGATAATCCCAGATGTCGCCGTGGGTGCGATAGAAATGGCTTTGGGGCGCCAGCTGATAGTGGCCGTGGTGGGGATAGCCCTTCTCAAACAACTTATGCAGTTGATAGACATAACCTATGCCGGCGAAGGGCTCACGGGTGTGGGCATGGGGAAACCAGAGGTGATCCCTGAGCCCGAAGCCCGAGTGGGCATCCAGCGCCAGCAGGCTACTGCTGCGCGCCTGTAGCGAGGTGACATAGTCTATCAAGGCCTTGGTTTCCGACGCCATCGCCTCGCCGCGATACCAGGGCAGATGACGGGAGAAGCGCTGCCCGCCGACCAGGAAGGTGACTCCCTCCTGCGCCTCTATGGGAGCATTGCGCATCAGGTCCACATCCTGACCGTTGCCACGACTGCCGCGCAGAAATCCCGCCGGATTCACTATGGGCACGAAGGCCAGCCTTACCTTTCTTAATAGCGCCTGCAAGTGCGTGTCCCAGTCGAGGCGGTTAAGCAGACTGCCGAGAAACGCCAGCACCACCTGGGCGCCGATACGCTCGACCCCGTGCACCCCGCCGACAAAGAGCACGCAGGGTGCGTCGCTTTCTTGCGCCCCCAGCTCGATGGCGGTCACCGACAGCGCCTCGCCGCGATAATAAAAGTCCAGCAGTGAGCGATGCCGAAAATGCGCCTGATGCTGGGCGATCAGCCGCTTTAGGGTATCGATCTCGAAGGCATGCTCGAAGGAGAACCGGCTCATTGCCCCAGCTTAACACTGCTTATCCATGGGCTTAACTTAGCCTGACAATACGACAGGGAGATGACACTCGCCAGACCTGGATTTGGGCACTTTAACGAGAGGCAGAGTGATTTAAACTAACCTTAAATTAACAACTTTTATTTAAGAGCTTTTATTTAACAGCTTTGCTCTAAAGACTCTACCTTAGCGGCTTTGCATTAGCGGCTTTGCATTAGCGGCTTTCGGCCGGCATCAGGGCGTTAGCTAATCTCCTGACAGGGCCGCATCTTCCAAGGATAACCCAATGAAAACTTTGTTTATTATCTTGGGCCTCTCACTCTTGCCGCTATCGGCATTCGCCGACTGGGGCCTGAGCTATAGCCTGGGACAAACCAACCCCAAATGGCATGGCTCGGATAACGCCAGGGCCCACCGACTCGCCCTGGTCTATCCTATCCCCATGCAAGACAAGCTGCTGACCCGCCACAACCTCGGCATCAATCTGGAGCTGGCCTACCACTACTGGCAAGACTACACCCCGAGGGATAATCATGGCGTGTCACTCATCCCTGTGCTCAGTTATCAATATCCCCTGGAGAGCCTCAGCCTCTACTTCGAGGGCGGCATAGGCATCACCTATATCGACAGCGAGCATTACCTTGACCGCAGCCTGGGCTCCCACTGGCAATTCGAAGACAAGTTAGGCGCCGGCGTGATACTGCAAAAGCACCACAAGCTCGGGATCGCCTTCAACCATTACTCAAACGCCAACCTCGCCAGCGAGAACGATGGCTTCAACGTGGTCGGTCTCAGCTATGGTTACCTCTGGTAGTCCTTTATGGGCATAAAAAAGCGCAGCCTCAGGGCTGCGCTTTTGATCAAGCTGATACGCTAAGGCTTAAGGGCAGGAGGCGCCGTAGATCTCGCTCACCCAACTGCTGTTGTCGATGAAAGGATTACGGTTCTTCTGCCACTCGAACACACGATTGTTGCGGCGGCGCTCCCAGTCGCTGACCGGATCTTGCTGGTGCCAGCGATACAGGGTGCAGAGATCCCCAAGCAGAGGCTCGCCATTACCGGTAACCCCGCTCACCACGCTGAGATCCGGTGTGCCGCTGGCATCGTTACCCTCATACCTGACATCCATATAGAACACCATACGCGCCACATCGCCCTTCACTTCATCGCGCGGCTCGAAGCTGTCGGCATCGGTAAAGTTGCCCGGCGCCTCAGAGATCACATTGCCGCCGGCGGCAAAGTCTTTGTTGCTGCGGCTGCTGTTAACGGTAACATCTGCCGGACGCAGGTGATGCAGATCGGTATAGGCGTACTGACTGCTGCTGGGGAAGCCATGGCTCTTGGCCCAGACGTGTTCACGGTTCCAGGCATCGAGTGAGGTACTCAATCCGGCCCGATTCGTCTTAGGCTCAGAGCGGCCCGAATACAGCAAGATCACATTGTTGCTGTTGGCCGGGTCTTCATCGGCATAGTTGAGTCCATCCCACACCTGGCTATAGCTAAAGCGGGTATGGCCCTTGATGATCCCATTCAGGCTGGCCTTTAGCGCCGCTCCGCTTTTGCCTATCGCATCGCCATAGTAGCTGGTGTAGACATAATCACCATTGTCGCCGGCCGAGCCGTCACCGCCAGTCCCAGTCCCAGTACCAGTGCCAGTGCCGGAGCCATCGCCGCCACTCGCCACGTTATAACTTAGGCTGAGCGACACGCCACTAAAGGCCTCATAGGCAGTGATATTCACATAGTAGCGACCAACAACAGGCGTGGTGACGCTGCACTGCTCGTTGTTGCCGGTAAGATAAGGGGCGCAGTCATATTCAGCCAGTGTAGGCTCACTGCCCTGGCGCAGATAGAGGTCGGCATCCCCGGTGCCGCCACTCATGGTGACCACCACATCGCTCGCCCCTTGGGGCAGGTCGAACAGGTAGCTGAGAGTCTGCCCCTTGGCCGCACTAAGGTCAGACTTTGGCTGACCATTGCCCAGCTGATTGTCGCTGCCACCAGCGGAGGTGTCGCAGCTATCCAGGCTACCCGTGCCCGGCGTGCCAGCGTTATCCATGGCGCTCCAGTCGGCCTGCGACTTAGTGTTTATCACTGTTGTACGCGCCAGGGAGACGTCGCGCACGTTTAGCGACCAGCCACTCAGGCCGCCTTCCCAGGCGACCAGATCCACCTCTTCGCTGCCCTTCGACAGGCGCACGAAGTCACCCGAGTTGCCTAGGGTTAACGACATAGGAGATTGATCTGGATTGGTGTTGAACAGGCTGTAGAAACCCGCCTGGTTGGCTGCTACCGTATAGTAGGCGCCAGGGGCGAGCGTACCCTGCAAGGCATAGCTGCTGCCGTTGTCGCTGAGCTGGTACTGACTCAAGTCGATACTGCTGCAGCCGGCGTTATACAGTTCGACATACTCTTCGACGCTGTCATTGTTAGGCGCATCGTATAACACTTCGCTGATCAGCAGATTGGCATTGGCATTGAAAGCCAGGCCAGCCACTAACGCAGCCGTTGATAACTTATACATATCCATCGTAAATTTTCACTCTAGTATTTTTATTATTGAGCCCGGCCTAAGGCCTGGGCTGACCCCGTACGCCACGAAGGTAAATCCCTTCGGGGAGCACAAGGAGGCATACTAACGCCCCAAGGTTACAAATTGAAACATTTAAACCATCATCTTGATAACCTTTGATTAAAATCAAGCTAACAGGCAGTTCTCGCGGGATTTTTACAACAGGTGCTTAGAAATAGGTTCTGTCCGAGTAGTCATAGAGCCATTCGGGGCGATAGACCACCATCAGGGTCACCGCCATGCCATTGAGCAGCGCCTCAGGGAAGGCCAGCAGCGGGATCAGCAGCAGATAGTTATCTGTCAGATAGGCCCAGTCATAGTCGGTCATCAGGTAGAGCCAGATCGACCAGCTGAGTATGTGAAACACTATGCAGAGGAAGGCATTCATGAAGGCGCCGCAGAAGATGTAGACGAACAGATGGTGCGGCAGATACTTAAACACCTGACTGTAGACCACATAGCTGAGAAACAGCGGCAAGGCGATAGCCACCAGGCCATAGATGGCGAAATCCAGCGGCAACTTGAGCATGAAGGTGGCGAAGAAGGCGACCGGCAACAGCAGTGCCAGGGTAGCCAGGCGCCAACCAAACATCAGCATCAATGTCACCAGGCCGAGAAAGTGGGCATGAATCCCCGGGGTGATGCTGGCGTCGATAAGCCAAAGAGCATTGACGAAGAAGATGGCCAGTAGCAAGCGGGTCTGCAGCGCCTTATCCTTAAGTAGCGCCTTCACATCCTCGACCGGCCAGATGGCCCAAAGCCAGAGTGCCAGCACGGCCATGGTCAGCAGCTGAGCACCTCCAAATTGCCAATTTATCTCACTCCATCTTTGTAGCAAGAATGCCGTCATCGCCTTTCTAACCCCATCAAAATCCTAGCGGCCCGCTTAGCGCAAATGCCAAAGGCTTAACCGCTTTCCCTTGGCGCTCACCCTAGCATAGACACAGACTAGGCGTCATCAATCCTTAGCTACTCAGGAGTGAGGACTGGCGAAAACGAACCGAAAAATCACCTCGATATAAGCCACTGTTAATCTACTTAATTTTGGGTAATAATCCTCTGAAGCAGTGAAGAAAGGGACATCATGCTTAAGTACTGGTACAAAGACTTTGCCCAATATCCACCGGGCCACAGAGACTATTGGCGCACCCGTTTGATCGGCCATACCCTGCTGCTCAGCAGCAGCTTCTTCCTGGTGCTCACCCTGCTCAACATCTTCTATTTCGAGAGCTATGAGTACGCCACCCTGGACGCCAGCGGCTTCGTGCTTTCCCTATCGATTCTGGCCTTCTTCAACCGCACCGCCAACGTCAACCTCACCTCCTGGGCGGTGACCCTGATGGTCACCGGATTGATCCTGCTGTTCGTCGCCTCGGTGGGCGGCTATGCCCACTCTCTCTATTGGGCAACCCTGATCCCGCCGTTCGCCTTCTTCCTCCTCGGACGGCAACGAGGTAGCCTGGTCTCCCTAATCGCCTTCGGGGTTTGCGCCTACATAGTCTATGGCCAGATCCAGGAGGCCAAGCCCGTCACCTTCGGCATGGGCGCCCTGTTCAATGTCATCGAGGTATCCATTGCCCATATCTTGCTGTTTCGTTTCTACGAGGGCACCCGCTCCTCGGCCTATCGTCAACTGGGCGAGCGCAACGCCAAGATCCAGAAACTGGCCGAGACCGACAAGCTCACCGGCCTCTACAACAGAGAGAAGCTCGACATCACGCTGGAGGAGTATGTGCTGCAGAGCCGTCACCGGCAGACTCCCTTTAGCCTGCTGATTCTGGATGTGGATTACTTCAAGCAGATTAATGACGCCCACGGCCACCTGACCGGCGATCGCGTGCTGGTCCAGCTGGCCGATAGTCTCAGGAGCCTCTGCCGTGAGGGAGATTTTCTGGCCCGCTGGGGCGGCGAAGAGTTCGTGATCCTGCTGCCCGATACCTCACTCTCAATCTCTGTCGCCGTGGCCGAACAGCTACGCCAGGATGTCGCCGCACAGAAGTTTGATGGCCAGTCTCTCACCATCAGCCTGGGGGCCGCCCAGCTCAGAGAAGATGACACCATCAAGACCCTGGTCAACCGCGCCGATAACGCCCTCTACCAAGCCAAACAAACGGGCCGCAACCGGGTCGTGGCCGAAGCCGCCAGCCCTCACATCTGCGCCGTTAACGACTAAACATCAGCAATTAAGGCTGCTATTGCGCTTTAGCTCAGACAGTCCTGGCGCGTGCCAGCCACTACCTATGGCTAGTTTGCCAGCGACGCCTAAGCTGCTAGTATGAACCCAATAACCCCCTAAAAAAATCAATAATATGAATACCCTAACTAAAGTAAGTCTCGCCATTGGCCTGCTGTTTTCCGCCAGCACTCTGGCGCAAACCACCCTAATCCATAACCTCAAGGGCTACACCCTGGAGCGGGGAAAGCTGACCCAGTTTAGCGCCATCGCCTTTAGTGGCGACAAGATAGAGAAGATCTACCAGCAGCCGCCGAGTGAGCGGCAAACGCAATCCACTAACGTCAAGGTGATCGATGCCAAGGGGCAGACCATGTTACCTGGACTCATCGATGCCCACGGTCACGTGCTCGGCTGGGGGCTAAATCTGATCCGGGTCGATCTCAAGGGTAGCGAGTCTGAACAGGCCGCCGTAGCGAGAGTTCAAGCCTTTAGAAAGCAAAACAGGGATCTTAACTGGGTGCTGGGCCGAGGCTGGAACCAGGTGCTCTGGCCAGAAAAAAGCTTTCCCACGGCCAAGACTCTGGATAAGGTCTTTCCCGACACGCCCGTGTGGTTAAGACGGGTCGATGGCCATGCCGGCTGGGCCAACAGCGCCGCCATGAAGCTAGCGGGCATCAGTGCCGACACCCAGGCCCCAAGCGGCGGTGAGATCATCCGCGACGATAAGGGACAACCCAGCGGCGTGTTTATCGACAATGCCATGGCGCTTATCGAGCAGCAGATCCCAGCATTGACCCAGGCGGAGCAGGCCCGCGTACTAAGTGCGGCCATGGCAGATCTCGCCCGGCTCGGCCTCACCAGTGTGCACGACGCCGGTGTCGGTCACGATACCCTCGCCGCCTACCGCCAGCTGGCAGACGATAAGCAGATGCCGATCCGCATCTACGCCATGGTCGCCGCCGACGATAACCAGTTCGACCAGACCCTGGCCAAGGGCCCCTATCACCATCCCGGTAGCATGCTAGATATCAGCAGCGTGAAGATCTCCGCCGATGGCGCCCTGGGTAGCCGCGGGGCTGCCCTGCTACAGGACTACTCGGATCTGCACGGCCATAAGGGACTGCTGCTCTACGAGGAAGATGAGCTGAAGGCCTTGATGCTGAAGTCTATGCAGGCGGGATTTCAGGTGAATACCCATGCCATCGGCGATCGCGCCAACAAGCTGGTGCTGGATAATTACCAGAGTCTGATCGCCAAGACCCACACCAAGGACCTGAGACACAGGGTGGAGCACGCCCAGATACTGCAGCTGAGCGATATTCCCAGGTTTGCCGAGCTTGGGGTGATCGCCTCCATGCAGGCGACCCACGCCACCAGCGACATGAATATGGCCGAAGACAGGGTCGGCCCGCAGCGGATCAAGGGCGCCTACGCCTGGCGTAAGCTATTGGATAGCGGTGCTGTGATCGCGGCAGGTTCTGATTTTCCCATCGAGTCAGCCAATCCCTTCTTTGGCCTGCACGCCTCTATCACCCGTCAGGATCACGCTAACAAACCCGAGCAGGGCTGGTATCCCGGCGAGAAGATGAGCCTCACCGAGGCCCTAAACAGCTTTACCCATGACGCCGCCTACGCCGCCCATCAGGAAACCATGATAGGCGAACTGCAGCCCGGCATGAAGGCCGACTTCATTCTGCTTGAGAACGACCCCTTCACCATGGCCCCACAGCAGCTATGGCAAACCCAGGTGAACCAGACTTGGGTTAACGGCAAGAAGGTGTTCGACATCAAGGATGCCCAGTAACGATAAGCCCTTTGCTAGATGGATATAAGCCCACTAGCAAGACGTAGCAAAAAGCCCGGTTCGATGATCGGGCTTTTTTACTGTCTAAATACAAAACGTTTAATAGACAATAGGTTATAATTTGATCCACAGGCTATCGCAAGCCAAGTCATAGTCCCGGCGCACACCAAGGAGTCGCAACATGCTAGTCACCTTTAAAACCAAGCACTATGCCAACATCACCCTGTTTGGCGATGTGGCCCAGACCTTCCTGAAGATACTCGGCCATAGCACCTCGGTGCCGGGGGCGATTCGCGCCGAAGAGGTTCCTGCCGCCCTCGCCCGCCTGCAACAGGCGGTCGCCAATGCACCAACTCAGCCCCCACAAACAGAAGATGACGAAGATGAGAAGGGCCCCTATGTGAGCCTGAGACAAAGGGCGCAGCCCCTCATCGAGTTATTCGAGTCGGCGGCCAAGAATAATGACAACGTGATGTGGGAATAATCTGTAATACGAAAATAGGCACACATAAAATCGGCTCGTGAATATCCCTTATCGAGCGTGAATGTCTCTGACGAGCCGATTTTATACTTTTTACTATATTCATGAACTCTTTATTTCCGCCTCAGAAATCCAGGTTATTTTTATTCAAAATCTCGCCGACAAAACAATCCTATATATCCCGCCTGTTTCCAACACAAATCAATTAACAACTAATCAACAAGTAAAACCCATCCAAATAAAAAAGCACCATTGAAAACTTAAACAAAATAATATTAATCAGTTATAACTCATTTACCTAAAACTTCCCAAACTCACTGCCACAGCTTAACCACAGGCAAGAGCCATTCTACTTATTTAGCTGTTTTTAAAGCAAAACAATCACAACAGAATGATTAGTCATTTTAGTCGAATAACTGAGCAAAATTTATTCACCACACTGCATAAATAACAGATAACACGCATATTTTTAAAATGTACAAAAACTGAGACATTTGTATAACTTTTGTTAAATAACACCTACTAATTGTCATAATAGGCTGTTAGTATGCTGTCGAGTTTTTAAACTAAGGATGGTTAAACGTAGCTAAAACCTACAATGAAAATTGGATTCAGATTACTCATTTTCGATTTACACTTTTATTATAAAAATAAGGTAAAACATGAAAATTAATAAACTGAGTATGGGGTTGTTGTTATCGCTAGCGTCGTCAATGAGCTATGCCGATGATGTTGAAGTTTACTTTAATCACGTGGTCAATCCACCGGCCGTTCAAGCCGACCTTGAACAGAAAATTATCCAGCTTATCGATTCCGCCAATAGCACCTTGTATATGGCAATCTATGATCTCGACCTGCCCGGTATCGCCAACGCCATGGTGGCCGCCAAACAACGCGGCGTCGATGTGAAGTTTGTCACCGACGAAGACAATATCGCCGGCGAGAATGACCAGGCCATCGCCATCTTAAATCAAGGCGGCGTCCCCTGGATCGACGATACCGAAAACGGTAGCGCAGGCTCCAAGATCCAGCACAACAAATTCATTGTCGTCGACGGCAAGAAGGTGCTCACCGGCAGCACCAACTTTAGTCAGTCCGGCGTGCATGGCGACCTGGATGCCCTGGGAAACCTGATCAGCGAAGGCAATGATAACCATATCGTTATCATCGACTCTAACCAGCTAGCAAGTGTCTACACCCACCAGTTCAACCTGATGTGGGGTGACGGTCAGGGCGGCGCCAAAGACTCACTCTTTGGCCTGGGTAAGCCTGATCACCAGCTGGAGACCGTCTACACCAACAACGACAATATCCGCATCGATGTGCAGTTCACCCCGCAGTCGCCAAGCGTCTACGTAGGCTCGACTCTGTACAACATGCAGCAATATATTCGTAACGCCCAGTATCGCATTCATCTGGCGCAGTTTGTTATTAGCGCCCAGGATGTAGCCGATGAGATGGAGCTGAGACACGATGCCGGCGTCGAGGTACAGGGCCTTGGCGATGCGTCTTTCTTCTCTCGCTACTACTCTGAATTTCAGGATATGTTGGGCATAGAGAAGCCTAATACCTCAGGTCAGATAGAGGTGGACAGCTACACTGGCGCCGCCAACAACATCTGGGAAAACCCTGCCGATGTGCGTGTAGCCAAGTTAAATGGTGGCGATAAGTTCCATCATAAGTACATGATTATCGACGATATGGTACTGACAGGATCCCACAATATCAGTGGCGCCGCGGCCTTTGGTAACGACGAAAACATAGTGGTTATCCACGACAGTGAAACCGCCGCCGAGTTTGAGGGACACTTCAGCTACACCTATTGCGTAGCTGGCAATGGCACAGATTGTGCCAAGCCCGCCTATCAGGAAGGCACCTGGGAAGGCGTCTTCTTTAGCGCCAGCGAAGTGGGTGTGGTACTGGATATCGTCAACAACGCGACCCTGACCGAGCTGGATATCGACGCGGCTATGAACAAGACAGCCGCCAACAATATCATCGCCGCCAGGCCGATTGCCGACATGGATGCCCTGGCCGCAGTGTCTTACGTGGGTAACGCCGCTATGATAGATCTGAAAGACTATATCGTTCAGTGGCAGAGCAAGTAGTCACTCGCTAAAACATAAAGGGGCGGCCTATTTGGGCCGCCCTTTTTTATTCTTTCTTAAGGGACTTTGTAACTTTACCGTTTGTTTTGGCAGACGTTCCTAGGCGGTGACGCCGTAAAAATCATCTGCAAACGCCGCCCAAAGGGTTAACGGGTCAGACGCTCGATAATCGCCTTATGCTGTGGATAGGTGTCCAGCAGCGGCTGGCGCTCGAACAGCTCGAAGTCCTCGAAGGTAAAACCAGGCGACACCATGCAGCCCACCAGAGAAAAGCCCGGGTTATTCATGGCCGAGCCGAAGATACAGCCTTTAGGCACCAGAAACTGCGGCCGTTGACCTGCGGCCACGTCCAGCCCCAGCTCAGCCGTAGTCAGCTCACCCTCCCCGTCGATCATATAGATGGTCAGTGGCTCGCCGCCATGGAAATACCACATCTCGTCGGCGGTCAGGCGATGAAAATGGGACACCTCGCCGGTGCGCAGCAGGAAATAGATACTGGTCCACAGCTGACGCCTGTCATCGAAGGCCTCTTCCGCCCGGTAGGTGGAGCGATAATAGCCTCCTTCCACATGTTGCTCTAACTGCAATGCATTGATGAAATCTTCCGCGCGCTGCATAACTTCTCCCTCTTCATGTTCTAATCGACCCGGCTTTAGGATTCATGCTCTTGAGTTAATGGCCCTAGTCATTGGCTTCAAGTCATAGCTCCTAAATCAATGGCCTAGCACTCTAACCTATGTTGATGCTTAATGCTGTGACTCGAGCTGAGCAACTAGACAAGCGTGTCGCATCATAGCCTAAATAAAAAAGCCCAGGGCGTTAGGCCTTGGGCTTTTAGTGTTTCGCAAGGTCTCAGTGCTTAGAGACGCCGTGACGCACCATCTCTTTGCCCTGCTCGAACACTTCATCTGTGATCCAACGGGCATGCAGGAGCTTGTGATTCTTGTCGAACACGGCCACAAAATGGCGGCCATCGGCGTTATTGGTCGCCATCCCAACCCCTTCGACCCCTTCCAGTCCCAGGCCGCCGTTTTCTACCGCCAGCAAGAAGCTGGCAAGATCATCCAGGTTGTCGATAACCGTTTTATCATCACTCATGACTTTGCTTCTCATCTTCATCCGCCCGCAAACGGGCCTTACTCAATGTCGCGTACTCTACCCTGAGTGGCCCAAGATGTGAACCCATAGCCCCAGGCTTTCCCAGACCAAACAGCTTCTACCAACAAGGCTTGCGAGATTGAAACTTCATCCACACTGCGAGTTGCCCCCCCTAAACAGACGAGCATAAAACCTTGCGTTCTGGTTCAAATCGGCCGCCATCTGCGTATAGCTGGCTAAAAGCGGTTCTCGACAGTAAGCACTATGGAGTCCGTCTGATACTCCATGTTAAGCGCATCCCATTTGGCCTCTGAGTAGGCATACTTGAGTCCCATCACCCACTCCTCTCCCAAGGCATAGCTTAGCCCGGCTTCCGCTGCGACCAGTTGATTACCGGACCAGGCCTGAAAACGTCCCATGGCATCGGCCGACAGCCCTCCACCGATATGATAACGGGTTCGCCCTTCGATAGAGGGCATGACCTCCAGGCTACCCTCATCGGCATACTGACCGCCGGTCAGATAGTCCACCTCCAGCTCGACCCAATAGGCGTAGAGACCGCCACCTAACTTGAAGTGCCAATCCCCCTGAGGCGCGAAACGATAGAAATATTGCGACCCCAGGCTCCACTGCTTAAAAGCCAGATAGAGGGAGTCACCATCCTGATACTGCTTACCATCCAGCTCGAACTCCCCCGAGAGGGTGCCAAACAGGCGTGTCTCGTTGGGCGAAAGTTCGAGTTGTAGCGAGGTCTCACTCGAGTCTAAGTACTCGTACATGAGATAGGAAAACGGCTGATGTTCGTCCACCAGCTGACTATCTGGCAGCAGATCTTTCGCCCCTGCCATACCCAGAGAATCTGTCATGTTAAAGCCGAGATTAACGGCAAAGCGGTGACGCTTGGGGCCATGAACCGCAGGCTGAGCACGCTTCTCCGCGCGCGGGCCAGCTCGGCCATTCAGGGGCCCATCCAGGGGCATAGAGAGATTAAATTGCAGCCCACCTTCATCATTGGGAAAGAGGGACACCGCCAAACCTTGGTTATCGTAGCGCTCGACGAAATACTGGTTCACAAGGATGGCAATGCCCGCACCACCGAGCACATCATCGGCGTAGTGCCGTCTGCCATGCACCCGACTGGCGGCCACTACACCGGCCCCCAGATAGGCGGGGATCCCCCAGCTGCTGCCATATCGCGACTGCAGAAAGGCGGCGCCAGAGAAGGCCCCGGCGGAATGGCCAGAGGGAAAAGACTTATAACTTCCACCCGCCACATTTGAGTTGGGTCGATAGCGCCCCACAGTGCTCTTGGTGGCCTCGACAATCAGTTGTGTCGTCAGCACAGAGAAGGTCAGCTGTTTAGCCCCCTCGAAGTCATCATAGAGCCAGGACGCCAGGTATCCGGTCGCCGGAATGGCAATCACCAATATATCTCCGGCCTCGACAAAACCATCGTCTATCGACTCATTGATGGCGTTATAGGGCGCCGCCATAGCGGCGAAGCTCAGGCTCGTTCCCAACACAGCACAGGCTTGTAGTCGCTTGGCTTTTAATGGCATGGCTTTTAATGGCGTGGCTTTTAATTGCATAGCTTTTAATCGCAAAGCTTTGATTGACATAGCTGACTCCCGGCAAAGCAGATACTTGCCCAAAGTGTAGATGCAAATGCTTAATCCTGTGGCTAATCACTAGCCCTGAGGCGCTAAATCGCTTAAAATGTCGCCGCCTAATTCATAGGCCAAGTATCTGATCACAAAAGCCCTTAGCAAGGAAATGGCTAAGGTTAACCACTTAAGGACGAGTCATGGACCCTATCTCCCAGCTGTTTGCCGCCTATCTGGAAATGGTCAGCAGCAACATTGTCGCCAGCTATGAAGATGCCGCCAACACCCGCCTTGTCAGCCAGCGTCTGGTGTATGAAGACACGGCCATCGGCTTTCAACATCAGCTGTGGCGAATCCGGGATCAGAGCGTCTGCGCCGACATCAAACAAGACGTCACCCAATATGCCTACTGCACCCGCAAGGCCAAGCGCATGTTTACCAGTCTATGTCAGCAGCTCTCCAGGCGTGACGATCTCAATCCGCACGGCAGACGCCTGTCGACCATGTACTGTAACGCCTCCCTCAGCTATAAGCCGATGATCGCCCACATAGGCGAGCCAAGCTTGCGCAGCGAGCAGCAAAGAGCGCAGAAACGCTGTAACGAGTTGATCCTCAAGGCGATGCAAGACAAGAGCCCAGAGGTGCAGCAGCAAAAGGCAGCCGCCTGCGCCAAGGCTAACGGCTAACCACTCGGCTAACCGACACCCAAAAGCGAGCACCAAACAGCAAGCACCCAAAAGCGAGCACCAAACAGCAAGCACAAAAAAGCGAGCACCAAGGCTCGCTTTTTTAACTCGCTATCTGTAACGCACAGTACTAAAGATTAAAGTCCGGCTTTAATTTTACGAGCCTGATGCAACTTCTTGTAGCTCTCGATGAGACGCAGATGTGGCTCTATCCCTTCCAGTGCCATGCTGGTCTCGGTAAGGCCTGAGAAGCGCACCTCGCCGTTCACCGAACCAACCACCTGAGCCATCACCTCTTCACCAAACATGCGGGTAAAGTTACCGATAAAGTCCTCAAGCTCGAGCTCCTCATCCAGAGTCACCTCGAGCACCGCGCTCATCGCCTGGTAGAAGAGGCCACGCTGCACCGTGTTGTCGTTGAACTGCAAAAAGTCTTCCACCAGCTCCAGCGCCTCTTCGTGGGCGCCCAACGCCAGATAGATGAGGATCTTCAGCTCGATAATGGTTAGCTGTCCCCAGACGGTGTTTTCGTCGAAGACGATACCGATCAGGGTACGGATATCCGTGTAGTTATCCAGTTGGCTCTCTTCCAGACGATTGACCAGATCGGCAAGCTCATCGTCGCTCAGTCTGTGCAGGTTGAGGATATCTTCACGATAGTCCAGCGCCTTGTTGGTGTTGTCCCAGATGAGGTCGTCCACCGGATAAACCTCAGAGTAGTCAGGCACCAGGATGCGACAGGCAGATGCGCCAAGCTCTTCAAACTCGGCGACATAGACCTCCTTGCCCAGGCTTTCCAGGATGCCGAACAGCCCCTTGGCCTCCTCCTCGTTGGTGCCAGAGAAGTCCCACTCGCAGAACTCATAGTCCGCCTTGTTGCTGAAGAAGCGCCAGGAGATCACCCCGGTCGAGTCGATAAAGTGCTCGACGAAGTTCTCCGGCTCGCTCACCGCCATGCTGTTAAAGGTCGGCTTAGGCACATCGTTAAGACCCTCGAAGCTGCGGCCCTGCAAAAGCTCGGTCAGGCTGCGCTCCAGCGCCACCTCGAAGCTTGGGTGCGCACCGAAAGAGGCGAACACGCCGCCTGTCTTAGGGTTCATCAGGGTCACACACATCACGGGGAATTGACCGCCCAGGGAGGCATCTCTCACTACTACAGGGAAGCCTTGCTCCTCGAGTCCCTTGATACCGGCAAGAATGCTAGGGTACTTCTCCAGCACGGCCATAGGCACGTCGGGTAGCACTATCTCCTGCTCGATAATCTGACGCTTCACCGCGCGCTCGAAGATCTCCGACAAACACTGTACCTCGGCCTCCTGCAGGTTGTTGCCCGCACTCATGCCGTTACTGAGGAACAGGTTCTCAATCAGATTCGATGGGAAATAGACGGTCTCACCGTCCGAGCGACGCTTGTAAGGAATGGTGCAGATGCCACGCTCGATATTGCCCGAGTTGGTATCGATCAGGTGCGAGCCACACAGCTCGCCATCCGGGTTATAGATCTCCAGGCTGTAGTCATCCAGCATGCCTTCAGGCAGCGAGTCATCATCGGTGAGGGCGAACCACTTCTCGTTGGGGTAGTGCACAAACTCGCTATTTGCGATATCCAGGCCGAAGAACTGATCGTTGTAGAAGAAGTTGCAGTTCAGACGCTCGATAAACTCGCCCAGCGCCGAACAGAGGGCGCTCTCCTTGCTCGCGCCTTTACCATTGGTGAAGCACATGGGCGAGGCCGCATCACGAATATGCAGCGACCAGACGTTGGGCACTATGTTACGCCAGGAGGAGATCTCTATCTTCATCCCGAGTCCGGCCAGGATCTCCGTCATGTTGGCGATGGTCTGCTCAAGCGGCAGATCTTTACCCAGAATATAGGTGCTGCTGTCGCCACCTGGCTGACCCATCAACATGGCGTTGGCATCGGCGTCCAGGTTTTCTACCGTCTCAATCTTAAATTCTGGGCCTGTCTGTACCACCTTCTTCACAGTACAACGGTCGATGGAGCGCAGGATCCCCTCGCGATCTTTGTCTGAGATATCGTCGGGCAGCTCGACCTGGATCTGGAAGATCTGGTTATAGCGATCTTCCGGATCGACGATATTGTTCTGAGACAGACGAATGTTGTCGGTCGAGATATCGCGCGCCTTACAGTAGACCTTTACGAAATAGGCCGCACACAAGGCCGACGACGCCAGGAAATAATCAAAGGGGCTAGGCGCCGAGCCATCACCCTTGTAGCGGATCGGCTGATCGGCGGTGACGGTAAAATCGTCGAACTTGGCTTCGAGTCTTAGGTTATCGAGAAAATTAACTTTGATTTCCATGGGGTGGTTTCCACTGCGCGCCTGTACCCGTGGGCCAGCATGCTTTATTTGAAAATGAGACAATTGAGGGGAATTATCGGTGTTTTTGCCCCATTAGTCTTGGGTTAATTGCCGAAAAAGGCCAAATGAGCCGAATTAACCACCAGGGCGGCGAAGAAGCTGCGCCACCCAAGAGATCAAAATAGAGAATAGAGCAAGTTAGAGAAATCGTTAGGGAGAGCGGATTAAGGCAGCAGCTGGTTCTTCTGCCCCGTCTTGTGTTCATACATCAGGCTGTCGGCCCGCTCTATGATACTGTCCACATCATCGGTCTCGTGCAGCAGCTGAGTGCAGCCGAAGCTCAGGCTCCACTCCTTACCCGTCTTGCCAAGCCCCATGACGCCATAGGCGGCCTGGATCCGCTCCATGATCTCGTTGGCGCAGCTGCCGTCGCAGTCCACGAAGACGATAAGAAACTCATCGCCACCGATGCGGGCGGCAAAGTCACCGTCACGGATCGACATGTTGATCACGCTAGCCACGCCCTTGAGTAGATCGTCCCCCGCCTCATGACCGTGCAGATCATTGGTCTTCTTCAGATCGTTCACGTCGATGAAGCTCACCGCCAGCTGTGCCTTTTGGCGTCGGCTGCGGCTGATGCTCTTACCCAGATACTCTATGATGGCGCTGCGGTTATACAGACCAGTCAGGGCATCGTGGCGGGCATCGAAGGTAAGCTGACTAAACAGGCGTTGCTGCTCAACCTGAGCGCCAGCCAATTTATAGGCCAGGAAGATAAACATGGGTGACACCAACAAAAATGCAAAAATGGCGCTTTTGTTGAGATTCTGCTGAGCGGCCTCAATCGTACTCTCGGGCACGAACATCACCAGATAGGCGCTCTCCTTATCCACTATGTTAAACAGTGAATGGGGCGCCAACTTGAAGCGGCTGAAATAGTACTCGCCATCGTCGGTCACCACCTTGCCCAGCTCCGACTGCTGCATGCGACGCCAGGCTGTAGGGTAGTCACTGTCAAAGCCCAGCTGCTCACGTTCGGGGAACATGAAACGCCACTCCTTGTCGGCCTGCTCTCCCTTGAGATAGAAACCTTTGCCGTTCAGCAGGTAAACCTTGTCACCTTCATGCACATTCAGATCGTCAATGATCTGCAAAAGATCGTTACCCTTATAGTTGATCACACCGGCGCCGATAAAATCCCCCGCCTTGCTGTAGATGGGCGTGGCAAAACGTATGGTGGGCTTGAGGGGCTGCTCCACCTCACCGTGCTCCACATTGAGATCGAACGGCGAGGCGTAGATCTCTTCGGGTTTTAGCCCGGTAAGCTCACGGAAATAGTAACGGTCCGCCTTATTCTGTAAGGCCTGGTCCGGCACCAGGTGAAGGCTGTTATCTCGCTGCTGGTCGATACGAATCACCTCATCGCCTTTATCATCGAGCAGGCGGAGCTGATCGTAATGTTTATAGAGATTACCAATTTGGAACATCAGCGAGGTGAGATAGCGCTTGGCCTTAGGATCTTTCTCCTCCAGGGTCGAGACGGCCAGTTCGCTGTGAGCATAATAAGCCAGGTCAGTACCGACGATATTAAGCTCGGCCAGCAGGCTCGCCTGCATGTTTCCAAGCTCGGCATATTGGCGCATCTCTCGTTCGCGGGAGATATTGCTGCTAGTCATCAGATAGACAATTGCCAGTACGGCAGACAGGAATAGCAGGAGTAGCAGCGAATAGAGCATGCTCTTCTTATATTTAGCGTAGGTCAGCTTGGCTTCCTGAGGGGCATCTCTATCCATAACGGCGATATGTTTTACTCATCCAGATTAATCAAGATGGCCAGCTAAGTGGCCCATTTTCGGCATAGTATAAATTACCTTGCCTTTCAAAACCTTAACCTTGTACTAAAAACTAACTATTAAATTAAGCTTTTGCTAACTATATATAAGAATCGAACAATTAGCCGAGATGACCTTGAGCAAGATAACGTTAAGGTGAAGGTAAGGACAAATTGGCAGGCTTAATTGTCCCGATTTTCGGCTTCGCGCCTAACCAGGATAAAGGTGAGATACATCTTGGTCGGCAAGGAGAGCACCATGCCGAAGGCCACACAGACGGCGCTGATGATAATCCCGGTCACTCCCATGGCTTCCATAGTTTCACTAAAGTTATGCAGATAGATCCCCAGCAAAATCAGGCAGAGCCCGATGACGATACAGATCTTTAGCAACCGAATCAGCTTAGCATCCGCCTCCTTTTCCTCTGTCACCCCAGCCTCCTGTAACTACATATCAAAACTGCCTAATATACTGACCACTTATGAAAGAAGTGGCATTGATTCAGATCAATTGGCTATCTCAAGGGAACTGCGGAAGCCTTTCTCTAGGCCTCTGGCCGCTGGGCACACAGAGGATAGAGCGACATCTGACCCATCATATGAAGGTTTCGCTAGTCACCTGATTCGCTTCTATGGTCGCAAAGGTGTTGGCTGGGATAGGTTTCCACTTATCACTGGCCTTATCCAAAGGTTCCGAAACCACAACAATACTTCCCTGTGGCATCAGCTCAAATTGATCATCAAAATCTTGGATGCACTCGGTATCCGACGAGTAAAACTGGGTCATCGCCTCCTCATTATAGGAAAACCTTAGGGTATAGAGCCTGTCACCATCGGAGAGTGCACAAGATAGATTCAACACTCCCTTAGGATTAACTCGCTCCAGGGCCTGCAGCACTCGCTCGACCATTTTTTGCAGCGCCAACTTAGGGTTTTCTTGCAAACCATAGGTGAGAGCCAACATGAAAAAGGTCTCGCTGTCTGTAGTTCCCCTAAGATAGGGGTACAACTCGGGTGCGATATCCAGCTGGAGTTCTCGGCGGATCTTCTCGAAATCGCTGACATGACCATTGTGCTGAAACAGCCAGTTTTTAAATTGAAACGGGTGACAGTTAGTGCGCTGCACATCGCCAGTGGTAGTGGCCCGAATGTGGGCAAAGAAAATATGCGACTCCACCTGATGGCAAAGATTTTTCAGATTCTCATCATGCCAGGCGGGTTTATCATCGCGAAACACGCCTGGCTCGGCACGTCGGTTATACCAGCCGATCCCAAAACCATCGCCATTGGTGCTGAGCAATACGCCCGCAGGGCTAATGTTCAACTCACTGTTTAGACTCTGCGCCACTAGCGAGTGACTCGGCTGTGTCACTAAGGTATCCAAAAAAATGGGGCGCCCCGAATAGGCTAGCCATCGGCACATAGCAGATCTTCCTCCCGCCGCACCCGGCTAGCCATTAACCTCCGATGTCGATAGAAGCCCTTGGCCTCACTCAGGGTATAGTCGATGATGGCGGCGGCAATATTACAGTTAGTCACGGTTTCCAGGCCCTGTTTACCGGTAAAGTCGGGGGAGACATTGATCTCCAGCAGCAGAGGCCCACGAGAAGAACGCACAAAGTCGACGCCAGCAATATTGACGCCTATGCTTTGGGTCGCCCTTAACACCACCTGCTCCTCTTCTGGTGTCAACTGCACGGCGGCCGAGTGAGCACCGAGAGAGACATTGGCTCTAAAATCATCGTCCTGGGACTCCCTCTGCATCGCGGCAACCACCCTATCCCCCACCACAAACGCACGAATATCTTGCCCAGCAGCCTCGGCTATAAACTCCTGTATTTGATAGCTAACCCCTGCCAGAGAGAAGGTCTTACATAGGTTATCGACCTCCTTTTTAGTTTTAGCTAAAAATACTCCAGTACCCTCGGTGCTCTCGATCAACTTCACCACCAGCGGCAACTTTAGATGGCCGACCAGCGTCTCTAAATATTCTGGGGTATAGGCAATGGCAGTCGCCGGAAATGGCAAGTCCTTACTCAAGAGATATTGCAAACACTTAAGCTTGTCCCGACCCAGGCGCAGGGCCTCTGGCGATTCGCTGACATAGATCCCGGCACAGATAAATTGTTGCAAGATATTGATACCGAAATCGGTATAGGAAACATTTAATCTGGGGATCACAATATCAAACTTATTCGTAATAACTTCATTTTGATAGTAAATTTCTGGATTACTGGGGAGCAACTCAATACTAATTTGGCGCAGATCGAGCAGAAAGGCGTCATGTCCCTTGGCGCGAGCTACTTCAACCAATCTGTTGTCATCGTCGACCTGATTAGTTGTCAGGATAGCTATTTTCATAAGTCCTTCATTAATTGTTGAGTGAACAAATTTTCAACTTGTTTAAAAGTGTAGCAGCCTCTGCTCATATTGCCCCCGCCAATTTCCCCTCGGTAAGACAATAAAATGTTTCGCCTCTTTTTCATTGATTTCACTTGAGAAGCCAGTGAGTTTTACTAAGGTAAATAGTTATAACTGATATTAAATTCGAGTTAGTAGGAGTGACTATGTGCGGGATTGCCGGAGAACTCTCTTTTACCACTAGCGCCAAGGTCGACCAGGTCGCCGCCATGCTGGATAAACTGGCGCCAAGGGGACCAGACGGACAGGGCCTCTATAGCCTAGGACCATGCTGTCTGGGCCATAGACGTTTAAAAATCATCGACCTGAGTGAACATGGCGCCCAGCCTATGGTCGACGCCGAACTCGGGCTTACCCTGGTATTCAACGGCTGTATCTACAACTACCGCGCATTACGGGCCGAACTGTCTGAGTTGGGCTACCACTTTTTCTCCCACAGCGACAGCGAGGTAATACTCAAGGCCTATGCCCATTGGGGTCGCCAATGTGTCGAAAAATTCAATGGCATGTTTGCCTTTGCCATTCATGAGCGTGATACAGGACGACTCTTTGTTGCCAGAGACAGGTTGGGCATCAAGCCTCTCTACTACTTCAATGATGGCCACAGTTTGGTATTTGCCTCCAGTTTACCCGCCCTCTTGCGTCATCCGGTCGCCGATACAGAGATAGACCCCCAGTCTCTCAACCACTATCTCTGTTTTCGCGCCATCGTCGGCGACAAAACCTTGTTTAAGCAGATCCATAAACTCGAGGCGGCACATTGGATGATGGTTAGCGCCGACGGCCAGATAGACCGCCGCCCCTACTGGTACCTCTCACCGGGATCCAGCCTAGAACAAGAGACAGAGGAAACCTGGTCTCAACAACTGGAACAAAAGCTGTTTGACAGCGCCAAGCGCCGTTTAGAAGCCGACGTACCTGTTGGAGTGCTCCTCTCCGGCGGCTTAGATTCATCATTGATCGTGGGCTTGTTGCACGAGCTGGGGCAAAAAGAGATCCATACCTTCTCTATCGGCTTTGATGATGTCGCAGATGAGCAAGGTAATGAATTCAAATACTCAGATCTGATCGCCGAGCATTACCAGACTCGACATCAAAAGATAGTGGTCAGTCATAGTGAGCTTATCTCTCATCTGCCCGACTGCGTGATGGCGATGTCTGAGCCCATGGTGTCTCACGATGTCATCGGCTTCTATCTGCTCTCTAAAACCGTTAGTCAACACGTCAAGGTAGTTCAGAGTGGTCAAGGGGCCGATGAGGTCTTTGGCGGTTATCACTGGTATCCTCCAATGGTCGACGCCACCGCGGAAGATGAGGCACAAACCTATCAAGACGCCTACTTCTCCTGGCAATATCCAGAATACCAGCAGCTGGTCGCCCAGCCACTTCTCGATGGCGATCATGCAGGCGATTACGTACGGCGCTACTTCGCCCATTGCCCGGCCGAAACTGCCATCGACAAGGCCCTGATGTTGGATACTCGGGTGATGTTAGTCGACGACCCGGTTAAGCGGGTCGATAACATGACCATGGCCTTCGGACTCGAAGCCAGAGTTCCCTTCTTAGACCATGAGCTGGTCGAACTGGCCAGTCGCATCCCCTTCGATCTCAAACTCAAGGAGGGAGGCAAATACCTACTCAAACAGGTCGCCAGACGCATCATCCCCCATCAGGTGATAGACAGACCCAAGGGCTACTTTCCTGTGCCAGGGCTGCGTAACATGCAGGGGCCTTACCTGGCTCTCGCTAAAGAGGTCTTTGCCCGTCCACAGGCCAGAGCAAGGGGGATCTTCAATATGGACTATATCGACGCCATGCTCGCTAGCCCTGAGCAACAACTCACTCGCTTCGGCTCACGTCTGTGGCAGGTGACACTCTTAGAACTCTGGTTGCAGCTTCATCTAGACCATGAAAACTAGCCTCTGGTCGACGCCAGCAGATGTGGCCCCTAGCAGGCTTGGATCGATAAAAGAGTCTCGGGCGCAGTCAGCAGCGCGTCCAGCTCATGGGGCTGTGAGTGAAACCAGAAATCCAGCGCCTGGGGCTCAATAAGCAGCGGCATGCGATGATGATAGGGCGCGCAGCTGGCTATCGGCTTGGTGGTAAGGGTCACCAGGGCATGGCTGCCATCAATCTGAGGATAGAGGATCCCCGCCATCAGGATCGGCTGTCCGTCACGGCCTTGAAACAGATACTTCTGCTTGGCACCGCCCGCCTGCAGCCACTCATACCAACCGCTACAGGGCACCACAGCCCTATGCTGGGCAAAGGCCTGGGCGAAGGTGCGTTTCTGCCTCACCGTCTCGGCCTGGGCATTGATCAGCAGCCGCTTAGCCCATTCAGGCTTTATCCCCCAGCTGGCATCCACCTGCCGCAGTGCGCCGCCATCCAGCGCTATGGTCCCAAGTTGCTGGGTGGGCCTGAGGTCGTTATTGGTCTCGCTATGAAACTTTATCCCCAGCTGACCCGACACCCAGTCGCACAGGGGATCGCTAATCACATTGAGTCGACCACACATAGTCCGTTCCCTCTTCACCGAATGCTTTCAGCTGGTTTCACTCCTAGTTTAAGTCGAGCCAATCGACCGACCTGCCCTAAGGCGCAAAGTATATAGGCTTCAAGCTAAAACACTCGGCCTGTGCTGTCCAATTTCGCTTTGGGCTAGGCTCTTCAAACTGATCTTAGCAGCGCTCTTAACGCCAAGAGAAAATCTGCTTTGCCTTTGCCGTTTCAGCGAAAGACGCTGAGTCAGGATGTGACGGGCAGATAATCTTCTAAACCGCCCTATTCCTATCTCTAAAACCATCCTCAGAAGCTTCATCATTTCCTTCCTCACTGCCTCTTTGCATCACCCTTTTATTCGTTCGGCAATACAGGCCACCAAACCGAGACCTTAATGACAGCAATGTTAATCTTCTGTGATTAATCACACACTTAGGCTAATACTTAGGTTTCTTTTCGCCGCGGCTATAGGTATAGTTTTTAACAAAAGTAACCCCTGTTCGTGGCGCATCGAATCTATCACTCAGTCCAACTCGCGCCATGACACCTCAGCTCGGACACGGAAGAGATAATGATAAAACTGATCATTCTTGGCTGTTTTGTGGCATGGATGTTTATTCGCAAGCTAAGCAAGTCTAAACCCGACTCGATTTGGCGACTCAAGCTAAGACGACTCGCCCGCTACCTGATGATAGGCGCCGCAGCCTGGTTTGTGGTAATCGCCTTCGGCTCGGTAAAATATCAGATCTACACAGACAAGACATTTACCTACAAGAGCAAGGTACAAACCGTGTTCGCCTGGGAAGAGAACCGCCTGCTGCCCATCAAGGCACTGGCCAAGCCTGTGCTGCTGTCGCTGGATTATCAGACCAGCTTCCCCATGAGCAAAGCCACAGAGAAATCCCTCAGCCAGCAGTTCCCCTACGCGCCGCGCTTTCAGGGAGTGAGCAAATTCTTAGGCACCTTGCTGCTGCTCGTCTGGCTCACCGCTTATCTGTCTCGCCACCGCCATACCGATAAGCGCTGGCAGGAGGCCGTCAGCACAGACACCAAGGCCGGCTACCGCGACTTCTTAACCTGGGCGCGCAGCAATCCCCTCAGACGAGCGCACTGCACCGGCTTTATCAAGAAGGCGGATGTCGCCATGCAGTCTATCGATCAGCGTGGGCGCCTGAAACTCGAGATGTACCGCAAGGGCTGGGCCGAGCGAGGACTCAACGCCGAATTCCTCGACATGCTGCATAAGGTGATCAAGACGGGTCATTCACAGATCAGCGTTAAAGCCACACACACGAGCTGCAGCAAACCGGTTAGCGACATAGACATTAATTTGCTCGTCGGCGGCTGGAGTGGCTTAGACCCGCAGTATTTCATGCAACGTTACTACGCCAATCGCAAGGCGCGCGCCGAGCAGAAGGCCGAGCCCGATGCCTTCGAGGCTCAGCTGCTCAAGACGCCGGAACACCTGCGTTTCACCTACCCCGAGCCCCAGGTTGCCGGCAGAATCATCGAAAAACAGCTCGCCAGCGTGCTGAACCAGGGCAAGAAACGATTCCTTGGCGACGAGCTGGTGCAGTTCACTCCACATAGCGACATAGGGCTTAAACAACCTGAAGTCAGCCTGGAGTTCAGTTACATGCAGTCGCTGAACGAACAAAACGGTAAACGCTCATCCGGCGTATGGACTGGCGAACTCAGGCATAAGACGATCACCATGGGAGATACTCAATATCCCGGCGGTAATATTCTCTGGCTGGTCTTTGGCCTAGTCTTCGAATGGCGTCTTGTGATAGACGGCGTCGAGGCGGCCAAGGGAGAATATAAATGCTTCCCAGATGCCAACATCTGTAACGTTAGCCGACCCAGCAAACAGAAGATGCCGGAAAAAGCGGAGATCGAAAAAAATATCTTCGACGTGGTCGCCCTCTCCAACATCAGCTCCCTGTTTGCCCAGATGATGGGCATCAAGGAGGCGCAGATTAACGATCATACGATCGAGTTTAATAATCAGACCGCATTTGAGGTCAAACGCCAGACGGAGACTTCGAACCAGCTAGCCCAGAAACTCGAAGATGCCCTCAGAGGCGAGGCGCTCGATGAGCTGATCAAGAGCAGCGGTGAGGAGCTTTACAAGCAAAACAAAGCGATGGTCGATGCCATGATCCGCGACTATATCGTCAATCACGGTGATACCGATACAGTATTGATGATCATCGACCTACTGGGCGATGCCGCCCCAGAGCTGGCCGCAGGACTGCTGCAGATCATCGGAGGTTCAGATGAATAAATGGATTTTACCTTGCTGTGCGGCGCTGTTACTGATCCTCGCCCCCGAAGTCGCTCACGCCGATCTGAAACAGAAGATCAAAGACAAGATTGAAGATGGCATCTTCGAGGCCTTCGCCGGCGAGCTGGCGCAGCTGCCGGGGCTGTCACACCTGATCGCACAGGTGGAGGCTAACCAATATCAACTGGTGAGCGCCAATAAGAATGCAGGCCTGCTGGACCTGGGCAGCAACCCAGATCTCGACAAGGCAACCCTGTCGCGTCAGGCCAATGGCAGCGGGATAGCGATCAGCCGCCGCGCCTATCTGGCACCCGGCACCTATTGGCTCAAGGCCAGCCCTAAGGACAAGAAGAAGCAGGCCATCACCCGCAAAGTCTATGTTCAGGCCAAGCGCCGCAACATTGCGACCCTCACCTTCTGGGAGAAGGGCCGTAAGAGCTTCCCGCTGGAGATAGTGACCCAGCCGACCACGGCAAAGGTCAGGGTGATGAACATTGGGCCCAAATATGAGTTTGGCATGCCACTGGCCGCCGGAGACTACCAGCTAGAGGTCAGCGAGAAGGGCTATAAGACCCGTAATCTCAAGGTCAGGCTGGACCACAACCAGAACCAATTCGGCGTCATCCTGCAATCGATCGATGGCAAGGCGGTTACAGCCGACACCAGCAGCGCAGATGACGGCAAGGCGAGCACTAAGGTCGCGGAGCCTGAGCAAAGCAGTCAAACCGCCGCCAACGAACAGGCAGATGAGAAAACAGAAAAGACTTCAGACAAGGCCAAGAAGAAACCTTCGACCACGGTAGAGGTGATTGTCTGGGTACTGATGATCGGTGGCTTTATCTTTTTCTGTTGGCTCACCTACAAGCTGTTCACCTTCATCTTCACCCTGATGGGCAGCGCCTGGCGCAGACTGAGCGCCTAGCGCCTTTTAGTCTGACCCATAACCACAAGGGGGATAGCCAAATCGGCCATCCCCCTTGTTTCTAAATTAAAAACTTGGTTTAGCTATCGGCATCAAACCTGGCCTGGCGCGCCTCGATAATGGTGCACTTGGTCTGCTCCATCAGCTCCCCTAAGGTGATGCCCGGGGTCTCGTGGATCAGGCGCACTAACTTGACTGGCAAGGGTTCTAACTTATCGGCATGCAGCAACAGACCCGCCTCGAGCTTGGCGATCAGATAGGGCGCCATCGCCGGCTGACACTGCTTAAGCGCCAGGGTAAAGGATTGCACATCCACCGCGCCGCCAGTCAGTTGCCAGTTGCGCGAGCGCCGCACCCGCTTCAGGCTGCAGCCAAATTTCCCCGCCAGGGTCTGCGCCTGAGTCACCCGCTCCCGGCCGATACGGTGGATCAGCGAAGGTAAGGCGATGACGATCGCTTCATTCATGGCGACAAAATCCTCAAGGTATGGGGCGGCGATAGTAAACAAGCAGGCCATTTTTCCAGCCCAGACACAAAAACTCAAGGCAAACGCTCAACCCTACTCCTCCCGGTTTCGCCTACCACCTGTTATTTCTTGAGCCCACCAGCACTATTGCCTACAATAGCGCACAACTTTTTTGATTGAAGATAACCACTATGACTGACACTAAATCACTACCTGCATTGCCCGATCGCCTATCTGTCAATCCACGTAGCCCACACCATGTGGCCGACTACTTCGAGCACGACATCGGCATTCTCGTTAACGGCAAAGAGCGCTTCAACGTAGAAGAGTATTGCATCAGTGAAGGCTGGGTGAAGATCCCTAGCCCTAAAGCCCTAGACCGTCACGGCCAACCGCTGATGATGACAGTCAAAGGCACCATCGAAGCTTTCTATAAATAAAGCGACAAGCTTAGATAAAGCCGCGACACTAAAGGGAAGCCCAGGCTTCCCTTTTTCACGTCTTCTCTTCCCTCTTCAGCACTATAGGTCTAGCCATATTTGCTAATCTAGCCAATCAGTTAGATTCAGCTTAAATGCCACCTGGCTCACCTCTTGGCCATATCTGTTAATCAACTCTCATTTGCGCCAAACAAGTTGCATCCACATCACGCTTCTGTAAACGCCAGATTGCCTTTGGGTTAATTTTGCCACTTAATATCCATTAGATTTTTCTTATGTCTAGTCAAAATTGTCTTAGGCTGGTTCTTATGAAAATAACAATAAAAGCTAAACTAATCATATTAGTAGGTGCTTTACTTGTCGCGGTATCAGGCTTGTTTATCATCAACACCTATATCATCGCGCAAGAGGTCCTTAAGCAGGAACAGAGCAACATCAACCAACAGGTTGAAGCCCTCATCAAACAGAACCTCATCGGCCAAGTCGACACCCTAAGCCGCTCCGTCAACGACTTCTACCAACAGTCCCGAGAAGCCAATATCAAGCAGGCGCTGGGGGATGAGATAAAGGTGTTCCGCGATGTCATTAATCGCATGTACGAGAACAACCTCACCGACGATGCCGCCATGATGGTCTACACCTTCCTCAATGAGTATCAATGGGGTAACGGCCGCTATCTGTTTGCCTACAATGCCGACACCCTGGAGAATGAGGCGTCCGGCATGGGCGGCGTCTCCATGGGTAACAGCCGCGACGCCCTGGACGAGAAGGGTAACTACTATGCCCGGGATATAGTCGCCGCCGCTAGGGCCAATCCTATTGGATTTACCAGCTACTTCTTCTCCAATCCTTCGACCGGTCAAGTGGAAGAGAAACTCTCGGCCTCCTTCTACTTCGAGCCGCTCAATCTGGTGATCGCCACCGGGGAATATGTCAGCACATTGAAACAAGACAAACTCAACAGCGCGCTGCAGACCGTGCTGGCCGCCAAGTTTGGCGAAGACGGCCACTTCTGGATACAGGACAGTAGCGGCAAGATATTGGCCCACTCGCAGTCATCTCAAATAGGGCAAGTCACGCCAAACGCCGCCAAGGCGAAACAGGCGCTCGGCAACCAAGCGGAAGCCTTCGTCGCCTTACCTGTCACCGACCCTAAGACCCACAGCCAAGAGACGCAGATCGCCTATGTCAGAAAGATCCTCCCCGAGTGGGGCTGGGTGATAGGCACCGGCACCTATGAGTCCAACATCAGCGCCATCGAGCAGGGGCTCACCGCCGGCACTGAGGCGATATTCAAACAGAAAATTTACCGCAGCATCGCCATTGCCAGCCTGCTTATCATCATCGCCCTGGCGTTTTGCGTATTCCTGCTCAACAAGATCATCGCCGACATGGTGATGCTGAAAAACCGCATCGATACTCTCTCCACCGGCGACGCCGACCTCACCTCCAGGCTGGCCATCACCAGCAAGGATGAACTGGCGGCCATCGGCCACTCGGTTAACAGCTTCATCGGCTACCTACAGGCGATGATGCTTGAGATCTCCCACGCCTCACAGAAGATCACCCAGGGGATAGGCCAACTCGACAGCCACTCGGAAAACAATCGTCAGGCGCTGAGTAAACACAGCAGCGAGACAGAGCTTGTGGTCACCGCCATCAACCAGATGAATGCCTCGGCAGACGCCGTGGCCCAGAGCGCGGGCAAGATGGCCGCCAGCACGCATCAGGCCAACGAAGAGGCCAAGACCTCGACCCTCACCGTCTCGGATGCCGCCGGCAGCGTCCAGGCACTGGCGAACGAGATGAACTCGGCCAGCCAGAGCATTCACACCATGAGCGAGAACACCAATCAGATCATCTCGGTATTGGGGGTGATCAAGGAGATCGCCGATCAGACCAACCTGCTGGCACTTAATGCCGCCATCGAGGCGGCCCGGGCCGGCGAGCAGGGACGCGGCTTTGCCGTGGTGGCCGATGAGGTGCGCTCACTCGCCTCACGCACCCAGTCCTGCACCACACAGATAGAGCAGATCCTCTCCACCCTGAGGCGCGACGCCGACACCGCAGAGCAGCTGATGCTGGAAACCCAAAACAGCTGCCAGCAGGTCACCCAAAATACCGCCCGCGTCACCTCAAATCTGGGCGCCGTCACCAACTCCATCGCCGAGATCAACGACCTGGGCGGCCAGATCGCCAGCGCCTCAGAGCAGCAGAGTGTGGTAACGGCCGAGATCAGCCAAAACATGCACACCATAGAGGCGATGGCCCAGACCCTGCTGCAAAATGGCCAGCAGACACTGGAAAGCACCCAGAGCCTGTCGGCCGCCAATCAACAGCTCAGCGCCATGGTGAGTAAATTCAAGCTAGCCTAGCAAGTTGTGGCGACTCTAGTTTCGGCACCTCTGCTTTCGAGGACATAGGTTTCGGCGCCTCTGCTCTGATAGAGGCGCCGAAACCTTTAGCCCGCTTAGTTTTACACGCATTTATCACCGAAAATTCTTGATCCAACACATATCTTTAGCCGTATCACTTTGCTACATTTGGTTATCAAAATGTAAAATTTGACCTGGCTTGATATGGCTATGCTTATCAAGACGTTAGTTGCTAATACCTTAGCTACGACTAACCTAGTTATTAGGAAATGGATTCGAGAGGTTATCGTGACTCGGTTACTCATCACCCTCATCTCGCTGACATTGCTGGCCACCACTACGCTCAGCGCCGATGTCAGTGCTAAAACCCTGAGATTCGCCGTAGTGCCAAAATTTTACGGCGCCTTTTTCGACCAGAGTAAGCTCGGCTGCGAAGCCGCCGCAAGACAGCTCAAGGATGTCGAGTGTATCTATCTGGGGCCAGAGATCTCCAGCGTGAGACTGCAAGATAAGGTGATCGAGCAGCTTATCGACCAAGGCATAAACGGCATTGCCGTAGCCATCACCCAGTCTAAGTTTCTCGCCGAGAACAGTCTCACCAAAGCCAAGGCCGCCGGCATTCCGGTGATCACCTATGACTCAGATTTCGACGCCCCAACCCTGGCCGAACATCAAGATCTAAGACGCGCCTACATAGGTACAGACAACTTTGCCTTTGGCCTGGCACTGGGTGAGCAACTCAAAAAACTCAGGCCCAATGGCGGCACCCTGATCATCCAAACCGGCCGCCCCGACTCCCCCAACCTCAACCTGAGGATCATGGGCATTCGTAGCGCCCTGTCTGGCAAAACCTATGAAAACCCACCGGGCAAGCGACTGCAAAACGATAATGGCTGGACAGAGATCAGAGAGCCCTTCTCCAACTTCGATCAGCTCAGTCAGGCGGTGAAGCAGATGGAGTCAGTCATGAAAGGCAAGCCCATCAAGGCCGACTCCTTTATCGCCGTGGGTGGCTGGCCGCAAAACGATGAGGCCCTGTATCGTAAGATGATAGCGCCCTATAAAATCAAGCTGAATAACAAAGAGATAGTCGTGATTATTTCAGATGCGGCGCCACCTCAGCTGGCCATGCTACAAGACCATCTCGCCCATACCAACATAGGCCAGAGCCCCTACGAGATGGGTCGCCAGGCGATATTCACCCTGCATAAGATCGTCAGCGACCAGGCCTTCGAGCAGATAGTCTTTACCCCCATCAAACTCTGCACACCGGAAAACGCCGAGACCTGCACCAAGAGCGCCAGCGACTGAATCAGTGACATTTTTGTCCCCTAGTTAGATGAGTTAACCGGCCGGTAGAGTTGCTTGATGAGCGCCGCCGCAATCGTGGTGGCCGGGTCGCGGCCATCCACGCTAGGTGCCATGTTGGTCCAGACCACCAGGGTCACCTTGTTTTCTGGGTCATGACCCATGAAAGAGTTATAACCCGGCAGCTCGCCGGTATGGCCATAGAGCTGGCCAAACTTGGCTATGCCCAGGCCATAGTAAGCGGTGTTGGGATTATCGGGATCGATAGGCTTAACGCTGGCCAGACGCAGTTTCTGCATCTCCTCATTTAACAGTTTGCCGCCAACCAAGGCCTCGACCCAGACCAGCAGCTCCCTGGCGGTAGAGATCCCCGCACCGGCCGCCCAGCCCCAGGAAGGATTAGCCTCGGTCTGCTCCCCCGGCATTATCACCCCATCGCGCGCCTCCTGCTGCATCGCCTCAGGCAGCGCCCCGTCCATGGTCAACACATTGGTGCCATACATATAGCCGTGGGCGTAGGGCTCGGGCAGCACGTTATCGGTGATCTCAGGAAACAGGGTTTGTGTCATGCCTAGGGGAGCAAACAGGCGGCGCAGCATGATCTCAGGTAAGGTGCTGTCATCGAGTTTCTGGGCGATCAGGCCAAGCAATACCGTATTAGCGTTGGAATAGCCAAAGTCTGTGCCCGGCGTAAAATCCAGCGGAGAGTCGAAACTCAGCTTAAGCAGCTCAGCTTGGGTCCACGCCTTGTTGGGATCCTGATCTAAGATCTGATTCAGCGCCAATGTGGTGGTGTAGTTATGCAGGCCGCTCTCCATCGACAGCAGCTGAGCTATGGTGATCTGCTCACCGCTCGGCACGCCAGTCCAGTGCATGGCCACGGGGTCATCTAACTGGAGCTTACCCTCCTGCACCATCTGCAAGATGATAGTGCCGACCCAGGTCTTGGTATTGGAGCCAACCCGGAGGTGCTGATCGAAACGGGTTGGCTCACTGCCGCCATACTGGCTCACCCCAAAGGTATATTCAAAGTTACCCTTGGGGGTATGCAGTATCACCACGGCGCCCGGCACCAACATATCCTCGGCCAGCTCAGCCACCGTCTGCTGCATCTTGGCCGTGTCGATGGGGTTTAGCGCCTCCTCATCATCACTGTTACAGCCACTGACCAGGGCTCCGGCTAGGATACTGGAAAAGGTGACCAACAAGGCACTCATCAGGTTGCTCACCCAGGCTCTCGGCTCCGCTTTATCCGTTCTAGACTTGCGCTGTACCCACATATTTTTCAACATCATTTGGCACTCCCTTTGTCATCCTGCATCCAGGATCCGCACTCAGCCAGCTTAAAAAACCGACCATCCATTGCAATACCCCAAGCTAGTCTGGTTTCGATTGGGATTCAAGCTAAGTTGGCAAAGCTGCAACTGAAAAGAGTGCGAGTTGAAAAAGCGAGGGACAAGGCTTATTGTGCAAACAAATCAACCCGGCAATGACGCCAACCTCAAGAGATGGATGTTCGATGAACCTCAACCTTTTATTCGCAATGGCCTTTGGCTTTATCATCATTTTGACCCTGCTGTCGCGACTAGGCAGTAGCACCAGCAGTCGCCACTACCAATATCGTAAACATAAGGCCCTGTTTACCCCCGCCGAACGATCGTTTCTGGGGGTGTTAGATAACGCCGTTGGCGAGCAATACCGTATCCTTGGCAAGGTACGCATTGCCGATGTGATCACTCCAGAAAAGGGGATGACGCGCCAACACTGGCAAAATGCTTTCAACAAGATCTCCGCCAAACACTTTGACTTTGTGTTGTGCGACAAGCAGACCCTGGACGTTATCGCCGCCATCGAACTCGACGACAAGAGTCACAAGCAGGCCAAGACCATTGCGCGCGACCAACTAGTGGAAGATGCCTGTCGCACCGCGGGGCTTCCTCTGATTCGGTTCGACGCCAAACGCAGTTATCATGTCGAAAGCGTAAGAACCACTATCACATCGACACTCGAGCCAGAATTTGAACCCGAGATTGAAACCATTCCTCAGATAATCGCGAGTAGAGATTGACCGGCCAGGGCCTTGGAAAATAGCCAATGCCATCCCCATGGTTTTTATTGAGCCAGCGTTAATGAGTTAGCTTTAATGAGTTAGATTTGAGCTGTGAGTAGTGATGAATTAGCGCAAGAACACTCAATCCGCCAGACTTTGCTTTGTGTTGAGCGCGGCTTGATTTATCATTGTTCTCGACAGAGAATTGTTTCTGGTTAAGTCAATATATTCAGCCATATAGAATAGGAACCCTAAGTAGATGATGAGCAAATGGGCGATACGTTTTTTACAAATGGCCGAACTGGTAGCCTCTTGGAGTAAAGATCCCTCCACCCAAGTGGGCGCCGTGATCACTGAAAACAACCGCATTGTCTCACTGGGATTCAACGGCTACCCGCGCGGGATCTCCGACAGCGCCGAGACAGACAACCGCGAGATGAAGCTGCTCAAGACACTGCACGCCGAAGAGAACGCCATTCTCTACGCCAAGCGGGATCTCAGCAGCTGCGAGATCTGGGTGACCCACTTTCCTTGCCCCAACTGCGCCGCCAAGATCATCCAGACTGGGCTAAAGGTAGTCCACAGCCCACAACCCAGCGACGACTTCCTCTCCCGCTGGGGCGATAAGATTAAGGTCAGCCAGGATATGTTTGACCAAGCAGGCGTCGAAGTCGATTGGATGCAGGTTGAGCAGTAAAATCAGTCCCAAAATCAGTCCCAAAATCAATCAAGAAATCAGGCACCTTTCGGTGCCCGAAACCATTTATAAACCCTAGTGCTGGAGGATCCCCTCATAATTCGGGCCTCCCAGAGGTGTTAACCAGTTTAAGAAATTCACCCCAAGCCCAGCGAAAATGCGATTCTTTGATTGAGTATTCCGGACGTCGTCTCACTTCTTTGCCGAGCCGGAGCACAGATAGCACGTTTCTGTCACGTATCGTATTGGCTTGAAACCTCCGCTGCCATCCCAGATGCCTGGCTGCCAGACCGATGCACCAAAGCAGGATTTCTGCCAACAAAGCTATCAGCAACAACACATCATAACGGCGTGGACAACGACTGCGGCTTTGTCTGAGTCCCATGCCGTATTGGGGACTTTTGAGGTCGCGAAAGGTTTCTTCTATCTGCATCCGTCTGGCATAAAGTTTGACCACCTGCGTTGACGAGAACGCCTCCGTAGGCAAGTTGGTTGCCAGTAACCAAGGCTCTTTACTGCCAAGACGGTAACTTTGTTGTGCCGTATGATTGCGTCCTGCTTTGGATGACCGCTTGTCGGCTCGATATTTCGGCGCAGCCTTGTACAGATGTAAATGACAGCGCATAGGCGATTTTCGTCCCAGTTTTACGTAACCAATATGCCGGGCTTTCGCCGTGGCGGAGGGATAAAGCGACTTATTCGACTGCCATTGGGCATGATTGGCCTGGAGAAAGCCGACATCCCCACGGACACGGCCAAGCCAAAACCAACCATATCGTTCCACCTCCCGAAACCAGGTATTGCGGTAACCCGCATCGGTGACAATCAGTGGACACACATGGGACGGCAGCACCTGTGCCAACTCCGCCAAGAAGGCGTTATGACTGCGTGGAGCATTGTAGTCGGCAAGCTTGAAAGTACGCTCATACAGGGTAACCGAGCGCCCTTGCACACTGACAGAGGCTCGCAATGTCATCATCCGCAATTGTTCACGGACATCAGACCAATCAATGAGGATTACCGGCATGGGATTAGCAACACAGAGTAACTTGGCATGCCATTGATAAATAGCGAATTTATCAGAGTGTAGATGCGGGTTGCCGAGTAGCCTGTCTATCCGTTTGATGTTGTGCTTTGGCGCCACCGCACCAGAGATATTGCGACCAAGCTGAGTGAGTGACAACTGATTGCCATCAAGTAACGCTTCTGTAGCAACCATCAGAGAATTAAGCCGTTTTTGATGTATTTGCGGGCATTGCTTTTTGAGTAAATCGTGTAAGATATGGACATCACGCATGGTGTTGGATCTGGTAGTTTTTTGGCGAAATCAATTAGATCAATCAACACCATGCGTGTCTACTGAATTGAATAAAAAGGGAATTATCTGGGGATTCCCTAGACCCTAGTGTTAATTCACTAAGTTGAAACTGCTACTGGTCGGCACACCATCCCAACTGCCGCTGACATCGGTGACGCTAATGTTATAGGTGCCTGGCGTCGTACCACCATTGCCTTTTCTGTTGGGCGCAGATGTTTTCCAGCGAACCTCAGCAACGCCATTACTATCACTGGCCCCGCTAACAAGTGTAAAACTTTCCAGCGTCGTAGTATTGATCACATTCATACTGACTAGGGCACCTTCCTCTAGCTCGCCATTGGCTTCCTGCACCAAGGCTCGAATGACCACCTCATCGCCGACTGTCATAGTGCTTGAAACGATATAAGTGGTTGTCTGAGATTTACCTTTACCACTTTGCTGTAAATACCCAGTGCTGATACTGCTCACCCCCAAGGTATCATCAGTCACAGGTGGTGAGCCCCACGTAGTTGACGCCATCAACTGCGGCTTAGCCATCCCCGTATTGAGCCAAGCTTCCAGCATGTTATCGCCTTCGGCGCCAAGAAATGCGCTCTGGCGATTATTGGCCAAGTAAAGGAACTGTATGTACTCCCAACTGGTGCCTTGGTAAAACAGGTCGATAGTGGCATAAACGGCACCAGCCGGAGGATTAAGAGTCAGCCGATCATAATGGTCATACACACCGCCAACACCGGGAGCGCCAAATTGATTGGCGGGTACAGGCAACGCATTGCGCCTTTTCGCCTCATCGAAGCTCATGCCATAGGGAGGAATCCGATTGTCGGCCACCACATGATTGTTTAACGCAAAGTGAAAACTGTCCGCCACACTGTCGGCACTGCCAGCGGCTAAATCCGCCAGAGTCGTTACCACCTCACCACTAAAACGGTCATAGGCTAGCGCTAAATCACCGCTGACACCTAAGGACACTAACCGCTCAGCCCAGGCTTGAGTGATCCCATAATGCGCCGAATAGATACGGGTATTGGCACCAGTTAAATCCACTATCGATTCCACTTCAACAGCTGCGCCACCGGCAGGGTTGGCAAGCGTCACACCTATTGGCCCATAAGCGCCATCTTCACGTAACAATTGCTCATCGCCGTCATACCACTTGATGTTGAGCCACATACGCCGACCTTCTGGATAACCTGAGATCAGCTTATGTCCGGTGAGATTCACCACAGTGAGCAGGTTACCCGCCACACTCAAGTTGGCCGCCTGTTGCAGATGCTGCTTCGCCCTGTCGGTCGCCAGATCGATAGCCGACAACTGCGCCGTGGTCAGCCCATCACCCAGCCTTAACTGCGAGCGACTGTCCTGATATTTGATGACATCGCCAATCCAGCTGTTACCGCCGGTAAAATCATGTTGTGGCAGATCTTTACGCACTTGGACACCGCGCTTATTAGCACCGGCGCTTTGCACTGGCCGCATGTGACAGCTTTGACAGCTGAAATAACGAATATCACCATCGGCATAATTACCGCCGGTTCCCGCTAATAGTGCAGCCTGATAGGTCTGCTCAATCGCGCCGCCTGGATGACGTAAGTTTTCAGGCAGAGACAGAAAATCAGCCACCTGTGTGGTGGGAAATGCACTGGCCTTATACTCGCTAAAAGTGCGTTCAACCACGCCATAAGCATAAGGAGGATTATTAAACGCTGCCTTATCAACCACAGAGCCGCCCACATTTGGGGAGCCACTCGCGTCTTGAGAGGAGATCACCTGCGGCGCTCCGGGCTGCGTACCATTACCCGGAGCTAAATCGCCCACCACAGGGTTGGACACGTCATGACAGGAGCCACAAAAGTCCACATGGCGATGAAACTTAGACTGCATAAACTGATGACGGGCATCGGCATCGACATAAGGGCCTAACTTGGCGCTGCTGGCGCTCCAGAGTGACAAGATACCGCTGCCGTAAAAGCCTTCTTCGGCATTTTGGCATGTGCCCGACGGCGCTAATGCTTTGTCACTACAGTTAGCAATAAAGGGGGCAGTCATAGCACCTTGCAGCACAGGATCGGAATTGTCGGTGTTGGTCATCACATGGCAGGTATCACAATCCACGCCATTATCGTCCATCGCAGGAATTCCCGAACCATCGGTTGGGGTTGAGTGCCCCTCATACCAGCCTTTGGTGCTGTGACAGCGGATACAAAAATCCCCTGCACCATCAAAATCTTGCTCTGCCACCGCCATGGTCGCCCAGAAGATCGGATCGCGACTGGCATTGGCCATGGCACTACCTCGCCAGCCTGTAGCAGGCTCATACTCAGGATTGGTTTTGTTATAGCCAGAGTGGCAGTTATCACACTTGTCCGGTGACTCGAAATTGCCTGCTTGCCCCTGCTGAGTCCCAGGCATCTGCACTTCGGTAGGCACCACATCTGCCGCAAAACATTGGGCGATGAGCAAGCTCGCGCCAAGCGCGATAAAGGAGAGTTTATTGAACATCATATTTGCCCCCATTGATTTTAAGCTGTGGAAAGGCGACAGCTAACGGTTAAATTTTAACCAATGCAGTTTATCTAATATTGACCTACCTCAAATTAGGTAAGCTTTGTTATAACATTGTGAACATACTGCCATGAGCATTAGACCCTTAATGACTTAGCGGCTAGCGCTTAAGGGATAGGCGATAGACCGCCCCACCGGAGAGGCCGCAACCAGCAAGATCGAAAAACACGTCACAATTAGACCAATTACCAGTTACTTTTTAGACACATTGAGCGTATATTATGCGCATATTCATGGGTTTATATCTCTAACCACTGATATACCCTCTCATTTGCTTCAAGGATGAACATGACAGAGTTGGCAGCCAATCTCATATCAATAGCCGTCTTGTTATCGGGTATGTTTGTCGTGATGAGTGTCGCTTGGCTAATTCTAAAACGGCGTGACCTCACCCTAGATTTACCCGTCGATCGCGACCAACTTATCCGTATTCCCGCCTACGGCTTACAGCAACAGATTCAAGATCTGTAGATGGATGTCATCGGCGCCTTAGTTATTGCCGTCATGGTTGTTGCCTTTCCTTTCGCCATCGACAGCCTCAGGGCTCATATCATTCAAGAGGATGTTCCTTGGTTATTCATCTTTACCATAGTCATAGGCCTGATTTATAGCGGCTACAAAACCTGGAAAGCCTTCACGCAACTGACAAAGCTGCGTCTGGGTCATACCGCCGAAATAGCGACAGCCAACGAGCTTATCGGATTACAGGCGCTGGGTTATCAGGTCTTCCACGACGTGCAGGCAGAGGGCTTTAATATCGACCACCTCGCCATAGGCAAAAATGGTGTATTTGCCATAGAAACCAAAGGCCGCCACAAGCGTACCAAAGATAAGAAGAACGGCGGTAAGGCTCATGAAGTCTTCTACAAAGACAATCACTTATGCTTCCCCTCTTGGCAGGAAACCAAGCCGATAGAACAGGCCTCCAGACAAGCGAAATGGGTCGGCAGCTGGCTCACCAAGGCAAGCGGAGTCTCGGTCAATGCCATGCCTGTACTCGTATTTCCCGGCTGGTACGTCACCAATCAATCCAGGCCGCCTTTCCCCATCTTGAATCACAAGCAGTTAGTGAAAACCTTACCCAAGGTGAACGGCCATAAAGACTACGGGCAAACATTCAGCCAGCAAGAGATGGACGCCATCATCTATCAGGTTGCACAGAGGTGTGGAATGGCCCGTATTTCATTGACACCCTAATGCCTCAAAATGAGGTTGTTCAAATTGTTCTGGGCTCACAACTCTATCTGACACTTTCATTTTAAAGCTAAACCAAACCTAACACTCGGTTTTGTTCCAAAAGCAGACTTTAACCCTTACAAATTTACACCATGTAGAAAATGGTTATTTCTTCGTTGCTCTCCCTCGCTGCTAACTACATTAAAAAATCCTCTGCTAACATCGTCTGAAACATCAATAATGTGTTTTAACGCAGAAAGCGTCTTAAATTGGGTGCTAGTTAATCCAGCCTTATCACGTACTAATTGCTCATCACTTACATCTTTTAAATAAGAGAAATACTTACCCAAAAAGCCTGTGATAACATCAGATAGTTGAACAGCCTCTGAGTTGTGGGATTTAACAAATTCATGATTCTGCATTGGAATGCCATTATCAGTTAAGGAGAAATCTTTAACGTCATCCTGAATGCATTTTTCTTCATCAAATATGTGAATAGAGTTTTTAAATAGATACAAGTTTCTTAAATAAAATACCATAAAGCTGCCAATCAGTTCTCGACCATGAAATCCCGATATGAACGGTAGTTCTTCGATTCTCAGAGATTCTTTAACCAAATTTTCGATTACATTCGCTCGAAAATTCGACAACATACAACTATGTATGCATGTAAAATCGATAAGCCATCGGCAAAAATTATGAACTTTTTCTTTTGGAACATCTGGATAGTTAAATTCATGTAGAGCATTCAGAAATACGTCAGAATTGCTATTAGCAAGCTCATAAAAATCGCTCTTAATTGACATGTGATTCATGACATAAAAAGGATGATGCAGCTCCCCTATAATTGAATCAATGATGTCAATAACAGACCAGTATATGATATTGAGATTAAAATAATGGATGTAGAATTTGTTTTCGATGAGCCAGCTTAAAATAATGAAAAGCTTATCAGATTTAAGCATATCCAAAAAATCACCCTTAGCAATATGCTTGAGCTTTAACTCACGAGCACTTTTTTGAAGATTCAGATTTTTAAAGAGAGCTGAATAATCACTATCCGTACTTAACCCTTTATGCAGTATTCCCGCGAGCAGGAAGTTATCTGTCATGCCAACATTAAGGCCAGTATCTTTCAAATATAGTTTTCGGATGTTATTCGTTTCATCGTAATAAAACGTATAAACATCATCGGTGTTTTGAAGACCGTGATTCTGGATGAGAATATATCTACTTTCATTGACATCCATTTCATTCCCCTCATGTAATTCTCAAAAGAAGGTCAATTTTAGCAATCCCCATATAAATCACTGATTTTTTAAAGTCGGTTCTAGTGGACCTTCACAATATTTGATCAAATTAGACAGTGGCGTCGCTGCATTCGTGTCTAGCGAAGGCTGAACTATTCACAACTTCCACCATAAAGCATTGTACTGAACTGTTCTTGCAGCTTCATCTTGTGCTTTGGGGATTGGTTATAGTCTTCATCAATAATGCGCCTGATGGCATTGCGAACCACATTTTCAGCCAAGTCATTATCAATGATATGTGAGGAGTGTAATCTCGGCGTTATAACAGACTTCAACTCTTCCAGTTGTATCAAGCTATGTGGAAAATATACATCTACCGTCTCATCTTGTTCTTTGGCTTCTTTTATTGCTTCCTGGCCAAGATGGTTTGCAGCATTGAAACATTCGTTGCACACCTTAATTTCTTCAGCAAAAGACTGATGCTCAGAATCGTGAGCTAGAATGGCCTTTACTTCAAACACCCAAGGGTTATTTTTAGACGGCTTAAGACATTCCCGCTTTAAACGACCACAACATGGGCATTGCCAGCTGTCGTCGTACCTGTTCCAGTACCGCCCCCTGGTGTTAGATAAATGTGCTATTTGTCCATCAGTTGGTCTCGTTCTTGTGAAAGGCTTGGGATTCAATCTCCATGATGAGTGGTTTCCCTTGAAAGGCGTTGTATTGTAAAGAAGCTTTTCAGGATCATCGTGAAGGTCTCTTAATCCACGCAAGTTAAACTTGTAATTGGCAGAATCATTGACTTGCTTGGCCGTTGGTTCTGAGGGTTGATACCAATGTGAATCGCTGGCAGCCAACTCCGCTATAACTTTTGCCAACTGCATACGCTTATTGAACGTTTCCAGATTCTCGTTCCAAATTGCCTTGGCGATATCCGCGTCAATTTCATGCTCTCGATTATCTGATGGTTTTACAAATCGCCCAATTTCTGCTGGAGAGAATGAAAAGTCACTGTGAGTTTTGACCATCCGTTTTGCAATACCGTCTGCTTTATTACAATCCGCGCAAATCACCGTGTTATCGTAAGCGGAAATTGCAAAGGACGTCCTGATTGCAAACCGCTTAGCTAGCTCAGTTGCAACAACGACTTCTCTGTTCGAAGATATTTCTTCGAACAACGTGCGCACCGTATCCTTCATGTGATCGTGATGCTCCTCCAGTTTACAGGAGGCATATCTGCGATTATCTAGTTTGGCTATTTGGGGCTTAGCCCTTTTACAGGCGGGACACTTCCAATCCATGGCGGTCCTTACCCACCACTTATTGAGAAAGGCTCCTTTTGCATCCAATGCTTCGACGATACTCTGGGTCTGAGGAGAAAACTCTGCATCAAACCAAGGGTTACCTCCTTCTTCGAAGAACTGTTTCAGTTCCTCCACGCTTTTAAACTTCTCAATACTCATTAAGTATCCTTATTCTTAAGAAGTAAACTAGTCAGATAACTGCTTCTTATGGGCATAGCTAGGCATTGTTCGCCAGGCAATGAATTGAGACTTTCCCTGTAGCGGACTTGTCGACACACTGCGCGAACATCAGCTTCGCCGAGTACAATGTTTGATTAACTGCCGCCTGAACTGTCAATCGTAAAATCTTTAGTATTGAAGAGTTATTAGCCGGAGCTTAGGCTCACTAACAAGCTCACTGACGGCTTTGACGCTTCGTTGATCTAAGACGAGAACCTCTTGCTCAACCCAATGGCTTGTTTCCTGCAAACTTGCGATTTCAGGGCAGGCAGGGGCTTCCCCCCATACCTTTTTTCCTTTACCAGAAACCAGCGGCTGAGCTCGGACCCTATCCCAATGAGGTGGAATCCAAACATTGCAAGGTTTGTTGAGGGTATCTGCCATTTGCGTTGATATGATCAGACCATTGGGATCAAGGTCAGGGAAGTGTGCCCAGGTCACCTCTTCCAAGAAGCGCTTGATAAAACAAACCGATGATGCAAAGTTATTCCCTGATGAGTACACCAATACGAGTCCATCCACCATGGGGAAGTCAACAAATGTGCCCAAGTTTTCGACAGTCAAAACCAACTTTACCCCAGCGACACAGTGCGCATGAGCGTCTTTGTACAACCGTTCTGGTAAGCTGACTTCAGTCCTTTGCAGAGTCTCCAAGTCAGTATCAATCGTGGCGTTATCGCTGTATATTACGAACCCTGTCTTCTGAGTGCGGACCCGTACTACATCGTCTGTACTTATCAGTTGACCTTTCTGAAGAGCCTCGCCTTGGCCACTTTTGCTATGCCCTCGCCAGGCAGCAGCACTTTTATGATGTACAACGGGCATCTTTCGTAAGATACCAGGCCTGTTTTTTTGCAAAGTATATTGCGTTATTTGGTTACGAACACTCTCAACGCGTTGGGGCTCACACAGCTGCCAGTAACTCCCCACTCGTTTCACTATACCAAGTTGCTCAAGGCGCTCAATCAGTAAACTATCTCTCTGGTTGGGCAACACTTTCCCGCGCTCAATAAGCTTATCAATAAGAGCCAGTGCCTGCTTAGGTGTTAACTTTACATCCTCCAGTAGTCCATGCATCAATGCGCCGCCCCACTCACAACCGAATCGATAAATGCTTCTTCATCAATCCCTAAACTGTCAGCATCCCGGATCCCACTAATGATTACACGACTCTCTTTGTTACCTGCTTTAGAAGCACTTCTGACAAGTTGATAGCCAACACCTGATATCTTTCCTTGCGACTCAGGTGCGGCAATTACAATCTGACTTCCGGTCTTTACCGCCAACTGGTGCACCGTTCTCTGAGCATCGGAGTCCAAACGTGATGCTTCATCCATTACTAACGGGATTAAGAAAGGTTGTTTTTCATGTGAGACCCGTCCCCAGTTTTTTAGAATTGCTATTAAGACTACCAATCCAGAGCCAATTCGCTCTCCTGTTGAAAGTGTTTTGTCATCCAATAACTCAAACTCTTCACTACCAACTCTCTGGATTTCTGTTACCACATTGATGTAGTTCTTATGGTCAAGCAGCTTTTCTCCCTCGATCCGGCCACCAGTGGTTTTTTGATATAGTGTTGCGAGCGCTTCTTCTACATCTTCAGCATTATTGAAGAGATCGTCCATGACATCGTCGCTTCCTCTCAAAGCCTTCAAAGTAGCTTCGAAATGAGGGACGCTTTTAGGTACTAGACGAATAGCCGCGACTTGCCCAAAGCTTATTCCTATCATTTCAGCACTTAGCCTTCTTATGGCTTTCTGCTCATCCTGTACACGACGGGCAATGGCATTTCCTAGTTCATTTCTATCTGTGAGAAATTGCTCTTCGGCGCTTTCAAGTGTTCTCCTAGCGAGACTACACGCACTATCCAATTGTGTAAGCATCTCTGTCGGCTCGGAACTACGAATAATGTCCCCTCGGGCTTGCCGACGAAACAAAGAAATAGCGTCACTATGCAGCTGGCAAAGACTAGGCAGGGTGGTCCCTCCCTCTAGATTAAAACTATTTATTTTTTGGGAGAACTCATCATCTCGACTCAAACCATAGCGATTGACCAATCCAGATATTGCGTAAATCCCATTAGTGTATTGGACAGCCTCACCTTCATGCATCAGTTTAAAATAGACGTCCATTTCTTGCTCTAGCTTATGTTTTGTGGCTCCGACAGGCAGAGCATCCAGCACCTTTTGCTTTATGCCATTTGCATTTTCACGCGCCTCTTCTGCAATCACTGATGTACTCTGTAGGGATTCTACTTGCTTGAGCAGGGTGTTATGGTGTTCGGTTAATGATACTTGCTTAAGTTGGAGTGATTCACATTGAGCTTGAGCCGCTCTCAATCGTTTAGATATCGTTTCGCTATCGAGTGAAAGTTGTTTTTCCAGTCCTTCGCTATAAGGGTAAGTCAGCTTTGACAAACTACGTTTTGATTCCGCAACCTGCTCTTCTAACACAGAATATTCCGATTGAAGCTTAAGATGTACCTCTTTGTTTTTGCGTGCTTTATCTTCGCTTTCTCTCAACTGAACCTTCAACTCATCGAGCATGACACGTTTCTGTTTGTGCCTCTCACGCAATGAACTTACGTTTCCATCTTCTTTCGCAAGATCGTTTTGTGCTTGCTCGTAATCGTCAGCGAGATGATTCGCCACTTGGTTAAGCGAGGTTAAATCGCGCTTGCGGTTGTTGGTATTGCTAAGATCTTGTTCAGCGAGTTGATGTTGTCGCTTTAGCGTGTCTATGTCAGATTGATAATCTTCTCGAATCTTTGGGTATTGCTGCTTTATCTGCGAGAAGGTACCGCCGTACCTATCGACATACTTTTTAGCCTTTTCAGAACGTATGATTTGTTCCTCTGCTTCCATAATCTCCTTGTCGAAGTCAACGTCTAGCAAATCACTTGAATCCGCATGCTGTTCAAGCAAACTGCATTGTAGTTCTAAGGTTTTTACGCGATTGGTCGCTTGCAACGTTTGAGAGTACAGGTCAGCTACCTTATTACCTTGTTGTTGTAATTCCTGTTTTTTGAGCTCAACATTAGGCTCAACAGCGAAAGCCAATGAGGGATTAACGTTGATTCGATTGGCTTGCTCTAGGCCACTTTGCAGCAGCGATATATTCTCATCGTTACTGTCAAACAAAGTTTGCTTTGAATTTAACTCAATTTGTAGATCTGCTATCAGCTTATCCCGAGCCTCTTTACCCAAAACTGGTTCAGTAGGCACCCCGCTAACACGTATACCGCCAAAGGGTTCACTGAGAACTACCCAAGGAACATCATTTTCGTCGTCATTAAGCTCTAGATCAGCACCTACAAACTCTTGACTAAGATCTTTAAAAAACAGGTCCGCGTCATAGCCACCACTCCGTAGTTGATCAGGACTGTGGTTTTTTACAGTCATTAAGATCACGTCAGGTAATGGCCAGTTATCACCATATTCAGCTAATAGCGTTCTAGCCGCATCGCTCGGGTCATTCACTACGATAGCGCACATAAGCTGACCTAAAGCCGCTTCGGTGAATCCAGCTTCTTCTAACGGTATATCGCTATACAAGTCCGCTACGGCCACTCCGCCAACATCGCTGGCTAAACGTTGGAGGGTTTCCAATGACCCAGTTTCCCTGTTGCTGAGTGAACCGATCCTCTCTTTCAAAGAAAATATATTGCTCTCTATTCGGGAGTTATTCTCTCGTAATAACCTGAGTTCTCTCTGCGTGTTTTTAATCAACTCATCTAACATTTCTGCCGTGAATTGAGTATCAGGGAAGCATTCATATAAACGTGCAACCGCAGGTTGATAATTTTGCCACTCTGTTCGCAGCGATTTGAGACGTGAAACCTCGATCTTTAGCTCTTCCTGGATATGTCGCTCGTCCTCATACCTAGCATCGACACTCGCTTTCACCTCCTTCGCCGACTCAAGAGCTTCTCCTCTGTCTTCCGTAAGCTGTTGGTACTCAGATTCATTGGAAGGCATGCGTGGTAACTTTGCTTGCTTAAAGCGATCAAGCATGCGGTTCACAGTACGATGATTCCTTTTCAACGCACTCAATCCATTTCTCAGCTGTTCAAGGCTAACGGCTAGCGGGCGTTCCTCTTCGAGTCTAAGCTCTGTAGAGATAAACCAATTCTTTGCGTCGTTTGGGTCAATGCTATCGCCAGCGCGTCGAATCAATGATGCAGCTTTAGCATGAATTTCGTTGATATTCTCTGCACTATTGAGCTTGTTTCCCAGCTGGTCCGCCTCTAACGCTAGCTGTTTGGATTGTGCAGTGTATTCTTCAATCATGCCCTTAAGCTTCGCTAGTTCAAAGCTATCGCCACACCAGCTCTTGACGCTATCTAATAACGACTTCGCATTTCGGTATTGCCCCGCCTTTTTCTCAAGAAGGATAAAACGTTCTTGCACATCTGCGAGCTGTGCTTGGATATCCAAGATATCTTGATTAGCTTGTTCAACTTTGTTGCGCGACGCGTCAGCGCCTTCGTCAGCCAACTGGGACAAACTCAAACTCTCGTAAAGTTGAGCTTCCTTCTTTAATAGACTCACAGAGGCTTGTTTACCCTGCTTGTAGAAGATTTCGCCCTCAACAGCAGAAGCAAGTCTTGGCTTTAGCTGCTCACTTTCCTGCTCGAGTGATGTTCTATTCTCAACGCTTGTGTCTAGTTTCGAACGACACTCCGTAAGATCCTGGTCACTCTTCTCAATAGAAACTTTGCACTCTGAAACATCTTGTCGGCAGGATGTAGCTTCTTTATCTGCTCGAGAAAAATTGTACTCGGCTTGAGCCCATGCTTTAGCTGATACAGTGAAGGACTTCTCTAACAACTCCTTGAAAAACGCATAGTCTCTGGAGTTGTGCGCCAGATCATCTCTTGTCTGCCTAAGCTTTCGCATTGTTCCAGACAACACATCGACCACACTTTTAATATTTGTCCTTGAGTGCGTCATTAGGAAATCAGCTAGATCTCGGCCGATAGCTTGATCTCTTTTTCCTGACATGGCGCTGTGAAAAATCTGACCTAATTGGTAACGCTCATTAGAACGGCTGAATGTTCTGGGCAAAATACCATCGTTAAACAACGCCAGCATGTATTTATCAATCTTGTCGAAGCTTTGTAGTCGGCAGCCATGCTCGGCAGCTATATCTCGAATACCATCTATAGTTCTGGGCGTAACCATGTTGCCGTTACGAACGATAAGAAAATCAAGTGGTGCTAAACTATCGGACAACCCAACCCTGAACGTGTCAAACTTCAAGCGGGACCCCGTCTCTCGCTCAGAGCGAACAATAAACAGCGCTCTTTCACCAGCACGAGATACAACCTCTAACCCAATAAGAGACGGATTACCCAAGCGCTCAAACATTTCTGCGTCCTGCATCTTCTGCGTCTGAGTAAAATTATCCGATGTTCCCAAACTGACCGAGCGAATATCGGGTAAGAGAGCCAACATAAAGGTCCCAAGTAGCGTAGTTTTCCCTGAACCATTTTTGCCTAAAAGGCTAACCACGGTGCCATATTGCCTACCAGTCTGATGTTCATGAGGATTAACTAAATCGAGGGTTCTGGCAGAGACTCCGTTGACGCCCACAAGCGACAGGCTCTTTATGTATGGGTAATTACGCATCATATTCCTCCGCATCAAACATATCGCGAGTATCACCTTCGATAGTTAGGCCTTCTGATGACCAATGTTCAGACTCTGTTCTTGGCGTGTCTCTTAACTCTTCTCTGGGCGAAGGAGAGTCGGTGAGAAAACCCTCTTGGATTAATGAACTTATGCGGCCTGGCAACTCGTCTTCACTGCTCAAGCCTTTCAAAGGTTCGATAAACCTGTAGATCGCATTAGTTGCCCAGAAAGTCTGCTCATCTCTGTTGAGCCTAATAAAACTCAGACGTGACAGCCTAGAGAGTCTCTTCAACGTTTCCTCTCTCACACGCCCTACATCATGGTCTGTCTGAATGCCCGGCTTACGGCGATACAACTCAGCGAACCGTTCGTCCGACAGCTGAGACTTCAATCGTTCAATAAGAAAATCAACGGGGATCCATTCGAAATCAGTCGCATTTTTTTCCCATTGCATTGCAACTATCGTTAGACCCATAACCATTTCTAATTGGTTCAATCGGGTCGTAGGAACATTTGAACGACGCTGTGGCCTTAGGTAATAAACTTTCTCAGGCGTGACTTCTAGAGCCAGGTGTAACTTGCCGTAAAACTTGCGAAGCACACTCTCCGTCTCTCCTAGAAAGGTGTGTAACCGGTCATCTTCACTAGTAATGTTTACCCCGCCCCTAAGGCGATAATCTACATCCGCGAATAGGGGGTCATCAATTACATCATCTAGTGTAAGGTACTGTTTCTTTGAGTCTTGAGCGTGTGTAAATAGATGATCAGTCATATTTTTTGAACCACTGTTGTTCAATTTCAACGTTATTATCGTGTGCTAGTTTTACCCACTCAGGGTGATAGGCAGGGCGTGTCCAATCTCCGTTTTTTATCAACTCATCGAAGATGAAAAACAGCAACCGATGGCGGTCTTTATATTGAAACTCTTCATTGGAAAGGATCTGGTCGGCAACTTTTGAAATATCGACCTCGTTATCGCTCTCATACATTCTCGCTACGAGTCCCTTAGCTAATTTTTCTAGGTAGTCGCTCGGGGTCTTTCTAAGGATGACTTCTGGGTCGCCATCATTTGGCAGTTCGTTTTCCAAAGGTGGAGGCGGAGCCTCCCAATCCCTGAGCTCCACAACAGGATCTGGCGCAAGAATAGAGATTGACCAAGGCATCCGATCCATTTGCAGGACTGCTTTTTCAATCAATAAATTGAGATTCGCGTTTGGATCTAGGGTGATTTTTAGGCGGATAGTGGATAAAACTTGCTCGAAGAACTCTGCTAGCTCCAGAAGAGAGTGTCCAGAGAACTGACGAATAGAATCCAGCTGGTCATGAATATCAGCCATAGCATTGGTAAGTCTGATCGGAGCATTTCTGTTATGTGCCATCTCTTTGATTTCATGAAGTAGAGAAAGCACATTGTCCGCCCCATTCAGTATCAACGATTTTAGGTCCCTTATTTGGCCTGCAATCTCGTCAATTAACTCAATCAAGTGCTGCATTTGTTGCGCAAGAGAGCCGCTGGCTGCTGACTGGATCGAGCTGCGTTGAAGCTGAAACCCTTTTATTAAGGCCTCCTGGTTTTTGTTAATACCATCGAGAAGGTCTCTAAATGAAGGTAGCTGAGCCTTAATCTCATCGGCCCACTCTTCGTCGTCCTCTATCTTCAAGACGAGTAGGTTCCCAAGCAAGATCTCCACCCGTACATATCGCTGAGAAAGTGACTCTTTCTGTATCAATGTGTCGCCGGTAAAGGGCTTGAGGAGGTCGTGACTCAGCTGAGTAAGTCGATAGAAGCCATCAGCGTTTCTTAACGAGCTTCCGGCCTGCATTACGAGGCCCTGTTCAACAGCTCGTTTTAGAAAATTACTTGTCCGGAATGAGGTGATGTCGTCTTGACCCAGCCACCTGTCAACGTAGGAGAATATTTCGTTGCACTGTTCCTCCTTGTATCCTGGGTCGACAAGTCGGTAATCGTCATCGTCGTTTACATTCCATAAGCTCATGGCTGCCAAATAAAGGTATTCGTTTGGCTCAATGTGTAATGCAGGCTCGTTCATTCGAACCTGGTTTAAAAGAGCTGATAGTCTTTCTGTTTGGAACATAGGAAACTGCGCAAGCTCCTCGTTTTAGATCACTATTTTTACCATGTTTCTCGAATACTAATTTTTCTATCGCAAATTTAGTAAGTTGAGTTTGGTAAGTGGTATACCCAATATACTTGTGGTTTTTATTGATGTATAGTCTGTATACATTAACATGTAGCAAAAACAGGCATTACATGGTTACCGCTGACGTTAAATGGGAGCAGCTTCTTAGATTTCGACTCATTGAAATCGTTGCCCTTTGGGAAGGCAGGCTCACAACCAATCATCTTTGCAATTCATTCAACATCGGACGGCAGCAAGCATCGAGAGACATTGCTAACTATCAGAAGCTTTTCGAAATACCTCCGCTTGTTCATGACCGGGGGATTAAAGGGTATAGACCCACTAATGACTTTAAACCACGTTTTACGCAGGGAACGCCAAACGAGTACCTGTCTCTATTAAACAAATACACTAACGAAAATATTGATGGTTTTGACCTTCAAGGGCTGGGGCAAGCAAACTCGATCGTGCTCAGTGTACCTGACCGCCATGTTGCACCAATTATCGTTAGGCGTTTGCTTCAAGCAGCAAGAGAGCAGCGATGTGTTGATGTTGACTATGTTTCGTTAGAGCACCCTTCTGAGCGAGGAAGAAACATTGCACCGCACACCCTTGTTTTCGATGGTTTTAGATGGCACGTACGAGCTTACTGTGAAGAGAAGAAGGGATTTCGAGACTTTGTTCTAAGCCGATTCAGGAATGAACCTGAAATCCTCGATAAGTCTTCTTTGACCAAAGAAGATGATGACGATTGGAACATCGAAGAAACCTTCGAAATCACAACGAACCCCTTTCTTACTCAAGAACAGCAACTGGTTGTAAAAGCAGACTATGGGATGCTTGAAGCACAGTTTTTCGTATCTTGCAGAAGAGCTTTGATTAAGTATTACGTAAAACGCCTAAACATATGCCTTGACACAAAAAAGCTGAAATCTTCACCTCAAGCTAACCAGCTCACGGTCGCTCAGCCACATAGTTTAAAAAGGTGGATCTTGTGATTCATAACTCCACTACGGCTTGTGAAAACAAACTGAGTAAAAAAGCGGGGAGGGTGAATTGATCCTAGTTTGTCGGAGGCCCGATAACTGGAAGCCACAAATAATACTAAACTTGCTCCAGCTACGGCAGTAACAGTTTGCCGAACCGAAATGTAACCACCACATTGGTAAAAACCAAGAAATACGACGCAGGTCAAAGTTACAATCACTGAAATTATCGCGATTAGCTTCAATGTGGTTCTCATGGAGCCTTAACGCCCGCGTAATTGGCGCGAGCTTGCGAGCGTCCTAATTGGCGCGTTTGTTAGTTTCTATTTCGGGATTCCCTTTCTTCTTGGATCAAAGAACCAGCTCGAAATACTATCAATGAAACCCCATACATCACCATCGGTAGGCTTCAAGTAATCCGCTGAACTCGGGTCTTCACCCATTTTTTCAAAAATTTCCACAAGCCAACTAGGGCCATGGCCTGATGCATCTAGTTCTTTAAGCCAAGACTCTAGTTCACCATTAGGGACAACAAACAGACCGTAGTCTGAAAGCTTGGTAAAAAAGTTTTGGAGAGCTTCTTGGTCTCCTTCAGCAAGCACTTGAATCCCTCCATCGCGCTTCATGTTTTTCCCTGCTTCTTCAAATTTTCGCTTTAGTGCCAATCGCAACGAGGCTAATGGTTCTCTTTCTAATTCAGGGATTGAACCACTGTCAAGAAAGCTGGACCAAACTGCCCCTCCGTCTTTCAAAACATCTATATCTACAATCCCCGCCACAGGTATTCCTAATTCTCGCAGTGGCTTAATAATAGTTTTAACTGTTTGTTTATTCTGAGCATGAAGAAATAAACAGTTTGGTATTCCACGACCATCTGAATGCTTTAAAAGCCGGTCGTTAATCTCCTGATAAAAAGCTCTATCAGCATCAGACTCTGTTACTATTACAAATTCGTAAAACAAACCACTTAAAACACCCGTGGAGCGAAGAAGCGGATTTCTCATTAACTTCAGAATATCCTCATTAGGAAGCACGCGCGCAGTAGCAACTTCATTCCTGTAAGTTAACCTAACAATATTTACTGGTGCACCTGACTGAATACAGCCCATAACGAAATTGGGGCTATGAGTAGCTACGAAAAGCCGCTTATCAGAATCAGACATGATTCCTGAGACTTCCTTGCCCAGCTTGAATGACAGTGACGGGTGAAGGAATGCTTCTGGCTCATCCATAAGTAATACAGAAGGGTCACCTGCTATCATTTCAGTCACCATGCCTGTAAAGGCTTTTACGCCATCACTTGCTTGAGCAATTGGCATCGCATTAGCATGAAATTCTACTGCTTCAGCATGAATACCTCGTTCCTGCATATCATCTTGCGGCGGTACTTTTGACAACCTAAGGTTTAATTGACCTAAATTCGTTGGATCAATAACCAAGTATTGGCCGAAAGCCTCATGAATAATTCTTCGAACTTCTTTTCTTTTAGCATCATCACGAAAAAGAACCTGAAAGCTCGTGTGTGCAGGATTTTGTAAGTTGCCAGCAGCTTGTTGGTTGACAAGATTTATTCTGTTGTTACCATTCAATATTAATGTGTTGTATGCCAAATACCACTGACAAGTATGTATTGGTTGTGCGTTTGGGGTTTTCAGAGCTTGCTTAAAAGCTGTCTGGTTCACTTGGTGCCTTGTCGGCCCTTTGCCGACAAATATGTGATCTGGGTGCAGAGCCTCTCCGGGGTTTGGCTTAAGCGTTACGCCCTCTATCTTTTTATCCAGTATTTCTTCAGGGACGGGTGATAGCTCAATAGACTCTATGAGCAGATTATTAGCATTGCGGTTTCCGCTTGCGCAAAACTGCTGGATCTCAGTAAGAATTTTGCTCTTTCCCGAATTGTTTGGGCCAACAAATACCGTGATTGGCATTGCCTTGATGGATTCAGGGGCTAATCCTTCTGCTCTGCCAAACTTCAATTTTACATCTTTAATCATTTATTGATTCCATGTCATTCGGCAACTAACAGCATATTAGTGAGACCTTGCAAGGTACGCTACCTTGTAAGGTAGAAGACCAAGCATATATAAACACACTAGTAAGACTCAAAAAATTATCGTAAATCATACAGTAATGTAAATACTGCTACAGCACAATATGGTAAGCCTCTAGAACAGTAGACACTTGTAGCATTACTAAAATCAGGTCAACGGTTCAATACCAAGCTGAGCTAGCTTGGTCATGCGAAACAAAGAAAGGGGCAAAGCTGTGCCAGCAATTTTCCCCTGGCATGCACGTGGACATAAATTTTCTAGCCTGAATCGTGCTATGTGGTCCTCCCACATTTCAGTCAACAGCAGCATTTTGACCGGTGGTGTTTCATTGGTAAACTAAAGTGACTGTTCGTACTACTGAGTTAGGCCTCGTCATGCGGTATTTTAGTAAGCGCTACAAAAAGAAGATCAACTCACTACTCCACTTAGCAAAAATAAACGACCTACCACTTAGTGTTGTTCTTGATGCTTTGAAAGGCCGCTCCGATATAAAACAAGATAAGCGTAATAAACGGCACAATGGTGAGTGTATTGTTTGGAATGAGGTAGATATCCGGCATTCTACCGTAGCTTTTCCCTTAGAAACCTTAAATGGTAAACGCCTAAACTCCCTGGCCGCATGTTTTACATTAGAGCAGTTTCATGTTTTGGAAGAGCACTATGGCCAATGTCCTAAGAATATAGCAACAAAAGTTATTGATGTACTTTCTACAAAGTGATGTAACGTATGACTGAGGTGGATTAATCAAATATGCTGAATACCGAAAAACACGTCCCTTTGAATAAGAATGTAAAAACAAAAAAGCGAACCAGAGATGGTTCGCTTTTTCATTGTACTGAACTCTAAATTTAACTATCAGTTGCAAACTTTATTTGAGTTGCAAACTTAATTCCGATAGTTGCATTCTTTATTCGAGAACTACACCAAGCAGCAATTATTTGTAATCGTCAATCGGTGCACACGAGCACATTAGATTACGGTCACCATACACGTCATCAATACGATTCACAGTCGGCCAGAACTTGTTAGCCTTAACCGCAGCCGTTGGGAACACGGCCGTTTCACGGCTGTATGGACGTGAGTCGAACTCGCTGTCCATGATATCGGCCATGGTGTGCGGTGCGTTGTGCAGCGGGTTGTTATCCGCTGGCCACTCACCGGCTTCAACCTTGGCGATCTCGCCGCGAATCGCAACCATGGCTTCGATGAAGCGATCCAGCTCGGCCTTAGACTCAGACTCTGTCGGCTCGATCATCAGGGTACCGGCAACCGGGAAGCTCATGGTCGGTGCGTGGAAACCGTAGTCGTTCAGACGCTTAGCAATATCCATCTCGGTAACGCCAGAGGCTTCTTTAAGCGGACGCAGGTCGATGATGCACTCGTGCGCTACGCGGTCATTACGGCCTGTGTAGAGCACAGGGTAATGGGCAGACAGCTTCTTCATCACATAGTTAGCGTTTAGCAGTGCCATCTGAGTAGATTGTCTCAAGCCCTGGTAACCCAGTAGCTTGATGTACATCCAGGTGATAGGCAGGATGCTGGCGCTGCCGTATGGCGCTGCCGATACCGCACCATTGTTGTCTGACTCACGACCATGTTTAACCACGGCGTGACCGGCAACGAATGGCGCAAGGTGTGCTTTAACGCCGATAGGGCCCATACCTGGTCCGCCGCCGCCGTGTGGAATAGCGAAGGTTTTGTGCAGGTTAAGGTGCGACACGTCTGCGCCGATTGAGCCAGGTGAAGTCAGACCTACCTGAGCGTTCATGTTGGCGCCGTCCAGGTATACCTGACCGCCGTGCTGATGGATCACTTCGCAGATCTCGCTGATGGTCTCTTCGTACACACCGTGAGTCGATGGGTAGGTGACCATGATGCAAGAGAGGTTTTCGGCCACTTCGGCAGCCTTGGCCTTAAGATCTTCCATGTCCACGTTACCCTGCTTGTCACAGGCGGTAACCACAATCTTCATGCCAGCAAGCTGGGCAGAAGCCGGGTTAGTACCGTGGGCAGACTGAGGGATCAGACAGACGTTTCTGTGGCCTTCGCCGCGAGACTCGTGGTACTTCTTGATAGCCAGCAGGCCGGCGTATTCACCCGATGCACCCGAGTTAGGCTGCATGCACATGGCATCATAACCAGTGATGTCGACCAACCAATTTGACAGCTCTTCGATAAGCTCGGCATAACCCTGGGCTTGATCTTGCGGGCAGAAAGGATGCATGTTGCCAAATTCTGGCCAGCTCACCGGCATCATCTCGGTTGCCGCGTTCAGCTTCATGGTGCAAGAACCCAGTGAGATCATCGAGTGGTTCAGTGCTAAATCTTTGTTTTCCAGACGCTTGATGTAACGCATCATCTCAGTTTCGCTGTGATAGCGATTGAACGTTGGATGCTCAAGGATAGCGTCTTGACGTACCAGCTCGGCTGGAATTGAGTTGCTGCCATTAGCGATGATGTCGGCATCGATTGCTGCCACATCTAGGCCATGACCTTCGCCCAGAACGATATCAAACAGCTGCGCCACATCTTCACGAGTTGTAGTTTCAGCCATGGCGACACCTAGGATGCCGTCGCTGTCGATACGCAGGTTAACTTCACCGGCGATGGCGCGAGCCTGCACGGCGGCGCTGTCGGCAACCTTGAAGGAAACGGTATCGAACCAAGTATTGTTTACCAGCTCAACGCCTTTCGCTTTCAAGCCAGCGGCAAAGATATCGGCCAGACGGTGGATACGGTCGGCGATGATCTTCAGGCCTTGTGGGCCATGGAATACGGCGTAGAAAGAGGCCATGTTGGCTAGCAGCACCTGTGCGGTACAGATGTTTGAGTTAGCCTTTTCGCGGCGGATATGCTGCTCACGGGTCTGCATCGCCATACGCAGGGCACGGTTGCCACGGGTATCTTGAGACACACCGATAATACGGCCTGGCAGTGAACGCTTGTGTTGGTCGCGAGTCACGAAGAAGGCGGCGTGTGGACCACCAAAGCCCATTGGTACGCCGAAACGCTGGGCGCTACCGAAGACAACGTCGGCACCCATAGCACCAGGCGACTTGAGCGATACCAGCGACATGATGTCGGCGGCAACGGTCACGACGGCTTTCTTCTCTTGCAGCGCGGCAAACAGCTCGGTGAAGTCTGTGATTTGACCATAGTGGTTGGTGTATTGGAACAAGGCACCAAACAGCTCATAGTTAACCGCTTCGCTGGCTGGGCCAACCACGATTTCGAAACCGAAACATTCGGCGCGGGTCTTCACCACGTCGATAGTCTGTGGGAACACATCGTCGGCGATGAAGAAGATGTTGGCTTTCTTCGCCTTAGAGACACGCTTGGCCAGCGCCATGGCTTCGGCGGCTGCGGTGGCTTCGTCCAGCAAAGAGGCTGACGCCAGGTCAAGACCGGTAAGATCCATCGACAGCTGTTGGAAGTTAAGGATGGCTTCCAGACGGCCCTGGGCGATCTCAGGCTGGTATGGGGTATACGCCGTGTACCAACCTGGATTTTCGAATACGTTACGCTGAATCACGCTTGGCACGATAGTGCCGTAGTAACCCATGCCGATGTAGCTCTTGAACACCTTGTTCTTATCCGCGTACTTGCGAATTGAGGCAAGGCCTTCGGCTTCGCCACAGGCGCTGCCAACGGCAAGATCGCGTCCAAGACGAATCGACTCAGGGACTATCTGCTGTGTCAAATCTTCTAAAGATTCTGCACCAACGAAGTTCAGCATCTCTTGCTGATCTGCGCTGTCCGGGCCGATATGACGACGGATAAATAGTTCGTGCTGCTCTAACTGAGTGAGGGTTTCAGTGGTCATGATTAACCTAGTTCCATATTTGCCAGTATCCTAGCTGTAGGGGGCTGGTGTTACCGGTCTCGTTGTTTGATGTGGTTCTACTTCTCGTTATCGGCCTGCATATTGCCCGGGCTTATAACGAACGAAGCCCCATCTCTTTGCGATATGGGGCTTCGTAGGCATCGACAATTACTCTTCGTCGATAACCGCTTGATAGCCTTCGGCATCAAGCAAATTGTCTAGTTCGCTCAGGTCGCTTGGCATGATGCGGAAGAACCAGCCATCACCGTACGCGTCGCTGTTAACCAGCTCTGGAGAATCTTCTAGCGCTTCGTTAACCGCTACCACTTCACCTGAAACGGGTGCGTAGATGTCTGAAGCGGCTTTTACCGACTCGGCTACCGCGCAGTCATCACCGGCGCTAACGCTGTCGCCAACTTCTGGCAGCTCAACGAATACCATGTCGCCTAGCAATTCTTGGGCGTGCTCACTGATACCAACAGTGTATGAACCGTCTTCTTCTCTGCGGATCCATTCGTGTGAAGAAGCGTATTTCAATTCAGTCGGAATATTGCTCATTATTTTTGTTCCTTGTTCCGTAGTGCTAAATTTTAAAAACTAAGACTGTATAACCACTCAAGCGCCTGTCATTCGACTGGGTCAGCCGATATTTTAGCAGCTTTGGCCCGAGTTGCTTAAGTAGAGCAACCCGGCCCCGCTATTGCCCTTTTGGCAGCCTGACGGCTAAACAGGGATAACCCTTATCAAACAGTTAGAAAGCCTGCTTACCGTTGCGCACGAAGCTAGGTGCGATCACTTTAACAGGGACGCGCTTCTTACGCATCTCTACTTCTGCGACATCGCCAACAGAATTTGGCACGCGGGCCATGGCGATTGAGTAGCCTAAGGTCGGAGAGAAGGTGCCGCTGGTGATAGCGCCCTGCTGCTCTACGCCGTCTGCGTCGGTGAAGAAGACTGGCATGCCGGTGCGCAGTACGCCCTTGGCTTCCATCACCAGGCCAACTAGCTTATCTGTGCCGGCGGCTTTGATGGCGGCTAACGCTTCACGGCCGATGAAGTCACGGTCTTCTGGTTCCCAGGCGATGGTCCAGCCCATGTTGGCCGCTAGCGGGTTAACGCTCTCGTCCATATCTTGGCCGTACAGGTTCATGCCTGCTTCTAAACGTAGGGTGTCGCGGGCGCCCAGACCACATGGCTTAACGCCATTATCTAGCAGGGCTTGCCACAGGGCTTCGGCTTCTGCCTCGGGTACGATGATCTCGTAACCGGCTTCGCCTGTGTAACCTGTGGTTGCGATGAAGAGAGAGCCAGACTGCACACCGAAGAAAGGCTTCATGCCTTCAACCGCTGCGTTTTGCTCGTCGGTAAATACCGCCGCCGCTTTCGCCTTAGCGTTAGGACCTTGAACGGCGATCATCGCCAGCTCAGGACGCTCAGTGACAGTCACGTCATAGCCTTTAACTTGCTCGGTGATCCAGGCGAGATCTTTCTCGCGAGTAGCCGAGTTCACTACGATACGGTAATGGGTGTCGCTGAGATAATAGGTGATCAGGTCGTCGATAACGCCTGCATTGTGGTCTAACATGCCACCGTAGAGTGCCTTACCCGGCACCTTGAGTTTGGCGACGTCGTTGGCCAGTAGCTTACGAAGAAAATCACAGGCCTCAGCACCCGTAACATCAACTACTGTCATGTGAGACACGTCAAACATACCTGCGTCTTGACGCACAACATGGTGTTCTTCGATTTGAGAGCCGTAGTTTAGCGGCATGTCCCAACCGTGAAAATCGACCATTTTGGCGTTAGCTTCTAGGTGCTTGTTAAAGAGTACAGTTTTATTAGCCATTATTATCTCTTCTTTTTTTGCCCTTTTCGGGTCTTACCTGGCGGTGCCTCAGCGCTAGGGCATGATTGATGAAATGGGGCAAAGGCCGAAAGGGTCGGTCAAGCACTATCTTGTCATCAATAGGCGGTAGCGAAGCAGGCGGTCATGGTGAACCGTCTCGAACTGACACACCTAAACCTAGGGTACGTAGGGCCAGGATGTGATTGCAAAGATGAGTTTTTGCATCAATTGCGTCGAATAAGATGCATCAACAAATTCTGTTTTAAGATACGCGCTTGGTATCAAAATGCGGCGAAATTATACCTTGCGTCACAGTTTTGTATACAAGAGAATTTTCTAATCCGAACCATTTTTCCATTACTTTTTCTCATGTTTAAAATGTAGTTTTTTTACATGAGAATCCGTATATCAAATCAAATGATGTCAACCACTTGTATTTAAAAACAAAATGATAAGGTGCCGCATTTTTCCTGAGCTTATTTACACAACTCAGGCAAGCGGGTTTTGTTACCCATAGCCTGTTGCATAAACAGTGTTTTCACAGGAGAAAGGTTATCCACCAGGTTGAGACCCAGATCCCGCAGGGCTTTTTTCACCGGATTGCTACCTTCGAACAGCCGCTTGAAGCCCTCCATCGCCGCGATCATCTCCAGCGCGTCCGCCTTACGCCAACGCTCTAACGGACGTAGATTGGCATAATCGCCGAGATCCTTGCCCTTGGCCTTGAGTTCACTCAGGGTCTCGATAATCGCAGCGGCGTCTAAGAAGCCCAGGTTCACCCCCTGACCTGCCAGCGGATGAATGGTGTGGGCTGCATCCCCCGCAAGCACCAGTCGGTGGCGGGCAAAGTGACGGGCATAACGCATCCGCAGCGGGAAGGCCTGCGGCTCACTATCGAGCGTGCACATGCCCAGCTTACCGTCGAAGGCGGCGGTCAGGCTGCGTTCGAACTGCACCTTGTCGCCCTCCAGCAGCGACTGCGCCTTAGCCGGTGGTACCGACCAGACGATAGAGCAGAGATTTGGCTCAAACAGCGGCAGAAACGCCAGTGGGCCATCACTTAAGAACACCTGTCTGGCGGTGGCATTGTGGGGCAGCTCGGTGCGGATCGAGGCAACGATGGCATGATGGCCATAGTCCCAGAAGGTCATAGGGATCTTGCACTGCTCGCGCACCCAGGAGTTGGCACCATCGGCGCCAATCACCAGCGCCGCCGACAGGTTGTCGCCGTTATCCAGGGTCAGCCAGGCCTCACGCTCACCAAAGGCTATCTTCTCCAGGCGGTGATTTTCCAGGTGAGTAATCTCACTTAGCTCACCGGCACGGGTCGCCAAGGCATGGCTGATGTTGTCATTTTCTATGATGCTGCCCAAGGTCTGCTCGCTGATCGAATGGGCATCGAAACCTATCTTGCCCAAGCTATCCTTATCCCACACCGCCATCTTCTGATAGGGGCCGACGCGAGACTCGTCGATATAGGCCCAGGCACCCAAATGGGTAAGTAATCGCTGACTGGCCTTGTTGATGGCGCTGACTCTTAATCTGGCCTCACCGGATACCGCCTGGGTTTCGCCGGCATCGATCACCACGACTCTCAGCCCTTCCTGCCCCAAGCCGATGGCGGTTGCCAGCCCGACCATGCCTCCGCCGATGATAGCAACGTCATAGGTTTGTGTACTGAACATATAGCGATCCTTTATCCAAGTTGGCTGGCTGATTGAGGCGATTTCCACCCCATGGCTTTGCGGGCAATGGGCGTCTTGAGCGGCGGACACCAGGAGAGCAGACGCAGCCCCAGGTTACGACCAGCCACCAGGGGCCAGTGCTGATTGGAGAAGCCGCGCACTAAGAATTCGACATTGGTGATGGTGGTGTCACGGTCTTGCTGGCGACGGCTAAGGTATTCGTGGGTCAGCTTGGCGCCGCCGATATCCTCGCCCCGCTCTAGCGCCTCGTCGACCACCTCGAGCAGACAGACGAGATCCCTAAGCCCCAAGTTAAAGCCCTGGCCTGCGATGGGGTGCAGTGTCTGCGCCGCGTTACCAATAAATACGGTGCGCTGATAGATGGGGCGCGCCATGTAAGAGAGCTTAAGCGGATAGGCGTAACGCTCACCCACATCGATAAAACGCCCGGCGCGGTGGCCAAAGGCATCTTGCAGCGCATCTAAAAACGCAGGTTTCTCGGCGCCCAGCATCAGCTCGGCATGCTCTGGCGCCAGCGCCCATACCAGGGAGACTCTAGACTGCCCATCCACATTGGCCATGGGCAGAATCGCCAGCGGGCCGCTGTCGGTAAAGCGCTCATAGGCCCACTCTTGATGGGGCTTGTCGGTGAGCACGTTGGCCACCACGGCCACCTGCTCGAAATCCACCTGCTCCAGCGGCAGCTTAAAGTCCTGTCTGACCTTAGAATTTAGACCGTCGGCGGCCACCACCAGCTTGGCGCTGAGGGCAGTGCCATCGTCTAGCATCAATTGCTGGGCATCGACGTCGGCGACAATACTGGCCACCTTGGCGGGACAAAACAGGCTGACATCCTGTTGCTCCAGCAGGCTAAATAGCTTGGCGCCGACACGCTCAAGCTCCACCACCTGGCCCAGATAGGGCAGATGAAAATCTTTGGCGTTGAGTGTGGTCATGCCGAAATGGCCGCGATCCGAGACATGGATATTCTCGATGGCCGTGCCCAGATGGGCCAGCTTAGGCCAGATGCCGAGACGGGTCAGCTCGAAGATGGAGCCCTGGGCGATGGCGATGGAGCGGGCGTCGAATCCCGGATGGCCGCCGCCGGGACGGTTGGCCTCGATAAGGGCGATGCGCAGCACTTGCTGGCGTTTCTGTGCCAGGTTGGCCAGGCCCAAGGCCAGGGTGGCACCGGCCATGGCGCCGCCAACGATGGCGATATCAAACTGCTTAGGGTCAGACGAAGTGGTCATTCACTTTCTCTTTCTGTGGCAAGCAGTTAAATCTGCTCGCCCCGATAAATGCAGACAATATTAATGAATCATGGGGTCTTGATCTTTGATCTCACTCGGCTCGGGGCCGAATTCGGCGTAACAGAGTAGCGCCGCCATGCGAGCAAACTCCATCAGCTCTATGTAGGCCGCCTCGGACTCTTCATCTTCGGCCACATCGAACTCCACCTGAGCGATCTCGGCGAGATCTTTGATCACCTCTTTTACGTCGCTCGAGGCGCGATTGAGCTTTGGCTGCGCCATGGCGATGCCCGTCAGGAAGCTCTGCACCCAGAGAGATAGCGCCTCGACGCGCTTGCTCAGGGTCTCCTCCTCTTCCGGCGCCATAGGTGTGAAGCCGAAATCGGCGTCAGTGATGCGCGCCAGGGTGTCTTGGTAGAGCTCTTCCAGCAGCTGCACCAGAGAAGGCGGCGGCAACTGACCATCATTGATCAGCTCGAGCAGTGGCTTGATCCACTCGCTCTTGGCCTGACCCACGCCACCGCAGATAAGGCCCACCAGGGAACCATGGACTTCAACGGGATGTTGGGCGATATCGGCGGCATTGAGCTCGGCGAACAGAATTTCGATGCGTAAAGAGGGAGGGGTTGCCATAAGGTGTTCCAATCATAATTTCACTCTGGACATGCTAGCAGATCTGGCCTGCGCGACCAAGCCAAAAGCATTGCTCTACCACCAAGTTAGGCCTTGGATGACTATGGCGAGGCCCAGTAACTGCGCACAATTCATCCAGGGCAAAGCGGTCAGCGCTAAGCTATTGGTTATCTAAACAACATTTAATCTAACAAAGCGTTATTAAGGCCCCAGTGTTATTGCACTTTCCAGGGCAGCCCGATATAGTCCGCTCAACGACAGGATAAAAGGATCTACATCGCAAATGAGTAGCCATGCTATCGAAATTAGCTTATTGGGCCGCACCTACTCCATCGCTTGTCCGATAGGACAGGAAGATGCCTTGCGCCATGTGGCCAACAAGCTGGAAAAGCAGCTGAGTTCCCTGCGTGCTCGAACCAACAATCTTAGCCGGGAAGAAATTGCCATCATGGCGGCACTAAATATTGGCTATGAATTGTTGGAAGAACAGAAGAAGAATCAAGATTATATTAAGCAGATGGATGACAAGATCGGTCTGCTGCAATCGACCTTAGAGAGTGCGCTGGTTGAGCGTGCCACAAAAGACGATTAAACTGTAATTACGCGTGAGGCGAAGCGATTTATCACTAATATCGCCGCCCGACCGCTAAGGTCGATACGCAACAATTTTGCTCCCTGTGGTGTACGTGAGTCGGTTATGTCCCTGTGCCGATATTTACAAACTCAGGGTGAATGTTTTGATGACATTGCGCAAGCTCGGCGCGAACCGAGAAGCCTTAGGACTTGATCATTTACCCGCCTTGAACCTACGGTTCAAGGGCTACGCCGATAACGGCATCTTGGGGAGCAATTCAAATTCAAGCTTTAAGACCATTAAAGCTAATAAATAGCAAAGCCAGAAGGTCCACCATCTTCTGGCTTTTTTATATCCCAAGCAAACTGCCCGCCTCGAAGCCATTATGGGTTCAAGGGCTACACAGATAACGGCATCTTGGGGAGCAAGCTTTAAGACCATTAAAGCGAATAAATAGCAAAGCCAGAAGGTCCACCATCTTCTGGCCTTTTTTATATCCTCATCAAACTCGCGCCAGCTCGTTAGCTAAATTGCCGCGCAGTTGAAAGTGTAATGACAACAGAGATAGACTGCCCACATCAAAGCAAACTCGATAATACCAATCACGGTAAGTAAGTGATTAGAAGTAGCGCAGGAAAAACGGTCGAGAACAAGGCAAAATTTTTCGATAAGTAGTTATTCTACAATCAAAAATAATAACGCCGTTATCGGGCGTTTTAACAAGCTAGCAAGATCAGTTATTTACTACGATTGGTATAACTGCCTTCACTGGAGTAGGGACATTGAAACCAGCCTTCGCGCCGAGCGCTACCAATCAGGAAAATCGTCAGGCGATTAGAAATCAGATCCGCAGCGCGAGACGGGCGCTCCCCGAGCAGACCCAGAAGCAATTTGCCCAGGAGGCGGCCAGCAGGCTGATGGCGGTGATTAATCAGCGTCAGGCCAAGCATGTGGCGCTTTATCTAACCAGTGATGGCGAGCTGGATACCCAGCCGCTGATTGAAACCCTGTGGCAGGCAGGGGTGAATGTCTATTTGCCTCGTCTGCACCCCTTCTCACGGGGCAACCTGCTGTTTTTTAAATACCATCCCACCAGCCACCTGATCCAGAATCGACTCAAGATCTGGGAACCCAAGCTCAATATCACAGAGATGATCTTACCCCAGCATCTGGATGTGATCATCACCCCCCTGGTGGCCTTCGATAAGCAGGGAAATCGTATGGGAATGGGCGGCGGCTATTACGACCGTTGCCTGAGCGACTGGCAGCTAAGGGGGAAACCCTACCCCATTGGCTATGCCCATGATTGCCAGCGAGTCGAATCACTGCCCACCGAGCATTGGGATGTGCCCCTACCCATGATAGTGACCCCATCGGCCACCCACACAAATTAAGGTCAAATTGGCAAGCAACTATTGGCTGCTCTGCGACTTTTGCTGCCAATAGGCGTTGTGCTCGAAACCATGGCTGGCCAGAATCTTGGTCAGCTCGCCGCTGCGATGCAGCTCAGCCAGGCTCTGGTTAAAGTCGGCTAAAATCTGCCGGGCATTAGGAAGATGCTTGGCCACCCCGATATGAAACAGCTCCACGCTCAAAGGGTCTCCCACCGGCTCAAGCTTACCGTTATATTCGCTGCCGGGACGTTCGATGAGGTAGCGGGCGACATCCTCACAGATCAGCACCAGATCCACCCGCCCGGCCAGCAGTTTCCTTAGGTTCACCGCATCTGAACTGGCGGCTTCAGTTTTTAATGCTGCATTTTGAAATGCCTCTGGATTGGCATAGCCCCGGCCGATGCCTATGAGGTAAGGTTTGAGATCCTCGATATCGCGAAAGACAATCTTGCTGTCGCTGCGCTTATACAAGCGGATTGAGACAGATAATAAGGGGTCGGAAAAGTCGATCCACTGCTCGCGTTCGGGCCTGTACCAGACGCCTATGATAAGATCCGCCAGCTCCCGCTTAATAAGCGTTTTGGCGCGAATAAAGGGGTAAAACTCGTGGGACAGAGGATATCCCGCATGTTGAAATACCGCCTCCACCAGATGATACGCCACGCCCCACTCTGGCATCTGCGGCGAGTAGAAGGGCGGATAATCGTTGGATACGCTAATCAATGGCGTTTTCGCCATCGCCGGCAGTTGATGCAGCTCGCTATGTCGATCTCCGTCGCTGGCCATGGCCTGGGCGCAGAGCAACATCTGCCACAAGGCTAGCACCACGACTAGGCTCATGACTCGCCAGATTTGTTTCAGCCTGCCTAGACGAGACATAAGTAGCCTAAGTGCACTGATGCCCGGCGCCAATCGATGCGAACCTACGCCAGTGCTCGGGCGAACTTGAGCAGATTGACAAGCTGTAACCATCGAAGCTTTTCCAGCGAATTAACAAATGGATAGTTCACATTTTAGTCTAGTTTTTACCCGCTCGTGATGCAGTCCAACTCGAGAGACGGCAAACTCAAGCTAACTCAGCAAATTAATCAGGCTATCCACTCGGTTCACTTTGAAAGCCCAAGGTTTACGGGCTAAAGTGTGCAGAGACTTTTTGCACTGGCGGCCAAAGGTTTTCTAAGCCACTAGGCTCTTCGCCATTAACCGCCAGGCGCTTCACCATTAAAGGATGAAACAATGAAGATTAGCGCGCGACTCCTCCCCCTTGTTCTGCTTACCCTCGGCGCCTGCGCCCAACAAACCAGTCAGGCACCCGAACCTCAGACAAAAGTGCCGACCTCACAGGCGTCAGAACCTCAAGCCGCTCAGACTATGCCCCTTGGCGATACCAGCCGTAACGCGCTGGATTGGCCTGGGCTATATAAGGGCACCCTGCCCTGCGCCGACTGTCAGGGAATCAACATAAGCCTCAAGCTTAATGGTGACAACAGCTATCAACTCACTCAGCAGTATCTTGGCAAGCAAAACCTTGGTGAGCAAAAGCAGGCAACCGATGTCGTCCTCGAGGGGCAGTTTAACTGGAATGAGATGGGCAGCAAGATCACCCTAGATAGCAAGGCCAGAGGCATGAAGCTTCAGGTGGGCGAGAATATTCTCTTTATGCTGGACGATAAGGGGGAGCGAATTAAGGGGGCGCTGGCCCAGCAATATCAACTGTTGAAAGCCAATTGATATTGCCTGTCAGACTTAATTGGATTTACACCAGAGATTAACACAGGGAGTGTCGCCCACATTGACCTCAAATCCGGGGCAATGGTTGGCGAAGTATTTGGCCTCCTGACAGGAGGTCATCTGCAGACACTGCTGGCGGGCATCGCAGCTAAAGACCACATCTTGTAGCTCCTGCTTACCCACGTAATACTCAGACCCTGGGGGGAACAGCCCCTCAGGTGGTTTGATATCCACATCGGCCGAGTAATCATAGTTGACCATAAACAGATAGAGCAGATTACCAAAGGCGATCGCCAGGGCCACTAAACCCACCTTGACGCGCCAGCTGATGGCATCTTCGCTGTCAAACTTATCATGTGACTCGAAAGGCGAGGTCAAGGTGATGGGATTACCCAGATCTATCTCGCCCTTGGTGACCTTAGTGCCGCGCAGCGAGTCTTTCCACTGGCGATACACCACAGATTCACCCTCTTTGGGCATGTGTTCATAGGGGAGTAAATTGATGCCAAAAATTCTGAGTTCGTCCGATCCGTCGTCCGGGGCGATGAAACCTACCCTTTGCTCCTGGTTCCAACGAACAAGCGTTCCTCGCTTAGCTCTAATATCCATATTCCTGTCCGCCTTGAAAGCCTTGCCTGGAAGGCAGCTACCTACCCAAGCCGATGTAACCTGTTTATGTCATTAAGGGTATCCCACCCAAGCCATTAACAGTTACGTTACACTTCTCTATCAATATAATTAGCTTTTCATGGTACGGCAAGTATGATTTTGTAGCAGCTTTGTCTGAATTTTATACCTGCCAGTCGATAGGTGTCTCGCCAGATGCCATTAACAACTCATTGATTTTTGAGAAGTGTTTACAACCAAAGAAACCACGGTAGGCAGAGAGTGGTGAAGGGTGAGGCCCGCTCACCAGATGATGCTGGTCCGCCTCGATAAGCTTGCTCTTCTTTATGGCGTGACCGCCCCACAGCACGAAAATAATCGGGCGCTCCTGCCCATTAAGCAGCCTTAAGGCGTTGTCGGTAAAGGTCTCCCACCCCGCCTTGGCATGAGAGTGCGCCTTGCCCTGTTCCACCGTGAGTACAGTATTGAGCATCAAGACGCCCTGATCTGCCCACTTGGCCAGATAACCATGGTCAGGGATCTCAAAGCCGTCGATATCGTTGGCCAGCTCCTTATACATGTTCACCAAAGATGGCGGCACCTTCACCCCGGGCTGTACCGAGAAGCAGAGACCGTGCGCCTGGCCTTCGCCGTGATAAGGGTCTTGACCAATCAACACCACCCTCACCTTATCCAGCGGCGTTAGCTCGAAGGCGCTAAACACCTGCCCCTCTTGCGGATAGATCGCCTTACCGGCATCGCGCTCACCTTGCACGAAAGCCTGCAACCGGCCAAAGTAGGCTTGCTTGGCCTCCTGGTCGATAAAATCTTGCCATTGGCTGATCTCTGTCATAGCTATCTCTTTATATTTTTTCAAAAAAAACTTAGAATCGAGTGATATTTACGGCGTAATCCAGCTCATACAGAGTAAATCGCCACATTAAAGCTTACCGAGAGTAGTCTCTGCATATCCAAGAGGTTTGACGATGTCCTTGGCGCATAAACGCGGTTTTACCCTTATCGAACTCGTGGTCGTTATCATAGTGCTGGGGATCCTGGCGGTGACCGCCCTGCCAAAATTTATCAATCTCTCCCAGGACGCTCAAGTCGCCAGCGTTAAGGCGACCGGCGGCGCTTTCAAGTCCGGCATCGATATGGCCCGCGCCGTCTGGGCCGTCCGAGTCGGCTCAGGCCCGGCGGAAAACCTCAAGACCTTCGGCGACGACGAAGCCGGCGAGATGGATTTTAACGCCAATGGCTGGCCAGCGCAGCACTACTTTACCGATAACGAGGCCTCGCCGCAGCTGGACAACGTAGAAGATTGCATCTCGGTGTGGGAGACGGTGTTTCAGGGCGACGAGCCCAGCGTCTCGCGCAGCGATGCCCAGACGAGCACAGATTATAAGGCCAACTATATCAGCGTGAACCAGTGTCGCTACAACCTAAGCGACAACCAAAACCTCAGCATCTACTATGACTCACGAGATGGCCGGGTACTGGTCGACAGCGATCCCGCCAGTTAACCCTGCGGCGCGCATTGGGATTGGCGATACAGATCCCATTACCTCTAAATCTATGCTTCATTAACGGCTAATTTACGTTACTATGCCAGCATACTATTGACCTACCTGTGAGCATGCGCATGTCAGAACAGCAAAAAGAAACCACTATTTTTCAGTTAGCCGACAAGTTTATCGCCTTAGCCAACGAGCTTAGCGCCGAGGAGCAGGATATCGCCAAGGTGGGTACCGCCCTGCGTTTCGCCGCCGCCCGCTTTAACGCCTTCGAGGCCGCGCTGAAATCTGCCGATCTTAAGGCCGAGAAAGCCAACGCACTGGAGTGGTTTACCAAAGAATACAAGGACATGTTGAATGATAACCTAGACGATCATATCGACAATCCGCCAGCGGCTCAGCAGGAGCCAGCCAAAGATGATGCCGTACAGGTCTTTAACGGCTAGTCTGCTAACCGACACAGCCAGATAAAACAATGCGGCTAAGGAATATTCCTTAGCCGCATTGTTATGACTGCTTCAAAAGCTTAGGTGGATTAAGCAAAGCCTATTGCCCCTAGAGGGTCACCAGCACCCGCACCGCCAGCAGAATCAGCACCACGCCCGAGAGTTTATCAATAAGCGCCGCCTTCTCCCTTAGCTTAGGCAATACCGATTTGTGCGACAGCAAGAACGCAATCAAGGTATACCAGAGGCCATCGACCACCAGCGGCGTCAACACGATAAGCGACTTGCCCCATAGCTCGTCGGCCACCATCACAAACTGGCTGAAGAGCGCCAGGAAAAACAGCATGATCTTGGGGTTAAACAACGAGATGGCGATACCGTCGCGGGCAGCGGTCAACCAGTCTGTCGACTTACCCGCCGCCAGCTTATCCGACATGCCGCCCTTAGAGCGCAGCGCCTGCACACCGATATAGGCAAGATAGAGGGCGCCGAGGATCGCGATACCATTAAACACCAGCGGGGCCTGCTTAAGCAGCACCGCCAGCCCCAGCAGGGTCACCAGGGCGTAGATACCTATGCCAATGGAGTGCGCCCAGGCGCAGACGATACCGTTAGCCCGGCCACCGCCCAGGGTATGACGCACCACCATGGCCAGACTCGGCCCAGGCGACATGGCGCCCAAACAACAGATGGCCAACAGCCCCAGCCACGCACTAAAACTCATCTTATCTCCTCGCTGTCCTGATTAGTCCGCCTGATAGAACTGGCGAATATCCTTAGCCAGCGCCTTTAGCGACGAGGGCTCAATATACATCATATGGCCCGCCTCGTAGTAGTGCATCTCCACGCGGCTATTGTCTATGCCGTTATCGGCCAGGGTGTTCTCGGTGGCGAAGAAGGGGGTAGCAAAATCATAGTAGCCATTGGCCACCAGGATTCTGAAATCCTTGTTTTCCCGCTGGGCGCGACCGAGATAGGGGGCGACATTCACATAGTGCATCTGCTTGCCGCTGATGTTCCAGTTCCAGCCACGGTTAACATCGACCGAGAGCACGTTAAAGGGACGGGTGATCTTCACCCCCAGATCCTGATACAGATATTGATGAATCGCGGCAGTATAGGCGCCATCTATGCCATAGCCAGATGGATCGGCATCGGTGCGCTCGCCGCCGCTGTCATAGTCTACGCCCAGATAACGGCTGTCCAAACGCCCCACGGTGCGATCTTCATCCCTGAGCAGCTGCTTGGTGTAGCGGCTAGCGCTGACTCTCAGGTTCACCCTGTCCAGGTAGTTCTCTGTCAGTCCGGTAAAGCGTGCCAGCTGCTGGCGCACCGCCTGGTATTGAGCTTGGGGCAGACGACTGCCCTTAAGCAGCGCCAGGGCATAATCGTTCATCGCAAACTGACGCGCCGCCTCGACGAAGGCGCTCAGCCCCATCGCCTTATCGGCCGCAGCAACCCTGTCATGGTAGAAAGCGGTGGCCGCCATGGTCGGCAGGAAGCCGATGTAAGGCTGATTGTTGCCGGGCTGATAGCGGGCATGGCTAAAATCGAGAATGGATGAGATCAGCATGACGCCATTGACCGAGATATCTGTCCAGCCTGATTGCAGCTCGTCGACCAATGCGGCGGCGCGGGTGGTGCCATAACTCTCACCGGCGATATACTTGGGCGAGTTCCAGCGGCCATGTTCAATCAGCCAGCGGCGAATAAACTCGGCAATCGACTGAGCATCCTCTTTCACCCCCCAGAAGTCCTGGCCCTTGTGTTCACCCAGGGCGCGGCTAAAGCCTGTGCCCACGGGATCGATAAACACCAGATCCGACTTATCCAGCATGGAAAATTCGTTATCCACTAAGCGATAAGGCGCGGCGCCATCGTCCTTGGCATCACCAGGCACCACCACACGCTTAGGCCCAAACAGCCCCATGTGCAGCCACAGCGAGGCCGAGCCGGGCCCGCCGTTAAACACGAAGGTCACCGGGTGTGGCTGACCTGATTCAATCTTGGTGCGCAGATAGGTGACCGAGAAGATGCTGGCCAGCGGCTTATCCTTGTCATCTTCTAAGATGGTTTCCGAGGCGATGGTCTCATAGTGCACCCGCTCGCCATTGATCTTCACCTGACCCGTGGTTTGATAGACCTTGGCCTCTGGCGCCTGTGCCTCTGTCTTGGCAGGCTTGCCGTTAGATTTTTCCTGAGCCGCCTGACCGGGAAGGCTCAGAAGCAGCGACAGGCCAGCCGCGCCCAACAATTGCTTGGAGAGCTTGAGTCTCGATAGGAAATGAGTCTGATGATTGAATGGATTTTGACTCAAGTGATCTTGACTAGAATAGTTTTGACCTGAGTGTCGCCGCGTAAAAATATCAGCCATGGAGCGCGTCCTATTATTGTTATTGTCGATTTGGGCCGGTCAGCTTACAAAGAATCCCAAAGCGTCGCAAAGCATCAATTGCAAACAAATTTTTCACGAATCGGAGAAGAGCCGCCAGCGAATTAACGGCCCTTGTAGTGCCCCGCTTAGCTCTCCAGCCGCAGGCTGAGCCCCAGCTCGCGCATATGCTTCTTCTCCCGCTTGAGATCCTTAAGCAGCAGGTCCACCCGCGCGCTTTGCTCGGGCAGCAGCGCCAGCTCGTTGGTGTCCAGCGGCGCGCAGCTTAGGCGCAGGCTCTGGGCGACCCGGCCGAGATTGACCAGGATGGCGAGGCGCAGCAGACACAACAAGCGCACCATCAGTTGGCGCCTTCCATCCGGCAGGGCGTTGAGCTGCTCGAACTGCGGCTTCTTTCGCTGATTGCCAATAAGCAGCGCCAGATCCTGCTGCAGATCCTGGCTAAAGCCCGGCAGATCGCTGTTGGCTATGATATAGCCGCCATGCTTATGATGGGAGCGGGAGTTGATATGTATGCCTATTTCATGCAGGGTCGCGGCATAGGCCAGCAGCCTCGCCTGGGGACGGATCTCCCAGGCATCGGCCACCGACTCGAACAGCGCCATGGCGCTTTTACATACCCTGGCGCCTTGAGCCATATCCACATGATAGAGCTGAGCAATGCTGTCTACGGTGCGATGGCGCACATCATGATACTGACCTATCTGCGCCAGCTCGTAGAGCACGCCTTCGCGCAGGGCCGCGGGCGTAAAGCTAAGCTGCTGGATCTCCAGGCGGCGAAAGAAGCTGAGCAGAATGGCCAGCCCCGCCGGCACCAGTATGATGCGCTTGCGGTCGATATTGGCAAAATCTAGCCTGTCCACATGACCCGCTTCTATCAGCAAGCGCTTGAGGCGCTTAAGCTGACTCAGGGTCACGGGGGCATAGTGGCCGGGTTCGATATCGCTCTCTTGTGTCTCTTCACTGGCGACCTCGCCAGCCAGCCTCTCCCGCCGCGACAGTTCCGCCAAGGCCTCGCAGATCGCCTTGACCGAACCCGAGCTGCCCAACACCAGCTCCCAATCGGCCTCGAAATATTCCTTGGAAAGCGAGGAGAACTGCCTGTCGGCAGCGGCCTGGGCGGCGCGAAATGCCGCCGGGGTCAATGTACCATCTTCGAAGAAGCGCTCGTTAAAGCTGACGCAGCCGCAGCGCAGGCTGGAGAGTTTCACCGGCAGGTGTTTCTCGCCGATCACCACCTCGGTGGAGCCGCCGCCGATATCAATCACCAGATTGCTCTGCGCCAGCACCTGACTCTGGGCGATACCCGAGTAGATAAGCCTGGCCTCTTCGTGGCCGGAGATCACCTCGATGGGAAAGGGGATGATCTTCAGCGCCGCCTTAAGAAACTTGTCGCGGTTCTTGGCCACCCTCAGAGTATGGGTCGCCACCAGGCGGATCTGAGTCTCAAGGAGATCGGAAAAACGCTGACCGAAGTTTCTCAGGCATTCTAGGCCACGGGCCATCGCCTCGTCAGACAGGTAGCCCTCGGCGTTAAGGCCCTGAGCCAGACGGACCTGCTCCTTCTCCCTGTGGAGGATCTGCAGGCTACCGTCCTGCTCCCTGGCAATCATGAGATGAAAACTATTTGAGCCCATGTCGATAGCGACAAAATGGCGTTGTGTGACTAGGGCCAAAGTTCCTCCAATAGGGGCTAGCTGGCGGCCAGCAGCGGGTAATTGGGCTTAGGCTCGCTCGATGTCTCTTCGGCTTTGATGCGTGCCTTGGCCTGTTTCTCATACTGGCTAAGATATTGATGTATGGCGATTTGAGATCTTACCTTACGCTTATTGCCGCGGCCGCGATAGGGGTTACTCTGATCTTGGTTGATGATCCTCGCCTTGGTGTTGTCACCCAGCTGCAGCTGCAGTATGTCGATGATCATCTGCTTCAGTTCGGGATCATAGATGGGAGTACTCACCTCGATGCGGCTGTCTATGTTGCGGCTCATCCAGTCGGCGGAGCAGAGGAACACCAGATTCTCGCCGCCGGCGTGGAACACCATGACGCGAGAGTGCTCCAGGAAGCGATCCACTATGCTGATCACCTGAATGTTATCGCTGATCCCCGGGATCTGCGGCACCAATGAACACATGCCGCGAATGATCAGCTTAACGCCGACCCCGGCCATAGAGGCCTCATATAGCTTGTTGATCAGCTGCTCGTCCACCAGGTTGTTGAGCTTGAGGGTGATGGCCGCCTTGCCGCCACAGCGGGCATTAAGGATCTCACGATCGATAAGCGCCGTCAGCTTCTGCCTGGCATCGAAGGGGCTGACCAGCAGGTGCTGGAAGTTGTCGCGCCGATATGGATGCTCAATCAGATCGAACACCTGCTCCACCTCACGGGCTATCTCCTGATTGGCGGTAAACAGCGACAGATCCGTGTAGACCTTGGCGGTGCCCTCGTTGAAGTTACCCGAGCCGATGTGACAGTAGAGGCGGGTCTCGCCCTGCTCTTCCCGGCCAATTAAACACAGCTTAGAGTGCACCTTAAGGCTAGGGATACCATGATGCACCTTGACCCCGGCCTCGGCCAGGATCCGGGTCCATTCTATGTTGTGCTCCTCGTCGAAGCGCGCCCTGAGCTCGATCACCGCGGTCACCTGCTTGCCGTTCTTCACCGCATCCATCAGCGAGTGCATCACCCGCGACTTCTTGGCCACCCGGTAGAGGTTGATCTTGATAAACTTCACCGCCGGGTCGTAAGCCGCCTGACGCACCATCTCGGTAAAGTGCGAGAACTTATGGTAGGGATAGTTGAGCATGATATCGCCGCGGGCGATGGCATCGAAACTATTGCTGCAGCGCTGGAAACCTGCGCTGTCCAGGGCCGGCAACTTGGCATTCTCCAGATACTTGCGCCCTGGATTGGGGAAGGCGATGAAGTCCTTGAAACTGTGGTAACGCCCGCCGGGCACCAGACACTCTGTGGAGCTGATCCCCAACTGCTCCTTGATCATCGCCAGCATATGCTCAGGCATCTGTCTGTCATACACCAGGCGCACCGGCTCGGCGGTGAGGCGCTGCTTGAGGCCGCGGGTCATCTTCTCCAGCTGGCTCTGATCCAACTCGTCGGCAATGTCGAACTCGGCGTCGCGGGTCAGCTTCATCGAATAGGCGTCGATAGACTCATACTCGAAGAAGGGCGAGAGCAGGTCATCCAGGCAGTGACGTATGATGTTATCCAATAAGATCAGATACTTCTTACTCTTAGGCTTGCCGGTTGGCAGCTCGACAAAACGGGGCACGTTCTTGGTAGGCACCTCCACCAGGGCATATTGGCGCCTGTCCTTGCTGTGCAGACACACCGCTAGGTAGGTGGCGTTGTCGGTGAGGTGTTTCACCATAGATCTATTGTTACCAATGATCAGCGGCGCGATATGACGCTTGAGGTGGTCGCGAAAATAGACCCTTAACCACTGACTGTGAAAGTCACTCAGCTGCCCCTCGTTGATCAGCAGTATGTTGCGGCGAATAAGCTCGCGCATCAACTCGGTGTAGATGCTGTCGAAGCGCTCCTGCAATGCCAGCACCCGGGTCTGGATTTTGGCCATCAGGTGACGGCTATTGCTGCGGCCATCTTGCAGGCTCGACAGCATGATGCTGCGGCGCACCTGGGCGACCCTGACCCTGAAGAACTCATCCATGTTGCTGGAAAATATCCCCAGAAAACGCACCCGCTCTACCAGCGGTACCTCGCTGTCGCAGGCTTCTTGCAACACGCGTTCATTAAACGACAACCAGGACAGTTCCTTGTCGATAAACATCTTGTCGGAATTGGGAGACACTCGACTACTCCTTTGAGCGCAGGGAAACGGCGGCTTCATTGCATCTTTGCCACGCCACAGGCTAGCGCGAGGCGATTAGTACCGGCGGCAAGCTATTGGCAGGGCTTAAAAAGAATTTCCATTAGCAGCAGATTACTTCAGTAGGATGTCATATTTATGACAAGCACTCAGGCGGCTGGGCGCCACCGTGGTCGAGATAAGCTTTTGAACTTAGGACGCTTGCATGGAGTCAGAAGGGGTATCATGATGGCGCGGCAAATAACAAGCTGTGCCCTGGCAATTCACGTCATCAAGCAACCACTCATCATCAACCATAGGACACCAGGCATCACAATGAACAACATCTTACTGGTCAGCGCCCTCACCCTAAGCCTGCTACTCGGGCTATTTACCTGGCTCAGCTACAAGAAGCTCAAGGGCAGCCAGATCCCGACGGGTGTACTGGCAGTGCTACTGGTGTTTGCGCTAATCAACGGCGCCGTGAGTTACTTTATTGCCCCCAAGGCCGGCGATGATACCTACAAGCAGCTGGTGTGGCAGTCGCTAAGTCCAAATGCTATCCCAGACCAACTGGCCCAGGGCAAGACGGTGTTTGTGGATGTCAGCGCCGACTGGTGCAACATCTGTAAGGCCAACAAGGATAGGGTACTGCATCAGGCCGTGGTGGTTGAGCGGCTAAAGGATAAGGATATGGTGTTGATGCGCGGCGATCTCACCCAGAGCGATGCCAGGATAGAGGCCTACCTGACTCAGTATCAGGCCTATGGCGTGCCCTTTAACATCGTCTACAGTCAGGCTCACCCCGATGGCTTAGTCCTGCCAAAAGTGCTGTCAATCGATGATCTGCTCAGCGCCCTGCCTCCCCGCGACTAGTCTGATGCTTGATAAAGTTGCGAAATTTCCGCAGGTTTATGCTCAGCGCCCCCCTTCTCGCGGCAGTTGTATTCAACCCAAAAAAAGAAGGCTGCAAAGCAGCCTTCTTATCATTTCAATTGCTAGCGCCTGGTGATTTTAATCACTAACGCCTAGGACGCCGAGATTAGAAGCGGTAGTTCACGCGACCATAGTAGTAGCCACCGTTGTAATCGAACGGGCCACTCTCATAGTAGATCGCACCTAGCTCACCACGGGTACCGTCTTTCAGCTTCTGCGCCTCCTGATCGAACAGGTTGTTGGCACCGATAGAGACGGTCAAGCTATCGAGGAACTGATAGCTTAGCTCCAGATCCACGGTCACCGCAGAATCGGCCATCTCAGAGCCCCAATCCGAGGTGTCGTCGGCGTGAGTCGCATAGTACTCACCGAAGTAGTTACCACGCAGCGACATGCTGAATCTGTCCCAAGACTGTGCCCAGGTCAGGGTCGCACGGTGAGCCGGAATACCATCTTCTAGACGACGCACCTTACCCTCATCTGTGGTATTTGGGTTGTACTTGTCGACGCTGGTATCAGTCCAGCCATAGGCCAGGCTGAACTTGGTATCGCCCGACAACAGCTGAGTGTCGTATGAGGCCACCAGATCGATACCCTGAGTCGTGGTATCGAAGTCGTTGGTGTAGTAAGTCACCGCAGAGATCAGCTCTGGGAACTCGACACCGGCGGCGCGCAGCGCGTCATAGTCTTTCGCCTCAACCTCGATCTGGCTCGACTGCGCGATACGTCCTGTCACCTCGATATTGTAGTAATCCAGAGTCACGAAGAGGTTTTCGTGCTCGAACACGGCGCCGAGGGCATAGCTGACAGACTCCTCAGGCTTAAGCACCTTACCGCCATAGAAGGCCGACAGCGGATCGGTTGGCGGCGCAATAAAGGTCTGGATCAGGTCACCGTTAACGATAGAGGTCTGAGTGTTAACCACGTTCTCCTGACCCACGGTCGGCGCACGGAAACCTGTGCTGTGTGACGCGCGGAAAGAGAGATCGTCGGTAGCCGTGAACTGAGCGGTCAGCTTGTAGTTCAGGGTGTCACCGAAGGTAGAGAAGTCCTCGTAACGCAGCGCGGCGCCAAGCAACCAGCGCTCGCCCAGATAGGCTTCCATGTCGGCATAGACGCCTATGTTGTTACGCGAGTTCTTGCCAGCAGACTCTGGGCCGAAACCCTTGAAGCCGTGAGAGCCAATGTTGAAGCCCTGGTCGGCGTATGGGCCAGCAATCCAAGAGGCTTCCTCGCCCTGAGTAATCTCGAACGACTCTTCACGCCACTCGAAACCTGTGGCGAAGCTGATATCTTCGACGCTACCCAGGGTGAGCATGCGCGAGAAGTCCAGGTTCACCGTGGTCTCGGCCTGCTCATAGGCACCGGTTTCAAAGTCGGTGGGTGTGTCTAAGCCCAGTGACGGGTTAAGCGAGTTCTTCAGGCTGAAGGTCGACTTGTTGTTACCCATACCCGCGCTGAAATCATAGTTCCAGGCACCTAGCTCGCCTTTAACACCGGCGAAGAAAGAGGTGTCTTCCACAGTACCGGCAAACTGCGGCGTATAACCGCCCGGACGCAACTGGTTCATGGCGAAACAGTTAGGATCGGCCAGCATCGCCTTGTAGGCATCAGTCTCGAGCACGTTACCGTCGCTACCATCTGCATTCTTTGGAATTGGCACCACGGCACAGGTCGAAGGATCGCCATTGACCGCACCCACCAACAGGGTTTCACCGCCATCTAACGAGTAGACGTTGCCGCGATTGTGGGGGTTACGATAATAGAAACCACCGACCACATCGCGCGAAGAGAGGTTACCAAAGGCATATAGGCGCGCATTGTCGTTGATGTCGTAGCCAGAGTTAAGGAAGAAGCTGTAGTCATCCTTGATCTCAGGGTTACCCCAAATCTGGGCAGGGTCTTGGACGAAGGTGTTGCCCTGCTCAATCAGGTTGGCCGCATCCGGACGCTGCATGCTGCGGCTGGTCGCATCGGCATTCTTGTATTGCAGGCTAAGGTTAACGAAACCAGCGTCAGACAGAGGGAGTCCCACGTTGGCATCGATAGTGGTGGTGGCACCGTCACCCTCATAGTATTCGCCTTGGCCGACCGTGATAGAGCCGCCTTCGGCATCATCTTTGAGCACAAAGTTCATCACACCGGCAATGGCATCTGAACCATATTGCGCCGCTGCACCATCACGCAGCACCTCAACTTGTTTTAGCGCCGCACTCGGAATGACCGAGATATCCGGGCCCTGGGCGCCATCGTTGATGCCACCGCCCTGGAAGGCGATCACCGAGGCGCGGTGACGACGTTTGCCGTTGACCAATACCAGGGTGCTATCTGACGGCAGACCACGCAGGTTGACCGGACGGATCAGGGTTGCCGCATCACTGATGGGCTGGGCACGGGAGTTGAAAGATGGCACCGTGGTGACCAGCATGTCGATCATGTCGGTAGAACCATTCTTCTTCAGATCATCGCTGCTGATGATATCGATAGGTACCGGCGAATCGCCGATAGAGCGTGGCGCAGAACGTGTTCCCACTACGGCAATTTTTTCAATATTCTGAGACGCTTCTGCCTGCTGATCATCGGCAAATGCCTGTGTACTCGCTAACGACCCTGTCAATGCCAATGAGATGGCAAAACTCAGCGCACTCACGCCGAAACCTTTATTTTTATGTGTTGTCATCATTTTTCCCGCATAGTTTTTTTTATATTTCGCCATCATTCGCGTCTTTCTCACACGAACCACCACAGGCATACCCCAGAGTGAAATGAATACATTTCATTTACACTTTTATAACAAACAAAAAATAATTGCTAATACTAATTGGTCTAATTTAGACGAGAGCAGGAGACACTGGCAGACTAAAAATCGAACAAATACGTAGAGTTCACGATAAAACCCCAAAAAGATTAATCATTAAAGCTCAAACAGTTTCGATTAAAGCAAATATTCAAAAGATGCAAAAAACGTTAACCGGTGATTAACATCTACCTCTAAGGAGATAGCAAAGTGGTCTTCTAGACAGGCGATCTAGCAATAGTGCCAGAGCAACCAGGATAGATTAGCGAAATATCGTGGAAAGGCTTGATGACGCCATTCAAGAAAACGAGCTAATATAGGGGCTAAGTGAGAGGTTAGTTAAAATGAGCATTTAAAGGCTGAGCGACATTAAATAAGTGACTTTTCTCGAGACTTACGAAGAGTAACTGTTCGAAAATGACTCTCCACGACTAGCATACAGGCCTCACATTAAGAGTGAGATAGCACAACAATCATTGCCAGCAAGGAGCGGCGAACATGGCTTGTAAACACCCAAGGGTCGATGATGCCCATGTGGACTTTCTACCCGAGAACAAACTGCTACTTAACGCGGTAGGCGAAGGGATCTACGGCTTCGACCTAGAGGGCAATGCCGTCTTTATCAACCCTGCCGCCGAGCGGATGACGGGCTGGAAGGCCGAAGAGTTGCTGGGTAAGAACATCCACGACTGTCACCACCACAGCCACGCCGATGGCAGCCCCTATCCCCAGGAAGAGTGCCCCATCTACAACACGCTGCACGACGGCATCGCCCGGGAGATCAGCCATGATCTCTTCTGGCGCAAGGACGGCAGCAGCTTCCCGGTGCACTACACCTCGACCCCCGTCTACAAGAACGATCGCCTCATAGGCGTGGTCGCGATATTTCGCGATATCAGCATTCAGAAGCAAACAGAAGCCTCACTCAGGGAGGCGCTCAAGCAGGTACAGGCCCTGTCGGAGAAGCTGGCCAACGAGAATGACTACCTGCTCACCGAGCTGGCCAGCCATCGTCAGGAGGTCAATATCTCGGGCGAGAGCGAGACGATACAGTCGCTTATCCAGCAGATAAAACTGGTGGCCAACACCAGCAGTACCGTGCTGATCAACGGCGAGAACGGTACAGGTAAGGAGTTAGTGGCCCGCAACATACATGCGCTCAGCGATCGCAGCGATCAGCCCCTGGTGAGCGTCAACTGCGCCGCCTTCTCCCCCACCCTATTAGAGAGCGAGCTCTTCGGCCACGAGAAGGGCGCCTTCACCGGCGCCACCAGCCGCCGCAAGGGGCGATTCGAGTTGGCCCACCAGGGCACGCTATTTCTCGATGAGGTGGCCGAGCTTTCCCTCGAGGCCCAGTCTAAGCTGCTCAGGGTGATCCAGGAGCAGGAGTTCGAGCGAGTGGGCAGCAGCACACCCATCAAGGTGGATATCCGCCTGGTGACCGCCACCCATCACGATCTGCTTAAGCGAGTAGAACAAGGGCTGTTCCGCATGGATCTCTACTATCGCCTCAATGTGTTCCCGCTGCATGTGCCGCCCCTCAGGGAGCGGCTGCAAGATATTCCACTATTGGTCAGCGATATCCTGCTCAACTTAAACCACAAGCTGGGTAAGAAGATCAAAGGGGTCAGCAAGCAAGGCATGCAGCACCTGATGGCCTATCACTGGCCCGGCAACGTGCGTGAGCTGCAGAACGTTATCGAGCGTCAGACCATACTCTGTCACGGTCAGATCCTACAGATCCCCGCGCTACAGGCCGAGCCGCAGCCTCAGGACAAGGGGGAGTTTCAGACCCTGCAGCAGGTCGAGGCCGCCCATATCCGCCGCACCCTGAAGCGGCTCAACTGGCGAATCTCGGGCCCCAACGGCGCCGCCAATTTGCTCGGGCTGCCCGCCAGCACCCTGAGATCCCGTATGCTCAAGCTGGGGATCAAGCGTCCGGCCTAAAGCGTCTTGAGTGATCGCATACAGATTAGCGATATATCGCCAAAGCACGATATATCGCTAAACCAAAATAGAGAAGATGAATTAAACCAATTTAGTTTCAAACACTTACAAAGCAACAAAACTTGGTTCCCAACTTGCATTGGCTGTCGGCAATTCCCCTAGCAAGAGTTTGGAAAGCCAATGAGTCAAGATCTCAGCAGTACAGAGAACCCAATCGCCACCAAGGCCGCCCTGGGCCAGGCCATCCCCGTGACCAATTTGCCGGTGCAGCGCGGTAAGATACACATAAAAGAACAGAAGGGACGCTTTCAGCGTCTGCGCACGGGCCTCAATAGCCTGCTTATCCTGTTCTTCTTCCTGTTGCCCTTCATCCCCTATCAGGGACGCCAGGCGATCCTCTTGGACGTGGAGCGTCAGGAGTTTCACTTCTTCAACCTGACCCTGTGGCCGCAGGATTTCACCCTGCTGGCCTGGCTGTTTATCATCGCCGCCTTCGCCCTCTTCTTCGTCACAGTCTTCTGGGGCCGTGTCTGGTGTGGCTACCTCTGCCCTCAGACCAGCTGGAGCTTCGCCTTCGTCTGGATAGAGCGGCAGATTGAGGGCAACAGCAACAAGCGTCACGCCCTGGATAAGGCTCCCTGGAGTGTTGAGAAGGTGCTTAAACGCGGCGCCAAGCATCTGGCCTGGGCATTGGCGGGGCTGATCACCGGCTGTGGTTTCATCGCCTACTTCATCCCGGCCAGCGAGCTCTATCCACAGATCTTTACCCTAAGCGCCAGTTTCTGGGTCACCGCCTGGGTCTGGTTCTTCGCCCTGTGTACCTACCTCAACGCGGGCTGGATGCGTGAGCAGATGTGCCTGCACTGCTGTCCCTACGCCCGCTTTCAGTCGGCCATGTTCGACGCCAATACCCTCACCGTCTCCTATGACGCCGCTCGCGGCGAGTCTCGCGGCCCGCGAAAACGCAAACAGGCTACCGATCTCGGCGACTGCGTCGACTGTAATCTGTGTGTCGATGTCTGCCCCACGGGGATAGATATTCGTAACGGCCTGCAATATGAGTGCATCAACTGCGGTGCCTGCGTCGATGCCTGCGACCAGACCATGGACAAGTTCGGCTATGACAAGGGCTTGATCCGCTACGCCAGCGAGAACGAGCTGCAGAAGAAGGAAGTGAAACGTTTTACCTCCTTCAAGTTTGTCGGCTATGGCATCGCGGTGATCATCATGCTCAGCGTGTTCGCCCTGGATCTCTATCGCCACCAGAGCATAGATCTCAACGTCATCCGCGACCGCCAGAGCCTCTACCGCGAGGTAGGTGACGGCCGCATCGAAAACAGCTACACCCTGAAGATCCGCAACAAGACCCAGCAGGATCACCAGTACCTTATCAGCCTAAAGGACACTGGCAACCACGGCTTCGCCAAGGAGACCTCACAGCAGGTGATGATCAAGGCCGGTGAACAGCTGAGCTATCCGGTGACTGTTTTCGAACAGAAGCAGGCGGACTTTGTCGGCGTTAAGCTGCAGAAACAGACCATCGCCTTTACGGTCACCAACCTGAGTAACCCCAAGGAGAAGGTCTCCCAGGCCAGTCCCTTCTTTAGCCTGAGCGCCTTCTAAGGACTCGAGTGTGCCTCGGTGGTGTTACTGGCCACCGGGGCCAACACTTAATCAAATGCTCTTTCTATCGCTTTCACGCCTCACTCTTTATCCCTCTCCCAATACCCGATAATAACGGCTCCATCAGGTCAGACCAGACAGGTTTTGTCACGCTATAAAAATAGCGATATTAAACAGACAGATAAGGGTTAAACGATTGTTTTATTTTAGGCCGACAGAGGTTGACCTTAGGCGCGTTTTAGCACAGTCTAAACACCTGTTTGATTTTTAGCTGCGCCCAAGAATACCGACAATAATAAGCAAAGGAGACGCGTCCATGGCCTATGACTCACATGCCCATGTAGATCTGGAAAAATATGCATCACTGATCAATCTGATCGAAACGGCCGCCGAGCGCTATGGCGACAAGACAGCCTATGTGTGTCTGGGCAAGGCCAGCAGTTTTGCCGATATAGAACGCGACTCCCGCTACTTTGCCGCCTACCTGCAACAACATACCCAGCTTGTGGTGGGCGACAAGGTCGCCATCCAGCTGCCCAACATCACCCAGTTTGTTATCGCCGCCTATGGCGCGCTCAGGGCCGGCATGATACTGGTCAACACTAATCCCTTGTATACCCAGCGAGAACTGATCCACCAATACAGAGACTCGGATGCCAAGGCCTTGGTGGTGCTGAGCGATCTGCTGCCAACCCTGGAAGCTGTGATCCCCGAGACCCAGATAGAAACGGTAATTTCTACCCACCCGCTGGATCTGATAGCAACCCAACCCCAGGCCGACAGCCAGCTCGCCCACATAGGTTTTAACCAGGTATTGGCCCTGGGCAGCCAGGCTGAGTACCGCCCGGTAGAGGTCGCGCAGCAGAGCCTGGCGGCGCTGCAATACACGGGCGGCACCACGGGCCTCTCCAAGGGCGCCATGCTGAGCCACAGCAACCTGCTGGCCAATATGCTGCAGGTGCAGTCGCGCCTGGCCAGTAAATTTGTCGAGGGCGAGGAGATCTTTATCGCGCCCCTGCCCATCTACCATATCTATGCCTTCATGGTGAACTTCGTCTACTTCGAGCAGGGCGGATGCAGCGTACTCATCCCCAACCCGAGAGATATCAGCGCGCTTATTCAGACCATGTCCCAGCATCCCTTCACCGGCTTTGCCGGCCTCAACACCCTGTTTGTCGGTCTGTGCCATCAGCAGTCCTTCCAGGCGCTGGACTTTAGTCACCTTAAGATCACCATTTCTGGTGGCACGGCGCTCACTCAGGCGGCGGCCAGCATCTGGCAGTCCACCACAGGTTGCACCATCTCCGAAGGTTATGGCCTGTCGGAAACTTCGCCCGTGGTCTCCCTCAACGCGCCGGGACTCGAGTGTCTTGGCACCATAGGTCGCCCGGTGATCGACACTCAGGTGAAGATCCTCGACGCCAACGAGCAGGAGGTGCCTCAGGGTGAGATAGGCGAGCTGGCGGTCAAGGGGCCACAGGTGATGAGCGGCTACTGGCAGAAGCCAGAGGAGACCGCCAAGGTGATGACCAGCGATGGGTTCTTCAAGACAGGAGATATCGCCCTGGCCACGGAAGGTGGCATGCACAAGATAGTGGATCGCAAGAAGGATATGATCATCGTCTCCGGCTTCAACGTCTATCCCAACGAGGTGGAAGATGTGCTGGCCGCCCATGAGAGCGTGCTGGAGTGCGCCGTAATTGGCGTCGACGACAGCCGTAGCGGCGAGGCCGTCAAGGCCGCCATAGTGCTGCGAGAACCTGAGCTGGCAAACGATGCCACTAAGCAGGCCCTGCTCGAACATTGCCGCGCGCAGCTGGCCGCCTATAAGCTCCCCAAGATAATCGAGTTCATGGCTGCACTGCCCAAGTCGACCGTGGGTAAGATACTGCGTCGTGAGTTGAGGAAGTAATCAGCTAAATCAACCAATTTGAGCCTCAAAAGCCATAAAAAGGGCGCCTTCTCGGGCGCCATTTTTTATTCTCACATTTATTCGCTCTGAGTTGGATAAGTAGCTCTATTTCGCCCAGCTATCTATTACTCCCTGCTTTCTATTACTCCCAAATGAGCGCCTGGGTATCGAACCCCAGCTTCTCGGCCTGGGTGATAAAGGCTTGTCGTACCGACTCATCCACCTCGGGCGAGCGCGCCAGCAGCCAGAGATAGTCACGGTTATAGCTGGTTACGAAGGCGTACTGATAATCCGCATCCAGACGGTAGATCACATAGGCACCATAGAAGGGACCGAAGAAGGAGACCTTGAGGTGGCCAATATCGGGCGTCTGGACAAAGTAGGCCTTGCCCTCGGCGCTCTTCCAGCTTTGTGATTGCGCATCGAAGCCGCGATTGGTCACACTCACGCCGCCATCGCCCCGCAGTTGATACTCGGCGGTTACCTGGCTCAGGCCGCGCTCGAAGCCATGATCCAAACGGGCGATCTCATGCCAGGTGCCCAGGTATCTGGAGAGTTCGAATCCCTCCACCGGCGCTATCCCCTTGGGCGCGCTGGTGCAGGCCGTTAGCATGGTTAACAGACAAACAAGAGAAAAAGTGACAGGCCATCTCATCGCGATACTCCACTTAATGAGGTATATTGGAAAAACAATTCTTTAAACTAATTCGTTAAATCAGTACGCAGGGATCTCGCCTGAGGTTCACAAGCACTAACGCTCTTCTGTAATAATGCTCTCCTGTAATAATGCTCTCATGTAATAAAGCTCTCCAGTGAAAAAGGCGCCTCCCTATCGCACTTTATTTAAGCCATCAACGCCTGAACGCCCTAAGCGTTAGCCCACTCACAAAGTACAAATTTTAACCAGCAAATCCCTACATTTCGTGCAAGTACTCCTTAGAATGAATAAAACCATTAGAAAAAACTCATTAAAAGGTTTACTCAAGATGCGACCCTTAACTCTACCCCTAGCTTTTTTACCCTTCCCCCTCGTTGGCCTTATGCTCAGCGGCTGCGGCGGCTCCGATGACACCAGTCCACCAGAGCCACTCGCCACAGGTACAGTGAGTATCGCCCTGTCCGATTCTCCAATGAGTCAGGTCAGCCGGGTCGAGCTGGTGCTCGATAAACTGGTGATGACAGATGCTCACGGCCAGCGGCACACTCAGGATATGGCCCAGCACAGGTTTAACCTGCTGGACTACCAAGGCATGGACAGCCACAGAGTGATCGACGGCCTAGAACTCCCCGCAGGCCAATATCACGACGTACACTTTACCCTGGTTAATGGCGATCAGGCCCAGGGTTGCCTCATCGAAAACGGCCAGGGCCAGCACCCGCTGATGATAGAAGATGGTCGCCTCCCCATGGCAAACTTCACCCTGGGCGAACATCAGCACCTTAACCTGACCATGGAGATCGACCTCTACCAGTCAATGCACCTTTCCGATGGCCAATATCAACTCAACCATCACGGTATCTACTCCATCGACGACGACACCATGGGACACATCTTCGGCGAGATGGATCCTCAATGGATCGCCGATTGTGAGACTCAATACGCAGCGAGTGCCCCCGAGGGCGGCCAGTTCTACCACATGGCCTATCTCTACCCGAGTGAGGTGACCAGCCTGGCGCAGATGGGCGACATAGCGCAGAGCCGCGACGACGGCCTCTTCTCACCGGTGGCCATCTCCCCCATACGCCAAGACATTAATGGCAACTGGTTCTTTGCCATGGGCTATCTGCCTGCCGGCAACTATCGGGTGGGCTACACCTGCCTCGGCCACCTGGACTCCCCGCCCCAAAACGATATGACTCAAGGCGCATTTAAGCTGTTTGAAGATGGCGGTGAGATCGGTGTGGAAGATGGCGGCAGAGAAACCCGCCATCAGTGCGGTGGTGGCCACGGCGGCCATAGAGGCTAGTCTAGCTAAATATAGAAACAGATAAGAGCAGATATAACCTGTCTGCCCTTATCTCACTCTCCTATCCTTTAGGCCTCTTCCGAGAGTAGCTGCAAGCTGGCGAACTCGCGGTAGAGGCTGTTGCTCTGCATCAGCTCGCCATGGGTACCGCTGGCGATCAGCTCCCCCTTATCCATCACCAGTATACGGTCGGCGTTGAGCACAGTTGCCAGGCGATGGGCGATGATCAGTGTGGTGCGCCCCTGCATCAGCACATCCAGTGCCTGCTTCACCTTCTGCTCGCTGACCGCATCCAGGGCACTGGTGGCCTCATCCAGCAGCAATACCGGCCTATCGGCCAATATCGCCCGCGCGATGGCGATACGCTGCTTCTGACCGCCAGATAGACGCACGCCGCGTTCACCCAGATAGGTCTGATAGCCCTCGCTAAAATCAGCAATAAATTCATCGGCGCGGGCGGCGACGCAGGCAGCCTGCACCTCCTCCAGACTGGCGTCGGGGCGGCCGTAACGCACATTTTCCAGCACGCTAGTGGCGAAGATCACCGACTCCTGGGGCACCAGGGCATATTGCTGGCGCAGATCCTGTGGTCGCAGGCTGGCGATGTCGATACCGTCCAGGGCTATCACCCCGCTGTCCAGGGGATAGAAGCGCTGCAACAGCTCAAACAGGGTACTCTTGCCGGCGCCGCTCGCCCCCACCAGGGCCACCCGCTCGCCGGGAGAGATATGCAGGCTCAGGCCACGGATCACCTCGACGCCAGCCTGCGCCTCCATCTCCTCAGCACTATCGGCACTGGCCTGAACAGGATAGCTGAAACGCACCTGCTCTAGGCTCAACTCGCCACGCACCTTTGCTGGCAAGCTGACTGGTTTTGGCGCCAGAGGAATGTCGATAGGCGTCTCCACCAGCTCGATAAGTCGCTCCGTCGCACCGGCGGCACGCTGGATCTCGCCGATCACCTCGCTGATGGTCGCCACGGCGCCCGCCACCATCACGGCATAGAACATGAAGGCGGAGAGCTCGCCCGGCGTGATCACCTCGCTCATCACATCCTTGGCGCCCACCCAAGTGATCAGGGCGATGGCGAGTATGCTGAGAAACATCACCAAGGAGATGAGAATGGCGCGATACTTGATGCGCCCCCTGGCCGTCTCCATCACGGCCTCGACCCGCTCGGAAAACAGCTGTCTGTCTCGGTCTTCATGGCAATAGGCCTGCACAGTGTGGATCTCATGCAGCGACTCATCCACATAGGCACCCAGGTCACCCACCCTGTCTTGGCTTTTACGAGACAGCTCGCGCACCTTACGGCCGAAGAAGAAGATAGGCCCCAGCACCAAAGGCACGGCCAGTAGCACCAGTGCCGTCAACTTTAGGCTGGTGATCGCCATCATCACCAGGCCACCGACGACTGTGACGCTGGCGCGCAGCGCCATGGAGAGGCTGGAGCCCACCACAGATTGCAACAGGGTGGCATCGGCGGTAAAGCGGGAGATCACCTCGCCGGTGCGCAGCCTGGCGTAGAAACCGGGCGACAACTTGAGCAGATGATCATAGACCTTGAGGCGGATATCGGCGCTTACCCGTTCCCCAAGCCAGGTCATGAGGTAGAAGCGGCAGAAGATGGCGGAGCTGCTCAGCGCGGTGATGCCAATCACCAGCAAGATGATCTCGTTGAGCCGCTCGCCATTTTCCCGCAGGAAGCCCTCGTCCACCATGAGGCGCACCCCTTGGCCCAAAGATAACCAGGCCAGCGAGCCGATAAACAGAAACACTATGGCGGCGATCACCTTGCCACGATAGGGCCGCAGGAAGCCGCCTATCCAGGGCAGAACGGCTTTCTTCGCTCCTGGTCGCTTGGGTTGAGGTGCTGACCGCTTAGGGCCGGGAGGTGCGTCATGAGAGGCAGTCGGTGAGAGAGGTTGAGACAAGCTGGCATTCCTTTTCGGCAGCGGTATCAGGCTTAGCTAACAGAATAACAAAACCCGCCGGGAAAAGCGGGTTTTGTTTGCGGAGATTAATCGGTGGGGATCTGACTAGAACCAGGTCAGACCGATACTGATCACTATGCCAGTGATGATCAGCTGCATCAGGCAGAAGCCCATGATATCCCGCGCCTTGAGCCCGGCGATCGCCAGCACAGGCAGAGCCCAGAAGGGCTGGATCAGATTGGTCCAGGCATCGCCCCAAGCCACCGCCATGGCGACCCTCGCCACATCTGCACCCAGCGCCTCGGCGGCGGGCAACATGATAGGTGCCTGCACGGCCCACTGGCCACCACCGGACGGCACAAAGATGTTGACGATACCGGCACTGATAAAGCTCCAGAACGGCAGGCTGTCGGCGCTGGCGATGGCCACGAACCCCGACGAGATACTCTGAGCCAGACCCGACTGCACCATGAGCGCCATGATCCCCGCATAGAAGGGGAACTGGATCACTATGCCGGCGCCGCCCTTGATCGCCTCATTCAGGCTGATCAGCAGGCTGCGAGGCGTCTGATGCAGGATGATGGCGAGAAACAGAAACAGGTAGTTAACGATATTCAGGTTGAGCTTGCCCCCAGAGGAGAAGAAGTATTGCCCCAGGTAGACCAAACCAGCCCCACCCACGGCCCAGGCCAGTAGGCGGCTATTCTCCAGATAATCAGCCGGACGGGTGATCGCCTCGGTCTCGACCTCGGGCTCTACTAGCTTGTCCCTGTCGACATAGATGCTCTCATCAGCGCTTGGCAACATGAAGCGGTTAACCAAGGGGATCAGCACGAACAGAACAGCCACCAGCGCCAGGTTAAAGCCGGCGAAAATGGTATTGTCTGTGGCTATGATGCCTATCTTGTCCTCGGCGAAATGCCCCTTGGTGGCTATGGTCAGGGGGATGGAGCCGGCGAGGCCGCCATGCCAGACCACAAACCCCGAATAGGCACTGGCCACCAGCAGGCGATAATCCACCTTCACCTGACGCGCCAGCGCCTTGGCGAACAGGGCGCCGACCACCAGGCCGAAGCCCCAGTTGATCCAGCTGGCAAGCAGCGACACCAGAGTCACCAGGATGATCGCCTGGGGCGCACTCTTGGCCAGGGCGGCGATGCTATCTAGCAGGCGTTTAATGGGCGGCGAGCTGGCCAGCATGTAACCGGCCACCAGCACCAGCAACATCTGCATCGAGAAGCTGAGCAGCGCCCAGAAGCCTTGGCCCCAGTAGGTCACCAGTTGCAGCGGGCTCTGCTGTTCCACCATCATGGCGGCGACAAACACCAGCAGGGTGAGGAGTAACACGAAAATATAGGGGTCGGGCAGATAGCGGTCGACCAACTTGACCAGAGGTTTTGCGGCCTTATTAAGCATGATCTTGTCCTTGATAGCAGGGTATTATTATTGATTGAATTTGCCACAGACAGGTTAAGCGATATCTTAACAAAATCATACTCATACTATGGTATAGGGGCAGAGGCCGTACCAGAGGCTAAGCCTGTGTCACCCTATGGCTCGACTCATGTTATAGTGAGGCCAACATTCATCAGCTTAAGACGTTATGGCGCAGCAGATCTCCAACGAAACCAAAGATGAGGCGATGAAAATTGCCAAGGCCACCCAGAAACCCGGGCAAACCAAGGAACAGACCAAGCTTATCGCCCAAGGGATAGAAAAGGGGATTGCCGAATACAAGAAGCGCCAGAAGAGCAAGGCCAGAGACAGGGACAAGCAGCGCAAGCAGGTCCTCAAGGAGAAGCAGCGTCAAACGATGGAGCCAATGGATGACGGATTACAGGCCGCGCCTAAAGCCAGCAAGCTGCCCTGGCTACTGCTAGCCCTGAGTTGGCTTGGCTTCATCGGCCTCTACCTACTGAATCACTAATTCCAGCAAACCAGTAGGTATCAGCGATCAATCTGGCCTCAGCGATCAATCTAGCGGCAGCAATCAGTCATGCTTCAACGATTGGGTGATGCTCTCGATGTTATTAGCCACCCAAGCCTTGTCGATAGGCCCCCAGTCGTTAAGGCAATAATAACCGGCATTATGGCGCTCACCATCTTGCACAAAAGTACAGCTGATACCTATATCTCCCATGGCGGCAATGGCATCTTGCAGGGTACGCCTCGGCATGCTGGTGGCCTTGTTCAGCGACAGCAGATTATGCTGCTCACTATCGATCAAATGGGCCAGATAGAGCTTTCTCAGGAAGGCAATTTTTTGCTTAGATAACTCGGCGCTCAAGGCATCCTCTCTCAACATGGTTTTTATTATCTTGTAACATAAAACAAGCATCACAAACAGGTGCAAATGGCTGACAACCAAAGGAAAGATGTTATAGTCAGCCAATAGCCAACTTTCGCAGGATAACAAATGGAAGATGTGACTCCTCAAACTTCGGCATCAATGCAGGCCAGGCGTCGGCTGGAGCAGCCAGACTGGATCGCCATAGATGAAGTACCACTGACACCACTGGAACAGGCCTATCTGCATCAGGTGCAGATAGAGAATCTGCTGATCTTCACGCCGCTACTGATCATAGCGCCCCTGGCCGCAATCCTGCTCAACCTGCCGGGCAGCCTGATCATCGCCCTGGTGACGGGCCTGCTTTTCCTGGCTGGTATCGTCAGCTACGGCCGCTATCGCTACGCCCTCTCTATCGCCTACGGCGTATTCGATCACGAGTTCATCATGCAGAAGGGATTGATTTGGCATAAGAAGATCGCCCTGCCCTATACCCGCCTGCAGCATGTCAGCCTGTCTCAGGGCCCGCTGGAGCGCTATTTTCATCAACACACCCTAAAGTGCTTCAGCGCAGGAAGCGGCAGCGCCGAGATCAGCCTTCCAGGCTTGGGGGACGACACCGCCGAGCCACTGCGTAAGCATCTGCTGGCCAAAGCCTCCCAAAAACAGGCACCACAGAATCAAGCCCCCGACGGGCGCGAGGATTAACCCATGAGTACACGCTTCGCCCAGTGGGCGAGCCTGTCTCCTTGGTCGATCGTCAGCTTCAGTGTCGGCAGCCTACGCCAGCTGCTGACCAATGGTTACGCGCTGATCCCCCTGGTCTACACCGGATGGCAGCGGGGATTCAACTCCCCCTGGCTGCTGCTGGTCGCCGCGGGTCTGGTCCTGGTCACTCTGACCTATGCCAGCCTGCAATGGGCCAAGTATCGCTATCGGCTCAGCGACGCCAAGCTGGGGATCCGCCAGGGACTGGTGTTTAAACGCGCCCAGGAGATCCCGCTGAACAAGATCCAAAATGTGCGGCTGGAGCAGCCCCTCTACTTCCGACCGCTCGGCCTCTACAGCCTGGTGGTGGAGACGGCCGGCTCCAAGCAAGATGAGGCAGTGCTGGCCGCGGTCAACTATCGCCAGGCCATGCAACTCAAGAAACGCCTGTTTGCCTCCCAGTCCCAACTGCAAGGTACAGAGACAACCTATGCCGATTGTGAGACACCGTCGCTTGCCAGCGAGCCGCAGCAGGCGGGCATGACGGCCAATCGGGCGAGTGCGCAATCCTGGCGTCAGGGCGAAGGCCTGGTGGTGGCCAAAGATCTTAAGGAGCTGCTAATCTTCGGCTTCTATCAGAACAACCTCATCTGGCTCTCAATAATCTCCGGCTCCATCATAGGCCAGGTAGACTGGGAATCACTTGGACAAACCAGCATGGTGCAGGGAGCCTGGCACTGGTATCAGGCCAATATCGCCACAGGACTTATCTATCAGATCCTGGCGGTAGCGGCCGCGCTAATACTCCTCTACCTACTGCTCTCGCTCATCTCTATCGCCTCGGCCGTGCTCAAGTATTACCCCTATCGCCTCAGCCTGCGTCAGGGAACGCTGCATCGAACCGGCGGCATACTGGCAAAACAGCAAGATGCGCTGCGCCTGCACAGGGTGCAGCTTGTCCGATTCGAGCAGCCCGTCATCGGCAGGCTTATCGGGCGCTGGACGGTACATTTCGAGCAGGTAAAAGGTAATGAGGTGGAGCAGCTCGCCAAGCGCCACCTGCTGATCCCCAGCATGAGTCGTGAAGATATCCCTCAGGCCTTCGGCCGATTCGATAGCCTGGCGGCCAAGGCCAACTCCCTGCCCACCAGTTATCAGGGGATAAACAGCGGCTGGCTTTGGCGCCGCGCCATCCCACTGGCACTGCTTCCCGTGGTGATGACCCTTATCCTTGGCCTCAACCCCTTTACCGAACTGGTCGCCGGCTTCACCCTGGTGGCGCTTGTCGGCCTCTATCTCAACTATCGTCAATGGGGCTACTGCTTGGAGGGGGATGACTGCTGGATCCACACAGGTGCGCTGGGGCAGACCTGGCGACTGGTTCCCCTCGGCAAGACCCAGGATGTCTGTATCTCACAGACGCCGGGGCAGAGGCGTAATGCCTTGGCCACCTTGCACTTAGGTCTGGCATCAGGCCCCCTGGTGATCCCCTATATTCCCCTCGAAGAGGCTAGATTGATTGCCGAAACCGCGTTAAGTTTGACCAGAGAAGATCCGAAAAACTGGATATAGCTAGAACTGGCAATAAGCCTGGAGAGAAGGAGAAGAGATGAACAGGATAGCCCACACGCCAGATGACATCATTCGCTTCTGGTTCGAGGAGATTGAACCTAAAGCTTGGTTTGTCAAAGACCTCACCTTCGACAAGACGATTCAAGCCCGCTTCGGCGAGCTGCTCACTCAGGCCAAACAGGGCGAACTCTATCACTGGCGCACCACACCCCAGGGGCGTCTGGCCGAGATTATCGTGCTGGACCAATTTAGCCGTAACATCTACCGGGATACGCCAGAAGCCTTCGCCGCCGATCCCATGGCGCTAACCCTGGCCCAGGAAGCCGTGGCCGCCGGCATCGACAAGGCGCTGCAACCTAAGCAAGTTCCCTTTCTCTATATGCCCTACATGCACAGCGAGTCGCAGGCGATCCACGAGGTCGCCCTTATCCTGTTTAATCGAGAGGGCGCCGAAAACAACCTGGCGTTTGAGCAGCGCCACAAGGCGATTATCGACCGCTTTGGACGCTATCCCCATCGCAATGCCATCTTGGGGCGCGAGTCCACCCAAGAGGAGCTGGCGTTTCTCGCCGAGCCTGGCTCAAGTTTCTAACTTATCCAGCGAGTCATTCCCCATTAGGGCGTAAGGAGTACCCATGGAGATCACCCTCACCCACGGCCTGTTGCTGGTCGTCACCGGCTTTCTGGCTGGCATCATCAATACCCTGGCCGGCGGCGGCTCCAACCTCACCCTGCCCGCACTCATGGTGATGGGCATGCCCGCCGAGGTCGCCAACGCTACCAACCGGGTCGGGGTCACGGTGCAATCGATCACCGCCCTGTTAGGCTTTCACAAGCATGGCAAGCTAGATACCCAGGACAAGGGGCCGATACTGCTGCCCACTATACTCGGCGGCTTCATAGGCGCGGGCCTGGCCGCATACTCCCCCAGCACACTGATTAAACCCCTGCTGCTCGGCACCATGCTGCTGATGGCGCTCATCATCTTAGTGCGCCCCGCCATCATAGCGCCCGAGCTGGGCACCCCGGTCAACCGGGTCAAGGACACGCCCAGCTCCTGGTTCTGGCTGACACTGGCCGGGATCTATGGCGGCTTTGTACAGGCGGGGGTAGGCTTCGTCTTACTGGCGGCCCTGGCGGGCAGCCTGAGATATGATCTGGTGAGGGCCAACGCCCTCAAGGTGTTCTGTACCCTGTTCTTCACCCTGGCTTCCCTGCTGGTCTTCATCAAGGAAGAGCTGATCCTCTGGCTACCAGGGCTCATCCTGGCAGCTGGCACCATGGTGGGCGCCCATCTGGCGGTCAAGCTGGCAATCAAGGTTAGCCCCAAGGTACTCAAGTGGTTTCTGTTTCTGATGACACTCTGCGGCAGCGTCGCCGCTATGCTTAGCGACTAAGAGCTTAGCGATTAAGGGCTCTGGCTGGATCACTCCAGCCAGTCAATCATGAAGCTAATGGCGCCCTGCTCATCGCAGCGCCATACCCTCACCCGCACCGAGGGTTTGAGCACGCCGGGAGAAAGCTCGAGCCGTTTCCAGTCTGGCAGGGTAAACAGCCCACCATTGAGCCGCATCTGCTCTAGCGCGTAGGCGATATCCAGGCGCTCCAGGGTACCGTCTACGGTGCGAATACCGAAGGCTATCTGGGTCTCGCTCCTGTGATAGTTAAAGACTTCTCCCTGCCATGAGGTCAGTTGATCACGGCCACAGGGCACGAAGTCGGGGGCACGCAGTCGCTCCGCCAAACAAGGACTCCCCCACAAACAAAGGCCTATGGCGAGACACCATAGGCCCGGTTTCAACAGTGAATTTTCCATGAGGCTAGTTAGACGGCCAGCGATAGGCACCGCTTAAGGTATCGGCGCGCTCAGACTGGCCCTGGGTGAACTCGACCATGCAGCTATCGTCTGTGTAGTCCATGAAGTTGTAGATGGGGTCGTCCCCACTGTCACGTCGGCAGGTATCACGTCCCGAGGGACAACCATAGGCCGCCGAACGCTCGGCCGGGGTATCGGAAACCTGGTCACCGCCATTACAGCCACCTTGGAAGGTATGATACAGGCCCAGCCAGTGGCCGACCTCATGGGTCGCGGTATCGCCTTCGTTGTAGGGCGAAGCCGTACCGCCCGGCAATGATTGATTAAGGATCACCACGCCATCGTCACTAGGATTGCTGGCATAGTCCGTAGGGAAGGTCGCCCAGCCCAGCAAGCCACCACCTGGATTAGAGACATAGATGTTAAGGGTATCGGCGCCGCCCTGACGAAGGGATTGTTTCATCGCACGCTCGGCACTGGTGCCTGGCCCCGCGGTATACCAGGCATCGTTTTCTGTTTTTGTTGTCCCCATCAAGGTGAAGCTGAACTTGGTATCGAAGCCGCTGCCGCCACCTGCACCGGCGAAGGCATCATTAAGTACATTCATCTGCTCCGTAACCAGACCAGACACATCACCGTCGCCGCTACTGCTCAGGATCAGGTGGACATAGACGGGAATATTATAACCCACGGCCGTGTAGTTACCGCCCGTGCCGCCATCACCACCGCCGCCACCGCCGCCACCGTTGCCATTACCCACACCGCTCGGCTTCTTCAGGGCCTTGAGGTGTTCATTCAACATCTTCACCTCGAGATCCGAGGGGGTACGGGTGCCGCAGCGCAGGAAGGCGGCGTTGCTGTTGGCATGCTCGAAGGCCGGGGTCGAACTCGTCTTCGCCTGCTCTTGACCAGCAACAGCTTGACCTGCGAAAGCCAGGACGCTTGCCGACATCAGCAGCAAGCCAGATACTCCAATTACGCTTTTTCTCATGGGTGCCTCACCTTAAAAATCTGATCCAGTTCACACCTCTGAGTATAGAAAAAGCCGACGAACTTGCTAATGCAAAGGCCAAAGCGGCCGCCAGGCATGAAAAATCAGTTTTTTTCTTTACATTCGACACAAAAGTAAATGATAAGCATTCCCATTTAACATCCTACTTTTTTTGTATATCCTTTGTTGCGTAAATTTGGTTGGCGTGCCAAGTCCCCAGCGGTCTTGCACCGCTCCTCACTATTCTTCTTTTGCTAAGATGACGACAGATCATGAAACTTAAGCCTATTTCGCTCGCTATCTTCTGCGCCCTGAGCATGGCGACTATGCCAGGCCACGCAGAGAATCAAACTGCTCAACTAGACAATGACAGCCAACAGGACAACCAGGATATCGAGAAGATCGAGGTTCGCGGCCGCTATGTGCAGGGCTACAATGCCCACTCTGTCGGCGGCGCCTCGCGCCTGGATCTGGCCATCATAGATATTCCACAGTCGGTGTCTGTGATCACAGATGCTCAGCTGGACGACTTCCAGCTCAACGACATCAACAGCGCCCTGGACAGCGCCACCGGCATCAATGTCGAGCGCATCGAGACGGACCGCACCTACTACACGGCCCGCGGCTTCGACATCACCAACTTCCAGATCGACGGGGTCGGCCTGCCACTGACCTCAGGCAACAACCACGCCGACGAAGACACCGCCATCTATGATCGCATCGAGGTGATCCGCGGCGCCAACGGCCTGATGACAGGTGTGGGTAATCCCTCGGCCACGGTCAACTTCATTCGTAAGCGTCCGACCTCAGACAATCAACTCAAGCTGCAGGCCAGCTACGGTAGCTTCAACAACGCCAGAGTCGAGGCCGATGCCAGCGGCCGCCTCAACGACACCTTTGCCGCCCGCGTGGTGGCGGTGAAACAGCAGAAAGACTCCTACCTCGATCGCTATGAGACAGACAAGAGCGTGCTCTATGCCTTCATCGAGGCCAACCTGAGTGACGACACCAGCCTGTCGGTCAGCCACAGCTACATCAACAACGATGCCACAGGTAACAACTGGGGCGCCCTGCCGCTCTACTACACTGATGGCAGCCCGACCAACTACGACAGATCCACCAACACCTCGGCCAACTGGTCGAACTGGCAGGTGATCAAGAACAACACAGTGGTAGAGCTGAGCCACTACTTCGCCGACGATTGGCGCCTGCGTGCCACCTACTCCCACAAGAGCACGGATGAAGATACCGAACTCTTTTACGTCTACGGCACCCCAGACAGAGAGACGGGCCTTGGCCTTACAGGCTATGGCAGCGAATATGATCTCGACGAGAGCCATGATCTGGTGGATCTCTATGTCGACGGCGAGTTCAGCCTGTTTGGCCGCGACCATCAACTGGTGGCCGGGGTGAACTATGCCAAGGTAGACTATATCGACACCTCGCTATACGACTACACCACAGGCAACGGCTTCCCGGCCATGCCGGATCTCAACGACTGGGATGGCAACACGCCTAAGCCAGTGTTTGCCGACAGCCCACGAGGCAGTGACGTCAGCGCCAAGCAGCAGGCCGCCTACTTCACGGGTCGCTTTAACCTGTTCGACGGCTTCCATTTCATCGCCGGCGGCCGCTTCAACAAATGGCAGGCCGAAGGCGTCTCCTACGACAAGGTACAAGACGTCGAAGACAGCCAGTTTATTCCCTACCTGGGCGCCGTCTACCGTATCACCCCTGAGCTTGTGGCCTACGCCAGCTATACCGAAACTTTCAAATCGCAAACCGAGATGGATATCGACGACAACCTGCTGGCCCCCGTGACGGGTGAGAGCAAGGAGATAGGCTTCAAGAGCGAGCTGTTCGACGGCCGCCTGATCGCCAGCCTGGCCTACTTCGACATTCAGCAGGTTAATCTGGCGGTGCCCGATCCCCGCACCGCCGATCTGCCGCCGACCGACCAGCGCTACATAGGCGCCGATGGTATCAACAGCAAGGGGTATGAGTTTGAGGTAGCCGGTGAGGTGTTCGACGGCCTCAACCTGAGCCTGGGCTTCACCGACTTCGATATCGATGGCAATGACGACAACGCCAAGATTGTCGCCGCCTACACCCCGAGCCGCCTGCTTAAGCTTGCCGCCACCTATGACGTGGCCGCCATCGAAGGCCTCTCTGTGGGGATGAACATGCGCTGGCAAGATGATATCTACCGCGACCAGGGCGTAGTCGGCGACGGCTTTGCCAATGCGGGCGAGGCGATCATCACCCGCCAGGACGCCTATGCCATCGTCGATCTCATGGCCCGCTATCAGTTTAATGACAATCTGCAGCTGAGCCTCAACGCCAACAATGTGACCGACGAGAAATACCTCAACAGTCTCTATTGGGCCCAGGCCTTCTACGGCGCCCCGGCAAACTACAGCGCCACCATTACCTGGAAGCTCTAAGCTTACGCTGAACCCTAACAGACATTAAAAAGGGCATATCGCCGACGCGATATGCCCTTTCTTATTTGTCTCAATTATTTGTCTCATCCTAAGTAAAGGCTTGAAAGGCTAGGCTTGAAGGCCAATGCTAAAACGACTATCGCGATTAAACCAGCTCGGCCAACATCTCGTCTGAGTAAGTCACCAGCGGCTGTCTGTCGCGCACCCTGACCACATAGTCTGGGTTAGCGATGAAGGGGCGACCAATCGCCAGCAGGTCGAAGCGGCCATCGGCGATGGCCTGGGCCCCCGTCTCGGCGCTATAGCTGCCTACCCCCACCAAGGTCTGGCTATAATGGCCACGCACATAGTCAGACACTCGCCCGCCGAGATACTCGAAGGTCAGGGCATCATCGAAGATCCCCACATGCAGGTAGGCCAGCTTGCGAGACTCCAGCTGCTCTAAGAAATAATCGAACACGGCGCGATCTCGGCTGTCGCCCTGCATGTTGACATAGGCGCCCGGCGACACTCGCAGTGCGGTGCGCTCATTACCAATACGATTAACGATGGCGTCCACCACGGCCAGCGGGAAGCGCGCCATATTCTCCGGCGTGCCGCCAAACTCATCATCGCGGCGGTTGCTGTCATGGTGCAGGAACTGATCGATGAGGTAAGCATTGGCACCATGGATCTCGACGCCATCGAAACCGGCATCTATGGCATTGGCCGCCGCCTGGGAATAGTCGGCCACCAGCTTCGCAATCTCATCTGTGGTCAACGCCTTAGGGGTCTCGTAGGCCAGCTCACGCTGACGCGGTACTGTGCCTTCAATCTTCACCGCCGACGGCGCTACCGTCTGGCCACCGAAAAAGTGTGAGTGTGCCACCCGGCCAGTGTGCCACAGCTGGGCGAAGATCTTACCGCCCTTGGCATGCACGGCGCTGGTCACGCGCTGCCAGCCCTGGATCTGCTCTGGGGTAAACAGGCCCGGGGTATTAGGATAACCCTGACCATCGGGGCGAATGATCACCGCCTCTGAGATGATTAGCCCAGCATCGGCGCGGCGAGCATAATAGTCGGCCATCGCCTGGGTTGGCACCAGGTCATCGTCGGCCTGACAACGGGTAAGCGGCGCCATCAAGATCTTGTTGTTGAGGGTAATACTGGCATTAAGCGCATAAGGCTGAAACAGGTCGGCTGTCATAATCGGCTCTCTTTCTTGAATGAGCGTTCAAGATACTCTCAGTCAAAAAAGGATTCAAGACCTTTTTTGAACGTTCATTCAAAATTGAGTACAATCCCATCTATCGCCCCAACAAGCAGCCAAAGAGTAAGATGCGCAACGCCGAATTTGATCGCCAGCAGGTACTGAGACAGGCCATGAATGCCTTTATCGACAAGGGCTACGCCAAGACCAGCATGCAAGATCTCACCAAGGCCACTGGGTTACACCCTGGCTCCATCTACTGCGCCTTCGACAACAAGCGCGGCCTCTTGCTGGCGGTGATAGAACAATATGGGCAGGACAGACAAGCCGAGCTAACGGCCTGTTTCGGCTCAGTGCTCCCCTTCCCCGAGCAGCTTAAGCAGTATCTGGCCGGCATAGTCGATGAGTGTCAGTGCAAGGATACGCCCAAGGCCTGCCTGCTGACCAAGGCGCTCAACGAGGTGGCCGAGCAAGATGAGATGATAAGAGATGCTGTGCAATCGCATCTAGAGAGTTGGCAGCAGGCGCTGACGACCCAGTTTGAGCGCGCCGTCGACAGGGGAGAACTTAAGGGAGATGCGGCTCATCTGGCGCGCTATTTCGTTATGGGGATCTACGGGCTCAGAACCTTTGCCCATACCAAGCCGGCGCCAGAGGTATTGCACGCCCTGGCGGACCAGCTCTATCGTGACACCTGCCGAGGCTAGGCTATTTCACCACCATCACGGGACACTTGGCCTTATTGGCCAGCTCTTCTGCCACGCTCGGATTCAACAGGTGGGCGAGCCCGGTATGACCATGGCTGGCGACCACTATCATGCCCACATCATTCTCTTCGGCATCGAGCAATATCTGACCTAACACACCGCCGGTACGCACCTCGCTGCGCACCTTGAGATGGGGCGGCATTCTAATCTGCGCGTCCCTGACTATCTCACCCAGCTTGCCGTTGGCATAGGCATGCAGGTGCTGCTCCAGCTCCTCGTTACTCTCCACCACTATCCCATAGTTATGGGCGCCGTAGGGTTCACTCACCACATGAACGATACGCAGATCCACGCCATACAGGGTCGCCATTTCGATGGCATAGCCCAGGGCGTGAGAGGCCGTCTCGGAAAAATCCGTTGGGCACAATATTTGACGGGTACGCATATTCACCTCCTCAGTTCAGGCGCTCGTATCCCTCTGTTACAAATGCAAAAACTAAGCTGCGTCGTCAGCTGTTTTCAATAGCCGTTTGCGACAACCAATTTCGACAGGCATTCTCGAAAGCCATTCTCGACAAACAATTGACCGACGACGGGCTTATAAACCAGAACCTTCGCCCGGACTACTTGACCACCAGCACCGGGCACTTGGCGCGGTTCGCCACCGCCTCTGCCACATTGGTATGCAGAAAATGAGACAAGCCTTTACGGCCATGGCTGGCGATCACTATCATGCCGACATGGCTCTCTTCGGCCTCGGCTAAGATCTCGGTCACTGCGTCGCCGCGACGTATCATGGTCTCGATGGGCAGATTGCTATCGAGCTTGGCCAGCAGGGATCTCATCTTCTCGGCGGCGGCATCTTCCATGGACTGGGCGAGCTCCTCCGGCGTGATGGCGAGGATCTGAAAATTCTCATCCCCCATGGGCTGCTCGACCACATGAAGTAAGCGAAATCCCACCTGATACAGGTTGGCCATCTCGATGGCATAAGAGAGGGCATGGGAAGCCGTTTCAGAAAAATCTGTCGGGCATAAAATTTGACCATTTCTCATCTGTTACTCCTTACCATTCGCTTTCTTTAAGCATAGCGGATAAAAGTGACACAGGCTTGACAGAAATCGCTTAGCTGGCAGGGCTTTCTCCGCTTTTCTCTGCGTAGAATAGGGCCCTTAGTTCCGCCTGCTAAAGCGGCTAAAAATCGTCACTAATATTAAAAACCACGGCTAATCCCCAAAAGCTCGCCAAATCCCCAAAACCACGCCTAATACTCATAACCAGTACTCAAAACCGTTACTGGCGATAAACGAAGGGTTAGCCATCAACACAGCCAGTCGAGCGCGTCTCGCTTATCTTCGAAGAACTTGAACTCCCCAGGGGTAAACCAGTTCGCCACCCGGGTCGCCCACTCCTGTAGATCCCCCCGTCCTATGATGGCCACCCGCTTAAATTCCTTGCCGTGTTTCAAGCCCAGCTTAAGGTCATCCCAGGCTGCATGCAGCGACAGGCCATCGAGCTCTGTGATGTCGATAAGCGCGACGATTTCGGACACCTCGATGCCCGCCAATGCTGACTCCAACAGCGGCGTCATCTGCTCATAGTCTTCGTGGGTCAACTTGCCGACGGCCTTGAAGGCGAGATAAAAATCATCCTGACTGCGCTCTATGCCTATGGCGATACCATGTAGATTACTGCTCATATCAAGCTCCTGTAATCCCAACTAAAAGGGTCTATTTCATTTTAGATTTCCAGCCCCGCCACCCGCTTGATCCAGATCACACTTTTCACCGCTATCGAACAATATTTGACCTAGGCGGTTTTACCCCCTAACATTAGACCGACTAATCAGTCGGTTTTGTATTTTGGCCATCTGACTCCAGATCTGGCTTGGCAGAAGAGACGTTAACATTCGAACGCTCAACGTCAGTAACCAATAGAGGATAAGCACAATGAACATGCCCACAAACCTAGATGTCGGCCAAGCCCTCAACCAACTGCTGGCGAGGCAGAAGGCCAGCTTCCGTGAGCAAGGCGCCCCCTCTAGGCAGCAACGCGAGGCCCAGCTTATCGCCCTCAAGCAGGCGCTGTTGAGCCATCAGCAGGCGATTGTCGAGGCCCTCAATGCCGACTATGGCCACAGATCTCCTGATGACAGCCGCATCTCCGACATCATGCCCTGCGTCAACAACATCAACTACACACTGAAGAAGCTCAAGGGCTGGATGAAGCCCAACCGTCGCAACGCGGGCATCTTACTGGCGCCCGCCAAGGTGCAGGTGCAGTATCAGCCTCTGGGCGTAGTCGGCATCATAGTGCCGTGGAACTTCCCCGTGATGCTCTCCATCGGTCCCTTGATCACCGCCCTGGCGGCTGGCAACCGCGCCATGATCAAGTTGTCTGAATTCACCCCAGAGACCAACAGGGTGCTCAGACAAATGCTGGCTGGCCTGTTCGATGAGACCCAGGTGGCTGTCGTCGAAGGCGAGGCCGAGGTCGCCGCCGCTTTCTCGGCGCTCCCCTTCGATCATCTGCTGTTTACCGGCTCAACCACGGTTGGCCGCCATGTGATGCGCGCCGCCGCCGACAACCTCACCCCAGTCACCCTGGAGTTGGGGGGCAAGTCGCCAGTGATCATCGCGCCGGATATGCCTTTGGATACCGCCGTGGAGCGAATGATCTACGGTAAGTGCCTCAACGCCGGGCAGATCTGTGTCGCCCCCGACTATGTGCTGCTGCCCAAGGGCCAGAGCCAGGCCTTCGTGCAGGCCTTCATCAACAGATTCAAGCAGATGTACGGCGAGATAGGCCAAAACCCCGACTACGGCGCCATCATCAACCAGCGTCAGTTCGATCGCCTGCAGGCTGTGCTGCAAGACGCCATCGACCAGGGCGCCAAGGTGACCCCCACCAGCACTGAAACCATGGCGCCCGGCAGCCGTAAGCTGCCGGTGCAGCTAATAACCGGAGTGAACGAGCAGATGAAGGTGATGCAGGAGGAGATCTTCGGACCACTCCTGCCCATCGTCGAATATGACAGCCTGGAGTCGGCCATCGAGTATGTGAACGATCGCCCTCGCCCGCTGGCCCTCTACATCATGAGCTTCGATGCAGGGACTCAGCAGCGACTGCTGGAGCAGACTCACTCGGGGGGCGTCTGCATCAACGAGACCGTATTCCATGTGGCGGCGGACGATGCCCCCTTCGGCGGCATAGGTCCCTCGGGCATGGGCCACTACCATGGCAAGGAAGGCTTCCTCACCATGAGCCACGCCAAGACCATATTGAGCCGTGGCAGGCTCAACACAGGCAAGCTGGTGCACCCTCCCTATGGTAAGGCGATTCAGCAGCTGCTGATGAAGCTGTTTTTACGCTAACGGGCAGATTCAGATGACAGCAAGCAGCAAACGCACCAAGAAACAGGCCATCTTAGAGACCGCCCTAGGGTTGTTCGTCAGTCAGGGCTTTCATGGCACAAGCACGGCCACCATCGCCCGCGAGGCAGGGGTCGCCACAGGTACCCTGTTTCACCATTTCCCCTCCAAGGAGCAGCTGCTCGAGCAGCTGTTTCTCGGTGTTAAGCAGGAGTTTGCCGACGCCATACAAGCAAGTGCCAGCAGCCGTGGCGACCTCAAGCAAGATGCCGAGCAGCTCTGGTTTGCGGCGCTGACCTGGGCCATGGCCAATCCGCTTAAGCAGGCGTTTTTTCAGCTCTACTCCATGTCCCCCAACCTCGAGCAGTCGGTGCGCGATCAGGCGATGCACGGCATCTTAGGTTTCATCGCCGAATTGATCCGCCAAGGCCAGGCTAGCGGCGAGCTGGCCGAGTATCCCATTGAGCTGATGCAGGACAACTGCCACGGCCAATACCTAGCCGCCACCCGCTACTTTGTGGACCACCCTGAGCGCTGGCAGCAAGCCCATGAGCGCAGCGCCAGCTTCGCCCTCTTCTGGAATGCCATGGCCGCGCGGTGATCACTCCTGCCAATCGGCAAAATGTGCAATCAGATGGTCGATAGCCATTCGCGCCCGCATGGGTAAGAAGCGGCGGTTTTGGTAAACAATCCAGCTGGTGAGGCCGCGATTCCAATAGGGTGACAACACAGGAACCAGGCTGCCCTTGACCAGCGGCACGATAAAGCTACTCTTAGGCAGATAGGCAATCCCCAAATGCTGCTCTGCCGCCGCGATCACCGCTGGCACATTGTTGCTGCGCCAGCGTCCCTCCACCTTGATGCTCAGCTCATTATCGTCTTGTTGAAACAGCCAGTGATCATTGTTAGAGATGATGCAGCTATGCAACCTGAGATCCTGAGGCGTCTTGGGCGTACCATGCTCGGCCAGGTACTCTGGGCTTGCCACCGCCATCATGTCTCGATTCGCTAACTTACGCGCTACCAGGCCTGAGTCTTTTAACATTCCAAAGCGAATCGCGAAATCGATACCATCTTCGACAAAATTAACCATACGACTGTTGAAGTCCATGTCTATGGTCAAGGCGGGATGTTGCCTGGCAAAATCAATCAATACCGGAGCGATATATTGCTCGGCAAACGCACCGGCCGCACTTACCCTCAGCGTGCCACTGAGCTGCTGTTGCTGCTGAGTCACTTCCTCATTGGCCTGTCTAAGTCCCATCATCAGGTTTTGACACTGGCGATAATAACCCAGCCCTGCCAGGGTCAGGCTAACGCTACGGGTGGTTCGTGCAAACAAAGCGCAGCCGAGTCGCGCCTCAAGTCTCGCCACCTGGCGACTCACATGGCTGGTCGAACTTCCCAGTTGGCGTGCCGCCGCCGAAAAACCATTAGACTCGGCAACCGCAATAAATTCGACAATTCCCTCAAAACTATCCATGAACCACCATTGTTGCCATATAGCAATATTAATTTGTCATTTTGATGGATTATCGTCAGATAAAGCAACAATTACAATGAGACCACTTTCAATAACAGAGACTCTGCACCATGAAAAAAGTACTTATCTTTTTGACAAACCACGCCACACTCGGCACCACTGACGAAGCCAATGGCACCTTTGCGCCAGAACTCACCCATGCGCTGCATGAGCTAATAGCTGCGGGCCTTGATTATGATCTTGTCTCAATCGACGGCGGCAAGGCTCCCCTGTACGGCACAGATATCGAAGGTGATGAGGTCAACGCGTCTGTGTTGCAGGACGCCTCGTTTATCAGCCGGGTCAACAATACGATTCCCGCCTCACAGATAGATATTGAGCAATACAGCGCCATCTACTATCCGGGGGGATTTGGCCTGCTATCGGATCTGGCCACCAATGAAGCCGTAGCCCAGCTCAGTGCGGCGCACTACGAAAATGGCGGTGTCATTGGCGCCGTCTGTCACGGACCAGCCGGTTTGCTGCCCATCACACTCAGCAATGGCGAAAAACTGATTGCCGATAAGTCTGTCACCGGCTTTACCCGTGAAGAGGAGATCGACTACGGCACCATAGATAAGATCCCCTTCCTGCTCGAAGAAGCCCTCACCCGCAGTGCCAAGCGCTATAACAAGGTACAGCCGTGGAATGCCTTCATCATAGAAGATGAGCGAGTCATTACCGGGCAAAACCCTGCCAGTGCTGGCGCCATTGGTAAGGCGATAGCCGCCCACTTAGCTTAAGCGCAAAGCGACACTCATGGTCGTTTCAATGGCCATGAGTGCCCGGCTTCGCTCCCCTGACAGATTATTTGATGTTAGTATCGGCAGCTTAATCCCATTGATTTGCCGCGATAATAACAACTATTAAGGAGCGCAATATGCCTGTGCAAATGCAACGACGCCATCTACTTAAGGGCTTGGCCGCTGCCAGTCTGCTGACTCAGCTAGCCCCCCTCCCGGCATGGGCGAAAGCAACTCAAAAAGCCCTCTATATCGATGGCCTCTCCTTTTTGCCGGAGGACTTAGCCGATCTCGGCGCCTCAAAGCTTGATGCCTACCTATGTGATATCTCAGCCATCGAAGCCATAGAACAGGCCGATGGCACCACCAACTACAAACGCACCTACAACGCCTGCGTCAAGAGTATCGGCGAGGCCCTGGCCAGGGTAAATGCCAACCCAGACAAGCTACTGCTGGGGCGCAGCGCCAAGGATATTGAGACGGCCCATGCCAGCGGCCGCACCGCCGTCTTCTTTCAAATTCAGGGCGCCGACTGCGTCGAGCAGAGCATAAATCAAGACCTCAATCAGGTGGATGAGTTTTATGAGCGCGGCCTTAGAGTGCTACAGCTCACCCACCACTATGGCAACCTGTTTAGCGGCGGCGCCCTGGACAACGACGGCAAGCAGGGGCTCAACCTGCCGCTCACCAAGGCCGGTCATCAGCTGCTCCACAAGCTCAACAGTAAGCGGATGCTGATCGATGTCAGCCACTCCAGCCCCCAATCGGCGCTAGACAGCGCCAAGGCCAGCCGCGCGCCGATAGTACAGAGCCACGGCGCCGTGCGCGCCATCGTCAATCACGCTCGCTGCTCACCCGACGAGGTGATCAGGGCGATCGCCGATACCGGCGGCCTGTTCGGCGTCTTCATGATGACCTTCTGGCTCACCACTGAGCACACACCCACCACAGACCACTATCTGGCCCAGCTCAAACATGTGGCCAATGTCGGCGGCATAGACGCCGTCGCCATCGCCAACGACTACCCGCTGCGGGGCCACGAGAAACTCTTAGAGCTAGACAACGACAACGCCGAAGGGGTGAAACAATATGTCGAGTGGTGGCACAGCCTGCGTGCCAGCGGCGTACTCGGCTTCGACCAGGATCCCGAACACGTGGTGATCCCAGCGCTTAACCATATCGAGCGCATGGAGCGTATCGACGGCGCCTTGTCCCGCGCCGGATTCAGCAGCGGCGATCGCAGCAAAATCATGGGGGGGAACTGGCAGCGGGTGTTGACCGAGGTACTAGGCTAGTCCCTATGATCCAAGCTGGTTGCTCTGACCTAGGCTGGTTACTCTAACCTAGGCTGGTTAGCGGCCAGCCTGCTTCATGCTTTGGTGAGTACTGACCTTTAGAGTCTGAAGGGTGTGGAATACGGCTAAGAGATTTCTTGCAGGGAAAACTTGCTGACTCTGATTGAATCAAAGTCAAAGAAGCGTTAACCATCACTGTTTTGAATTTCCTGCGGCAGGCTTCCGTGCAAACCCGCTTTTGGCACGCAGCAAGTCCATCCTTGGATGCTCTGCGAAATCATCCCTGATTTCGAAGGCCAAAAGCGTGTTTACACCGAGTTATCCATCTCTTAGATTTAACCTCATGGGAAACTTCTAGACACAAGCTTGTGAGATAATTGGCTTTAACTCACGGATTCAAAATTAAAATATCTATGGACAACAAAAGCTCTAGTTAATGGCAGAGCTAACTTACAATCAACACCACCGGTATAATAATGCTTAAGCAGGTAAGAATACCAAGCCATACAAAGATAAAAATTGCCCCATACCAGCGACCTAAAGCACTAAATGTAGGAAAAAACCTACTTCTCTTCTTATCTCCGAAGTCAAAGCTTAATAACAACAACCCAAAACACCAGAACAAGACCAATCCACTAAGAAAAACAAACTTAATTTCCTTTTCACTAGGTTCGATTCCATTGATCAGAGGGATAACCATAAACTTTAATATCGGTACTAGGCTTGCCAATAAACCAATCAACAGCCGGCTTCTATAGAGCCTGAGCTTCAATGCGACTAAGTCCATTTTATCTGGCAAATTCATGTATGTTAGATAAAGTCATCAGTTTTAATTGACCACTACACACCAAAATGTGTCCGGTGGAGCCTCTTGTTACCTTTTAATGTTTGTACGTATCTATGTCTATGAATGCACCGATTTCACCTAAAAAAGATACCGTTTCTGTTTCAAAGCCAATCGCAGGTGTTGAGTACTCTTCGTTAATAGAAAACCAAAGAACAACCTCTAATCTTGGCTTAACTTTAAACTTCTCAATCGACTGAATAATCAGATCTTTTTTAGGTTTAAGTATATTGACGATTTCAGTGGTCATGTCAAAAACATCAATGTGCTCGTTAACAACGTTTTCAGTCGAAACAGTCCAAGAACTTTTTTTCGGTAGTTTACCGCCTGCTTTGCTACCCTTCCTCATTATTGAAGTTGGTTCTATTCCAATAAATTTGGTCACTTCATCAGGATCAAAATCATCACCATCTAAAGCAAAATATACTCTCCCCTCATTGGTATTCACTCAATACTCCTTGAAACCTAACGCCCCCATTCCGGCTGGTTTAAAGCGAAGCGGAACCAGCCAACAGTTTTGTATCCGGCTTTAAGGCCTTGTTATACGCTTTTCACGTATTAGTAAATCAATCTCTTCTTGTGGAAGCATTGGTAATGGTGCCTCTGGATAAGTGCTGGCTCTGATCAAAACATCATTTCTAATATAGAAAAGATACTTATATGTTCTAACTGCATACGCATCATCAATGCTAGGTTCAATCGGTTTTCCACAAACATAGAGTTCTTCTACTTGATCGTTTTCAGTTTGAACTTTTATTTTACTCATTAACGCTGATACCTCAGCTTGTTGAGGCCCTTTAAGTATCTCTTCGATTTCAAAAAACACTCTTTGCTTATATCCATTTGAAACATCTACATCAATGACTTTAGTAGCACGACCGATTCCAATAATGTCAGCATTATTGGCTACTTCTAGAGCAAATTCTTCGTCAAGTTGTCTTGACTCTTTCAACTCACTTGCCCAATCAACTGAGGATGGTTCACAAGCGAAACTGCTCAAGGAAAATAAACAAGAAAAAAGAACGAAGCATCTAAACTTCATGCTAACTCCTAACGTATAACAGCTTATTAGTAGGTATGCGCGTTTACATCGGTAGTAAAATGAAAGCGCGCATTGTTAACTAATTGTATTGCAACGAAGTTATCACCTTTACTTCAAATACACCATCCGGAAAAACGCACATGCGCTTTTCCAAACCTTCCACCTAACGAGATTAAATTTACGCACTGATTTTATTACCCTTTATTTTCACTCGGTTTGCCACCTATAGATAACAAAGTGGCAAAGGTGCACTAAGTTTTCCTGGCTATCGGCAACAAATGCAGTCAAATCGAAGAAACGTTGAGTACCGAGTGCAGATACGCCAGTGACCTTCGGTTTCAGGGATGAAACCGCAGAGCGGCCATGGATGGCGAACAGCGTGTCACGGGTGTATCTGCACATCCCCCGCCGGGCAGGCGTTAGGTAGCTTAGGTAAATGAAAGTACGACCTTCAATTCTCTAATCAAACAAGAGCGCCGCCAAAAGCTCAATAGCTAAACCATTAACCCATTAACCCATTAACCCATTAACCCATTAACCCATTAACCCATTAACCCATTAACCCATTAACCCATTAACCCATTAACCCATTAACCACCGTGGCAAACAACCAATCCCACGATACACTGAAACTAATATCACTAAGAAATTCAACGCAGAAGATTAAACATGCCCCAACAACCATGGATACGCCTGCTGTTACTCACCTCGGTCACCATGCTGGCGTTTGCGGCCAACTCGCTGTTTTGCCGGGAGGCCCTGGCATCGGGCAGTATCGGCGCAGCCAGCTTCACCCTGATACGAATCGCTTCCGGCGCCCTGGTTCTGGGAATACTCGTATCACCTCATATCCGCACAAGCGGCCTTGGCGGCAACTGGCTATCGGCATCGGCGCTGTTTGGTTACGCGGTGGCATTCTCCTTTGCCTACAACAGCCTAAGCGCCGGCACAGGGGCCTTGTTGCTGTTCGGCGCGGTGCAGATCACCATGATCCTCTACGGTTTGTGGTCGGGCGAGCGGATAAATCGAAAACAGATGGTAGGAGCGCTAATGGCCGGAGGCGGACTGGTATGGTTAGTGCTGCCGGGTGTAAGCGCTCCGCCCTTAATAGGCGCCATGCTGATGATAATCGCCGGGGTTTCCTGGGGCGTCTACTCCCTGCTAGGTCGCGGCACTAAGCGACCAACCCTGGCCACTGCGGGGAATTTTATTCGCGCAGTGCCCATGGCCCTGGTGCCTTTTGCCCTGCTTGCTAATTTAGAGACGATCAGCGCTGCCGGGATTGGCTACGCCGTCGCCTCAGGCGCCTTCGCCTCGGGGCTGGGCTACGCCCTATGGTATCTAGTCCTGCCATCTCTTTCTGCCGTCACCGCCGCGACCGTGCAGCTCAGCGTACCCATTATTGCCGCCTTCGGCGGCTTCATCTGGCTCGACGAGGCATTAACAAGCAGACTCCTGCTTGCCTCCATCGCCGTCCTCGGCGGCATCGCCCTGTTTGTCATGAGCAAACAAGGCCATGGTTCCACAAATGAAGTCAAATCGAAGAAGCAGTAATTAAATGGTGTAAACACGATTTTGGCCTTCGAAATCAGGGCCAAACACAAACCTTGAAGCCTACGCTACTTAGGTTCGATCTGCTCCACCATTAGCTGCAGACTCTCGTTGCCGCGAAACTCATTGATATCCAGCTTGTAGGCGACCTCGGCGTATTGGATGGTGGCATCGGGCCAGGTGGTGAGATCCACGTTGAAGGCGATGGCATCTACCATAGTCTGGCCGCATTCACTCTCCAGCACGAGTTTGAGGTGACGCTCGCCGACGATCCGCTGCTGTAAGATACGAAACACACCGTCGAATATCGGCTCGGGGAAGTTCTGCCCCCAAGGACCTGCACTGCGAAGCTCCCTGGCCAGTGCCATATTGAGCTGAGCCGGGCTTAGTTCACCGTCGCTGACGATCTCGCCGGTCAGCTGCTCGGGGGCAAGCAGTTCACGCACCGCCTCGTCATAGGCCTTGGCGAAACGCTCGAACTCACCGGCGCGCAGGGACAGGCCCGCCGCCATAGCGTGACCGCCGAACTTGATGATCATTCCAGGCTGGCGGGCATTGATCAGCTCCAGCAAGTCGCGCATATGCAGCCCCTTGATGGAGCGCGCCGAGCCCTTGATCTCCCCCTCGCCCGCCTCGGCGAAGGCGATCACCGGCCTGTGGTACTTATCCTTGATGCGCGACGCCAGGATGCCGATCACCCCCTGGTGCCAGTCTTGCTGGTAGAGGGCGATCCCCCAGGGCAGTTCACTCTCATTAAGCGACAAACTCTCCAGGCTCTTTAGCGCCTCCTGCTGCATGCCGGTTTCCAGCTCACGCCGCTCGGCGTTGAGCCCATCCAGCTCGCTGGCCATACGCCGCGCACGCATCATGTCGTCGCACAACAAGGTCTCGACCCCCAAGGCCATCTCGTCCAGGCGCCCGGCGGCGTTGAGCCTGGGGCCGACCGCGAAGCCAAAATCAGAGGCGACGATGCGAGAAGTGTTACGCTTGGCCACTTCCAAGAGCGCGGTAATTCCTGGGCGGCAGCGTCCGGCGCGCACCCGCTTGAGGCCTGCGTCCACCAGGATGCGGTTGTTGGTATCGAGCGACACCACGTCCGCCACAGTGCCTAGGGCGACGATATCCAGCAGGGTGGCGAGATTGGGTTCCTGTATGCCCTGCGCCTGATACCAGCCACGGCTACGTAGCTCGGCGCGCAGGGCCGACATCAGATAGAAGGCGACCCCAACCCCGGCGATCGCCTTGCTGGCGAAGCCACAGCCCAGCTGGTTAGGATTTACTATCGCATCGGCCTCGGGCACGCTGTTGCCCGGCAGGTGATGGTCGGTGATCACCACCTGCATCCCCAGCGCCTTGGCCGCGGCGACCCCTTCGATGGAGGAGATGCCGTTGTCGACGGTGATCAGCAGCTCTGCCCCCTTCTGCTGGGCCACCTGAACTATCTCAGGGCTGAGACCATAGCCGTAATCGAAGCGGTTGGGAATGAGGTAATCCACATTGGCAGCGCCCATCATTCTTAGGGCAAGCAGGCAGACACTGGTGGAGGTAGCGCCGTCGGCGTCGAAGTCGCCGACGATCAGAATCGATTGCTGCTTGGCCATGGCATCGGCGATGATGGCCGCGGCCTTGTCCACATCCTTGAGCGTGTCGGGGCGCAGCAGGTTAGCCAGCACCAACTCGCAGTCGTCCACTTTGCAGCCACGGCTGGCGTAGACTTGCTTTAGTATGGGGGAAAGATGACTCGGCAGATGGCTGTCATCTACCTTGGGGCGGCGCACTATCTTATGGATCACGACTCAAACAACCTCTAAAAATCTTGTCGCTAGCATAACAAAGCCAGCTCGGAACACACAGCAAAAGATGGCCAAAAAAAAAGGTGAGCCCAGGCTCACCTTGTTTCGCGCATTAGCGACTTATTGGATGCGGTCCAGCACCTGGATCAGCTGCTCAGGCGGCTGATAACCCGGGATCATGGTACCGTCTTCCAAGATAATGGCTGGCGTGCCGTTCACCCCAAGACTCTGCCCAAGTTGATACTGCTGAGCGATCTTGGCATCACACTTAGCCCCCGAAACCTGCTTACCCGCCTTGGCATCTGTCATTGCCTTGAGCGGATCGGCCGAACACCATACGGCTTCCATATCCACTGCGTTTTTAGACGGCACGCCCTGACGAGGGAAGGCCAGATAACGTACTGTGATACCTAAGTCGTTATACTCGGCCATCTGGTTGTGTAACTTGCGGCAGTAGCCACAGGTAATATCGGTAAATACGGTCACCACATGCTTCTCATCCTTGGCCTTGTAGACCAGCATGTTTGGCTCAAACGGCTTGATCGCTTCCATACGCGGACCGGCTAATGCCGCCTCGGTGAGGTTCTTCATGCCGTTGTCGAGATCGTACAGGTTCCCGTGAAACAGCTTGCTGCCGTCTTTGCTGACATAGAGTACGCCACGGTTGGTGATCGCCTCATACAGGCCTGGGATTGGCGACTGACTAAGGTTTTGCACCTCGACGCCTAGGGTATCTGATAATTTCTGCTTCAACTGGTCGCCATTGTCGACCACGTTGTTTGATGCCGCCATCAGGGGCGTGGCCACCATGGCAACAACTAAGGTGAGCGCTCGGGTAAACTTCATTAGAATTCCTATAGGGTGTTAGGGCTAATAGCATTAAAGCAAAGTAGGCTGCCGGTTTTCCAACCTAAATTGTTACTAAAACTTGCTATGACCAAGATGTCATTGTTATAGACCGGCCTAGAGGCAGAAAAGTTACATGCTCGAGGCCGTTAAAGCAAACGAATAATCGCAATGGAGGCCTTAACTTAGGCCTTCACAGTGCAATTTTGTGGCTTTCCCATCAACCTCTGGGGTGATGGGCTTGATGCAGCTGGGCCAATCTGGCCTTGGCCACATGGGTGTAGATCTGAGTCGTGGAGAGATCGCTGTGTCCCAGCAGTAGCTGCACCACCCGCAGATCCGCGCCATGATTGAGCAGATGGGTGGCGAAGGCGTGTCTCAGGGTGTGAGGCGACAGATGCACCGCAATCCCGGCACGCTGAGCGTAGAGCTTGATCCTGTGCCAGAAGGTCTGGCGGGTCATCATATTGCCGCGCTTGGAGGGAAACACCACGTCGCTGGCCTTGCCCTTTAACAGCTCGAACCTGGCCGCCTTGAGGTAGTCCTCAATCTCTGCGCCCGCCTGCTCGCCAAAGGGCACCAGGCGCTCCTTGCTGCCCTTACCCACTATGCGTACCACACCTTGCCTCAGACTCATCTGATCCAGCGTCAGCCCCACCAGCTCAGACACCCGCAGTCCACTGGCATAGAGCAGCTCCAGCATGGCGCGGTCTCTAGCCTCGACGGGATCTTCCCGGTTAGGTTCGTTAAGCAGACGATCCACGTCCGCCTCACTCAGGGCATCGGGCAACTTTCTCGCCAGCTTGGGCGGCTTGATCATCGCCATGGGGTCAACTTCTATCAGCTTCTTGGCGAGCATGTATTTATAGAAGCGGCGCAGGCTACTGAGTAGCCTGGCACTGCTGGTCTTGGCAAAACCCTGCTCGACCCGTAGCGCGAGATAGTCACGCACCTCAGCCTGACTGGTCGATAGCAGGCTGGAGCCCTGTTTATTAAGGTAACGGTCGAAGTGGCTGAGATCGCTGCGATAGGCCTGCAGCGTGTGATCGCTCAGTCCCTTAGCGGCCCAGAGATCATCGAGAAACGGCTCGATGAGGGGATCGGTCTGATATTCGTTGCTCTCAGCTAGCACATGAAATCCTTTAGATACAAAAACGGTGCTAACTCTTAGAGTTAACACCGCTATCTTACGCTATGGCTTAGGCTGGCATCAATTTAATACCGCTTCACCTCGTGGGCGTTTGACCATCAAACAGGCAAAGATGGTAATTGCCGTCGGAATTAACCAGGCCATCCCCTGAGCCGACAGCGGCATCACGTCGAACATGCTCATGTTGACACCGGCCGCCTTGAGGCCGTCGATGATGCCGAACACCAGGGCCACACTCAACACCATGCGGTGGGCAAAGGCAGGCTGGGCAAAACGCTCGGTCAAGTAGGTCACCGCCACCAGGGCGATCGCCACTGGGTAAATGGTCACCAACACAGGAATGCTGATGTTGATCAGCTGCGCCAGACCCACGTTAGCCACCACGGCGCAGGTGACGCTCATCACCACCACCAATAGCTTGTATGAGAGGCTAGGCATCAGCTCGTTGAAGTACTCGGCGCAGGCAGACACCAGGCCGACAACCGTCGTCAGACAGGCCAGGGTCACCACGGCGGCCAGCAGCAGCTGACCCGAGGCGCCAAACTGATGGTTCACATAGTTAGTCAGGATCACCCCGCCGTTATCGGCGCCCACGGCCAGGTCACCGGCGGTCGCGCCCAGGTAGAAGAGTGATACGTAGACAAACGCCAGGCCACCAGCGGCGATAAAGGCCGCGCGCACCAGATACTTGGTCTGCTCTCTTGGCGAATCCACGCCCTTCTTACGTAGCAGGTCAATGATCAGCATGCCGAAGATCAGCGATGCCAGGGTGTCCATGGTGTTATAGCCTTCGATGATCCCCTTGGTTAGCGGGTTGGTCTGATAGTCGCCCACGGCAGCGGCCACGTCTGAGCCTGGTAGCACAACCACAGAGACCGCCAGACCCACCAGCAGGATGATCATGATAGGAGTAAGCACCTTACCTACGCTGTCCAGTAGCTTACCGGGGAACAGCGACAGCAACATGGCGATGCCGAAGAAGATGCTGGTATAGAGAAGCTGTGAGCTGGTGAAGACGACACCGGCGACTTCAAAACTCGCCTGAGCATCTTGGATAAAAGGCTTGTAGCCCATCTCATAGGCCACCAGGCCTGCACGAGGCGCGGCAAAGGCTGGGCCAATGATGATGTAGATGGCGATCGCCAGCATGGTCGCGGCCAGAGGTGGCAGTAGCCCCATCACCTTGCCGTTGGCCTTTGCCACGGCAATCAGGGTCACCAGCGGCAGAGTCACCGCGGTCAGCAGGAAGCCGATCATGGCCCAAGACATGTTCTCACCGGCAAGGAATCCGGCCAGCGGCGGGAAGATCAGGTTCCCCGCGCCTAAGAAGAAGGCAAAGGTCATGAAACCTAAGCCCAATGTATCCGTCATACTCAATTTATTGTTCTGCACACAACGCCCCGTTAATCTGCTTTGTATAATGATCTTAATCGCTTAGTGGAAATTATTGGCTAATGACCGCGACCTTCATTGCGTGTAAACTTCTTATTACACGTCTCCGTGGTAAATCTAGCCCATTCTTGGCTACTTCTTGAACGACAGCAGGATTAACTAACGCTAAAAATGCATTCAAACTGGCTTACCTGGCTCAAATCAAGGCTTTCAGCCCCGATAGGAGGACCTACTATTAGCAAAAAGGCCGCCGAGACACAAGATTGCGGCGCCAGATCGATGCAAATGAGAGCCTAATTTTAACAAACTCGCCACAGGCTGTTTTCACCCTTCACACCAGGCAACATTTGGCCCTAGCAAGATTCACTGTTTTGCGCCCTTGTAACAGCGGACTTTCTGCGTTTAGCACTATCACGTACAATGCGCCCCACGCATCTTTAATCTCCAACGTTAGGCCATGCCCTTTACCTTCAAGCAATTTCACGTCGATGACAGCCACTGCGGTATGCCCGTCAGCACAGATGGCGTCCTGCTGGGCGCCTGGGCACCACTCACCCAGGCCAAAACCATACTGGATATCGGCGCCGGCAGTGGTCTGCTGAGCCTGATGGCAGCCCAGCGCAGCGAGGCGGCGATACAAGCGTTGGAGATAGACCCCCTGGCGGCGCAGGACTGCCAACACAACATCGACCAGAGTCCCTGGGGCGATCGCATCAAATTGATCCAGGCGGATCTGCTGGCGTGGTATCCCGGCGTACAAACGAAGTTCGACCATATCCTCTGCAATCCACCCTATTTCGACAACGGGCCTCAGTCTCAGTGCAGCAAGCGCGCCCAGGCCAGACACACAGACAGCCTAGCGTTTGACCAGCTATTGTCAGCCATCAAGCAGCTGCTGGCCCCCCAGGGCAAGGCCAGCCTGATTTTGCCAAATGCCAGCCTGGGACGATTTCTGCCCCTGCTGGCCGATTTTGAGCTCAAGCTAAATGCCAGGGTCGACATCACCACAGCGCCCAGCAAAAAGCCTCAACGGCATCTGCTCTGCCTGAGCCACGCCGTCTCGATCGCCGAGTCTAGCGAAGCGATAGAGGCTGAGCACCTCAGCATTCGAGATGCCTCAGGGGCCTACAGCGAGGCTATGGTTGCCCTGACTCAGGCCTTCTACCTCAAGCTCTAAACCGCAGCAATTCGGCTCGGCGAGCGGCCTCGCACTTTACTCAGGTTTGGGTGTATAATGCGCCGCTATTATTTAGAGAGACGCAGCGCATGCAATTTGAAGATTTCCACCTTGACGACACCCTGCTCGAGTCGCTCAAGGCGATGGGCCATCTTGCCCCGACCACCATCCAGCAACAGACGATTCCCCTAGCCCTGGAGCACAAAGATATCCTGGCGAGGGCACCGACAGGCACTGGCAAGACCGCCAGCTTCCTGCTACCGGCGCTGCAACATCTGCTGGACTTCCCCCGCCGCTACTCGGGCCAAGCGCGCGTGCTGATCCTCGCTCCAACCCGTGAGCTGGCCAGCCAGGTACACAGATACGCCAGCCATCTGGCCACCGGCCTGGGACTGGATATCGCCATCATCACAGGTGGTGTGCCTTACGCTCCGCAGGAGCAGGCGCTCAAGGAAAATATCGACATTCTGGTGGCCACACCCGGCCGTCTGATGGAGTACCTGGACAAGGAACTCTTCGACGCCCAATCGGTGGAGATCTTGGTACTCGACGAGGCCGACCGCATGCTGGACATGGGTTTCTCCTCCGCGGTGCAGTCTATCGCCATCGAGGCGCAGCAGCGTAAACACAACATGCTGTTCTCTGCGACCCTGGAAGGCGGCGGCGTGAGCCGCTTCGCCGAGATGCTGCTGACCAATCCTGTGACCATAGAAACCAAGCCACCCCGCAGCGAGAAGGCCAAGATCCATCAATGGATGCACCTGGCCGACGACAAAGAGCATAAGTTTGCTCTGCTGTGCGACATCCTCAAGCGTGAAGAGGTCAGCCGCGCCATCGTCTTCGTCAAGACCCGTGAGGTCGTAGCCAGCCTGGAAGGTCAGCTGCAACAGGCCGGAATTCACTGCGCCTTCATGCGTGGCGACATGGAACAGAAGGCACGTTTTCAGGCGCTGGGCCGCTTCACCAAGGGCGAGGTTAATGTGCTGCTGGCCACAGACGTGGCGGCCCGTGGTATCGACATCGATGGCATCACCCATGTGATCAACTTCGATATGCCGCGCTCGGCAGACACCTATGTGCACCGCATCGGCCGTACCGGCCGCGCCGGTAACAAGGGCACGGCCATCTCTCTGGTTGAGGCCCACGACATGCGCGTCGTCGCCAAGATCGAGCGTTATATCGAGCAGCCGCTGAAACGCCGGGTGATCGACTCGCTGCGTCCTAAACACAAGGAAGCTAAGGTGCCCACCAAGAAGAAGGTGAAGAGCAGCGACAAGAAGAGCCCGAAGAAAGCCAAGAAGAAGCGCTAGCGTTAGGCTTGCCAAACGCCCGCCGTCTCGGCAATTAAGCGTCCCTCAGGGGGCGCTTTTTTTATGGCAACTTAACAAATTGGTAGCAAGTGTCACCAGCTTCACTTGATTTTCAATATGTTAAATTGGTTTAACAGAGTGGATTTGACACATTTTATTTACAAAAAGACTTTTGCGCACAGAGGAGACTCTGGTAATTTATAGGGCATTCAGCTCAGCACGGAATAGCATGAAGTCAATGATAAAAATTATCCTACGAAGAGTTTTCCCCCCTTTTCTTATCCTGATCGTCTTCGGCCTGTTTGCCGCCCTCTTGATGAGTACTCAGGAAGCCCCAGAGCAGAAAGAGGAAGAGATGCCGGTTCCCATAGTGGACGTGATGCCGGTACGAAGTGAAACCGTTTCATTAAACCTGCCCTCCTACGGTGTGGTACTCCCCAAGAACAAGACCCAGCTGGTCACAGAGGTGCAAGGACGCATGCTGACCATCTCGGACAAGTTTGTCGCCGGTGGCATAGTCAAGCGCGGCGATATGCTGGCGCAGATCGAACCCTCGGATTACGAGGCGGATCTGATGCAGGCGCAGGCCACCCTGGCCCAGGCCAAGGCGGCGCTGGATGAAGAGATCGCCCGCGGCGAAGTGGCCAAAGAAGACTGGAAAGGTTACGACGGCGGCGTGCCGCCAGAGCTTGGCCTGCGTGTGCCACAGCTCAAGAAGGAGCAGGCCAACGTCAAGTTTGCCGAGGCCGCCCTGGCTCGTGCCCAGCGTAACCTGAAGCGCACCACCATACGCGCCCCGTTTGATGGCATCATCAAGTCCCGTAACGTGGATCTAGGCCAGTATGTCACCCTGGGCACTAACCTGGGCGAGTTGTACGACACCCGCACCGCCGAGATCCGTCTGCCGCTGGCCAACCATGAGCTGGCCTACCTGGAATCTATCGACAATCCCGATACCCAGGTGACCCTGAGCGCCGAGCTGGCGGGCCGCACGGTAAACTGGACAGGCCAAATAGTGCGTAGTGAAGGGGTGATCGACGCCGACAACCGCATGGTCTATCTGGTGGCCGAGGTGAAAGACCCTTACTTAAGAGAGAACAAGGCAGAAGGGCAATTACCGCTCAAGTATGGGAGCTTCGTCAACGCCATCATCAAGGGCCGCACCGTCGAGGGGATCGTCAAATTGCCCCGTTATATTGTCAGGGATCACCAGGTCGCCGTAGTACGCGACGACAACACGCTAGAGATGCGTGAGGTCAACGTGGTACGCAGCGATATCGACAAGGTCTATATCAAGGACAGCCTGAAAGATGGCGAGCGCATCTCACTGACCACCATCAACAACATGGCCACCGGTCAGCTGGTGAAGGTGATCGGCGAAGAGGACAAGTCTCAGAACCAGGACAAAGAGGATGACAGCCAGCAGACCCTAGTGGCAGCAGGTGATCAGTAATGGAGACCAATACCAATAAGGGCATCATTGCCTGGTTCGCCCGCAACAGCGTGGCGGCCAACCTCTTGATGTTTGCGCTGCTTATCGGCGGCCTGTTCAGCACCTTGCTGATCAATAAGGAGGTCTTCCCCTCCTTCGAGCTCAACTATCTGCAAATTTCCGTGGCCTATCCAGGCGCCGCCCCTCAGGAGATCGAAGAGGGGATCAACATCAAGATCGAAGAGGCGATCCAGGATATCAGCGGCATTAAGAAGGTGACCTCGATCGCCAGCGAAGGCTCAGGCAGCGTCACCATAGAGGTAGAGGACGGCTTCGATCCCCAGGATATCCTTGATGAGGCCAAGCTGCGCATCGACGCCATCGCGACCTTTCCCGACAATATCGAGAAGCCCAACATCTTCCGCATCAAGCCAGAAAACAACGTTATCTGGGTCTCAGTGTATGGCGACATGAACCTGCACGAGATGAAGGAGCTGGCCAAGAGCATACGTGAGGAGATCACCGCCCTACCCGCCGTCACCCGCGCCCAAGTCACCGGCGTGCGCGACTATGAGATAGGCATAGAAGTATCCGAAGACAAGCTACGTGAGTATGGCCTCAGCTTCGCCGACGTGGCGATGGCGGTGCGTAACTCCTCCATCGACCTGCCCGGCGGCTCGATCCGCGCCGAGGATGGCGACATCTTGCTGCGCACCAAGGGCCAAGCCTACACGGGCGACGACTTTGCCAAGATAGTGGTCAAGACCCGCAAGGATGGCAGCCGCATCATGCTGCCCGAGGTGGCCAACATTCGCGACGACTTCGAGGAGCGTCTGGAATACACCCGCTTCAATGGTAAGCCGGCGGCCATTATCGAGGTGCTGAGCGTCGACGATCAGAACGCGCTGGATATCTCCTCTCAGGTGAAAGCCTATGTGGAGGAGCGCCGCGCCACCCTGCCTGCCACTGCTCAGCTAGATACCTGGGGCGACCTGACCCACTACCTCAAGGGCCGTCTCAACATGATGCTGTCGAACATGTTCTATGGCGCCCTCTTGGTATTTATCATTCTGGCGCTGTTCCTCGACTTGCGTCTGGCCTTCTGGGTGATGGTGGGCCTGCCGGTCTGTTTCCTCGGCGCCATGCTGCTGATGCCACTGGAGCCCTTTTCGCTGTCGATCAACATGCTGACCCTGTTCGCCTTCATTCTGGTGCTTGGGATAGTCGTGGATGACGCCATCGTCATCGGCGAGAGTGCCTATACTGAGATCGAGCGCCACGGCCACTCACTGGACAATGTGATCAAGGGAGCCCACAAGGTCGCCATGCCCGCCACCTTCGGCGTATTGACCACCATTGCCGCCTTCATCCCCATGTTGATGGTTTCTGGCCCCATGGCGATCATCTGGAAGTCCATCGGCCTGGTGGTGATCCTCTGTCTCGCCTTCTCACTGGTGGAATCCAAGCTTATTCTGCCGGCGCACCTGGCTCACCTAAAGCCGCGTCGCCCGAACCCTAACCCTAACCTGTTTGTGCGTTTCAAGACGGCGCTCAACAACAAGGTGCAACACTTCATCCACCATAGCTACCGCAGCTTCATCGGTCGCTGTATCGAGCACAGATACAATGTGGTCGCCACCTTCGTTGGCGTGCTCATCCTCTCGGTGGCACTGGTCGCCAGCGGTAAGGTGCGCTGGGTCTTCTTCCCCGATATTCCGTCTGACTTCATTCAGGTGCGGCTGGAGATGGATGTGGGCAGCTCAGAGGCCAACACCCTCAAGGTCGTCAAGGAGATAGAGAACGCCCTCTATGTGATGAACGATCAGATGGAAGACGAGTACGGCTACCCTGTGGTGAAGCACAGCTTTATCAACATGGGCTCGCGTACCTCGGCCTTCATCTTCGCCGAGCTGACCAAGGGTGAAGACAGGGACGTGGACGGCGTCACCATCGCCGATGCCTGGCGCAAGGCACTGCCTGAGCTGATCTCGGTGAAGAAGCTCAACATTAATGCCAGCACCAACGACGCCGGCGGCGATATCTCCTTCAGGCTCACCTCGAGCGATCTCGAGCAGCTCTCCCAGGCCGCCGACGAGCTCAAGCAGAAGCTGCGCACCTACGAGGGGGTGTATGACATCTCGGACAACTACTCCTCCGGCAGCCACGAGATCCGCCTGGCGATCAAGCCCGAGGCCGAGGCCCTGGGGCTGACCCTGTCGGATCTGGCCAGCCAGGTGCGTTACGGCTTCTACGGCTATGAGGCCCAGCGTATTCTGCGCAACAAGGAGGAGGTCAAGGTAATGGTGCGCTACCCACTGGAGCAGCGCCGCACCCTGGGGCATCTGGAAAACATGATGATCCGCACGCCCCAAGGCACCTCGGTACCCTTCTCCAGCGTGGCCGACATAGAGCTGGGTGATTCCTACTCGTCGATCACCCGTGTCGACGGCCGCCGAGCCATCACTGTTATCGCCAACGCCAACAAGAATGTGGTCGAGCCCTCCAAGGTAGTGGGTGAGATCCAGAAGGATTTCCTGCCCTACCTTGAGAGCAAGTATCGCCACATCTCCACCACGCTAGATGGTGGCAGCGCCGATGAGCAGAGCGCCATGATAGGCCTGATCCAGGGCTTCTTTTTTGCCATGTTCACCATCTATGCGCTGATGGCAATTCCGCTCAAGTCCTACAGCCAGCCGCTAATCATCATGTCGGTGATCCCTTTCGGTATCATAGGCGCTTTGTTCGGCCACTTCATCCTGGGGCTCTCCATGAGCGTGCTCAGCCTGTGTGGTATCGTGGCGCTGGCCGGCGTAGTGGTAAACGACTCGCTGATCCTGGTGGATTTTGTTAACCGCGCCCGTACTCAGGGCCTGCCGCTCAAAGATGCCGCCATAGACGCAGGTTGTTATCGTTTTAGAGCGATCATCCTCACCTCTATGACCACCTTCGTCGGTCTGGTGCCCATCATCCTCGAGCGCAGCCTCCAGGCGCAGATTGTGATCCCTATGGCCACCTCGCTGGCATTCGGTATCCTCTTCTCCACCGTGGTGACCCTGGTGTTGGTGCCCGTGCTCTACATCATACTCAACGATATCAGGCAGCTCACCGGCCGTCTGTTCCGTTGGTGGTGGCAGCCCCGCAGCCATAGCGTCGAGGGCGAGCAGTCCTAATCAACCTAGATTCAAAGGGAGGCTTAGCCTCCCTTTTTGATCCAGCAGAGGTTTTCGCCGCGCCAAACGCGCTAGACTCCTGCCATTCTCCTTGCAACTCAATTTGCCAAGGGCCAGTCAATCACAGCGCCGAGTACCATGAGCCAGTCCACCTTAGTCTACGACATTCGCAACAGCCGCTACCTCAACATCACGGGGCGCTGCACCCTGAGATGCCAGTTCTGCCCCAAACATAACGGCAGTAAGCAGGTACACGAGTATCAGCTGGCTCTCGACCATCAGCCAAGAGCCGATGAGCTCATTCCCCTGCTGGGCGAGGTCAGTCAGTTCGACGAATATGTGTTCTGCGGCTATGGCGAGCCCACCCTCAACCTAGCCACCTTGCTTAGCGTGGCAAAGGAGATCAAGCGCCGCGGCGGCAAGGTGCGGGTCAACACAGATGGGCTGGGCAACCTGTTTCACCGGCGCAACATACTGCCTGAGCTGGCCGAGGTGGTCGACGCCCTCTCCATCTCCCTCAACGCCGATACCGAGGCCGCCTACCTCAGACACTGTCAGCCCAAGCTTAAAGGTGCTTATGAGTCCCTGTGGGACTTTATCCGCCAGGCACCCGGCTATATCGACCAGGTGCAGGTATCTGCCATCGAAGGCCTGGAAGGGGTGGATATAGACAGATGCCGCGCCCTGGTGCTCGATGCCAAGGCGCAGTTTAAACACAGAAAGCTCGGCGTCGTCGGTTAATTTATCTGGGCGTCAGCCGATGATTTAGCGGGGCGTTGCCGGTTTGTAACCGACTGTGTTCTGCGGCGAAAATCATGCTAACATAGCCGCAAAATCACTGGGGAAAAACCGCTTGCAATGCTGACGCAGAAACAACCACAACTGATCGCCGGACAGGGGCTGCACTGGTCTGCGCAACGCATCTTCTCGGTGGTCACCCAGATCATCATCTTGCTGATCAGCGTCTTGCTCCTCACCAACGTCATCATCACCCTGGGCGAGCGTCGCCTGCAGGAAGATTGGGCCACCCAGAGATACAGCGAACTGCAATCTGTCGGCACCCTGATCGCCGACAAGGTCTCCTTCCAGCAGTTCCGTACCCAGATGTTTGCCAACGACGAGCTGCTCAAGCGCTACCTGACCATCCCCAGCGAGGTGCGTCAGCTCAAGCTGCAACAGAGCTGGGAGGTGATGATACGCAACATCCCCGAGCTGCTGGATATCGCCCTGTTCGATCCCCAGGGCAAGTACAAGTTTTCCACCACCAACGACTTTAGCCGCGACCCGCTACCCCCCTCCTTGCTCGGCGGCGCGCGCAACATGGGCGGCAACGAGGTCTACACCTCGCCGCTGGAGTTTACCCCCATCAAGGGCAAGCTCGAGCCTTACCTGTATCAGCTGGCCTGGCTGGAGAATCCCGACCAGAGCGTACGCGGCTACCTGCTGACCTATCAGTCCATGAGCCGTATGCTGAAAAGCATCAAGCCTGCCTACTCCAGCGCCGAGTCGCCACTCATGATGCTCGACACCCAGGGGCTACTATACGCCGGCGCCGAGAGCAAGCCGACCATCAACCGCATCCCGGATACCATGGGCGGCAGCCTGCGTCAGACATATCCTGCGCTGTGGCGCAAGATGGCCATGAGCAACTTCGGCCAGTTCCATGGCGACGACGCCACCTTCGTCTACCTCAAGATAGAGCTGACCACCCAGTATGAGACGCGCCGGGAATATTACCTGGTCTCCTATGTGCGCAACGACGCCATCGCCGAGCTGTTCTCCGAGTGGCGCAACATACTGATCGTCGGCGCCGTGGTACTCACCCTGCTGGCACTGGCACTGATCCTGCTGAGCCACTCCTACCGCATCGGCCAGCGCTCGCGGGAATACAGCATAGAACTGGCCCACCGCCTGTTCCACCAGGATATCGGCTGCGTGATCATCAACGACAAGAACCGGGTGATGACCGCCAACGAGAAGGCCGCCGAGCTGCTATGCCTGCCCCTGGACGAGCTGCAAGATCGTAACCTGCAGCGGATCCTGCAGTTCGAGAACGAGCAGTACGCCGAGGTCGCTGCCCAGCTTGAGACCAATAACAAGTGGCAAGGGGTTATCGACTTCGACTCGCCCGGCGGCAGTCATCTGGCCATCACTGTCACCAGCTCGCCGCGCCGCAGCCGTCAGGAAAAATATTATCTGGTCACCTTCGAGGATGTGTCTCAGCTGAGAAAGGCTCAGCATCAGGCTAAGCTCAACGAGCTGCTGAACGACAACGCCATCCCCTGCGCCTTGGTGCAGGCCAACGGCATGCTGGAGCTGGCCAACCAGGCCTTCATGCAGCTGGTCTCCATCCATGATATTCAGGGCAAGAACCTTACCGATCTGCTCAATAACGACCTCAGCTCCCAGTGGCCGAGGATCACCCAGCAGATCTTGCTGCAGGGCAGCTGGAAGGGACAGATCCTCTGTGATCCCAACAGCAAGGAGAACACCTGCCTGCAGGCGACCCTCAAGGGCCACCTGGACGCCGCCGGTGAGATAGAACATATCGTCTGCACCCTGGAGCAGGCGCAGAAGCGCGCCCTGCTGCAAGACACGGGCGACTTCATCCCTCACCGCAGCGCCATCCTGGTGAACCTCAGGGATCTGGACGACTACTTCAAGTCACTCAGCCCCGTCAGTCGCGAGCACTCCAGCCTGCTGCTGATCGACATCACCGCCGAGAGCATGCTGAGCCACATGAGTGATATCGGCCAGCTGGAGAACCGTCAGCGGGAGGTGGAGATCCATATCCTCAGAACCCTGCCGGTCAACTACCAGATGTCTCACTGGCAGCTGGGCAAGCTGATCGTGATACTGCCAGACACCAGCTCGGACGACGCCCACCACTTCGCGGTGAAGTCGTTAAATGGCCTCAACGAGATCGGCCTGGGTACAGGGATCTGCATGGGGATCGCCAGCTATCAGACAGGCCAGAACCTGGAGCAATACCTGAGTAACGCCGAGGTGGCGCTCAAGCGTGCCAAGCAGATAGGTGAGCAGAATATTTGCCAGGCGTTTACGAGGCAAAACTAACGCGGCAAGACTAACGCGGCAAAACTAAAGCCCACACTAGACGCCTGACGGAATCAGCATTACTGATGCATGGAAAGGATGTAATCTTCCAGGCAGTGTTGCAGCCAAAATGGCGTCGTCACCTTGCCACTCGCATCGAGCCTTAGCCATAGATAGACTGTGGGGTGGCTGAAGTTTTCCAAGATGATGTTGTCCTGCACAAGCTCTATCTGCTGTGCGCGCAGCCCTTTGATGTTTCTCAGGAAGTTTACGGCTCCCTTCACGCCGATGATAATGATGGCATCTGAATTTAACAGGCTGTTGGCCGCACTACCCAAATCGGGCGCCGTGGCATAGATCTCTAACTGCTTCCCGACTCGCTTGGCATAGTTTCCCAGCGGCGACTTGTTGGCGGGGAACGGCATGGTCCTCAGCTTAACCAAGGGGTAATCGATCATGTTATCCACATTGGGCGCCTGCCAGATGGGATGATCTTCCCGAGCAACAAGATAGCCGCCACGATGCTGAATAACGGATTTAGACAAGATGGCGCGATCATTTGCCCGCTCAAAACAGATTGCAGCGGCGATCTCGTCGTTGAGCAGTTGTTGCTGGGTCGATTCTCCCCAGGGGGACGTGCTCACCATCAACTCGCTGTCAAAGACACGATAAGCGGCCTGCTTGACGCTTTGGGTTAAATTAACTTCCAACTGAGGCACGGTGGCGATTTCAACATGGTCGTGAACCGCCCCAGTCACACCACGCATCAAGAGATCCACTTGCTGACGACACGCCAGCATCTCGTTAAACAGAGGGTAGAGGTCGTGGGCCCTGTCTGTCGCTTGAAACTGGCTTTCCCTGCGAATAAACAAAGGATCATCGAATACGTTACGCAGTGCCGCCAGGGCACGGCTTACCTTGGGCTGTGACAGGTCTAAATGATTTGCCACCTCGATGGCGTTCTTCTTCACATACACCTGGCAGAATATCTCTATGGTCGCTAAGGAAATATCCAGCAGCTTATCCTTTGGCATAGCCAGCTCCTTCACAGTTGAGAATGACATTTCCCTGGATATAGGAAGCTATCTCCTGCTCCAACCATGGCGGCCTGTTCCCCCCTTCCCTCAGCTTGGTTAAGTAGTGGCGATGACCATCGGCGCGGCGATTGAGTAGCCTGTTTTGATCCTCCGGCAACGCCAGGGCCGACAGATTCGCCTTAGCACATAGGAAGGCGACCGCATCGCGATAACAGATAAAGGTTAATGCATCGCTACGCTCCAGCTGAATCATGAGATCCGACAGCAAACAGACCTTAGCAACCAGGTTAATGGGCAATCCCCTGTCTAGTGCATAGAGGATAAGCGGGTCATGCTCCTGCTCCAGCTCATGACCGTTAAAGCTTATATAGGGATATTGCAGCATAGCCTCAATATCCGCCCGGGCTTCGTGATGGAAAATCGGATGCTGCTGATTGCCCACCAGCACATAGGCGTCTGCCCGCGCGACAAAGTCAGACGATAGACGCTCAGAATTAAATGCCCTCAGGGTAATGGCTAAATCCACATTCTGACGAATAAGTAGCTTGTCGATATCATTGCTACAAGGCTTGATATTGAAGGTATAACGCTGCTTAAGCTGCGAGGCCTTGTCCTGAAGATAACTTAACAGGTTTAGCGAAATAGGGGGCGGGCAGGCAATAGTAAGCTCGGTATGAGACTGCTCGGTATCCTTACTGGCACAGGAGAGACTCGCCTCAGACAGGGCTAACATCTGCTTCAGGTGAGGATAGATGCTCTGGGCAAAAGGCGTGTGTTCGAAACCATGCTGCCTGCGGACAAACAAGGGTTCACCGAAGGAGTGGCGTAATGCCTTTAAACTCCGGCTGACTTTAGAAGATGCCACCCCGAGTTGCTGGGCCACCTCAGTGGCATTTAAGGTATCAAACAGTAAGACAAACACTTTAATATTGAACAGGGTATTAGTATTAATCTTGCTCATGCCTCTCCTTGAAGAATCGCCTTAAATTAGGCTTAAGTGCCGTTAGCTAATGTACGCTAAGTCACCTGGCATTACGTTTATCCAGTGCAAAGTTTTGTCTCTTCCCCCGTGCATTTGTTAAATATGTGACATAGAAAAACGCCATGCCTCTCGGACACAGATAACCGACAACCGGGAATAACCCGACACCATAAAAACAGAATACTTCATATTAAACATAAGGATAGATAGAATTAGGCCTTTGCAGATAAAATTCACTTTTGCCATTTGCATAATATGAATATGAGAGTTCCACTTTCTAAAAAGCGAGATGCCTCACTGGTAACAGTAAGCCAAACAGACCAATACACTAAAAGCATGGGCGCGAGCAAAGCAAACACCAAGCAAACTCAAAACTAAACAGCGTTTTATGCAACTGAAAACTTTATTATTAAGGTGATGTGCTTCATATCTGACAAAAGCCCGCTTCTTTAACATTTCTCCTGGCTATAACCCCAGTGGTTTATCTTGGAGAAAAAATGATGATAACAACAAAAACAACCACACTGGCGGCACTTATCGCTTCGGCAATGATGCTGTCGGCCTGTGGAGATGGGAATGATGGAAAAGATGGTATCGACGGTGAAAATGGTCAACCCGGTACACCGGGCACACCTGGCGCCGTCGGTTTACATATTGATATGGCTGAAGACGCTATCGCCAATATCACCAATGCCAGTTACGCCGACGGTATCATTAGCGTGGACTTTGAGCTGGAAAATCGCCAAGGCGTAGGCCTGTTTGGGTTAAGTGGTGAGAATCCGTTTCACGATTTCCGCTTCTCACTGGCACAGCTGCAAACCCATGAGGGCAGCGACCTGAAACAATGGATATCCCTGCTCAACGACACTACTAACGACGACGGCACCACCTTTGAGCAAGGTTTCGAGAAGATTAAAGACTGTATCGAATGCCTAGTCGATCATAATGATGGTAGCTACACCTACACCTTTAACACCAACCTGCTCACCGCCGAAGATGCCGCCGGTATCGAGTTTAACCCTGATCTGACTCAACGTATCGCCATTGAGATGCAGTTCGAATATGACTCGGGCCATGAGCTGGCAGAGAATGCTCACTTCGACTGGATCCCCTCCACCAACGGCAGCGAAGGCATAGAGAGCCGAGAGCTGGTGACCATGCAGACCTGCTACACCTGCCACCAAGTCGATAGCCTCAAGGCACACGGCGGCCGTCGCCTGGACCTGGAGAACTGCCAGGCCTGTCATAACGGTATAGTCACAGATCCCAATGCCATCTCTGTAGAGTTTGGCCACATGGTCCATGCCATCCATATGGGGCCACACCGTGAAGGTAAAGACGCAGATGGCAATGTGGTGCCCATGCCATACACCATCGCCGGCTACGGTGGCGATCATGCCTTCGATTACCCCGCCTTCCCGACAAAACCCTTCATGGACTGCGCGGCCTGCCATGTCGAAGATAACAACTTGGCAGACAAAGATCTCTGGCTTGCCAACGCCAACGCCAACGCCTGTACTGGCTGTCATACCGACTCGCCAGCCCAGCATCAGTCAGACAAGAACCCGGCGCTAAGCTGCACCGACTGCCATAGCGCCGCAGTGCATGGCGATCATGCCAAGCCCTATCAGGCAGCGAAAGACTATGATGTCACCGTCAGCAAGGTCGCCATCTCTGCCGCCAACGAAATCAGTTTCGACATGGCCATCACAGATCCAGCCGGTAACCTGGTGAGCCAGCAAGAGGTCTACAAGCTTGGCTACAGCAAGCCTTACATGGTGGTTAGCTGGGACGTCGAGAAAGATTATCCCGACTATGATCAGTCGCCCTACAGCCAGCGCCGTATCGACATCAAAGATCCCACCAAGGCAACCTGGAATGCCGACAACAGCGTCAGTGTAAAGGTCGCGATGAACTTCCCAGTCGACATCGCCTCACGCTCGCTGGAAATCCTGCCTGTACTCAAGGTTTGCTTTGCAGAAGGCAGCGGCACCCGTGTTAGCTGCGATGCCGACAACGCCTACCCTGCCTATGTGCAGACCGATGCCTTACGCACCGTGCTTGATGACAGTGAAGCCGTGGTGGCCGATCGCCGCGCCATCATCGACAGTCAAAGCTGCTATGGCTGCCACAGCTTTGAGTTCTATCATGACTCAAACGGCGTCAACTGTATCGCCTGCCACACCAATGACAAGAAGCTGGGCGCGGTCGAAGACGCCAACGGTGACGCCGTTGCCTGGGGTGAGATGAAGTCCACCAGCTTTATGTTCAAGGCCCACAAGGCAAAAGGCCACGACAATGGTCATGGCGGCAGCGGCACCCTGCTAAAGACCGACTGCATGACCTGTCACTCGGCCGAGCAAGGCTGGGGCGGCCTGTCCTACGGCTTTGAACTGGGCCGTAACCCAGGACAAGCCCATACGGTACCTAGCTTCATCCCAGGCAAGAGCAACGACCCTGCGGTCAACCCGGTAGCGACCTGGTACGCCTCATCCGATGCCGCAGCCTGCATGAGCTGTCACCAGAAGTATCTCTCTGAGGCAGCCGTGGCTCATATGGAGGGCAACGGCGCCTACATAGGTGCCGACAAGGCCAGCGCCAAGGCGGCACGCGAAGCCTGTGCGACCTGCCATACACCTGAGAAGCTGATGCACGCTCACGGTCATCAACTGTAAGACCCAAAGGTGCTCGCCCTCACCGAGCACCGAGTTCCACCCTGCAATGTCAAAGGCACCTTCGGGTGCTTTTTTTGCCGCTAAACTTTTTGTTTAGCAATTAGAGGGTGCCATACGAGCAGTGTATTCATTCGAATTTTCTGTGTTGTAGCGTCTACCTGAACTTTTGTTGGAACGCGAGTTGAAGGTCGTACCTTCATGGCAATCTAACGCCTGCCCGGCGGGTGCTGTACATGGATGTACCAATGTCGTGATCACAGGGATGTGAAGGAACGACGCATGTGCAAACACTATTTTGGCACGGTGAGTGAAGCACAGCTTCAAACTAACGAACGAGAGGCATGGATGCCGAACTGGCCTTTAAACAAGGAAGTTGTTTGAATATGTCCCTATACGCTCCGCGGCAGTACTGACCTACATGGATGTAGGGAATGCCAAAAAATGTAGGGAACATTTTTGGCCCTGCCGCCGTGGGCCAAAATCGTGTTTACACTGGGTATCCAACGCCTCTTCGATTTAACGTCATTATTTGCTTCAATGGTTTCTGGCTTTACCCTTACTTGAATTGACTAGGGGATTGAAGGTCGTACCTTCATGGCAATCTAACGCCTGTCCGGCGGGCTTGTTTGTTCACATTTCGCTGCTGTAGCGTCTACCGAGTTTGTTGTTGGGATGCGAGTTGAAGGTCGTACCTTCATGGCAACCTAACGCCTGTCCGGCGGGGATCGTGCAAACACTATTTTGGCACGCTGTGAATATGTCCCTATACGCTCCACGGCGGCTTCCCTGCCGCCGAGGGCCAAAATCGTGTTTACACTGGGCATCCAACGCCTCTTCGATTAAGCGATTTCTGTTGCCCGCAGACACAAGTCATTCTTTCTTAATCAAAATACTTCACATAAATACGATAAGCGCTCTTGAGCCCAACTAACAAGATAGATTAAAGTATAACCAGTTAAGGACAGAGCTGGGCAAACTCGTCATCAATCTAACGAGCACGCCATTTAAGGAAGAAGAAGCCATTCAATTATGCGCCAAATCAACTCTCTTAAAAATTTACTTTGCCCTCACTTTTTAGACACAGAAAATCCAAGGTTGTAATTGAGCCATTATCGACCGGATGTGCAGGTAATTAAAATTTCACTGGAGTTATAAAATGGAATATAAGAACGCATTTATACTAATGCCATTTACTGAATCATTAAATGAGGTGTACGATTTTTTGATAAAAGGAGCGCTTATTGATGCAGGATATGAAGTAAAAAGAGCTGATGACATTAAAAGTCAAAGCAATATTTTAGAGGATATTGTCAAAGGCATTATGGAGAGTGATTTAATCGTTGCAGATCTAACAGATTCTAATGCCAATGTATATTATGAACTTGGTATTGCTCATGCGATGCAAAAAAAAGTAGTACTTATAACTCAAGAGATTGACGAACTTCCTTTTGATCTAAAATCATACAGAGTAATAGGTTATTCCACGCACTTTTCTAGAATGCATGAAGCAAAGACTGAGCTTCTTCAACTGGCTCAAGAAGCTTCAAAAGGAACGCTGCCTTTTGGTAACCCTGTTAAAGATTATGCAAATACTCGAGCTGATAGCACTCCGGTATTCCCTGTTGTTGTTCACGATAGTAGTAAAGAGCTAGAGTTAGAATTAGGTTTTTTAGACCATATTGTACAAGTTGAAGAAAACTTTGAGGACTTAACAGACATTGTAAATATCGTCGGCAGTAAAATGGTAGATGAATTAACGCCTGAAATAACCAAGACTACCCAAACGCTTACTACAAATAGTTTGACGACTAAACAGAGACGAAACTTAATAAAAGATTTAGCTATTCACGTCGATGATTATGCAAGCTTTTTAAAACCAAAAAATGAAAATTATAGAGAATTAAATAAAATATTAGAAACAAGTATCGAGATCGTTTTAACTTCAAGTCAGAATCACGATGAAGAATCTAAAGAAGGTATTGGAAACTTTATATCTGGCTTTGAATCACTGCAAGACGGAGCTCAGGGCGGACGCGATGGTTTCGTAAGTCTGCTCACTACAATGGAAGAACTTCCAAATTTAGAGAAGACCTTTAACCGAGCAAGTAGAGAATTACAGCGAGAATTACGAATTTTTATAGATAATATTGATCAAACAATCTCAATGGCATCAAGAGCAGTGACATTGGGAAAATCTTTATTAGCTAAAGTTTCAAGTAAAGCTACTTTTTGATACGTATTTAAAAATAGCAGTTTAACCATATATTTCAAATGGTTAAATAAAATTTAGCACCGAAGCACTGGTACAAAATGCTGCTAAATCGAAGAGATGAATAACTAGGTGTAGATACGCCGGTGAGCTTCCGAAACAGGGCCAAAAATGTTCCCTACATTTTTTGGCATTCCCTCCATATATGGACACCTCGATAGATTCAATAGCTAATTTGTTAGTAACAAAAGATATTACTGCATCCGTATATCCGACCTGTTTATGAGCATCTTTGTGCTCTGGCCTTAATGAGAACCGCGCCTCTATGCCTTAACCGTCCGTCCGAACTCTTTGGTTCATGGATTCTCTCAGGGGTTGTAGAGGCCGGTATTACCTGTTGTTACATTACTATTTAGCAGTACATGGTTTGCTTTACTCTAAACTTTAAATTTAAACAGCTCTGAACTCTGTTTTCTTAAATAGAATGGCCCAAACAGTTCTTGCTAACTTATTAGCCAGCGCGACTGCAGACTTGTGACTGCCACGCCGTTCGATGAGCGTTTTAACCCAAACAGACAACCTATCTTGCGCTGTTTTACAGTGCCTGATAATCGACCAAGCACATTGAATGAGTAGCTTCCTGAGGTAACGGTTACCTCGCTTGGTTATCCCACCAAGATTTTGTTTTCCACCGCTTGAATGTTCCTTAGGTACTAAACCGATATTGGCTGAGAAATGTCTACCATTCTTGTAGGACGAACCATTACCAGCAAAAGAGACTACGGCTGTTGCCGTAATCTCTCCTATTCCCTTTATTTGCATTAGCAGTTTAGCTCCTTCGGAAGCCAGGGCTTGCTGTTTGATATCCTTTTCTGATGACTTTATGGCTTCATCAATCGCGCCCCACTCTTGGTGTAGCAGCGTAAAGTGGACTCGAGCTCTTTCGGTTAATCCATTTTCTGCATCTTCAATTAAGTCAGGTAATGCTGCTTTAAGGCTTTCTTTGCCTTTTGCGATGACAATGCCATATTCATTTAGCAGGCCTCTGATTTGATTAATCAATGTTGTTCTGGCGTCGACCTGCCTTTCTCTGACTCGATGCGCCAACATCATATCAACCTGCTCTAGGGTTCTTGGTTCTACAAACTGCATGTTGGGTCTATGCGCTGCTTCGCAAATGGCGAAGGCATCATTACGGTCATTTTTATTGCCTTTGACAAATGGCTTCACATGCTGAGGGGGAATTAGCCTTACCTGATAACCTTGGGCTTTTAAGCTTCTTCCCCAGTAATTTGAACCGCTACAGGCTTCCATTGCTATGATTGCATCAGGATATTGAGCTAGAAACGCCATAAGTTGATGTCGACGAAGTGCACGATTAAATGCAGATTTACAAGCCTGATTCACGCCGCAAACTTGAAAGACGTTTTTTGCCAAATCGATACCAATTAGAGTAACTTTCATAGTGGACACCTTTTGTTGATATTGAACGTGCAAATTCAATATGGCGCTTTTGACGCCGACTTCACAAGAGGTGTCCATCTCATCATCCATGGAGGTCAGATGTTTCGGCAGAGCCTACAGGGAACGTACTTGCGGCGTCTCACAGGCGTATCTGCACGTAAGGTCGCTCATTCACATCCATGTGATCGCGACATTGGTGCATCCATGCACTGCACCTTCCGCAGGCAATTCAAAACAATGAAGGTTAACGCTAGAATCCACTAATTCAGAGCAAAGTCAGTCGAAGCTGAAAACTTCTACTAAGGGCAAGTTAGCCCTCAGTCTCATCGTGTTCCATCCCAATGGCCTCTACCCCATCTGGTAGCGCACTCTCACTGATATCCACTATGGTGGAGCGGTTCATGGTGATCTTGTAGCGGGCAAACTGGGGTGGCTTGCGGCCCTCTTGCAGGGAGAGCACCAGGTTGATCTGGTAACGGCGCTCTACCGAGTCGCTGCTGATCTTACCGTCGGCCTCCTTGTAGATCTTGGCCTTGCCGCGCTCCAGGTAGCGGGCGAAGGGGGCCAGGCTAAAGTTTACCTGCTCCTGTATGGTGGAGTAGCCAGCGAGGAAATCTTTGCTGGCGATGCGCGAGTTGATGCCATAGTGGAGTATGTCGGCGTCCAGCTTGTTCTGGCTGTGGCGGCGCTTCAATATCTCGTCTATCTCCTCGGGGAGATCCTTAGACTTAACAAAATCGATCCACACGTGCTGTTTGGCGATCATCGCCTGGCTGGTGGTGTCCCGCAGAATGCGGCTCCAGCGGGGACGGCCCTTCTGGATCACCCGCCACAGGGCATTGCGAATATCTTCCTTGAAGATCTCACGAAAACCATAGATCACCGCCAGGGTGAACACCAAGGCCATGGTGAGGCCGCTGAAGATCCCCTGGGCCTTGATGATGAGCGTTGAAACCACCAACATGACGAAGGCGGTGGCTATGCCCGTGGTCATCTTCTTCAGGCCCACACCGAGACGCTTCTGCTCCTCTTTCAACACAACCCCTTGCTGGATCAGGCGGCGCAGCAGCAGCATCTTGTTGGAGATGCGGTTCGGGTCACTCTGGGTCTGGGAGGAGTTGTAGTTCTTGCTGTCGCGGTAACTGTTCTCGCTGCGGCACAGGTTGATCACCTCCTCCACCACCTCGCTGTAGTCACTGCTGCGGGGCGCGTGGGACATGAGTTTCAACAGGCGCTGCTCGCAGAACCAGGAGAGGTAGTTGTCGGCATTCTCGAAGTAGTGCTTCCACTTAGGATCGCTGGGCTCGTTACGGCGAAACTTCTTCAGTAGCTGAGTGACGATTTCGCTCAGATCTTTGAGGGAGGCGTAGAACTGCTCCACATCCTCCACCTGCGCCAGCTCCTTGCTGTCGGTCTCGATAGCCACGGCAAACTGGTAGGCAAACAGGTTGAGGTAAAGCCTAAACTCCTCGACGGTACGCTTCTTCTGACTGATGAAACGCCCCTGCACCAGCGGCAGATGCAGCCCGGAGGAGTAATAGGAGCGCCGGCCGGCGATGGCCGCGTGATAATATTCTTCTTCGTCGAGGCTCTGGGGATTGATCCCCATCTCTTTGGGCAGAAAGAAATAGAGGTCGAGTCGTCTATGGTCGCCCACCTTCATCTGATGGGTAAACTTGATCGACAGAGACTCTTCCTGCTTGATATTAACCTTAGACACAAAACCTCAGAATAATAGAATTATTTCAGTAATTTAGAAATGCACATCCTGAGTATAGCCCAAGTGCGGCTATTGCACTATACGGCAGCCGCAGACGGTGTTACTCGGCTGAAACAATACCACGGCATAGTCCCTGTGGGGATCTAATTCCAGCGGCTCGATAGAGAGGTTGTGCATCCCCTTGCTGTCTAAGTTAAAGGAGCTGATATAGGAGAGGTACTGCATGTGTCTTGGCATGGCATCTGTCGACTCGGCGCCGCTCTCCTCCTTGGTCTCAACCGAGAAGTTATAGCGGCCGTTAGCCTCATCGAACTCGAGGTACTTGCCCTGCATGCGTATGATCCCCGCCGAGGTGCCGTCGAGATTGAAGTAGCGGTAGTTGATCTGCGCCTGTTGCTTCTTGGCCATGATATCCACCAAGAGATAGTGGCGCCCCTCCGCCTGGGCGTCGTCGCGGCGGTCGAACAGCTCAGAGCTACAACTGAGCATCAGGGTTTCGCTGGGATTGAGGTAGCGATAGCTGATGGTGATGCTAATCGCCAGCAGCCCCAGCACGATAATATTGATCGCCCACAGCACCTTTCTATTCACACAAAGATACCTCTTTAAACCAGGCCTCGGAGATAAACACCTTCTGCTGCCTGTAATCGGTTAACTTAAGGTTGCGCACCAGAGATTGTCCCATCCTCTCGCCGCGCATGGTGATGTTAAACACCTGCTTATCGTGGGAGAGCGACATATAGACCTCTTTCCAGGGCGAGGACTCACAGCGCTCGAACGCCTGGGACATCTTCTCTGACAGGCGCAGTAGCGAGGTGTTATTGGTCTTGGACTTGGCGTAGCTGATAAACATCACCTTCTGCCCCGACTCCAAGGTGATGCCATGGCGCAGATAGGGCTCTGTATGTTGCGCCTCGAAATTGACCGAGGAGAAGAGCTGCAAGGAGACCAGCGCCCCCAGCAGCAGGACGATAAGGCCAATCCACAGCTTTATCCAGCGATGACGCTTGCCAAACAGCCAGGCCAGCACAGCCTCGATCCGCTCGCCAAGGCCATGGGGCTCGCCGTTTGCCGAGGCGTTATCGGTATGATGCACAGACGAGGGAACGCCGCTATCCAGGCGCAGGCGATAGCCCTTGCCCTTAACGGTTTCTATCATGTGTTCGTGCAGCGGACCGAGGAAGGAGCGCAGCATAAATACCGCCCGCGCCACCGACGAATCGCTTAATGGCGGATGCTCGTCATCCCCCGCCCCTAAGACGCGCTTAGCCACTACCTTGTCACTATTGGCCAGCAGGAGCAGCAACACCTGCAGCTCGGCGCGCGGTAGATGCCACTCTTCACCCGTTAACTCATTGGTGAGCACGCCTGTATGTCTGTCAAATCGGCAATCACCCAGTTGCATCTTGGTTACTCTTTCATTTCGCTGTGCATAAGCTTATGCAAACCTAGCAAAAAAATCTGTGATCCCCTCTATCTCCTCGAAAGTCATCTAGAAAATACCCTTACAATAGTTGTGGAGTTATGCGCTCTGTGATCCCCGCCCCCTTCTTCGTGCACTAAGCCCCAATATTTATCCCTGGCTGAAACCTCGCAAATTAACATGAATATTACAAATAAAGTGACCAACCTCACATCGCAAAACATAACAACGATGAAAGCTCGAGGTGTTAATTAATTAAATCGATAAAAGGCGCCGAAAAAATCGGCGCAGGCAGATGCGCGCCTAGCCCCAAGCTTCATCCAGCCCAGGTCACACTATTTGCAATCTACCCAGACCACACTGGCCTCAAGTTCAAACCGGCGTATCCCTTTAACCACGCCAACAACAAAAATAACATCTATCCAAGTGAGGACATTGTCATGACCATCAATAGACGCCAAGCACTTAGCCAAATCATCGGCATCAGCACCGCCGCGGCAGGCGCAACCCTAATGGGCACATCTGCCTTCGCCGCCACCGACGAACAAGGTAACTACAAACTGGAACTGGGTGAGAAGCTCAAGTATGTCCCCCTGGATCCTATGGCAACGGCCAAGCTCGCCTACGAGACAGGCGGCGGCTGTATGCACCAGGTCTTTCACGCCCTAGTCACCATGCTGGCCAACTCTGAAAGCGCCGACGCCGCCAAGTTTGCAACGATTCCTACCGCACTGGCTGGCTATGGTTGGGCCGGTATCGTGGGTCAGGGCACAGTATGTGGTAACAACAACGCCACAGGTATGCTGGTGAACATACTCGACGACATCAATGGCCAGAACGCCGCGGTGATCGGCGCCTCTTTCCGCTACTACGAGGTGACCGAGCTGCCTTTCTCCAGCGACGAGTTCGTGGCCGGTATCGGTTCTACCGCCGAGAAGACGGCACTTGTAGGTAAGTCATCTGTTGCCAACAGCATACTGTGTCACTCCTCTATCAGTAACTGGTCTAAGGCCTCAGGCTTTACCTTCAGCCAGAAGGGTGAGCGTTGTAAGCGTCTGTCGGCCTCAGTGGCCTACCATGTGGTCGAGCTACTTAACCGTGCCTACAAGGGCGAAGATATCTCTGCCCTGCCTGAATCAAAGCCTTCGAGCGAGGCGCAAGCTTGCCAAAGCTGTCACGGCGTAGAGAGCACCATGGGCAGCGCCGCCAGCGTGAAGTCTGACATGGAATGTACGACTTGCCATACCGGCCACTTTAACTAAAGGAGCAGGTCATGAATGAGAAGTTATTAACAGCCCTACTGGCAACGGCGCTAATCTGCGGCGGCTGCGGTAGCGACGACAATGACAATGATGACAACGGCGGCGAGATCACTCCGCCACCGGTTGCCGACACCATAGATGCCGGTGAGGCATTGGCCATCAACCTGACCCTGGCCGAGTTTGACGGCGAGACGGGCACACTCAACTTTGCCCTGAAGGATGATGCCGGCCTGGCCATCACCAATGCCACGGATTACCGTATCGTCTACTTCGGTTTCCCTGATAGCTCCACCACCTCACGTAACGCCAAGGCGTGGAAACACTGGCACGTGACCCAGAGCTACTCATGCGACAGTGCCGCCGGCGATTGCCAGGGCGTGCTGCAAGAAACAGACAAGGGTCAATACAGCTTCGATGCCACGGATCTTAACTGGGACGCCAACACGGCGCCTGGCTCGGTGAAGGAATACAAGGTAGGTATCGAGATCAAAGGTGCCAAGGCGACCAACGAACTGGTTCTGCTCCCCTCCACTTAACCCACTGCACCACTTTGAGGGCCATCACCTAACGTGTGGCCCTTTTTTTATGTCCGCTCTTGCCACTCTTTCGGCAACAGCAGAGAGCTGTCAGCTAAATAAAGCCTAAGTCTAAATCAAAGCTAAACCAGCGCTAAACCTGCCCAGCAAGCGGGACACGGCCATAGATAGAAGAAGGGGTTATTGCTCGCCGATGATCTCGGCTAACGAGGGCAGATAGTTGAAGGGCTCAAACACTGAATAGATGAGCAGAAACAGCAGTAGCAGCTGAGAGATCAGCAGTATGTATTGCTGCTTGGTCATGCGTCGGATAGGTCCATTGCCCAGCAGCTCGCGGTGGGGCGAGAGTTTGCTGTGCAGTATATAGCCCTGATCGTCCACCGACTCCAGCAGCTTGCCCGACGGACTGCCGAGAAAGAAGCGGATGCGATCCACCGCCTGCACCAGACGTGCCATGTTGGCGTCATCTTCGGGTAGGCAGGCCAACAGATCGGCATTGGACATCACTTGACCCCGGTGCTCGGTCAATAATTTAAGTACGGCAAACTCCGCACCTGGCATTAGCCAGCTGGTGTCATTGTCCTGATTTGACAGCGTCGACTGGGACGGCTCAAACCAACAGCAGCCTATCTGCATCCGGGTCTCACACTTAAGGGGAAATTACACAAATATCACGACGCCTGTTAAGGCTAGCGTCTAGTTGTTAGTGTGACATTTTACCCGGCTGACTTTCGTGACAATCAGCACATAACCCATTAAATTATCTGAATAATTATGATACATCCCGATACAGATTTAAGCCCGCTTAGGCTTAATTTCAGCCTGATTTCAGACAAAAAAAAGACGCCCCGAAAGGCGTCTCTTAAACCCAATAAAAACCCTATTAGAAAGAGTACAATAGCGTCATGTTGGTTTCGGTATCTGTGCTCTTCTTGTCGTCCAGCGGCTCGCTGTTGTAACGCACGATGACGGCAAACTTCATCGCCAGGGCGCCAACGATGTTAGCCGTGATAGAGGTTTCAGAGCGACCTTCCAGGCTCTCACCGTAATCGGCCACAAACAGCTGCTTAAACTTAGAGTTGTCGGTGATCTCGGTTTCGAAGTTCATCACACCGTGAGCCACCCAGCTCTCTTCGGTGTCGTAACCCGCTTCGGCGGCGCTCTCATCGTCCAGACGCTTGTACTGGAAACCCGGACCCACTTCGACGGCGAAGGTCGTCTTCTCGGTATCGACAAACTTGTGACCATAACCGGCAGAAACCGTCGACTTAGAATCGAAGCCGGTAAAGGGATCGATCTCGTGGTTGGCGTTGGCAAACATATAGTTCACGTCGCTGAACTTGTAGTTGCCCTGTACCAGGCCGTAGTAGCGCTTACCCGTCTCTTCGCCGCTGTCCTCTTTGTAGAGGGCTTCCAGCAGGTATTGGTTTTCCCAGTTACCTAGCTCGTGCTTCATGTCCAGACGGCCCTTGAGAGAGGTCGTCTCAGTATTACCCGTAGTCACCGTCGCACCCAGTTCGGCGTCGGCGGCAAAGGTTCTGTCACCCTTAACGAAATCGGCGCCCGCGTGCGCTGCGAAAGGGGCCGCCATCAGGATGGCCGTAGCCGTCAGCAATTTTTTCATTATCTGTTTACCTATTTATCTAAGTCCCTTAAAAATTGGCGCAATAGTATCACCCGGCGCACAGAAATGAAAATTGCGCTTGCCTTTCCAGCATATTGAACTAACAGCTCAGCTAATAACGAGAGTTAGTCCTTACTCTTTGTGGCGTTTTTACCATAAAAAAAGCCCGCCAAATTGGCGGGCCTTTGTTTTATATCAAGCTTTGATATCAAGCATTCATATCGGGTCGTCAGACCGAATTAGTTCACCTGTGGATCTAACTCGCCAGACTGGTATGCCTTATACATGGCCTGCAGTGACTTAGGCTTGATCTTAGAACCCATGCCCGCCGCACCGAAGGCTTCGTAGCGAACGGTACAGATGTCTGCCATCGCATCCATAGAGGCTTTCAGGAATTTACGTGGGTCGAACTCGCTTGGGTTCTCCGCCAGGAACTTACGTACCGCACCGGTAGAGGCCAGACGCAGGTCGGTGTCGATGTTAACCTTACGCACGCCGTGCTTGATACCTTCGACGATCTCTTCCAGTGGCACACCATAAGTTTCAGGGATGGCGCCGCCATACTGGTTGATCACTTCCAGCCACTCTTGCGGCACAGAAGATGAACCGTGCATGACCAGGTGGGTGTTAGGGATACGTGCATGGATCTCTTTGATGCGGTCGATACGCAGCACGTCGCCAGTAGGCTTACGGCTAAACTTGTAGGCACCATGGCTGGTACCGATAGCGATGGCCAGGGCATCCACGTGAGTATCGGCCACGAAACGCGCCGCTTCTTCCGGCGTGGTCAGCAGCTGATCTTCGCTCAGGATACCTTCGGCGCCAACACCATCTTCTTCACCGGCTTGACCAGTTTCCAGGCTACCCAGACAGCCGATCTCACCCTCTACCGACACACCACAGGCGTGGGCGAAAGCTACCGTCTTGCGGGTCACGTCGACGTTGTACTCGTATGAAGCCGGTGTCTTACCGTCTGACATCAGTGAGCCGTCCATCATGACTGAAGACATACCCAGCTGGATAGAACGCTGACACACGTCAGGGTGAGTACCGTGATCCTGGTGGATACACACAGGGATATCTGGGTACTGCTCGAGCGCCGCCGCCATCAGATACTTAAGGAACTGAGGACGAGCATACTTACGCGCACCGGCTGACGCCTGAACGATAACCGGGCTGTCTGTGGCTTCAGCCGCCTGCATGATGGCGCGCATCTGCTCCAGGTTGTTAACGTTGAACGCGGGAACGCCATATCCGTGCTCTGCGGCATGGTCTAGCAGTTGACGTAGGGAAATTAAGGCCATTTTTAACTCCAATAATAGGGTGGCAATCGGGCCATGCCCGCTTAACCACCGAGGTCACTATCGTTTGGACAGATTTTGATACCGACAGAAAGGTCGCGAACTCCTTGCGACCCGACTATCGGCGGTTTCTTATAATACTAATTATTTTTTTACTTATTCGCCGCGGCTTTCCAGCATCGCCACAGCAGGTAGTTCCTTACCTTCCAGGAATTCCAGGAAGGCGCCACCACCGGTAGAGATGTAAGAGACCTTGTCGGCGATGTCGTACTTGTCGACCGCCGCCAGGGTGTCACCACCGCCCGCGATAGAGAAGGCAGAAGAGTCGGCGATCGCCTGAGCGATACGCTTGGTGCCTTCACCGAACTGGTCGAACTCGAACACGCCTACCGGGCCATTCCAGACTATGGTGCCGGCGTTCTTGAGGATCTCGGCCAGGGCCTCGGCGCTATCAGGGCCGATGTCGAAGATCATATCTTCATCCGCCACTTGATGGACCGCCTTGAGGGTCGCGCTCGCCGTTGGGCTGAACTCGCTAGCAACGACAACGTCAGTTGGTACTGGGATGTCGCCGCCACGGCTCTGGGCATTGGCTACCAGGCGCTTGGCTTCATCGATTAGATCCGCTTCATAGAGAGACTTACCCACGTTGTGACCGGCAGCGGCGATGAAGGTGTTGGCGATACCACCACCCACGACCAGCTGGTCGACAATGCCAGAGAGGCTCTCGAGTACGGTCAGCTTGGTCGACACCTTAGAACCACCCACGATGGCCACCAGCGGACGCGCCGGGTTGTCCATCGCCTTACCCAGGGCTTCCAGCTCGCCGGCTAGCAGTGGACCGGCACAGGCCACAGGGGCGTACAGGCCAACACCGTGAGTCGATGCCTGGGCGCGGTGTGCGGTGCCGAAGGCGTCCATCACATACACGTCACACAGGGCAGCCAGCTTCTTGGCCAGCGCCTCGTCGTTCTTCTTCTCGCCGACGTTGAAGCGTACGTTCTCGAACACCACGACTTCACCGACATTGGCTTCTACGCCGTCCAGATAGTCTTTAGCCAGACGTACCGGGCAATCCAGCGCCTTGTCCAGGTAATCCACAACAGGCTGCATAGAGAATTCGCTGTTGTACTCGCCTTCGGTCGGACGACCCAGGTGAGACATCACCATCACGGCCGCGCCTTTCTCCAGCGCCAGCTTGATGGTTGGCAGAGAGGCACGCAGACGCGCATCGCTGGTGACCACACCATTGCTGACCGGGACATTGAGGTCTTCACGGATAAGCACGCGCTTGCCCTGAAGATCTAACGCTGACATATTGATAATCGCCATTTCACGTTTCCTTAAGTTTAAAGTTAAAAATAAAAGTTAAAGCAAAACTGGGCTACCCACCGCCGGGACGCTTCACCGGCCATAGGTTAAAATCTTTAAAATCAGGCTCTAACGGCCTTTATCATCTCTAAACTGGTGTCCAACATACGGTTGGCAAAGCCCCACTCGTTGTCACACCACAACAGCAACTTCACCAGATGGCCGTCGCTCACCCGGGTCTGGGTGCCATCGACGATACTGGATCTGGGATCATGGTTAAAATCGCACGATACTAATGGCGCATTAGTATAGCCCACAACCCCTTGGTATGAGCCATTTGCTGCCTGAGATAATACCTGGTTCACTGTATCGATATCGACACGTTTATCTAAGGTGACCGATAAGTCAATTGCAGTCACATTAATTGTCGGCACGCGCACAGATATCGCCTCGAACTTATCCTTCATCTCGGGCAAGATCCGCTCGATCCCTCTGGCCAGCTTGGTATCTACTGGAATGATCGACTGCCCCGCCGCACGGGTGCGTCTTAGGTCGTCATGATAGGCATCGATCACCTGCTGATCGTTCATCGCCGAGTGGATGGTGGTAATGGCGCCGCTGCGTACCTTAAAGGCGCGGTCCAGCACCTGGATTATGGGCACCAGGCAGTTGGTGGTGCAGGAGGCGTTAGAGACCACCTTATGTTCGGCCTTGAGATCTTGATGATTCACGCCGTAGACGATAGTAGCGTCCACATCGCCGGATGAGGGATGGCTGATCAGCACCTGTTTGGCGCCCGCCCTGATATGGGCCTCACAGGCCTGACGGTCGATGAGGGCGCCCGTGGCCTCGAACACGATATCGATATCCAGGGATTGCCAGGGGAGCTTCTCGGCATCGGCCTCATGGAGCAATTGGATACGATCATCCCCTATGGTCATCACATTGGCGTCGAGTGACGCGGGAGACTGAAAACGACCATGGGTGGTATCGTATTGGGTCAGATGAAGCATGGCTTCGGGGTTGGCGAGTTCATTAATGGCGACAATCTGAATCTGATCCCGCTTGCCTGACTCATAGAGAGCACGAAGAATCGAGCGACCGATTCGGCCATAACCATTAATAGCAACTTTAATCATTAAGTGCTTCTACTCCTAACACCGTCCTGAGATAGGCTTTCTTGATGCGACAACGGCCTATCGTTATCGATAAGCCGAGTCATCATGGCATAGAGCAACTGCTTGCCCTATGCCCTTTTGCAGGCACTAGGCCTTAGAGAATAGCGCTTGCCTTAGCAACCACATTCTCAACGGTGAAGCCGAAGTGCTTCATCAGCGCGCCGCCTGGAGCAGACTCACCGAAGGTAGTCATGCCAACGATAGCGCCATCGAAACCGACATACTTGTGCCAGTAATCGACGTGAGCCGCTTCGATGGCCACACGCTTGGTGACTGACTTAGGCAGTACAGACTCTTTGTAGTCGGCGTCTTGCGCATCGAACACGTCGGTAGATGGCATAGAGACCACACGTACCGCCTTACCTTGCTCGCTCAGTGCCTTAGCCGAATCCAGTGCCAGCTGCACCTCACTACCGGTTGCGATCAGGATTAGATCTGGTGTGCCGGCACAATCTTGCAACACATAAGCACCCTTGGCGATGTTAGCCAGTTGCTCTTCGCTGCGTGGCTGTGCAGGCAGACCCTGACGGCTAAATACCAGTGAAGTCGGCGCGTTACGACGCTCGATAGCCATCTTCCAAGCTACGGCAGTTTCCGCCGCATCACATGGACGCCATACCATCATGTTTGGTGTCATGCGCAGGTTAGCCAGCTGCTCAACCGGTTGGTGAGTCGGGCCATCTTCACCCTGACCGATAGAGTCGTGGGTGTAAACGAAGATGTTTTGAATGCCCATCAGCGCAGACATACGTACCGCGTTACGCGCATATTCCATGAACATCATGAAGGTCGCGCCGTAGTTGATAAAACCACCGTGCAGCGACACACCGTTCATGATGCCGCTCATACCGAACTCACGCACACCATAGTAGATGTAGTTGCCGGCTGGATCTTCCTGGATGCCCTTAGAACCAGACCATAGGGTCAGGTTAGAACCGGCCAGGTCAGCCGAGCCGCCGAGCAGTTCAGGCAGGATAGCGCCAAAGGCCGCAATAGCGTTTTGTGATGCCTTACGGCTGGCGATGTTCTCGCCCTTCTCTTGACACTCTTTGATGAAGGCCTGCGCCTTCTCTTCGAAGTCGGCTGGCAGTTCGCCAGTGATCACGCGGCGCTTATATTCCGCAGCCAGCTCTGGGTAAGCGGCTTCATAGGCAGCAAGCTTCTCGTTCCAGCTAGATTCGTTAGCCGCGCCCACTTCTTTGGCATCCCAACCCGCGTAAACGTCTGCTGGGATCTCAAATGGACCGTGTTCCCAACCCAGGAATTCACGAGCCGCAGCAATTTCGGCATCGCCCAGTGGCGCGCCGTGACAGTCGTGACTGCCAGACTTGTTTGGTGAACCGAAACCGATAATGGTCTTGCAGCAGATCATGGTTGGCTTGTCGGTAACTGACTTGGCTTCTTCGATTGCCGCGCGGATAGCATCGCTGTCGTGGCCATCGACACCGGCAATCACATGCCAGCCGTAAGATTCGAAACGCTTGGCGGTATCGTCGGTAAACCAGCCTTCGACGTGACCGTCGATAGAGATGCCGTTGTCATCCCAGAAGGCAATCAGCTTGCCAAGACCTAGGGTACCCGCCAGTGAACAGGCCTCGTGAGAGATACCTTCCATCAGACAGCCGTCGCCCAGGAAACAGTAGGTGTAGTGGTCAACGATATCGTGGCCAGGACGGTTAAATTGCGCCGCCAGAGTCTTCTCGGCAATCGCCATACCTACCGCGTTGCTGATACCCGCGCCCAGTGGACCGGTAGTGGTTTCAACACCTGGGGTGTAACCATACTCAGGGTGACCCGGCGTCTTAGAGTGCAGCTGACGGAAGTTCTTCAGCTCATCCATCGGCAGTGCATAACCCGTCAGGTGAAGCAGAGAGTAAATCAGCATAGAGCCGTGGCCGTTTGAAAGGATGAAACGGTCGCGGTCGACCCACTCTGGGTTGTTCGGGTTGTGCTTCAGGAAATCATTCCACAACACTTCGGCGATATCGGCCATTCCCAATGGCGCACCTGGGTGACCAGAGTTGGCTTTCTGAACGGCATCCATACTTAACACACGGATAGCGTTTGCGAGTTCTTTACGAGATGACATGCTCTCTCCTGCTGATTTGAATGTTGGGGATTTTGCGGGCCGATTTTGCGGGCAACAATGGGGGCATATTTTCCCCTACTCGCGGATGGGACGCAAATAAAATTCGCCCTTTAGCTTAGATTAAATCCATCTAGACGCGAAAAAGTGCACATCGATGACACTCAAGATGACCCCAGGCAAAACCTCACCTCGCCGCTTAAACTTCTCCGTCGCCCTCACCAAAATTTGCGAGCATAAGACTGAGCAGGCAGACCCGACTCGCCGCGATCTTCATCTAACTGGCCTAAGCGATCCTTTGGCAATAAAAAATCGCGGCCTTATAACAACAATAAAAATCCAACATTAACAATATTTTAAGTTGTACTTTTATTTAAACTCATCCGAAGCATTAGAATATTTACCCGGTTTTACTCCACAATTTTCATCGAAAAGGGTGTTATCCGATCTGATTTCCACTAAAATGGCCGTCTAGATGTAGATACTTCTACACATTCGAATTGTTTAAAGACGAGATTTTTCCATTATGGCAAAGCACTTGTTTACCTCTGAGTCGGTCTCAGAAGGTCATCCAGATAAAATCGCCGATCAAATTTCTGATGCGGTACTCGACGCGATCTTAGAGCAAGATCCTAAGGCACGTGTGGCGTGCGAAACATACGTCAAAACCGGCATGGTGATGGTAGGTGGTGAGGTGACCACTTCTGCATGGGTCGATATTGAAGAGCTAACCCGTAAGACGGTTCGCGAAATCGGCTACACCCACTCAGACATGGGCTTCGATGCCGATTCTTGTGCGGTACTCAACGCCATTGGTAAGCAGTCTCCAGACATCAACCAGGGTGTCGATCGCGCCGATCCTAAAGAGCAAGGCGCCGGCGACCAGGGCCTGATGTTCGGTTACGCCAGCAACGAAACTGACGTACTCATGCCAGCCCCTATCACCTATGCTCACGCATTGGTGAAGCGTCAGTCAGAAGTGCGTAAAGACAACACCCTGCCTTGGTTACGTCCAGATGCCAAGAGCCAGGTGACCTTCGCCTACGAAGACAACAAGATCGTCGGCATCGACGCCGTGGTTCTCTCTACCCAGCACTGCGACAGCGTCAGCCAGTCTGATCTGATCGAAGGCGTGATGGAAACCATCATCAAGCCTGTGCTACCGGCACAGTGGTTGAACAAGGAGACCAAGTTCTTCATCAACCCAACCGGCCGTTTCGTTATCGGTGGTCCTATGGGTGACTGTGGTCTGACGGGTCGTAAGATCATCGTCGACACCTACGGCGGCATGGCTCGTCACGGCGGCGGCGCATTCTCGGGTAAAGACCCATCAAAAGTTGACCGCAGCGCGGCCTATGCGGCCCGTTATGTGGCGAAGAACATAGTGGCTGCCGGTCTGGCGGATCGCTGTGAGATTCAAGTTTCTTACGCTATCGGTGTGGCCGAGCCAACCTCTATCAGCGTTGAAACCTTCGGCACAGGCAAAGTCTCTGAAGAAGTGCTTATCGGCCTGGTTCGTCAACACTTCGATCTGCGCCCTTATGGCCTGACCGAAATGCTCGACCTGGCGCGTCCTATCTACAAGGCAACTGCGGCTTACGGTCACTTCGGTCGTAACGAGTTCCCTTGGGAGCGCACCGACAAGGCTGAAGCCCTGCGTGCAGACGCTAAGTTGTAAGATTGGTTCTCGCCAGTCAGCAAAAAGCCGCCCTTTGGCGGCTTTTTTGTATCTTGGTTAATGAGATAATATTAAGCTCGACGAGAGGTCTCATTACCCGTAGATAATCGCTTCTCTAGATAGAGACTCATCAGGCTGAAGAGCAAGATACCGACCCCATCGGCCACTAGATCATAGCCATCGAAGCTGCGACTGGGAAAATATTGCTGACTGCACTCCTCGATGATCACCACAATCGCCACCACCACAGCCCCCAGATAAGGCCTTACCTCCAGTGGCCCTAAAGAAAGTCGCCCTAAAGAAAGCCGCCCGAAAGAGACACGCCTGAAGTTGCTGCCCACAACGGCAAACAGGGTAAGGGTGCCAAACAGCAGCATATGCCCCAGCTTGTCACCAAAAGGTATCGCATGGGCCAGCTCAAACAAGGGGTTAGTGCGCCCGGCATCGGCGCTGACGATCAGCCAGACCAGGAAGCCACTGAATAACACGCCCAGCAGGGCAAAGGTTCTCACCATCACAATCGACTCATCCTTGATATGTTCATTCCAGTTCTCTGCTGTAACGTCATCAATGCCGGCTAGCAGTGATCGAAGTGGGCATACTGCATGCACATGAAACTCAGCTGCTGCGCATTTAACAGTGGCACCTCAACCTTTTTGGCCGTCGCCAACTGCGCCTCAGATGGCGGCGTCATAGGCCTTATCTCGGCGCTGTAGGCGTTACTAAAGCCGCAATCAAACCAGTGCTCATGCCACTTGGCGACGTAAACCGCGCGCGGCTCGCCGCTGAGCTCGAGACACTCATAGTTAAGCGCCGCTTGGTCCGCCAAGGCGTTAAGCAACTTGAGATTATCCAGGGCGCTGAGGGTGACACCGGCATAGGGCTCAAGCAGCTGGGCGAGACGGGGCGGGAAGTCTTGCATCTTGCTCTCATTCATGTCACTCTCGGTATTATTGCTAGCCATAAGGCCGCCCCCCTAGATAGTGCTTGCAGTATCGGCCGCCAGCAGATAGTAACCGCGGCCATCGAACTCGAAGAAGTCCAGCACCTGCATCCCCCCCTTCTGGGTGTGGGCGGCGAATGAACGTTCGTTCTCTTCGGCGATAAAGGTAACCATGTAGGTATATTGAGGTGCCACTAGCACCTTGAGTTTTGCCACCATGTCGGCAAACAGGCCAGACCCCCTCAGGGACGGCGCTATCCAGATGGGACCATACTGGCAGCTATTGGCTTTATTGATTATACCCGAGCCAGTTTCAAAGCGACCGGTCTCGAGTCGCTTCAAGAGATAACGATAGAGGGGCCAGTCACCGAAGAAAGGCCAGCGACCGGCGATCACATAACCGGCGATCTCACCGCCAACTTCGGCCAGCAACAACCAATGATTCTGAATCAGCTCATCTAACTGCTGGCGACTAAAACTCTGGCCCGTCATCATGCCGCCGCGCTGATCTGGGGCAAGCTCGGCCTCCCACTGGTTCGCTTCCAGGGCGGCAATGGCATCGAGGTCGGCGCGGGTTGCCAGACGGATCACCATGACAAACTCACTATGCTGTGAAGAAACAAGAATATCCCCTTAAATCTTCGGGTTATTTGCAAAATAGCTAATCGACTACCACACTTAACACACTTGAAACACCAATAGGTTAGAGCCGATCATGCTGCCGGAAAACATTCACACGGGTGTGAGTATACTTGAAAACGATAACGCGCAAATCAACTTAGTCAGGTGGATGCATCAGTGCGAGCTGATGAAACGCTATTTCGAAGCGGATGTCGCCTTTGTCGCCCAGCAGACGGACCTGGGTTTTGAGATCATCGTCAGCTCCATCAACGATACCCGCAGGTTTCTTTCCGGCACCCTGTATAACGAGAAATTCGAGCTATTCACCCGTCTCGCCAACAGTCAGCCCGAAGGGGTCAATCTGGACCTGAGCCGGGAATCCAACGCCGAGCTTCCCAAAGATCTCGCCACTGCCAGCAGCATGCTATCCAGGCCGATCCTCTGGCCCGACGGCACAGTGTTCGGTTGTCTGTGTGTGATCAATCCGGCCAGCAAGGAGACCGCCAGCACCAACGCCTTCATGTTGGAGCCCTTCCAGATCTTACTGCAACAGGACCTGGCGCTATTGTGTCAGAGCCAGCGCATCGAATCACTGTCGATGCGGGATCGCGACACAGGCATGCTCAATCACTATGGCTTTATCATGATGGCGCCGCGACAGCTCAACCTGGGCCGCCGCTTCGGTGCCCATGCCGGCATCCTCTTCTTCGAGCTCTACCCCAACCCGCCGCTGATCGACGAAATAGAGGACAAGCATATCCGCCTGCTGGGCAACATCATTCAGGACACCATACGCACCGCCGACATCGCCGCCCACTACAGCCACAGCCAGTTCGTGGTGCTGGTGTTTGTGGATACCGAGCGGGATCTCAACCACATCAGCCACAGAGTCGAGAAACTGCTGCTACAACAAAACGATAGACTCAAGTTGGATTCGGGCCACTCCTTCTTCGCCCCAGACTCCTCGGCCAAGCTGGCGCCCATGCTGGAGAAGGCCAAGCAGCAACTCAAGTCTCAGCAGAAGGACGATGAAATTGAGACTGAGGCCTAGTGCTAAAGACTGGCGCTAGAGGCTGGCGCTAGAAACTGGCATTAGAAACAGGCTTTAGAAGTTGATTTCGAAAAATCAAAAAACAGATTTTGCTCGCAAAATTGGAAATTTACATTCTCACAACATATGATTTTTGAGTATGATGTAAACACTTTGTGTCGTCAGTCTTTCGGCTGACCCACCTTATCTAGCGAGTTATGCAATTTAATAATAACAATAAGCGAGCACTACTATGCTATTAGAATGCGCCGATACCAGCCTTTGGCTCAGGGAAGCCGACCATCCCGCCATTACCCTGCCACGTTGGCAGCAACAAGTTGATCTACTTAATGAATTTTATCAGGCTCAGGCCAGTGTGGTGCTGCAGTTTATCGACGGCGAGTATCAGGTGGTCTGTAGTCGTCAACACACGGATCTCAATCTCTATGCCGGTACTCAGTTTCATGATGCCAGCCTCACCCAGGCCCTCAAGAACCACACCGCCTACGGCCTGCTGGATCTGACCAAGAGCCAAGATCCCAAGAGTCACCTGACACGCTTTAACAGCCTGCTGGCCCTGCCCCTCTACTGGTCAGACGGTCAACCCTTCGGCGTCATGCTGATCTGCGACAGCCAGCGCAGCAAACACTTTAAGCGACTCCTGCCGCTTATGGAAAACGCCAAGGCGCTGATCCAGGCAGAGCTCAAGCACCTGTTTTTGATGCAGCAGATTCAGATGATGTCGGTACAGGACGATCTCACCTGCATGCTCAACCCCTATGGCTTCAACCTGATGGCGCCAAGACAACTGAGCCTGAGTCGCCGCTTCGGCTCCCATGCGGGTATCGTCCTGCTGCAGGACATGACCTCCTATAAGGGAGTGATGGAACAGAGTCAGGGACTGAGGCAGTTAGCCCGGGTGATACACCATAATATGCGCGACGCCGATGTATCGGCCCGCATCGAAGATGGGCTATTTGCCATACTCGCCTTCGTCGACAGTCAGGCTAATCTCGAATCCCTCACCAAGCGATTGCTCAAGCAGATCGCCAAGGAGGAGATCAAGGCGGAGATCGCCATAGGCGTAAGTTTCTTCACCCCCACCACACATCTCGCCATCGAGCCCATGGTTGAGGCGGCGAGACAAAATCTACATGCCAACCGAGAACTGAAACAGCAAGGCGGCGTAAAGGCCTAGGGCGAGTTAAGCCTTAAGTTTTGCGCTAGCTCTCGCGCTGGCTCTCGCACTCAGGTGCGTCTTGGCTCTGATCCTGCGCCTTTGCCCATTGAAAAAAGAGCACTATGGGGAAAGGCGACATCATCACCAGCCCCAGGCCTATCAGGCTTGAAACCAAGAGTATCCCCTGGATCTGCTCGGTCCAGGAGGTCAGGCCATAGATCCCAAGGCCGGCGAGCACCATGGCGAATCCCAACCAGTGGGCCAGTTTTAATCCTGTCATCATAGCTTCGTCTTTCCCCTTTCAGCAGAGCTTGTCGTCGGCACAGTTTGTCGTCAGCCTAGTTTGTCGTCGAAGCAGCTGGGCCAACAGTGGAAACAGCTTACCATGAACAAAATATCATGGAAAAACCCCGAATAAGGCTTTTTAATTAGGCATAAGCTTGTCAAAATATCTGTCTCACAGATTTGGAAGTTTCCCCATGTTTAAGAAGTTTATGTTTATCGCCGGTACCTTGCTCGGCTTATCTGCCTGTCAAAGCGCATCCCTCACAGGCGGCGAGGATCTGGATATTTTAGGCAGCTGGCATATTGAAGCCGCCCAAGGTAAGGCCGTCATCGACTACAGCCCAGCCCAGCTGGTGTTTGCCGAAGATGGCGCATTGAGCGGCAACAACAGCTGTAACCAGTTCTTCGGCCAGTATCAGCTTAACGGTCAGGCCCTGACCCTCTCCCCCGCCGGTAGCACGATGAAAGCCTGTGTCGACGCCCTGATGCAGCAGGAGCGCAATGTCATGCAGGCCATGTCTCAGGTCACCCAGGCCAAGCTGGTCAAAGGCAAGTTGCTGCTCAGCGACGCAGATGGCGAAACCCAGCTGATCCTCAGCAAGCAATAGTCCGCTTTGACAGACATAAAAAAACCGCCTGATTGGCGGTTTTTTTATGTCTCAAACTCGGCTTGGCTATTTAACACTAGCTATTTAACGTTAGCTATCCAGGCGCTCTGCCAGTATCTGGCTCTGCTCGGCGTCGGCGTTGTAGTGCTCGAGATCCAGCTCATCTTCAGACTTGGCGATCACTGTGGTCGCCACCAGATCCCCGGACACATTCACTACGGTACGCGCCATATCCAAGATACGGTCGATACCCGCGATGATCGCCACCCCTTCCAGTGGCAGGCCAACCGTGGTCAGCACCAGGGTCAGCATCACCAGACCGGCACCCGGCACCCCGGCGGTGCCAATTGACGCCAGGGTCGCGGTGAGAATGATGGTGATATAGTCGACCCAGGTGAGGTCGATCCCGAAGGCCTGGGCAACAAACAGCGCCGTGACCCCCTGATACAGGGCGGTGCCATCCATGTTGATGGTGGTGCCCAGGGGCAATACGAAGCTGGAGATCTTCTTGTTGATCCCTAAAGACTCGCTGGCGCACTTCATGCTGGCAGGCAGGGTGCCGGCGCTGCTCGAGGTGGTATAGGCCACCGCCAGGGCGTTGCTGATCCCCTTGAAGAACTGCATGGGGTTGAGCTTGGCCACGAAGGTCAGCACCAGGCTGTAAAAACCTATGATATGCAGAGCGCAGCCGATATAAACCGCCAGAATCACCTTGATCAGCGGCATCAACATATCCATGCCGTATTCACCGGCTACCCAGGCCATCAAGCCAAATACCCCATAAGGCGCTAGCTTCATCACCATGTCGGTCAGCTTATACATGGCCTCTGCCAGGCTCTCGAACACCTTGATGGCCGGCTTACCATGGTCACCTATCAACACCAGGGCGATACCCAGGGCCACCGCGAAGACGATCACCTGCAGGATCTGCCCGCTGGCCAGCGCCGCGATAGGATTGGTCGGCACTATGTTGATCAGTGTCTCCATGATAGAAGGCACCTCTTTCACCGCGTTGTGACTCTCTGCCGAGGTCATCGCCAGTCCGGCGCCGGGCTGCATGATATAACCCACCGCCAAACCGAGCGTGATGGCGATTGAGGTAGTGCCCAGATAGAAGGCGAAAGATTTAAAACCGATGCGGCCCATCTTGGCGGTATCCTGCATCGAGGTCACCCCCACAATTAGGGAGCAGAACACCAAGGGGACAATCAACATCTTGATGGTGTTGACAAAAAGCGTACCGATTGGCTTAAGCAGCACCGCCTGTTCGCCCAGGCCCAGGCCGGCGCTGATACCCAGCAGCATACCGATAAGAATTTGTAGCCACAGGGGCACAGACATCCAGCCAGACCAGGCACGGCCCAGCCAAGAAGAGGTTTGTTGACGCATCATTAATAACCTTGAATCGCGAGAGTGGTTTCGTCCCGCCGCACTATGACAGAGGAGCCAGTCGCAACGGAGCAAGTAGCAACGCAGCAGACGACGGACACAAATGGGACGGGGATAATATCAGATAAACCTGGAGTAAGCTGTGATTCATATCAAGAGAGGCCCATCAGGCCTCGAAGTAGGCAGATTCCTGTTTGGCATCGACCCTGAAGGTATGCAGGGCCGCAGGGGGTTGTTCGCGCTCGATGAGGTGGCTCCAGTAGGCGTCGTCGAAGCCATGAAACAGCCGCTCCGCCTTGCCCTGGGACTTTAAGATAAGGTGCCACCAGACCAGGCCCCAGAGGCCCAGGGTAACCAGAGTCAGCAGAAAATGCAGCAGATGGTTTACCACCTCCTGCTCCCGGCCAAGCGCCAGGCTATCACGCTGATTTTGATTGAGTTTAGTAAGATCATTCTGGTCAGAATCACTCATCGCCTCACCCCATAGACACTTAGCACTCCCTTCTTCAAAGCATAGCAGAGTTAGACTTTAGTCTAAGAGTCAATCGAAAAAATTCTGCCTTGGCTTGGCCATGAAGCATGCTAGAGTATGGCCAAAATTAAGGAGGCGATAATGCAAATAAGAAAAGGCCAACAATCGGATCTCACCGCACTGGTGCAGTTTAATCAGGCCATGGCCAACGAAACCGAAGGGCTCAGCCTAGATCAACAAACCCTCACCCTAGGCGTACAGACGCTACTCGAAAACCCCGCCCGCGGCTTCTACCTGGTCGCCGAGGAAGCAGGCGAAATCTTGGGTTCCCTCATGGTCACTTTCGAATGGAGCGACTGGCGCGCCAAGGACTACTATTGGATCCAGAGCGTCTATATCCGTCCGCAGAATCGTCGCCAGGGGATCTATGGCAAGCTGTATGAGGCGGTGAAACAGATAGCCGAGGACAATGGCGGCGCCGCCAGCTTCAGACTCTATGTGGAGCAAGAGAACCATAAGGCGCAGAAGACCTACGAGGCCCTCGGCATGAAGCAGAGCTACTACCTGATGTATGAAGAAAAGTAGCCGATAACCAAATATAAAAAAACGCCCCGATGGGCGTTTTTTTTATGGCTCCGGCGCATAGCTTAAGCCAATTGCTCAGACAAAAGCTTAAGCGCAGATGCTGGTGACCTTGATCGCCAGACCGCCCTGACTGGTCTCGCGATACTTCACATGCATATCCTTGCCTGTCTCATACATGGTGGCGATCACCTTATCCAGGCTGACCCTGGGCTCGCTGTTACGCCGCAGTGCCATGCGCGCCGAGTTAATCGCCTTCACCGAGGCGATAGCATTACGCTCGATACAGGGCACCTGCACCTGACCGGCGACCGGATCACAGGTCAGTCCCAGGTTGTGCTCCATGCCGATCTCGGCGGCGATGCAGACCTGAGCCGGATTGCCCCCCATCAGCTCTGCCAGTCCGGCGGCGGCCATGGAGCAGGCGACGCCTACTTCCCCCTGACAGCCCACTTCGGCGCCAGAGATAGAGGCGTTGCGCTTATACAGGCCACCGATAGCAGCAGCGGCGAGGAAGTAGCGGCTGTACTCCTTAGGGCCCACTGGCTGAATGAACTTGTCAAAATAGGCCAACACGGCCGGGATGATCCCCGCCGCGCCATTAGTGGGCGAGGTCACCACCCGGCCACCGGCGGCATTCTCTTCGCTCACCGCCAGGGCGAACATGTTGACCCAATCGACGATCATCATGGGATCCGCCGACAGACGCTCACCGGTAGCCAGCTGACGGAACAGCGCCGGTGCCCGACGTGGCACCCGTAATGGCCCAGCCAACACGCCTTCGGTGTGACAACCGCGCTCGATAGCCTCTTTCATGGTATGCCATACCGCCTCGAAACCCTCGGCAATATGCTCCTCACTGTGAAGCGCCCGCTCGTTGGCCATCATGATGGCGCTGATGCTCATGCCTGTCTCCTGGCATAGATCCAGCAGCTCCTCGGCATTGGGGAAAGGATAGGGCAAGACCACCTCGTTGGCGGCCGTCATGCCAAAATGTTCCTCGTCGACGATAAAGCCGCCGCCGATGGAATAATAGGTCTTGTGATAAACACACTGCTGACCGACATAGGCGCTCAACGTCATGCCGTTTTCATGCAGCGCCAGGGCCTCGGGGTGAAACACCACGGCCTCGGGCGGAAAATCGACCCCATGCCCTTCCGTGCCCAGTGGCAGACAGGAGGTCATGGCCACCTGACGGATAAACTCAGGGGTCAGGTCGATATCTACCGTCTCAGGGCTGTTGCCCGCCAGCCCCATGATGATGGCGCTATCTGTATGGTGGCCCTTGCCGGTAAGCGACAGGGAGCCATAGATATCCACCTTAACACTGGTGATGCTCAGCAGTTCCCCACGCTGACGCAGATCGTCAACAAAACCTTTGGCGGCCTTCATCGGCCCGACAGTGTGTGAGCTGGAGGGACCCACACCTATCTTAAAAATATCAAATGCGCTAACCATAATTGCTTCCACTTAGATTCGCCCGGCGGAGAGCCGCCGGGCGTAACATGAGTCGATTAAGAGAGCATGCCAAACAGTATGGCCGTCATCGCCAGCAAGCCTGCCAGGATCACCAAGATGTTGCTGATGCGACCACGGTAAGCCTTGAGCGCAGGCACCTTGTAGACGGCATACATAGGCATGAGGTAGAGGATCGCGGCGATGATAGGGCCGCCCAGGGCCTCGATCATCCCCAGGATGCTCGGGTTGATCACGGCAACGCCCCAGATGGTCAGGAACATGAAGCCGAGGATAAACTTGTCGATCTTGGCGTCCGACACTTCCTTGTTGCTGCTACGCAGCTGCTTGGTGATGATCCCCTTGAGGCCTTCGGTGGCACCTAGATAGTGACCGAAGAAAGAGGAGACGATGGCGATCACCGCGATGATGGGGCCAAAATAGCTGACGAAACCGCTGGCGTGTACGTTGGCCAGATAAGAGAGGATCGGCAGGTTCTGCGCCTTGGCCTCGGCCAGCTGGGCCGGACTCAGCGACAGCACGCAGGAGAAGACGAACAGCATCACGAAGCCCACCAACATCATGCTGGTGTTACGCAGGATCACATCGGCCTTTCTGGCCGCGTTACTACCGTACTGCTTCTTCAGCGATACCGAGAACTGTGAGATGGCCGGTGAATGGTTGAAGGCAAACACCAGCACAGGGATAGTCAGCCAGACGGTACCGAGAAACTCACCGGCGGCAGGTACTTCCATCAGGGCGTCCATCTTCCAGCTTGGGATCAGGTACAGCGACATGAAGGCCAGGATCCCCACCAGCGGATACACCAGCAGCTGAGTCACCTTGAGCATAAACTTCTCGCCGGACACCATCACAGACATCATGCCCAGCACTAAGATGCCGGACAGGAGGAAGCGTGGTGGCGAGGCCATGCCCAACTGGTTGACGATGAAGCTGTCGACCGTATTGGTGATGCCCACACCATAGATGAGCACTATGGGGTAGATGGCGAAGAAGTAGAGCAAGGTGATCGCCTTACCCGCGCCGACACCAAAATACTCTTCGACCACATGGGTGATGTCGCTACCCTGACGCTGAGAGGAGCAAACGAAACGAGACAGGCCTCTGTGGGCTAGATAGGTCATGGGGCCGATAATCACGGCCATCAGCACCAGGGGCCAGAAACCGCCCATGCCCGCATTGATGGGCAGAAACAGGATACCGGCGCCGACGGCGGTGCCGAACAGGCTCAACATCCAGGTCGTGTCGTTGCGAGTCCAACCTTGGCGCTGCGCGAGGTTTACATCAGAGATTGTCGCTTCGTTTTGCATAAAATAACCTTATCGATGCACTAGCATCTGAGTGTTTCGACGCCCCGCCCCGCGGCGTTTTTCCGCCTGACGAGCACGACTAAAATTCGGGCGTAGCATATAGCAGGCAGTACGCTAAAAATTGATCTGACACCTCTTTTTGTAATGAATTTTCAGAATGAATCGGCTTTGTGAGCCGAATCTAACTTATTGTGTTGTAAATTTTCATAACGGCAATCTCACGCTAACCAAAGCGAACCAGAACATCACAAGCGCGTTACCCTTTTTTACATCTGTTAACCCGGCGCTATGGCGGCCGCTATGCCGCTTAGCCCTGTTTCGCCGCGGTAAGATGCCATTTACGCGCATCCACTAGGTTAAATATCGCGCCGCGCCTGGTGCTTGCCCGCCCATGCATCGCGTGGCGCTTTATGGCAAAATGGTGCCCTGTCGATTCATTCAATTTTGGAATACCCATGCCCAGCGCTCTTAGCCAACAAGCCATCATTCGTATCACGGTCGGTTCGACCAATCCGGTCAAGATAGGCGCGGCCCGCAACGCCCTCTGCCTGCTGTTTCCTGACGCCGAGATCCTCTGCCAGGGCATGCACGCCCCCTCAGGTGTCGCGGCCCAGCCGATGACGGACTCAGAGACCCGCGAAGGCGCCATCAACCGCGCCCGCTACTGCGAGCAGCAAGGCAAGAGCGATGAGCGCCTTACGGCGGATCTCTATATCGCCATGGAGGGCGGCGTCGACCTGTTCGACCACGGTGCGGCCACCTACGCCTACATGGCCATCGTCCATCGAGGCGGGCTCAGCATAGGTCGCAGCGCGCAGATGCCCCTGCCCGCCCCGGTGTATGATGCCCTGGTGGCCGGTGAGGAACTTGGCGATGTGATGGACAGGCTGTTCAACACGGTCAATATCAAGCAGAAGGGGGGCGCCATCGGCCTCTTTACCCAGGGCAAGGCCAGTCGCGAGAGCGTCTACACCCAGGCGATCGTGCTGGCGATGGCGCCGCTGCTCAACCCGGAGATTTTTGGCTAATTAGGCGCCAGGAGAAGGCAGGCCAACCCTGATGAGCCTGCCGAATTTATCTACATTAGCAAAAACTTGCATTTCTCTTTTTAGGGATCTAAGTTAGATGTATATCGCAACTATATAGCTCACTCGGATCTTAACCATGTCACAGTCTTGTCCTTCGATGCTCGATGATGCCAGTCTCGCTCAGGCCGTCGAACTGCCCCAGACCTGCTCGTCACTGCGCAGCCTGTCGAGGCAACTGGTGAGGCAACTGGGCATGCTCAACTCCGCCTGCGGCGATCAGCCGCTGTCGCCGGTGCAGGCCCACGCCTTGATCGAACTCAGCACCCAGGAGCTGTCGATAAAGCAGCTGGCCCTGGCCCTGAATATCGACAAGTCCAATGCCAGCCGCGCCGTGAGCCAGCTGTGTGACAAGGGCTTTGCCAAGAGTCGCAACAATCCCAGAGACAGTCGCAGCTCGCTGTGCCAACTCACGGCTCAGGGCAAACGCCAACTCAACAGCCTGAACGAGCAACAGAACAAGATGTACCAGGAGATTCTGGCTCAGCTCTCGCCCGAACAGATCGCTCAGCTGGAAGCCAGCCTGCGCCAATATACCCGTGCCATGGATCTGGCCAGCGCCCAGCAGGGCTACACTATCCGCAGCCTCACCCAGGAGGATAACCCCCATATCGCCCGGGTGATCCGCAACGTCTCCGCCGAGTATGGCCTGACACCGGACAAGGGCTACAGCGTCGCCGACCCGACCCTGGACGATCTCTACAGCGTCTATCAGGCCGACAAGGCCCACTACTGGGTGGTCGACTACAAGGGCTTGGTGCTGGGCGGCGTGGGGATCGCTCCCCTGCCGGGGCACGATGAGGTCTGTGAGCTACAGAAGATGTATTTCGATCCCAAACTCAGGGGCAAGGGCTTTGCCAAGCGCATGGCACTGCAGGCGTTCGAGTTTGCCCGTAGCCAGGGATTCAGCCACTGTTATCTGGAAACCACCGCCTGCCTGAGTGAGGCGGTCAGCCTCTATGAGAAACTGGGGTTCGAGCACCTGGATGCCCCCCTTGGCAACACGGGTCACGATGCCTGTGAAATGCCTATGCTGATTAAACTTTAGCCATTAAAAATTCAAGCAAATCATTGAGATATTTTGTTACTTCACCATGAAGTAATTTATCTAGTGTTTCCTAAGAAAGCTTGCTAGCCTCAGAGGTAATTCTTGCGCATTCTGGAGATTTGAATGGACTATACAAGACTCCCCCATTCCAGCTTAGACGTCAGTAAAATTTGCCTGGGTACCATGACCTGGGGTGAACAGAATACCCAGGCCCAGGCCTTCGAACAGCTCGACTACGCCATCGGACAAGGCATCAACTTTATCGATACCGCCGAGATGTATCCCGTGCCGCCCAAGGCCGAGACTCAGGGCGAGACCGAACGTATCCTGGGTAACTACCTCAAGGCCAGGGGCAAGCGTGACGATCTCATTATCGCGACCAAGGTCGCGGCCCCTGGCGGCAAGAGCGACTATATCCGCCAGAACATGGCGCTGGACTGGCGCAACATCCACCAGGCGGTCAACGACTCCTTGGAGCGCTTGCAGATTGAGACCATAGATCTCTATCAACTGCATTGGCCGGATCGCAACACCAACTTCTTCGGCGAGCTCTTTTATGAGCAGCAGGATGACGAGAAGCTCACCCCCATAGTCGAGACCCTGGAAGCCCTGGCGGATCTGATCAAGGCCGGTAAGATCCGCTACATAGGCGTTTCCAACGAGACCCCCTGGGGATTGATGAAGTATCTGCAACTGGCGGAGAAGCATGGCCTGCCGCGCATCATCAGCGTACAGAATCCCTACAACCTGCTTAACCGCAGCTTCGAGGTGGGCATGGCCGAGATCGCCCACAGGGAAGAGCTGCCGCTTCTGGCCTACTCGCCACTGGCATTTGGCGCCCTTAGCGGTAAATACATAGGCGGCCAATGGCCAGAGGGGGCGAGACTCACACTGTTTAAACGCTTCGCCCGCTACACAGGCTCGCAGATGGCCCTGGATGCCACCCAGGCCTATGTGGAGCTGGCGCGGGAGTTCAACCTCAGCCCGGCGCAGATGGCGCTGGCCTTCGTCAACGGCCGCCGCTTCGTCGGCAGTAACATCATAGGCGCGACCAACCTAGAGCAGCTGAAAGAGAATATCGACAGCACCTCGGTCAGCCTGAGCGACGAGCTGATGGGCAGAATCGACGAGTTGGCGGCCATCTACCGCATTCCCTGCCCCTAAATCCGTAGAGATACTCTAAAAGGCTAATTGAACTTGCATTAGGCGCTGAGATCTCCCAAGATCTGAGCGCCTTTTTTGTTTGAATCACGCGACGGACCCAATCGATGGAATTTAGCCAGCTGCGCAGCCAGTTTCCCGCCCTCACCCAGTCACTCGGCGACTATTCGCTGGTGTATCTGGATACGGCCGCGACCAGTCAGAAACCCCAAGGGGTGATCGACGCCATGAGCCGCTACTATCAAGCGGACAATGCCAACGTACACCGCGCTGCCCATCATCTTTCTGCCCGCGCCACCAGCCAATATGAGGCGGTGCGCGACAAGGTGAAGGCTTTCATTAAGGCAAACCGCCGCGAAGAGATCATCTTTACCCATGGCACCACAGAGGGGATCAACCTGGTGGCCCTGGGGCTGGCCAGCCAGCTAAAGGCTGGGGATCTGATTCTGTTAGACAGCGCCGCCCACCACGCCAACATAGTGCCCTGGCAGATGCTGGCCAAGCAAACCGGCGCCGAGATACTGCCTATCCCGCTGACTCCTGAGGCGCGCCTGGATCAGGCGGCCTATCAAGCGCTACTGCAACGTGGCCCACGTGTCGTCGCCCTCAGCCATGTCTCCAACGTGCTGGGTACGGTCAATCCGGTTAAAGAGATGATCGCTCAGGCCAAGGCGGTAGGCGCACTCACGCTTATCGACGGCGCCCAGGCGATCGCCCATCTCGAGGTGGACGTGCAGGCCCTGGATTGCGACTTCTACCTCTTCTCCGGCCACAAGATGTATGGCCCGACGGGTATAGGCATCTTATATGGCCGCTATGCAGCGCTCGACAAGCTAGATCCCCTGCTCACCGGCGGCGAGATGATCAAGCAGGTGAGCTTCGAAGGCACCACATTTAATATCCTGCCCAACCGTCTTGAGGCGGGTACGCCGCCCATCGCCGAGGTGATAGGTCTGGGCGCCACCATCGACTTTATCCAGTCCTTGCCCCGCGCCGAACTCAGGGCCCATGAACAGGCCCTGCTGAACCGTCTTCAGGATGAGCTCAGGGCATTGGGTGGCATCAGCCTCTACGGTGCCCACCAGGACAATATCGGCGCCGTGGCCTTTAACCTCACCGGCGAGCATCACCAGGATGTAGGGATCTTGCTGGATCAGCAGGGGATCGCCGTGCGCTGCGGCCATCACTGCGCCATGCCTCTGATGCAGACTCTGGGGCTGTCTGGCTGCTGCCGCGCCTCCCTCGGCGTCTATAGCAATGATGAAGATGTCGATCGCTTCATCCTGGCGCTAAAATCGGTAAAAGACCTCTTGCTCTAACGAGCGACAGTATTAATTAGACGAGTTCCAAATGAGTAATAGTCAGCTAAGCCCATCCACTGAGGCCTTTACCGGCCTAATGCTGGATCCCCAGGAGATACTGCCAAGCTTCACCCAGGCCGCCAACTGGCAGGAGCGCTACCGCGCCCTCATGCTATTGGGTAAACGCCTGCCGCCGCTGGATGATGCCCTTCGACAAGAGTCGGCCCAGGTCAGAGGCTGCGAGAGCAACGCCTGGCTCTATCACAAGGAGATAGACGGCAGACACTACTACCTGGCCGACAGCGATGCCCGCATCGTCAAGGGACTGATCGCCCTGCTGCTCACCGCAGTGCAGGGGCAGGACGAGCAGACCATAGCCGCCTTAGATCTACACGAGTACTTCGACCAACTGGGGCTGAGCGGTCAGCTGAGCCCATCGCGCACCAACGGCGTGCTGGCGCTGGCCGAGGCAATCAAGGCCGCCGCCAACCAGCCCAGCTAGTAGGCAAGAGCGACTAGCTGGCAAATTCGACTGGCAAGCTAAGCCAAGTAACAAATTAAGCGCCACACCTAAATCTTACACCTGAGCACCACAGCTAAATCCCGCCCCAAGGCACCGGCCGCACCCTTGGGGCCGGGTAATTCACATATAATTCACGCCCCTCCCCCTAGACTCTTGTCCTAGCCTGAATTTTTTATCTTTGCACCAGACTTTAGGTGCCGATGGGACACTTTTCTATGTCGATTGCTAAGTCATTAGACACTGCTAGCTCACCCGCCTTCTGGCGCTATCATTTCATGCTGCCCGCCGTCTGCTTCCTGCTAGCCGTCAGCCTGATAGAGCTATTTCATCTGGATATCGCCCTGGGCCAGTGGCTGTTTCGTCTCGAGGGCGGCATCGATGGCTGGCCGCTTCGCGGCGCCTGGGTCACGGAAAATCTGATCCATGTCGGCGGTCGTAATCTAGTGATCTTACTTGGAGTCACCGTCCTCACCCTTCTGGGTCTGAGCTATAAGAAACCCGCCCTGGCCAGCTATCGCAGGGGCCTGGTGTTTCTCTTCATGAGCGTACTGAGCAGCGTACTGCTGGTGAGGCTGGGCAAGTCATTCGTACACCTGGACTGCCCCTGGCATCTGAAGATCTTCGGTGGCCGCGCGGATTACTTCTCGCTGTTCTCGGGTCAGTTTGATGCCAACTCGCCGGGTCAGTGTTTCCCTGCCGGTCACTCCAGCGGCGGCTATGCCTGGGTGGCGCTCTATTTCTTCGCACTGGCCTACGCGCCGCGCTATCGTTGGTTCGGCCTTGGTTTCGGTCTGCTGCTGGGGCTCACCTTCGGCATTGCCCAGCAGCTCAGGGGCGCCCACTTCATCTCCCACGATGTCTGGACCCTCACCATCTCCTGGTTCTCGGCACTGACTTGGTATTACGCCCTCTTCCTGCGTCGTCAGTCAGAGCCCGCAATTAGCCCGGCACTGGAAACCGCCCGAAGCTAATCGCCTTAACAGGTCAATAGTTATTTTGGTTTAACGGGCCAGACGGTGGCCGAGATCCATGCGATGATCCGGCCCCAGATGATATTGGTTGTCGCCACGCCCCTTGGCGATATACATGGCCTGATCGGCCACATGCAGCAGCGCATCCATGTGTCCGGCATGATCCGGATAGATGGCGAAACCTATGCTGGCCGCGATTCCCCTGCCGGTCTGAATAACAGGCTCAGCGAATCGCTCAAACAGCGCCTTAGCAAGTCGCGCCGCCTCCTCATCTAACGGCTTATCAGCTGGCCACTGGGGCAGAAGCATCACAAACTCATCGCCGCCGATGCGGGCCACCAGATCCTCTGACCCCTTAAGGCTCTGCAGCCTGGTAGCCGCCGTCATCAAGACGCGATCCCCCACTTGATGCCCCAGGCTATCGTTGATCGCCTTAAACTGATTGAGGTCGATGAAGATAAGTCCCAGGCGACCACCACACTGCGACGCCGCGCGAATCGCCTCACTCAGGCGTAGCTCGAGTTGCAGCCGGTTGGGCAGTCCGGTTAAGGGGTCCTGGTGGGCCATCTTTTCGAGCTTATGATGCAGCGCCTTCTCCTGGGTAATATCACGCACCACCCCCACCATCTTTAACAGCTGACCATCGCTATCCTTCACCAGGTTGCCCGTCTCGCGCACCCAGTGCACAGAACCATCGGGCCAGAGGATGCGATACTCCTCGTCATGGTTCTCGCCGGTGGCGATGCAGCGCGCCTCTCCCGCCTTCACCTTGTCGCGATCCTCGGGGTGCACCCTGGAATAGAAGAACTCATAGCTAGGGGTGACCTCCCCCAGCTTGTAACCGAAGATGCCGAAGATGGCATCGGACCAATAGAGGGTGTCTGTGCCCACCTGCCAGTCCCAGGTGCCTATCTTGGCGAAATACTGGCTGTGGTGATAACGGGCGATATCCTGGCGAATGTCCTGTTCCAGGTTGTGATGACGCACCAAGAGCAGCAGCCCTCTGGGCTCACGGGCCAGGCGGGTAAAGCTTAAGATCTCATGGCCTAGGTTCAGGCTAGTGCCAAGCTGACGGTCGGCGAACACCTGCAGCTGCTCGCCGCTGGAATCCTTGAGCCAGAGGCTGAGGGGCAGCCCTGAGAGATCACTCCCCTCGGCCTTCATCAAGGCTGCGGCCTGGGCGTTATGGGCCAAGATCTTCGCCTGCTCGTCAATAAGGAGCAGACCATCCTCGACAGAATTTTCCAGGGCAGAAAAGTCGACGCCGCGGCTCCTGAGGATAAAGCGAAGAACAAGCATGCATGCCGCAGCGGCTATCAGGCCGATAGCCAGGAATATGATAAGAAGAAGCGGTAGCGACATCTCAGCCATGGTGCAGGCCTAACTGAAACAAAGCCGCTAACGGAATCGCTAATGCAAAAGCAAACCGACTCGCCGCCAGCATAGCAAAAGGTTGTCGAAACAGAAACAAGTGCATAGCAGCCTCCACCAGGGTAGCAGGCCGGGAATCATGCTAATACTCATGCCGTCACTCCTGTCATCACTCATGCCAGGAATAAAAGTAATAGCCTTATAGATCCAGCCTAACTTCTGTCTATTAGCTAAGCATCAAAGCGTGATGCTGCCAAGCACTTTTACATAAAAATAAGCCGCTTAGGCCTCAACCGGCCCAGGCAGCCTGCGGGCGATCATCCTGCTTATCAGGCGTCCCAGGTAGGCCCCCAAGACCATGGTCGCCATAAACGCCAGCGCCATGGGATCCAGGCTAGCCAGATTGACCACGGCAGGCCCAGGGCAGATGCCGAGCATGCCCCAGCCCAGGCCGAACAAGGCGGCGCCGACGATCAGCGGCCCATCGATGCGGGTCTTGCTGGGCAGATGATATTGGCTGTCCAGCACAGGGCCTTGATTGCGCGCCATCCTAGGTTTTACCCACAGCAGAAAGACGGGCAGATAGACCCCAAGGGCGCCGCCCATCACCAGCATCAGGCTAGGGTCCCAATGGCCATTGACCACGCCGCTGATATCTAAGAAGGCGAGCACCTTGGCGGGATCCGCAAGACCGGAGAGCAGCAGGCCGGCACCAAACAACAGGCCCGAGAGTAAGGCAAATAAGTTACGCATGGCCCCTCCTAGTTCAGCAGCACGGCGGCGATGACACCCACCAGCATGAAGACCAGGGTCGCGGCGATGGATCGCGGCGACAGACGACCTATGCCGCAGATGCCATGGCCACTGGTACAGCCGTTACCCAGGCTGCAGCCGAGTCCCACCAGTAGCGCCGACAGCAGCAGAGTCGGCGCGGCAATCCCACGCTCACTCAGCACCACAGGTTCGATAGCCAGCCAGGCCTTTAAAGGCTCGGCCAGCAGCAGGCCACTGAGCAGCAAACCCGCGAGAAAATAGAACTGCCAGCCAAACAGGTCTGTGCCGCGGCGCCACAGGGCGCCAGAAATAATACCGCTGATACCGGCGATGCGGCCGTTAACCACCAGGAGCAGGCTTGCCGCCAAGCCAATCAAGAGACCACCGCACAGGGCGATAGCGAGTGATGAAAACATCGAGTACCTCTTTCATCTGTCGCAAAGGGAAAGAGACGGGGCTAGGCGCCCCGCCTATTGATTACTAAATCATTTATCAATAAAGCGTTTTACACGCTGGCGAACTTGTAGGTGCGGTACCCGCCGATCAGGTTGCGGGCACGGTAACCATTGTTGACCAGCTGACGATAGGCCACGTTGCCCCGCAGACCCACCTGACAGAAGATGATGATCTCCTTATCTTTTGGCAGCTCATGCATGCGATCGCGCAGCTCATCCACGGGAATGTTAACCGCGCCTTCCAGGCCGCCATTCTTCAGCTCGCCAGGGTTACGCACATCCAGCAGCAGTTGATCTTCACTGAGATTGTCTATCTGGTCGAAATGGATCGGCGTCGCATCGCCCTTGATGATGTTGCTGGCCACGAAGGCCGCCTGATTGATCACATCCTTGGCACTGCCATAGGGCGGCGCATAGCTAAGCTCCAGGTGCTGTAGCTGCTCAACCGTCATGCCGGCGCGCTGGGCCACCGCCATCACATCGATACGCTTGTCGATACCATCCTTACCCACGGCCTGGGCGCCAAAGATGGTGCCCTTAACCGGGTCAAACAGCAGCTTGAAGGAGACCACCTCGGCGCCAGGATAGTAGCTGGCGTGGCTGGCGGTATGCACATAGACCTTTTCAAAGGCGATACCCGATTGCTTGAGCTGCTTCTCGTTCTTGCCCGTGGCACCCACCGCGAGATCGAACACCTTACAGATCGCCGTACCCTGGGTGCCCTGATACTGCTCCTCGCGGCCAAACATGTTGTCGGCCGCCATACGGCCCTGACGGTTTGCCGGGCCCGCCAGCGGCACCAAACAGGCCTGGCCGGTCACAAAGTCTTGCTCTTCGACGGCGTCACCTACGGCGTAGATGGCGGGATCGCTGGTCTGCATCATGGCGTTGACCTTGATGCCACCAAGCTCGCCGATGGTTAACCCGGCGTCGCGGGCCAGCTGAGTCTCGGGGCGCACGCCGATGGCCATGATCAAAAGATCTGTCTCCAGCAGCTCGCCGTTGCTCAGGGTCAGACTCAGGTGTCCCTTGATGTGTTGATGGGCCGTGTCTTCACCGGCGGCGTCGCTGGCCACATGGGTCTGCACCTGATAGCTCACCTCTGACAGGGCCGTACCCAGACGCAGATCCACGCCCTGGTCACGGATTGCCTGATGGGCAAAGCCCGCCATCTCGCGATCCACAGGTGTCATCACCTGATCGGCAAGCTCAAGCAAAGTGGTCTTGATCCCCAGATGATGCAGTGACTCCATCATCTCCAAGCCGATAAAGCCGCCACCAACCACAGTGGCATGCTCGACATTGTTCATCTGGATCGTCTGCAGGATCCTATCCATGTCGGGAATGTTGCGCAGGGAGTGGGTGAGCGGGTTATCCACACCCGGAATCGGCGGCACGATTGGCGCCGCACCGGGGCTGAGCAGCAGGGTGTCATAGCTTTCCTGGTATTCGCTGCCATCGAGCAGTCGTCTGACGGTCACCAACTTGGCGGCGCGGTCGATGGCAACCACCTCATGCTTAACCCGCACCTCGACATTGAATCTGGCCTTGAAGCTCTCTGGCGTCTGCAGTACTAAGGCGCTGCGCTGAACGATCTCACCACTGATATGATAGGGCAGGCCGCAGTTGGCAAAGGAGACATACTCGCCGCGCTCAAACATAATGATTTCAGCAGTTTCGCTGAGTCTACGCGCCCTTGCCGCCGCCGATGCGCCGCCCGCGACGCCGCCAATGATCAGTATCTTCTTCATCTCAATGCTTCTCCTACTGCACTAAACAGACCTTGGCCGAAAGTGTATTACATTCGCTATTACATGCAAATTCCTTTTATTAGAAAAATCTAAGCGAATGGTGAAAACAGTGATCTCGATGGCAAAGTGAGCAAGACTTTATTAAAAATTGTCCACCTTTATCCCGAGGATAAAACTCAGTTTGCCCTTTACAGGCCCTGGCCAGCCACATAAGATCCAGCCAGTCCACGCAAAAGAAAGAGTCCTCGATGACCAAATTAACCATAACCCGACCCGACGACTGGCATGTTCACCTGCGCGATGGTGACGTGCTGACCGATACCGTAAGAGACACTGGCCGTTACATGGGCCGCGCCATCATCATGCCTAACCTGGTGCCACCGGCCACCAATGTCGATTCGGCACTGGCCTACTATGAGCGCATCAAGGCGGTCTGCACCGCCAACTTCGAGCCGCTGATGGTGCTCTACCTCACCGACAACACCACGGCCGAGGATATCCGCGCCGCCAAGGCGTCGGGCAAGGTGGTTGCCGCCAAGCTATACCCTGCGGGCGCGACCACCAACTCAGACTCGGGCGTCACTGATGTGAAGAACATCTACCCCGTGCTGGAAGCGATGCAGGAAGTGGGCATGCTCTTCCTGGTACACGGCGAAGTTACAGATTCGAGCATCGACATCTTCGATCGCGAGGCCACCTTCATCAACAACACCCTCAAGCAGGTGGTTGCCGACTTCCCGTCACTCAAGATAGTGCTGGAACATATCACCACCAAAGATGCGGTGGATTTCGTCATGGGCGCCTCCGACAACGTGGCCGCCACCATCACGGCCCATCACCTGCTCTACAACCGTAACCATATGCTGGCCGGTGGTATTCGTCCTCACTTCTACTGTCTGCCTATCCTCAAGCGCAACACCCATCAGCAGGCCCTGCTGGCGGCTGCGGCCAGCGGTAGCAAGAAGTTCTTCCTGGGCACAGATTCGGCGCCCCACGCCAAGGACCGTAAAGAGGCCGCCTGTGGCTGCGCCGGTTCTTATACGGCCCACGCCGCCATCGAGCTCTACGCCGAGGCGTTCGAGTCAGTGGGCGCTTTAGACAAATTAGAGGCCTTCGCCAGCTTCAACGGCCCTGACTTCTACGGTCTGCCGCGCAACACTGACAGCATCACACTAGTGAAACGCAGCTGGGAAGTGCCCGCCACCTATCCGCTGGGTGACACGGGCGTAGTGCCGATCCGCGCCGGCGAAACCATAGAATGGCAGGTGGAAGACTAACCCGCTCTAGATAAAAAGAAAAACACCGCCAGTTGGCGGTGTTTTTGTCTCTAAAATACCTGTTTAGGCGCTTGCCTGCCCGAGCTGCTGAGCCTGATCATAGGGCAGCCAGATCCGCACCAGCAGCCCCTTGTGCTCGCGGTTATGCAGACTGATACGGCCGTCATGGGCCTCGATGATCTCCCTACACAAAGGCAGGCCAAGGCCTGTACCCGACTGCTTGGTGGAATAGAAAGGCAGCAGCGCCTGAGTCAATACCTCCGGCGACATGCCGCTGCCCTCATCGGTTATCTCGATAGTCACCCCGTCGCTGCCATCGGCCAGGCCTTGCTCCCTGACACTTAGGCTTACCGACGCCTCGGGAGAACCCGACTCGTGGGCGTTCTTGAGTAGGTTCAGCAGCACCTGCTCCAGCTGAATCAGGTCAAAATAACCGCAGCGCCGGGGCAGCTCACCCACCAGACTGAAGCGGAAATGCTCGGCCAGTTGAGTCACCAACTTGTGCCAATCCACCTCGCTCTTCTTGGGCAGGGGCAGCTTGGCGAAGCGGGCATAATTGAAGATAAACTGGCTCAGATGGCTGGTCCTGTCCTCTATGGTGTCGAAGATCAGCTTAAGCTTAGGATCATCCAGCGGCTCGGTGAGCTTACGGCCCGAATTGACCATAGAAGCGATGGGCGCCACCGAGTTGTTGAGCTCGTGGCTGATGATGCGGATCACCTTCTTCCACACCGCCACCTCCTGACGGTTCAGCTCACGGGTCATCTGCTTGAGCAGAATGAGATGGTGATACTGACCGTTGAGCAGGAAGCGTCCACGCGAGAGATGCCAAGTCTCATCTTCGCCGCCCTCCTCCATGCACGCCAGGGTAAACAGGCCGCCCTTGGGATTGTTGACCGCACCGGCCAGCTCCTCGCTGACGCCGTTCAGCAACTCATCTAACATGCTGCCCTCGATACGCGCCCCCTGAGCAAACAGGTGGCGGGCGGCGTCGTTAGCGTAGATGATGCGCTGGCGATCATCGAGCAGCACCATGACATTAGGCGAGCTCTGGATCACCTTATCCAGCAGCAGCTCACGCTGATAGATATACTGACGCTCGCGGCGCAGCACGGCCGCCGACTCGTTAAACAGGCTGGCCAGCGCCTTGAGCTGGCTGTCCCCCGTCACAGGAATGTTCACGCTGAAATCATTGTCTTTGATGTTGAGCAGCCCCACCTCCAGCGCCTTGAGGCTAGTCGACAGCCCCCGGGTCAGCCAACGGCTGAGTAGCCAGGCAAAACCGCCGGACAGCAGCAGGCAGGCGACTATCAGCTCGGGCGCCACCGCCTGATACAGCGCGGGCGCCAGCATCTTGAGTAGCAGGATGAACAGAGCCAGCGCCAGCTGACTGACAATCACATTGCCCCAGATGAGCTTAGTGCGCAGCGTCGGCATTATTTCTCGATCCCAAATTTTTCCATGCGGCGATAGAGCGCCTGACGGCTCAGCCCCAGGGACTTGGCCACCCGGGCGATCACCCCGTTGTGCTCAGCCAGAGCCAGTTCGATATCGGCCCCAGTCGGCTCGCCGCGGCTAGCGGAATCAACCGTGGGTGCTCTGTCAGTTTCCGCCTCTTGCTCCGCGAAACGAGTATTCTGTCTCTGTTCCTGAGCCTGTTGCGACTCTACCGGGCTAGGTGCAGAAACCGAGCTGGTCGATGGTGCGCCGCTCACAGGATTTAAGCCGCTCACAGGCTTTAAACCAAAGTCAGCCATAGTCAGCATGGGGCTGGCGGCCAGGATCACCGCCCGCTTACAGGCGTTCTCCAGCTCGCGCACATTGCCCGGCCAAGGGTAGCTGACCAGCGCCTGCTGGGTGGGCTTACTCAGGCTAAAGTCCTGACCGATGAAGTGATTCACCAGGGGCAGGATATCGTCCTGACGCTGATTGAGGGGCGGCAAGGCCAGCTCGATCACATTGAGGCGATAGAAGAGATCCTCGCGGAAACGACCGCTGGCGATATCCTCGGCGAGATCCGCATTGGTGGCGCTGATCACCCGCACCTTGACCTTACGGGTCTGATGGCTGCCCAGACGCTCGAATTCGCCGGTCTGCAACACCCGCAGCAGCTTCACCTGACCCGACAACGGCAGGTTGCCTATCTCGTCGAGAAACAGGGTGCCACCGTCGGCCGCCTCGAAACGACCGATGCGGGCCTTATTGGCGCCGGTGAAGGCGCCCGCCTCGGCGCCAAACAGCTCGGCCTCCAGCAGCTCCATCGGCAGTGCGCCGATATTCACCTTGATGAAGGGCTTATGCTTAAGAGGAGAGTTGGCGTACAGTATGTCCGCCAGCTTGTCCTTACCGGCGCCGTTGGGGCCGGTGATCAACACTGATACGTCGGACTTGGCTATTTGCAGCGCCAGATCGATACAGCGCTGCATGGCGCCGCTACCGAAGACGATGCCGCACAGATCGGCATCCTTGATCGCCGACATCCGCTGATGCTCGGAGCGCGCCAGCTGCGAGTTTTGCCGCGACAGGGCGTGGAGGGATATCAGGTTGTTGACGCTGTTAAGCAGCTTATCATCGTCCCAGGGCTTGCCCATGTAGTCGGCGGCCCCCTCCTTCACCAGCTCCACCGCCAGCTCCAGTTGGGTCCAGGCGGTCAGGAGTATGATGGGTAGTTGCGGCTGACTGGCGCGGATATCGTAGAACAGGCGCTTGCCCTCCTCGCCCGAGGTGGTGTCCTGGGTGAAGTTCATATCCTGGATCACCAGGGCGATCTCCTGCTCGGCCACCAGGCCCAGCGCCTCCTCCGGGGAGAAACAAGTTAGGGTCTTAAATCCATTGAGTTCGAGCATCAGGGAGAGCGCGCTGCATACCGCCTGATTGTCGTCGACGATGAGAATCGTATCCATATATTCTTATTAACTTTTTACTTGCAGAGCAACAAACTAACCGAAAGCGCCGCCGATGAAAAGGACAAACGCTTTCGGTGTCTCTTGTTTAGCGCCCAGGGTTAAAGACCAGGCTTAAACGCTGCGGGTCGCCATGGCTGGCGAGATGTTCGCCGCCTTGCGCGCCGGCAGTACCACGGCAACCGTAGTCACCAGCATCATGCCTACTACCGTCATTAGCGGGTAGATCAGGTTGAGCTGCGGCAGATCATAGTACTTCATCAGCTGCTGCCCCAGCAGCACCGCCAGGCTGGCCCCTAATACGCCACCCGAGAGACAGATGAGGTAGTTCTCCACTAGGAAGAGGCTGAGGATATCCCCCTTGGTCGCTCCCAAGGCGCGGCGAGTGCCTATCTGCTTGGTGCGGCGCTGGATATTGAACATCACCATACCGGTCAGACCCAGGCTAGTGATCAACAGAAGCAGGACCACCATCATGGAGAGCACGGTTATCATCAGCTCGTGATCTCGATAGGAGCGCTTCTTCACCTCGGCGACAGACTGAAAATCGTCGATCACCCGGTTTGGATTCTCCTTCATCAAGGCCTTGGTGATGGCATCTTGCAACGCCTCATGCTGGCCGGGCTCCGCACGCACCATATAGCTATAACCCGCAAAATCGACGTTGTGGATCACGCTGTATTCCAGCTCATCGCTGTCGACCCAGGCGCCCTGAAACTTCTCCACCACGCCTATCACCTCTAGCTGCTCATCATCTACATAGAGCAACTTGCCGACGGCCGACTCACCCGGCCATACCGCCTCACCAAACGCCTTGGAGATGATCGCCAGCTTACCGGGATCGTTAACGCTCTTATTGATCTCATCGGCGTAGAAGTTGCGTCCCTCGATGAGCTTGAGCCCCAGCGTCTTAACGGTATGTTCTGTGCCCAGGTACATGGCAAACTGTGGTGTCGACTTGGCCGTCTCAGGATCTGGTCCCAGATTAAGGGTGCTCGACCAACCACTGCCACTCAGGGGCAACATGTTAGTGGAGGTGGCCGCCTGCACGTTAGGCAAACCGCGCAGGATCTGTTGATCTATCTTGTTCTGCTGTTCGCCATCTATGCTGGGATCGAAGTTAAACACACTAAAGGTCAACACCTCCTCTTCATTAATCCCAGAGTCACGCTGCATCATCTCGAGACGCTCATGGATGATAAAGCTGGCGTTGGCGACTATGGCCACCGACAGAATAATCTGCACCAGTAGCAATACCGGACCACTCTTACTGCGGAGCAAACTGCTAAAAATTGGTTTAATATTAAGCATTTTCAATCCCTTATTGGCTCTTCAAGTAGACACTTGGTTTAGTGCGGCACACCACCCAGGCAGGATAGAGCCCAGCCAGCAGCGCGGTGCCCACGGCGATGGTTGGGGTGATCAACCACATGCTCATGGAAAGATGGGTCAGTCCCTCGGCGACGCCGAAGCGTGCCGACAGGGCGTAGAGGGCGCCCCAGGCCCATAGCAGTCCCACCAGGCCACCAAACAGGCCGATGACGCCCACTTCCACCATGTACTGAGAGAAGATCTGGCCCCGGCTGGCGCCGATGGCACGTCTGACACCCACTTCGGGGGCACGCTTGAGAAACTTGGTCAGCATCAGGCCGAGAATATTGATCAGGCAGACGCTGAGGAACAGGGCGCTCAGTCCCACCAGAATCTTGTTATCTTCAGGCACCACATGGCTTCGCTCCAACCAGCCGTCGACATTTGACATGAGCACAGAGTCGACAGGTGACTTGTTATCGGTGAAACGGCCCAGCTCCTTCTGCTGTTCCACATAGTTGGCCAGATAGTTCTTATAAGCGGCGCGATCTTCAGGCGTCGGCAGATAGGTCCAGTACTCCAGCCACACCTTCTCTGAATTCAACCTGTCCTGATAGTTGTTCATCGGCTCATGTTTCCAACCCGATGAGTTGCCCCAGACGCTAAACTCCTCGTTTGCCGCCAGCGAAAATGGAATATAGATCTGCTCCGATTTGGCGAAGGCGCCACTGGTCGGATCGTAATACTTAGGCTGAGGATTCCAGTCGCCGATCACACCCACCACCTGATAGGGCTTACGGTTGAGGTAGATGGTCTTGCCGACGCTATTCTCGCCGCCAAACAGCTTCTGGTTAAGCTTCTCGCCGATCACCGCCTGATAGGCAGGGTCGAGATCCACCGCCTTGTCCCAGCGATTGCCATAGACAAAGGGCACCTCAAACATCTTGAAGAAGTCGCCATCCGTTACCCTGATGCCCTGCAACCTTGGCAACACCTCAGGATCGTCTGTCTGCACCGCCATGCCACTACGGAACATGGCCGCCTGGGCTGGGGCTACATTGCCCTTACGCAGGTTCATCGCATCCTGATAGGTGACCAGGCGATGAAAGTCGTCCCAGGAATCAGGGCCCTGTGACCAGAGCTGGATCGCGTTAAGCTGCTCCGAGCGCTCGCCGGCCGGGTTATAGGCCATCATGCTGTAGACGTTCAGCGTAGTGATGGTGATGCCTATCCCCACAGAGATGGCCAGCACCATGAGCAGTGACAGAATCGGCGTCTTGCGTATGCTGCGCCAGGCTAGATCGACGTAATATAGAAACATGCTTACTCTCCTTAGCTGGCCACTTTTTCGGCCGTATCGACCAGGTGCGACTGACCGCCCTGGTACAGGGTGAAGTCACACACCTGACCATCGACGATCTGAATATTGCGCTGGGCGCGGCGCGCCAATTCGGGATCGTGAGTCACCATGATGATGGTGGTGCCCGCCTTGTTGATCTCTTCTAAAAGCTCCATCACCTGACGAGCCATCAGGCTGTCCAAGTTACCTGTTGGCTCGTCGGCGAGGAGAAATCTTGGTTCGCCAGCCAGGGCGCGGGCAATCGCCACACGTTGCTGCTGACCACCGGAAAGTTGTGATGGCAGATGCTTCATACGCGCCCCCAGACCCACTTGCTCCAGCGCAGCCTTCACGCGGCGCTGACGCTCCTTGGCGTTGAAGCCGCGGTAGCGCAATGGCACCTCGACATTCTCCGCCAGGTTAAGGTCGGGGATCAGGTTAAAACCCTGAAAGATAAAGCCTATCTTCTCGTTGCGAATGGCGGCTGCCTTGTTATCGCTCAGGTTAGAGATGTTGACATCGTCCAGATGATATTCGCCGTTGGTAAAGCCCTCTAACAGGCCGGCGATGTTGAGAAAGGTGGTCTTGCCCGAACCAGACGGCCCGGTGACGGCGACAAACTCACCTTCCTTAACCTCGAGATTGAAATCCCGTAACGCATGGGTTTCCACCAAATCCGTTTTAAACACCTTGTTGATATTTTTCATCGTTAACATGGGTTGTATCCTTTGTTTTTGTATCGCGTTATTCAGTTTGTTATTACACCTATGCCCGGACGGACTAGGACAATCGGGCCAATAACCATTGAGTTAAATCACCGCCAACTCTGGCGACGTCGGGAAGTTGGTTACTATCGACCGGCTGCCCGTGCATGCCGGTCGCTTCTAATATGTTGAGCCCGAGCAGAAACCAGTCTGAGGCATCCTGGGTATAGACCTGAGTCGCCACCAGCAGGAGCAATAGCGCCAGTCCTGCGACCACTCGTTCTGGATGTAGCTTTATCATCAGGGTCTTCATCGCTTAGCTCCTTAGCGGATCAATACTTGTTCGGCGTTCTTAAAGGCGTCGGTGGAGGAGATGATCCACTGATCGCCGACCTCACCGCCCGAGACCACCTCTATGTGGCTCATGCTGCGGGCACCCAGTTGGATCTCGGTGCGCTCGGCCAGGTCGTTCTTGACGGCATAGACCAGGGTGCCGCCGCCACTGTTGACGAAGGGGCCACGCTTGACCATGAGCACGTCGGGACGATTTTCCAGTAAGACGCGGGCCGACAGACGCTGGTTCTGACGCAGGTGCAGTGCAGCTTGCTGCTCGAAGCGCACTCGGGTAGTCACCTCACGGTTACGCACCTCGGGAGAGATGGCCGACAGTTTGCCCATCACCAGCTGGCCACCGAAGTTAAGCTCGACATCCATGCCAATCCCCAGCTCGTCGGCGTAGGATTCTGGCACCGCCAGCTCGGCCTCGAAGGCGCTCAGATCCACTACTGTCAATATGGGCTGGCTCTGGCCGATACGGGCCTTCTGCTCCGTCAGCCAGTTACCTATGATGCCGCCGACGGGGGCCGTGATATTCAGCGCCGCCACCTGGCGTTCAAGCTCGGCGACCACCAGGGCCTGGCGATCCACCTCTGAGGCCTTGTTTTTCAGCTCGAAGCTGAGGGTATCTTTCATCAGCTCGGCTTCCTGCTGAGCGTGAGCGTAGAGCAGTTTGGCCTTGTGCAGCTCATCCTTGCTCTTCTCATAATCTATCTTAGAAATCAGGCTAGACTCGATCAGCTGGTCGCCACGGCGACTCTCGCGATCCGCCGCCTCGAGATCCACCTTGGCCATGTCCAGGGTCTGGATCGCCTTGAGCTGATCGCGGCGGGCGTCGAGACGGGCACGCTCCAGGCTGCTCTGCATTCCTTCCAGCAGCGCCTGTTGTTGCTTGAGGTTGTTGGTCAGGCTGTGGCTCTCTATGGTGGCGACCACCTGGCCCTGCTCTACCTTGTCACCCGGGTTGGCGATTAGGGTCACTGTGCCCTTCTCTGGGGCATAGAGGATAGGGGCGTTGGCGGCGACTATCTTGCCGGTAGAGGCGATATCACGCACTAAGGTGCCGCGTTCCAGGGTGGCAAAACGCAGCTCGCTACGGTCGATAGACTCGCTCACGCTGCTGCCACTGACGCTGGCCCACACCAGACCAGAAACCAGGAGAACGCCTGCGCCGATAGTGACAGGCCATTTGATGCGACGTCCCAGGCTGGGGGCAACTTGCTTATCTTGTGCGCTGGTATCTTTAATCATTGTTTATCCCTAACAGTGTCCGTTACTCGACCGAGTCGATTTCTGCCCATAAGGATTACAATTGCCGTGCCAACTTTTATACCCATTAACTTTCAACAACTTATACAGAAATGTCCGCTAAGTATTCCATGAAAGTGTCCGCGGACACCCGCAAAAGTGTCCGGTCATTTTCCCCGAGTGTCCGCATATGAGGAAAGCCGGACAGACGAGAAAGTACGGACATATGATAAAGCGTGGATAGAGCGTTAAAATACTTGGAAGATTAGCGAGCCAGTAAGCGGCAGCCCCCAACCACTGAGGGTAAAGGACTGCGCACATGGCGAACACACTTGCTGAGTATTGAGGAAGGAGTTAAAACGCCCGGGCGAAGATGGCGAAGGCGGCGATGATGGCCACGAACCAGGAAAGCGAACGAAGGGTGCTCTTATCCAGCAGGTAGAGGAGATGATAGGCACATCTTGCCAGCGCATGCACCAGGGCTAACAGACCAACTGTGTCGTCGACCTTGTCCCGTGCGATCACTGTCAGCACCGCCACGGCGAAGATCAGCAGGGACTCGAAGGCGTTCTGGTGGGCCGCCAAGGCGCGGGCGCCGAAGCCGGTCAGCTGCGCCTGCTGGCTTCTGGGATAGGCGTTGTCATAGCCACCCTGCTTGGCCATCGCCATGGCCACGGGCACCTTGGCCAGGTAGGGAAGCAACATGGCAAAGAGTAGGCAGGCCAGTAGCATAGTCATCATTTATCTCCTTATTATTTAGCGCATTGTTTTAGCTTTAGTTTTAGTTTGTGTTTATCTCGCCTTGTCCAGGGCCTTGCACAAAGATTCAATCCCTAAGATGGCCCTTGGAGTCGCCCGATGCAAGAGGTCGGCATCCAGTTGATAGATGTGGCGCTGCTTCACCGCCGGGATCTCCTGCCAGGCTGACCAGTCGATGCCGCGCACATTGCCCTCATCCTGACTCTGCAGAATCACCTGAGGTTGCTTGAGCAGCACGGCTTCCAGGCTCACCTGGGGATACTCGTTACCCGCGTCGCTAAACACATTCTCGCCGTGGCAGACCTGGATGATCTGCTCAATCCAGCTGCCCTCGGCCACCGTCATCAGGGGCACGGACCAGAGCTGATAGAAGACCCGCACCGCCGCCTTGGCCCGGTTCTCCTTACTGAGCGCCTTAAGGCCGATAAGGTACTGCTCGGCCACCCGCTCCGCTTCGCGCTCCTTGCCGGTCAGCTTACCCAGCGCCAGCAGATCGTCAGCCACCGCCTCCAACGTCTTAGGGTCGCTGTTATAGATGGGATAACCCAACTGGGTCAGGCGCTCGATATCCTCGCGCTTGTTGCCGCCGCCCCAGATGACAATCAGATCCGGGTCGAGCTCGATAACTTTCTCTATCTGTATGCCGTAGTAGCCGCCGATCCGCGGGATCGCCTTGGCCGCATCGGGAAAATCGGCGTGATCTGTGGTCGCGACCACCCTATCCCCCGCCCCGATACTAAACAGCATCTCCACCCCATGGGGCGACAGGGCGATGATCCGATTTGCAGGCGCCGCCTTAAGCCCAGGCACACACAGCAACAAGGCCAACATCAGCCACAGCTTAACCCTCATCTTCATCTATTCATTTTCCCTTTATTAATATCTATCCAGCCGATCACCGCAGGAGAATTTCAATCTGTTTGCTTCTGTGGCTAAGCCCGCGCAGACAATACCGCCACAGGAGCAAACAGGCAGAAAGCCAAATTGCGCCATGAAGTGCTCCAGTGCAAGGCGCCCCGCAATAAACGGCGAAGACATACCTACTGGTAGGCGAGCCGTGAATGAGGACGCAACGCCGCAATTGAGCACTGCAATAGCAATTTTCAGTAGTCGAAGCCGAGCTGGGCTTTAACTCCGCTCTCAAATGCATGCTTTATGGGCTGCACCTCACTCACCGTATCCGCAAGCTCCAAAATCGCCCTGTGACAGGCCCGTCCCGTAATAATCACATGCTGCATGGGCGGACGGTTCTTAAGTGCCGTCAGCACCCTGTCCAGATCCAGATAGTGATAGCTCACCATGTAGGTGAGTTCGTCCAGCAGCACTATGTCTATGGTGTCGTCGCTCAGCAGGGTCTCGGCCGCCTCCCAGGCACTCAGCGCCGCCAGGGTATCCTTCTCTCTGTCCTGGGTCTCCCAGGTAAAGCCGGTGGCCATCACATGAAACTCGACTCCCACCTTCTCCAGCACGGCGCGCTCGCCGCAGGGCCAATTGCCCTTGATAAACTGGACAACGGCGGCTTTCTTGCCATGACCGACGGCGCGGGTGATGTTGCCAAAACCCGCCGTGGTCTTGCCCTTGCCGTTGCCCGTCATCACCAGCAGCACGCCCTTTTCTGTCTGGGCCTTGGCGATCTTGGCGTCTACAGCCTCCTTCACCTTCTGCTGGCGTGCCTTATGACGCTCGGCCTTCTGATTTTCCGCCTGGTTTTCCGCCTGCTTGTCCGCGCTCATCTTCTCTCCTTTAGTTAATTATTCTTGTTTGGACGCCTCAGTGGCGTCTCGGCGAGGATGGCGCTCAGCCTCGCCATGTCCAGATGCTCGGCCAGGGTATCGGCCAGGCGATCTAACTGTGCCTGTTTGATCGCCTCAGGATCGACCGTGGCCACGCTGCTGAGCCCAGCCCAGCCAAGGAGCAGCGCACAGGCCGCAGGGCTGTCGAACAGACCATGCAGATAGCTGCCCAGGATCTGGCCATCATTGGACAAACAGCCCTCGTTAAACTGATTGCCCTCGTCACTCTCTAGGACAAGGGGCTTGGTCGCCTTTGACAACACCTTGGAGCGGCCACAGTGGATCTCATAACCTGCTATGCTGGCGCGCTCACCCGCCAGTTTTATCGTGCCTTTAACCTGAGCCAGACGCTTGTTTGGGGTCAGCTCTGTGACTATGGGCAGTAGCCCCAGGCCATCGCTGTCGCCAGCCTCGCCCTCGACCCCTTGGGGATCTTCGATGGCCAGCCCCAACATCTGATAGCCGCCACAGATGCCTATCACCTTGCCGCCATATCTCAGGTGGCGCTTAAGGGCGCGATCCCAGCCCTGTTCGACCATGGTGGCCAGGTCCTGCCGCACACTCTTGCTGCCGGGCAGTATGATGAGATCGACATCAATTGCCTGACCGTCGAACGCCTCGTTTACCTGCTGATAGCGAAAGTCGATCTCCGGATGCAGCCTAAGGGGGTCGAAATCTGTGTGATTGCTGATGCGGGGAAAGACCAGCACCAACACCCGAAAGCGAGTGTTGCCACTGCTCACCTGACGGGCATCCAGGGCGTCCTCGGCCTCCAGATGCAGATCGTTAAGATAGGGCAAGACGCCCAGCACGGGCTTGTCTATCCTGGCCTCTAGCCAATCCAGGCCAGGCTTAAGCAGAGAGATGTCGCCTCGAAAGCGATTGATCACCACGCCTCTGACTCTGGCCTGCTCGGATGCTGACAACAGTGCCAGGGTGCCGACGATATGGGCGAACACCCCGCCCTTGTCGATGTCGGCGATCAAGATCACCGGGCAGTCCACCGCCTCGGCGAAGCCCATGTTGGCGATATCGCCCTCGCGCAGGTTGATCTCCGCCGGGCTACCCGCCCCTTCCACCAAGATCAGCTCATACTGCTGCTCCAGGCGTGACAGCGAGTCCAGCACAGCCGCCATCGCCTTGGTGCGATAACCCTGGCTGTCTTTGCCAAAATAGGTCTGGGCCTCCATGTGGGACAGGGCCTTACCCTGCACTATCACCTGGGAGCTGGTGTCCGAGTTGGGTTTAAGCAGTATGGGGTTGAAGTCTGTGTGGGGCGAAAGATAACAGGCGTCGGCCTGCAGCGCCTGGGCGCGGCCTATCTCACCGCCGTCAAGGGTCACCGCGCTATTGAGCGCCATATTCTGCGGCTTGAAGGGCGCCACCCTGCGCCCCTCACGGGCGAAGTAGCGGCACAGGCCCGCCACCAGGGTGCTCTTCCCCGCATCCGAAGTGGTGCCCTGCACCATCAAGATATTGCCACTTGTCTCTTGATTGCTATTGCCCTGCTTGCTCTGTTTACTCTGGTTGGGCTGATTACTTAAGTTATCTGGTGTCATTGGCTACTCTTCCTATTCCTTGGCGCCCTGGCTCGTCTCATCCTTGAGGATCAGCGGCAGACCCGCGGTGACCAAGGTCACCTGCTGGGCTCGCTGAGCGATCGCCTGATGCAGCCAGCCCGCCTCGTCGACGAAGCGGCGACTCAAGGGGTCGGCCGGTACCACGCCGCAGCCCACCTCGTTGCTGATCAGCACGACAGCTCCTGGCGCAGTTTCCAAGGCGCGCAGCAGCTCCGCCTTAGCGCTCGGCCAGTCATCGCCCTCGAGTAGCTGATTGGTGAGCCAGAGGGTGAGGCAATCGACTAAGATCACCCGCTTCTCCCTGGCGTGAGTTTCGATACAGGCACTCAAGTGTAGCGGACACTCCAGGGTCTGCCAGGGCAAACCATCATCACGGCGCTCGTCCTGGTGGCGGGCGATACGCGCGCGCATCTCCTCATCCAGCCCCTGGGCGGTGGCCACAAACAGGCACTCATAACCCTTGGCCACATAATCGGCCACGAGGGAAAGGCCATGGCGAGACTTGCCGCTGCGGGCGCCGCCTAGAACCAGGTGCATCATAGGCTGATCACCAGGATAAACAGGTAACAGAGCAGCTCGATCATCTGCTGGGTCGCCCCCAGCACGTCGCCAGTGTAGCCGCCGATCTGACGGCGATAACTGCGTACCAGCAGCTGGCGCGCCGCCAGCAACACCAAACAGAGCGAGAGCGCCGAGGCGATACCGCTGAGCCAGAGGGTGAGGATGCCGGTCAACAGCAAAATTCCCAGCTCGTTGGGGGTCTGCGACTGGGCCAGAGGTTTGCTCTTGCTGCTGTCGTCATCCCGTACATAGGTCTCGGTGAAGATTAAGGAGGCCGCTACCATACGGCTCAGGCAGTGGCCCACCACCAAGGCTGCCATCACAAGATCGCCATCGAACAGGGCAATCTCACTGAGCAGCACAAACTTGAACAGCAGGCTAATCACCAGGGCGAGCACGCCATAGGTGCCGACACGCGAGTCTTTCATTATGGTGAGCTTATCCTGCACCTGCCAGCCACCACCGAATCCGTCGGCGGTATCCGCCAGGCCATCCTCGTGGAAGCCACCGGTGAGCAGCAGCCCGGCCACCATGGCGAGTAGGATGGCGACGCTGATGGGCAATACCTGAGTCGCCAGGCTATAGACCAGGGCGCAGATGCCACCGACAAGCACGCCGACCAGGGCGAAGTAACGGCTGGCCTGATTGAGCCGCTCATTGTCGACCTCCACCCATGCAGGCATGGGGATCCGGGTAAAGAAGCCCATGGCGATAAAAAACAGGTTTAACTCTCTGGCAAACATCTTCGCGCTTTCCCTTTTGGTTCCTTAGATTGTTATTGCCGCTAAATCGAAATGCCCATCTCTTCGAGGGAGGCCATCTCGTTGTAAAACGTGGCCGCCGCCTGCACCAGAGGCACCGCCAGCGCCGCCCCGGTCCCCTCACCGAGACGCAGTCCAAGAGACAAGAGCGGCTGGGCATTGAGATGCTCCAGCATCAGTTTGTGGCCGCGCTCGCCGGACTCGTGGGCGAAGATCATATAGTCCCGGGCGTGGGGCGCTATGGTCACCGCCGCCAGGGCCGCTGCCGTGGCGATGAAGCCGTCGATCAGCACCAGCATCTTCAGCTCCGCCGCCGCCAATATGGCACCGGCCATCTGCACTATCTCGAAGCCACCCAGACAGGCCAGCACACCATAGGGGTCGTCAAGCTGCTCGCGGTGCAGATGCAGCGCCTGCTCCACCAGCAGCTGTTTGCGTGCCAGGGTGGCGGCATCTATGCCTGTGCCCCGGCCGACACACTCGGCCGCCTCGCGCCCCATCAGCGCCGCCATGATGGCCGCCGCCGAGCTGGTGTTGCCTATGCCCATCTCGCCGAAGGCGATCAGGTTACAGCCGCGGCCGTGATGCAGCGCGACTCGCTCCCTGGCCATGGCGAAGCCCTGTTTGACTGCGCCCAGGGTCATGGCGGGCTCGCGATGAATCGCAGCTGTGCCGGCCCCCAGCCTGTGATTGATAAGCTTAGGCTGATCATGGATCTCCTGGGCGATGCCACAGTCGATCACCTCCATGGTGATCCCCCCTTGGGCACAGAACAGATTGATGGCCGCGCCGCCCTTGAGGAAATTCATCACCATCTGGGTGGTCACCTCGCTAGGTGCGATGGAGACCCCGGAGGCGGCGATACCGTGATCGCCGGCAAACACCAAAAGGGTTGGTTTGGTTATTTGCGGCTTGTCTGGACCCAGCACCCGAGCGATAGTCATCGCCAGGGTCTCGAGCGCGCCGAGGGCTCCGAGGGGCTTGGTCTTAGTGTCTATTTTCTGCTGGATCTTGGCATCGAACTCGCTACTTACCTCAGTGACTTCAAACATACTGGTACCTCATATCGCTCGCCCTCATTCTCGATTCTTTCCAATCCACACCTTCTTTGCTGGCATAGTTCAATACGCTTTTCCTTCCATACTCTTCTCTTTCCGTATACAGAGGACCTGGGCTAGTTGCCACGCTTGCCGCCCAGGATAAACAGGAAGAAGAGGCTGCCTATCACAGCCGTGATGATCCCCACCGGCAGCTCCTGATAGCTGAGCAGACACCTGGCCAGCACATCCACCCAGATCATAAACAGGCCGCCCACCAGGGCCGTCAGCAGCAGGGCGAAACGCCCGGGCAGCAATAGGCGCACCATGTGGGGTACCATCAGGCCGACGAAGCCGATGCCGCCACAGTTGGCCACCAGGACGGCGGTGATCAACGAGCAGAGCAGTAGGCTGACGAGGCGTAAGCGCTGTACCCGAATGCCCAGGGTATGGGCGGTCTCATCCCCCGCCTGAATGGCGAGGATCTGCCGCTTAAGCAGCAGCAGGATGGCGCTCGCCGCCAACACCAGCAGCCAGGGCAGCCAGAGCATCTGCCAACTCGCCTTGGCAAAGCTGCCCAGGCTCCAGAAGAGCACAGAGGCGGCCGATTGCGGCCCGGAGAAATAGAGCATCAAGCTGGCCAGCGCGCCAAACAGGAAGGAGATCGCCACCCCGGAGAGCAACATGCGCTCTATCTGGGTGTTCAGATCCCGCCCGCACAGAGCCAGCACCATGAGCACCGCCAGGCTGGCACCGATAAAGGCGCCGAGCGGCAGGCCGACACTGGCCAAAGCGCCGCCGACACCGCCCAGCAGGGTGATCACCACAACCGCCCCCAGACTGGCGCCCGAGGAGATGCCAAACAGATAAGGGTCGGCCAGGGGATTACGTGTCACCGTCTGCAATACGGCACCCGCCAGGGCCAGACCGAAGCCGGCGATGAAGGCCAGCAGGATGCGCGGCAGGCGCAGCTCAATCAATATTCTTGCAGTCACGCCGCCGGGGTCGGCGCCGCTCAGCTTGGCCAGCAGCACATCAAGCACCTCGGCGACGCCTATCTGCGCCGCGCCGAAGCTCACCGCCAGCACAGGAGTCGCCAGTGTCAGCAGCCCCAGGCAGACGAAGGCCAGTTGTTGCAGCGGGCTATAGCCTCTTCCCAGACTCAGGCTAGCGCTCATCATGGTTAGCCTCCTTCGCCTCAAGGGGCAGGTCATCCAAGCCATTGCCATGCAGAGCACTCTGGTCAGCATTGTGAAGGTGATAGCCATAGAAATAGTTAATCTGCGGGTTGCCGTGCTGTGGATGGGGCGATACCTGACAGCAGACGCCGAATACCCTGGCGATCTGCGCCTCGCTCAGCACCTGTTTGGGCGAACCTTGAGCCACGGCCTTCCCCTGATCCAGCAGCAAAAGTTGATCGCACAGGGCGCTGGCGAGGTTGAGGTCGTGAATCGAAATCACCACAGTCACCCCGAGGGCCTTGAGCAGCTCGAGGATCTGGATCTGATAGCGGATATCCAGGTGATTGGTGGGCTCGTCGAGGATCAACAGCTTGGGCTGCTGCACTATGGCGCGGGCGATCAGCGCCCGCTGCTTCTCGCCCCCTGACAGGGAGGCGTAGGTCTGTCCGGCGCGCTCCTTGAGCCCCACGGTTTCCAGGGCCTGACTCACCGCCAGGCGGTCGGCCTTAGTGGTCATGGAGAAGGCGGCCTTGTGTGGCGTGAGCCCCAATGCCACCAGCTGGGCCGTGGTCATGTCGAAATGCTGGGGCGTGTCCTGCAACACCACGGCCACCTCGCGGGCAAAGGCCCTGGCGCTCAGGCTGGCGATGGGCTGACCAAACAGCTGGATCTCACCGCTGCTAGGCGTAAGGAAACGATAGAGGCAGCGCAGCAGGCTGGACTTGCCAGCGCCATTGGGACCTATGATCCCCAGCATCTTACCCTCTAGCAGATCCAGCTTGACCCCAGAGAGGATGGCGCGCTCGCCGCAGCGCCAGCTAAGATCCCGCACCGACAGCGCCGGGCGCGCACAGGCGCCATCGCCGATGGCTGCACCAGCACCTGTGTCCGTACCTAAAATAGCACCGTCACTGGCGCCGTGAGACAGGAATGATTCTGTTTGTGATGGCTGACTAGGGGCGCTCAAGGTCGCGCCCTCCGGGAAACGACGCCGAGGCGCCCTCGCCCTTGGGCCAGACTCGACCCCGAGGTATTCTTCATCTATAGGCTCCCTCAAGTCACCCGCTTGAGATAGTGGTTGGAGAGTAGGCAGGTATCCTGACTAATGGCGACCAGGTCGGGTTCGACTAGGTAACACACTCACAGTTGCGGGTACAGTTTGGGCTAGCGGCACAAGGCCTTCCCCAATTCCCTATTAAGTCCGAGTTATCGCCTTGGCGATCTCGACACCATACTCCCGGCGCAGGCGGTCCCCACGCACGGTTATTATGCTAAATTTCGCGCCGCTGGCAAGCGGGCTGCTACTCGGGCTAACAAATCAATTACTCGGCGTCGTGCCAGTGCAGGCGCCAGTAGCCCTCTCCCGCCTTATCGCGATAGTGGCTTACCTTGACCACGCTGCCATAGTCCAGGCTCAGCCGGGTATAGAAGCCCACGGCGCGCTCTACCCCCAGGGCTTTGGCCATCAGGTGACGTATCACGCCGCCATGAGTGAGCAGTAACAAGGCCTCACCACTATGCTGATGCACCAATTGCTCGACCACCTCGTCGACACGCTGCTCGAACTCAGCCATGGGCTCCCCTTCGGGCAGTGGATTGGCCCAAGGGTCCCGCCAATAGGCACTCAGCTCCTCGCCGTGATCGGCATGCAGCTCAGGGATAGGCTGACCATCCCAACGGCCGAAGTAGATCTCCTTGAGCCCGGCATCCAGCGCCACCTTCACCTGATTCTTAGTCGTCAGATGTTCGGCAAACACGCGGCAACGCTTAAGCGGCGAGCTGATCACCCTGTCCACCGTCTGGGGCAGCTTGGCATAGGCCAGCTGCATCTGGGCGAAGCCTATCTCTGTAAGCGGTTGATCGCTATGGCCGCGCAGCAGGTTGCCGCCTTCACATTCGCCGTGGCGCATCAAATAGAGTGTCGTTTGCGTCATAACTGCAGCATTAAACCTTTTCAAGTTAAGTCGCTAGCAGCATACCCTTATGGCAATAAGCTTGGCAACGCCAGACAATTAACACATTGAAAAACTTTCAAATTAAATATCTTTGTCAGCCTTTCCATACAATGCGGTTTAAACAGGACGCAGCGGCGTAGCCCTCGAATTTCATCCGTGTTTACGCTTATACTCATTTGACTTGCCCTGGGTATTATAAGTCGATTAGTATAGACGTCTATACGTTTATACATCCAAAATAAAAATAGCACGTCAAATCGATAGACGCGGCAGTTTAGGCAATAGGTCAGTTGAAGTAGGTGAAAGTTATGGCGACCCAATCCCCTGTTCGAAACGTAAGGCAGATTAACGACGCGATCCGCGAGCGACTCAATAAGGAAATTTTGATCCTCGACGGCGCCATGGGCACCATGATCCAGAACCACAAGCTGGAGGAGGCCGACTTTCGCGGCGAACGCTTTGCCGAGTGGCCCTGCGATCTCAAGGGTAACAACGACCTGTTGGTGCTGACCCAACCCGAGCTTATCAAGCAGATCCACAGAGATTACCTGCTGGCGGGCGCCGACATCATAGAGACCAACACCTTCAACGCCACCCAGGTGGCCATGGCCGACTATGAGATGCAGTCGCTGTCACGGGAGATAAACCTAGAGGGCGCTCGACTGGCCCGCGCCGCCTGTGACCAAGTTGCCGCCGAAACCGGCCGTCAATGCTATGTGGCCGGGGTTCTCGGCCCCACCAACCGCACCTGCTCCATCAGCCCAGATGTGAACGATCCTGGCTATCGTAATATCCATTTCGACGACCTTGTGGAAGCCTATATCGAGTCGACCCAGGCCCTTATCGAGGGCGGCGCCGACATCATCATGGTCGAAACCATCTTCGATACCCTCAACGCCAAGGCGGCGCTGTTTGCCATCGAGACATTGTTCGAACAGCTGGGCCAGCGTCTGCCTGTGATGATCTCGGGCACCATTACCGATGCCTCGGGCCGCACCCTGACGGGTCAAACTACAGAAGCTTTCTACAATTCACTGCGCCACGTGAAACCGCTCTCCATCGGCCTCAACTGCGCCTTGGGGCCGCAAGAGCTGCGCCCCTATGTAGAGGAGCTGTCGAAGATCGCCGAGTGCTATGTATCGGCGCACCCCAATGCTGGCCTGCCCAACGAGTTTGGCGGCTACGACGAGACCCCGGAGCAGATGGCCGAGGTGATCGGCCCCTGGGCCGAGGAAGGCCTGCTCAACATCATAGGTGGCTGCTGCGGCACCACCCCAGAACATATCAAGGCGATCCGCGCCGCCGTCATCAAGCACGGTGCCCGCCAGCTGCCGGATCTGCCGGTGGCCTGTCGCCTCTCAGGCCTGGAGCCGCTGACCATAGACGCCGACTCGCTGTTTGTGAACGTGGGCGAGCGCACCAACGTTACCGGCTCGGCCAAGTTTCTGCGGCTGATCAAGACGGGCGAATATGAAGAAGCGCTGTCGGTGGCCCGGGATCAGGTGGAAAACGGCGCCCAGATCATCGACATCAACATGGATGAGGGGATGCTGGACGGCGTCGAGGTGATGCAGAAGTTCCTCAACCTTATCGCCTCCGAGCCCGACATCAGCCGGGTACCTATCATGATCGACTCCTCCAAGTGGGAGGTGATCGAGGCCGGGCTCAAGTGCATCCAGGGCAAGGGCGTGGTGAACTCCATCTCCCTTAAGGAGGGCGAGGCCAAGTTTATCGAACAGGCCACCCTGGTGAAACGCTACGGCGCGGCGGCCATCATCATGGCCTTCGACGAAGTTGGCCAGGCCGACACCATGGCGCGCAAAATAGAGATCTGTACCCGCGCCTACCGGGTATTGGTGGATAAGGTGGGCTTCCCGCCGGAAGATATCATCTTCGACCCCAACATCTTCGCCATCGCCACCGGCATCGACGAGCATGACAACTATGCGGTGGACTTCATCGAGGCAACCCGCGAGATCAAACGTACCCTGCCCCACGCGATGATCTCCGGCGGGGTGTCCAACGTCTCCTTCTCCTTCCGCGGTAACAACCCGGTGCGCGAGGCGATCCACGCCGTGTTCCTCTACCACGCCATCCAGGCGGGGATGGACATGGGCATAGTCAACGCCGGGCAGCTGGCGATCTATGATGATATCGATCCCGAACTGAAGGCCAGGGTGGAGGCCGTGGTGCAGAACCTGCCCTGCCCGGTGGAAGATTCAAACAACACAGAACAACTACTGGAGATCGCCGAGCAGTACCGTGGCGACGGCGCCACGGGCGCCAAGAAGGAAGATCTCGAGTGGCGCAGTTGGCCGGTCAACAAGCGGCTGGAGCACGCCCTGGTCAAAGGGATCACAGAGTTTATCGACCAGGACACCGAAGAGGCGCGCCAGCTGGCCAGCCGTCCGCTGGATGTGATCGAAGGCCCACTGATGGATGGCATGAACGTGGTCGGCGACCTGTTTGGCTCGGGCAAGATGTTCCTGCCCCAGGTGGTGAAATCGGCGCGGGTGATGAAGAAAGCGGTGGCCTACCTCAACCCCTACATAGAGGCGGAAAAAGTCGAGGGCGAATCCAACGGCAAGATCCTCATGGTGACGGTCAAGGGTGACGTGCATGACATAGGCAAGAATATCGTCGGCGTGGTGCTGGCCTGTAACGGCTACGAGGTGGTGGATCTCGGCGTCATGGTACCGGTCGAGAAGATCATAGAGGTCGCCAAGGCGGAAAATGTCGATATCATCGGCATGTCGGGGCTTATCACCCCGAGCCTGGATGAGATGGTGCACAACGTCAAAGCCTTCCATAAGGCGGGGCTGAATATTCCCTCCATCATAGGCGGCGCCACCTGCTCCAAGATCCACACGGCAGTGAAAATCGCACCCCACGCCCCCGAAGGTGCCATCTATATCGCCGACGCGTCGCGCGCCGTGCCCATGGTGGCCAAGCTGATCAACAAGGAGACCCGCCAGGCGACCATAGATGCCGCCTACGAGGAATACCGGGTGATGCGCGACAAACGTAATTCACAGGCCAAGCGCAAGCAGATCGTCTCCCTCGAGGCGGCGCGGGAAAACCGCTGCCAGCAAGACTGGAACGCCCATACGCCTTTTGTCCCGAATCAACTGGGCAGACAGGTGTTTGACGACTATCCGCTGGAAGACCTGGTCGATCGCATCGACTGGACGCCATTTTTCCGCAGCTGGGAGCTACACGGCCACTTCCCCAAGATCCTCGACGACGAGGTGGTGGGCGAAGAGGCGCGCAAGCTCTATCAAGATGCCAAGGCGATGCTCAAAACCATCATCGAAGAGAAATGGCTTACGGCAAAGGCGGTCATCGGACTCTTCCCGGCCAATACGGTTAACCATGATGATATCGAGATCTACACAGACGAGAGCCGCAGCCAGGTCGAGATGACCACTCACCATCTGCGGATGCAGATAGAGCGTGTCGGTAACGACAACTTCTGTCTCGCCGACTTCGTCGCGCCGAAAGACTCTGGCGTCGCCGACTACATGGGCGGCTTCGCCGTCACCGCAGGACACGGCATCGACGAGCATGTGGCCCGCTTCGAGGCCAACCATGACGACTACAGCGCCATCATGCTCAAGTGTCTGGCCGACCGTCTGGCCGAAGCCTTTGCCGAGCGGATGCACGAGCGGGTGCGTAAGGAGTTCTGGGGCTATGCCGCCGATGAGAACCTGGATAACGAGGCGCTAATTCGCGAGAAATACAAAGGGATACGTCCGGCCCCAGGCTACCCCGCCTGCCCGGATCACACAGAGAAAGGCCTGTTGTGGGAGCTGCTAAAGCCCGACGAGACCATAGATCTCAATATCACCGAGAGCTACGCCATGTTCCCCACCGCCGCCGTCTCCGGCTGGTACTTCGCCCACCCGCAGTCGCGCTACTTCGGCGTGACCAATATCGGCCGGGATCAGGTGGAGGACTACGCCAAACGTAAGGGAATGAGTGTTGAGGAGACAGAGCGTTGGTTGGCGCCGGTACTCGATTATGATATTTAACGGGAAGTGATCTGGAGTCATCACATAGACTCCTTGTGATTGTTTAAACTTCGTTTGAACTTGAGTCCAGAGGCTTCGCCTCACTAACTCATACGGCCTTGCGGCCGAGGAAAGTCGTGGGTCTTCAACCCACACCCGAGCAAGAAGGGGATCAACAGCAATCCCCCTCTTGCATCTCCCCTGCCGCCCCAGACGAAGTTACATGCATTGATTAGGAGCCTCGTGCTTATGGATAAATCGCTACCGCTTCCGAAGGATGCATCCATGCACCTGCGGAAGCTAGTCGGGCATCCATGCCCGCCTCACCCGATTTATTCCAACGCCCTTCGGCAACTTCGATGGGGACTTGTTGTAGCATCTAACCTATTCTGAAGGGTCAGTCACCCTGGTCATTGGTATCTAACAGGATACCTTTTTGAGTTAAATACCTTTCTAGGGCAATGAAGGGAATCGCCACTACAAGCGTGTAAACTATGGCATTTAGAAAACTTTGAGTGATTATGCCCATAAACGAGCTGGGATACAGGCTAGAAAATATTAGCCCAGATAAAATGATGCTCACCATAGCAATATAAAATGCTAGCCCTATGCTGGTCAGCCTTTTACTCGCTCCATCTTCACCCGGTACCCACAACGTCTATACATTTAACCCATTGAGTGCGTTATCCTCAAAAAATATAAGAATTGTCAAAAAACCAACATAAGAAACAAAATGCCCCAGCAAGCCAACAACAAATTCAAAACAAACCCAAAGCAAATTCAAAACAAATTCAAAACAAATTCAAAACAAACATATTTAAAAATAACCCCCTACAAAAACAGCAAAAAACCATTAATATTTATGGGTTGACAGGATATTACCCTTCCTTTACATTCGATATATGTAAAAACAACAATCTGTTCTCAATAAAGGAGTATGTAGAACATGAATAAACTAATACAAATCCCCTCAACTTTAATACTATTTTTTGCATCTTTATTTGCACAAGCTCAAACGAATGCAATCGTAGATTGCAGTGATTGTACTGCGGCACAAAAAAGCCTCATGGCCAGTGATATAAGTAATTCAAACACATATAAAGTATACGTCTATGATGTTCAAAATAGTCAAATTACGATTGATGAATATAGAACCATAAGTAGTGGTGGAAGTGATTGGGACGAAGAGAGTTATAGACCTGAATACTGGGCCAAGCACATTACAACTCATGGCCCAAATAGCCAATTAGCTCAAACAATGGGAACGCCTATCCTAAAAATTTTAGCTGCACAAATGAAAGCTCAAAAAGAGCTTTTTAGCTCGCCTATTGTTTTGCCAGAAGATGGCAGCTTTGATTCTGCTTTCACGGCTCTAGAAGCTAAAGAAGATTTCACTGGGTATGCAACAGAGCTGATTAACAATATGCCTGAAATGAAAGAGCAATATTCAGTTGCAGATTCACAATGGGCAGTAATAAGGAATAACTTTGGCATTGGAAAAGGCATAATCTCTTTATCTAACCCAATGAGTGTAAACGTAAATTTTGTATTCAAGGATAATACATCTGTTACATTCGGCGTATCCCACGCAGTATTATATGGTGGAACTAGAATAACTATTGAATTGACCTTTAAAGATGCCTACGATGCTACAGGGAAGAGAATCCCTCGTTCAAAGTATACTGTCAATGAGTACCTAAGAAATGTAAAAGACAGTCAAAAAAATCAACAAGAAGTTGGTGATTTAGTCGCACTAGCTAACTACTTAGTCACAATAGAAGGTATCAATGTATATTTTGGAGATGGAAGCGCAACAGTAAGAGGTGGTGGAGGTTCTGTAATTATCATCGATCTAAAAAGAATGAAAAGCTCAGAATAAAACCTTAAATTTACCTTTCGGCTCTATATGCGTTAAAAACAAGAGCCGAAAGGCAATATTAGAACACAGATTCAAATACTAAGATAGAAACATAAATCCACAACGCTTTCACATCATTAGTTTTATACCAATATGATACAGACCAGTTCAACTGACACATTTATTAACTAAATTTGTTATTTAACCAACCTACCAAAACATTATGCAAAGCATCGACTAATTCTAAAAATCACGAACTATTCAACACAGGAACTAGATATAGAGTAAGAAATCTAGTTGTATTTTCTAATCGTAATTTTAGCTACTATATTTCATATCTGATAGCCCTCCATTGAAGTTACCGACGACTACACGGATGCAGGAATTAGAGCGAAGCAGGATGCCAGAGCCGAAATACACAGATGAAAATGCCGTGTAGCCATCATGGACAATGGCTAAGGCTCGGGGGGACAGAAGTTCCATCCGAATCTTTAGGCGATTTTCATTGGAGTATGAGGCGCCTAACCAATGCATGTAACTTCGTCTGGGGCGGCAGGGGGAGATACAAGAGGGGGGATTGCTGGAGATCCCCCTCTTGACCGGGTGTGGGATGGAATCCCAAGACGTTAATATCCAAAAAAGTTTGCTCTAATCACTTCCCTCATCTGGCAAGCTAACCTCCTATCATTACCGGTTGTGGCTACAACAAATCCCCATCGAAGTTGCCGAAATGCGCAGATGAAAATGCCGTGTAGCCATCATGGACGATGGCTAAGACTCGGGGGGACAGGAGTCCCATCCGAGTCGTTAGGCGATTTTCATTGGAGTATGAGGCTCCTAACCAATGCATGTAACTTCGTCTGGGGCGGCACGGGGAGATGCAAGAGGGGGATTGCTGGAGATCCCCCTCTTGCCCGGGTGTGGGATGGAATCCCACGACTTTCTTCGGTCACTAGACCGACTCACCTCATAACAATGGGATGGAATCCCACGACGTTAAGTTAATATCCAAACAAAGTTTGAGCCAATACATACGTAAGCCGTGAGGTATCACCTCCCAAAGGGAAAGAAATAACCCCACGACTTACAACGGTCATCAGACCGACACTCCCCTGTTATCTATCTAAATTCATCACCTTGACCCAGGCGGCGACGAAATCATCGACAAACTTCTGCTTTGAGGTATCGAAGGCATAAACCTCGGCAACCGCGCGCAGTTCAGAGTTAGAGCCGAAGATGAGGTCCACCGAAGTGGCGGTCCACTTAGGTTTGCCGCTGCTACGATCCAGCCCCTGGTAGATGCCATCGACATCTGACTTCTGCCACAGGGTCGACATATCTAACAGGTTGACGAAGAAGTCATTGTTAAGCGTACCGGGACGCTGGGTCAACACCCCGTGCTTAACCCCTTGATAGTTGGCATCGAGGGCACGCAGGCCACCGACTAACACTGTCATCTCGGGCACAGTCAGATCCAGCTGGTCGGCCTTATCCACCAGCATCTCGGTGGGCGACTTATAGCTGTGGTTAACGTCGAAGTAGTTTCTAAAGCCATCGGCATGCAGCTCCAGCAGGCTAAAGGAGTTTTCGTCCGTCTGCGCCTGAGTGGCATCACCTCGTCCCGGGGTGAAAGGCACGGCGACCTCGAAGCCCGCCTGCTTGGCGGCCTGCTCTAGGGCGCTAGCCCCCGCGAGTACGATAAGGTCGGCCAAGGAAACCTGACGCTTGCCGGCGCCCTTATTAAAGTCGGCACGAATCGCCTCCAGCGTCTTAAGCACCGTGGCGGTTTCGGCTGGGTTGTTCACCGCCCAATCCTTCTGCGGAGCCAGAGCGATACGAGCACCATTGGCGCCGCCACGCATATCTGATTGACGATAGCTGGCCGCCGACGCCCAGGCCAGGCGCACGCGCTCGGCAACGCTCAGCCCAGACTTGCTGATGGCTTTTTTAAGCTGCTTGATATCGCCGGCGCTGAGACGCGATTGGGTCTTATCATCGATTGGGTCTTGCCAGATGAAGCTGCCCTGAGGCACCTCTTTACCGAGGAAGTTACGGGCAGGCCCCATGTCTCTATGAGTCAACTTGTACCAGGCCTTGGCAAAGGCCAAGCGATACTCTTCTGGGTCAGCCAGGAAGCGCTCGGCGATCTTTCGATACTCGGGGTCATACTTGAGCGCGAGGTCCGCCGTGGTCATCACGGGCGCATGAAACTTACCTTTGACATGAGCATCGGGCACGGCCTTGTGCACCGACTCGTCGGTTGGGATCCACTGGATCGCACCGGCAGGACTGCGGGTCTGTTGCCAGTCGTAGGTCAGCAGGTTACTCAGATAGAGCGAGGTCCACTTAGTCGGCGCCTGAGTCCAAGCCCCTTCCAAGCCACTGGTGATGGTGTCTTCTGAGTGGCCCTTGCCACACTTGTTGTGCCAGCCCAGCCCCTGAGCTTCGATGCCTGCCGCAGCAGGTTCTGCCCCCAGACAATCTTTCGGCTTGTGAGCGCCGTGCATCTTACCGAAGGTATGGCCGCCGGCGATAAGTGCCAGAGTTTCCTCATCATTCATCGCCATGCGGGAGAAGGCGGTGCGGATATTCTTGGCCGAACCTAATGGATCTGGCACCCCTTTCGGGCCTTCCGGATTAACATAGATGAGCCCCATGTGGGTCGCGCCTAAGGGTCTTTGCAGCTTGCCGTCTCTGTCTTCACGATCGCTGGCGAGCATCTCGACCTCCGGTCCCCAGTACACCATGTCTGGCTCCCAGTCGTCGTTACGACCACCGGCAAAACCGAAAGTCTTGAATCCCATGTTTTCCAGGGCGACGTTGCCCGCGAGCACAATTAAGTCTGACCAGGAGAGCGCCTCGCCATACTTCTGTTTCACTGGCCAGAGCAGGCGGCGCGCCTTGTCCAGGCTGGCGTTATCGGGCCAACTGTTTAACGGCTCGAATCGCTGCTGTCCGCCACCGGCGCCACCACGGCCATCCAAGGTGCGATAGGTTCCTGCGCTGTGCCAGGTCATGCGAATGAAGAAGGGACCATAGTTGCCGTAGTCGGCTGGCCACCAATCCTGCGATTGGGTGAGTAGCTGGTCGATATCGGCTTTTACCTGGTCGAGATCCAGCGAGTTGAAGGCCTTGGCGTAGTCGAAACTTTCGCCGTAGGGATTGGAGCGGGAGTCGTGATCCCGCAGCGGGGAAAGATCCAATTGATCGGGCCACCAAAACTGTTTGCTCTTGGGTTGAAACGCTTTGGCGGTGCCTGTGGCGGCAGCCCCTTTGGGCTTAGTCATCTGTGCGGATTCTTGCTCATCGGCGACGGCAGGGTTAAACACCAACAAGGCACTCACTAACGCCGCGAGCGTTTGCTTGTTTACTGTTTTTCCTTTCATGGTTAGCTTCCTTCAGGTTAATTACGCTTCGCCGAGGCGAAGCCTGTTGTCAGCCCAGAGTGGATTTCGCCAAGCCACAAAAAACAAAAAAGAGACAGCAAGCGGCAAGGCTAAATTTCCAGGGCGTGATTTAGTCATCAGGAATATATTAGAAGCAAGATGCTAAAAGCATATATCGAATAAAAACGATTATCTTAATCGAAAATAAGAAAGCCTTTTTAGTGGCGAAAACCACAGTTCTGACCATAGCCCGACAAACCTCTGCCGATACCCGTCTCGAAAAAATCGGCACAACCATCTCAGCGAAGGTACTAGCAACAATACAGGTCGTGGCTACAACAAATCCCCATCGAAGTTGCCGACGACTGCATGGATGCATCCTTCCGAAGCGGTAACGATTTACCCATAAGCACGAGGCTCCTAACCAATGCAGTTAACTTCGTCTGGGGCGGCAGGGGGAGATGCAAGGTGAATAATCATCTTTGATGATTGTGCTTACGAACGAGAGGCAGGGATGCCGAACTGGCTTTTATATAGGGATATATTTGAGGATTGCTGTTAATCCCTCTTGCCCTTGTGTGGAATGGAATCCCACGACGTTAATATCCAAACAAAGTTTGCTCTAATCACATCCCTCATCTGGCAAGCTAACCTCCTATCATTACCGGTTGTGGCTACAGTAAATCCCCCTCGAAGTTGCCGAAGGGCGTTGGAATAAATCGGGTGAGACGGGCATGGATGCCCGGCTAGCTTCCGTAGGTGCATGGATGCATCCTTCGGAAGCGATAGCGATTTATCCATAAGCACGAGGCTCCTAATCAATGCATGTAACTTCGTCTGGGGCGGCAAGGGGAGATGCAAGAGGGGGATTGCTGGAGATCCCCCTCTTGCCCAGGTGTGGAACGGAGTTCCACGACTTACCTCGGCCGTCAGGCCGCACATTCCAAGGTATGGGATGAAAACCCACGACTTTCTTCAGCCGCCAAACCAACTCCCCCTCGAGTGAGGAATAGAATCTCAAACGAGGTTTGCCCCCACTCCCCCTAGACCCAACTAACACCTTGATCTACTATGCCTACTCACCAGGATGTCTGGTCTCTACCAGCTGGCAACAAGGATTAAAGAAAATGGAAGTTACACTCACCCCGAGCAACGCCCTCGAAACCGCCCTGCAGGCGGCACTTGCCGATCACACCCAAGCCAAAGCCCTCTATGAACACCTGATTAAGGCCAAGCTCTACCTGCTGAGCGATGGCCAAGAAACGCCTCAGGCCGATGGCACCACTGAGCTCTCCATCATGCAATGGCACATTCCCGTCAGCGATGAGCAGGTGCACTACTTCGTCCCGCTGTTTACCTCCCAGGAGGCGGTCGATCAGGCCAAGGCGGTTATGGAAGCGGAGGGCACAGAATTTCACGGCCAGATAGAGATAGATGCGCCTCAGGCATTTCAGCTGCTGCTGAGCAACCAGATGGATATGGCACTCAACCCCAATAGCAATTTATCAAAAGTCGTCAGCAGCGATGAGATCCGCTATATGTTGCTGCCCGACATGGCGCTACTCCCCCAGGGCAATCACCTCCTGCTGCTCGGCAAGGTACTCGCAAGCGATCTGCCCATGTTCGGCGCGGTGCGTCAAATATTGGCTAACTACCCCAACGTCAAGGCAGGCTATTTCATCGAAACATGCGAGCTGGATATCCGCCGCGGCGGCACAGACAGCGCCTTCACCCTGGCGCTCACCCTGCAGGGAGACAGGATTAGCGATGATTTCAGCTGCATTCGCAGCGATTGCCGCAACCTACATAGGGAGATTGAGCTTCATGGCTGGGAAATACGCCCCTACCTATTAAGAAGTGACAAACATGATGAGATAAGCGACTTCTGCCTGAAGAAGCTTGAGCCCTTCTATCGCCCTTCGCTGCTGAACAAATTCAAGACCTGGTTTAGCTGATCGGCAAGCCAGGCTCGGCGGGTGACTTAATTGATGAAAAGCGCTGCTCAGTCAGCAGAAAAACGGCCTTAAGTCAGCGGTGAAAAGTGCACTCAGCCAGCATTGGGGCCTGGTTGAACTATACTTAGCGTTAACGTTTCACAACGTTAACGAGGCAAGTATATGAGTATTTCAAACCGCTTAAATCACTACCTGGCGGAACATGAAGTGAACTATGAGATAGTGCTGCACCGCCACAGCCACAACTCTATCAGTTCGGCTATTGCCGCCCAGCTGGCCCCCGCCCAAGTCGCCAAGGGGGTGATTCTGGAGGATCATCAGGGGCGCAGGGTCATGGCAGTGCTCCCCACCAATCATAAGATCAACCTCAAGGCGCTGGGCGACAAGCTCAACCGCGATCTGCATCTGGTGAAGGAGCAAACCGTCTATCAGATGTTTGACGATTGCGAGCATGGCGCCATCCCCTCCCTCGGCGCGGCCTACAATATCGAGACCATCTATGACGACCTACTGATCGAGGCCAAGGAGCTCTACCTAGAGGCCGGCGATCACACCAGCCTGGTCAGGCTCAGCCGCGAAGATTTCATCAAGCTGATCAAAGACGCAAAACACCTGAGATTCAGCTATCAGAGCATCCACTAACCCTCTCTTATCGGGGAAGCTGCGGCTTCCCCTTTTTTCTGCTCAGGTTCACGCTCACATCGCTTAGATATTCCGCCCACTGGCATCGAGAGCCAGTTGCGGCATAATAGGTCGACCTAACATAGCTTCTAAGTGAATGAATCATGATATTAATTACCGGTGCCAGCAGCGGCTTGGGCGCCGCCCTGGCCAAGCGTTATGCGGATCTGGGCGAGCAGGTGATGATCTCGGGTCGCAACCAGGCCAGACTGGCCGGCGTCGCACAAGCATCAAGGAATCTACACCCGCTAGCGGCGGATCTTTGTGATGAGAAGGGCGTCGCGACATTACTCGATACCCTGGCGACCATGAGCGGCGGCGCCGCACTCGACACTGTGGTTCACTGCGCCGGCAGCGGCTACTTCGGCCCCATCGCCGAGCAGCAGGCCGATGAGATCCACAAGCTGATGCACAACAACGTCACCTCAAGTATCTTGCTGGTGCGCGAGCTAGTGAAACGCTATCAGGACACGCCGCTGCATCTGGTGGTGGTGATGTCGACCGCAGCCCAGCAGCCCAAGGCGGGTGAGTCAACCTACTGCGCGGCGAAATGGGCGGTACGCGGCTTTATCGAGTCGGTGCGTCTGGAACTCAAGGGCAAGCCGATGAAGATCATCGCCGTCTATCCCGGCGGCATGGACACAGGCTTCTGGCCAAGTAGTGGTATGTCTCTCGATACCTCCAGCTTCATGAGCGCAGACGAAGCCGCCGAGATGCTACAGGGCGCCCTGAAGGCCACCGCCCACGGCCATATTGCCGATATCACCATCGCCAGGGGCTAGGCTAGCGCTAAGTTAGACTAACAGCAGAAGAACAACAAAGGCTCGGACTGAAGGCAAATTCAGTACCGAGCCTTTTTTAATTAGGCTGCTCACACAGTTAGCCGTGCGATTAACCTTGGATTACTTGCGCTTGAAGATGGCTTCCATCTCTGCGGCTACCGCCTCTGTCTCCTCGGCCTGTATCCGGTCGCGCTTCTCGGTGAGTTCGATAAGCTGACGCTCTAACGCCTCGAGCTGCGCCTCATCCGCCGCGCTGCGCTCTGGCTTATCCTGCAGAGCATAGATGGCTTCGCTTACCCTATCCATCTCATCGAAGATGGCGTCCAAAGGATCGGGATTGGCGGCGTCTTGGCGGTCGAGCTCATCCAGCCAGGCGTAAAACTGCTCATTCGTCACGCCAACCTCTGCGGCGGTCTGGTCGATGAAACAGTTGGACAAGGCCTCGGCGTTCTCTTCTGTCATCTGCTCATACTTATCGAAGCAGAACTTCATGGCGCTGCGATAACCACGCTCCAGCTTGCCACTGCCGATCCCAGATACCTGCTCCATGGCGGAAAAGTCACCGTCGGCTTTCATCCGCGAGACATTCATTTCGATAAATTTATCGATGTCCACCTCCATGCTGCCTAGGTCATAGGGCGGAACCTCGGTGCCTTGGGCGCTGGTGAGGATAAAAAACAGTGGTAGTAAGAGTGTTGCTTTCATCATTAATCCCTTATTGATGTGAAAAATCGGTGATGTGACGAGTCGGTGATGGTCGGTCGACCAGGCGGTGACATCCTTGTTGCCGCCATAAGATAGCTCAGCCCAGTCAGGCCTGTCTAGTGAGAAGCTGGTCGATAGATAAAAGGCGCAGGTAAACATATCTCATCGAGACCAAGGTATGAATATGGGTTAGAGATAGGCCTCTATCATCTCCTGAATCGCATCAGGCATCACAGGTTTGGTGATATAGTCATCCACCCCCAGCTTGAGGGCAAAGTCTTTGTCCGACTGCTCCGCCAGCGAGCTTATTACCACCAAGGGGATCTTGGCGGTCTCTTCGCTGCCCTTAAGATGCTGGATCACCTGATAGCCGTTGACATGTGGCATGGTGATATCCAGCAGGATGAGATCCGGCGTCAGGGATTTGAGTACCTCTATGCCACCGCTCCCCGAGTTCACCGAGGTCACGTCATAGTCGTCCCCCAGCATGGCGAGTAATATCCCGGTGCAGACGGGATCGTCATCTATGATCAAGATTTTCGCTCTGGACATTTATTTCTCGCTCTCGCTGTTAAATTGATTACATTGTATCCAAGTCTGGCGGGAATACCAGCCTGCCACGACTCGTTAAGCCTACAGCTTAGACCCGGCTTTTTCGCTTAAGTTTCAGCCACAAAAAGGGCGTCCATAAAAAAGCCCCATCCAAAGACGGGGCCTTAAATCACCATGAGATAGCTAGCGGGCGATCTTCACCTCTGGCTCGTTGAGCAGCGCCAGCATAGGGTTATTATTCATCACCCGAGTCTTTAGAGTCACCCCCAGGATAAGCCCCATCACGAAGCCACCGATATGGGCCCAGTAGGCCACACCCTGGCCGGCCATCACCAGACCGAAGATGTTGAAGCCTAGCCAGATGGCGAAGAAGGCCATAGGACTGAGCTTCTTCTGAAACACCACAAACATGAAGGTCAGGCTGGCATGGCGGAACCACATGAGGTACATGCCGAACAGGCCGGCGATGGCGCCGCTGGCGCCTACCATATAGATGCCGGAGCCAGGATCGGCGGCGATTTGCGCCGCAGCAGCCGCCAGGCCACACAGGAGGTAGAGCGCGAAAAACTTGGCGCGGCCCAGTACGTCCTCTAGGTTATCCCCCACCACATAGAGGAAATACATGTTGCCCGCCAAGTGCATGATGTCACCATGAAGAAACATATGACTCACCAGGCTCCAGGGATGGTGTCCTGCAAGCAGATCGTTGGAGCGCATGGCGAAGTTTTCAAACACCATATCTGTGGTGCTCAGGTTAAAGCCGTAAGCGAAGAAAATCAGGATATTAAGCGCCAGCAGCAGATAGGTCACCAGGGGCGTCGACTTAGGCTTGAGGTTAAACTCCACCGGCATCTTAGAGAGGAACTGGAACAGCCAGGTCTTGACGCTAATGCTGCCATTCAACTCCTCCAGCAGTTGGCGCACCTTGGGCGACTGTACCACCTTGGTGCGCTCATGCTCATCGATCCAGATGCCGCAGCAGCCGTGACACAGATCCACCTCAATCTCATAGCCAGCCATTAGATGGTAGCGCTGCATGGCAAGGTCGCAACGATGGCAGCAGCGACTGGAGATCCCCAGTTGATCGCCTAGGGTCTCTTCGATACGGACGTTGTCGTCGCCGTTATCGGCCTTAGACAGGGCGGCGTTGAGCTCGCCATTCTCGAACCAGAGGCCGCCGCACTGGCGGCAGCAATCCACCTCTTCGCCGTGAAATTTAAACACTCTCAATCGCCCATCGTGGCAACCCGGACAGATATTGGTCATGGGGAGTTCCTTTCCTAATCTACTGTGATGTCGTTGCGTCTCAGCTCATCGGCCAGCGCAGTGTAGTTCGCCTTCAATGCAGGCAAGGTGTCGTCGCTCATCGCTTTGGTCTGGGCCTTGAGCAGGTCGCCGCCATACTTGGCGCCATAGACACGCCCCTCAATCTTACCGATGATATCGTTCACCTGCAGGTAGAAGCGCCGCGTCTGCGACAGCAGCTGAGGCGGCGTCTCCAGGGTATAGGGCGAGTAGCGCATATTCTCCCACACGAAGGTGGCCAGTGCAGGCCTGTGATTCTTAATGTCAAAAGGCGCCTTACCTGCGATGAAGTCGGCGTACTCGTTGATGATGCCGACATTGTCCTGCACCTCGTCATACAGGGCATGACGCAGGTAATAGTTATTCTGTTTGTTGGTCAGATTATCGAAGGTGATCGCCTGAGACAACCCCTCCTGAGCGGCCAGATAGACGCCGGCGACCGTGGCGATGATCATGAAGATCTGGCTGATCCAGAAGCTGGTCTTTACCAGCTCCCTATTGTCTAAACGGGGAAAGCGCTTGCCCTCATCCAAGGCGGCTTTGTCATTAACATCCATATCCAGGCTCCGGTAACAAATAACAGGCTCGCCGCCCCAAGACAATAATGGGGGAAGCGAGGCAAGCGCGGATACTAGCACAGGCCGATGACAAATTTGTACAGAGAGATTGAATTTTGATAACAAAAACAAGGATTACTAATCTCTTTTTGATAAAACCCTCACCCGGTCTCTGCCAATTGCTTAGCAACAACCCGGCTAATCATCCTATTTTTTAGAATCTAATATGCGGTATTTAGCGATATTCGTTCGATTAATCCAGTGATAGGCTGTTCCCATTCCCGCCAGCTACACTTAAGCAGCACTTAAGCAGCACTAGGCGGTTCCTAATCATGAGGTACTAACGATGAAAGTGATCAGCCAATTTACCGCCCGCCCGGCTATGGATGGCGACGGCGTCAACATCCGCCGTGTGGCCGATTTTCTGAATACCCGCTTCGATCCCTTCCTGATGCTGGACGAGATCAAGTCAGACGACGCCAACGACTATATTGGCGGCTTCCCGCCCCACCCTCACCGCGGCATAGAGACCTTCACCTATATCCGCAAGGGCGGCTTCGAGCACAGGGATCAACTGGGGAACGTCAAGGCGATCAAGGCCGGTGACGTACAGTGGATGAGCACTGGCAGCGGTGTGGTGCACTCTGAGATGCCACTGGCCGACGCCCAAGATGGCCTGCACGGCTTCCAGATTTGGCTCAACATGCCCGCCAAGGAGAAGATGCGTCCCGCCATCTATCGTGACAGCACAGATGAGCCGCTGCCCGAGACCGAAAACGACAGCGGCGCCAAGCTGCGCGCCCTGGCTGGAAGCTGGCAGCTAACGGGGGCCGATCCCATCGAGGCGCCGATTCAAACCTTGGCAGGCGCAGGCAAGATTGCCGATCTTATGCTGGCGCCAAATGGCTCGGCCCAGCTGGATCTGCATGAACGCGAATATGTCGGCCTCTACCTCTATCAGGGAGAGATAGTCAGCCAAGTAGAGCCGGAGAAAACCTATAGCGCCGGGCAATACCTGATTGTCGATAGCCAGCAGCTCCTCACGCTTAAGGCTGGCGAGCAAGGCGCCGGTACCCTGGTGTTTGCCGGTCAGCCCATTCGCGAGAAGATAGTGCACATGGGCCCCTTCGTGATGAACACTGAGCAGGAGATCCAACAGGCGATCGCCGACTATCAGGCGGGACGATTTGGCAGCATCAAGGCCTAAGGCCTTATACGAGACAGACTAAAGAGGACCTAGGGTCCTCTTTTTTTACGTAAATTCAGGCAGCATCCGCAGGCGCCAAAAGCGTGATCCTGTGCTAAGTTTCTAACAGCGCAAAACGCGGAATCGTCACAAATCTGACGATAAGTTTATTACCACTTTGTAGGTAAATGTTTATTTTTCATACATAATTTTGTCAATTTTATGTGACTTAGCCGTAACTAATACACATAAACTTGAGGCGCATCAAAATTTACAGCAGGAAAGCTGTGGTAATTTTTAAGCTATTCCTAACACAGAGAATACTTAATGAGAAACCTTAAGCCCCCCTTTGGCAACCTTGCCAGTACCTTAGCAAGCTTAGTTGTATGTTTGGCCGCACTGTTTAGCCCGGCTGTCTTTGCCAGCAGTGGCGAGGCCCATGGGCAGCTGTTAGATCTCACCGCCACCGGCGCCGGCTATGTCGCTGTGATGATCTTCGTCCTGGCCTATCTGCTGGTGATGGGTGAAGAGTTGCTGCATCTGCGCAAGTCCAAGCCTGTGCTGGTCGCCGCCGGTTTGATCTGGGGCATCATAGGTTACATCTATGTGCAGCATGGCATGTCGGAACTCTCAGAGACCGCCTTTAAGCACAACCTGTTAGAGTATGCCGAGCTGCTGCTCTTCCTGCTGGTTGCTATGACCTATATCAACGCCATGGAGGAGCGTAACCTTTTTGACGCCCTGCGGGCCTGGATGGTGGGTAAGGGCTTTAGTCAGCGCACCGTCTTCTGGCTCACCGGCTTCATGGCCTTCTTCATCTCCCCCATCGCCGATAACCTGACGACGGCCCTATTGATGTGCGCCGTGGTGATGAAGGTAGGCGGCGACAACAAGAAGTTTATCGCCCTGGCCTGTATCAACATAGTGGTAGCGGCCAACGCCGGTGGCGCCTTCAGCCCCTTCGGCGATATTACCACCCTGATGGTCTGGCAAAAAGGCGTGGTGCATTTCGAGCAGTTCATCGACCTCTTCATCCCATCCTTGGTTAACTTCCTGGTGCCGGCGGCGATTATGAGCGCCTTCATCGTCAATCAGGTGCAGGAGGCGGAAGAGGAGAAGGTACTGATGAAGCGCGGCGCCAGACGCATAGTCGGCCTGTTCCTGCTTACCATAGCCACCGCCGTCTGCACCCACAGCCTGCTGGGTCTGCCACCCGTGCTGGGCATGATGACGGGTCTCGGCTTCCTACAATTCTTCGGTTTCTACCTGCGTAAGAGCTTCCCCAAGGCGGTACTCAAGGCCAAGGAGCAGGCGGAGCGCGACAACAACATCAAGCGCCTGGAGCAGCTAGGTAACGTAGTGCCTTTCGATGTATTCAGCCGCATCGCCCGCGCCGAGTGGGATACCCTGCTCTTCTTCTATGGCGTGGTGCTCTGTGTCGGCGGCCTGGGCTTCATGGGCTACCTGAGCCTAGTCTCCGAGGCCATGTATACCCATTGGGACGTCACCTATGCCAACATCGCCGTGGGTGTACTCTCCGCTATCGTGGATAACATCCCTGTGATGTTTGCCGTATTAACCATGAACCCAGACATGGAATTGGGCCAGTGGCTGTTGGTGACCCTGACCGCAGGTGTGGGCGGTAGCCTGCTCTCTATCGGCAGCGCCGCCGGTGTGGCCCTGATGGGACAGGCTCGCGGCATCTACACCTTCGCCAGCCACCTCAAGTGGACACCCGTGATCGCCCTGGGCTACGTCGCCAGTATCCTGGTGCATCTCTGGCTCAACAGCTCACTATTCTAAGGTGTCGTAAAGGTTAGATTACCTGTAGTCACCCTATGGGTTAATCAAAAGGGGCGTTGACTAGACTAGTCAACGCCCCTTTCTCTTGCATCTCTCTTACTGACTTAAGCCAAGATCAGGAAACCGATAAAGGTCAGTCCCGCCGCCAGCAGAGCATAGGGCAGCTGGGTCACCGCATGGCTCACCAGATTACAGTCTGAGCCCTGGGCCGCCAACACGGTAGAGTCTGAATAGAAACAGGCCTGACTACCGAAGGATGAGGCCGACAGCAAGGCGCCGATCACCAGCGGAATATCGGCATTGACCGCCTGGGCCAGTGGCATCACGATAGGAATCGATACCGCGAAGATCCCCCAGCTAGAGCCAGTGGCGAAGGCCAGAATCGACATGGTCAGGAAGACCACGGCCGGCAGCCACTGTGAGGTCATGAAGGGGCTCAGATTGCCAATCACATATTGCGGCAGCATCAGCTTGTCACAGACATCCTTAAACACGAAGGCGGCGATAACCGTGCCTATGGCCGGCAGCATAGACTTAAAGCCGTCGAGCATCTGCTCCATCATCTCTGACAGAGGCATCAGACGCTGCACGCCATAGTAAGGCAGGGTCACCGCCAACGTGGCGATCAGCCCCTTGAGCACGTCGATATCGAAGTAGACGGTAAAGCCCACCAGCAAGATTATTGGCACCATGAAGTTATGCAGCTTGCCCAGGTTATCGGCATGCTTAAACTCCTCTTCGATCGCCTTGACGCTGTAATCATCCGAGGTCTGCACCTCGTCGATGGCGTCGACCGCCTTGGCCGGTTTACCCGCCAAAGCCGCCAGCTGCGCCTTCTTCATCGGACCGAAAGCAGGCACTATGCCCAGGATCACCAGCAGCACCATGGCCACCGCCAACCAAGCGTAGAGCATGTAAGGAATGGCCGACATATAGACGCTGATCCCTTGGCCCTCGCCCGCCACGCCGTTGTCCACCAGCAGGCCGCCGAAGAAGACGGCCCAGGTCGATAGCGGCACCAGCACACAGATGGGCGCGGCGGTAGAGTCCACCACATAGGCCAGCATCTCCCGCGACACCTTAAACTTGTCGGTCACCGACTTCATGGTCGACCCCACAGTCAGGGCGTTGAGGTAGTCGTCGATAAAGATCACCACACCCAGGATGAAGGTCATCAGCAGAGATGACTTAGGCCCCTTGGCATACTTGAGCGCATGGCGACCGAAGGCCATGGAGCCCCCCGTCTTAACCAGGAGGGCGATCAGGGCGCCAAAACCGCCACACACCAGAATCAACCAACCTATGGTTTCATCGGCCATGACAGAGAGCGAGATATCGGAGAAGTTATTCAGCACCTGATCGGGTTGATACAAGACCAGACCCACTAAGGCACCTATGATTAACGAAAGGATTGGACGGCGTAGCCAAACCGCTAACACCAAGACCACCACAGGTGGGATAAGACTTAAGGCTGTCGCGTCAGACATGGCTTAAGGTCCTTCTAAAATTGAGCCGATACGGCAAACTCATTTTACTCGGCGTAAAACCCCAAAGTTTATACGCTTAATTGCTGCTTTATTATGGACATAACGACGTTCGCCCTTAGCGAACCATGCCTTTATTTTTGTACCCCAGCTAAAACATCGGGCGCAAAATAATCTGCATTGGAGACTGAGTCAATCAGAAATAGTTATCCGGCGATAAATAATTTTTCGGCTTCAAACACAAACAAACCAAACCATTGATAATTAACAATATAAGTAAAATAGAATGCGCTAATTTCGCACACCTTTAAAATTAAGCTTATGCAGCGAAAGCGCTTAATTAATAAGGCCATGCTCAATTAATCTTCGAAGGCGGGATAGCAACCCAAAAAGGTCGATAAGCCACTAACCCGATATACCAGCATTTCGATAAACCACTGAGCCCGTTTCACTTTATCCTTGTGGCCAGAGGCATGCTTTGTCTGCTTAATCACAAATTTTCATCTCAAAGATGACACGCAACTAAAGCGTGTTACTCTGCCACAGGTGTCAATCAAAGGAGCATGACCATGACTCACTCAAACGCTGCCCCACATTCTCACGCAGCAAACGCTTCTCCAAAAGCCATCCGCCCGCTCGCCTCGGCGACCCCGATTATTCTCGACTGCGACCCGGGCCATGACGATGCGATCTCCCTGATCCTGGCGCTGAGCAGCGAGCGCCTCAATCCGTTGGCGGTCACCACCAGCGCGGGTAACCAGACGCCGGACAAGACCCTCAACAACGCCCTGCGCATCCTGACCCTGCTCAATCGCGCCGACATGCCGGTAGCCGGCGGCGCGGTGAAGCCCTTGGCCAGGGAGCTGATTATCGCCGACAACGTCCACGGCGAGAGCGGTCTCGACGGCCCTAAGCTACCAGATCCCAGCTTTGATCCCCTAACGCAAAACGCCATCGAGCTGATGGCCGAGAAGGTGCGTCAGAGCGCAGTACCCGTGACCTTAGTCCCCTCCGGGCCGCTCACCAATATCGCCCTGTTTATCGCTAACTATCCCGAGCTGCACAGCAAGGTGGAGCGTATCGTACTGATGGGCGGCGCCGCAGGGGTTGGCAACTGGACTCCGGCCGCCGAGTTCAACATCTTCGTCGACCCAGAGGCGGCCGATATGGTGTTCAAGTCCGGCATCCCTATCACCATGTGCGGCCTGGACGTGACCCACGAGGCGCAGATCATGGATGAGGATATCGAACGGATCCGCGCCATCCCCAACCCTGTGGCCCAGTGTGTCGCCGAGCTGCTGGACTTCTTCATGATCTACCACAGAGATCCTAAGTGGGGCTTCACCGGCGCGCCGCTGCACGATCCCTGCACCATCGCCTGGCTGCTAAAGCCTGAGCTGTTCACCGCCCAGGAGTGCTGGGTAGGCGTCGAGACCAAGGGTGAATATACCCAAGGGATGACAGTGGTGGATCGCTATCAGCTCACAGGCAAGGCGCCTAACGCCACTGTGCTGTTTGACTTAGATCGCCAAGGCTTCGTCGACCTGATTGTCGAGTGCCTCAGCGCCTATAATTAATAGCCCAGGGAGGGTTCGCCCTCCCATCAGGCGAGAGGACACTATGACCAGACTGTTAATCCTCGGCAGTGCCAATGCCGATCATGTGATGAACCTGGAATACCTGCCCAGCCCCGGACAGACGCTGATGAGTAGCGGCTATAGACTGGAACACGGCGGCAAGGGGGCCAATCAGGCGGTGGCCGCCGCACGCCTTAGCCAGGACGAGACCCGGGTCGACTTCATCTGTCATCTAGGCCGGGACGCCATAGGTCAGGCAATGGCCCAGGCCTGGCAGCAAGATGGCATCGCGCCCGACGGCATCACCTACACGGACGCCCAGCCCACGGGCACTGCGATGATCTTCGTCGCCGATACAGGCGAGAACATCATAGGCGTCTCAGCCGGCGCCAACGCGACCCTGACCCCCGAGGCGCTCAAGGGCCATCTTGAGCTGATCGAAAAGGCCGATTATCTATTGGTGCAGCTAGAGACCCCGGCGGTGACTGTGCTGGATGCCTTAAAGCACGCCAAGAAACATGGCGTGACCACCGTACTCAACCCGGCACCAGCCATGGTGATCGGCAAAGATCTGTTTCGCCTGGTGGATGTGATCACCCCCAACGAGACAGAGGCTGAAGCCATCACTGGCATAGAGGTGACCGATGAGCAGAGCGCCAGAATGGCGGCGCAGATGCTGCATCAATTCGGGCCGCAGACGGTGATCATCACCCTGGGCAAGCTAGGCGCCATGCTCAGCACCAAGGACTATTGCGCCCTGATCCCTGGCGTTCAGGTGAAAGCCGTAGACACGGTCGCCGCCGGCGATACCTTCAACGGTGCCCTCATGGTGGCCCTTGGCGAGGGCAAGTCTGTTGAGGAGGCGGTCGCCTTTGCCCACCGCGCCGCCGCCATCTCGGTAACCCGCGCCGGTGCCCAGCGTGCCATCCCCTATCGCCACGAACTGGCAGATATCTAGCAAGCTTTGGGGTTGACCCTTGCCCTCTCCTTCGAGGCAGGGGTCAACCCTATTCCACCCAATACAGTTAGACATAAGTTACTGAATTAAAGAGTAAAACATTATTTGCTAATTTGTGATAAAATACTGTTTGCTTTTTAAGCAACCAAGAAGTAATCTTGCGCCGCCTGACAGAGTCAGGCACGACAAACAGAGACAGATTTAATACTGATAGTAAGAGGAAAAACCATGAGCAAACAATCGCGCCGCAACGCGCACGCTCCCCACGAGAGCGGCCGTGGCGTCATCAAAGACAACGCCTTAAAGGCGATAGTTACCAGCGAACTGTTTAAGATGCGCGTCGAGAAACCCAAGAAAGGCAAAGGGTCATACAAACGCCAACAACAAAAGGGGCATATGCTGAAGGGCAATGCCCCTTTTGACTTAATAAGCCCCGCCATTGCGTGCTAAGCCGTCTACTGACACCTCATTCCATCCCCTTTTATCCCCCATCAGTAATTTTTCTCAACAGCACATTTGGCCATAGCTTTCCGGTGCGAACTGGGTCAAAATCGCCTCTATCACTCTTTGCTTATTTTTGTACTAGGGCCCCGCTAGCATGTCTTCCCCTACTCAAGCCGACGCAGCTCAACTGCCGCGCCTGGTTCCAGTTTCGTTTCTGGCCGTGGTGCTCATCTGGTCGACGACTCCGCTGGGGATCGTCTGGAGCAGCGAGACAGTGCATCCCACCATGGCGGTACTCTCGCGCATGGTGATTGCCCTAATCATTGGCAGCCTGATCATCCTCTTTAGCAGCATACGCCTGCCCTGGCATCGCACCGCCTTCAAGCTCTACGCCTATTCGGCCATAGGCATAGTGGGCGGCATGTTACTGAGCTATTTTGCCGCCCGTTATCTGGCCTCGGGCACCATGTCGCTGCTATTCGGCCTCTCCCCGCTGGTATCAGGCCTGTTGGCACAGCGGCTGCTAAACGAACCTAAATTCAGCCCCATGCGGATCATGGCGCTCATTCTGGCATTTTGCGGCCTGGGCGTGGTCTGTTCGGCCAAGCTTGCCCTGGGCAGCGATACTTGGATAGGCCTGGTGCTGATCCTCTGCGCCGTGTTTCTCTTCAGTCTCAGCGGCGTGCTGATCAAGACGGTGGAGCTGGCAATTCATCCCATCGCCAGCACGGTCGGCGCTCTGCTGTTTTCGACCCCCCTGTTTGCCCTGGCCTGGTTGATATTTGATGCCAGCCTGCCGGTGGAGACCTGGTCGATGCGCTCCATCGCCGCCATCTTCTACCTGGGGATCTTCGGCTCCTTGATAGGCTTCATCGGCTACTTCTATATCCTGCAGCACCTTAATGCCAGCACGGTCGCCCTGGTCACACTGATCACCCCGGTATTTGCCATGGCCCTGGGCGCAATGGTGAATCATGAGCAGATCTCCCAGACCCTGATGATAGGTGCCGGCCTGGTGCTGGCGGGACTCGGCCTGTTTCAGTGGGGCGATACCCTGCTGGCCCGGCGAAGGGCCAGGGTATCCTCACAGCTCTAGTCCTTTATCAGGCTGGCCTGACGCTCGCGTCGGGTGTGGCCTCTGTCTGCACGGCCGCAATCTGCCTGGCCCCTGTCCGCGCCCGCCAGGCGCATTAACTTGCAGATATAGTCGATACGTTGCCGGTAAGCCTCGCTGCTGGCATACAGGGCCTGATTGACCACAAATCCCAGCAGGGGAGCTTGATTGCATAACCTCATCGCCGACTCCTTATCCTCATGCTTGAGGTATCTGATTCGATAACCTAGCTGAGCATAAGGCGTACCAATCCTTGAGAAAGCCACTCAAGTGGTTCAATCGGTAGGGGTTGTTATTAAGATTTGGCGATGCTTAGCAGAGGGGAAAGCTCAGGCGGCGTCAAGAAAATGCGCTTTGCAATGCAAAACGCCTCCTAATCCTCGGCCTTCACCAGATGCAGCCGGCTAAGGTCCTTGTTCCACAACTGGATGATCTTGCGGGTCTTGTCCTTGTTCCAGAAGCATTTGCCGAAGAGGATGATACCAGCGCCTTCGAGATCCTCCCGCTGCTGGATATCGTATTTCTTACACAGCCCGTCCTTCACCTCCTCGATGGGGATGCCCACATCCTTACAGTCGGCGGGATTGAGCCACAGCAGCGCCTTGTCGGCGTGGGAGATGGTGCCCCAATACATGCGCGGGGCGTGACGCTCGTTGGGCTCGGCATCGGCAAAGTTGACGAACAGGTTCTTGGCCCGCCAGCGATACTTGTCGTCGGTATAGACCCAGAGATCTGAGCTGGCCAGATCGCTGCCCCGCAACAGGCTGTGTAGAAGTTTCTGTAGCCCCTGGGTGGCTATCTTAGGTTCTGCCTCGCCCTTTGACTGGTGCTCAGATTCAGCTTTTGGCTCGGCTTGATTTTCGGTTTCAGTCTCGGCTGTTGATTTAGCCACAGCGAGATAACTCCCCTTGGGGCTCTGTACGCCTTCAGCCTGAGCTTGTTTGGACTGAGCCTGCTGCGCTGGTTGACTCTTACGCCTGGACGGCATGCTGAAGTCTATCTTCAGGGCGTCACTCTCCAGCAGCTGCTGATTCACCTCCAGAGCATCTTGCTCCTCCTGCTTGCGACTGGCCGAGGGATTAAACTCGCTGCAGTCCACCAGATGATAGCGCGAGCCGAAACAGGCAGCCTTGCCGTCACGCGAGGCCTTGCGAAAATAAGCCTTGCCGTCACACACGGGGCAATAGAGCTGCTGGCGCAGCGCCTCAATCTCTTGTTCGCTGAGGCGCTGAAAGGTAAATACCGAATAGGTTTTCTCGGCCTGGCCCTCGACCCGGCAGACGGCATCCAGCATAGACCTACTCCGCCGTCTCGGCGTCGCCCGGTGACTCAGACGCTTCTGCTTGGGCCAACACCGCCTCGGGCTCTCCACCATTTAACCAGGCGATGAAGAGTTCATACCAGATAGCCAGCACCACGGCGCCCAGGAAGAGGCCGATGATCCCAGCAAACAGCATGCCGCCTATGGCACCTATCAGTATCACTGGCATGGGCACATCCACGCCCCGGCCCATCAAGATAGGCTTGAGGATATTGTCAGAGATGCCGCCGAGGAAGATCCACACGCTGAAGATGGTTGCCGAGGTGCCATCCATGGAGGAGTAGGCATAGCCAATCAGGGGCAACACTATGATCAGCGCCGGCAGCTGGGCTATTCCCAGGAACAGGGCCACCAGGGTGAGCAATCCGGCGGCGGGTAGGCCGAAGACAAACAGGGCCGAGCCGATCAACATGGCCTGGATGAAGGCCACACCGACCACCCCGAGGAGCACGCTGCGTATGGTGGCCGCGGTCAGACTGGTCCAGGCGTGGGCATTGGGGCCTACCGCCCGCACCGCCACTTTACTCATGGCAGCGGAGCACTGCTCTGAGTTCGCCATGAAGCCGGCGGCGATCAGCAGCGAGATGATAAACATCACCAGGGTGGCCAGGCTACTGCCGATCACCCCGGCCAGCGCGGAGAAGCCCGCCTTGATCTCAGGCAGGAAGTGCAATATCGCCTTCTCCAGGTTGCTGGCGATGTTATACCACACCTCAAACAGGCGTTCGCCTATGATGGGAATTTCCGCCACCCGCTGGGTCGGCTCTGGAAGGTGGATCTCGCCGCTCTGCAGCACCTTAAGGGTGTTGGAGACCCCCTCGAAGATGGAGCCCGAGACTACCACGAAAGGGGTCACCAATAGGGCGATCCCCACCAGAGCGATAAGGGTCGCGGCCAGGCCACGACGTCCCTTTAACATGCGCTCCAGCCTGTGGGTCAGAGGCATCAGAGCGACGGCGATGATGGCACCCCACAGGGCTGGCACGATAAAGGGCCGTACTATGTCGTAGGTCCAGATCACTAAGATGGCGAGCAGGCCGATGCGAATCGCCGACTCCGTCATATTACCGATAAACTCTTTGCGCTGCTGCGCCTTGGCTTCATTGTCCATAACTTTCCCTTCCCAGCGTGTGTAAGTGCGTACCGATAACCCGACTAAGGCCCAAAGCGTTAACCCCTAAACTAGAATCTATGCTTTAGGCCTCACCACCTAGTCTGAGCAAAATATAGCCGATAGTGTTAATTAATCCCACAAGTAAAACAAGAATATAGCCCACATTTTGCCTCTTTGGACCCCGCCCTATTCCCTGATCTTGAGGCTGACCATCACGGGAGCGTGATCTGTGCTGTGGCTGTCGCGATCATATTGCGGATTGATCAGGTGGCTATCATAGGTGTGATACTGACTCACCTCTGCCAGACACTGATGATTATGGGGATCGAATTCGTTGGAGAGCAGGATATAGTCGATCACCTCGCCGCGATTAAGGTGATAGTGAGTCGGGGCCCGCGCCACCGAGGTAGGACAGTACTCAGAGCGCTCATGCAGCAGGTAGGCATCCTGCAGGCGATAGCCCTGAAACGCCTCCTCACCCAAGCCCCCAAGCAGGCGGCTATCCTCGCTCACCAGGGCCGACAACACGCCGCCGGCCAGGCTATCGTTAAAATCGCCCATCAGGATAACTGGGTAGCGGGTATCAATACGGCGCCTGGCGATGGCGACTCGCAGCAGGCTCGCCTCACTGCCGCGTATCAGCGAAGAAGCCCACTTGGCGGCCGCCTCAATGGCAAACAGGGCCCCACGCTTCTCAATGGTCAGGCTATCGCTCTGAGCCCCCGTTGCGACAGGCTCGCTCCCGGGGGCTGACGTCACCACTAACCCGGGCTCAAACTGAGCCCGCTTGGACTTAAAGTGCACCAGATAACAGTCGCAGGGGCCAAGATGCGGCAGCGCTATGGTCGCCCTCAAGGGCTGGCGGCTGTATTGAAAGCCGGGGGCAATACCCATGAGGCTGGCGACCGTCTGATCTATGTCGCATGCCTCATAACTAAGGATGGGGTACTTGCTGGCCAGGGCCAACACTGGGTGGCGATAGATGAAGTCGTCGCTGATCTCAGGCCTGTCGACAGTAACAAAATAGGGATAACCGGCCTCGGCCAGCAGTGCCTGCAATGCCTCTATCGAAAACACCTCCTGAAAGCCGATGACGCAGGGGTCATGGCTCGCCAGGTAGCGCCTTATCCAGTCACATTTCTGATGCCACTGGGCCTGAGTGTAGATGTTGTTAAAATCGTAGTAGGCGTCAGGCGGCGCGATGAAGTTGTACAGATTGAAACTGGCGATCCGTATCTGGCTCGCCGCTGCTGACGTTTGGGTCACGTCCCCTCCTCTAAGCCTCTACTAACTGCCAAACCTATATTAACGGCCAAACCTCTGCTAACGGCAAAGCCCTTACTCGCAGCAAAGCCATCATGAGTAGAAACGCCCTGCCGCTAGCACTTTTACGCATCTCTCCTGTCTCACGCGCAGTCAGGCTTAACCCCAGGGCATGTCGAAATAGACTCTGACGAAGAGATCTTTGTTCCAGGGCAGGATTGGCAGATAGTCCGGCGAGTCCACGGGCACCCTAGCATAGGGGTCCAGATTATACTCGTTATATTTCACGCTGAAGACGAGCTGACTCTTAGATGACCAATGGTCGGCGTCATAGCTGAGGCGCGCCTCCAGCTGGTTCTCCAGCCAGTCACTGCCATCGTGCCACTGCTGCGCCGCCAGGCTCAGATCGAAATCTTTGCCCAGGGCAAACTGGGTTGCCGCGGCCAGCGTATAGGCGCCGGTCTTATTCTGAAAATCTTCCCTGTCATAGCCACGCATGCGCGGCACATCGTCGTCGATCTCAAGGAAGTAGTAACCGCCTCCCAGCTTAACGTCGGCCTGAAAAGCCTCTCTCTGGTAGCCATAACCCAGGGCCGGAAACAGCCTGACCTGCTTTTCCACCGAGCTAACGGTATTACGCTTGCCCCCCAGGCTTATGTCCCAAAAGAGACGAGAGTGCTGGGATAGCGAGACAAGGTCGCCCCCTGCGCTGTAGTAGGAGCTAAACCAGACGGGAATATGGTCTGGGTCGAGCTCGTCCACATCATGATCCACGAAGATATTCAGCTCGCCGGTAAGCTTGATCTCACTCTCGGTAAGATGAGTCAGGGCAATACTCACCCCAGCACCTAAGGTGTGGGAGTCGGCCTCATCCACATAGTAGTCGTGTCCGCCTATGCCCAGGCGCCAGTCCAGGGCCATGGCGGGTGCACTCAGCAATGCCCCCATAAGGGGCCAGGCGATGATGGATGAATCGATTCGAAAAGCCATGTTTTCTTCTCCGGCGTAGGCGAGCCGGGCGGAGCGCTCGACTCAAGATAACAGCTTTGAAAGTTAAGCATAAATCATCTTTTTTGTCAGGTAATTAGCTTAACTTATGCGACAGCTATCCGTTGAGCAATCGCTAAGGGTTATGCCTCGCGATCATAAATGGCATCTCCAGACTGGCGATTGCCTATTATCAATATTTTTTTGAAAGTATATGTGACTTTCCTCTGTTTTTATCGGTGAAAGAGTCACGTAGAATCAGCCTCACTCTCGACATAAAGAATCGACTCAATCACAGGATGCTTGTCATGCAACAACTCAGTTTCTACACCAATAAGCGCTACACCACTAAGGCATTCGACCCTAGCCGCAAGATCGCCGACGACAAGGTCGAGGAGATCAAGCAGCTGCTTCGCATGAGCCCCTCGTCGACCAACTCACAACCTTGGCACTTCGTGCTCGCCTCGACCGAGGAAGGCAAGGCGCAGATCGCCGAGGCCACCAGCGACTTCGCCTTCAACACCGATAAGATCCTCAACGCCTCCCACGTGCTGGTGCTCTGCACTAAGACCAACATGGATGAGGCCCACCTATTAAAGGTACTCGAGCAGGAAGATGCGGATGGCCGTTTCGCCGACGAAGCCGCCAAACAGGGCCAGCACAACGGACGTTCCTTCTTCGCCAACATGCATAGAATCGAGCTGAAAGACAGCCAACACTGGATGGAGAAGCAGGTCTACTTGGCGCTGGGTACCCTGCTGCTCGGGGCCAGCCTGCTGGATATCGATGCCACCCCTATCGAAGGCTTCAACGCCACCAAGCTCAATCAGGTACTGGACCTGCCAGCCAAAGGCTACGCCGCCTCTGTGGTGGTGGCCCTGGGCTATCACAGCGAGGATGACTTTAACGCCAAGCTGCCTAAGTCGCGCCTGCCTATCGAGACGCTCTTCACCGAGCTCTAATCGTCTCAACTCATGATCTGTCATAGGGCGATGCATATGCCATGCATCGCCTTTTCATTGGTTTCTGGCCCGACAAGCCCAGGCTAAGCCAATAAGACTTGCGTTCTATTTTCACCATTGTCATAGTAGAAATTATCGCCAGTCACGGATGAGACTCTCTGTATGCTTCTTGCCAAATCGACCCCGACAGCCGCCAGGCTGCAAGACGCCTCATCGTCCAGCCAATGCTTCGCCATCAAAGGCGATAACCCGCTCATCTGGCCGCTCCTCACCCTGCTGCAGCGCAGCAATCGTAGCTGGAAGGTGCATCACCTGGCCGCCGCCCTACAAGAGAAAGGCCTGATGCGCGAGCTGGACACAGACCCACAGAAGGCCCTGTTTAAGCAGAACTTCCTGCTGATGAACGCCCTGTTCGAGTTACAGGCCATGCTACTGCCCGGCAGCTACCTGCAGGTCAGGGCGATGGAGATACAGATTTTTCGCATCCCTCCCAGCAATTTAGATAGCCAGCTGAGTCAGGACGATGCCCTGAGAAGCTACTATCAGGACTGGCAGCACTACGACACCTGCCCGGACATCATTCAGGAGATGCTAGAGTCCTTCTGGCAGCGCTATGAAGACTATATCGGCACCCGCCACAACGCCCTGCCCAAACGTCAGGCGCTGGAGGTGTTCGAGCTGCCCCAAGACGCCAGCGACAGAGAGATACGCAAGCAGTGGCGAAAACTGGCCCTGCAATGGCACCCCGACCGCGACGGCGGCGACGCCACTCAGTTTAAGCGGGTCTGCGAGGCCTGGCAGACACTGAGAGAATCACGCTAGCCCCGTCACAGATCCGCCCTTTTTGCCGACGAACAATACTCAGAACTTCAGCTCAGGTCACATTCTGGCCCCTGTTTCTCACCTCGCCTTCAGTCATAATTAAGCTTTGGCATTTAGGCTAACCCTATTGTCGATTGACGTTAGCCATTGATTGCACAACGACGCTATCAATTTAAGGATCATCATGATTAAACATATCGCACTCGCCCTGACCCTAGCCGTGGCCCCGCTCACTAGTTTTGCCGCCCAGTTTGTCGAGGGGCAACACTTCATGACTGTGTCTGACAAAGCCCCTAGTGCCAGCCCCAAGCTGACTGAGTTTTACTCCTTCTACTGCCATAACTGTTACAACATGGAGACTCAGTTCCTGGGAGACATCAAGGCCAACCTGGACAAACGAGTGAGCTTCGACAGCAAGCATGTAGACTTCATGAACTCAGACATAGGCACAGAGGTGATGCGCTCACTTGGGGTGATCCAGGAGCTGGGCGTCAAAGACAAGATGGTCCACGCCATGTTTAGCGCCATTCAGGGCGAACAAGGTGGCCACGGACACAGCCATGATCACGACCATAGTGCCCATGAGAAACCTGCTATCAATACCCGCGACGACATCAAGAAGGTGTTCGCCGATCAGGGGATCGATATCAGCAAGTATGACGAGATCGCCGATGGTAAGACGGTCAGCGACAAGCTCGACCTGTGGCGCGCCCAGCAACGTGAGTTCCGCATTCAAAGTGTGCCCACCTTTATCGTTAACGATAAATATGCGGTCAACCTAAGCCAGATCCGTACCCTAGGTGAGCTGATCGATCTGATCAACTACCTGGCCGTCGAGCACAAATAAGCTTGGCAAAATGACATAAACAAGGCGCCCTACGGCGCCTTTTTCGTTTCTCGTTGTTATTAATCGCATTGGCTTTAACCTTGTGGCGTTAGCCTACTACCAGCTGCTGCGCCCCCTGATAGGTCTGCTGTTCCACCCGCGCCTGCGCCTTGGTCTGGGCCCGGTAAATAGTGTTAATCACACTTAGGGTAGCGAAGGCCAATAAGATAGCGGAAACCTCTGATACTTGAGCTAGCATGTTGAGATTAATGAAATCTTGTAACTCCTCTGCCCTATCGGTTAATCGATATACCACCTGACCCAGGGCATTACTGACGATCCATAGTAGCCACCACAGGCTGATGCTGGAGTTGAAGCCGCTCAAACTCCAGTTCTCGGGATCATGGCTCGCCTGCCAGATCTCATTCATCGCCTGATAGGGTTTCCAGATGCAGAAGATGGGAATGAAGAAGTAACCGATGGACCAGCCAGGAGTAAAATTCATATCAGTAGCCCCCAGCTGACGCGCGTTGAAGTTCGCCCTGTATATCCACTTGAGGATCATGATCCCCGAAACGATAAAGACAACAAAATAAAGACCTGCCACCCCCAGCTGACGTCGATCATTTTCGTCACCATCGGCAATCGCCTGCTCCTCTGAAGAATAAGCCCCAGACTGATAATCCATCAGCAACTGATATTCCATGTAATTGGAGCTAATCGCGAGCAATGCAACAAAGACTTGGGCATAAAGCAGATAACGCACCCATTGAGTTAAAAGTCTTGCGTCTTTAAATTTAAAGATATTCCCTGACATTATGATTTTCCTATTATTATTTCTGGCATTATCCGTTTACTAAAAGCGCTAATTGTAAGACAGCAGCTCAAGGCGTCGTGCGATGCACCAGGCTTGAGGCCGCTTCATCCTCAGAGACACACTTGAAATGCACCTCCCCTTCCTGCATATGTTTAGTTTCATATTCTGATTCGGTGCGGCTCACGCCCAAGACAGATACAGAGGAAGATTTCTTGGTTTGGTCGATGGCTTCACCCGTCATCTCGATATTTTCAGAGATGATGTCGTAACTCAGTCCCTTATCACTACATATCTTATTCATGAATCCTTTAGAGGTTTTCACCACCTGTGTCTTACTGGGGTGGGCAACAAACACCTTATAGGTACCATCGGCTAGCTCGATCACCTCGGGCATAGGAGGGATACCGTTAAGGGAGACCTGGCAGCCGCCAAGGCCGATTAGAAACAGCAAATTCACCTTGCTCAATCTAGGCATATCTAATTAATCCTTTAATTTTTTTAGCGAAAAATATTAGGCAATGTCGGTAAATCTAGACTGCTGAAGGAGTGTATTTGCCAGGAGAGATCCCAGATGCCTTCCATGAATTGACCCATTCCCTGCACGCACCGACGAAGACGTTTATCCGCTCGCCATGGCGATACGCTCCCAAGCTAACATACTCGCTATGCTCTGCAAAGCAGAGCTATGCCTAGCTCTGCTCTTAGCCCTTCACAATAAGCTTGCCAAGACCTACGCTAAATCAGACTAGCCCACTTTCCCCACCTTTTTAGATACCTAGGTCATATAAACACCACTAAAACGAGTCTTGTTACTTGCTGGTAACAGGATCGAGGTTTACCATAAAACAATCTCTATTCATCGAGGCGAAGGCATGTCTGCTGCGGAACAATCATCACGGAAAATGAGTTTTTACATCATAGGCTTAATCTTGGTCGTCTGGCTTTATAGCCTGTGGGCCGACAGGGTAACGCCCATGACGAGCGATGCCAGGGTGCATGCCTATCTGGTAAGGGTGGCCTCCGAGGTCGCCGGTAACATCACAGAGGTGAACGTCAGAGATAACCAGATCGTCGAGGCCGGCGAGCCCCTGTTTCAGATCGATCCGCGCAACTATCGTCTTGCCCTGCAATCGGCTCAGGCCAATCTGTCCCTGGCGGGGCAGAATATCGGTGCCAGCACGGCGGCGGTAGAGGTGGCCCAGGCCAAGGTGGTCGATGCCATCGCGGCGCGCAACAACGCTAAGGAGCAAGCCGCGCGCGTCAGCGAGCTGGCCGGACAAGGGGTACTCAGCCAGGCAGAGCTGGATAACGCCATCGAGGCCAGAGACAGGACCCAGGCGAATCTGGAGGCGGCCGAGGCCTCGCTAGTGCAAGCCAGACAGGCCCTGGGCCCGGCGGGTCAGGACAATCCGCAGATCCTCGCGGCCATGGCAAACCTGGAGAAGGCTCAGCTGGATCTGCAAAAGACTCAGGTCAAGGCACCTTCTAAGGGGGTGGTCACCAACCTTCAGCTCACCCTGGGACAGCGCGCCAATGTCGGCTCGCCCATGTTGACCTTTATCGACCCAAGGGGCGTGTGGATCTCGGCCCTGGTCAGAGAAAACTCGCTGGAACATATCAAGGTGGGCAACAAGGTGGAGATAGTCCTCGACGCCCTGCCGGGAAGAGTGTTGGAAGGCAAGGTCGACAGCATAGGCTGGGGCACGGGCGGCAGTAACAATATCGACCAGAATACAGGGTTTCTTACCGCAGACAGCAATGGCATCAAGGCCCAGCGCTACCCGGTCAACATAGTCTTCACCGGCACTAAACCGCCAGGCAATATTCGCTACGGCTCTCAGGCCACAGTGGCCTTCTACACAGAGCAGAGCAGCATAGGCGAGTTCCTGGCCGGCATCTGGATGCAGATAGTGAGTATCTGGACCTATGTTTCATAGCCCAGCCAACCCTATCATACGCCTGGTATTCGGCCCACTGGCGCTGCTGTTTTACCTCTGGTCCCAGGCGGCGCCGCTAGCCATATTGGCGCCCATGTTCATGGTGATTTTTCTCACCCTGATGCCTTCGCGTCCGCCCCTGAGCCTGATGCTCAAGCTGCTGCTGATCGTCCTGTTTGTCAGCCTGGGACTGGTGTTTATCGGCGGACTCTTGCTGGACTCTCCCAGCGGCTACCTGCTGTTTTGCTGGTCGCTGCTGTTTTGGAGTTTCTATCGCAGCCACAACGACGGCAAAGATCTGCTCGCGACCCTGATGCTGATCGTGGTGATCATCATGACCATCATGAGTAAGCAAATGCAGGCGCCCATCGAGGTGCTGCCCTGGTTGTTGATGAAATCGGCGGTGCTGGCACTGATCCTCACCTATCTGAGTTTCCTGCTGTTTCCCGGCGACGAGCAAGACATACTGCCCGATGAGACCCAGGCCGATGGCAGCAGCACCCATATGGGCACCATCTTATTTAAGACCACCGCCATGACCATAGTGTTGGCGGCGCTGATCGGCATAGGCAGCTCCCAGAGCATGCTGATTGCTATCACAATAGGCAGCATGATCAAGCTGGCGGATCCCAAGGAGCATAAGAGCTTCAAGCAGAATCGTCTGATCACCACGGCCATAGGTATCCTCTTCACCTTCCCCGTGATGTTGACCTTCGCCTTCGGTCTGCCGACCTGGGTAGTGTTGGGAATGGCCATCTTCTGCGGCTTGCAACTAGCGGGCTTTGCCATCAGGCGAGCCACTCCCCTGGCCATCTATCAGCTGCTGTTTACCAACTTTGTGGTGCTTGTGTATCAGATCATCACTCACATAGGATCCGATGCCCTCTATGCCCAGCTGGTGCGCCTAATCTCTATCAGTATCGCCATCGTAATTGGTGGCCTGCTGCTCAGCCTGCTGCACCATGAGACGGGCGCAACTGATGAATCGACGGATGAGAAGGGCTCAGATGAGGCGCCTAGTAATGCGCCCTCCGAAGCGCCAGAGACTGCGATGCCAGCAGCGAAGCAGTCATAAAAGCAGATAAAAAAAAGCGCGGCCTAAGCCGCGCTTTTTTAAACCCATTTTGTTAAGGCATTCGCCTAGCTTACATCTTAGACCAGGTGATGGTCTGAGCGCCTTTATCTACCTGAGCCATGATATCGGCATGCATTGGCGTCTTGAACTGCTTGGTGTCTTCCAGGTTAAACTTGATCTCCTTGCCACTCATCAGGCTGCGGAACCAGATATCACCGTTATCCAGGTTGTACTGCATGCTGAAGAAGCTTGGATAGTCTTCGCCCGTCTTAGGATCCTGCACACCGAATGGCACCAGCGCCGCCGCATCGAAGGTGCCCTTCTGACGAGCAACTGTCTCTGTGTAGCTCAGCCCTTCTAAGTCCATGTGTGTCGACATGGCCAGCAGGCGTGAGTTACGCTCCAGGCCGCCTATGCTCCAAGGCATCTTAGTGGCAACGCTAGGATCCTTAAGGTCGAACTGCTGCATATACTCTCTGTGCTTCTCCTGCAGCGGGTCGTTAGTCTTCACGCGCAGATCCGATTCGGCATCACCCAAGTAAATCTTCTGCTCACCGCCCTTCACCAGTTGGATCAGCATGATGTTACCGTCGGCATCGACCACAGAGTAGTGCAGCGGCGCAGCGTGCTCCATACCATTTGGCGCAGAGGCCCAGGCGATTTGGAACTCACCGTTATCCAGGGCCGCTTTCACCTCGGCAGTGGTGGCATAACGCTCGGTGATGAAGCTCACTACGTCGGCGGTGTTGACTGCTGGTGCGCCATTATCTTTGTGCTGGGCCAGATAGGGCTCGCTGTCATGCTGAGATAGCGCCATCACGCTGAGTCCCTTCTCGTTAGAAGTCTGACCCGACAGGCCGCCGAAGGCGCCATGCTCTTCGATAGAGAGGGTGTGGTACTTAGTCTGCCACTTAGTCATGGCCTGCTGGTACTCGGCAACCTGACCACGCATGGTGCGCTCGGTACCGACAGGGAAGACAGACATGTGACCGTCGAAAGGGGCTGTGCTCACCCAGTCTGCGGTGCGCATTAACATAGTGCCGTATTGGGTCTCTGTCACCAGACGAGAACAGGCTTCGGCGTTTATGGCGGCGCCCATGGTCGTAGCAAACAGGGCGGCGATAGTGGTGCTTAGTAGTACTTTTTTCATGGTAACAATCTCCGTAACTGAGGATGTTGATTCGTTGACGGGTTAATCGTACCAAAGGCGAAAAAAGTGCTACCCTAAGAACTATAAACCTAAAGTTAAAGGTTCGCCGATGATCATCACCACAGAGAGATTGCAATACCTGGTTTCCGTAGCCCAGCATGGCAGCTTTTCCAGCGCCGCCAAGGAGTTGGGGGTCAGTGTCGCCGCAGTCAACAAGGCGATACAACATCTGGAGTTTGATCTTGAGCTGACCCTGTTCGAGCGCCATGGCGGTAAGAAGCCACAGCTCACCCAAGAGGGCAAACGCCTCTATGTGAAGGCGCTGGAGATACTGCCCAAGCTTATCGCCATGGAACGTCAGGCGCAGATGATGAGCGAAGGAATAGAGAGCCAGCTCTCCATCTGCCTGCATCCCTATACCTGTTACCCCGAATACACCCGGCTCATCGGCGAGCTGGCGGCGCGCTACCCAGATCTGGAAATCAACATAGTCGAGGCGGAAACCCTGGACTGGCAGAATCTGCAGTGCGATATCATTATTGCGCCTAATCGCCTGGTGAATCTCAGGGGGGTCAACATACAATCCATCAACAGCATTAAATGGCTGCTGGTGAGCGCGCCCCAACATCCGCTGGCGCAACTGAGGAGTGCCCCCGAGCTGGAAGACTTCGATCACCATCACCAGCTGATGCCACCAGCGGGTAACATCATACTGCCCCATTACCTGGAGGTGATGCGCTACTCCTGCAAGCTGGTGACCGTCGAGCGCTTCTACCAACTGCGGGAGCTACTGTTGGCGGGCTGTGGTTTTGCCATGTATCCACAGGCGCTTGCTAGGCCGCTTATCGAGGAGGGCAAGCTTAAGGATCTGAACTTCGATTATGGTAAGCAGGGCAATCACTGGCCCATAGATCTCATCTGGCAGGAGGGACTGGGCCAAGCGGGCAACTGGTTTATCGAGCAGTTAATCGACGAGGAGTGATCAAATCTAACCTTGTCTTGCGGCGCTTAAACTCCCGCGGGCGCTGGCACTGGCCTAGTACTGGCTTAGCACTGGCCTAGCGACGAATAAAGTCCAGCAGGTGCGACAGGGCAAACAGGGCGTGGATCACCATGAAGACGATGAAGCCATGGGCCAGGCTGTGATGATAGCTACGCCAGTTGAGGGCTTCGCTGCTGCCCTGGGTGAGAAACCACATCAAGCCGGTAACGGATACCGCCACAAACAGCAGCATGCCTATCCCCTCGACCACGCTAAACAGGCCGCGGCCACCGGCCAGGGGCAACTTGCCCCGCTTCAGGCCACACACATCGTTACTCAGCTGGGTAAAGTCGCCCACCAGATAGGGAAAATATTGTCGCCACTGACCGCGCATCAGGTTTATCGCCAACATGGTGACCGAGAAGATCCCCGCCAGCAGCCCGAGGTAGACATGCAGGATATCCCAGACCGAGGCGTTAGCCCGCAGCGCCCGTCCCATCATGAGCCAGCCGCTGGTGCCCACCAGAAACAGGGTTAACAGAATGACAAACAGATGCTGATAGGTCTCCAGCACCTCGCGCAGCTTGGTCAGTGTCTTCATCTTGCTCTCCCCTTGATATGGCTCACACTATGTTTACGCTTGGAATTTACTTAAGCACGCAATACTAGAGCGCATCGACCTGCTGAGCATAATGTTTCACCTTATCCCAGTCGGTGTACTCGACCTTGGTATCCGGCGCCGTCGGTCCCTTAGTGATCCACATGATGAAGCGTATGATGTTGCGATCCAGGGCGTTATAGCCCTGATAATCCAGGTTACCACCAAACACCGCCAAGAGCTTAGGCTGCCAGGGCGACTTGGCCAAAAATGCCTGCATATAGGGATTTGTCTCTGGAGTATTCTTGGCGGGCTTGCGCGCCACCAGGCTCACCGAAAAGAAACTGCTGGCCTTCTCCTGCAACACCTTGATGTTCTCGCGAATGAAGTCATACACCCTGGGATTATGCTTGCCATGACGAATGCTGGCGCCCAGGACTATCTTATCGAACCCTTCCAGGGCTGGCGGGTTATCTATGCTGGCGCAGGTGACACTATGTTCCAGCGCCTCGAGCTCGCGCTGCATGAAATCGCACAGCTTACGGGTCTGCCCATGCACACTGGAATAGATGATTAATATTTTGCTCACGAAGGCCCCTAAGTCGACTTAACTCTTGCTATAGCACCATGATAGGGGAAATCGGGCAATATTTAATTGAAACAGATCACGAGGACTAAGGGCAAAATCCGGCTTAAGTTTACCGAGGTCACAAATTGCCTCCTGGATACATTTTGTCATAAAAAAGCGCGGCCTAGACCGCGCTCCCCATCGCCTTTCTTACCCTTAGAGGGACATCACGAAGGCCAGCAGTTGCGAGCGCTCCGCTTGGCTCAGGGCCATAAACTTATCGGTACTGGCCTGGGCCTCGCCGCCATGCCAGAGGATCGCCTCCTCCACACTCGCCGCGCGGCCATCGTGCAAGAAGCCCGCCTGGGGGTTGACCGTCTGGGTCAGGCCTATGCCCCAAAGCGGCCGGGTGCGCCACTCACTGCCGCTCGCCAGGAAGTCAGGGCGAGCGTCACTCAGGCCTTCGCCCATGTCATGGAGCAACATGTCGCTGAAGGGATAGATGGTCTGCCCCTTGAGGGCCTCTATCATGGGCAGGCCGCCGATCTCGCCATTGCTCTTGGTGACAAACTTGGGCTGATGACAACCGCTGCAATTGACCTGCTCGAACAGGCGCGCCCCTTCCCTCACCTTAACATCATCCACCTGCCGCCTCGCCGGCACCGCCAGGGTCTCGGCGTAGAAGACCACGTCGTCGCTGAACTCGGCGCTCGCCTCCGGCTCACCGTCGACGCCGCTGCCGGTATCGACAAACCCGGTGCGGGTTAGGTAGCTGTCATGCATGCTGGTGCCCGCTATGCTCTCCTCGGGAAACAGAGAATTGGTGATCCCTATATCGCCGCGCAGCGCGCCCAATGACTGCACCCGCACGCTGGGGGTGTTGGCCTTCCAGCCGAAACGCCCCAAAGAGACGGGATGGCTCTCGCCGCGCTGCGCCTTGACGGCGTCGAACACATAGTTTGCCCGTCCTGAGATACCGTCGCCGTCGGCATCGTTTTCATCCACCAGCGCCAGAATACTCGCCTCGGGAATCGCCTCCAGCAGCCCAAGACCAAACACAGGCATGCCGTTTCGCCAGCCCATCAAGACATCGCCCTGCAAAAGCTCAGAGGTGACATTGCTGCTGTTGAGGCTCTCACCCGGCGCATCGAAGGGGTTCTCCACCGCAAACAGTGGTCTTTTCAGCGTCACCTCGGTGCCGTCGGGATAGGTTACCGTCTTTAGCTCGTAGGAGAGGTAGACATCCGCCTGACCGCCGAACAGGTTCTGCTGCCAATCTTCCCTGGCCTTAAGCACCCCGCGGTGAAACAGCTGAGTGCCAAAGTTTGGCACAGGGATAGGCGCGCAGTAGTTGTTCTCAGACGTACCTTCCAGGCAGGGCTGGTCCGGCGCCTTGCTGATACGCAGGAAGATCCCCGCCTCGGAGCCGAGCTTGATGCGCGCTTGCCCTGCGGGCACTATCGGCGTCGAGTTACGACCGTCGCGCTGATGGCAGGAGTTACAGTCGGCGTTGTTGAACACTGGCCCCAGGCCGTCGAGCTCGGGATGCTCCTCGTTGGGCGCCGTGGTAAAGGCGGTCTCAAAATTCAGGTCGCCGCTTAGGTGCTGGGCGAGCTGAGTCTGGTTAAGATTCAGCGCCGGCGTCGAGTAGCCGTGGCCCGAACTCGAGGCATCGAAGGTGGTGGTATCACCGCCCAATGCCGTCACCTGGGTATAGTCGGGATACTGCTTCTCGGGCTCTGGCACTTCTATCTCATCACCCGAGCCGCCACAGCCGCTTAGCGCCAATGTCTGAGCCAGGGTCAAGGCCGCCAACAGGGCGGAGGGTTTGGTTAAGCAATTCATCATCTTTATCACACTTTATTGCAGTCGGGCTAAATGGGCCTTTTGCCATTTAGCCTTTATTTTTATAGGGTTATATAGGCAAGAAAAAGAGAGCCTGGGCTCTCTTCTTAACTGGCCTTATACCTTCCACTCTTTGAGTAGCGGCAACACCTGGTTTTCCAGGCTCGCCTGCAGGGTGGCCAGGGCATCGACCGCCTTCTGGATGCGCTCACGGCCCGCCTCATCTTTTATCGCCTGACGGAACGGCATCTTATCTGTGCCTTCGATGGCGCGGATCTGCAAGATGGCAGCGTCTATCTCGGCGGCGACCCGGCTAGCCAGCTCGCTGTCCGCGGCGCGCACGAAGTCGATGATCCCCTGCTTGTCGGCTTCGCCGGTGAACTCGCCCTGATAGACGTTACGTACCCCTATGATGTTGTCGCTAAAGTCGGTCAGCGAGTTCCAGGAGTATTGCGACTCCACCTTTGAGGTGTCGGCGCTGGCCAGCGAGCCACCGAAGGGGTCGGCGATCTTACCATTGCCGACCTCATCGACTATGCCGATCATCCCCTTGATCAGCTCCTCCAACACACCCACCTGTGAGCTGTAGAAGGTATTACCATCGATGCCCGGCGATTTCAGCAACTCGCCATAGGCCTTGCCGCTCTGACCGTCATGGCTGACCTGCCAGGCATCGGCCAGCTGCTTGGTGTAGTCGCGAAACACCTCGGCCAGTCCCATGAGATAGTCGCGCTCATTGGCGGTCAACTCGTCGATCTGCTTGACGTTGTCGTCTATGCCGTCACCGAACAGCAGAAACTCCATGGTGTGGAAGCCCTGCACGTCATCGTTCCAGCCCTTGATGGTCTCGGCATCGAAGCCGCTGCTGTTGATTAGGACCGTCTTAAGATCTGTGGTGTTCAGCGGCCAGCTATCCAGGTGTGGGTCGATCCCCAGAGAGTCCACCGGGCCAAAGATGTGTGACTCGCCCTGCTCCCAGGGCTGGCGGGCCGCCTTCCAGGCCGACTGCGCCGCCTCAAGATTTGCCTGGGTCGGAGTGGCAACCAGGGTCTGGGTGGCCTGCAGCAGCGCCTCACCGCGATCTGCCAGTGTGCTGTAACCCTTGACGATCACCTCGTCGCTCAGGTTGACGATCAGGGCGTCGGCATCGAAACTAAAACCTGTCTCGGGCACCACGACCTCGGGCTCGTCGCTGCCCGAACCACCACAGGCGGCCAGAGTTGAAATGAGTGCCAATGCGATCGCGCCATATTTAAAGTGTTTCATCTGTCTCTCCATAAAAATCAAAGTTGTCCGCCGTTAGAGCGAGAATTGATAGCCCACGCCCAGGGCAAAGAAATGGGTATCCGGGATGGCAGCCACCGCCACCTGATGCAGGCCGCCCTCGGCCTTGATCACTATCTCGGGGATCGGCGAATAGTTGATACCGACGCTGGTCCAGGTGTTCTCATAGCGCTTGGTGGCCGTACCGGTTTCCACCTCACTCAGCGGGTTGGCGTAATCCAGGTTGGCAAACACTGTCAGCGGCACAGAGAAGAAGTGGTTGAGATCCAGCCCCGCCTCGACGAAGAAGGATTCGGCCTTGCTGCCCAGCTGGGCGAAGTTGCCTGGCTTGAGGCCCGGGGTGGTCTTGTTGGCCTGAGTGATCGCATCGGCATCATCCAGGGTGCCCTGCAGGTACTGTCCACGCAGTATCCAAGGGCCATCCACATAGGCACCGGACAGCGCCAGCAGGCTCACGCTGCCATCACCGGCCAACTTGTTGCTCTTGTGGCGATTACCGCTGGTGTTGCCATAGTAGTAGGCGGCGCCCAGGGCCAGACCTGGCTGTTTGAAGCTGCCGTAATCCAGGCGCAGCACATAGGCCAGCTCGTCGGCGTTAATGTGCTCGAATCGCTTTTGATGGCCGGATGCTATCCAGTCGTAGGTGCGGAAATACTCTGAGTTGAGGCCACTAACTACTTGAGCCTGATAGTGAAAATCCCCCAGGTCGCCGAAGATGCCGATACCCGTCTCGTTCCACACGGCGGGTAACATGGCCGCCTCGCTGCGGTGACGCAGTACGGTCAGATACTGGTTAGGCTTGTGCAGCATGCTGGAGAGGCCCACCGGCAGATGTATGTTACCGAACTTGACGCCGAAGGCTTTACTCGGGCGATACCTGAGCTGGGCCTTCTCGATCATCACCTCACCGCCGGCTTCGACCTCCGACTCGAACTCGCCAAACTCGTCGAAACCGTCATATTCCAGGGCGCTGCCCGTGCCGCCATGCTCATATTCGATCTCCACCTCCATGTCCCACTCGTCGTTGAACTGGTAGCCAAATTCGGTGACGATCCGCTCCAGATCCAGACGGCCGCGACGCTCGGGCGAGGTGTCCTGCACGTTATCGAAATACTCGTCGCTGGTGTAATTCATGCTGCCGTAGGATTCAAACTTGAAGCGGCTCCAGGGGCTGTTAGCGGCCTCCAGAGCAACCTGCTCCTGTACTGCCTTGGTCAGTGCCTGTCGGTCAATCTTTTGCTCGGCCTGTTTCTCTGTCTGTTTGTCGGCCTGCTGCGCCTTAAGCTGAGCCAGCTCCTGTTTCAGCTGGATAAGCGCCTGCTCCTGCCTGGTGATCGACTCGGCTAAGGTGGCGGTATTGGTCGCGGTATTGGTTGTGTTATTTAGTTGAGTGTCGGCATAGGCATTGCCCGCCAGCAAGCCGGCGATTGCCATCCCTAAGGTGGTTAATTTCAGTGTCATCTTCTCTCCATGCTGAATAAACAGCATCCCCCGTTAAATTGCGGGCACAATATTTCAAATGAGAATTATTTGCATTACAATTTACATTTGTTAATAACAAATTGTTGACAAGGCATGCTAGGGCGTAATGATTGAAACCAGTTTGTAGCGCCCAAGCTATGGGGTAGACTGATCGCCCCGGGAAAGACTGGAAGCCAATGGAATGTTAAAGAAGAACCCCCAAACCCTCCTACTGCTGATGACCTTCGTGATGTCCTTGGTGTTTTCTGTGTGGCAGGTGCTGCTGAACAACTTCGTCATCGAGCGGGCCAGCTTTACCGGCGCCGAGATAGGCATACTACAGAGCCTGCGGGAGGTGCCTGGATTTCTGGCCTTTACTGCCATCTTCATCTTACTGCTGCTCAAGGAACAGACCTTCGCCCTGGTCTCCCTCGCCCTGCTGACCATAGGGGTGGGCATCACAGGCTTCTTTCCCCAGGTGCTGGGGCTCTATCTGACCACCATTCTCATGTCGGTGGGCTTTCACTACTACGAGACCATCAATCAGTCCCTCACCCTGCAATGGGTCGACAAGGCCGATACCGCAGGCTTCATGGGCAAGGCGCTGGCCTGGCGCTCGGCGGCAGCCCTCACAGGCTATGGTAGCATCTGGGTGGTGATGACCTATCTGCAGCTGGATTATCAGTGGATGTACGCCATCATAGGGGGCCTGGGCCTACTGATGGTGATCGCCCTGAGCCTCTATTTCCCGCAGTTTCCCCAGGGCGAGGTGCAACACAAGAAGGTGATCCTCAGACGACGCTACTGGCTCTACTACCTGTTGACCTTCTTCTCTGGCGCGCGGCGACAGATCTTCATGGTGTTCGCCGGCTTCATGATGGTGGAGAAGTTTGGTTATAGCGTCAGCCAGATCACTGCCCTCTTCCTGATCAACTATGTGGTCAACCTGCTGTTCGCCCCCGCCATTGGCCGCTTTATCGGCCGCATCGGCGAGCGCAACGCCCTGATGATAGAGTATGTGGGCCTGATAGTGATCTTCACCAGCTACGCCTTCGTGCAGCAGGCGGAGATGGCGGCCGTGCTCTATGTGCTGGATCATCTGCTGTTTGCCATGGCCATCGCCATCAAGACCTATTTCCAGAAGATCGCCGAGCCCAAGGATATCGCCGCCACCATGTCGGTCAGCTTCACCATCAATCATATCGCGGCCGTGGTGATCCCGGCGCTGCTGGGGATGCTCTGGCTCTACTCCAACAAGTGGGTGTTCTTTATCGGGGCAGGCTTCGCCCTCTGCTCACTGGTGCTGGCCTTCAACATTCCGCGCCATCCGGCCCAGGACAAGCATGTCAACTGGCCGGCCAACGCTTGAAACTAGGGGTTGGGGCTAAGGCCTAGGGCCTAGGGCGAAATTCAGATAGAATCAGACAATAGTGTCACTCACTAGATAAGACTATTTACAAGATAAGACTATTTACAAGATAAGATTATTCACAAGAAAAGATTATGGCCGAGATCGTTAAGCTATCCAATTCAGGGTCCAATCAACCCGATGTATCTGCCCGCCGCAAGGCCCTGCTGCTTGGGCGCCTTATCGGTCTGAGCAGCGATGAGGATTACCGTCCCTCTCAGGCCTCTGTGGCCGAGCGCTCGGACCATCGCCTGCGCAAGCTCGCCAGCCAGTATCAGGCTAACCTGGAAAACATCTACGCCATCGCCCTCTCCCACACGCCATCGGATGTGACCGGGGCCGATCTCGATCCCGACTGGGTCCACCAGTTCTTTCAGCTGGCGGAGCAGATCCACAACCGCAACATGCAGGCCCTGTGGGGACGGATCCTGGCCAATGAGATCACCAGCCCAGGCAGCTTTAGCCTCAGGAGTCTGGCGACCCTGAAGCAGTTGACCCACAAAGAGGCGCAGATGTTCGAGAAGGCCCTGGGAATGGCAGTCACCTTCAACAACGAATCTAAGCTCAAGCTGGTGATCGGCTTTCGCCACGCCGGTGGCATAGGCCAGCTGTTTCGCAAGACGGATACGACCCAGATCGCCCTGTCGCAATTTGGTCTGCCCTACTCCTCTGTGCTCACCCTGGTAGATGCGGGCCTTCTGCACAGGAGCGAGTTTGAGACGGGCCAGCTCAACGCCAAGAACCCTATCAGCTTTACCCTGTCGGGCAAACGCATGACGCTGACGCCAAAGCACGGCCATCTGGTGTTTAGCTATTATCGACTGACGCCGACCGGCGACGAATTGGCGCAGCTGGTGCGCCCCAAGGCAGATGAAGAGTACGCCCGCGCGCTGCAGGCACTATTCAAGAAAGACTTTAAAGTAGAATACTGAAAAGTAGATTACTGGCCCAGCGACTGCTTCAGCGCCGCATCCAGGGTCTTAGGGCTGGTCTCTGGGTTGAACCAGTGCAGGCTATCGGCCAGGCCAACCACCTCACCTATGAGCATCAGCGCCGGCATCTCCAGTGCCGGATCCGCAGCCAGTTCCGCCAGTTCACCTAGGGTGCCGATAAATCGCTGCTGCGCCGCCGTAGTCGCCTTTGAGATGATGGCCACCGGGGTCTTGGGCGATCGCCCAGCCGAGATAAGCCCATGTTGAATGCTGGCGGCGTTGAGGATCCCCATGTAGACCACTAGCGTATTGGCGCTGTTGGCATAGGACTGCCAGTCCATGGGGCGGCTCTCTAACTTGCAGTGACCGGTAATAAAGGTGACTCCCTGGGCATGATCCCTGTGGGTCAGGGGAATACCTGCGTAGGCAGAGGTGCCGCTGGCCGCCGTGATGCCTGGCACCACTTCGAACTCCACCCCGGCCTCTACCAAGGTCTCCAGCTCTTCGCCACCACGGCCGAAGATGAAGGGGTCGCCCCCCTTGAGACGCACCACATTCTTGCGGGTATAAGCCTTGGTCACCAAGAGCTGGTTGATCTCCTCCTGGGCGGCGCTGTGTTTACCGGCGCGCTTGCCCACGGCGATCAGCTCCGCCTCTTTCGGCGCCAATGCCAAAATCTCATCGCTCACCAAGGCGTCGAACAAGACCACATCGGCCTTCTTCAGGATACGGTAGGCCTTGAGCGTTAACAGCTCAATGTCGCCAGGACCGGCGCCCACAAGCCAGACTTTGCCCTGTGCCTGTTGCCCGGGTAGAGTAAATAGTTCCATATCCGCAACTCATACAATAGTGATGAGGTTAATATAGCGTCATTCTTATTCCATAAAAAATAGAAGTTTATTAGGTTTTATTCTTTTTAGTTATTAGTGGGGTTTGGCGAGATTTTCATGAAACAAATCAAATAGACAGAATTAAAATAGGTGCGCGCGGCGGGCTCAAATGTTACAACATAGCCTAGATTGGAGACGACGCGCTAAGCTTGCGACACGAGAGGAAACAAGGATGCAAACCACCCAATACCTTAAATGGCTTCCCCTGATCACCCTATGTTCACTGCCTGCAACCTGCCTGGGCGCCGAGCCCACTGAAGAGAAGAAAACCACAGAGGATAGCTCGCTGCTGGACCAGCGCGTCGAAGATGAGCTGGCCACCTCGGAGAGGCCCTTCGTGATCACGCCGCACAAGGTCAACTACATCTTGCCCGTGACCTATAATAACTCGCCTAACATGGATCCCTTTGCCGACGAGCTGGCCAAGAACAACTCGGAAATCGATAACCTGGAAGCCAAGTTTCAGATTAGCTTTAAGTTTCCCTTGATGTATAACGTCTTCGGCGACAACGGCCACCTGTTTTTCGCCTACACCAACCAGTCTTACTGGCAGGTGTATAACAAGGATATCTCCTCGCCGTTTCGCGAAACCAACCATGAGCCAGAGATCTTCATGCTGTTCAACAACGACTGGCAGATAGGTCCGCTAACCAACTCCTTCTGGGGCGTCGGCGCCGTGCATCAGTCCAACGGCAAATCGGGTGATCTCTCCCGCAGCTGGAACCGTATCTATGGCACCATGGTGTTCGATAGCGGCCCCTTTGCCCTCGCTGCCAAGGTGTGGTGGCGGATTCCGGAAGATGAGAAAGAAACCCCAGATTCCGCCAAGGGAGACGATAACCCTGATATCCTGGATTACATGGGCAACTTCGAGCTCATGGGAGTCTATGGCGTAGACAAACACAGGTTCTCGCTGATGCTGCGCAATAACCTAGAGAGCCCTAACCGCGGCGCGGTGGAGTTTACCTGGAGCTATCCCATCATTGGCAATCTGCGTCTCTATACGCAATATTTTAATGGCTATGGCGAGAGTCTTATCGACTACAACGCCCATACCCAGCGGATCGGCATAGGTTTCGCGATCAACGACATTCTCTAACCATAGGCGGCGCGCTATGCCCGCCGCTCGCATTAGGAAGTAGAATGAAATTCGGACACCAAAGCATCATCAATGGCTTCGGCCTCATCATGTTGCTGAGCTGCATCCAGCTGACGGTGATCGCCCTGCGCGAGGAGCCGCCCAAGCCGCAGCTCTCGGCGCGGGAGATGCTGTCTGATCTTAACTACCTGCAACAGCATCTCAGTCAATACTCCGCCAGCGCGGCCGCTTCCCCTCAGCGCTTAGTGAGCCTGGATACCCAGATCAACAAGGCCCAGGGCCAGCTGCCCCTGGGCGGTGAGCGTCAGCTGTTTGCCCAGCAACTGCTTAAGATACTGACGGCAATAGACGATCCCAGCGCTCGGCTCGAGGGTGTCACCGCCCAAGCCTATCTGCCGATCAAGCTGCGCAAGTTAGACGATAAATGGCTGGCGCTGACTCAGGACAATAGCCCACTGGACAGTGAGGCACCCTTTATCACCCATATCGATGGCCTGCCCATCGCCCTCTGGGTAGCAGCCACCCAGGGCTTTCTGCCCCCCAGCCTGGCCGACACGGTAAGCGAACAGGCAAGGTATCTTACGATGATCACCATGCTCAGGCGCGAGATAGGCCTGGCACCCAGCGAGCGCTGCCGCCTCACCCTGAGCAATGAGGAGGGCAACGGCCACCAGGTTAGCCTGGCGCTGACCAGCAAGCCACCTCAGGCGCTCAGTAGCAATGACAATGAGCAGGTCAGTGCCGACCTGCACGGGGTGTTTAGCCTCCATGACCTGTCGAGCTTCAATCCAGGCAGCCCCCTAGGGCAGCGTCTCAAGCGCTCGCTGACCAGCCCTGTCACCATATTGGACCTGCGCCAGGCTTATGGCGCAGGAGATGAACTCCTCAAACTGCTGGCCCAGACATTCAGCCCGGACATCAGGCCGCCGCTACTGGCGGGCTGGCCAGACTCCTTGCAGGCGGTGGCACGCTACAAGAAGGGGCCTAACCTGCGCAGCGACTACCTCAAGCCCTTAGGCTTCCTGCCACCCGCTAGCCTGAGTCAGGCGGAGCAGTTACAGCTGGAACTGCTACGCCCACACCTGCCCGAAGAGGAACCCAGTTTTAGCCCCTGGCAGGCCAAGTTTTGGCACCTGGCCAGCCTCCCCTGGACGTATCTTCCCCGCCCTAAACGGGGTAAGTTAATGTTGCTGATTGGCCCTGATTGTCGTCAGCAGTGCCAGTGGATCGCCCACTTCGCCAAGACCTGGCCAGATACCTTAGTGGTGGGTGAGCCGACGCGGGGGGAATATGGCAGAAAGCAGCAGCTCACCCTGCCAAACAGCGGCTTTAAGATCAGTTTCAACGCCACCCAGGTATATGATGCCACGGGCAAGGCGCTATCTGGTGTGCCGACTCAGCCAGATATCGAGCAGTCGCTGGATGATGTCGTCTACTGGGAAAACCTGATCGCCCTGTTTACGCCGGATACAGACAGCCAGGCGCCGACTTCAACGAATACAAGTAACTAATACAAGTAGCTAATATAACCAACCCTACAACTAACTAAAAAGGACCACACATGAATAAGTTAGTCACCAGACTCCTGCTCGGCCTGAGCCTACTTCTCGCCGCACAGGCCAACGCCACCGATCTCAAGGTGGGCGATAAGGCGCCAGATTTCCGCCTACAAGCCACCGACGGCCACTATTATCAGCTCAGCGATTACCTGGGCAAACAGACCCTGGTACTGGCCTGGTACCCCATGGCCAATACCCGAGGCTGTACGCTAGAGTGCAAATCACTGGTGGAGAAAGGGGATCTTATCCGTCAGTACAAGGCCGTATACATGATGGCCAGCGTCGATGATCTCGAAGACAACCAGAAGTTTGCCAAGGAGCAGAAGGCCGATTTCCCTATGCTCAGCGACCCCACCAAGGAAACCGCCAAGGCCTATGACGTGCTCAACCTGGTGCGCGTCGCCAGCCGAGTCACCTTCTACATAGGCGAGGACGGCACCATACTCAAGATAGATGAAGACATTCATCCTAAGACGGCCGCCGAAGATATCGCCGCCAACCTGGCTGCCTTAGGCATCGCCAAGGCCGAGTAAGTAAAAAGGTAGCGATAAAAAAGCCCCGTGCGCTCAGGCCCCGGGGCTTTTTATTTGCCATGACGTATTTGCAACGATGAATGACCCTTAGTCGTTACGGGTCTCCACCAGGCTGTCGATGACGATCCCCTTGGCATTGATATCCATCCCCACCTTCAGCTGGGTGCGATAATCTTTCAGCGCCTCCAGCTCCTCAGGAATAGGCTCGCCGCTCATGGCCATCAGGTTCATGGCGGGGGTGAACAGCTTGGCGTAATCGGCTGTCATAGCAAACAGGCCATTCGCCGTTGGTTTCTCAGCGGCCAGCTTGTCGGCGATCGCCTGGCTCTTGTCGCCCGTGTAGATGGTCAGGTGTTGCCCCTTAAGTGCCATCTGCGCTCTCACCCCGAGGGATGGCGGCAGTTGCAGCGCTGCGCCGAGATCGACCGTGCTACCGTCGCTAGGCAGATTGACATTGGCCAGCTCGGGGGCAAAGGGTTTGACCATGTTAAACAGAGTCGCCGGGTCGTCCGCCGTCAGGGTCGCGATGGCGTCGAGATCCTTGAGCGAAATCTGCTGTGTGTCTTGCTCCAGCGCGTAATCCAGCAGCGAGAAGGAAACCCCTTTCACGCCGTTAGCCATACCGGTAAACATACCCAGCATGGCCGGGCTCTGCCCTTCCATCTCACCCTGTAGCTGCGCCAGCGGCTCACACTGATAGCTTGGGGTAAGCAGGTCGTCCCAGATCTTAGAGATGCTAGGCACAAACTGATTCACATCCAGGCCAAGGGCCATGGAGAACACGCCAGTGTCTATGCGCTTGGTATGGGCCGGAATAAAGCCGCGCATCTGACTCAGGGCGCCGAGGATCACCTGGTTGTTGCTCTCGATAACAGTGCTAAAGCCTATCTTGGCCCGCTTGTTCTTCACCTCAAAATCGGTATAACCGATCACTGTGCGTGGCCAGTTTGCGGCGATGCCGGCCAGCTCGCTTTGACAGGTTTGAGAGCGCAGCTCAACGAAGGGATCATCATGAATCAACTTAAAGATCTTGGTCAGCTGACGCGCCATCTGATTAGCATCCAGGGTGGTGATCGCCTTCACTAACTCCTGATGATTGATATAGCTGACGCCCGCCTTGCTGAAGCCGTGCTTCTTGATGATCTCATCGACCGTACCGGCCTTGGCCAGCGAGTCTTGTACCGGCTTTAGCCCCAGTGCGGTTTCAAGCAGCTCAGGCTCGAGGAAGCTGGTTTCCAGCGTCAGGGTCAGCATGCCCTTGTCGATGGCAAACACCAGATCCACACGCTCGTTCTCGCCCTCGTCGGTGAGACGATAGGCACGGTACTTAACCTCGCCCAGCTGCTTCGCCGTGTGGGTCAGGCCGCTGTCGGCTTCGGCCTTATCCAGCACCGCCCAGAAATGATCTGGATTGGCGATATCCAGCTTGATCACAGGCAAGACGCCCAGGGTATAGAAGTAACTGGTGATCTTCTCGGGTAGGCCGAAGGTATCGATCAGCTGCTGGCCATCTTTCGAGGCGTCGAAGTAACGTTCCAGTACGCGGAAGATAAACTGGGCTCTGGGATCATCATCCTCAGACAGCAGGGTCTTCATCTCTGCGGGATATTGCTTCTGCGCCTCGGGAAGCGCGTCGATATAGTCCTTTATTGGAAAAGGCTCAAACTGCGCGGAAAACAGCGGTGTATCGGCAGGCACATAGGCCAATAGCTGATTCTCCACCGACTTAGGCGCCTGTTGCATCGCCCAGTAGCCCCCCGCGCCTATGGCGAAGATCGCCGCCGCCACTAATGCCTTCTTCATTCACTAAACTCCCTGTTAATTCGCGCGGCAGTCGGGCCTATCCCAAGCTGGCAAGCACGTAATACCCATCAATGACTTACTTTGATTGGTATAAGAAAAGAATGGGGTCGATATTACTATATAGATGAATAAAAAGGGAAATAAGATTAGCGGGGATATCCCTGGATAGCCGCAGCGGACTATCCAGGGCCTATGGCTATTAATTAGCATGCGCCAGCAGACCAATCAAACATCTAGCTCTCGCCAAGCGAGTTGGGTTTCGATCTTGTCGGCGGCTCTGCCTGTCGCATCAAAGAGGAAGAGAAAGCGACTGGATCCAAGTGAGATCCGATACAGACAACAATTCAAAACCATCTACGGGAACTTACCACTATAGTTCAAATTTATGATCTGTGCATAACCCTGTGCAAAAAAAGTGCACAAATCAGAAAAAAGTACTAATGAATCAAACTGCTAGTGCCGCGAATTTCGCGGCAGCATTAGATCTCATAGTGCAGGCCACACTCGCGCTTGAGGCCGTTGAAGCGGGTCTCCTCTTCGGTCATCCCCAGCTCCAGCGGGCGACTCGAATGGGTATCGCCCACCGACACATAGCCCTGCTCCCAAAGCGGGTGGTATGGCAGGTCATGCTTGGTGAGATACTCATGCACATCCTTGTTACTCCACTCCAGGATCGGCAGCAGTTTATAGCGATCGCCGTGGATCGCCAGAATCGGCAGATCCTCACGGGTGCTGGACTGGCTCCGGCGCAGGCCCGCAAACCAGGTGCCTACTTCCAGCTCCTTAAGCGCCGTCTGCATAGGAGTCACCTTGTTGAGGCGGTTGTATTGCTCCAGGCCATCCAGCCCCTGTTCCCACAGGCGACCGAAACGGGCCTCCTGCCAGGCGCTGGTCATGGGCGCACGGTACACCTTAAGATTAAGCTTGAGTCGCTCGGTCAGCTCATCGATAAACTGATAGGTCTCGGGAAACAGATAGCCAGTGTCCGTGAGGATCACCGGAATATCCTGCTGTACCTGGGTGACCAGATGCAGCATTACGGCCCCCTGAATACCGAAGCTCGACGACAGCGCATGAGTGCCCGGCAGGTAAGCCAAGCCCCAGATCACCCGCTCGGCCGGCGTGAGTCCCGCCAGGAAGGCGTTGACTCGAGCCAGCTCTGCGTCTTGCTCCGCCTTGGGCGCGCTAAGCAATGCTTGCAGCGCCTGGGCAGAGATCACTGAATTATCCATGGAAATCCTTAGCGGCATCGATAACCGCCTTCACCACGCCGACACGCACGGTGAAGTTACCAAAGGTTTCGCCAGCTTCACGCTCTTTGACGTAGCGGGCAAACAGTTCGTCCAGGGCCGCCAGAATCTCGGCTTCCTGAATGTTCTCGCGGTAGAGTTTATTGAGGCGCGTACCCTCGAAACTCGCCCCCAGGTAGAGGTTGTATCGACCCGGCGCCTTACCCACCAGGCCAATCTCGGCGGCGAAGGGACGGGCACAGCCGTTAGGGCAGCCCGTCATGCGGATCACTATCGGCTGCTCCAGGAAGCCGTGCTTCTCCTGCAGCGCCTCGACCTTGGTCATGAAGTCCGGGAAGTAACGCTCGGCCTCCGCCATCGCCAGGGCACAGGTCGGCAGCGCCACACAGGCGATAGAGTGGCCACGGGTCGGGCTGATCAGCTTACCCATCAGGCCATGACTGCGGGCAAGAGCCTCGATCTGCGCCTTATCTTCTTCGGCCACACCGGCGATAATGATGTTCTGGTTGGCTGTCATGCGAAAATCACCCTTGTGTACCAGAGCGATTTCACGCAGGCCGGTCTGCAGCGGTTGTCCCGGCAGATCTTTGATGCGGCCACCCTCGATAAACAGGGTCAGATGCCAGTGGTTATCCACGCCCTTGATCCAGCCGTAACGATCGCCGCGATCGCCAATCACCACCTCACGCTTAGGCTCAAATTTTACCCCGGTGCGCTGCTCCACTTCAGCCTTGAAGGCCTCAAAACCATGCTTGACTATGGTGTACTTGAGGCGCGACTGCTTACGATCTGAGCGGTTACCCCAGTCACGCTGCACCTTGAGCACGGCCTCGGCAAACTTCAGGCAGTCTTCGGCCTTGATGAAACCAAAGTCGTCACCCAGACGTGGGAAGGTCGCTACCTCGCCATGGGTCGAGCCCATGCCGCCACCGGCCACCATGTTAAAGCCCACCAGCTCACCGTCTTCGGCCACGGCGATGAAGCCAAGGTCGTTGGTGTAGACATCCACATCGTTATCCGGCGGCACGGCCACGGCCATCTTGAACTTACGGGGCAGATAGGTCTTGCCATAAACAGGCTCCACCTCTTCGCTCTCGCTCACCGCCACCTTATCATCACCCAGCCAGATCTCGGCGTAGGCCTTGGTGCGTGGCAGGTAGTTATCCGACAGCTTCTTGGCCCAGTAGTAGGCCTGCTGATGCAGCTTGGACTCTACCGGATTAGGGTTACACATGACGTTACGGTTCACGTCGCCACAGGCGGCGATAGAGTCCAGCGCCTCTCTGTCCAGATCCTGGATCAGCGTCTTGAGGTTACGCTTAGGGATACCGTGGTACTGAAAGGTCTGGCGGGTTGTAAGACGAATGCTGTTGGAGCTGGTCAGGGTCGAGGCTATCTTATCTACCCCCAGCCACTGCTTGGGGGTACAGACGCCGCCGGCGACACGGGCACGCAGCATGAAGCTGTAGAGAGGCTCTAGCTTCTGCTCCTTACGCTCGTTACGCAGATCGCGATCGTCCTGCTGGTAGAAACCGTGGAACTTGATCAGCTGCTGATCCGCGTCGTTGAAGGCACCTGTCAGCGAGGTGTCTAACCCCTCTTCGATAGTGCCGCGCAGGTAGTTGCTGTCGGTCTTTAGGTACTCGTTTACTGATAATTTCTGGTCGCTCATGGCTGCTGCCCTATTGTCTCTTTTGCACCGGCTCTGCCCATGCAAGTTAATCTGTCGGCGACTGGCGCCTGTCTCAATTAATAAACGTCTTTCTGGTAACGCTTGTCGCTGCGCAGGCTCTCAAGCAGGGCCTCGGCCTGCTCTTCACTCTTGCCGCCATGCTGTTTGATCACCTCGATCAGCGCCTGATGCACATCTTTGGCCATGCGCTCTGCGTCGCCGCAAATATAAAGATGCGCGCCGCGCTCGATCCACTGCCACAAGGTCTCGCCCTGCTCCAGTATGCGATGCTGCACATAGATCTTATGGGCCTGATCCCGCGAGAAGGCGGAATCTAAACGGGTCAGCACGCCATCTTTGAGATACTGCTGCCACTCAGTCTGATAGAGGAAATCCTGCTCGAAGTGCGGGTTACCGAAGAAGAGCCAGCTGTCGCCTTGGGCGCCTTGGGCCGCACGCTCCTGCATGAAGGCGCGAAACGGCGCCACACCCGTACCAGGGCCAATCATGACCACAGGCGTTTCTGGGTTTTCTGGCAGACGGAAGTGATTGTTCGGCTCCACATAGACCTTGACCTCGGCGCCTTCCTCGGCGCTTGCCAGGAAGTGAGACGCGCCGCCAAAGCGGGTGCCCGAGTCGCGCTCATCTGCCACCAGGGCCACGGTCAGATGTACCTCGCTCTCCACCTCAGATTGGCTCGAGGCGATGGAGTAGAGTCTTGGGGTAATTGGACGCAGCAGCTCCACCAGCTGGAAGGCACCGATATCCACAGGATACTTGGCCACCAGGTCGGCAAGCTGATGCTTGAGAATAAACTGGCGGGTCTGCTCTCTGTCTTCGCTGATCGCCTGCAACTCTTCGTTGCCGCTCAGCTGCGCCCAGTTTTGCACCAGGCCAGGATAGAGCTGGGTCAGCTCGCGTTTCTCTTTGAGTGCTTGGGCCAAAGTTAGGGTGGCATCACCCAGGGTCACCTCGGCCTCGCCATCCAGAGACAGGCCTTGGATGATCTCTTCCACCAGGGCGTCGCTGTTACTGAACCAGACGCCCAGGGCATCGCCCACCTGATAGCTCAGGCCCGACTCGCCAAGGTCTATCTCCACGTGGCGTACGTCGCGGTCCGAGTCACGACCGGTGAGCTTCTGACTCACCAGGAGCTCGGCGTTGTAGGGCTTCTGCTTGCTGAAGGCTGAACTGCTGACTGTGCTGCTTGCGCTGCCGATGGAGACCACGCTGGCGCCGGTGCCCACCAATGGCTTGACCGCGCCCAGCACGGCTTCTTGCCACTGACTGGCCGCGCTCTCGTAGTCCACATCACACTTGGTGAGCGGCACGATCGCCTTGGCGCCCAGAGCGCTCAGGCGCGCATCGAAATCTTTACCCGTCTGGCAGAAGAACTCATAGCTGGAGTCTCCCAGCGCCAATACGGCGTAGTTGAGGGTGTCTAGCTGAGGGGCGCGCTTAGAGGCCAGGAACTTGTGCAGCTCGATGGCATCGTCCGGCGCCTCGCCTTCACCATGGGTGCTCACCACGGCAAGCAGCAGTGTCTCCTGCTTGAGCTGGCGCGTCTTGTAATCGGCCATGGAGACCAAGTTGACGCTATAGCCCTGGGTCTGCGCCCTCTCGGCCAGCTCGGTGGCGATACCGCGGCCGTTGCCTGTCTGGCTGCCGTAAAGAATGGTGATGGTCTGCTGGGGCGCTTGCTGCACCTCGCCGGCCACGCCGCTCAGTTCGGCCGTAGCCGACAGGTAACCACCTACCCAGGAGAGTTGCACGGCGTTGAGTTCAGCGGTGAGTTGCTTAAGCTTATCCACCTGCGTCGCAGACAGGGGAGAAGCCAGTGATGAAAGCTCTTTTAACAGCATGGAAGACGGCCCTATAACAGTGTAATTAGCCTAGCTTAATGGCTTAATGGAAAAAGCAAAAAAGAATAAAATCTAATTTTTAATTCATTTTTGGAATATGCAAAGGTCATAATTTGAGCTACAAAAGTGAGAGTGGTGAGCGATATTTGCTTAAGCTGTGCCCTTAACCACAGAATTTGAAATGAAATTTTGTGGACTGGCGCAAACTTTTTGCTCCGACCAGTGCACCAGCGCTGATTATGAAAAATTCGCGCTTGTGTCTAAGTCCAGACTCGCCACAATAGCGAGCCAACAATTCAAACGACGTCTGTCCCCAACTAAGAGGTTTCTCAGTGAAACTAGGTCTACCTAAAGAGAGCCATGCCGATGAAAAACGCGTTGCGTTGATCCCGGCCAATGTGACTCGGTTAATCAAAAAAAACCTCCAAATTCTCGTGGAGAGCGGAGCGGGTCTCGCTGCGGGCTTTAGCGATCAAGCCTATCAGGAAGCTGGAGCCATTATTGCCAACAGAGACGAGGTACTCGGCGCCAATATCATCACCCTGGTCAACCTCAAGGGTGAGCAGTTCGAGGAGATCAAGGCCAAGGCGAAGCCCCAGCAGCTGTTTATCGGCATGATGGATCCCCTGGCGCAACCGGAAAATGCCGCCGCCCTGGCCGAAACAGGTACCAGCGCCTTGGCACTTGAGCTGGTACCAAGGATCACCCGCGCCCAGAGCATGGATATTCTCTCCTCCATGGCGACCATCGCCGGTTACAAGGCCGTGCTGCTGGCCGCCCATGAGGCGCCGCGCATGTTCCCTATGATGATGACGGCCGCAGGTACGCTCAAACCCGCCCGCGCCTTCATCATGGGCGTCGGGGTCGCCGGCCTACAGGCCTGTGCCACCGCCAAGCGCTTGGGCGCCGTGGTAGAAGCCTATGATATTCGCCCAGCCGCCCGGGAGCAGATCCTCTCGGTAGGTGCCAAACCGGTTGAACTGGATCTGGAAACCGAGAACACAGAAACCAAGGGTGGCTACGCCGCCGAGCAGAGCGATGACTTCCTCAAGCGTCAGCAGCAGGCGATGGCCAATGTGCTGGCCCAGCAGGATATCGTCATCACCACGGCCGCCATCCCGGGCCGCAAGGCGCCCGTGCTGATCACCAAGGAGATGGTGGATGCCATGAAACCTGGCACGGTTATCGTCGACCTTGCCGCCGAAACCGGTGGTAACTGTGAGCTGACGGAGCTGGACCAAACCGTTGTCCACAACGGCGTTACCATACTAGGGCCATCAAATGTGCCCGGCAGCGCAGCGACCCACGCCAGCCAGATGTATGGCACCAACATAGAGAACCTGCTCAAGCTGATCGTCGACGATGAAGGCCAGTTAAACCTGGATTTCGAGGACGAGATTGTCCGCGACACAGTCGTGGCCCATCAGGGTGAGGTGGCTAACGCCAGATTACGTGATCTGTTATCACTGCCGCCACTTGCGGCAACAGAGGAGGCTCAATAATGGAAATTTTATTACTACTGACCCTGTTCGTGGTGGCAGTATTCCTTGGGGTTGAGCTGATCACTAAGGTGCCGCCGACCCTGCACACGCCGCTGATGTCGGGCTCAAACGCCATCTCGGGGATCTCCCTGGTCGGCGCCCTACTCGCAGCAGGTTCAGGTGCGGGACTCTGGGTCAATGTGCTGGGCTTTGTTGCCGTAGTACTGGCCACCATCAACGTTGTGGGTGGCTACATGGTCACCAACCGTATGCTTGCCATGTTTAAGAGGAAATAAGCCAACATGAGTATGACGATTATCTATCTCGCCTACCTTGTGGCTGCGAGTCTGTTTATTTTAGGGATCAAGGGGCTGACCAAGCCGCGCACCGCGGTGCGTGGTAACCAGTTGTCGGCCCTGGGTATGTTTATCGCCGTGGTGGTGACTCTGCTGGATAAGAGTATCTTAAGCTATGAGTGGATCATCGCCGGTATCTTGCTGGGTGGTGCCATAGGCGCCGTGATGGCCACCAAGATCCAGGTGACTGCCATGCCGCAGATGGTGGCCCTGCTTAATGGTTTCGGTGGCGGCGCCTCGCTGTTTATCGCCCTGGCGAGCTTCCTGGATCCCGATTCGGCGACTCATGTGGTGGCGCTGATCTCAATCGGTCTGACCGTGCTCATCGGCTCAGTCACCCTGTCGGGCTCCTTCGTGGCGTTCGCTAAGTTGCAGGAGCTGATCTCGGGCAATCCAATCCGGGTGCCGGGCAACAAGTTTATCAACGCCAGCCTGTTGATCGCCGCCTTGGTGCTGACGGTTGCCGTGGTCACCACACCAAGCAATCCGACCTTCATCTACGCCTTGGTCGCCGTATCGTTATTACTGGGTCTCTTCCTGGTGGTGCCTATCGGCGGCGCCGACATGCCAGTGGTTATCGCTCTGCTGAACTCCTACTCGGGGATCGCGGCGGCCACCACAGGTTTTATCACGGGCAATACAGTACTGATCGTCTCGGGTTCTCTGGTTGGCGCCTCGGGCATCATCCTGACCCAGATCATGTGTAAGGCGATGAACCGCTCGCTGTTTAACGTACTCTTCGGCGTCATGGCCGAAGGTGGCGAGACGGTAGATGCCGACGAAGTCTATGCCGGTAAGGTGACCTCCTCCTCGCCGGAAGAGGTAGCTATGCTGCTGGAAACCGCAGAGCGCGTGGTGATCGTTCCAGGTTATGGTCTGGCGATGGCCCAGGCGCAACATGCGGTGCGCGAGTTGGCCTCGGTACTGGAGGCGCGCGGCGCCCAGGTGCTGTACGCTATCCACCCGGTTGCCGGTCGTATGCCTGGCCACATGAACGTGCTGCTGGCCGAGGCCGAGGTGCCCTATGAGCAGCTGATCGAGATGGATGAGATCAACCCTCAGTTCGAGCAGACAGATGTGGCCATCGTCATCGGTGCCAACGACGTAACCAACCCTATGGCGCGTGAAGACAAAGGCAGCCCTATCTACGGCATGCCTATTCTCAACGTCGACAAGGCCCGTACTGTGGTGGTGGTCAAGCGCTCACTCAGCCCGGGCTTCGCCGGCCTGCCTAATCCGCTGTTTGCCAGGGACAACGCCCTGATGTTGTTTGGCGATGGTAAGAAGGCGATTGTCGATCTGACTCAATCCCTCAAAGAAGCGGACTAAGCGCACAAAATTGAAAAAAGGCCGTTAAACGGCCTTTTTTATTGCCTATTGAAAATAAAATTAGATAAATCTTATTGATTAAGTTGCAGTTTATTTTTCACCCGCCACCACCTTGCTTTCTGGTGGAAAGTTATCTAAACATTTCGGCTATACTTAGCCTGAGAGGCCGCGCTTTGGCCGGGCGAATCGCTTGCATATTGGATTAACATCTGATTATATAATCGTCATGTAACAATGTTAGCGTTTCCTAAAGAGGCTTTGAAAATGCAAACTCAAGTGCTAAATAATGGACTGCTATCTTTCGAGGATAGGCGCGTTTCTCAGGCTCACGCTAACGAACATTGGGACAGGTTGACGACGGCGCAGCGATTCGCCTTCTACACCTTAGCGAAACTTGGTTATCAGCTACTCTTTGTGAGGCAAACCCCAACAACGAGTACCGCTATCGCCAAGCAGGAAGATCAACTCGCTACCATTGACGACGAAGGTGATATCGACTTTCACCCAGATGTCGTCCTGCGCGAACGCCGTCCACCTCGAAAGCAATAAGCAAAAAAAGGAGCCTCTGGCTCCTTTTTATTTTCTATCTGACTCGCAAACGATTGCTAAAACCAAGCGACTATTCTCCCTGCATCGCCTGCTGCGTCATCCAGGTATTGGCGGCCTGCTCACCCATCAACTGCCTCAGGGTCGGGCGGATAAACGCCCCCATCTCAGATCTCCGCCAAAACATATACTGGGGTAATTTAGCCTGATTTGCGGCGCCGAACAGCCAGTGGAGCAGGCTGGCAAACTCATCGAGCGTCTCCTGATCATACTGGACCAGCTCTGGGTAGATGGCGTCGATAAGCGAATCGAAATTCTCAAATGCCCCAAGCGCCTGCCAGCTGTACCTGTCCAGAAGTTGAGCGAGCATAGGAGTCGACCAGTGAGAGATGGCCGCCACGCTCTCAAACACCTCCAGGTTACGCCTATGATACTGCTGCCAGGCCAGGGTCTCGGCTTTGCCCGCTCTGGCCAGAGACCAGAGCAGATAGAAGTCCGCCAGCCACTCGTGTTGATAGGGGGTTAGCTTGTCGGCTTTTAGGTAGATGGAGTTCGAGCGGCTCACCGCCAGGTGCCCCAGCTCATGGGCCAGGGTCATCTGGTAGGCCTGTTCTATCGGCAGGGCATAGACCTGACCATTCCACAGCGCCGAATATGCCTTGGGGATCCGCTCATCTTGCAGCAACACCAGACCGGTAATATCGGAATCGGTCAACGGCCTGACCATGGCGCCGCGCCGACCCATCTGGCTCAAAAGCGTCTGAGAATTTAGGGGTAATTGTGCCCTGGCATTACTCGGTAACTGCCCAAGGCACTCTTGAACGTGAGACGTTTGACACACCAGGGCCTGGCCTTGGGGCATGGGCGCCCAGAACCAGGCACTGGCGATCAGTAACGTCCCTGCAATCACTGCTTAGCCATGATGTTTTCTATGATGGCCGTGGTAGAGACGCCATCTTCGAAGCCCAGCACCTCGACGCTGCCACCAGCCGCGATCACCTCTTTGCCACCGGCGATATCCTCGACACTATAGTCGCCGCCCTTCACCAGCTTGTTAGGTAGTAGTCTGGAGATGATGCGCTGCGGCGTGTCTTCGCTAAATGGCACCACCCAGTCGACCGAGGCCAGACCCGCCAGCACAGCCATGCGGCGCTCCAGCTTGTTGACCGGACGGCCATCGCCCTTAAGGCGCTTCACCGAGTCGTCATCGTTAACCGCCACGATAAGCCTGTCACCCAGCGCCCTCGCCTGTTGCAGGTAACTCACATGGCCGGCATGGAGAATGTCGAAACAGCCGTTAGTCATCACCACGCGCTCGCCCTTCAGCTTGGCCTGCTCCAGGGCATAGGCCAGTTGATCTTCGCTGACCACCCCGTAGCCACTCTCGCCATGACTCAGATTAAGCGCTGTAATCAGCTCGATACGGCTCACGGTTGAGGTGCCCAGCTTGCCGACGACTATGCCCGCGGCCGTGTTGGCCAGGGCGCAGGCCACTGGCAGCTCACAACCTACCGCCAGCGAGGTGGCCAGGGCCGAGATCACTGTGTCACCGGCGCCGGTCACGTCATAGACCTCGTGGGCAACGGTCGGAATATGCAGCTCGGTGGCATCAGCGGTGATCAGCGTCATCCCCTTCTCGGAGCGCGTCACCAGCAGGGCCTCGAAGTCGAACTCTTTGAGGAGCTCCTTGGCTTTAGCCACCAGATCCGCCTCGTCGGCAACCTTACCGACCACCTGTTCGAACTCGCTCATGTTAGGCGTCAGCAAGGTCGCGCCGCGATAACGGGAAAAGTCACTGCCCTTAGGGTCCACCAGCACCTTGACTCCCTTAGCCTTGGCCTTGGCGATGAAAGCCTCGGGCTTGTCGATGGCGCCCTTGGCATAATCGGACAGCACAACCACGGCTACCTTATCCAGCTCTTTCTCGGCGCTCGCCAGCAGTGCCTGACTCTGCTCGGCCGGATAGGCCTCCTCGAAATCGAGGCGAATCAGCTGCTGATTGCGCGACATCACCCTGAGCTTGGTGATGGTGGGTAGCTCGGCCACAGTGTGCCACTTAGGCACGACGCCAAGCGCCTCTATGCCCTGGGTCAGGGCCGCTGCGGTTTCATCCTCACCCACTATGCCCGCCAGGCTCACCTGACCGCCCAGGGTGGCGATATTCAAGGCAACGTTGGCCGCCCCGCCGGGTCTGTCTTCAATTTGATTCACTCGTACCACGGGCACAGGCGCCTCGGGCGAAATGCGCCCCGTAGGACCGCTCCAGTATCTGTCTAACATCACATCACCGACGACCAGAACGTTTGCTTTTTCGAAAGCTGGCAGAGAAATCTTCATATGGCACTTATCTTTTTGCGAAAATTAATCCCTGATTATACCTAATTTTCCCAACAAATTGAGTTAGAATAAGCAGTAATTTTTGTAAACCCCATAGGGTCAACCGTGGTCGAAAACGCTCAATTCTCCGCTCAATTTTTCCATCCCAAGTATTGGCTCATCTGGTTAGGTGTCGGCTTTATGCGTCTGACCCAGCTGTTGCCCCTGCGGGCCCAGATGAAATTGGGACAGGGCATAGGCCGCCTGGCCATGGCGATAGCCGGCAGTCGCGTCAATACCGCCAAGCGCAACATAGCACTCTGTTTTCCCGAGATGAGCCAGGCCGACCAGCAGCAACTATTAACCCGCAACTTCGAAGAGACGGGCAAGGCTATATTCGACATCGCCAACGCCTGGTGGTGGAGTGACGAACGCATTCAGCGCCATATGACCATCAAGGGACAAGAACACGTAGAACAGACCCTGGCCGCCGGGCAGGGAGTGATCCTCTTCGCGGTGCACTGTCTGCCGCTGGAGATGGGCGCACGCATCTTCGGCCAGTTTCAGCCGGGCATAGGCGTCTACCGCCCCCACAATAATCCGCTGATGGAATACCTTCAGGTAAAGGGACGTCTGCGCTCCAACAAGGGACTGGTGCCCAAGCGGGATCTCAGACAGATGGTGCGCAGTCTGCGTAACCCCGATGTGATCTGGTATACGGCGGATCAGGATTTCGGCCGTTCCAGCGCCGTCTTTATCCCCTTCTTCGCCGTGCCTGAGGCCGCGACTATCACGGGTGCCACCACCCTAGCCAAACTGGGCAAGGCCAAGGTGCTGCCTTTCATTGTGGTGCGCAATGAAGATGACAAGGGTTACACCATAGAGATACAAGCGCCGCTGGAAGACTTCCCCGGCGAGAACGAGCTGGAAGATGCCAAGCGGGGGAACCGCATCATAGAAGAGATCATCGAACGCAGCCCAGCGCAATACATGTGGCTGCATAGACGCTTCAAGACCCGTCCCAATAAGGATGACCCGTCGCTCTATCGCTAGCCCGACGGCGAAAGGGTTAGTCGCTCGGTAAAAGCCAGCCATTTAGGCTGGCTTTTTTTATGCCGCACATCTTTCTACAACCCCAATAAGTATCAAATCGACACAGACAAAACACACACTGTCCTTTTGACATTCAGTGTCATTTTTACACTTTATCTCAATTGTCATTATGACAATTTAATAAGACACTAATATACTCTTACCCAATAACAATCAACAACTTATAAGTATGGCACGTTAGCTGCTATAGCAGGGTACTCCACACCTACAATATATTGCGCTGAGAGGCTCTATGAATAAACAACGGCTAACGGCGATAGCACTCTTGATAGTACTTATCGCTTCCTTCTCTGTACTGCTGAGCATAGGCAGTCAGATCTATCGCGAAAAACCCCCAATCCCCACCGCCTTTACCGATGTGCAGGGTCAACCTCTGTTCACCCAAAACGATATAGAGCGTGGTCAACTGGTTTGGCGCTCTATGGGCGGACACCAGCTAGGCTCTATCTGGGGTCACGGCTCCTACGTCGCCCCAGACTGGACCGCCGACTGGCTACACCGTGAGGCGCAGGCCTGGTTAGATATCACCGCCAAGGCGCAGTATGGCAGAAGCTTCAACGAGCTGGACTCTATCAAGAAAGCTGGGCTCGAGCAGTCGCTACGTGACGACCTACGTCGAAACACCCTGACTACCTCGGCCAATGGCGAGATACGCATCAGCCTGTCTGAAACCCGTATTCAGGCCATCGGCCAGGTATCAGACCACTATCTGTCTCTGTTTGGCGACGATCCTGAGCTCTCAACTCTGCGCGAACAGTATGCGATGAAGGAAGGCACAGTGCCTGACCTTGAGCGTCGCCAACAGCTAAACGCCTTCCTCTTCTGGGGCGCCTGGGCCGCCATCACAGAGCGTGAAGGACAAGAGTATACCTACACCAACAACTGGCCTTTCGATCCGCAGCTAGGTAACACCCCGACCTCAGACAACATCGTCTGGTCTATCCTGAGTATCGTCACCCTTATCGCCGGTATCGGCGCCCTGGTATGGCACCACGCCTCAGGCAAGCATGAAGAGCTGCCTAAGCCAGCCGAGCAAGATCCTCTGTTCCTCAAGAAGCCTACCGCCTCACAGAAGGCCGTGGGTAAGTATTTCGTCACCGCAGTCGGCCTCTTCCTGCTGCAGATCCTCTTAGGGGGCGTGACGGCGCACTACGCGGTAGAAGGGCAAAACTTCTACGGCATCCCGCTATCAGAGATACTGCCCTACTCAGTCACCCGTACCTGGCATACCCAGCTAGCGGTATTCTGGATCGCCACCGCCTGGCTCGGCACAGGCCTCTACATAGCGCCTGCGCTATCGGGATATGAGCCTAAGTTCCAACGTCTGGGCGTCAACGTCCTCTGGGTAGCCCTGGTTGTCGTGGTACTGGGCTCTATGGCCGGTGAATGGATCGGCGTACAGCAATACTTCGACCTGGATACCAACTTCCTCTTCGGCCACCAAGGCTATGAATATATCGACCTCGGCCGTGTCTGGCAGGTACTGCTACTGGCTGGCCTGTTGATCTGGCTAACCCTGGTCACCGCCGCCATGCGCCCAGCCCTTAAGATTCAAGGCGAGATGCGCCCCGTGATCTGGGTACTTTACGCCTCGTGTGTCGCCATCGGCCTCTTCTACGGCGCCGGTCTCTTCATGGGCAAACACACCAACCTGGCCATCGCCGAATACTGGCGCTGGTGGGTAGTTCACCTATGGGTTGAAGGCTTCTTCGAGACCTTTGCGACCTCGGTGATCGCCCTGATGCTGGTGCGTCTGGGACTCATCCGTGCCCGCAGCGCCAACGGCGCCGTACTATTCGCCACGGTTATCTTCCTCACCGGTGGTCTTATCGGTACCCTGCACCACCTCTACTTCACAGGTACACCAACGGGTGTGATCGCCTGGGGCGCCATCTTCTCGGCACTGGAAGTGGTTCCGCTAGCCCTTATCGGCTTCGAAGCCATCGAGAGTTACCGTATGCGTAACGCCAGCCCTTGGATGATTCGCTACAAGTGGGCCATCATGTTCTTCGTGGCTACCGCCTTCTGGAACTTAGTAGGTGCGGGCGTACTGGGCTTCCTGATCAACCCACCTATCTCGCTCTACTTCATCCAGGGTCTGAACACCACTGCGACCCACGGCCACGCCGCCTTCATGGGTGTGTACGGCATGCTGGGTGTAGGCCTGATGCTCTTCTGTCTGCGCGGTCTGACAGGCAATATCCAGTGGAGCGACAAGCTGCTTAAGGGTGCCTTCTGGAGCCTGAATATCGGTCTGGCGGCCATGGTCTTCATGTCACTGCTGCCTGTGGGTCTGACCCAGTTCTTCGCCGTCATCGAGAACGGTTACTGGTTCGCCCGCTCACCAGAGGTGATCCACAGCCCACTGGTTGAAACCCTGGTATGGATGCGTGTCCCTGGTGACGTCATCTTCGGTGCAGGCGGCCTGTTCCTCGGCGCCTTCCTGTTCGACATCATCAGAAAAGCCATTGGCGCCAAGGGCACTCAAGCCATTGCCGATGCGCCACTGTCGGCCAACGCATAACGCCTGACATCACTCGACAAAGGGGTCATATCGACCCCTTTTTACCCTCACGACAAGTGTAAAAATGACAATAAACATTACTGTTAAATTGACATATACTAATTCCTAGTACAGCCGCAGCCTGCCGATGAAGAAGGATGTCCCTTGGCACTGGCGCGATATTTCGGAGACCCCATGGCATTAAGTCAAACCCAATTAACGCGGATGGCGTTAGATATCACCTCGGGATTGTCCAATCATGACAGGTTCTCACGCCTGCTCGACACCATCAGGGAAAGCATGCAGTGCGACGCCGCCGCGCTGCTGGAGTTTAAGGGTCAGCAGTTTACCCCATTGGCCATCAACGGCCTAAGCCCAGATGTACTGGGCCGCCGCTTCGTGCTCCATGAACACCCAAGGCTCGAGGCGATTGCCCGCGCCGGTGACGTGGTGCGCTTTCCCGCCGACAGCGATCTGCCCGATCCTTACGACGGCCTGATCCCCAATCAGGGGGACAACCTCACGGTACACGCCTGTATCGGCCTGCCGCTGCTGGCCGATGGCAGCCTGATAGGCGCCGTCACCATAGACGGCTTCGATCCGGATCAGTTCAAGTCTTTCACCAACGAGCAGCTGCGGGGGATCAGCGCCATCGCCTCGGCGTCGCTCAACAACGCCCTGCTGATCGATAAGCTGGAGAAGCAGGCGCTGCAGGCCCAATGGGACAAGGGCGACAGCACTAGCCAGAGTAAGGAAGGCACCAAGGAGATCATCGGCCAGTCACAGGTGATGAACAACCTCAAGCAGGAGATCGCCGTGGTGGCGCCGACGGATCTCAACGTGCTCATCATGGGCGAGACAGGCACAGGTAAGGAGTTGGTCGCCCATGAGATCCACCAGGGATCCATGCGCGCCAGCCAGCCGCTGGTCTACCTCAACTGCGCCGCCCTGCCCGAATCTGTGGCCGAGAGTGAGCTGTTTGGTCATGTCAAAGGGGCCTTTACCGGCGCCGTCAGCAATCGCAGCGGTAAGTTCGAGATGGCCGATAAGGGCTCGCTGTTTCTCGATGAGATAGGCGAGCTGCCGCTGACCCTACAGGCCAAGCTGCTGAGGGTACTGCAATATGGCGATCTGCAAAGAGTCGGCGACGATCGCAGCCTCAAGGTGGATGTGAGGATCATCGCCGCCACCAACAAGAATCTGAAAAACGAGGTGCTGGCGGGACGTTTTCGCGCCGACCTCTACCACAGACTCAGCGTCTTCCCGCTGATCGCGCCGCCACTGAGAGAACGTGAGCAGGACATTACCCTGCTGAGCGGCTTCTTCGTCGAGCGCTGCCGTCAGCAACTAGGGCTACAGACCCTAAGGCTCAGCCCGACCAGTCTTGCCATGCTGGAGTGCTACCAATGGCCCGGCAACGTCAGGGAACTGGAGCACAGCATCTACCGAGCAGCCATTCTGGCGAGGGCTCAGTCGTCCGGCAGTAACGGCCTCATCAACCCCGAGCATTTCGAGTTCGCCAACCAGGCACCGCGCGCCGTCCAAAGTAGCGGCAAAACCCTGGCACCGCAATTTAGCGGCAGCCTCAAGCAGGCGACCGAAGCCTTTCAGGCCGACTACATACGCCAAACCCTGAGCCAGCACGATAATAACTGGGCCGCCACCGCCAGGGATCTCGAGGTCGATTCGGGTAATTTACACCGCCTGGCAAAACGGATAGGGTTAAAATAAGTCAATTTCAGAAAATACAATAAGATGCCAAGCCCAACACGCTATTCCCTGCTCGCCTGCCTGCTCAGCCTCTTTGGCGTGAGCGCCATGGCCAGCGAGCCCAGCCTGGAGACGCTGGCCGCGCCGCTTTATCAGCTGGAGCAGCAACTGAGCCGGCACGAACTGGATAACGGCCTGAGCCTCTATCTGCTGCCGCTGCCCAACAAGCAAAGCGTCGCCCTCTCCAGCCAGTTTTCGGTAGGCTCACGCAACGAGCTCGAGGGTGAGTCGGGTTACGCCCACCTGTTCGAGCATATGCTGTTCAAGGGCAGCGAAAATGCCCCGGGTGACAGCTATGGCCAGACCATGAGCGCCAACAGCGGCTATTTCAACGCCAGCACCTTCTTCGATGCCACCAACTACTATGTCAACCTCCCCAGTCAGGCGTTAGAGCTGGCACTCTGGCTCGAGTCGGACCGCTTCATCCGCCCCCAGCTCAGCGACGAGACGGTGCGCAATCAGCAACAAACCGTACTCGAGGAGATGGCCACCACCATAGACAATCAGCCCTATATCCGCCCGGCTATGAACTTTCTGCTCAATCAGGTAAAAGGCAGCCCCTATGGCCATGCGGTGATCGGCTCAGTTGACGATGTGTCGGCGGCCACGCCCGCCAGCCTGAATCGGTTTCACCATGACTTCTACCGCCCAGATGCCATGCAGCTGGCCATCGTCGGCGACTTGCCGCCGCAAGCTCTATCTTGGGTAGATAAGTACTTCGGCAGTTGGCAGAAACCCAAGCGTCCCCTGGCGCATTTCTCCCCGCTGGCCGTCGAGCGACAGCCGGTGCGAGGTGAGATAGTCGATAGTCGCGGCCCCTGGCCCGGGCTGATGTTGGCCTGGCACACGGTGGGCGCCCTGCATCCGGATGCCGCCGCCATCACCCTGGTCGAAGATTATCTGCTGCAAAACCGCACCAGCATGCTGGAGCAGATGAACCTCAAGGCGCCCGACACCCTACTGCATTACTCAGTCCCCCTCTCCATGGAGCATCTTGGCGTGATGAACCTGATCCTGGTGCCCAGAGCCAAGGTCTCCCTCGACACTCTCAGCCAACGCATCACTGGCATGGTGGATACTCTGGCAAGCCAGGGGGTAACGCCGCTCGAGCTCGATCAACTCAAACGCCGTTGGCTACTCACCCAGCTGAGCAAGCTAGACAATGATGTCAGCCTGGCCAATCTGCTCAGCGCCAGCCAACTTAGAGATAGAGAGCATCCCCTCACCGCCCCCTGGGAGCGCATTGCGGCGGTGACTCAAGAGGATATCAAACGGGTCACCCAGCACTATCTGAGCCCCGGGTATGTTCGCCTCGACCTGTTGCCGCCTTGGTATATTCGTTGGGGCAAGACGATATTAGAGTGGCTGCCCGAAGGCCTGTCCGATTCACTGGAGGAGAAGGTGCTATGAGACCAATAAGCTTACTCCTCATCTTCATTGGCAGCCTCTGGAGTGGAGGCTGCCAGCAGACCCGCTTAAGCTTCACCCAGGTTGAAGCGCCTAAGGTGCCGAGTTTTACCGCGCCGACCAATGCGCCGACGCTGACGAAAAAAGAGTTTACGCCTTTGGCGCCGCCTGAGGTTATCTCGCTGACAGACGAGCTAAGCCTGCATCTACTTCCCGGCACGCCCTCCCAGTTGGTGGGCATACACCTGCTAGCCGTGAGCCCGGATGCCCCCTATGAGAATCTCGATATTTTGCATACGGCGATGCAGCAGCTTAGCGTCAAGCTGGCCAACCAGCACGACCTGCCCTGTATCGAAGGACTGACCATACACCCCAGCATCCATGGTCTCAGACTCAGCCTAAAATGCCCGACATCAGCACTGGCGCAAGCAGTCGACATCTTGGCCCAAAGCTGGTCGCCAGACGCCTACGGCCAGCTTGATCTACCGAGACTCAAACGCCAGCTGGCCCTGGATAAACATATCAGAGCCTTTAATGGCAGCGAGATAGAAGAGGTCTGGGCCGACAAGATCCTCGGCAGCGCTCATCCCTACAATAAGGCCCTGAATAACAGGGATCTACAGCAAAGCCTGGATAAGCCTCAGCTACTGGCTCTACTCAAACAAACCAAGGCACAGAGCCAATGGCATCTGTTGTTGGAGGGCGTCCCTCAGGTGGAAAACAGCTTAAGGGAGCAGCTTACCGCAAGCCTGAGCCAGCTAGGTGCCGCGCAAAGGCAGGAAGAGCGCTTCGTCGATACCGTTAGCCCCTATGGCAAGCAGCTATTTGTTATCGATGCGCCGGGCACGGTACAGACTCAGGTGCGGATCGGCTATCACCTGCCTATGGGACTAGCTGACCAAGAGGATTCGGCGTTTGCCTGCGAAGCCCTCAGTCGCTGGCTCGGGCGTAGCTTCTCCGGGCGCCTCTACTTCGATCTCAGGGAGCAACGGGGTCTAACCTATGGCATCTATGGCCGCTGCTTCAACAATCCTATGGCGCGCATCCTAAAATATTACGGCGCCACCCAACAGCAGCATACTGGCGCCTTTATTCGTGGCATCTTAGATCACCTGGCACTGGCAGCCGAAGCCCCGCCTTCAGAGGCGGAGCTTGCCGCGCTGAAGACCTCGCAGTTTAGCCAGATCGCCCTGCGCCAGGACGATCCTGGCCATCGCATCGAAGATTACTGCCAGGCCATTGCACGCCAAGCAGGCACCGACGCTATGGCAAAGCGACTCAAACACTGGCAAACGTTAACCCCAGAGGCGCTGCAAGCCTTGGCACAAGCACACTTTGGCCAAGAGCCTGTAATCGTCATCCGCGGCGATCTAGCACGTATCAGGCCGGATCTCGAAGAGAAGCTACCCGAGTGGCAGCTCAAGGTCACCTCGGTAGACTAACCTCACTCCAATGATCAGGCGCTAAAGATAAGGCGTAACAGAGAGGGCGTTACAGAGAGGGCGCCAAAATGAGGCGGCAAGCTGTCGCCTCTGTGCTGCTCATCTTCTACCCACTTCTTCATCCCAGATCTTCATCCCACATCAGGTGTCGTCTGACACAAAGGCACAGGACACGCTATGCCTGATCACGAGTACAGGGGTCTAATGCCTGCCCGAAAGGATATAAGTCACAAGTTCTCGCCTCTTGATATTAATTCCTTCTTATATAGAATATGAACAAATAAACGAGCGTTTAATAATTTAGTCATAATAAAGTCTTACGCTCGAAAAAAATAAACAAACCCTATTAGTAACAAAGTAGTACATTATAAATCTCATAAGGACGTGAAATGTATAATGGTGAATTATTTACCCTAAGCCGGTCGCCGAAAAATATTCAGCTGTTAAAGAATATTTCTGGGCTACTCAATTTAAAAGTTGATGCCAGCATTACGCCGCTAGCGGCCTGGCACAACCCGCAGAAAGTCCCCAAGATTCTGTTTCATTTTCTCAAAGACGTTCACGGCGAACTCGGTCAGATAGATCCTGAGCTCTTATCGGCAGGCAAACATATCGCCATCTGCGAAAACCTCTCGATGGATGATGAGTTAACCCTAATAAAACATGGATTTAGCGGAGCCACCAAGGCATCCAGCCCAGCACACGCCATCATGCAGATGCTCGACAATGTGCTCGAGGGCAACCTGTTTTTTAGCCTGAGCGCCCTGTCGCACTATATTCAGACACAGCAAAAACCCGCTAAAGCCTCAGAGCAACATGCACTGTTTCAAGGGATCACCAAGAAAGAGAAAGAGGTGCTCTCTTTTATCTGTAAAGGCCTGAGTAACTCAGAAGCCGCAAATAAAATGAACGTTTCAATAAATACCATCAAGATGCATTTACAAAACATTTACAAAAAAACCGATTGTAAGAGCCGAGGACAACTCCTGGTTAAATATAATCAGTTATAGGTAGGAAAATAATAACAACGGGTAGGTTCATCAGGGCAATATTATTCCTAGGGATAATTGAGACACTAAGGTATGACGATAAAATAACCGAGTCTTAATTATATATTCTCAAGGAGAAAAGAGATGTTAAAGAAAAAGCAACGTGGTCAAGGTATGACCGAATATATCATCATTGTCGCACTGATTGCTGTATCTGCCATCGGGGTATACAGCTTCTTCGGTAAGACTATCCGTAACCAGGTTGCCGGTCTGTCTGCCGAAATGTCAGGTCAAAGCGCCGACGGTCAAATTGGTCAAGCACAAGGCGCTGCCACCGCAGCAAATGGTGTTGCCAACCAGGATTACAACTTAGGTACATACGACCAAGCTGCAAACAGCAGCGCTGGTGGTACTAACTAACCCTATAAGCGTTAAACCTGTTTTGGGGTCAAGACTGTTTTGGGGTCAAGACGAAGGCAAGTGCCAAGGCACTTGCCTTTCCATCGATCATAAAAGGAACTTATGGTGAAAAAGATACACATACAAGGTCAGGGCATGACCGAATATATCATCATAGTCGCCTTAATCGCCGTCTCGGCAATTGGCGTCTACAGCTTCTTCGGCAAGACGGTGCGCAACCAGGTCGCCGGCCTTTCCGCCGAGGTCTCAGGGCAGAGTGCTAACGGTCAAATAGGTCAAGCACAAGGTTCAGCCTCCGCAGCAAACGGTGTAGCCAACCAGGATTACAACCTAGGTAACTATGACCAAGGGGCGAATAGCGCCAGCGGTGGTACCGGCTCAGGTAGTGGGTCAGGTAGCGGCGTAGATTAACCCCAGCCTTTTCGACTAGCCAAGAGACTCCTATGAAACCAAATACCATGCGCTCCAAACAGCGAGGGCAGGCCATGGCATTGTCTTTAATGCTGATGTCGCTCGCACTCATGTCTGTGCTCTACAGTTTTAATACAACCAAGGTCAATCTCAACGCAACTAAGTTGCAGAATACTGCCGACAACACGGCCTACAGCGTCGCGACCTTTGCCGCCCGAGATTTCAATTTCAAGGCCTATACCAATCGCGCATCTGTCGCGAATCAAGTCGCCATTGCCCAGATGGTCGGGCTCTCCTCCTGGTTCAACATGACAGACCAATTCGCGCAAAATGCCTGCACAACCCTCTGCTGGGTACCTTATCTTGGCCAGGTGCTTGCTGGTATCGAAAAGGCTGTCGGTACCATCAACCAGGTGGCGCAACCCGTATTTGAAGGCTTGATCTACGCCGAAGATGCCATCTTGTGGACCTTGAGCAGCTCACAACAGGTTATCCACTACGCGGGCATGGCCTCCAGCATCGAATCGGCCGGCAAGGTGGTCAAGGCCAATGATAGCGATGCCAGGCTGGATCTGGCGCAAAACCCACTACTGTTTGTCGATGTGAAAGATACCTGGATATCATTCCAGAAGCGCCATAGCCGTAACCCCAAGAGTAAAGAGACCCAGTTTAAAGATTTCATCGGCGTGACTCTGGCGTCACGCGATCCCTTCAGTAAAAATCGAACCTACAAACTTGGGGGGATCTGGTCGATGACCGTCTTCCCTATACGTTGGAAGACCCAGAAAACCGGTGGTAGCGATCTGATAGCCTACGACAATAGGCAGGCTGAATCCTGGACCTCTATGGATACCATCAGCTTCCACCTCTCCAAGTTTCGTTGTAGTTGGTCCGGTTGCCGTTGGCGCGGATACAGAGAGATCCCGCTCGGCTGGGGCTCGACCAGCTCGGATGATCGCGCCAATATTCCCCGCGAAGGTGATCGCCAAACCTGGGGCAGCAGTCGCCGCATCAACCGTACTGCATCCCGATACGCAGGTTACGCCCAGGAAACCCGTGGCGATTACAATGGTGTCCGCCCCTTCTTCGGTCTCTCAAGCAGCGCCAACAAGAAGAGTCAGACGGATAACATCGCCATTGTGGTCTCTAAAAAACGCAACAATGTCGGCACATCAAGCAGTGTGCAACTGGTGGGCGATGGCCTTAACCCGGCAAAAGACGAAGAGATGCTCGGCAATCGCATGACGGCCCTGGCGACAGCGCAGGCCTACTACTCACGCCCAAAAGATCTGATGCAAATAACCTCTTCCTGGGCTAGACGCGATGGCCGCCACGAATATGGCAACCTCTATAACCCTTTCTGGCAGACCCGTCTGACCGACTCCACCAACGGCGAGCGCAGCACAGTGCTGGCCTTAACGAGGATGCTCTAATGGCCAAGAAACAACAGGGCCAGGCCTTGGTCGAGAGTGTCGTAGGGCTCAGCTTTGTGATTGTCCCCCTGCTGATCATCTTCCCCTTACTGGCTAAGGTCTCTAGCGCCCAGCACAGGGCAGATCAGGCCGCGCACTATAACGCCTGGGAGCGCACCGTTTGGAAAGAGGGACGCCCCGATAGAATGCCGAGCCGCAGCGGCCTCTATGTGGCCATTCGCTCAGATGAAGAGCAGATGCAATACCTGCCCTGGCGCTTCTATCAGCAAGATGGCCGCAAGATAGCGACCCGCCAAAAGGATCAATGGAGCTGGGACAATAATGTCCACCCGCTACTCAAGTATCCCCTAAAGCGCGACGGCACAAATAGCCTGCTGTTAAAGAATCTGCAGGAGTCGGCCAAGGATGAACAGGAACTGGCCAGAATTAGCGGTAGCCAGCAAGGTTCTGGAACACCAGGGGCCTATGGCGCAAGTGTCGAGCGAGCCGTCGGCATGCTCTCTTTTACCGGCTTTAAGCTGCCCAGAGATCAGTTCTATCGCACCCAGGTCAAGACAGATCTGGAAAACCTCGAAATGAGTCCGTTCGACCAACTAAACCTGAGCGTCGAGGGTCAAAGCGCCCTGCTCGCCTCAGGCTGGAACGCCGCCGGCCCCTACCATGTGAAGAACCGGGTAAGACGCTTGGTGCTGACCAACTATATGGACGTTGGCGTGATCCGCACCGCTCAGAACCTCATTGGCATTATCCCCTTCGGTAAGGAGATCAAGTCCAACTCGCTGAAGCTAGGTTTCGTCGAACCCGATGTGCTGCCCGCTAACCGCCTATGTACCTATGGCACCAAGAACTGTGGAGGCTGACCCCATGAAATCACTTTTCCCCCTTATTCTCGTCCTATTCACCGGCCTTACACAGGCAAGCGACTGGCCTGAAGTAAATTTTCCCGACACCGCCAAGGTAGAGATAGTCGCCGATGAGATGCGCTACAACGGCTACCCTATGAAGACCTGGGTGGTCAAAGACACCCAGAGCCAGGCCCAGCTGGCGGCCTTCTTTACTAAGGCCTGGCAGAAAGATAGCGAACGATTCGACTCCCGCCCCTTTAACGGCGACTTAGTGATCAACAGTCTGCAGCCCCCTTATCTGCTGACCGCCCGCATCAGCCAGCAGTTTGATGGCGTCACCGCCTTTGTCGGCATCACCAAGAATATGGAAGAGAATGAACTGGCTAGGGTTAGACGCAACACTTTTCCTCAGCCCAGTGGTGCCACTGTGCTATCTGATATCGCCTCGACCGACCTCTACAAGCAGGGGCGCACCATCGTGCTCAGCAGCACTCGCAGCCTTTCCAGCAACTATCACTATTACCGCCGTCACTATCAGCAGCGGGGCTGGGTAGAAGAGACCGCCATACTCGATACCCAATCGGGAAAGGCCGCCCTTCAAATGAGCCAGGGAACCAATAGCGTCGATATCAGTTTCGACACCCGAAATTCGCAAGTTTACATAGTTGCCAATCAAGTGAAACAAGGATGATGAACCCATGCAGTTAAGCAACACCCGCTGTCGGGGCCAGGCCAGCGTCGAATACCTGGTGGTATGCGGCGCCTTAGTCGCCGCCCTGCTCACCCCCGTCAGCAATGATGACAATGTGCTAGACCTCTGCGCCGATGCCCTCACCGAGTGGTATACGGCGTTTGCCTACACGAAATCGCTCTCGATACTCCCCAACTAACTTCAGGTTTAACGATGAAATTAAAATCAATTGACTTCAATTGGGTGCTGCTAGTTATTGCCTTGATCTTAGGTGGTATTTCGGCCTGGGCGACCAAGAACTACTTCATAGCCAAAGAGCAGGAACTCAGAGATGAGTTGACCAAGGACAACATTGCGATGGCCGATGTAATCGTCGCCACCCAGCCTTTGAAAAAGGGCGATATCATCTCCCAGGCCAACATGTCTGTGCGTCAAATCCGCGCCGATACCCTGCCCCTGGACGCCATACATCCCAGCCGCTTCGGCGAGGTTGCCGGGCAGATGCTGCTACAACCCATGGCACCGGGTCGCCCGCTGATCGAAACCTACCTGCCCGGCATGCGCGTGGCGCAGTTCTCCGACATTCTTAAAGAGGGCCAACGTGCCGTCACTATAGATATCGATGAGATTAACTCGAATGCCGGCATGCTGGTGCCCTCAGATCATATCGATCTGCTGCTCTCCTTCAAAGAAGAGGGACGTGATGGCGAGCGAAAACGACTCCAGCTGCTACTGGAGGATGTCACAGTGCTAGCCACAGGCAGACGCAGCATAGATGTCAATCCCGAGTTGGTCGATACCCTATACGACAACCCCAACGCCTATAACACAGTCACTCTAGCGCTATCGGTCAACGACGCGGCGCGCGTCTCACTGGCAAAACAGAAAGGTGATTTTGTCACCCTGCTGAGAAATCAGAAGGAGTCTAGGGCGCTGGAGTTTATCTCTATGCATGAAGGCCAACTGTTTAATCGCGATGTGGAAAACCACGAGCTTGCCGTCGAGGTGATCACCGGTGGCAGTGGCATCAAAACCAGTACCCAAACCTACCCGCTTCCCAAAGAGATGCTAGAGCAACTCAGCCAACAAAAAGATAAAGCCGTACTATGAAAACATTGAAAATTGTCGCATTTTTTTGGATATGTCTACTGCTGCCCGCGTCCAGCATGGCGCACAACAACCGCCCCATGAAGCTCTATGTCGGCGCAGTCGAACTCTATAAGGCCGCCAACGTCGAGCGTATCGTCGTGGGTAACGGCAAGGTGCTCAGCGCCAAGGTCGTCGATAACAAGGGCGTCTTGCTGATCGGCGAGGCTCCGGGCAATACCGACCTGCAGCTATGGCAGAAAGATGGCAAGCTGATCAAGCTCAGCCTCACCGTCACCCCAGACAACAGCCTGCGTACCACGACCATGGTCAAGAAGATGCTCGCCGCCTTCCCGTCGCTCACTGTCTCGGAGAGCGATGGCCTGATCATAGTTCAGGGCGAAGCCGACCTTGCCCAGAAGGAGCAGCTGGAGAAGATCCTCGAAGGCGATCCTAACGTCGTCTCCCTGGTGAAATACCTCAAGTTTGCCAAGACAATGTCACCCATGGTGAAGATGCAGGTCAAGATAGTCGAGTTCAACAAGTCGACCCTCAACAACGTCGGCATCAAGTGGGAAACCTCCATGGCTGGTCCGGCATATGGGGTAGCTAAGGGCTTTACCGCCAACCCTATCTTCAACGTCGCCTCACCCGGCCAATACACAGAGGCGATCACCAAATCCATTGCCGAGAACATAGGCGTCTTAGATACCCGTGGCTGGAGTTCGCTGGGTATCGTCTCGGGTATCGGCAGCCAGATCCAATTGCTATCTGAAAAGGGCGATGCCCGCCTACTGGCCCAGCCCAACCTGACCACCCGCAGCGGCGAGTCGGCCAGCTTCCTGGCCGGTGGCGAGTTCCCTATCCGCAGCGTCAGCGGCCTGGGCGCCGTGGATGTCGAATATAAAGAGTACGGCATCAAGCTGGACATTGAGCCCGTGGTAGACGAGCAACAAAACATTGTCAGCCGGGTCATGGCCGAGGTCAGCTCAATCGATCCTTCTGTGGCCGTCGATGGTGTGCCAGGTATGCTGACCCGCCGCACCGAGTCTGTGATCAACGTGAAGAACAACGAGACCATAGTGATCTCTGGCCTGGTCAACAGTGAAATGTCCAAGATAGTCAACAAGTTCCCTCTGCTTGGCGATATCCCCATCCTGGGTGAACTCTTCAAGTCCCGCGACTTTAAAGACGACAAGACAGAGTTGGTCATCTTCGTCACCCCTGTGGTGGTCTATCCGGGGCAGGAAGAGCATGACACTCAACTCAATCGCGGCCTGGAGATGGCGGAAGAAGCCACCAAGCTCGAAGCTTTCTACATCTTGGACTAGGAGCAGCTCATGTTTAACATCTTAGTCAGCACCACCAAGGGCACCAAGGTCGGCGAGTTTCAATGTATCCACCGCGAATGCCGTGTGGGTAAAGACCCCGATCAGCTGATCGTCCTTCGGGGCTTTAAGATCTCCAAGCATCACGCCACCTTGCGGCAAAATGAGGAGGGGATCTTCATCGTCGACAACAAGAGCCGTACAGGCGTACGCGTGAACGACGAGAAACATCAGGAGTTCGGTCCCCTCACCCTCAACGACAAGATTCAGGTGGGCGATTATCAGCTCAGGGTACAGAGCAGCGATCCGCAATTTCAGGCAAGTGCCCCCGCCGAGACGCCACCGCCACCTGCAGCGCCCGTCGTGGCACAAGCCGCTCCCGTGGCAGCTGCTGTAACCTCTGTCGAGGCGCAGCCTCCAATAGTGACGGAGCAGAGCGCCCAGATTCAGAGACGCAACGAGTGGCGCCGCAAGGTGCATACCGAGCTACTCAAGCAGATGGATCTGCGCCGGGTTAACGTTAACGAGATGAGTGACACCGAGCTGCGCGCCCAGAGTGAGGTGCTGCTCAAGCAGATCATCGACAACTTCAAGTTACCCGACGACATCGAGATCTCGGCGCTGACCAAGGAAGTGTTGGACGAGACCATAGGCCTAGGGCCGCTCGAGGGGCTGATTGCCGACCCGGATGTCACTGAGATCATGGTCAACAGCCATGATCAGATCTTCTATGAGAAGGCGGGTAACCTCTACCTGTCGGATATCGCCTTCTCCGACGATCAAGCGGTACTCGGCGCCATCGAACGTATCGTGACCCCCATAGGCAGACGTATCGACGAGAGCTCCCCCATGGTGGATGCCCGCCTCAAGGATGGTTCCCGCGTGAATGCGGTGATCCCCCCGCTGGCACTCAAGGGGCCCTGCATCACCATACGTAAATTCATGCAGCGACGCCTGAGCTGCAACGATCTGGTGGCCTTTGGCTCCATGAGCCAGGCCATGGCGGAGTTTCTTGAGATCGCCGTGAAGCAGAAGCGCAACGTCGTCATCTCCGGGGGGACTGGCTCGGGTAAGACTACCCTGCTAAACGTACTGTCTAACTTCATCCCAGACAACGAACGTATCGTTACGGTGGAAGATGCCGCCGAACTGCAACTCTATCAGCCTAACCTAGTCTCCCTCGAGGCCCGTCCCCCTAACCAGGAGGGCAAAGGCGCCATAGAGATCCGCGATCTGGTGAAGAACTGCCTACGGATGCGTCCCGATCGCGTGGTGATCGGTGAATGCCGTGGCGGTGAGGCGCTCGACATGCTGCAGGCGATGAACACGGGTCACGATGGTTCGCTCACCACGGCCCACTCCAACTCGCCAAGAGACTGTATCTCACGTCTCGAGGTGATGGTGATGATGGCGGGAATGGATCTACCTGTCACGGCGATCCGCGAGCAGATCACCTCGGCGGTCAACATCATAGTGCAGCAGTCCCGCTTCTGTGACGGCTCGCGCCGGGTTACCAGCATCTGTGAAGTTACTGGCATCGAAGGCACTGTGGTGCAACTGTCGGAGATCTTCAAATTCCAGCAGACCGGCTTCGACGAGCAGGGCAAGGTACAGGGCTATTACACCGCAACCGGCACTCTGCCCGAATTCTACGAACAGCTAAGAAAACAAGGGATCGCCGTACGTTTGGATATCTTCGACAAGGATAGCCGCTATGAGTAGTCCGTTGATCGCCGCCATGCTGGCATTCGCTTCGGTCACCATATTAGTGTGGGCGCTTAAGCACCTGTCGACACGCTTCGCCAAGCGCTACCAGGAAACCTTTACCAGCTCGGCCCGTACCAACCTGTTCGATATGTTCCTGTTTATCGAGCCAAGGCAGCTGTTTGTCATCAACATGCTGACCCTGTTGGCGGTGCCTTTTCTGGTGCGGCTCTTCTTCGGCTCCTGGGTGCTGGGGATTTTACTGAGTATCGCGCTGGCGCTGCTGCCGCGCTTCGCCTATCAGTTCCTGCATAAGCGCCGTCGCCGCAAGTTTGTCCACCAGCTGCCCGACGCGCTCAACATGATCGCCTCCTCTATGCAGTCGGGGGCCAACGTCAGCAACGCCATCGAGTTTATGGCCGAAGAGATGGAGGCGCCGATCAAGCAAGAGTTTCAGCTCTTCCTGCGCGAGCAACGCCTGGGGGTTGAATTCAACACGGCGCTGGACAACATGTTTAAACGCATCCCCGAAGAGGAGTTTCAGCTGGTGACCGCCGGCATGCAGATCTCCCGTGAGGTCGGGGGAAACCTGGCCGAGGTGCTACAACGCCTCTCCGCCACCTTGCGACGCAAGATAGAGATGGAAGGCAAGATAGATGCCCTGACATCCCAGGGAAAGATGCAGGGCATAGTAATGACCCTGCTGCCCGTCTTTATCGGCGTAGTGCTCTATCACATGGAGCCCTCCGCCATGGGCCGTATTCTCACCGAGCCTATGGGTTGGGCCCTGATTGCCCTGGTCATCATCATGCTCACCAGTGGCTACCTGTCGATCCGTAAGATCGTCGCGATAGACGTATAGGAAATATCATGGTCAATCTCATTGTCGCCTGCTTCGTGATCTCCTTCGTTTTCCTGACCGTAAGCTGCGCTCGCATCTACCACAGAGTACCGAAGGAAAACCGTGAATTTATGGACCCGCTATCGCCGGGTCTTAAGCTTATCTGGCCCCTGGTGCGCCTGCTGGCCTTCTATGTCAGTGAGAACCTCAGCGTCGATTATCTGGAGCGGGTCTCCAAGAAGCTCCAGGTCTCAGGGTTATCTTACATAATGACCGCCGAGCAATACTTTGCCATCCGCATCCTGAGCACCCTGTTTAGCCTGGGGCTGACGCTCATATGTAGCGCCATGCTCGACGCCTATGTGCCTCAATATCTGCTGCTGGCCGCCGTGTTCGGTTACTTTCTGCCTGTGATGACCCTCAACGATCTGCGTAAGAAACGCCAGGGGCTGATCGTCAAGAGCCTGCCCGTGTATCTGGACTACCTCACCATGTCGATCGAGGCGGGCCTGAACATGACAGGGGCGCTCAGCCAGGCGGTCGAGCGCGGGCCTGCCGGACCACTGCGCATCGAATTTGAGAAGGTAATTCGCGACATGCGCGCCGGTATGTCACGTGCCCAGGCGTTTCGTAACATGGCCGATCGTGTGCAGGTGACCGAGGTCAACAGCCTGGTCAGCGCCCTGGCACAGGCGGAAAGAACCGGTGCCAGCCTGGGCCAGACACTGAGGATCCAGTCGGATCAACGCCGAATAGAGCGTTTTCAGCGCGCCGAGAAGAAGGCTCTGGAGGCACCGGTCAAGCTGGTCTTTCCGCTGATCGTCTTCATCTTTCCCGTGACCTTTATGATCTTGGCCTTCCCGATTGCCATGAAGTTTATGTATGAGCTCTAACATGAAAAAAACCACACTGAAAACCCCAAATGGACAGGCGATCACCGAAGTCTTCGTGGCCGATACTCCCTGGCTCAGACTCAGGGGACTGTTAGGTCGTCGCCCCCTCTCTCACGAGCAAGGGATGCTTATCGCTCCCTGCAGCTCGGTGCATACCTTAGGGATGCGCTATGCGCTGGATATCGTCTACCTCAATAAAAACAACAAGGTGCTTAAGATCACCCGAAATCTTAAGCCCTGGCGCAGCAGTGCTTGTCGAGGTGCCACCCAGGTTTTGGAGCTGGCCGCAGGCAACTCCACCCACAAACAGATAAAACCCGGAGATATTTTGACATGGGCAAACTAATACGCCTCTCGCTTTTCGTCGCCGTTACCGCGCTACTCGGCGCCTGTTCGACTACGCCTCAGAAGCCTGAGCACAAGGGCAATGAGCAGATAATGGCGATTCAGTCTCAGGCGGAGCATGCCTACAAACTTGCCATGTTGGATCAGGCGGAGAGCCTCTATCTCGAGGTGCTAAAGAGCGTACCTAACTATGCGCCCGCCTGGTTTCGCCTGGGTAACATCTATACCCGTACCAACCGTCATGAAGCGGCCATCGCCGCCTATCGACGCTGCATCGAGCTAGAGCCAAATAACCAGAAGGCCTGGTACAACATGGGATTGGTGCGTATCAAGCAGTCCACCAATCTGCTCAATACCGCCAGCAACCAGGGCGATGCCGACTCAGCCGTGGGCCGTCAAATCAAGGCGCTACTCGATGCCCTCAATCAGCTGCAGAGTCAGCCACAAACGACGGCGCAGGCGGGGCTATGATAGCGGCACGCTCGAAACAGCGAGGGCAGAGTATGTTTGAGTTCAGCCTTGCCCTGCCGTTTCTTATTCCCATCATTCTGGTTGCGATGATGTTGATCGTGCAGTGGGCCTTTATCTATACCAGCAAGAGCACCCTGGATGCGGCCACGGTTGCCGCCGTTCGGGCCGGCACCCTACACCATGGCAATATTGACGAGATGCGCAAGGGGCTGGCCCAGGGGATGATGCCGCTATTTGCCCACGGCACGGGCACGAGTGACACGGTTCGGGCCTTCGCCAAGGCAAGAATCGCCACCCTGGTACAAAGTCAAATAACCATACTCAGCCCTGACAGGGAAACCTTCGACCGCTTCAAGGTGCGAAGTCGATATGACACAGGCTCTCGCTATGAGATCCCCAACAACAACCTGATGTTTCGTGACCCAGCCCCCAAGAACGTGGGCAATAACCGACAACTGAATGTGCAGGACGCCAACCTGCTGCAGATAGAGGTGCGCTGGTGCCAAAAGCTGATCGTCCCCTTTGCCAACTACCTCATTAAGGAGATAGTCACCTCCCCCTTCTATAACCCAAGCCGGGAACAGCTGGCCTGCAACGTGCTGGGATTGGCAACGGGTGATACGTATTTGGCAATCACGGCTCAGGGACTGATGCGTATGCAGACACCATTTCGAATGTAAGCTCAGCGAAACAGCTAAACCGAATATTCAATACCAAACAAGAATTCTGGACCTTGTAAAATCATAGGGATATATAAAATGAAACACACGTCTCGCCTGACCAAGCAACATTGGCTGGCACTCATGCTGACCTCGACCCTGGCAATAACGGGCTGTAACGGCGAACTCAAAGAGGGAGAAGGCCCTAACTCTCAGGTGCCGACAGATCCTGTGGACCCTGTTGATCCCACCAATCCAACTGAGCCGACCGAACCTACGGATCCTACCGATCCCACAGCCCCCCCTCAGGTGGGCACCTGGGAAAACAGGGATGAAGACGGCGACGGCGTGGTAGATGAATTGGATGATTATCCGTTTGATGCCAGCAAGCAAAGCTATCCGACAACGACTGAGTCCAGCTTCAATGACAATCCAGCGGTAGCGACCTTAGTTCCAGGTAGCTTCCCTTTTACCTTAAAGGGCGCCTTTGAAGAGCGCGGTGACGGTGATGTCTACCGCATCAAGGTCGACCAGGCAGTCATCGACGCGGACAATCCCATTACCTTCCTGTTACTCATGGATGACTTCTCCTACAAGCCGACGATAAGTATTCTGGACGAAACCGGTAGGGCAATTTTTGAAATTAAAAACAATGCCGAACCAATCGGCATGATAGGCACACTCGCCAGCGTGAAGTTCCAAACCGCTGGAATCTATTACATAGCGATCGCCGAACAGGATCTGGCTGGTGATGCTAACGCCAACTATACCCTGAAGGCATTTGTCGATACTGATTACGATGGCCTGCCCCAAGATGTAGAGAGAGCCCTGGCAATCAATGATACCAATCCTGATACCGATGGTGATGGGGTATACGACGCCAACGAAGTCTATGTCAAAGCCTTTGGCAGCCTACAACTGGATTTAGATAATGATGGTATCCCCAACTGGCTGGACACGGATGCCGACAACGATGGCCTACCTGACAGCCTAGAGCTACTCGCCGATGTCGATGGTGATGGCATGGGTGCATTTGTCGATACAGATTCAGACGGCAATACCATTGCCGATAATGTCGAAGCCGTGGAGCTCGATAAGCCACTCGATACCGATCATGACGGTGTCTATGATTTCTTAGACAGAGATGATGATTCTGACGGTCTGTTTGATATCAATGACAATGACAGACTAACTAAGATCGCCCTCACCGAGGCATTTCAGGTGTTTGCCGTCAGATACCAAGACAGCCTAGGCATTAGCTTGACCGATAGAAGCTTTCCAGGAGAAAGAGTCTTCGTCCAAGGACAGGATATCCCTGTCGCCAATGCCACTCTGGTACTAATTAACGGCAGCGAAATCTATAACATCAAACTGACCGACTTCGAGAATGACGGCTTTTACTTCTATCTGCCCGAATCCATCTCAGATGAGCAAGATTTCGAATATTACCTGACAGATGGCAATCAAAGAAGCCTCTCTAAATACTTCAGAGTTTCCTCACCACTAACACCTATCATTGAAGAGTTAAGCGCGGGACAATATCAGGCAGGAGATAAAATCACTATCAGAGGGCGCAACCTGCAACCAAGCATGTCGGTTCATATCGACACCCTGACCGTGAGTCCTGATTCTGTGGTCGATAACCAGGCAATCATCACCCTGCCGGCTGAAACAACTTCGGGATTCATCTATGTGGAATCCTTGCAGCTGCTGAGCAATAAGGTCTACCTAAACCTCGAGGCCAGCGTAACCGTCACGCTAAATAGCCAGGCAACGGCCACAGATCTGCCCGCCCTCTACGCCAAAGACGCCTATACTAACGAGTTTACGGCGCTTAGCGATAAGGGCGTGCAGGTAGGACTTATCCGCGAGGCTATCGGCTTTATCGAGCTCTATCAGCATATCGATGGAGATTTCACTCCCTATACCTCTTTGGCCGTTATGAGTGACGAACAAACCGTTGAGGTCAATACTGGCAGGTTGGCACTTTCCAACATACTGCTAATGCCCTCTGTTAATCGTATTGCCGCCCACGACAAAGGGTTCCTTGAACAGCTAAAACAAGACCCGAATCTCAATAAAATTCCAAATATGAGTGGCTTGGCAAAAGCCTCAACCGCCATAGCCATAGACCTAATGAACGGCTATGAGACTCAAGACCAGCACATCAATCAGAAGAGCATGGCACAGAAAGCAGCCAGCAACGGCTCTATTAAACCAACAGTCACGCCCGGCGCCTCCTATTGGGATGAGATATCCATCAGCCCAACCAGAAAAGCCTTTCAAGAGGAATGGTACAAGGCGCTGGAATACGATGGTTTCATGGAGGTACAGAACCGTTCTCAGCTACTGCTCAGCCTTGGGGTTCATCCCATGAACAAAGATCTTGAGAAGGGGGAAGGCTATGTCACGGATAAAACCGGTAAGACTCATGAGCATATCCAAGACATGTTTGACCGCGACATCATAGGTGCCCAGTATCTGCAGCTATTTGGTGTCGATCTCTGGTCCCAGGATGTGACCTCTAAGGCGTGCCCTTATACCGACTGTGTCTACACGGTATTGAGTCCCGGTTATTCACAACCTTTTGCCACGGAAAACGATCAAGTCAGGATTCGCTCTCAGCTCTACCTGAGATCTCTGGTCGAACGCGGCATATGGCCATCGATCAAGTTGATGCTAGACGTAGCCGGGCTTTCAGGTAAGGTTCCCCAAGGGCCAATGACCAAGCTTAAAAGAGGTAAGAATATCATCGAAGTCATTCTTTCCCATGGATTCAATGATATTGATTTTATTAGGGATACCATAGAAAAAGCTCAAGAGGATGGTCAATGGAGCCAGGCCGTCGAGGCGCTTATCTGGGGACGTATCAAGCTCATGTTGGATACGGAAAAGGATGCCTTGGCCAATGGTAAATCTGGCCCAATCCTCACCGCATTGCTTGAAGAGATGTCGATAAGCCCGATCAACATTGGCGAAGCGGTACTTAAGAAAATCGCCGTGAGGGTTATTCCCGTCATAGGTGAAGTCGCCATCGTATGGGATATCTTAAAAGGGGTCGATTCCGGCGCCGATATTGCGAAGTTTTGGTGGGATTTAAATAAAGTCGGCGCGCAATATGATTTCTACGTCAACTGGGGAATGAAGATAATCACCTTAAACCCTGGTATCGTGAGCGCCGAAGACAAGGGCGTCGAACTGACCATACGTGGTGCCGGTTTCAAGCCGATTGACAACTGGTGGCCTTGGCCAGACGAGCATCCGCTGGTGGTTATCTATGATCAAGGCAACAATGATCACAAAACCGAAATATCAAAATACCAGGTCAATGACTCAGGCACTGAACTTATCGTCACCATTCCAGGAGAGTACCTCAAAGACGCCAAGGGCGATCTACGAGTCGAAGTCGAACATAGAGAGCAGATCACTAAATCGACCGATTACAGCGACCCTAAGACCATAAAAATTGGCACTGGCTTCGCCCTCGATAAACTCTATCCCGATGAAGGCTATCCTCAAGATGTGCTGACACTCAAGGGAATCGGCTTTGACGACAAAGTCGAAGTTTGGTTTACCGCCAGCAGCGGACAGGAAAAAGCCGTCATCACTCAAGTTAAAGACAATGAGCTTAAAATCATAGTGCCCGAACACGCCCTCACTGGCAGCGTCTCGGTCAAGAGGGAATCAGAAACTCTGTATACCCCCTTCACTCTGCTCGAAAACAGGATGCTGGTGCGCTTTGGCGACAACGGTAACCTGGCCGACGACAAATACGCACTCTGGCTAGACAATAAGCAGGCAGGCCTAATGACCACAGGGGCAAGAATGGTCGACATTAGCTCACAACTTCAACCTGGCAACTATACGGCCGAACTCAAAGGTATCGAGGCTCCTGACGATGTTGGTACCTACTACATCTGTTTCTCTGACAATGTCACCATCGAAGCAGGTAGCCATGCCTTGTCTGGTCGAGACTTAGTTCGAGATGCAACCAAGTCCTTTAAGATCAAGGTAGCTAAGAGCACCAATCCGAAGATCTCTAACTGTGCCTATATCAACTCGGCAACCAACAAGGTAAGGATTTTACAAGAAGAATAGATCATGGGTGACACAGCTTTTGGTAACATTGACCTTAATATGAAAAATAAAGGCTCCTATTACCACTCCCAATCTATGGAAAACGTAAAGTCACAATAAAAATGAGCATAAAGGCAGCGAAAGCTGCCTTTATGCTCGACATGAAAGCTTACTCGTTAAGGTGTCCCCGATATCGACGCTAGTGTTGATAAGCAGGAAGCATTTGGTGCGACCGAACTCACTAAAATCACAATGTCAATTGTTGGTACGACATTCAATTTTCCTCGCGTGAGTGGTCATTAATTAAAATATAGCAACGGTTGGTTTTAATCTTCACAACCATAACGGGCCAATTTCAAGTGCCGCTAAGTTCGATCAAACCGAGTAAGTGCTGACGGGTTATTGGCAGTCGCTATTTCAGTTAGCGTCGTCTATAACCTTGAATTCCAGCCTCTTATCTGGGATATTCTTCGCAACAATTTGGAGCAAAAGCATCGTCCTTAATATTGTCTAAAGGCTAGAATCAAGCCCTTTCTAGGCAATGCCCACCAACTCAACAAGGATTTAACCAGATGAACAAACCATGGATGGCATTAATATTAATGGGAACATTAGCGGGAACGCTAATATCAACCAACCTCCAAGCATCGACCGAACAAAATTTCAGTGATGACCCCTTGGCTCAGCGCTGCATCAAGATGCTGGATATCTACGCCACAGAGGACTTCGACGCCTATGTGGCAGAATTTCCCGAGCCCTGGCTAGGCATCTTCGGTGAAAAAACCTTGAGGAAACAGCTCGCCGATCGCCATGGTAAATATGTTAAAGAATACCAAGCTAAGCCTGATACCATAAAAATCAAGGCAATAACGCCTGCCAAGGTTGCCAAAATCGAGCAAGAGAAGTTAGGTGCGCTAGAGGCCAAGGAGATCGACCTTTATATCGCCAGTAACAAAGGCAACAGTAGCGCGACGGCTTGCAAATACCTACGCATAGGTGACAGCTGGTATTTCCGCTCGTTACGGCTATAGCCTTGAGTTAACAGCGATTAGCTGAGACATTCTTGGCACGAATCTGGGCAACTTGATTGCCCTTTTTTGACATCTTAGCAGGTAATCACAAACCCAACCGGCTTGAAAGGATTCTACTGGCATGGAAAAGCTAACCCTTGACGACACTCCTTGGTTTGGTACCACAGACTTCAAGGGAAAGAACCAACTAACTAGCAACAGCGACGTTCGCCTCAAGTCATCCAGGTTGCTCTACCCGCTGCCCTTGCCGTTAGAAATACTCTTTTTCATTGGCCCACTGACATTGGCCATTCAACCCTTTATCAATCCTAGCCTGATGCTTCCAGAGGCCTGGCTTACGCTAAATATTGCCGCCCTCCTAGGTTATCTGATCCTCAAAAAACTGTTCATCACCAGCATCTATGGCTGGGAGGGAAGTCAAGTTTGCCAGATTAACGCTGAAAGGCTCTGTATTCCCGGCAGTCGTCTTATCCAGACCCAAGCAGGCTCTATGGAAATTCAGCGACGAGACATAAAGACGATAGGCGTGCGTTATTGGCCAAGCACACGCGACCAGCGCACCACCTACGATGTCAGTGAACTCATCATCACGCTTGAATCGGGCCAATCAATCTGTTTAAAGAGCCTCTACTTCCCGATTAAGCCACTTCTTTTCCTGTTGGTCTACTTCGACTACCCAATCACGCTGCAAAAGCGCCGACACTCTTTGGCCATCGTCGCTCGTAGCCTGTTTGTGGCTTTTCCCTTAGTCGCCCTTATGGCGGTAACTGGCTTGCTGTTTAAAGAGTATTTTCTGTAAACCCATCAGCTTAAAAAGGAACTTAACAAATGAACAAACCATGGATGGTAATTAGATTAATGGGAACATTTGCAGGAGCCATAGTCGCCCCGAAAATCCAGGCATCAAGGTATTAAAAGGAGATTAATATGAGATTAGCCGCGAGCCTTATAACAATATCTAGCATGATGCTAGTGGGTGCCTCAGCCAATGCCCTGGAGCGCTTCGCCGGCATTGAAGATGGTTCCGATGCCAACCTAAAAGCAGTCTGTAAAGATTATATGATCAACAGTTATTTAAAAAATGATCCTGAGCTTTTTTTCCATTTATTGCCTAAATCAATGGTAAGCCACGCTGAAAGGCTCGAAAAAAAGTGGTATGAAGGTCATTTAAAACGATTTGGTTCTGAACCTTTAACGGAATATGAACTGTTTGAAATGAAAGATAAAATAGAGAAATCTGAATACAAAGGACTTCAAACAAAAAGCATTAGATTAAGATATAAAGCTGGGATCATGGCTTATGACAGGGGGACTTCATGTTATTTCAAACGTCATGATGATGGTCGTTGGTATTTTGGCAAAAAACCTTAATCAAATAAAAGCCCTTTATTAACAGGGCTTTACTTTTAATTTCTAAAGCACACTAAAGGGATTTATGAGCTATAAAATTTACAAGCAGACCGATGAACAAATCGTGCTGCAGGACACAGGCGGCGTTATAGACTTTGTTTTTGGTGCTGTTTTAGCCGCCATAGGTGCTGGTATCATCTATTTAGGCTGGTTTGGCTACCAAGATACGGGCGAAATATTCATGCCACTCATAGTTGTTCTAGTCGGTAGTTGTTTATTCTTCCCTGTGTTTAAGCGTAACCAGTTAACGATTGATGCGATCCGTAAAGAGGCGGTGAAAACAAGATCTTGGTTCGGTATTACTGCTGAAAAAGAGATTGTGACTAATAACAACTTATCTCTACTGGAAATGTCTGGATTTACTAGCGGTGAATTTGCGGCATTTTTTGATAATAAAGAAGCGATCCTGCATCACTATGCTCTGAAGTTCTATAGCCACCCTGAATGGCATCTGACTATCAGAAATCTCTCAACCATGATCAATGTCGTGATGTTTTTTGAAAAACACTTCGATACTGATTTGGCGCTAGTCATTCAGGATAGAAGGCATAAATTTAGTACTAAGGGGTTATTAAGAGACCATAAGCCGACCGCGCTTCCAAATGATGATTTAGTGCGAGAGTCTAGTTTTCAGCAATTGACGCTTGGCGGCATGCCAGCTTCATCATTAAAATTCTGGTTATTTGCGGCGAATACTATAGGCATAGCATTTTTCATTGTGATATTTGTATTATTTTTTTCTGAGTCAATTTTTACGCCTTATGTATCCCTGCCTATTCAATACGCCTTATCAGTATTACTTATTGGCTTTTTTTCTTGGATATTTTTTTACCGTTCATCGGGCGTGAAACTCAAGATTTACAATGACAAACTGATCGTTAAGCACGGTGTATTAACAAGAAAAACATATAAACTTTCAGATGTAATTGGCGTAGTCAACATGACTAGAAATACCTATCTAGTTACCCGACTTGGTGCTGAATGGTTGGCTTTTAAGTTACCGACAGAACACAGCTATGCGATTCACAGCTGGTTAGCACCCTACCTGAAACCTTAGCTTTGGATAGTCATAGCAAAAATAGTAAATCGGGTAATTTTAAAAGATTTCCAACCAAAGTTACCAAATCGAGCAAGAGAAGTTAGGTGCACTAGAGGCCAAGGAGATCAACCTCTATATCGCCAGTAACAAAGGCAACAGTAGCGCGACGGCTTGCAAATACCTACGCATAGGTGACAGCTGGTATTTCCGCTCGTTACGGCTATAGCCTTGAGTTAACAGCGATTATCTGAGATATTTTCAGCATCTTCTTGGGCAACTTGTTTGCCCTTTTTGATATATTACGCGGCAATCAGAGCATTGATGCTCGACACAAATGCTAAGAAAAAGGGACTTTTCATCGAGATGAACTCACTCAATCACCTGCTGGAAAATCTACAATGGTTCGATACCGTCTTCTTGAGTCAGTACCTAGGTCTCGACAAGCAGAGTACGAAAAAGCTTCCCATCTCGTTTAACTTCTTTGCCCTGCCGCTTAAGAAAGAGTTCCTGCTCGCCACAAGTCTGCTCCCGTTCATTCTATTGGCGCTGTTCATTCCTTCAGTCGACCCCAGGTTCGATTTTTTGCGCTTCCCGATATTGACCGTAATAGGCCTGCTGGTTTACGCCAGTATCCGTAGACGCCAGGTTAAAACACACCTGGGGATAGAGGCCGATAGCCAGGCCAATCAGCAGATCATCATTAGCCAATCTGGCATCACCTTGCCCCCCTTTCTCACCAGCAACTCTGGGTCGTCGCAAAGCATAGGCCGAGAAGAGATAGCCCAGCTGCAGTTCGACTGGCACAGCTACCAAAACAGCAACCAGATAGAGTGTAAGCGCGCCCACAGGCTCGTCATCAAGCTGAAACGGGGGCAAAGCTATAGCTTATCCAGCATGGCCTATCCCCTCAGAAGCCTGCTCTATCTGGCTATCTTCTTCGATTACCCTATCGTCATGGAGGAAAGCACGCCACCCAAGGAGCGACTGGGTAGCTTTCTCCTCGTCCTGGGGACAAGCGTCTTGCTGCTGAATCTATGGATGATTTTCATCAGCCCTTAACTTGACGCTGAAAGCGCTTAGGCGGTGCATAGCGATGATTTTTTTGCCGATAAAACCGCCAAAATACACCCAAAAGAATAATGTTTCCGGCCGATATTTTGCGATAGGATCGCTACGAATAAACCTAAAGGCTTATTTTAAGTGGTTGTGAATAAAGCATATTGAGAGGCATTTCATCCTCAAAATCATTCAACCACTCAGGACTATTTCTTCCCATATAAAGGACTATATCAATGAAAATTGCTTCACTCTCTGCCCTGACCCTAGCCCTGTTATTGACCGCCTGCGCCTCAGATCCCGGCCCGCGCATGGCACTGGAAAAGACAGTCGAAGTCGATGGCACAGTGCTTAAATTTAACGGCAGCTACCACGACAAGAAGAACATCTTGATCCTTAGCGTCAACGGCGACCCTATCATGCAGGGCCGATTCCCCCCTTACACCCCAACCCAAAACCTTAAGGCTAACTACAAAGACTTTGCCGTTAAAAGCCACTGCTACTTCGGGTCTGTGCTGGGTAAGCAAGGCGGTGCCTTCGGCGCCATCGCGGGTATAGTTCAATCCTCTAAGAGCAGCACCGCAGATAAGTGCGAGCTCTATGTCAACGAAAAGCTAGTAGACAACCTCTACTTCTAAATTAATCGCCATGGCATAGGCACGAGCCTCTATGCCATGGCGGCTCAATCGCAAGATTAACGCCCCCTCAACGCTCGCCATCTGATAAGGCTAAGTCGTGTTATTTGATCAAGACCTTAGGATCCCCCAAAGCATCTACAATTTCAGCAGCAAGGTGCTGCGCGCACTGGCGCTGACCTCGGCGCTGAGCTTAGTATCGATTAGCGGCCTAGCCTCTGCCGATACCGGCACAGGAACCGGCACAGGAACCGACAAAGATACCGACAGAGAAGCCATCAAACAATTTCAACTCGAAACGACGCCACTGACCGAGCGTGCCCGTCAGTTGAGTCGCAGACACAGAGAGCAGATGGAGACTTTCTCTAACAAGCTTGACCAATACCAAGATGCCAGGCCACTACTGCAAGATGCCATAATCGGTGAGATGGCGCTCACCGCGGACAAGATGTTAACCCTGACCAATGAGTATCTGCCTCGCTATCGCGCCTTCCTCACCCGAATCGACAAAAACTCCAGCTGTTATCAGCCCAAGCGACTCGAACAATTTCAGCAGACCAGAGACGAGGTACAAGACTACCTCAACCAGCTGCAAGGCCTGACTCAGACCCAGGAGCAGGGGGAGGCTTACGCGGCGCTGATGGCGATAAATATCGGCCAGAGCCGCGCGGCCGTGCTGGTCAACCTGCTGGAAACCAGCAAGCTTTGCTATGTTACCCAGGCCATGCCGGCGGTTGCCCAGGATATCTTATTGCTCGAAGGACTCATGGCCGAGCGGCTCCCCGAAATAGTAGAGGCGGCCAATCTGTCGGCACTCGAGCCTGAAGGGCTAAGCCTAAACGAACCTAGCCTTAACGAACCAAGGCTTAACAAACCTGAGCTAAACCAACCCACTCAAAACGGGTCCGAACTTAACATCGCGGATGCAAGCCGTTTAGACGCCAATGCGGCAGGTGCAATCCTTGCTGATTCAAATACTAATGGCTCAAATCCTGTAGACAGTGAAGCATTTAACCAACGAGAAGAGAATACGTCACCAAAACAGCCCGGCCTGCAAGGTAACACGCTCGAAGCCTGTATCGAGCTGCAGGTCTCGCAACTGGGACTGACATCGGCACAGGCGCTCACTGTATTGAGCTGCCGCCTATCCAGCGACTCGGTCAGCCTAAAAGCCCTGAGCAAGCTGTCTAACCTGGAGATGCTGAGCCTGCAGGGCGGCGTGCTGACCGACCTGTCGGCGCTGGCTGGCCTTAGCCATCTCAGCCTACTGAACATTGAGCAGAGTCAAATCATCACCTTTGGCGACCTCAAGGCGCTTAAGGGCAACCTTAGCTTCAGCGAGGTCGATAGCCAAGACTGGCAGGCACTGGCAGACGCTCAGGCCGAGTCGATCGCCATCATGTCGCCGACGCGCTGCGACGCCTTAAAACCATTAGCAAATCAGCCAAATGTTGCCTTGCTCTACAAAGGCCTATCGCCACAGGCCATGGCCGACCTGATGCAACGCCAGGCATCTATGCAGGGACTCACCATAATGACGAATTGCCCCGCGCCTTAGCTGGGCACACGATATGCACAAAACAGATATTGATAAAGCTACTTTCAGAAACTTAAAGGGAATTAAGATGAAACCCCAAACTCTCGCCTGCACACTCGCCTTATGTGGCGGCTTAGGCCTTAGCGGCCTAGCACTGGCCAATGACCTCCCCTTTCAGCCCCTGCCGGAGGCTAAGCTCAACAAACAAGATGAGCGCCACTACACCCCTTTCGAGCTGGTGATAGGCGTCGACAAAAGCAGTTATCAGACGCAGATGGTTGCCGGTCAGCTAAAACGGGTCAACTACAAGCTGCCAAACAGCTACCTGGCGTCCCACGCCGTCAACAACTATAAGGCGCAAATAGAGAAGCTCGGCGGCACAATACTGTTCGAGTGTCAGGAGAAGGCCTGCGGCGATGACCACAAACTCTCAAAACAGATAGCGCCGCTCAACAATATCCCCAAGCAGACACCCGCGCTGCTAACCGCCAAGTTAGCGCTTGCCAAGAAACAGCTCTACCTCTCTGTCTACAGCGCAAGTTGGATCCACGACACCGGCCTGCAACTGGATATCATCGAGGTGATTGACGAGCCCCTTGATCTGCTTGCCACCAACCAGGCCTACTTAACAAGCGAGGTCAGCCAGAGCGAGTTTAAGGACAGAAGCAACAAGGATACCCAAGGCTCAAAGGATCACCCCATGATCACCAGGCTGCCCGGCGCCTTCATCCAAGAGTATCAGCAGCAGGGCTATACACAGACCTTAGTATTTGACGGTGTTGAACAGGGCCAACACAAGATTAAGACATTAGAGGGTAAGGTCACCGACATTGCCTACAATCTCCCCAGAGGCTATTCGGAGTTTGAAGTCGAGGCCAACTATAAGGCCGCGCTGGAAAAGCTTGGTTTTGTCCGAGGCTTTCACTGCCAGGGCTTAGCCTGTGGTAAGAAACAGCTCATCGAACGCCGGATCAAGACACTGATCCAAATAGGTCCAGATGACAACCAATATTACAGCCTATATCGACTCGATCGCCCCGAGGGCGCCGTGCACGCCATGGTGTATATTACAGGCTTTAGCGGCGGCCTTTGGGGCGAGATAAAGGTGGTGGAGGAGACCAAACTCGTCGACGACAGAGTGGTCATAGATCTCGAGGGGCTCAAGGATAAGATCGCCCAACAAGGCCACGTGGCGCTGGATGGTCTGCTGTTCAAGTTCGACAGCGATCAGATGCTGCCCGAGGCAGACGAAGTGATCACCACCCTAGCCACCTACCTCAAGAGCCATCCCAAGCAGCACTTCTATGTGGTGGGTCACACGGATGACCAAGGCAAACAGGGCTACAACAAGGGGCTGTCGGAGCAGCGCGCCAAGGCGGTGGTCGCCACCCTCACCCAATCTCATGGCATCAACAAGGCTCAGCTCAGCCCCATGGGCGTGGGCGAATATGTGCCTGTAGCCAACAACCTGGATGAGGCGGGCAGACAGCGTAATCGTCGCGTGGAGCTGGTACTGCGCTCAGACATGCAATAGTCCATCAAAACGGCGCCCTTGTGGGCGCTGTTTAATTCATAACATCTTGATATAATGACCGTCCGCTCACTACCTGGGTCATCTCATGTCGCGCTCTCCCCTCCAAGGTTTTCAACATCAACTCACCCAGGAGAACTTTGTCGACGACCCGGCTCAGCAGCAGGCCATATTGCGCCTGGAAGCCCTCTATCAGGCCTTGCAAGCAACGCCTTCTGGCGCTCATAAGCCCGGCACTCTACATCCAAGTAAGCAGGCACCGATCAAGGGGCTCTATTTATGGGGCGACGTCGGTCGCGGCAAGACAATGCTGATGGATCTCTTCTGTCAGAGCCTGCCCGATGGGATGGCTCTCAGGCTGCATTTTCATCGCTTCATGGAGCGGGTTCATAAGGAGCTCAAGGCCGAGAGCGGCAAGCGCGATCCCCTAAGGCGCATCGCCGGCAGGCTCGCTCAGAGTTATCGAGTGATCTGCTTCGATGAGTTTTTCGTCAGCGACATAGGCGATGCCATGATACTGTCGGGCCTGTTTGAGGCCCTGTTTGATCACGGGATCACTCTGGTCGCCACCTCCAATACCCCCATAGAGCGCCTCTATGAGAATGGGCTGGCAAGAGACAGGTTTCTGCCCTGCATCGCCCTGTTAGAAGCCCACACGGATGCCCTGCACCTGGATGGCGGCATGGATCACCGCCTGCGCCACCTCGACAAGGTACAGACCTATTTCCGGCAAGATGAGGGGGAGTTTGCCAGGCGTTTCGATGCCCTGGAGCCTGGCGGTGGCAGCGACACACCGCTGACCATCTTAGGCAGGGAAATTAGCGTTATTCGCCGCGGCACCTCAACCCTCTGGCTCGACTTCGACGCCCTGTGCGGCGGCCCACGCTCACAGCTCGACTATATCGCCATCGCCAGCCAGTTCGATACCCTGCTCCTGAGCCAGGTACCGCCCCTTGGCGGCACGCCCCGCAGCTGGATCCGCGCCAGGGGCACAGAAGATGGCGCTGCCGCTGTGGCCGCCGGGGATCGCCAGCTCAACTACGCGCCCAACGATGATCCGGCCCGGCGCTTCATCGCCCTGGTCGACGAGCTCTACGATCAAGGAGTCAAACTTTACCTAGAGGCCAGTCTGCCGCTTGAGCAGCTCTACACCCCGGGCGCCCTGGCCTTCGAGTTCAGACGCACCATGAGTCGCCTCATTGAGATGCAGTCGCGCCAATACCTGAACGCAACCCGCACCGCGGGCGAGGCCTAAACCATGGCGACTCAGATGCAGGCGAGTCTGGATATCGGCTGGCTAGCACTTGCGCTCTTCATGCTGGTGCTGCTTGTGCCCCTAGGGATAGGCAGACTGTTTAATCTAAAACTGGATGGCGAGATGCTGCTGGCCGCCGCGCGGATGACGGCGCAGCTATTGTTAGTCGGCTTCTACCTCAAGTTTCTCTTTAGTCTGGAGAGTCTCTGGGTCAATCTGCTCTGGCTGAGTGTCATGTTACTTGTGGGCGCCAGCGCCATCCTCGGCGGTGCCCGACTACCTAAGGCCAGGTTAATGTTGCCATTGCTCTTTAGCCTTAGCCTCAGCCTGCTGCCCCTGCTGGCACTGCTGCTATTGGCACTGCTGCAACCCACGCCTGTCTATCAGGCTCAGTACATGATCCCCCTGGCAGGCATGCTACTGGGTAACAGCCTCTCGGGGAATATTCTGGCGCTACAGCGTCTGTTTAACGCCTTCGAGGAGAAACAGGAGGACTATCAGGGGCGACTCGCCCTGGGCGCAACACCCTGGCAGGCGGCCTTTCCCTTCATACAAGGCGCGCTGCAACAGGCCCTCGCGCCCAGTATCGCTGCCATGAGCACCATGGGGCTGGTGACTCTGCCCGGCATGATGACGGGACAGATCCTCGGCGGCAGTGATCCCTTAGTCGCGGTGAAATATCAGGTGGTGATCATGCTGGCCATCTTGGTGATGCTGAGTATGAGCGTCGCCAGCGCCCTCAGTCTGGCGGTACGCCAATGCCTGAATCACAGCGGTAAGCTACTGATTAAACGCGTCGATTCGCTCAACAACTAGCACTAACGATACTTGGCTAGAATGTTCTCGTATTGGGTCTTTCCGTTGGCCTCTATGGTGGCCTTCACCTTATCTATCCCCTGCTGCAGGCGACGACGCAGCTCGGGATCGCTATCCCGGCTAAAGGCGTAATAAAGCTCGCTCACCTTGAGGGTAAAGACCACCTCAAACTCGTCGGTGTCGACCCCCTCCTGTTTCATCAGGTAGCGACCCACCACCTCCTCATAGGCCCAGAGATCGACCCGTTCACGCCTGAGCATGTGCACCAAAGAGGTGGCCTCATGGGCGTGGCGCAACTGCTCACGGGCGATGCCGGCCGCCAGCAATGCCTGCTCGCCGATATCCTGGGCGATCACCCCTATGCTGTATTGATTGAGCTGAGCCTCATCGGTAATGCTGATCTTACGATCGGCACGGGCGAAGATCACGATACGGGTCGCCGAGATGGGGCCGACCCAGTCGAATAGCGGCTCGCGATAGGGAGTACGGGTGGTGGAGAAGAGCACGGTATTCTTGCCGGTGCGGGTCAGCTTATAGCCCCTGGCCCAGGGCACCAGCTGAATGCTATGGATGTCGAAACGACCATCGACCCTGCGGGCCGCCGCGGCCAGCAGATCCACCGCGATCCCCTTTAGCTGATGGGATTCACGGTAATTATAGGGCGGGTAGGATTCGGTGTAATAGCTGAGCTGCGATAGCTTGTTCAGGGCCAATAGCTCGCCATTGCAGCTAAAAAATGCCACAACAGCGAGGATCAACGCCCGACATATAGCCACATGCCCACCCCATCAGTCACCGACCTAATTTGAGTGTAGCAGAAAGGCTATTGGCCGCTATTGAGCACCTGTTCGTAGATGGCCAGCACCCGCTGCACATGCAGATCCACACTCTCCTGAGGCAGCTGTCCCGGCGCCTGTTGTAGCGTCAGGCGGTGACTCTCGTCGCGCAGGTAGCAATAGGCCTGGGTCAGGTGTTGGGCGCTCAGGTGGGGCAGCAGCTCCAGCTCAGACAGCACCTCGAAGATCCGCACATTATCGGACCAGATCGCCAGCTCGGGATGATCATGGGTGTTGGCCAGCACCAGATACTGGGCAATAAACTCAATGTCGGCGATCCCGCCCGGGCTCTGTTTCAGATCGAAGCAGCCCTCATCGACTTTGAGCAGATGGGTGCGCATCTTCTGGCGCATCTCACGCACCTCCTTGGCCAGCTCAGCCTTGTCCCGCTCCATGGCGAGCACGTCGGCCCTCAGCTCGCTGAAGCGGGCGGCCAGGCGATTATCGCCAAACAGGAAGCGGGCACGCACCAGCGCCTGATGCTCCCAGGTCCAGGCTTCTTCGCGCTGATAGCTACCGAAGTATTCGATCTCACTCACCAAGAGGCCAGAGGCGCCCGAGGGGCGCAGGCGCATATCTACCTCGTAGAGTTCCCCCGAGGTGGTGCGGGTAGAGAAGAGGTGCAAGATCCGCTGGGCCAGCTTGAGATAGAAGTGGCCGATATCTATGGGGCGATCGCCGTTGGTTTGCTGCGCCTCTGGATACTTGTCGCGGGTATAGTTGTGCAGAAACACCAGGTCCAGATCCGAGCCATACCCAAGCTCCAGGCCCCCCGCCTTGCCGTAGCCTATCACCGCAAAGCCCATCTCTTCAGGTGCCAAATAAGGCGGCGTTCCGTGGCGTTTGCTCACCTGCTGCCAGGCCTGCAGCACCACCTGCTCTATGATCGCCTCGGCCAGGAAGGTCAGATGGTCACTCACCTGCATCACAGGCAGCACGCCGGTCACATCGGCGGCGGCAATCTTCAGCTGCTGCGACAACTTAAACTGACGCAGGGCCTCCATCTGCTGTTCCATATCCTCCTCGGGCACCCGCAGCAGGTATTGGCGCAGCTCGCTGGGATAATCATCCAGCGAGGTAGTGTCATAAAGCTGGGCCGGGTCGATCAACTCGTCGAGCAGCATAGGGAACTTGGCCAGCTGCTCGCCAATCCAGGGACTGGCCATGCACAGGCTCACCAGCTGCTGACGGGCACCTGGATTTTCGAACAGCAGCTCGAGGTAAGTGGTACGGGTGAGGATCTGATCCAGCACCTTAGACACAGGCAGGAAGGCCTTGGTAGGCGTCGGCAGCTGAATAAACTCCTGCAGCAGCCAGGGCATTAATTTATCTAGTGTCTCTCTACCACGTGGGCCTATGGTGCGTTTAGCTACTGTGCCACGCCAGCTCTTCAAGGCGGGCCAGAGCTCGCTCTCCTCGACGCCATGCTCCCTGAGCAGGGCCTCGGCGTCTTCATCCTCAACCAGGCTCCACAGCTGGGCGGTCCACTGCTCGGCCACCTCGTCGCTCTCCTGACCGCCCACCGTCTCCTTAAAGTAACGATGTATCTTGGCCATCGCCGATTCGATATGGGTACGCAGCTCGGCCTCCCCCGCCATGCCCAAGGCGAAACAGAGACGCTGCCAGTCCAGCAGGTGTTGTGGCAGAGTCTGGGTCTGCTGATCGCCTATGGCCTGCAGCAGGTTTTCCACCCTGCGCAGCATAAGGTAGCTCTGCTTGAGCTCATCGACCGCCAGGTATTCCAACTGCCCCAGCTTATAGAGGGTGTCTATGGCGCCAAACAGGCTCTGCTGCCGCAGCGCCGGCTCACGTCCACCACGGATCAGCTGAAAACTCTGCACCACGAATTCGACCTCGCGGATGCCACCAGCTCCCAGCTTGATATTGTCGGTCAGGCGTCGGCGTCTCACCTCCTGGGTGATCAACTGCTTCATCTTGCGCAGGGATTCGATAGCCGAGAAATCGATATAGCGGCGATAGACGAAGGGGCGCAGCATGTCGTGTAGCTCATCGCTGTAGGCGCTCCAGGGGCCCAGGGCGCGGGCCTTGACCATGGCGTAGCGCTCCCAGTCTCTGCCCTGCTCCTGATAATAATCTTCAAGGCCGCTGAAGCTAACCACCAGCGGGCCACTCTCGCCGTAGGGACGCAGGCGCATGTCGACCCGGTAGACGAAGCCATCGACCGTCACCTGATTGAGCAGGTTGACCAGGCGCTGACCCATGCGGATAAAGAACTGCTGGTTGTCCTGACTGCGACGACCGCCTTGAGTCTCACCGTGTTCGGGGAAGGTAAAGATAAGGTCGATATCGGAAGAGAAGTTGAGCTCGCGGCCACCCAGCTTGCCCATACCCAAGATCATCAAGGGCTGGGGATTGCCCTCGCTGTCGCAAGGGGTGCCATACTGCTGGCACATCTGGCCATAGAGCCAATCGCGGGCGGCGATGATCAGCGCCTCGGCCAGGGCCGAGAGATCCAGCAGGGAGTCGTTAAGCTCGGCGTAGCCTAAGAAGTCCCGCCAGGCGAGACGCACCATCTGACGATTGCGGTAGCGGCGCAGTATCGCCTTGACCTGCTCCTCGTCGTTGGCGCCGGCCAGGATGGAGTGCAGCTCAGCGCTGAAACTGTCACGGGCCAGCATACTCAGTTGCCCCTCGAACAGAGAGACTATCCAGTTGGGGTGGCGGCACAGCTGCTCGGCGACAAAGTCGCTGAGGCCGAAGATGGTTTTCAGCTCTTTGGTCTGCTCCGGGGTAAGCTGCTCGGAGATATCCGGCCAGGCCTCGGCGAGGCGTTGCCAATGCTGCTCGGCAACCTGATTGACTTCATGGGGTAACGCTTGCTCGCTCATGTTTTCCATCGCCAGAAAAATCCTTCAGCCTTAAACGGTCGACATATTATGTCATCAATGCTATAGATAAGCTGTTTATGCAACCAAGCGGTAATCATCTTGGCATAAAATTGTCATCCAAATTACTCATCCATATTATCAGGGGAAGTAAAGATGGCTTTTTATCCTGCACTACAGGTTACTATAACCCAGCTTATCGCTATATTATGCAAAGAAGTCGCAGACTGATCACTCATTTATCGGTCTCAATCTCAACTAAATTTATGGAGAAAACATGGCAGTGATGCTAATGCGTGTTCTCGCGCTGACCCTGCTCTTCGCCCTGGCGGGATGCGGCGACGACAGGCCAGAGAAGATCGCCAAGTTTCAACAGCTAGCCCAGGCAAGGGTCGATACCCTAGGCCAGATGTTGGATAACGGCGAGGTGCGCAACGCCAACCTACTCAAGCAGTATGCCGATATCCTCGCATCAACCAAGCCAGACGTAGCCCCCCTGCTGCAGGAGCTGTCTAAAGACGCCAGCAGCCAGGGCCCCATGTATGCCTCGCTCAAGCGGCGTCTACAGGAGCTGGGCAACGAGAGCAATTTCGTCGATCTCGACCAGCAGCTCGACGAGGCGGAAAACCTCTATCAGGCGGCCGATCCCAGCCTGTTTAACGACATGCTGTCTGACCCGGTTAACGTGGTCGCCGACATGTCAGGTGGCGCCCTCGCCAGGGTAAATGCCATCAGCCGTGAGGCTGATATTCTCGCCAATGGCGGCGAAGACTTTGGCGCAGGCAGCCAGTTGGTGGGCAACCCGGCCTACGGCAGCTGGCAGACTGGCAGTAACGGCATGTCCTTCTGGGCCTGGTATGGCATGTACTCCATGTTTTCCAACCTGGTACGCGGCCCCATCTACTATGACAGATGGTCGAGCCGCCGCAACTACAGCTACTACAACGACGTGGGCCGCTATCGCTACACCTCGCCCAAACAGGCTCGCGCCCAGAATCAGACCTTCGAGCGCACCAAGAAGCAGTTTAACCGTCAGGGTAAGCAATTCGACAGCCCCTACGCCAAGTCTCGCTCTGGCTCCACCAGCCTGTCGCGTCAAAGCGCCTCGACGCCTAAGGCCAGCACCACAGGACGGGCAACTGGCGGCAGCAAGTTCCGCTCAAACTACTCTAAGAACAGTAATTTCAGAAACTCTAGCAGTCGTACGACGCGCAGTGTTCGTCGGGGCAAATAAAGGATATTAAGATGACATTTTTTCAACACTACGGTCTGACCCAGGAACTGGCGATCATCTTGGCCATAGATCTGACTATCGCCATCGTCTTGCTCACGGCCATGCGTTACCTGCAGGGCTGGACCGTTAAGGTCAACAGCACCCATGAGTTATCCGAGCGGGATAACTTCGCCTTCGGCATCAGCACAGCCGGTGCCGTGGCCGGTCTGGGTATCGTACTTACCGGCGCCATCACCGGCGAGGCGGCCCAGTCTTATCTCATCGAGGCCATCGGCATGAGCGCCTACGGCATCTTCGGCCTGATTCTGATCAAACTCGGTCGCTTTCTGCATGACAAGGTGGCACTGAACGAGATAGATAAGAACGCCATGATCTTAAAAGGCAATATCTCTGTCGCCATAGTGGATGCCACCGCCGCCATCGCCACCGCCATCATCATACGTTCCGTACTGCTGTGGGCCGAAGATCTGACCCTGGATACCTTTATCGCCATCTTCAGCGCCTTTGCCATCTCACAGCTGATGTTGGTGCTACTGACCCGTCTGCGCGGGCGCAGCTATGCCAAGCGCCACAACGACAGCTCGATGCAAGAGGCGCTGGCCAAGGGGCATATCGCGGTGGCGATTCGTCACAGCGGCTATATGCTCGCCATGGCACTTAGCTTCAACGCCGCCAGCCACTTCATCGTCTTCATGCCGACCGCCTATGTCACCAACATACTCGGCTGGCTGATCTTCTCGGTGATCATGCTGCTCGCCCTCTCACTGCTACTGGCCCTGGTGAAGAAACTGGTACTGGCCAATATCAACCTGAAAGCAGAGGTCGAAGAGCAGCACAACATAGGGATCGCCACCGTCGAGCTGGCCATCAGCGTGGCCATCGCCCTGATCCTCACCAGCCTGATGGCCTAAGACGCTACCCTGAATGCAATCGACACACACCACAACGCCTGCTCCTGCAGGCGTTAAATCATTAAGCTGGCTCGACGATCTCCTGCTGCTGGGGATCATGGCGGTACTGGCCGCCTGTGGCCTCATCTACGAATACTTGCTGTCCCACTATGCGGGGCGGATCCTGGGGGCCCTGGAAGCCGCCATCTACACTATGATCGGCTTGATGATCGTCTCCATGGGCGTCGGCGCCTTCGCCGCGCGCAAGATCCGCTGCGCCTTCACCGGCTTCGCCATGCTGGAGCTGTGCGTCGCCCTCTGCGGCGCACTGGCGATTCTGATCACCGCCGCCGTGATCGGCTTCGGCCAGCAGCTGCCCATCATCATCGCCAGTACCATAGGCTTACCGCCAGATCAGCTGCCCCAGGGCGGCTTTATCGGCACGCTGCAGAAGCTGAGTGAATACCTGCCCTACGCCTGGGGCGTATTGCTTGGCCTGATGATAGGCATGGAAATCCCCCTGATCGCCCGGGTACGTCAGTCACTTTGTGACGAGCACCTGATGCATAACGCCGGCACCATCTATGGCGCCGACTATATAGGTGCCGGCGTCGGCGCCGCCATCTGGGTGCTCTTCATGTTGGCGCTGGATATCCAGCTGGCCGCTGCGCTGACCGCCAGCTTCAACCTGCTGGCGGGTTTCCTGTTTATCTGGCGTTTCTGGTCCAAGATCCGCTTTAACCGACTGTTGTTGGCAGGCCATCTGCTCGCCACAGGGATATTGCTGGTACTGGCTATTCATGGCCCCAAGTGGGATCAGGCCTTCAACAACATGCTCTACAAGGACAAGGTGGTCTATGCCAAGGCGACCCGCTTTCAGCAGCTCACCTTTACCGAGCGACTACGGGGCAATCACCTCGCGCCTGTCTACTCTCTGTATATCAATGGCCGCCTGCAGTTCTCCAGCCAGGATGAGCATATCTACCATGCCTTCCTGGTACACCCGACGCTGGCCGCCAGTGCCCGTCACGACAAGGTGTTGATCATCGGCGGCGGCGACGGTCTGGGCCTGAGGCAGGTGCTCAAGTGGCAACCCAAGCAGGTGACCCTGATGGATCTCGACGCAGATCTGGTGAGGCTGTTCAAGGAGGGCGATCCAGAGATGCCACCGCGACTATCAAACGCGCTGCTAAAGCTTAATGGCGATGCCTTTAACGATGAGCGGGTCGAGCTGCTGATAGACGATGCCTTTAACGGCGCCGACAAGCTAATAAGACGCGGTGAGAAGTTTGACGCCATAATCGTGGATCTGCCGGATCCCAGCCATCCGGATCTCAACAAGCTCTATTCGGATCTCTTCTATCGCAAGCTCAAGGAGCTGCTGAGCAGCGACGGGGCAATCTCAGTGCAGTCGACCTCCCCCTATCACGCCGCCAAGGCCTTCATCTCGGTCGGCAAGACGCTGCAAGCCGCAGGCTTTCAAGTAGAGCAGTATCACCACAATGTGCCCAGTTTCGGCGAGTGGGGCTGGAGCATAGGCACCCTAAGGGGCCAAAACGCCAAGCAGCGGCTGTCGAGTATGACAGAGTTGCCGGTCGATGACCCTTGGCTCACGCCTGGGCTTATCAGGGCCGCATTTGAATTTCCTAAAAATTATTATGAACATGCAGACCAGGTGAAGGTCAACGATATAGGCTCAATGCATCTGTATCGCTACCATCAGCGCGCCTGGTCAGAGGATGAAAACCTGACGCTCGACTGAAGGTAAAAATGGAACACAAAATAGCGCTTGACATATTATGTCTCAGTGCTATCTTTAATCGCAGACATAATATGTCAAAGAGGATAAATATGAACATTCACAACATTGCCAACCACCTCAATGCACTTGGCGACAACAGCCACACCGGCTTTCAATTCGATTGTTATCCCATAGATGGTGACGTCGAAGTACTGCAAGTCAACGTTGTGGGACGCGAAGAGATCCCTGTGTTTGTATCGGTAACGGACAACCAAATCCTGTGCATCAGCTACCTATGGGGCGAAGACGAAGTTAAGCAAGAACGTCGCAGCGAGATGTTTGAAACCATGCTCGAACTCAACATCCCTATGCCACTGTCCTCCTTCGCTAAGGTCGACGACAAGTATGTGGTCTATGGAGCCCTGTCTGTGCAATCGAGCATGTTAGAGATAGAGCAAGAGCTGTCAGTCCTGTCCGACAACTGTCTGGAAGTGATCGACGAACTGGCCGATTTCTTAAAGTAACCGCTAACCAATTTAGTCATGTGATGGTTTACGCACAAGGCGACGCCATTACCCCAAGAGGAGTCATATTATGGGCATACTGAACAAGATCCTCACCGCATTTCGCGGTGGCGCCACCGAAGTTGGCCAGAGTATCGTCGACGCCAACTCGACACGCATCTTCGAACAAGAGATCCGTGACGCAGAGAAACACCTGACCAAGGCCAAGCGCGAGCTGACCGACGTCATGGCCAAAGAGATGCAAGCCAGCCGCGAAGTGGATCGCCTAAAGCGCGCCATCGCCGAGCACGAAGGCTATGCGACTCAGGCGCTGGAGAAGGAAAACGAAGCCTTGGCCCTGGAAGTGGCCGAGAAGATCGCTCAGCTTGAGCAAGAGCTTTCTGAACACCAGAGCGCCAACGACAGCTTCAGCGCCCACGCCGCCCGCCTGAAAGACCTGGTGCGCAAGACAGAGCGCCAGCTGGCTGACTACCAACGTCAGCTCAGCATGGTCAAGACCACGGAAAGCGTGCAGAAGGCCACGGCGACCATTACCGATTCCTTCGCCAGCAGCAACTCTAAACTGCTGAACGCCAAGGATTCGTTGGAACGCATCAAGGCACGTCAGCAGCAGTTTGACGACCGTCTCAAGGCCGCCGAAACCCTGGCCGACGAGAACAGCGACAAGTCGCTACAGGCCAAGCTGGCCGAAGCGGGTATCGGCGAGCAGAAGTCCAATGCCAACGCAGTACTGGATCGCCTCAAAGCCCGTAAGTAAGCCATAAGCGACTAGCGAAATCATAGCACCTTGCGGCACTGCCCAAGGTGCTTTTGTGCCAATCACGGTAAGCGTTCCGCAATGGCGCAGGAAAACGCTTGCTAACAAGGCAGGATTTTTCGATAAGCAGTTATCGAAGGTTTTAACAAGCCAGCATGAGCAGCGATTTACTAGGATTGGTATCAACCATTATTCTTCTCGAGGGTAGTTCATGGGATTCTTAAAAGGATTGTTTGGTAAGAAAGAGGCGCCCAAACGCCAACTCAACCATCCTAATCATTTGCAAAAAGGCGATATTATCAGCCTGGATGACAGCTTCGCCCTGCCCGAGCAACTGCGAGGCCAACAGCTGAGAGTCGAAGGGATCAACACCTACGAATACCAGCGCAAACAGCTCTGCGAATGGGTGCTCAAGGGCCACGGCAACGACAGCCTCTGCCTCTCTCTGGATGAAGACGATGAAACCTATCTGGCCTTCTCCATCAAGATCCCCCGCAGTCAGGTGGAGCAGCTGTTCGATCTCGACGCCTTCAGCGAGATCTTCGAAGAGGATTCGCACGCCGAGCTTGAGGTCAAAGAGACCCCTGCCGCCCTCATGGGATGGCTGGGTGATCGCTATCATCAGGTAAACTTCGCCCAGTTTGGCTATTTCCACCGCGTCGATTATCGCGGCATGCGTCCACCTCAAGACGAGGGGATGAGCTCAGGCGAGCCGTTCGAGAGTTATCTGCTGCTGGATGAAGAGGAAAATCGCGCCGTCGAGGTCGAGGTGTATGAAGGAGGCGATACAGATGTCAGCCTCACTATTTACCGTCCCTTGAGCGATATTCGCCAATATTGGCCGGGACAGCTATAAACAACACAGGGCGGTCATGCCGCCCACTTTGCAAGATTCACAGCACCTTAAGGCAAGCTAATGACCAAGAATAAGAAGCTGCTTCCCGAACAGTGGCAGCAGAATCAGAAAGCCGCCAAGGCCACCCAGGTCGCCTTCGATCTGGACGAGAAGTTTCAATACTCTATCCGCAAGGCCGCCTTAGATGCAGGCGTCAGTCCCTCGGATCAGATCCGCAGCATACTAGGGCTGGCCACCACCAAACGGCCCAAGCGTCCGCGTCTCACCGTTTCCCTCAGCCCGGAAGATTATCAACAACTGGCGGAAAAATATGGCCTAGCCGCCGATGAGCAATTGGAAATAAAACGCCGCGTATTGGATGACCTGGTTCATTTTGTCGACAAAAACGAATAAGATCATGGGCTGTATACTATTTTAGGGCGACTCACAGGGAAATTCGGCTTGAGCGCCGCCGCCAAAAAGGAATCGATATCATGATCGATAGAAAGCGCTGGCTTCTGCCCATAAACCAGAACCCCACTCCCTTCGAGCTGGCGATGATGCTGCTCTCCCTAATCTCTGTCATCGTGGTGCTCATGTTGACCTTCGCCAAGCTGGATGGCGAGACCCGCCGCCTGCTCTTCTTCATCGACACCAGCATCTGCGTCATCTTCATCAGCTACTTCTTTATCAACCTGTTTCGCGCCGAAGATAAGCGTGACTACTTCAGGCATCACTGGATCGATCTGGTGGCCAGTATCCCCGCCATCGAAGCCTTGAGGCTGGCCCGTTTCTTCCAGATCTTGCGGGTGATCCGCCTGATCCGCATGACCCGTTCTATTCTTATCCCCCTGATGCGCCAGCGTCAGGAGACCACCCTCGCCAGCCTGTTGGTGGCCATGGTGACCATACTCACCCTCGCCTCGGTAATGATTCTGTTAGTGGAGAGCGGCGATCCCAATGCCAATATCCACACCGCAGAAAATGCCATCTGGTGGGCGCTGGTGACCATCTCTACCGTGGGTTACGGCGACTATTATCCAGTCACCACGATAGGCCACTTCATCGGCGGCCTAGTGATCGTCTGTGGGGTGAGCTTCTTCGGGGTGATCTCGGGTTACATGGCCTCTATCTTCATCGCACCAGACAGCAAGCAGCATCAGGAGGCCCAGAGCCAACAGATGCGTGACGAGCTACAGATAGTGCTGCAGCGGATGGAGAAGAATCAAGAGACCCTACTGGCGGAGATCGCAACCCTCAAGCGCCAGCTGAATGAGAAGAAAGAGGCCAAAGACTAACTCGGCGGCTAGACGTCGAGTCAGGGTGCGAATGTGAGGTTGAGTGGGAGTGTGTAAGTATTAGCGCATAAGCCGAGCGCACTAACACCTTAACCACCCTGCCCACTAACCGCTATAAGCCTTAACGCCAATAAGGCTGCACCTTGAGGGCCGAGCGGCGCGAATGCTCCATGGCAAACAGCAGGCTCTGCTCCTTGCTATCGAGCCAGTCACCGATATCCCGCCCCTGCGTGGCGGCGGTTTGCCTCAGACTGTGATAGGCGCCCAGGGTGCGTATGCCTAATACCAAGTCCTGCCAGGGGGCTCGGAACTGATCCCGCGACTTATGCTTATACAGCTCACCGTAGGCAACCCCGACTAAGATGCTCTCATCCAGCGCCTTGGCAAAAGATTGATAATCTTCGCTGCTCAGCTCGGCATTGGAAGGCATTAAATCGACAATCTGCTGCCAGGAGGCTTCCTGCAGCCGATCGGCGAAGGCCTGCAGGCTCTGCTGCTCGCTGATATATACCTGCCCGGCATTCACCGCCATCAAGAGGCTCACCAGACGTACCTGCAACTGACCATAGGTCACATGGTTAAGCATGGCATCTATCTTTTGTGGCATCTCCAGGGCAGCCAGCTCATGGCGCACCGCATCCAGCAAGCCTTCGGGCTCACTCAGATTACTCAACAGGGCACCGTCACCATCCAGCAGCTCACACAGACTCAGCCCCTTGTCGACAAAGCTCAGCTGCGACTCTATGGCGTCGAAAGCCTGCAGCAATTTGTCATCCAGCAGGGAAAACTGCGCCAGGGTGCAACGCAGCAGGCGAATGCAGGCACGCAGACGATAGCCAAGCAGCGGCAGCTGCCGCGCCGTCTGCCGGGATTCCAGCAGCATCTCTTCCAGCAACTGCCAGCGATCAAGACCGGTTTCCAGTAGGGTCACCAGGGCCTGTTTCGGAGTGCCCTTCTTTGGCAGGGCGATAAAGGCCAGGGTATCTAGCTGCAGGGGGCTGGCCATGGCCGCCAGGCGATAACCGCGCTGGGCCTTGCTGGCGCGCCCAAGTCTCGCCGGGATCTGCTCTGTCACCCGCTCGGCCAGGGCCAATAGCGCCTGGGCATCGCCCGCCAGCAACTCAAATTCCAGCTCACAGATAGGCTCGCACTGGCCATTGGCGCTGATGCTGCCGATATCCAGCGCCACCTCCACCAGACTCTCATCGAGATAGATATGCCAGCTCATGCGGGTAAAGTCTGTGTCGAACAGCGAGACCAACTCAGCCTGCACCGGGCCGATTTCGGCGCCCTCTGGCCAGATTTCAGTGGGGAAAAGCGACAAATTGACCTTTGCTTGATCGATATCAATATTGTACTCGGGGCGGGAGTGCACCCCACCGACCACAGTGCCGGCGGTCTTGATCGTCTGCTCAAATTGACCGTCTCGGCCACGAATACGCAGTCCCATGTCCCAGCGTCTAAGCTGAAGATCTGGGGTATCGTAGTAACTGTTGGTCAGATGAATAGCGCCTTTTGCATCGCTATGGGGTAGACTGTTAAGCAGTGATACCAAGGCTTCGCGTTTGTTTTCGGGGAAAAATAGTTTTAGCTCTATCTCGGCTTCCATTCGCCAGCTGCTCACTTTTTTAATCTAGGACTCGGAACTGTAATGAATGTGTCATTATACTTTAATGAAAATTTCACAATGTCATATTAATGTCATAATCGGCCATTAGTATCTCGCATTGCAGTTTATATATAACTCGTTAGAATAAAAACTGTGGGTTTTTATATAAAAACACAGTTTCAATACGCGGACGCTTGGGTTAACATGCGCCCGCATTTTCCAACAGTGGAATAACCTAAATAGGTACACGGCAATGCCAGTAAACTCTATTTTGGGCGTGTTTGCAAAATCGCCAATTAAACCATTACAAGATCATATCGACAAGGTACACGATTGTGCCTCGATCCTTGTACCATTTTTTGACGCTACTGTCGCAGGTGACTGGGACAAAGCGGTTCAACTCCGTAAGCAAATCAGCCAATCAGAACGTGAAGCAGACGAACTCAAGCGTGAAATCCGCTTAACGCTTCCCGGCGGCCTGTTTATGCCAGTTGAAAGAACAGACTTACTGGAGCTACTTACCCAGCAAGATAAAATCGCCAACAAGGCGAAAGACATTTCAGGTCGCGTTATCGGCCGTCAGCTACTTGTCCCAGAAGCAATTCAAGATACCTTTAATGCCTACCTGGCACGCTGTCTCGATGCAGTGGCTCAGGCTAAGCAAGCCATTAACGAACTCGATGACCTGCTAGAAACAGGTTTCAGAGGCCGTGAGGTCGATCTTGTCGCTAAAATGATCGTGGAACTCGACAAAATTGAAGAGGACACCGACGATCTACAAATCAAAATCCGTCGTCAGTTGTTTAGCATCGAGAATCAGCTAAACCCTGTGGATGTGATGTTCCTCTATAAGATAATTGAGTGGGTTGGAGACTTGGCAGACCTTGCCGAGCGTGTCGGTTCCCGCCTAGAGCTAATGTTAGCTCGCGTCTAAAAACAAAGTTATCAAGGTATCAACATGGTTGATGTATTAATCACCAATGGCCCGTGGCTAATTGCCATTGCGGCTGCATTTGGATTTTTAATGGCGTGGGGTATTGGCGCAAACGATGTCGCTAATGCTATGGGAACCTCAGTAGGTTCAAACGCGATCACCATTAAACAAGCGATCATCATCGCGATGATCTTCGAATTTGCCGGCGCGTACCTCGCAGGCGGTGAAGTAACCAGCACGATCCGTAAAGGGATCATAGATTCGGCCTATTTTGTCGACTCGCCTGAGCTGCTGGTGTACGGCATGATCTCGGCGCTACTGGCTGCCGGTATCTGGTTGGTTGTCGCGTCAGCCCTGGGCTGGCCGGTATCGACCACTCACTCTATCGTTGGAGCTATCGTAGGTTTCGCCGCCGTGGGTGTGAGCGCCGATTCTGTTGCCTGGAGCAAGGTATTGGGTATCGTGGGGTCATGGATCATCACCCCGGCGATCTCTGGCTTTATCGCCTTTACCATCTTCCAAAGCGTACAGAAGCTGATCTTCAACACTGACAACCCGCTGGAGAACGCCAAGCGTTACGTGCCTTTCTATATGGCACTGGCCGGTTTCGTCATGTCGCTGGTGACCATCAAGAAGGGTCTGAAGCACGTAGGTCTGCACTTCACCAACGTCGAAGCCTACTCACTGGCGGTCTTTATTGCGATCCTGGTGGGCATTGGCGGTATGATTGCCATCAGACGTCTAAAGATGAGCCAGAGCGCCGATCGTCAGACGCAGTTTGGTAACGTGGAGAAGGTATTCGCTATTCTGATGGTTGTGACCGCTTGTTGTATGGCGTTCGCACACGGTTCTAACGATGTCGCCAACGCTATTGGCCCTCTGGCCGCCGTGGTATCCGTGGTAAATAGCGGTGGCGAGATCGCCAGCAAGGCTGAATTAGTGTGGTGGATCCTACCACTGGGTGCCTTTGGTATCGTCATGGGTCTGGCTATCTTCGGTAAGCGTGTGATGCAGACTATCGGTAAGAACATCACTCACCTGACACCTAGCCGTGGTTTTGCCGCCGAGTTGGCTGCAGCCTCTACCGTGGTTATCGCCTCGGGTACGGGTCTGCCTATCTCGACCACTCAGACACTGGTTGGTGCCGTGTTGGGTGTTGGTATGGCACGTGGTATCGCCGCCATCAACATCGGCGTGGTACGTAACATCGTGGTTTCTTGGGTAGTCACACTGCCTGCGGGTGCGGGTCTGTCGATCATCTTCTTCTTCATGATCAAGGGGATCTTTAGCTAAGCTAAGTCCTATTCATGAGAGAATAAAAAGGAAGCCTCAGGGCTTCCTTTTTTGTTTCCATTTACCCTGACTTTTAGCCATGCCGTTTGGGCTTATCTTTTCTGTGCAACTTGTTTGCCAAACTAGGCAGCTACAAAGATTAATTCCTGGTAACACTTCCCATGTTGCACTTGCAAATAGGTGGCTAAATCCCTAGCATGTGCCAATATTTCGCTGAAGAGAACTCAAAGTGTTAAGACTCCTATCTATTCTCGCCATGATGCTAATATCATCGACCCTGATGGCGGCAGAGCAGACCCGTTATATCTCAGATAACGTCTACACCTTCATTCACGGTGGTCCTGGCACCCAATACCGTATTCTGGGCAGCGTCGAAGCCGGTCAACCGGTCACCTACCTGGGTGAGATGCAAAACGACTACGCTAAGGTCGTCGACCACAAGGGCCGCGAAGGCTGGGTCGACAGCAAGATGTTGGACTCTGGCAAGAGCTTCCGAGTGCAGCTGCCAGAAGTTCAGGCCGAACTCGACAGAGTCAAGGCCGAGCTTGAGAACATCACCAACGAGAGCGACAGCAGCACTCAGGTGATCCGCCAGCTACGTTCACAACTGGCCAATGCCGAAGAAGCCCTGGCCAAGGCCTCGAGCGAGCGCGACAGCGCCACCCGCGAGCTGACCAAGCTGAAAAACGACGAGCGCTTCGAGCTGATGAAGCAAGGCGGCATGATTGCCGGTATCGGCGTGTTGATCGGTGTGATTCTGGTCTACCTGCCGCGTCCACGTCGTCGCCAGAAGAACCGTTGGTAATCATCTAGGCATTACCGCGAGCGACCATAATGAGCCAGGGCTGAGTCCCTGGCTTTTTTTATGGCTAAAATAGCCATAAAACACCCTGAATTTTATTCATAGCACGCTGCCACAACCCCCATAAACAGTGGCCTTAGCCGCCTTCTGGCCGGACGAGATCAAACAAAGGTCACATTCACCCACACAAGAGTGTCCCTCGTCACATTTTGGAGGTATAATCGGCGCGCAAATGGCGCCAGATTGTATACAAAAATAATACTAAACGCCTGAAAACTTACCTTTTGTTCAAGCCAAAACTGTCCCTATTTAGGTCCAGGTGGAAGTGATTACTATGTTCAAAGCAAGTGAAGTTCTGACTGGTCGTTACGACTCAGCTACCCTAGATGAGCTATTTACAGCGATCACCAACAACTATATTGTCGACGAAGAGCAGTACCTCTCTGAACTGATTAAGCTTGTTCCCTCGAGCGACGACGAGATTCAACGTATTACCAAGCGTGCCCATGACCTGGTGCACAAGGTGCGTCAATACGACAAGAAAGGACTCATGGTCGGTATCGACGCCTTCCTACAACAGTACAGCCTGGAGACCCAAGAGGGGATCATCCTCATGTGTCTGGCCGAGGCCCTGCTGCGTATCCCTGATGCGGCCACCGCCGACGCCCTGATCGACGACAAACTCTCGGGCGCCAAGTGGGATGAGCACCTGAGCAAGAGTGACTCTACCCTGGTTAACGCCTCAACCTGGGGCCTGATGCTCACGGGTAAGATCATCTCCCTGGACAAGAGCATAGACGGCAAGCCAAGCAGCCTGCTGAATCGTCTGGTCAACCGCCTAGGTGAGCCAGTGATCCGCCAAGCCATGCTGGCGGCGATGAAAATCATGGGTAAACAGTTCGTACTGGGCCGTACGGTACAAGAGGCACTGAAGAACAGCACTGACAAGCGCAAGCTGGGCTACACCCACAGCTACGACATGCTGGGCGAAGCCGCCCTGACCATGAAAGACGCGCAGAAGTACTACCAAGATTACTCCAATGCCATCGCGGCACTGGGCGCCCAGCATTATGATGAGAGCGAGGCGCCACGCCCGACCATCTCTATCAAGCTATCGGCGCTGCACCCTCGCTATGAGGTGGCCAACGAAGACAGAACCATGACAGAGCTGTATGACACGCTCGTCAAGCTAGTGTCTCAGGCGCGTAGCCTCAACGTGGGTGTCTCTATCGATGCCGAAGAGGTTGACCGTCTCGAGCTGTCACTGAAGCTCTTCCAGAAGCTGTATAACTCAGATGCCGCCAAGGGCTGGGGCCTGCTGGGTCTCGTGGTACAGGCCTACTCTAAGCGCGCCCTACCCGTGCTGTGCTGGATCACCCGTCTGGCCAAAGATCAGGGCGATGAGATCCCTGTACGCCTGGTGAAAGGCGCCTACTGGGACAGCGAGCTGAAGTGGGCTCAGGTTGCCGGCGAAGGCGGATACCCGCTGTTTACCCGCAAGGCGGGTACCGACGTCTCTTACCTTGCCTGTGCACGCTACCTGCTGTCTGACGCCACCCGCGGCGCCATCTACCCGCAGTTTGCCAGCCACAACGCCCAGACAGTGGCCGCCATCACCGACATGGCCGGCGACCGTCTGTATGAGTTCCAGCGCCTACACGGCATGGGCGAAGAGCTGTACGACACCCTACTGGCCGAGAGCGGCGTAAGCACGGTTCGCATCTACGCCCCTGTGGGTGCCCACAAAGATCTGCTGCCTTACCTGGTGCGTCGTCTGCTGGAAAACGGCGCCAACACCTCGTTCGTACACAAGCTGGTCGACCCTAAGACACCGATCGAATCTTTGGTTGTCCACCCATTGACGACCCTACAAAGCTATAAAACCCTAGCCAACAATAAAATCGTTCAGCCGATCGACATCTTCGGCGCCGAGCGTAAAAACTCCAAGGGAATCAACATGAACATCATCTCAGAATCTGAGCCTTTCTTCGCCGCGCTGGACAAGTTCAAAGACCAGCAGTGGTCTGCCGGCCCTATCGTCAATGGCGAAACCCTCAGCGGCGAAACCATTGAGGTGAAGAGCCCATACGACACCACACAGATCGTCGGCAAGGTTGCCTTCGCCAACAATCAGGCGATCGAGCAGGCTCTGGCCAGCGCCCACAACGCCTTCGGCAGCTGGTGCTCAACCCCGGTTGAAGTACGTGCCAACGCGCTACAGAAGCTGGCGGATCTGCTTGAAGAGAACCGCGAAGAGCTGATCGCCCTCTGTACCCGTGAAGCGGGTAAGAGCATTCAAGACGGCATCGACGAGGTGCGCGAGGCGGTCGATTTCTGTCGCTACTACGCGGTACAAGCCAAGAAGATGATGGGCAAGCCTGAGCTGCTGCCAGGCCCAACGGGTGAGCTGAACGAGCTGTTCCTGCAAGGCCGTGGCGTATTCGTCTGTATCAGCCCGTGGAACTTCCCACTGGCGATCTTCCTAGGTCAGGTCACTGCGGCGCTGGCGGCGGGTAACACAGTCGTAGCCAAACCTGCCGAGCAGACCTCTATCGTAGGTTACCGCGCGGTGCAACTGGCCCATGAGGCCGGTATTCCGAAAGAAGCCCTGCAGTTCCTGCCTGGTACGGGTGCTACCGTTGGCGCGACCATCACGGCCGATGAGCGTATCGGCGGCGTCTGCTTTACCGGCTCGACCGTGACCGCTAAGCGCATCAACCTGACACTGGCACAGCGTGACGGTGCCATCATCCCGCTGATCGCCGAGACAGGTGGTCAGAACGCCATGGTGGTGGACTCGACTTCACAGCCAGAGCAGGTGGTTAACGACGTGGTTTCCTCTTCGTTCACCAGCGCCGGTCAACGTTGTTCGGCCCTGCGCGTGCTCTATCTACAGGAAGATATCGCCGATCGCGTGATCGACGTGATGAAGGGCGCCATGGACGAGCTGACCATAGGCAACCCAGGTTCGGTGAAGACAGATGTTGGTCCTGTGATCGACGCGACCGCCAAAGCGAACCTCAACGCCCACATCGACCATATCAAGCAGGTGGGTCGTCTGATCAACCAGCTGGAGCTGCCAGCAGGTACCGAAAATGGTCACTTCGTGGCGCCAACTGCGGTAGAGATCGACTCTATCAAGGTGCTGGAGAAGGAACACTTCGGTCCTATCCTGCACGTGATCCGCTACAAGGCAGCCGACCTGCCTAAGGTGATCGACGACATCAACTCAACAGGTTTCGGTCTGACCCTGGGCATCCACAGCCGCAACGAGGGCCATGCCCTGGAAGTGGCCGACAAGGTCAACGTGGGTAACGTCTACATCAACCGTAACCAGATTGGCGCCGTAGTTGGCGTGCAGCCGTTCGGCGGTCAAGGCCTGTCGGGCACGGGTCCTAAGGCCGGTGGTCCACACTACCTGACCCGTTTCGTCACCGAGAAGACGCGCACCAACAACATCACCGCCATCGGCGGTAACGCCACCCTGCTTTCTCTGGGTGACAGCGAAGAATAATCTCGTTCGCTAAGCGCTTTAGTTAAGCGCTCTCGTTAAGCGACAAACAAAAAAGCCGGTGGGTTGCCACTGGCTTTTTTATTACCCGTCACTAGGGCTAAAAGAACTAAGTGCTAAGGACTAAGCACTCAAGGCGCAGAATACGCCTTAACTTAGCACACGGTTCAAACTAGCGTAGTGGTCATCCTGGGCAAGCAGGCTTTGGTGAGTACCGCTGATGCGGATCTTGCCCGCCTCCATCAGGTGGATGCTATCCATCTTGTCCATGGCCGTCAGTCTGTGGCTGATCATCACCATGGTCTTGTCCTTGGCAAACTCCAGCAGCAGCGCCATGATCTCCCGCTCGGTGCGTTGATCCAGCCCTTCGGTTGGCTCGTCCAGCAGCAATAATGGTGCGTCACGCAGCAGCGCCCTGGCCACGCCGATACGGCGACGTTCGCCGCCTGAGAGCTGTCTGCCGCCCTCGCCTATCCAGTTATCCAGCGGCTTGTCGCCTTGGGTTAATGCTCCCAGACCGACACGCTCTAACACCTCAATTAACTTGGCATCGTTGGCCTCACGCCAAGCCTTACGCTCGGCGCGGCTGCCCTCGGGTGCCTGCTCAAACTGCGCCAGAGTCAGGTTGTCTCGCAAGGTGCCGGCAAACAGATAGATACGCTGACTCACCACCGTCATGGCGCGACGCAGCGCCTGCTCGCTATAGGCCTCGATCGGCCGGCCATCGAGCAAGATAGTGCCCGCATCGGGCGTCCACTCCCGGGTGATGAGCGACAACAGGCTCGACTTGCCGCAGCCGGTCTGGCCCAGCAGGGTTAGCTTCTCGCCCGGTTTCACCTCCAGGCTCAAATCGTCCAATACCTGCTGGCCCGGCTGATAGCCGAAGCTGACACCCGCGATAGACAGTGCGCCGCGACTCGCCGCCAGGCTAACCTCTTCCCCATAGCCAATGCTGGGGCGACGCTCGGTGATCTCACTCACCCGCTCGGCCGCCTGCACGCAGGCCGACAGATGCTGAAAGGCACCAGCCAGCGGCATCAACATCTCGATACAGGCCAGGGTCATAAACACCACCAGCGCCAGCAGCGGCCCTGGCGGCACCTTATCCCCCACCCCATCGGCGGCGAGATAACAGAGCAGCACCAGCGCCAGCCCATGGCTTAAGATCAGCAGCGCTTGACTCAGGGCGGTCACCGCCGTCATGGTGGACTGGCTAGTAAACAGCTTGGCCTGGGCACTATCCAGCTCGTTCCTGAAGCGCTTCTCGGCGCCAAACAGGGTCAGCTCCGCCTGGCCTTGCAGGTATTCCAGCAGCAGCACCCGATACTGACGGCGGCTCTCCAGCTGGGCGATGCCCGGCCCGTGGCCCAAACGATAGAAAACCAGAGGCAGCAGGAACCAGAGGCTCAGCAGCACGCCGCACAGGGTCTGCGCCAGCTCACTATCGAACCAGGCGAGAAAGCCATACAGGGCGGCGATCATCAAGAGCGAGGCCAGCAGCGGCGTGATAAGCCGCAGATAGAGATGATCCAGTGTATCTATGTCCGCCACCAAACGGTTGAGCAGATCGCCGCCGCGCAGATGGCTGAGATCCTTGGCGCTCAGTGGCATCAGCTTGCCCCAGGCCCAAGTGCGCAGCTCGGTCAGCAGGCGGAAGGTGGCCTCGTGGGTCGCCAGACGCTCGCCATAGCGGCTGGCGGTGCGGGCGATGGAGAGGAAACGCACCCCACCGGCCGGGGTGAAATAGTTAAAAGCCTGGGCGGTCACCACACTCAGTCCGGCTACCGCAGTAGCCGACAGGAACCAGCCCGACAGCGACAGCAGGCCGATCCCCGCCATGAGTGTAGTCAGGCTCAGCAGCAGGCCCACCAGCATCATCAGCCACTGGCGCTTAAACAGCTTGATAAAAGGCAGCAGGTGTTTCATTACGCCTCCTCCTGTCGATGACACAGGTCGCTAAACAGCCCAGGCTCGGCCCTCAGGGTGTGATAATCCCCCTGCTGCACCAGCTTGCCGCCATCCAGCACCCAGATCTTATCCATATCGATGAGGGCATCCAGGCGATGGGTAACCAACAGACTGGTAGCGCCCTGGCGCGCATCAATAAGCGCCTGCATCACCGCCGCCTCGCTGTGGCTATCCAGGCTGGCGGTCGGCTCATCAAGCACAAACAGCTTGGCCGACTGACCTAGCGCCCGTGCCAGACACAGACGCTGCGCCTGCCCCACGGACACACCGGCGCTCTGCTCCCCTATGGGATGAGCGAGCCCAAGAAGCTGTGCCCGCACGAAGTCGCCGATACGAGCATCGTCCAGCAATGTATAAATGGCTTCATCCGACATCGTCTTACCCATGGCGACGTTGTCGCCTATGGTGCCGTGAAACAGCTGCGGCTCCTGCCCCAGCCAGGCGAGGTGATGGCGGTAGCTCTCCCTGTCTAAGCTGCTCAGCTCCACACCATTTATCAGGACACTGCCGCGATAGGATAAGAAGCCCAATAGCATGTTGAGCAGGCTGGTCTTACCCGCCCCGCTCGGCCCGACGATGGCAAGCTGTTCGCCGCCGATAACCTCGGCCGTTATCGGCCCCAGCAACACCTGGCCGTCCGGGCTTAACACCTCGGCCCCTTGCAGCTTAATGCTCAAAGGCGTTTCACTGGTAAAAGGCACGCGCGGCACATCAACAGCCTCATCCACTTGATGATTCAGCAGCTCCATCAGCGCCTCGGCGGCCCCTATGGCCTGGGCCTTGGCATGATAGTGAGTGCCCATATCCCGCAGTGGCTGATAAAACTCAGGCGCCAGAATCAGCACAAACAGGCCGATAAACAGCGTCATACCGGCGCCGTAGTGACCAAAGTCGAGATGATCTAAAAAGCTAAAACCGAAATAGACGGCCAGCACGGCGATAGAGACGGCGGCGAAGAACTCCAGTACCGCCGAGCTAAGAAACGCCATGCGCAGCACCGCCATGGTGCGGCTGCGAAACTCCTCCGAGGCGCTCTCGATCGCCTGCTGCTCCCGCTCACCCGCGTGGAACAGACGCAAGGTACCAAGCCCCCTCAGCCTATCCATGAAGTGGCCGCTCAGACGCGACAGGGCGCCGAAGTTTTTGCGGTTAGCATCGGCGGCGCCCATGCCCACCAAGATCATAAACAGAGGGATCAGCGGCGCCGTTGCCAGCAGAATGATCCCTGCCGCCCAGTTGATGGGAAACACCACGGCCAATATGGTCAGGGGAATGAAGCCCGCCAGCATCATCTGCGGCAGATATTTAGCGTAGAAATCGTGAAGGTCTTCCACCTGCTCCAGCACTATGCTGGCCCAGCTGCCCGCCGGGCGCCCCTTGATAAACACAGGCCCTAGCTCCACCAGCTTATCGAGCACACTCTGGCGAATATGACTTCGCAGCAACATGCCCGCCTTGAAACTGATGCGCTCACGGCCATAGGCCAGCGCTGAGCGCAGCACTATTACCGCAATCAGGGCGATAAACTCGCTGGTAAAGGCCTCTCGAGGCAGGTTTTCGATGATCAGACCGTGAAGCATGGTCGCCAGCAGATAGGCCTGGGCCACCAGGGCGAAGCCGGTAAGCACACCAAACAACACGGTCAGATTAAGGTAGGCGCCACAGGCCGATTTTTGCTGCTTAAGCCAGCGGCCGAGGACTTTTTCGAGGGTCTTATCCATTGAGCTCCGCGCGTTATCAGGCAGGGACACTAAGTTCGATGGCAAGAGTATCGCAGGCTCGCACTCAGGAATAAACCAGCGGGTGGGGAATTGTTAGTAGGCTCACAAAAATTGAGCTAGATCAAAAAAACTGGGAACTCAGTTTTTATCTAGTTTAGTTTTGGAGGTGTCAGGTTTGTTGGGTTTTGATGGATTTCATGCAGTCTTCATGTGGCTAGGTTAAAGAGTGTAGCCACTACCTGGGTTTGTATTTGAGGAGGTCTTGAAGGTCGCACCTTCATAGCGACCTAACGCCTGCCCGGCGGGGGACGTGCAAACACGTTTTTGGCACGCTGTGAATATATCCCTATACGCTCCACGGCGACGTCCTGTCGCCGAGGGCCAAAAACGTGTTTACACCAGTATCTATCGTCTCTTCGATTTAACCTTATCGGACTGACTAGAACAAAGTTATTTTTGAACAAAAGTAAGTCTGAAATTTAGTTTTAACCCACTAGGTTCGGATTAATACAGGTATGGTTAACGCCTCAAACACCGGCGGCGTTTACGCTGTCCGAGTGCTTTGACTTGTTAAACTATCAATGTAATTCTGTTTCAAGCTCATTAACATCCATATCAAAAGCTTGATAATAAATAGGTATTCCAAATCTTTCTCGAATGTTATTTAAGTAAGCTGATGCCTCTTCAGTGATCTTATTTGGCGATACAATCACTAACTTTTTAGCATGATTACTATCAGGATAATAAGAATACTCGAGAAGCTGAGAAAAGGCCTCTCTAATACATCCTAAAACAGTTGATGAGGTTTTTATCTCATAAAATATCAGGCCATTATCTCTTTCTCTTGCAACTATATCGATCTTCGTACCATTACTTGTTAGCTGCTCTGTGCCAACATTATCATTTCCATAACTTTTAGTAAGATGGAGGTATGCTCCATTTTGGATTTGATTATGAAGATTATCTATCTTCTTACTGTTATCTTCATATGTTCTCCAGCCTTCATTTTCCCCAGGGTTATGACCAGGTACAAAGTTAAAAGTATGGCTTAAGAAATCAGGCAACCCTAAATATGGTTGAAAATTATAGTAAGTAGCGGATAGGGAGTCGTCACTTGCAGAAAACTCCTTAGGAGGTTCTTCTAAGCTTAAGTCACTTGGCCTAAATTTGACCGTAAAAAGAATTTTAGGGTCAGTTTTTCTTAGATCTTCCGAAGAGGCACCAGCTTGACAAACTTGATCAATCATTTCATCGAGCCAGCCTTGCTCTTTATAAATCTGATATATTCGCTCAGATTCTGATTCAGGCACAATCTGAAGGTTAGCAATTGAGCCAATCCACCACCTTGTTTTTGTTGCACTGTTAATTGAATATAGATATACCTTTAAATCACTATTCTTATGAACATTTCGTCCGGTATTGGCTGCTTGCAAAAAACTGTAGTGGTAGCCGTCTACGATCTTATTAAGATCAAAGAGCCATTCTTCATGGCCATAACCAACAATTTCTTCGTATGACTCTTTGTTTTTAGACTTTCCTTCTGGCCCTGAAGGTGAACACCAATTGTTTGTATTCCAGCAGATTCTAACTACTTTTTCTTCAGGCACGATATATCCTATTTAAAAATTTAACATTTTATTAGTGCGCATGCGCATTTACCTCGTTGGACCAGTGAAAACGCGCACAGTTAACTATCTGTATACAATGAACTTATCAGCATTTTGCTAGATACACCATCTGGAAAAACGCGCAATGCGTCAAAAATAACCCAGGCTTTAGATTCGCTACTTGCGCCAAATACCGCCAAATCGAAGAGACATTTAGATACGGGTGTAAGCACGCTTTTGGCTCTCGGCGGCATGGACGCCGCCGTGAAGCGTATAGGGATATATTCACAGCGTGCCAAAAGAGTGCTTGCACATTCCCCCGCCGGGCAGGCGTTAGATAATAGCGAAGGTACAACCTTCAAACTCACTCGACAAATAAACCTGCCGCCAAACGCTACTCGTACCCAATACCGCCAAATCGAAGAGACGTTAGATACCCAGTGCAGATACGACTGTGACCTTCGGTTTCAAGGATGAAACCGTAGAGCGGCCAGGGATGCCGCACAGCGTGTCACAGGCGTATCTGCACATAAGCGAGCCGCAGGCTATTGATGACAGCTGAGGTTAACGTTACAACAAAGAAGCTATAACCCGATGCAGCCAGCAAAAAGGCTAATTTGCCGATTAGCTCAAACCGGCTAACTTCCCCGCTAACAAGCCCCCGAGTTTCTTGGCAAACTCAAACTCACCACGCATCCCTCCCGCCAGGGAAGGTCGGCATGATCGGCGCAGTTATCTATGGTGAACTGGCCCTTATGCTGACGCATCACGTCGCAGCAGATGGCCAGACCCAGTCCCAGGCCGTCGTCCTTGGTGGAGTAGAAGGAGGCCATAAGATCCTGCGCCTTGCCCTTGAGGCCGGGGCCGTTGTCCACCAGCTTAAGGGTCGCCTGCTGGGCGCCATATTCAACGGTCAGCAGCAATCGCTTCTCCCTGTCGGGTTTCATCTCCGCCATGGCGTCCAGGCTGTTCTTGATGAGATTCACCAGCACCTGACTCAGGCCGACGCCGTCGCCAAACAGGCTGTAGGGTTCACCGCGCACCTCCTGGGTGAGCACTATCCCCTGCTGCTGAAACTCGCGGCGAAACAGCGCCAGTGTGTTGGTGATCACTTCATCCAGAGACAGGGCTTCATACTGGGATTTACGCCGCTTGAGCAGGCCTCGGATGCGGTGCACCACTGCGCCAGCCCGGGCAGACTGGGCATTGATCTTGGCCAGCAGCTCATACAGATCTGAGTCGGCATCGCCGCGGCTGTTGAGCTGCATCATGCCCCCCTCGCTGTATTGGGTGATGGCGGCGATGGGCTGATTCAGCTCATGGGCCAGACCCGAGCCTATCTCGCCGAGAATAGCCGCACTCTTCATCCGCTCCACCTGCAGCGCCTTATCCTTGAGCTGACGCTCGGTGTCGATCAGAAAGTCGCTCTTCTGCCTGAACTTATACTCAAGCCAGAGGTGATAGACGGTGGACACCAGAAACAGCAACAACAACGCCAGGCCCCACTCCTTGTTCTTCTCCATCCACTTCAACACCGTGTAGTGCAGTGGCGGCGGTGGCGCCTTGAGCTGCAGCTCCTTAAACAACTTGATCACCTTGAGCTGACTGATGGGCGCCGTCCAGCCCAGGGTCTTGGCCTGAATGGCGGCGGGATGATCTGGCCCCAGAGCATAGAGGGCCTGGGTGATCTTCTGGGTGATGGCCGGCGGCACGGTATCGGCGGCGGCAAAGGACCAATTGGGATAGAGCTGAGTACTCACCAGACACTCGTAGCCCGCCGGCATGGTGGGGTGGATCACCCTGAAATCCTCCTTCTTCACCAGGCCGTCCTGAATCATCTCCTCCAGGGTGCAGAAGGGGGTGATGGCCGCATCGACCGTGCCGTCACGCACCTGATAGACGATGGGCTCCAGGGGAAAGCCCAGGAAGCGCAGCGAGCCGAAGTAGTTCTCCGGGTTGTAACCCATCTTATGCAGCAGGCCGATGGCGGCCTGATAGCCCCCCAAGGCCTGGGGATCGCTGGCCACCAGATGTTTGCCTTCGAGATCCTTGAGGGTGTAGATCTCACTATCGGCGCGCACTATGATGGTGGAGCCGATGGCAAAGGTGGCGCCGCCATGCATATGGCTCTTCATGGTCGCCAGCCAGGAGAGGGGGAAGTTGCTGCTGAGATTAAAGTATTGCCCCGGGTTGGTGACGATAAACTGCAGCTCGTGTTCCAGCAGCTGGCGGCTCATCTCATCGAAATCCACCGGCACCACCTCAAAATGGGTGCCAGGCACCTCCTGCGACAGGTAGTCCATCATGGGCTGCCAGCGCTCTATTCCCTTCTGCACCCCGTGATTGGCCAGCACCCCGACCCTGAGATGCACGAGGTTCACCTTGTCGCTAACCGAGGCATCGACTATCGCATCGCCTATCTCATTGGCGCTCTCACTAGCCAAGACATTGCCGACTTGAAGCAGACAGAAAGGCAATAAGAAGCAGATCAGCGCGCCCTTGAGCCGCCCTAAGCTCCCCTTCCAACACCTTATGAGTGCAAATCCCAATCGCCCTTTCATCGCTCGCCCGATCACTGAGTTAAGCCTACTACTCTAGGCAAGAAAGGAGCTATTTGATGTGAGGCGGTGCAAACATCCCCTTGTGTCTCCATCAGAAAATTATCATTTAGTGATCTGTCTCAAAGGCCCAAATGCCCCTTTTGCCAGCCTCAAATAGAGGCGCTAGGCTAGATGCAACCCAAGGCCAACGACCCACTAAAGCTATGCCGCAAGCCACGCCGCAACCTATGCCCCTCTATCTGGTGGACGATGACGAAGCCGTCCTCGACTCCCTCAGCTTCATGCTGCGCCAGTTCGGCTATGAGATGACCACCTTCGTCTCTGGCCTGCACTTCCTGGAAGAGGTAGATCTGAGCCAGCCGGGCTGCGTCATACTCGATAGCCGTATGCCGGCCATCAGTGGTCAGGCACTGCAGCAAGAGCTTCTAGCGAAACAAAGCCCCCTTGGGATCATCTTCCTCACCGGCCATGGCGACCTGCCCATGGCGGTCAATGCCTTTCGTCAGGGTGCCTGCGACTTCTTTCAGAAGCCGGTATCGGGTCAGGCCCTGGCGGCCGCCATCGACAAGAGCATGCTCCACAGCCAGAAGGCCTTCGAGGCGCTGCAGCTGAGCCACAACCTGGCCACCCTGAGCGATCGCGAGCATCAGGTGCTTGAGTTGCTTATCCAGGGCAAGACCAACAAGCAGCTCTCCGAGGCGCTGTTCTTGTCCCTGCGCACCATAGAGGTACACAGATCCAACGTGATGAAAAAGCTCAAGGTGCACAACCTGGCCGAATTAGCCAAGTACAGTCAGATCTGAGACGCATAAGTAGCGTCCGAGTTTTCTATTCCCCTTGTTTCCTTAGCCCCAGCCCTTAGCCCCAGTCGTAAGCCTTTCTTATTACGCTCGATTCACAAAGTCCTGTGTGAATAAAGGTCACACTTTTTTCACATTCTGGCTAAAAATCGCTGCGCCAGATCACGCGCCCCCCGCCTATGTGGTTTACCACAATACCCCTTAATTTTGTACGGGATAACAATGGACTCAGACCTCCTGCGGGAGGGAACAAAAACCAATAACAGTGTGTGATTTCATCTGCCCAGGCAGATGAAGGAGGAAACCATGATAGAGCTTGATAGACGAACGTTTATTAAGGGTGCCGGTGCAGGGGGAGCAAGCTGTGCGCTGGCAACATTATTACCCGGTTCGCTGGCAGCGCTGGAACAGAAACCCCTACAGGGTATGGGCAAGGAAGTCGCCAGCATCTGTGAAATGTGTTCGACGCGTTGCCCCATCTCGGCGCGGGTCGTCGATGGCAAGAATGTGTTTATCCAGGGCAACAGCGCCGCAAAATCCTTCGGCGGCAAAGTGTGCGCCCGTGGCGGCGCCGGTCACAGCCTGCTGTACGATCCACAGCGTATCGTGAAACCGCTACGCCGGGTGGGCGAGCGCGGCGAAGGCAAGTGGGAAGAGATCAGCTGGCAAGAGGCCTACAAGACGATCGCCCACAAGCTTAACGACATCAAGCAGCAACATGGCCCAGAGGCCGTTGCCTTCTCCTCCAAGTCCGGCTCATTGTCGGGACACCTGTTCCACCTGGGCAAGGCCTTCGGCTCGCCCAACACCTTCACCCACGCCTCCACCTGCCCCGGTGGCTATGTGATCGCCGCCAAGGCAATGTTTGGCACTAAGGTGAAGCGCGACCTAAGCAACTCCAAGTACATCATCAACTTCGGCCACAATCTCTATGAAGGGATCAACATGTCCGAAACCCGCGGCCTGATGAAGGCGCAGATGAGCAAGGGGGCCAAGTTGGTGGTGTTCGAGCCGCGCTTCTCAATTGTGGCCGACAAGGCCGACGAGTGGTTTGCCATACGTCCGGGTACCGATGTCACCGTCGCGCTGGCCCTGTGTCATGTGCTGATCTACGACAACCTCTACGACCAGGCCTTCATCGAGCGCCACGTGGAAGGTTTCGATGCCTTCGCCAAGGAGGTCAAAGCCTATACCCCTGAGTGGGCCGAGGGGATCAGCGACGTACCCGCCAAGGATATTCGCCGCATCGCCCACGAGTTTGCCGCCAAGGCGCCTCACGCCGTGGTGGACTTCGGTCACCGCGCCACCTTTACCCCAGAAGAGTTCGAGATGCGCCGCGCCCTGTTTGCCGCCAACGTGTTGATCGGCAACATTGAGCGTAAGGGCGGCCTCTACCTGGGTAAGAAGGCCAAGACCTATAACAAGTTTGCCGGCGACAAGGTCGCCCCCGGCCTGGGTAAGCCAGGCGTCGAGGGCATGCCTAAGCCTGCGGCCAAGCGTATCGATCAGGTGGATGAGCAGTACGCCATGATGTGGTCATCGGGCGGTATCTATCAGACTATTCTGGATGCCACCCTCAAGGCCCAGCCCTATCAGCTCAGGGCCTGGGTGATGAGCCGCACCAACCCTATGCAGACCATGACAGACAGAGCCCTGGTGGTTGAGACCCTGAAGAAACTGGAGTTTGTGGTCAGCTGCGACGTCTACATCAGCGAGACCGCCGCCTACGCCGACATCATCTTACCTGAGTCCACCTATCTGGAGCGGGACGAAGAGATCGCCGACAAGTCAGGCAAGAGCCCTGCCTACTATGTGCGCCAACGTGTGGTCGAGACCATAGGCGACACTAAGCCAAGCTGGCAGATCTTTAAAGAATTAGGCCACGAGATGGGCCTGGGGCAATACTTCCCCTGGGAGAACATGGAAAGCCTGCAACTGCTGCAGCTGGACCGCGACATGGCCCGCTTCAACGAGATCAAACAGAAGGGCTATGTCAGCTACGGCAAACCGCTGATGCTGCGCGAACCCGCCATGGTAGCGGCATTCATCAAGCAATACCCCAATGCCAAGCCCACAGATGAAGATGGCACCTACGCCAGCGCCATGAGCTTCAAGACCCCGAGCGGCAAGATTGAACTCAGCTCAGACAAGGTCGAGAAGATGGCCGCCGGTCGCGGGGTGATCAAGTACCGCGAGGTCAAACTCAAACAGGACAACGAGCTCTATTTCATCCAGGGCAAGGTAGCTGTGCACACCAATGGTGCCACCCACAACGTGCCCATGCTGGCCAACCTGATGTCTGACAACGGCGTGTGGATCCACCCAATCACAGCAGGACGCTTAGGCATTTCCAGCGGCGATCGAATCCGCCTCACCAGCAGTGTCGGCAGCGAAGAGGGTACGGCCCTGGTCACGCCGGGTATTCGTCAGGATACCGTGTTCGCCTACATGGGCTTTGGCTCTAAAAACAAAGAGCTCGCTAGGGCGACCGGCAAGGGGGTTCACTGCGGCAACCTGCTACCCAACAAAACCGCGGCCGTGTGCGGCATGAATATCCACACTACTGGCATCACGCTAGCCAAGATCTAATAGGAGTCCAGTATGAGTAAAAGATATGTAATGGTGCACGACGAGAATCGCTGCATCGGCTGTCAGGCCTGCAGCGTCGCCTGTCGCAGCGAAAACGGCGTCCCCGAGGGAGTCACCCGCTTGCAAGTGCGCGTAGAAGGCCCCTTTGGCGATGCGCCGCATCTGCACTTTAAATATAACCGCGTCTCCTGCCAGCAGTGTGAGAACGCCCCCTGTGTCACCGTCTGCCCGACTGGTGCGGCCTATGTGGGCGACGATGGCCTGGTCTCCATCAAGGAAGATAAGTGCGTCGGCTGTATGTACTGTGTGGCGGCCTGCCCCTACAAGGTGCGTTTCATCAACCCTGAAACCAAGGCGGCCGACAAGTGTAACTTCTGTAAGGACACCCGCCTGGCCCGCGGCGAACTGCCCGCCTGTGTCACCGTGTGTCCCACAGATGCACTGACCTTTGGCGACGCCAACGACCCGAGCAGCGAGGTAGCCAAACTCATCAACACCAAAGCGACCTATCAGGAGAAGACCCATCTGGGGACCAAGCCTAGGGTCTATCGCATTCCAACGAAACGTGGGGGGATACAGTCATGAACAATACCTGGGGCGATATGGCGCAATATGATCCAGTCACCTGGAACTGGGTTATCGCAGTCTACCTGTTTATGGCGGGCCTCTCGGCGGGCTCCATCCTGATAGGCATAGGTCTGCGTTGGTACAGCAAAGAGAAGGCGATAGAGAGCGCGATTTTAAAAGCCGCAGCCATCATCAGTCCGCTGGCCATCACCTTGGGCCTGGCCTGTCTGGTGTTTGACCTGACCAAGCCATTTGAGTTCTGGCTGATCTTGGTCAACTACAACTTCAGCTCTGTCATGTCTATCGGTGTGCTGGCGCTACTGCTCTACTCGCCAATCGGCATCGCCTACTCACTGATCGTGCTAAGGGATGAGCTGACCAAGCGGAAGCTGGACTTCCTGGTACCTGTGGCAGAAGCACTAATGCCGATGCGCAAGGCGATTGAGGTAGTGCTGTTTGTGCTAGCCATAGGTGTGGGCGCCTATACCGGCTTCCTAATCTCGGCGATGAACGCCTACCCGCTGCTGAACACTGCGGTACTGCCGGCGCTCTTCCTGGTGTCTGGCCTGTCAGCCGGCGCGGCGGCTAACGCTATCGGCGCGCTGCTGATGTTTAACACCCACAGCCATGATACCAACCTGAGCAAGATGCATGGCCTGGAACTGCCCGTGATGCTGAGCGAGATCATGTTCCTGTTCATGCTGTTCTGCGCCCTCTACTTCAAGGGTGGAGCAGCTGCGGCGGCGCTGGCGTCACTCACCACAGGTGTCTGGGCCAGCGTGTTCTGGGTCGGCGTGGTCGGTATCGGCTTTGCCATCCCGCTGCTCACCATGTTGATGCCGTCGCAGACACGTCACAGCAAGGGCGTGATGATAGCCGTGGCCTGCTGCAGCCTCACCGGCGTGCTGGCCCTGAGACACTTCGTGATCTACGCAGGTCAAAGCTATATCAGTTAATCTCATCTCCACAAACGCAAAAAGCCCAGCATCTGCTGGGCTTTTTTTTATCTTGCCTGGCGACGACTCGTCTTCGTCCCGTTACTCGTCGTCTTCATCGAAGAAGTCGTCATCCAGATCGCTGTCGCCAGCGGCGTCACGCTCGGCGCGCCATTTCTCGGCGGCGGCTTCTTTGGCGGCAGCGGCTTCGTTACGCTCGACACGCTGCTTGGCACGACGCTCGTTACGCAGCATCAGGTTATCGACTATGCCCTTGAGGGTCTCTTCGCCCCAAGCGGTGGCCTCGGCTTCGCTGGCAAAGCCAGTTTGCGCCTTAGTCACTACTGTCTTGCGTGCCGTCATGCGACGGGTGACTTCGGCAGTCCAGCTACCTTCGGCTTCGCTCACGCGAAGACCGTATTTCTTTTGTTGTGTCATGTTAATTTCCTAATTCGATCTTCGAGTGCAAACGTGGCGCTCATTGAGGGAAACAGCGGTCTAATATACCACTGTCGTCAGAAAGGCGGCTATTGTAGTCTCCTCTGGATAAAACTCAATCATTAGCGCGCACAAAATACGAAAAAGTTGCTCCCTTCAACCAGGCAAAACTGGCGAATTCGATAGCACTTTGCTATCGCTTAATGTAAGCTGCACGCCCGCCAGCACGCTGGCTTCCAATTATCCGGCCCCGTCGCCCAAGAGATCCATCTATGAGTTTTACCTCCCTGGGGTTATCCGCCCCCATACTCAAAGCTGTAGCCGACAAAGGTTATCAAACCCCCTCGCCCATCCAGGCCCAGGCTATCCCAGCAGTATTGTCGGGTAAAGATGTGATGGCGGCGGCGCAGACAGGGACGGGCAAGACAGCCGGCTTTACCCTGCCGCTACTGGAACTACTCAGTGGAGGTCCTCGCGCCCGCAGCAAACAGGTGCGCGCTCTGGTCTTGACGCCAACCCGCGAACTGGCGGCCCAGATCGCCGAAAGCGTCACCACCTATGGTCAACATCTGCCGCTTCGCAGCGCCGTGGTGTTCGGCGGTGTCGGCATCAGCCCACAGATCAGTCAACTTAAGCGCGGCGTCGATATCTTGGTGGCCACACCGGGCCGTCTGTTGGATCTCTATCAGCAAGATGCCGTGAGCTTCTCTCAGCTGGAGACACTGGTGCTGGATGAGGCCGACCGCATGCTGGACATGGGCTTTATTCACGACATCAAGAAGATCCTCGCCATCTTACCACCCAAGCGGCAGAACCTGATGTTTTCCGCCACCTTCTCCGATGAGATCCGCACCCTGGCCAAGGGGCTGGTGAACAATCCGGTGGAGATCTCGGTTACGCCACGTAACACCACGGCCAATACCGTACAGCAGCTTATCTGCCCCGTGGATAAGAGTAAGAAGTCGGCGGCCCTTATCGCCCTCATCAAACAGAATAACTGGCAGCAGGTGTTGGTATTTAGCCGTACCAAACATGGCGCCAATCGTCTGGCCAAGACCCTGGACGGCAAAGGGATCACCGCAGCGGCAATCCACGGCAACAAGAGCCAGGGCGCCCGCACTAAGGCGCTGGCTAACTTTAAGTCGGGCGACATCCGCGTGCTCGTAGCCACCGACATCGCCGCCCGCGGCCTGGATATCGACCAGCTGCCTCAAGTGGTCAACTTCGACCTGCCAAACGTGCCCGAAGATTATGTGCACCGCATCGGCCGTACCGGTCGTGCTGGCGCCGATGGCAAAGCTGTCTCCCTGGTGAGCGACGAAGAGGCCAAGCTGCTGGCAGATATCGAGCGCCTGATCGGCAAGCTGCTGCCGCGTGCCGAAGTAGAAGGCTTCGAGCCGACACACACCCTGCCCGAGACCAACCTGACGCCTAAGCGCCATGGTCAGCACAAGGGACCACGTAATCCTAAGCCTAAAAGCAACAGCCAACGCAGCAGCAATCGCTCAAGCAACGGCCAGGGTTCAGACAAGGCTGGACAGCCTCGCCGCGGCGATCAAGCTCAGGGCAACAAAGAGGGTCAGGGCCGTCGCCGAACAGGCGCAAGTACTGGTACTAGCAAGCCTGCGAGCGAAGGTCAACAAGCGCAAAACCAAGGCAAACAGGAGCACAGGGACGGTAACGCCCCCGCTCGCCGTCGCAGACGTCGCCGTCCTAGCCAGAGCGCACCTGCGAATCACTAGTTGAAGAGTCATCTGGGGCCAGAAATATCTGCGCCCCTATCACGGTTGATTTCAATCTCGAAGTAGCATAAAACAATATGCAGATTAAATAAGGACACCATGGAAAATAAGTAAGGACACTATGTTGAAATTTATTATGCTCGCAATCGGCCTGTTAAGTTCAGGCATGGCAATAGCGGTAGACGATGTGTTAACCGTCGATCGCAGCGTCTCCGGTAGCTTCCAATCCTCATTTCCCAACGAAAATAACATTCAACCTGATATCAGTGATTTTAAGGTGCTCAATAGCGTGCTGATGAGTAATGAAGCAGGAGAGCGCTGGGCGGTAGTAACCGTTGAAAACTTAGCATCCGGCCAACGTACGTTAAACCAGAACCAACTCATGGCACTGTTTGCTAATGGTGAGAGACTGACGCCTCACATCTTTAAAACAAGATTTTCCGCCAATGAGATTCTCTCGATTACCTTAGCTTTTGGTGAACACAAGTTTCCTATTCTTGAGATCTATCCACGAAACTAAAGACTCACAGTTAATGTTAAGGTATCGATCTTAAGGATGAACTCTAAAGTTAGGCGGCAATACAGATGAAAACAGTAGAGCAATTACAAGGCGGCTGCCTGTGCGGCGCGCTGCGCTACAAGGTGTCGGCGCAGCCGTTCGATAGCGATTACTGCCACTGCCGCCAGTGCCAGAAGAGCACCGGCGCTATGGCCACCTGCTGGATGGATTTTAAGGCCGACCAGGTCACTTGGTTACAGGGGGCGCCCAAGGAATACGCCTCCTCAGACACCATTCGCCGCGGCTTTTGCGACCAGTGTGGTACCAGCATCAGCTATCGCAGTACCGACTACCCAGATTACTACACCCTGAGCATCGCCAGCCTGGACGATGCCAACGCGGTCGCCCCCAGATATCACATCTACACGGGCAATCAGCCCGACTGGCTCAAGATTGCCGATGACCTCCCCAGATACCGCCTGAGCCGCAGTGAAGGCTGAGACGGGTTAAGAAAGAAACGATCTCTAGCGCTTCACTGCGCTAAACAGGGCGACGCAGCCCACCTGCCTGATGTTGAACCGATCGAATCTGGCGCTTAGCGCCTGGGTCAGGGTGTCGATATCGTCAGCCTGATTACAGAAGATCCCCTTCTTGTTGTAGATAGCCATCAGCCTGGCCGCGAAGGCATTGGGCGTGATGCCGATGCCCAGAATTGTGCTGCCAAACAGCACGGCGCCTGGCTTCATAACAGATTCGAGATGGGTGAAGAGCACGCATTTCTCTGCCATGGTGCCCGGCAGGCAGTGCAGCAGATAGTTCACGCTGACCGAATCGAAGCCATCGCATGTTAGCTCAAGCGGCGCCAGGACGTTGCGGCAATAGATCTCGGGGGAAAGACGACGTACCACGGCCGAGGCCGATGCCAGGCTGTTCTCATTGAGATCCATCAGGGCGATGCGCCGGGTATGCTCCGGCAGATGATGCTTGAGGTAGTAACCCGTGCCGACACCGACATCTAAGTGATTGGCTGAGGTCAAGGCGGCAAACTGCTCGGCGATCAGCCTGGTAGGACACTTCCACAGATAGTGATTGGAAAATCCCAGCACCCAAAGATCATAGATGGCGAGCACACTCTTGGAGTAGATCGCCTGACCCGCGACAACGGCCTCTTTATTCATTTTTTCTTACATACCAATAGATTAACGAGCGCGGAATCTATACTAAAACGCCCGGCAAGGCAAAATAACCTTACTAGAGTTAACCCTGGCAGCAGCCAGTCACATCCAGCTTCATACGTTTTCTTAATCCGGTAGGGCGAATACAACTGGGAATGTCGAGTCATGGCGTCATGGTGTACTTATCACCTGCGGGGGTCATGTGCTGATATGCCATTGAGACGGTGAGTGAAGTGCTACTTCGTACTCACGAACGAGAGACATGGATGCCGAACTGACATGTAAACGCGGATGTTGCTTGAATATTACCTTGTAGGCTCTGGCGAAACATCTGATGTGAATGGACTCACGAATGCTGCTGTGACATGGATACAGCAATGTCGTGATCACATGGATGTGAGTAAACGGCCTTTTGTGCCCCCGTCTCTTCGATTTAGCGTTAATTGTGCGACTAGCGCAATCTGACTTATTTTTGGACAAAAGTAATTAGGCCTTCGAATGAAGGTATTGGCTTTTTTAACTTGTAACTTTTAGCTGCATAGGTTTTTACTTCGCTGATGGCAGCGTTGACCTTCATGGTTTTAAATTGCCTGCGGCAGGCTTATGTGCAAACACATTTGTGACACGCTACGAGCACATCCATGTGAGCTCTGCCTCGGCATCCATGCCTCGGAAGGTCACAAATGTGTTTACACCAGTATCTATCGTCTCTTCGATTTAACGTTATTGCACAACCTAGCTTTAAAACATTCTTGGACAAAAATGAGTTAGAACTTTAGAGCTATATATGTGAGCTTCAGATTAACGTTTGTATGTGCTAATGCTCTAAACAGCGGCGAATCGAAGCGACGTCCGGCCCGCTTTCGGGCGCTGCTGATTTTGTTTGTTAAGTAACGTTCTCAAGCTGGAAAACGTATGACAACTGATCGATTCGTCCTGATTTCTTCTCTGCTTGAGCAAGGACTTTTGGATCATTTGTTCCTCCTGTGCAACGGTACATTCCGATAAACTCATAGTGTTTGTCTGTATCAGATTCTTTGGTGAAAACCGGAAAAATAGTATTTGGTTGGCTAATTAGTAAAGCTGCCTTTTGAGTTACTTTTTTAGCGTTGCCAGCTTGAACTTCCGTTGGGCAATCAGGATTTAATTTTCGGTTGAAACACCCAGCTAAAATCACTTTATTTTTCTGAGGTAGGTATGTTTGTATTTCACCACCAACTAGCTGCTGTATCTCTGTTCGCGTGAATAAATTCCCTTTTTTCAACTTATTCATAAGATTTCCTTTAGTTACTTAACCCATACTGCAACGGACGGAGCAAGCTTGCTTGCGTAGAACCGATGCCTGTAATTGTTAAATCGTTTCATGGGAGAACACCTTAACTGATATAAACCCAGTGGCAAAAACTCCAATCCCGGAGAAAAGTAGCATAATTGCGAAGTTGCTAATTTCCCTACTTTGGTAGATGTCTGCAGCTAACCACCCTAAGCCCAATACTGCAGACAGACCACCTAACGCGAAAGGAAATTTTAACGGATTGTCGTTGGCGAAGAGGTTCATGTTATAAGAAGGGGTGTACCACTTGGAGTCTTTGCTAAAGATTCTACAACTCCATATGGAGAGAAAGCACATAGCTCCAAACACTAAGGGGGCCAGAAGAAAGTCATCTCTTCCCCATTGTATATCCATCATATCCCCGAACAGAATTGACTCTGCAGCCCCGAAGCAAAAACAAAACACTAGCAGTATTGTATTGATGAACTTCCACATGCTCTTAGCTTTAACCCCCAAAGCAGCGGTGAGCGTTAGCGAGTCCAGCCCACGCGCCTTTTGCGTGAGCGATACAGCCTTTGCTTGTTAACTGCTGCTTAGCTAAATTGTTTGCCATAAGCTTCGAGGTGGTGTTTGAAGAACCTTTCATATTCTTCTGCCGATTTAACCAAAACTGTTACTTCTATACATTGCTCACCCATCTCCTCCGAAAGATCTTCAATGGTAATGGACTCACTAGCTATCTCTTCGTTGGTATCACATGTATATATTTTCCAGTCGGTTTTCCCTGCACCCGATAAATAAAAGTCAGTTGGATCGACTGCACCAAAAACGAATCCCATAGGAGGATCGCCGCCTTCTAGTTCGGTTATGCCAATGACTTTATCTTGTCTTCGAATCTCGTACTTCACTCGATTTCTCTTGGGCAGTTAATGCCCCAAGCAGGGGCTATTTTGAGCGCAGCGAGAAATAGTCCCGCTGACTTGGCTTGTTATAAGGCGCTTCAACGCACCAACTTAAACTTAAAGACAACATTAAAACATCTTTGCTCTTTGTCACTCTCTGAGAATAACCATTTCTCCATTGCCTTTTTAGCTGAACGGTCAAATATACGTCGGGGCTTTGTCTCAGTTACTTTTTGAGAAGTTACAACACCAGTGGAGCTTACTATAGCTTCTATTTTCACAAATCCAGAATCTAAACGCAGGTGATCTTCAATCACAGGCCATTTAGCAACAACAGCGTGCTTTAGCTCAAATTTTGAATTATCACATGATGATACTTCATAGTTTGGTGTACTTATTGATGCAACCACTGCGGCTGCGATTAATGTCGAACTCATAAAGCCTTATAACATTTTATTAGTGCGCATGCGCGTTTACCTCGTTGGACCAGTGAATACGCGCATAGCTAACTATCTGTATGTAATGAACTTATCAGCATTTTGCCAAATATACCATCTGGAAGAGCGCGCATGCGCGTTTTCCAAACCTATTATCTACTTAACGCATGTTATAAGTAGTTAATTTTAAAGCTATTAATTTATACCTAAATGAGAAAACGCGCACAAATACAGGATAAAAGTCGTTCAAAATCCTTGTGATCTGAATATGACTGTATAGTTATCCAGTTTTTTGGGTTGGGGAGTAGTGAATTAGATCACGCAGGTGTAGCGACGACAAATTGCCAGGCCAGAAAGTTCGTTAGGTACTGCTCCACCGACAAAGTGTTAACTCATTTTGGGGCAAAACCAAATCAGCTTTTTCATTCCCTCTTCACACCAAACACGGCCAAATCGAAGAGACGTTAGATGCCGAGTGTAGATACGCCAGTGACCTTCGGTTTCATGGCAAAAAAATGTTCCCGACATTTTCGGCATTCCCTACATCCATGTAGGTCAGATGAAACCGCAGAGCGGCCAGGGATGGCGCACAGTGCGTCACGGGCGTATCTGCACATCCCACGCCGGGCAGGCGTTAGATAGCGATGAAGGTACGACCTTCAACTCATTTAATTAATGATCATGTGGCCAAATGCAAATCAAACAAACAAACAAACAAACAAACAAACAAACAAACAAACAAACAAACTATAGAAATGCCAAACCTTCATTCCAAGGCCAACACACTTTGGGGCAAAAATCAGTTAGTTTTCACGCTTTAGACACGCCAATACCGCCAATTCGAAGAGACGTTTAGATACGGGTGTAAGCACGCTTTTGGCTCTCGGCGGCACGGACGCCGCCGTGAAGCGTATAGGGATATATTCACAGCGTGCCAAAAGAGTGCTTGCACATTCCCCCGCCGGGCAGGCGTTAGATTGCCATGAAGGGTCGACCTTCAACCTCACTCAACAACTAAACATGCTGCCAAACGCTGCTCAAACAAAGAGACAAGATATATCGATGATCTGCCCCCACCAAACCCCAGACAACAAAAAAGGAGCTAACGTCAGTCAGCTCCTTTTCCAATTACCACGCTAGCATAGCGTGAACCCTTACTTTAACTCCCACGCCCGGTAGCTCTTACCCTTGAGCTTACCCTTGACGATCTTGTTAAGGGCCTTGCGCAGCACCTTGCGATCCACCGCCACGTAGGAGCGGAACTCGGTGATCTTGATCTTGCCGACTTCACTACCCTCGATGCCGTTGTCACCGGTAAGACAGCCGAGGATATCCCCTGGACGCACCTTCTGCTTCTTACCGCCGTCGATCTGAATCGTGACCATTCTGGGTTGCGACGGCATGGTGTCCAGCAGGGCTTCACCAGGCAGCGCCTCGCCGTCTATCTCGCGGCCAAGTGCATCTGCCAGCAGGGATAATTTGTAGCCATCTTCATGGTTAAAGAGGGTATGGGCGGCGCCCTTGCTGCCGGCGCGGCCGGTGCGGCCGATGCGGTGAATGTGCACCTCAGTGTCATAGGCCATATGGTAGTTGACCACCATGTCCAGGGCGTCAATATCCAGGCCGCGTGCCGCCACGTCGGTGGCCACCATGACGCTGGCACTCTTGTTGGCAAACTTGAGCAGCATCTGGTCGCGATCGCGCTGCTCCAGATCCCCATGCAGGGCCACCACGCTGAAACCGGCATTGGTGAGCTTGGCCGCCACATCCTTAGTCTCACGCTTGGTGTTACAGAAAACCACGGCGCTCTCGGGCTGATGCTTGAGCAGCAGAAGCTGCAGCGCCTTCATACGATCGTTGTTGTTGCCGCACTCATAGAAGTGCTGTTCGATACTCTCTCCGCCGTGCTGTACCTCGACCTTCACCATGAGGGGATCGATCATAAACTGCTCGCTAAGCCCTTGGATCTGCTCGGGGAAGGTGGCGCTAAACAGCAGGGTCTGACGCTCACGGGGCACCTCTTGCATGATGGCGTCCAGCTCACGCTGAAAGCCCATCTCCAACATGCGATCCGCCTCATCCAGCACCAACGTATCGACGTTGTCGAGATCCAAGCGGCCTCTGTCCAGGTGATCTATGATACGACCCGGCGTACCGACGATAATGTGGGCGCCGTGTTCCAGCGAGCCTATCTGTGGCCCCATGGGCACACCACCACACAGGGTGAGGATCTTGATGTTGTGGATACCGCGCGCCAGGGTGCGCAGCTCCGCCGCTACCTGATCCGCCAGCTCACGGGTAGGACAAAGCACTAACGTCTGGATACGAAAACGCTTCACATCCAGCTTGTTGAGCAGGCCTAAACCGAAGGCGGCCGTCTTGCCCGAGCCCGTCTTGCCCTGTCCTATGACGTCCTGCCCATTGAGGATGGCAGGCAGACTCTGGGCCTGAATAGGCGTCATCTGGTGAAAGCCGATAGATTTCAGGGTATCGAGCAAAGCGGGTTTAAGCGGCAGACTGTCAAAAGCCCCGCTTGGCGTAGTAGCGTCAGATTGACTCACGGTAATTTCCTAATGCTGTGCCGAGAAAAACTGAGTTAGATCAGGCACAAATAAAGCTATGTGATGGCAGCTGCCGATGAATCTTCAAGGGCGTGCGTGGATATGGCGGCGATTATAGCAGCAATCAGGCGGCAATGCGCCAATTAGACGGGGAATAAAATAAAAGCCGCCGCGAGGGATCGCGACGGCATTCAGGGTTAAACCAACCAAAACTGAGTCAAACAGTTAGGCGGTTGCCAATTCGGCGTCGGTATCATTCTTGGCATCGATACGCTTGATCACGGCGCCATAGATGATGAGTGACACCGCCGACACACTAGCGATAGCGGCAAACACATACCAGATGTAGTGAGCATGTGCCGAAGCCTCGACCCAGGCGGCGTGGTCGTTATAGACGCGCGGATCTGGACAGTAGGCCTCCAGCAGGTAACCCGACAGACCGAAGCCCAGCAATGAACTGATGAAAGAGTGCAGGTGCGAGAAGCCCAGGTAGAGACCCTCTTCGCCCTTAGGCGCCTGTAGCGAGAAGTACTCCAGGAAGCGCGGCGAGATGAAACACTCGGCCAAGCCCTGGAATACGATGCCTATGATCATCATGGCGGCGATGGGGTGCATGCCTAAGATGGTCTCACTGCCGGCAAACATGTTACCCGAGGCCATCAGCAGCGCCGATACCGGCATGATAAACATCCCCACCGTCATAGAGGTCAGCGCGCTGCGCTTGGCCATCATACCTGTGACGAAGCTGACGCAGAGGAAGACCACCAGAGGGTTGACGTTGGCGTACCATGACGGCGATGAGCCCTCACCGGCCATACGCAGCACATATTTTGGCATGGTGGCGTAGAGCTGATGCTGTACCATCCAGAAGCCTGTGATGATTAAGATCAGGGCTATCAATCGACCATTAGACAGCACCTTGAGCAGCGCCTGCCAGATCTCGCCCAGGCTCTTGCCCGAGCGGTTCTCCTCCGTGCTCTTGAAGAAGAGCATGATGCTGAAGAAGGCGATCAGCGTCATGGTGGCGGCGAAGTAGTTAAGGTTAATCAGACCCAGGTCACCCATGGATTCACGCAGCGGCTTCACCACTGTCTTACCCGAGAAGGCGCCAATGTTGACCATCATGTAGAAGATAGAGAAGCCCTTGGCACGGGTCTCGGCCGTGGTCGATAGCGCCACGGTACCTGTGATCACCGCCTTGATGAAGGAGCCACCTATCATGATGACGATAAGAATAGGCACGATCGCCCAGCGAATATCCGCCTCCTTCAGGCCGTGATATATGGTCTCCTTGCCATATTCCACCAGCCCCTGAGATTCGATAAGCGCAGGGAATATCGCCAAGGACGCATAGCCTATGGTTAACAGGCCAAACGCCAACAGCAGGGCGCCGCGAAAGCCAATCTTATCGGCTAACGCACCACTAAAGGTAGGTAAAAAGTAGAGACCCGCGGAGAATGAACCCGCCAGCCAGGCGGCTTCGACATCGCTAAAGCCAAGGATGCGTGACAGATAGAGGGTGATAACGATAAACACCCCATAATATGCCGCTCGTTCGAGCAACTCGACACCGTTGGCGATCCAGAAAATTCTAGGAAAGCGCGGCGCCGCAGTGGACGTAGCTTTATTATTCATTTTTAGTCTTCCAGGCGAAAAAACACCTCAAACTACCCTGAGGCGAGCAAGGACGCAACCTTAGCGTCATGATAGGGATCAATTTTTATCAAAAGTGCGCGACAAATTAACGAGAAAAACAAAGCGAAAAGGTGTTCAAAGACAGTAGATGTAATTCGACAAACATTCACCAAGAGATATGCATACGGTAAAACACCTGGCTGCACACCTAATTAAACGCCTACAAATTAGCATTCACTAACGCACGACACTGCACGATGTTAGAAAGAAAACACTTTTAACAAAACACCAACAAATGTACAATTATCAATCGAAAAAACACTGCTGACATAGAACACGCAGAAACACATCCTTAGAAGTTATCTTCAATTAAGAGAGTTAAACTTATACAGATGTGACAAAGGAATAAAAATCAAAATAAAAGGGAGCGATATGAGAATATTTTATCTAATACTAACACTAATAACCTTTCAGGCTTTATCATTTGAAGATAAAGGTTATGTGAAAACTTACGATCTTAACAAAAATTATTACCCATTAAGCACTTCGAGTTATAATCACTTCTCTGTAAAAGCTGGCACATTTTTTTTCGGCTGTAACGAAAATGGTTTACAACCCTGGATTATTAAACACGGTGAGTTTACCCCTCAGAATCTATGGAATAATAATTCAGAGTACATTAACTGCTCCAGCATCAGTAATATATACCAACTAAGTAAAGATGAAGTCGTCTTTAAATTTTCATTGGTAGGCGACACATTTATCACAGATGGCACCACACAAGGAACAAGGAGGTTTGATGAGCTAGATATAATAAAAGAAAACATCAAAGCTAATAAAGGTTCAAATTATATAGCAGAAAACATACTAAAAATAGGAGAAGGCAAATACATTTACTCACTATACGATGGAACCTATCTATTCGATATCAAACAAAATGTTAGCACTAGATTCCACGAAAGAGCGAGCTTCCACGAAGATCAAGAATGTACATTATGGGGCACCAGAGTTGTTTGTATACTGGGTGGGAAAATTTACACAACAGATGGCACCGAAAGTGGTACAAATTTAATTTATGAGTTTGAAGAAGATAAACAATATAAGCTATCCGATGCTAACAAAAAAGATGAATACGTTACAATTACATTATTAGATAACATTTCAAAGCTTGTAAAAATAAACATTTCAACAGGCGAGTCACACACTCTATACGAGAACGAAGATTACTTTCTCATACCATATAAAAAAGTATTTCACTCAGACGATGCTTCCTACTTCATAGCCCTAGCCGTAAATTCCATGGGTTCAGGTGAGTTAACATACAATTTATTTAAGTATAACAACAACACGAAAATAACTGGTTTCATTCACAGGGAAAAGCTAGAGAATTATCATGGGGACTTATCTCTATACCACATAGGGCAAGATATCTTAATAAAAGGCTATACCAGTTCAGAAGATTACCTATATAAATTCAACAGCAATAATGATAGTGATATAAAACGCTTAACGCTTTCAATTGATGACACAAAAGTTTTCTACTTGGGAAAATCAGAGAAAGAAATATTTTTCGATAGTTCATTTAATAAAGATACTCATATAATAGTCTATTCACAAGAGAAAGGAGATATCAGAGACATCTTCTATGGAAAAGGTCAACTGACCAACAAAAATTTTATCCATGACAACAAAATATTTTTCGATAAAATCATTCAGTCAGATAAATTGATTGGTCAAGGACTTCACGTATTAAACAATGATACTGATACATTCGACTATGTATCAAGTATAGATAAGGGCAACAGAACAATTTCAAGCAATACAAAGCTTTCCAGCAGGAATAGCCAAGATGTTTTTGCTTTTGGTAAATTGGATGAAAAATTAAAACTGAGAGAAATCACAAATCCAGGTGATACAGAAGTAAACCATGTATTTTTCAAAGCATCATCGATGGAGGGAGCAGAGGTTTTAGATGAAACTCTTCCTGTTGAGTATCCAAAATATAGTTCACTTTCTTTGGCTAACGAAAATGATGATGTATTTTACTTGCTAAATGGAAAAATAAATAGGTACAACAACACTAACCAAACAACTACAGAACTAATCGATTATGAAAACCTTAGCTTTTCAGAGTTGATTTTAGCTGATAAAGGAAGGTTAATTGCACTAACACATCAGCGAAAAGTAAAAATCATCGACACTGAATCAAATAAAATTTATTCATCCAGTGAAGTAGGCCTAAAAGATACTACTACGGGGAAATGCCACGATTTAGTTGCAAACATTGACTTATCAAGTGATTCAGAAGATAAATTAAACTTTTACAAATGGGATAGCAATCAATACAAGCTTAGAGAATCTATTTCTATAGCTTACAATCGTTACACTTACATTGATAGTGAAAGCGGAAGAGCATACTATTTAAAATATTACCCTTCTCAAAGCGTATACTCCATCAACTCTTATGATTGCAAGAGCGGAATAAACCATGAACTATATAAAGCCAATGAAAATGAACATATCAGTGAACTACATTACCCCGAAGGTAAAATTATCTTTTCAACTCAAGAATTCACGTCTAATAGTTCAATATCTTTACTGAGATCAATTGATCTCACTTCGAAAGCCATATCATTGCTACATGATGACTTCGACAAGTTCAGACGAGACTCAATGCTATATACCAACAGAGGAACTTACTATTTCGAAACAGACACAAACCAACTAAAACTGTATTCAATATCAAACAGCACCAGCACCGAACTGAGCACACTTAGTAACTATCATAGTAGTTTCACTCCCTATCCAATCACATTTTATAACGACCCTAACCAATGGTTGTTTGTCCCAATAGGTAGTATTGGAGGGATATTTAATCTGGCTATTTATATGCCTGAACACGATCTATGGCACACGATAAAAATCCCCAATGCATCTGAATTAAGTAACATCAATGACAAGGGGTTTTACTTGAATGGACATTACTATTTCAGATATAGATCAAATCAGTTTGGAGACGAGTTTTTTACAATAAATCAAGAGTGCTTAGCCGCTAAAATTGGCCGAGGAGAAAGCTGTAAAAATCCTTATAACAATAGAGCCCCAATCATGCTTGATGTTGTTAGCCCTACGTTAATGGCCAACCAATACCTATACATCCCAATCAGAGCATGGGATGAAGATATGGATAAATTGACATTCTCCATTAACCAAGTTCCTAACTGGGTGAAGTTTAATCCTGATAATGGTGAAATTTATGGAAAAACCCCATCAGATTGGGACTCAAACATTGAAAATATCATCGTTAGTGTATCAGACGGTATAGATACAATCTCTAGCCAACCATTTTCCATTAATATAAGAACTGAAAATGAAGGAGGCAATACTGGCACAGGAGGTAACGAAAGCAATAACGATGGAAATACTACTCCCCCTGATGGTTCAAACAGTAGTAGTTCATCAGGTGGTGTTATGTTTATTGAAATACTCTTATTAATAATCACTATCATGTATCGCCGATATGCATTAACAGGTTCAAAAATGGTTACAAGAGATGTGTGTTGACCTTAGAGAGTAGATAAAGACATAAAAAGTGGCCGTTCAAGTTAATAATCGGCTGTTTTTCAACATATAAATATCTAGATTTCGGTGAGGTGTGTCAAAACGAGGCACCTCACTTATTAACTCGTCCTAATATCCGAATAACGTAATCATTCCCACTTAGGTCAGACAGCTATACAGAGAGCTAGACTGTCTCGCGATTCTCTTATGCGCTCTTTCTTATTAATATTAAGAGCATTAAACTTGATCAATCATTACGACATAACTCTACGCCGTCGCATCTTCTTGAGTTTATGATTATAATCTGCGCGACGAATCCCCCACCAATGACAGCAAACTTTTAAAACTATGAGCCAAGCCAACATCAGCAAACAGCAACTCATCGACCAGCTCACCGCCTGGCAGCAGGGCAAGATAGACAATGAAGAGTTACAGGACTGGATGGTGACCCATTATGATCCCGACGAGGTCAGCATAGGCCGGGGGGAATGCGAATGGACTGTGGAGGCGATGAACATAGTGATGAACGAATATGAGATCGCCAAGACGGAGAAGTTCAGGCAGGAAAATGCCCAGCTAGCGATCGACTTCATCCTCGCCGACGAGGCGCGCTTCAATCAGACGCGCCACCTGTTTCTACAACAGGGTTTTCAAGACTAAGTTTTTCACGACTAAGTTTTTCGCGACTAGGCTTTTCAGGCCTAAATAGCGTTAGGGCTTAAACACCCCGATCACTGCGCCAGTGGCCTGCTTGGCCACCTCGGCCTCGGCCTGCTGCTCACGGTAATCGCACTCGACGCACTCGACCGTCTCGACACCCTGCTCCTTAAACAACACTATGCTGTCCTGGGCATGACACTTGGGGCACTTGGCACCGGCAACGAAACGCTTCTTGACTCTGACTCTACTCACGCTTGACTCAACCTGTTGGGATAAAAACTCTGTCGATGGGGCCATTTTGCCACAAGGTGCGGCAAAACACCCTATCGGATTCAAAATGTCCCGGCTAAAGAGTGGCAAGCGGCCCCCCAACTGGGCTATCATCCCAAGCCTATTAATCCTTAGCTATGCATCAAGTCGACCTCAATGATCACCATTACCCAAGCGCAACTTATTCGCGGCTCCAAGACCCTATTGGATGAAGCCTCTCTGACTGTCTATCCCGGCCACAAGGTGGGCCTGGTGGGTGCCAACGGCACGGGCAAGTCATCTCTGCTTGCGTTGATCATGGGACACCTCAGCCTGGATAAGGGTGAGATCAGCGTGCCTACGGGCTGGCAGATCGCCACAGTCGCCCAGGAGACCCCGGCGCTGGAGGTGAGCGCGCTGGAATATGTGATCGACGGCGACCGCGAATACCGCGAGCTGGAAGAGGCGCTGCACAAGGCACAGCTGGAGGATAACGGTCACCAGATCGCCCTGCTGCACGGCAAGATAGACGCCATTGGCGGCTACAGCATCCGCGCCCGCGCCGCCAGCCTGTTGGCAGGTCTGGGCTTTAGTGAGGCCGAGCAGCAAAATCCGGTGAAGAGCTTCTCGGGGGGATGGCGCATGCGTCTCAACCTGGCCCAGGCGCTGCTGTGCCGCTCCGAACTCCTGCTACTGGACGAACCCACCAACCACCTCGACTTGGACACCATGTACTGGCTAGAGAGCTGGATCAAGGCCTATCAGGGCACGCTGATCCTCATCAGCCACGACAGGGACTTTATCGACGCCATCGTCGACGAGATAGTGCATGTCGAGCACCATAAGCTCAACTACTACAAGGGCAACTACACCGCCTTCGAACGCATCCGCGCCGAACGCATGGCCCAGCAACAGGTAGCCTATGAGCGCCAACAGAAAGAGCGCGCCCATATGCAATCTTTCGTCGATCGCTTCCGCTACAAGGCCAGCAAGGCCAAGCAGGCCCAGAGCCGTCTCAAGGCGCTGGAGCGGATGACAGAGCTGCTGCCCTCCAAGGCCGACAGCCCCTTCTACATGGCGTTTCGCGCCCCCGAGGCCCTGCCCAACCCGTTGGTGAAAATGGAGCAAGTCTCAGTCGGCTATGGCGACAAGGCGATCCTCAACCATGTGCACCTGAACCTGGTGCCAGGTGCCCGCATCGGCCTGCTTGGTCGTAACGGCGCGGGTAAATCGACGCTTATTAAGCTGCTGGCCGAACAACTCAAGCCCATGAGTGGCCTGTATGAGCCAAATCCCGGCCTCAATATCGGTTACTTCGCCCAGCATCAGCTGGAGTTTCTGCGCCTGGATGAGTCGCCGCTACAGCACCTGACGCGACTCGCCCCAAACAACAGGGAACAGGAGCTGAGGGACTTCCTCGGCGGCTACGGCTTTAATGGCGACATGGCCCTGTCACCGGTACGTCCCTTCTCCGGCGGTGAGAAGGCCCGTCTGGTGCTGGCGCTACTGGTGTGGCAACGCCCTAACCTCTTGCTGCTCGATGAGCCCACCAACCACCTGGATCTCGAGATGCGTCACGCCCTGACCATGGCGCTGCAATCCTTCGAGGGTGCCATGATCATAGTCTCCCACGATAGACACTTGCTGCGCCTGAGCTGTAGCGACTACTACCTGGTGGATGGCGGAGAGGTGAAGAGCTTCGACGGCGACCTGGACGACTATCATCAGTGGCTGCTGGACGCCGCCAAGGAGGCTAACAAGCCTTCCGCCCAGGATGATGCGACACCGGCCCAGGACAAGAAGCTGCAGAAACGACTGGAAGCTGAGCTGAGACAGAAACTGTCACCGCTGAAGAAGGCGCAGGCCAAGCTTGAGAAGATCCAACAAGATTGCAGCGACAAGCTGGCCGAGCTGGAAAACCTGCTGGCCGACACCAGCCTGTATGAGGCCGACAACAAGGCCAAACTCACCCAGATCCTGGCCGAGCGGACCCAGCATACCCAACAGCTTGAAGAGAGCGAGATGGAGTGGCTCGAGTTGCAAGAGAACATAGAGGCCATAGAGCAAGAGGCCAAGCTGCAGGGCTAACCATCTTGGCTAAGCCTCTAGCTCGACCACTACCAAAGGGAAAACCTAAGCGATACAAGGATGAAGTATGAGCCATGTAAATCATTTTGACGCCAGCCTGTGGCAGACCTGCGACAGCCTCTACGAGAAGGGGCAGTTGCTCTACCTCAAGCTGCAAGATGAATACGGGCTCAACGTCAATCTCCTGCTGCTGGCCCAGTGGCTCGACGAGCAGCACTACTACCTGAGCGACCAGGATTGGCGCCAGCTCAGCGAGCAGGTCGAGGCCTGGGAGCAGAAGGTGCTCAAGCCCTACCGCAGGCTGAGAAAGCTGAGCAAACACAACCTGGCCGAGGCCGAGTATCGCCAGATGCTAGAGGTGGAACTCATGCTGGAGCGCAAATCCCAGGGGATGATACTGCGCCAGCTAAGACAGCTTCCCAATGAGCAGGGCCAGGCGAATCTGCCCCGCTATCTCGGCCTGTTTCAGATAGAGATAGACAAGTACCACCAGCTGGCACAGACGCTGATCCGCTAAGGCCTAAGAACCAAATCCAAATCCAAGCCCAAATCTCAATTTCAAATCCAAGCACGAGCCCAGCTATTTATGCTCCACCTAGCTCTTCGGCCAACAGGCTGGCGTTGCGGGCGGTAATGCCGTAGATGGAGAGCTGAGGATTAGCTCCGAGACTGGTGGGGAACAGCGAGCCGTCCATCACCGACAGATTTTCCAGATAATGGCTGCGCCCCCGGCTATCTACCATGGCCATCTGCTTATCTTCGCCCAGCGGGCAGCCGCCCATCACATGGGCCGACGCCACCACTGTCTTGAAGGGGGCCAGGGTCATATCGGCGATAGCCTCCTTGGCCGCCTGCCAGCTCGGCAGAAAGGGCATCCCCTCGCTCATGGGCAACACCTTCTGCGCCCCGGCGGCAAACTGCAGCTCGGCCATGCTGGCAAAGGCGCGGCGGGCGGCTCGCCAGAAGGCGTCGGTCAGTGGATAATCCAGGGTATAGCCCTTGTCTGTCAGCTGCACCTGGCCACCCGGGCTGTCCGCATGATAGCCGTCTCGCATCAGAGCAATTGTCACCTGTAGCTGATTAAACTGGGCCATCAGCTCGGCGTGACTCTGACCATATCCCAGAGATTTCGAGGCAATTAACACGGGGTGGATGGGCGGCACCTCCAGCTTATAGCCCAGCTCGCCATCAGCGCCATCTTGCCAGACAAACTGATCCGAATAGATGGATTGTGGCGCACCGCTATGGCCATTGATGGCGTCGTTAAACAGGGCGCCACTGAGCACGGTCGGGTGCAGGAAGGTGCGCTTACCCAGCAGCTTTTGCGGATCCGGCAGGCGGGAGCGCATCATCAGGGCCGGCGTATGGATGGCACCGGCGCTGAGGATAAAGTGCTTGGCCTTTAACATCAGCTGCACACCACTGGGGCGCAGTGACTCGGTTAACGTCTGGGCCTTGAGGGCGTACACCTTGTCGTTATGGTGTTCTATCTTGCTCACCTTGGCGCGGCTCACCAGAGTCGCGCCGCGATCCAGCGCCGCAGGTATCGTGGTGACCAGCATAGACTGCTTGGCGTTGACCGGGCAGCCCATGCCGCAGTAGCCAGTGTTCCAGCAGCCGGCCACGTTGCGTTTGATGACGGTATAGTCCCAGCCCAATGCCTCACAACCCTGCTTGATCGCCATGTTGTTGCGGTTGGGCTCGAAGGGCCACTCGGTAATGCTCAGCCGCTGCTCCATCTTCTCGAACCAGGGCGTTAGCGCCTCCCTGGAGAGGCCTTCGACCGACTTATGCTCGGCCCAGAACGCCAGGGCATTTTCCGGGGTGCGAATCGAGGTAGTCCAGTTGATGGTGGTGGAGCCGCCGACGGCGCGTCCCTGAAAGATGCCGATCGCCTTGTCCTTGGTCTTCATCGAGGCGGCCTGCTGATAGAGGTTGGGGTAGGCGCGCCTTTCTTCCATGTTGAAGCTCTCGGACGATTTCAGTGGCCCACCTTCGACGATAATCACAGACAGCCCAGCCTCGGTCATGATCTCGGCCGCCACGCCACCACCGGCGCCGCTGCCGACAATCACCACGTCGGCCTCAAGGGTTTGGTCTTGGGTCAGTTGACTGGCATCTATATGTTTCCAGCCGTTTGCAAGGCCGGTCACTATGGGATCTTCGATGGCCAATGGCGCTCCTTTGCCCCGTTATCGGGGTCTGTATTTATCTATCCGAGGCTAGTCGCTCGGCTTCTCTTAGGCTCAAGTTTTTACTAACTCAAGATCTTAGGACTTAAGCTCTCAAGCTCTCAACAATTTAAGCGCTCAATTAAACAGCCGTGGCTTCTCGTAATTTAGTCGTGTCCAATGCTCGGGGCAGCTGTAATAGCTTGCCAGCACCAGCTCTCGCAGCCCTTGATAGGCGGTGACCATAAGGTCGAGAAAACTCGTTCGCCAGGCCTCCAGCATGGCCGCCAGCTCCTGGGGCTGACGCATCAGCAAGGGGGTCATGTTACCGGTAAGCAGTAGCAGTCCCAGGCGCGACTCAAGCAGCTCCAGCAGTTGCTCGAGCTCGTCTCGAGATTCCTCGGGTAGCAGATCCATGGTCGCCACTATGGCATCTAGGGTGCGGTTTTGCGCCGCCACGCGCAGCGACTGGGTATGGGGTAAGGCGCCGTCTAGAAACACGGGCACCAGCAGGCTAAACAGCAGACGATGGGACTGATCCAGGGATGCACTCACCCTCACCTGCGGCGGATGATACAGGTTTACTCCCAGTGCCAGGGCGCCGGTCCCCACCAGGGCCGTGGTCAAAAAGGTGCGTCGATTCATCTTATTCCCTGCGCTCTGTGAATAGCGATATTCCATGACTCTCCTTCGACAACAAGGAGCGACTCGAATCTATGTTACACTAGCTAGATAACTAACAATTAAACATATGTTTTAATTTTCGGCAACAGCGATTTATGACCCAGCGTACCTTCACGCCCCCCTGGTGGGCAAGAAATCCCCATGTGCAAACTATCCTGCCTGTGCTGACTAAGGTGAACAAGCCAGCCCTCACTCGCCAGCGCCTGGAACTGGATGATGGCGACTTTATCGATCTCGACTGGCTGGCTAAACCCACACAAGCTGGGCCCACACAGGCTGAGCCCACACAAATTGAACCGATAGTCGTGTTAGTGCATGGACTAGAGGGCAGCGCCGACTCTCACTATGCCAGACGTCTGCTCACTCTGCTGGGCGAGCACAAGGTTGCCGCCTTGGTGCATCATCATCGCAGCTGTTCTGGCGTGACCAATCGTCTCGCCCGCAGCTATCACAGCGGCGATACGCAGGACCTGCACACCACACTCAGCCAGCTGCGAAGGGACTATCCCGACTCGCCTCTGCTGGCGGTGGGTTACAGCCTGGGCGGTAATGTGCTGACCAAATATATGGGCGAGCATGGCAGTGACAGCCTGGTGGATCGCGCCGTGGTGATCTCGGCGCCGCTGCAGCTCGGCGCCTGCGCCAAACGCCTCAGACACGGCTTCTCCAAGATCTACCAGAGCTATCTCATCAAGCAGCTACAGCAGAAGGTGCGCGACAAGCTGGCCCTGCCAGATCTGAGCGCCCAGATGCCGGTGACCCAGGCCGAGGTAGAGAGTCTGACCACCTTTCATCTGTTCGACGACAGAGTCACCGCGCCGCTGCACGGCTTCAATGGCGTCGAAGACTATTATCGGCGCGCCAGCGGTCTGCCCTACCTGAGTCAGGTGGCTAAGCCGACCCTGGTGATCCACGCCAAGGACGATCCCTTCATGACAGATGAGGTGATCCCGACTCAGGAGGCGCTCTCGCCCCAGGTCACCTACGAGCTGCACCAACAGGGGGGTCACGTCGGCTTTATCGACGGCGGTCATCCCCTCAAGCCCAGATATTATCTGGAGCAGCGCATCGTCCATTTTCTGCTGGAGGCTTAACCATGCTGGTCCCTTATCAATCCCTGCTGCAACTGCCGAGCGAGACCCTGGATAATCTGATTAAGGAGTTTCTCTTCACCCAGACCGAGGATGGCAGCTTCGCCAGCCTGGATGGCGAGGCCTTGGCCCGCGCCATCAAACAGTGCCGTCAGGCGTTGGCCCTCAGCGAACTTGTGGTCGAATACAGCGAAGAGGATGAATCTATCGCCATTCGCCACCGGCAAGATACCCTGACACAACAGATCCAAGATGACGGGCCCTGTTGACCTTTAGGTTATCCGTGCCGTATAACTATTGGTTCACAATTGCCCGTTATCGGGCATCAGCTTAGCGCTATTTAGGTAAAAGAATGTCAGCTAAACACCCCATTATTGCCGTAACCGGCTCCTCTGGAGCGGGCACCACGACGACCACGACAGCATTTAGCCATATCTTCCGTCAGTTGGGGATCAATGCCGCGATGATCGAGGGCGACAGCTTTCACCACTACACGCGTCCCGAGATGGAACTGAAGATCCGCCAGGCGCAGAACGAGAACCGCAACATCAGTTATTTTGGTCCCGAGGCCAACGATTTTGGCAAACTGGAGCAGTGCTTTAGCGCCTATAGCGCCACAGGTCAGGGCGAGACCCGCTCCTACCTGCACACCTTCGACGAGGCCGTCCCTTTCAACCAGATGCCTGGCACCTTCACCCAGTGGCGACCGCTGCCGGAAAACACGGATATGCTCTATTACGAAGGCTTACATGGCGGCGTGGTGACCGACGACTGCGACGTGGCCCAGCACGTGGACCTGCTGATCGGCATGGTGCCCATAGTTAACCTGGAGTGGATCCAGAAGATCATCCGCGATACCTCGGACAGAGGCCACAGCCGCGAGAAGGTGATGGGCTCTATCGTGCGCAGCATGGAAGACTATATTAACCATATGACGCCGCAGTTCTCCCGCACCCATATCAACTTCCAACGGGTCCCTACGGTAGACACCTCTAACCCCTTCAGCGCCAAGACCATCCCCAGCCTGGATGAGAGCTTCGTGGTGATCCGTTTTCGCGGCATCAAGAACGTCGACTTCCCCTATTATCTGAAGATGATCGATGGCTCCTTCATGTCCCGCATCAACACCCTGGTGGTGCCCGGCGGCAAGATGTCGCTGGCGATGGAGCTGATCCTCACGCCGCTGATTCGGGATCTGCTGGAGAAGCGTCAACACCTGTTGGATCTGGATAGCGAATAAATTATCACCGCTCGCGCCAGCTTCAGTCAGAGATAGATTCGCTTAAGCTTTATTTAAGTCTGCTCACATACAATGCTGGCTATCGGGATTTCAGGCGAAAGACTGATAGTTAGTATACTCTTGGGAGTGAATTCCCCCATCTTGATCTGTTTGCTTCCTCGAGTATGCTAGCGTCCCGACACCTCATCTTGCACGCCACTCTGCATTAATTTCCCTGCGTTACCTTCCTAACCATTTCAAGCTTAAAGATTTCAAGACTCATGCTTCGAGCATAAAGCGTTCAGGCATAAAAAAACGCCGACCCGAGTCGACGTCTTAATCTTTAGGAAACCGGTATTTACTGGCGTAAAAGCTACTGTGACAGCGGTACCACTTCACGATAGGGCTTCTGTTGGCGATAGTTTTCCAACCTTAATTCAAATTCATCTGACTTATCGAACTCGGCCGTCTGCTTGAGCGCCTTAATCGCCTGCTTCTGCAGATCCACCGCCGAGCTGTAATCGCCAATCTCGGCATAGGCTGCCGCCAGGTTATCCAAGTTGGTCGGGTCTTGTTTGTTGGCCTCGACCAGCCCCTTGCCTATGGCCAGGGCCTTACCGCCGTCACGATACTTGGCCTCTGGACAGGTAGAGAGGATCCACACAACGTTGCCCAGGGAGATCTCATCGCCCACCGCCATGAAGTTATCGACCGCCTTACCACAGTTGCGCGCCACACCGTTACCGCCGGCGGCATAGATGAAGCCTAAACGGAATTGGGCCCACTTGTCCTGCTCGCTCGCCAGGCTCAGATACCAACGTTCGGCCAGGGCCAGATCGCGAGGAATGATCTTACCGTCGAAGGCCAGATCCGCTATGGTCTGAGCCGCCTTCTTGTGGCCTGTCTCGGCGGCGCGTTCGACCCAGCTGGCACCCAGCTGAGGATCCGGACTAACAAAACGGCCGGAGAGATACATCAAACCGAGAAGAAATTGCGCCTCAGACTCGCCTTGGCTGGCTTTTAGCTGAATATGGGCCAACTTACTGGCTGGCGCCGCCGCTTCGGTGGCGGGCACAGAAAATGCCAGGGCAGGCTGCTGCACGGCAAACAGGGCCAGTAGGCCTGCGGCCAATTTCCAAACATGCTTTGTCACGATTCAGAACTCTCCTTCACCAGTTCGTGTCATCTAGGGAGACGACACGAAATAGCCACAACTTTGAGCTGCCCAGGCCCGAATAATATTCGGCGGCGCAGAGACTAACACTATCAATAATCCCCCCGCCAAGTCGAGTAAAAACCGTGTTTTACTGCATGAAAATCACAGGTGTTATCTCCTGGGCGGACAATAAGCACCTAGGCAGATGTGATATGGGCAACATTGTCGGCCAAATAAACTGGCCCGATTACGGTATTAGTTGACATATATTACTAATGTATCAAAATGAACTCCCACTATTGACAGCAAAGTAAATTACGTTACCGGCTGCATACTTATTGCAATAATTTGATCTCTGACGAGGTTTTTTGGCCTTAATTGACGTAATCTGCTTATTTAGCATATTCTTGTATTTACATTAATCAGTCGAGGAACATAGGCATGGCTCTGATTGGTAAGCCTAAACCTGATCCAACGTTGGAATGGTTTTTATCACACTGTCACATTCATAAGTACCCAGCCAAAAGCACTCTGATCCATGCGGGTGAAGACTCTGACACGCTGTACTACATAGTGAAGGGTTCTGTTGCCGTCTTGATTAAAGATGAAGAAGGCAAAGAGATGATCCTCTCTTACCTGAACCAAGGTGACTTCATCGGTGAATTGGGTCTGTTTGAAGAGCAAGCCGAGCGTACCGCTTGGGTTCGTGCCAAGCAAGCCTGTGAAATCGCTGAGATCTCTTACAAGAAATTTAAGCAGCTGATCCAGGTTAACCCTGAGATCCTGATGAAGCTCTCTTCTCAGATGGCTTACCGTCTGCAAAGCACCAGCCAGAAAGTGGGCGACCTTGCCTTCCTGGACGTTGCCGGTCGCATCGCACAGACGCTACTGCACCTGGCTAAGCAACCAGACGCCATGACCCATCCAGACGGCATGCAGATCAAGATCACTCGCCAAGAGATTGGTCAGATCGTGGGTTGTTCTCGCGAAACCGTGGGCCGTATCCTCAAGATGCTTGAAGAGCAGAATCTGATCCAAGCACACGGCAAAACTATCGTGGTTTACGGTACCCGCTAAGCTAGCATTAAGTTAGATTTAATGGATCTTAGTTAAAGTGGCCTGACTCCTTAGTCAGGCCATTTTTTTAGGACAGCCTCAGTGAAACCGACCGCCGTTATCAGCACCTTACTGCTTAGTGTCTGCTCACTGCTCAGTCCTGCCGCGACCGCCGTTATCGAACTGGAGCACAACCAGGCCCAAGAGCTGGTCAGCGAAGGCAAAATCCTCTCTCTCGATCTCACCCTCAGCCAGGTACAGGGCTACTGCGATGGCAAACTGGTGGACGCCCACCTGTTTCATGCCCAGGGCCACTGGCGCTACGATCTGCAGATCAAATTGGCCAATGGCGAGCTGATCTCCCTGGATATCGACGCCACCACCGGCCGTCACAGCGCCAACAAGCCCCTGCCCCAGGCCTGCGTACCGCACAAAAACTAGCGCCGAAATATCCGCTTAGGGTGAAAAAGTGTATTATCAATTCAGGTCGATGCGACTCGGCCGCCTTCATGTAGACAGAAGCGCCTGCCGCGCTAAGGTAGAGAAAAACGATGAAATTGCTGCTGGTTGAAGACAACACCCTACTGGTCGATGAGCTTGCCAAACAGCTGAAGCAGGCCGGCTATGTCACAGATGTCACCGACAGAGCCGCCGAAGCCGACTACCTGATCAAAGAAACCCATTATGATTGTGTCATCCTGGATATCGGCCTGCCCGACGGCAACGGCCTGCAGCTGCTGGAGACCTGGCGTAACCAGGGCATAGACACGCCGGTGATCATGCTCACCGCCCGTAGTCAATGGCACGAGAAGGTCGAAGGCTTCAACGCCGGTGCCGACGATTACCTGGGTAAGCCCTTCCACAGCCAAGAGCTGCTGGCGCGCATTCACGCCCTGATCAATCGTGCCCACGGCAAGACCAACAGCCCCACCAAGGAGCTGAGCTTCGAGGGAGTCACCCTGGACGAGAGCCAGCAGAGCGTCACCGTTGGCGAGCAGCAGTTCGAACTCACCGCCATGGAGTTTCGCCTGCTGAAGATCTTCCTCATGTCGCCCAAGAAACTGCTCTCCAAGGCGCAACTGACCGACAAGCTGTATCAGTTTGACGACGAGAAGGAGAGTAACGTGGTGGAGGTCTATGTGACCCACCTGCGTAAGAAGCTGGGTAAGACGGCCATCGAGACCCGCAGGGGACAGGGCTACATCTTCCACGGCCTCAAGCCATGATATCGATCCGCACTAAGCTCAGCCTCTGGCTGTCGGCCTTAGTCATCATCTCCACCTTCGTGGCGATCGTCATCTTCGAGTCCATGTTGCGCCAGGCGTTTCACGACTCGATCATCGACCGCCTCGAAGAGGATTTAGAGCAGGTGTTACTGGCGATTCAGTTCGACAACGGCGACATCAGCATAGACCCCAACCAGGTCTCCAACTTCTACAAGCCCGTCTACTCAGGGCGCTACTACCAACTCAACCTCAAAGATATCGAGCTGAGATCCCGCTCCCTGTGGGATCAACGCCTGGAGATAGAACCTCTCTCCAAGGGCCAAACCCGGGTATGGCAGACCAAGGGGCCACAGAATCACGATATTCAGCTTCTCTCCCTGGGGCTGAGCAGCGCCGATGCCAAGGTACAGGCGACGCTCACGGTCGCCCAGGATCTCAGTATCGGCCGCCAGGTATTCTCCCAAGTCTATGGTACTAAGCTGTCGGTCAACCTGGCCATGCTGCTTGCCATGGTAGCGGGAATCTTCATTCTGCTAAGGCAATCCTTCAAACCGATCAACGACATGCAGCGGGCGCTGATGAAGCTCAGAGAGGGGGAGATCACCGCGCTGGACACCAGCAAGATCCCACCAGAGCTGGCGCCCTTGGCACAGACCTATAACGAATTGTTGCAATACTCGAGCAAGCAGATGGAGCGCAGCCGCAACAACCTGGGCAACCTCAGCCATGGCCTCAAGACACCGCTGGCGGTGATGCAGCAGCAGGTTGAGGTGCTGGGACTAAAAGATCCCGAGGCCGCCAGCGCCATGCAGAGCCAGCTGGATCAGATCCACAAGATGATAGAGCGCAAGTTGGCGGCGGCACGAATTACCGGCGACATGCTGCCCGCGGCGCAGATGCAGCTACCCAAAGATCTACAGGATCTGGCCCAGACCCTCACTAAGGTTCACGGCCACAAGGCGATCGCCTGCGAGTTTAGCCTGGACGAGGGCTTAAGCCGCCTGCCTATTCACCGCGAAGATGGCATGGAGCTTATCGGCAACCTGCTGGACAACGCCTTCAAGTGGGCTGACAGCAAAGTGGCGGTGTCGACGACGCAAGCCGACGAGCAGATCTTACTGACCATAGAAGATGATGGCCCGGGGGTCGCCGACGAGGCCCTCAGCCTGCTGACCCAGAGGGGCAAGCGCCTGGACGAGGCGATCATGGGCCATGGCCTTGGGCTCTCTATCGTCAAGGATATTGCCGAGCAATATGAGATAAGCCTAGCCTTCGAGCACAGCCAGCAGCTGGGCGGACTGAAGATCACCCTTGGCTTTAAAGGATAAATTTTAAGGGATAGGCTCTAAAGGATACGTTTTAAGGGATAGGCTTTAAGGGATAGGCTTTAAGGGATAGCTTTCGAGACCCTGTTAAAACAACCCATTGGCCCACAAAAAAGCCGATGCAGTGCATCGGCTTTTTACTGTCTGAGATTCACCCCAGGATTAACCTGCGTTGTTGGTGCTCTCGAAGATCTTATCCGCAGAGGCCGCCACGAAGCCTGTGTAAAGCTCGCCGTCAGCCTTAGGGTAGCGCAAGGCAAACTCGTAGAAACAGCTTGGAATCGTCTTCTGGACGTCTTTAAAGGCCACATTGACCTTGTCGGCCATGGTCGATGACTGCTCTAGCAAGACATCAGCCGACCCTTTTACCTCGCCGCCGACACTGTTCAGTACGAAATCACCCTGCTTCAGGGTCTCGTTCACCTCTAAGATAGTGTTGTATCCAGGTAGGTGGTTGATCGACACGGTAAAGTGGTTTGCGCGGTAACCGAAGGCCGCTACCCACGCCGCGTACTCGCTCTCGGCCAGTAGCTGCTCGTAGGTCGCGTAGTCCAGCTCCCAGTGACGGCCAGAGTAGAGGAAGTTATCCGCGGTAGTCGCGGCTTCATCCACCTGCTCTACCAGGCCATGAACTATGGCTTGCAGCTCAGGGCTGAAGGCTTCGACCATCAGCTCAGAGATAAACACCTTAGGCTGAGTTGGATCCGGATGCTCGAAGTGCTTGGCCTTAAGCTTCTTAGCTTCGAAGTCGTAGTCGCCACAGGCCACATAGCCCAGAGACTCGAAATGCTTCGCCAGAACGCTCAGATTCACCTTGGCAATGTTGAAAGTACGTAGGGCGATATGATCGTTGATGATGGTCTCACCCTTGGCCAATAGCTGGTGTACCTTGGCGGCTGAGGGGGTCATTTCAACATAGTCGTCCCATAGGGCGGCAAATAGCTGGTTTACATCGGTATGCATCAATTTCTTCCTTAACATCATCGTGTTACCGGTCGTTATCGCGCCGGTTTGTTTGTTTTCACGATATAAGTACAACGAGATTTTTCGTGTACGCCTATAAAAATGGGAGCAGACAAGACGCCCACTCCCATGCTTGTTTACTAAAGGGTCAGACCCGGACTCAGGCTGGCAGGCATGGCCAGGGCATCGGCCTCGACCGAAGCGACCGGATAGGCACAGTAGTCGGCGGCATAGAAGGCGCTCGCCCTGTGGTTACCCGAGGCGCCAACACCACCAAAAGGTGCCGAACCTGATGCGCCTGTGATCTGCTTGTTCCAGTTGACGATACCCGCACGAATACGCGCCAGGAAGTAGTCGTAGTCTTCGCGGCTGTCCGCCAGGATACCGGCAGAGAGGCCATAGCGGGTGTCGTTCGCCAGCTTGATCGCCTCGTCGAAGTCTGTGTAGCGCACCACCTGCAGCAGTGGGCCGAAGTACTCTTCGTCTGGCAGCTCGATCACCTGAGTCACATCGATAAGACCGGGTGATACCAGGCCGGTACCGGCTTCCAGATGCTTAAGCTCAACCAGCGGTGTACCGCCCAGGTTGATCAGGTTACGCTGAGCTTCCACCATGCCTTTGGCTGCGGCCTCAGAGATCATAGAGCCCATGAATGGCTGTGGCTGCGCGTTCCAAGGACCTACCTTGATCTGCTTAACCGCCTCGGCCAGCTTAGCCAGCAGGGCATCGCCTTCGGCGCCCTTCTCCACATAGAGACGACGGGCACAGGTGCAGCGTTGACCCGATGAGATATAGGCCGACTGAATGATGTCGTGAACCGCCGCCAGGGTGTCTTTAACGCCCTTGATGATCAGCGGGTTGTTGCCGCCCATCTCCAGCGCCAGGATCTTACCCGGATGACCCGCGTATTGCTGGTGCAGGATGTGGCCGGTGCGAGAGCTACCGGTGAAGAAGAGGCCGTCGATCTGCGGATGTGACGCCAGCGCCTTGCCGGTTTCCACTTCGCCTTGAACCAGGTTGATCACGCCAGCCGGCAGACCCGCCTTCTCCCACAGCTTGAGCATCAGCTCGGCCGTCTTAGGGGTGAGTTCAGATGGCTTGAACACAACTGTGTTACCCGCAAGCAGTGCTGGGACGATATGACCGTTCGGCAGGTGGCCCGGGAAGTTGTAGGGACCAAATACCGCCACCACGCCGTGTGGCTTGTGACGCAGCACGGCGCGGCCGGCAGGGGTGTCGTTTTCTGAGGTGCCGGTACGCTTATGGTAAGCAGCTACCGACAGGCCGATCTTGCCGATCATAGCCCCCGCTTCGGTGGCGGTTTCCCACTGTGGCTTACCGGTTTCCTGAGCGATCACCTCGGCGATATCGCCCTTGTGAGCCTCGAGCTGGTCGCGATAGGCTTCGACAATCGCCAGGCGGGCATCGAAGCCCAGCATGAACCAGTCGAACTGAGCGGCACGCGCCGCCTCTACTGCTGCGTTAACCTGCTCTGGGGTCGCCGTCTTGCTTTCCCAGATCACTTCTTGATTTGCTGGGTTCTTCGAGACCACGTCGTGTCCCAGACCGGCAACCCACTGGCCGTTAATAAATTGACTCATCATATATTCCTACATTGCCAAGACACGGATCTGTTCACCTTCTGCCACCAGCAGCGCACCGGCGAGCTCGGGTGACAGGATCACCTCGTCGGTTTCATCGCTGACCATCAAGTTGGCCGAGGTGGCGCGGTAACCCGCTAACAAAGTATTTGAGATAATAAAACTGCTGCTCGAGACAGGCATCTCGCCCACCTTGACCGTCAACAGACGGCTCTCTCTCACCGACCGAATGTCGTTAAGATTACACTCGACCGTTGGACCGCCGTCGAAGATATCCACATAGCCACGGCATCTAAAGCCCTCTGCCTGCAGCAGGTTGAGTGCGGGACGAGTGTTGGTGTGCACCTCGCCGATCACCTTCTGCGCCTCTTCGGGCAGCAGACAGACATAGACGCTGTTTTTCGGCATCATCTCGGCCATGAAGGCCTTCTGGCCCAGGCCCGATAGGTAGTCGGCCTGCACGAAGTCGATGCCGAGAAAGTTCTTCTGCAACCAGCCGTAGAAAGGCGAGTTGCCCTCGGCGTCGCTCTCACCGCGCATCTCGGCGATCACTGTGTCGCCGAAGCGTTCGGCGTGCTGTGCCAGGAACAGGAAACGGCTGCGAGACAGCATGCGCCCGTTGTTGTTCTTACGGTAGGTGTCACGCAGAAACAGGGTACATAGCTCGGCGGCGCCCGTGTAGTCGTGACACAGGGTCAGGGTTTCCACCTCGTTGCGCACGTCGATCTGCTCTGAATAGTAGACCTCTGTGCCCAGACGGTAGTGGTAAAACGCATCGACCATGCCGACCGCGGCCTCGAGTCCACAGGTACCGACCACTTCGCCAGTCTCTGTGTCTTCCAGTACCATAAGATAGCCTTCATCGAACGGCTTCTCGATCTCTTTAACAAACGAGGCCTCAACGCGGGCAATCTTATTTCTTAATAGTTCTTCATTGACGGGTAAAGACGTGAATCCATGACCTGACTCGATGGCGATCTGATACAAAGCATCGAAATCGCTCGATCGTATTGGGCGGATAATTAACATCTTCGGGTCTCCTCACTTGTCCTTGTCGTTCAAACGCAGACAGCCTTAACAATTAAGACCTATGTGCCACGCTTGAGGTTCAAGGTTTTCTCTCAGACAAAAAAGCGCGGTTGTTATGCCGCGCTTATGCTGTCGCTTAGCCAGCTACAACCTTGGCTACTGCACGTTCGAAACGAGCAAGACCCTCGGCGATATCGGCCTCAGGGATAACAAGAGAAGGAGTAAAGCGGATCACGTTTGGACCAGCTATCAGGCACATCAGGCCTTCGCTGGTACCGGCAACCAAGAAATCTTTCGAACGACCCTGGTACTGCTCGTTGAGCACGGCGCCCAGCAGCAGGCCTTGACCGCGAACCTCGGTGAACACATGGTACTTTTCGTTGATCTGGTTCAGACCATCACGTAGCAGCTGCTCGCGACGTTTAACACCATCGAGCACCTCAGGCGTGTTCACTACGTCCAGTACCGCATTACCGATTGCACAGGCCAATGGGTTACCGCCGTAGGTTGAACCATGGGTACCAATCTTAAGGTGAGAGGCGATCTCAGTGGTCGTCAACATGGCCGCGATAGGGAAACCACCACCCAGCGCCTTGGCTGTGGTAAGGATGTCAGGCGTCACTTCGGTGCGCATGTAGGCGTATAGCTCGCCAAGACGGCCCACACCAGTCTGAACTTCATCGAAGATCACCAGGGCGTTGTGCTTATCTGCCAGGGCACGTACTGCGCGCAGGAACTCAGGATCGGCGTCTATGATGCCGCCTTCGCCCTGCAGTGGCTCGAGCATGATGGCACAGGTCTTGTCAGACACTTCGGCTTCCAGCGCCGCGATGTCGTTAAATGGTAGGTGGGTAATAGACTGTGGCTTAGGACCGAAACCGTCTGAATAGGCCGCCTGGCCACCCACGCTCACGGTGAAGAAGGTACGACCGTGGAAGGCCTTGTCGAAGGCGATGATCTGATCCTTCTCGGCGCCAAACTTGTCCAGGGCGTAACGACGGGCCAGCTTAAGGGCCGCTTCGTTGGCTTCTGCACCTGAGTTCGCGAAATAAACCTTCTCGGCGAAGGTCGCCTCAACCAGCTTGGTGGCCAGTGCCAGTGCAGGCTCGTTGGTCATCACGTTGGCCAGGTGCCAGATCTTCTCGCCCTGCTCTTTCAGTGCGCCCACTAGCGCAGGATGACAATGACCAAGACAGTTCACCGCGATACCACCGGCGAAGTCAACAAACTCGTTGCCTTCCTGGTCCCAAACACGGCTACCCTCACCACGGACAGGGATCACAGCCGAAGGTGCATAATTAGGCACCATTACTTCATCAAACTGGGCTCGGGTTAGCTTATGGTTCACGCTCATTCTACTCATCCTTTCAATGTTGCCGAAGGCTTCAATCGCCTGTCGTACCCGTCTTTTTCCGAAAAGTGACGCCTATCGGTGACGGTTATTTTGTTATCTAGGGGGACATTAATAGCGAAAACGTGATCAAAATACCAGTTCCTCCAGTCGAGCCTTCTTAGCATGTGCATAACAAATGCATAAAGATTTGAGCTTAAAGGTTATACAAGCGTTTATAACCTAGGCTTGAGCATAAATAGTCAGAAAAAAGTTTATCGACCCAAAATTCAACTAATAATGTAATTTTTATGAATATATAGTCACATTTTGACGTGGCGTGGATAGTAAAACATTTCCACAGCAAATAACACTAAAAAGCATCAGTAAAACAGTTCATTCTCACTGCCCTGTTGTACACCGCCGTTTCCACTCTTTATTAGTTGAATGCGAGTGCCCTGACAGACGCGGCCAGCAAGGTGAATGATGTCATCACTATCAATGGGATACGTAGCGAAGGATAAGGACAAGACGCCACTGTTAAGCTGAGTTTTGGGCGCCTTGGGAGAAACCGCGCTTTACGGACTAAGGGCTAACGCGAAGCGCTATAGGTCGGTACGCGAAGCGCTAGAACTCTAATAAAGGTCTAGCTTGCGGTAGTTCTGCCCCTTGAGGCGGATCTGCTCCTGCTCCGAGAGCTGATAATAGTCGAACATCATCTGCTTCTCTTTGGGCGAGATCAGCCGCATCTCATCTAGCATCAACACCTTGGCATAACAGCTGGCCCGGGCGACCAGAGCCGCCTCAGTCGACAACTCGCTATAGCTAAGACAGGTGTCCAGCTCCCTCTGGGTCTGGGTCAGTCCGCTGGCAGAGAAGTCCAGCAGCTCAGGCAGGCGCCAGTTGAGAGTATGGGCATGTTGCAGCACCTGCAGGTAGATATCCTCGGCGGGAAACTCGGTGGCCAGCACGGCGTCATGCAGCTCCTTGTCACGGCTGGCACTGGCCTCCCTGAGCCAGTTGCCCCAGATGCTCTCGTAGACCTTGGCGCCATTTTTCAGCACCACTGAGACCCCCAGCTGATAGAGCAGGCTGCTGGTGTAGGCGGTGGCCATGTCCTGCTCGTTTAGCTGCGCCAGCGCCTTGGCGGCGATGCCGGTAACCATGGCATAGCGCCACAGCTTACGTGTGGTCCACAAGAGATTGGCATGCCCGGTTGGCAGCCAGTTGCGCAGACAGTAATAGGGAATCAGCAGCCTGAGGTTTTCGACGCCGATGAAGTTGAGCACCAGCTTTATCTCGGTGACCTTCACGTCCGAGCGCTGTTGGCGCTTGTGACGAAACGAAGGACTGTTGACCATGTTGGTGAGATCCCGCGCCAGCCAGGGCAGATCGGCTATAAGCAGGCGCAACCGGCTCAGATCCAGGTTCTTCTGCTGTAGCAGCTCCAGCATCAACATCTGACTCTGATTGATGCCGGCATGCTGAATCAAGAGTTCGGGAGACGCCAGTTGATTGTCCAGGGTACTGTTGACCGTAGTGATCAGCTGCTTAGAGACCGCCTCGTACACCTGCCGTGCCTGGATCTGCTTAGAGAGGCGCTCGAACACGGCATCGCGCTCGATGGCGAGCTTATTGGCATCGCTTTCCAGTTCACGGTCTAAGTCATCAAACATGGAGGCCGCGGCCTTCTGCTTACCCACGATGATCTGTTTCAGAAGCCTGTGTTCGATATCTATGATGATGCCCGGACGGACACCACCGGCAATGGACTTTGCCACCTAAGCCGTTCTCCTCAGCTAATTGAGCGCATTAGGCTTATATTACACCAAATCACGCACTTGGCAGATCCCCTTGCAATAAAAAGGGCCTCGAATGAGGCCCTGGTCGGTTATTTAAGCTCTTGCTCGAACAACTTGAAGATGCGGCGGTATTCATCTAGCCAGCTCGAAGGCTGACGGAAGCCGTGGGGCTCGACCGGATAGATGGCGGTCTCAAACATAGGCTTCTCCAGCTCGATCAGGCGCTGCACCAGACGCACGCTGTCTTGGAAGAAGACGTTATCGTCCAGCACACCACTCATCACCAACAACGGCTTCTGCAGTCCCTGTGCGTGCTCGATAGGCGAGCTGCGCTCATAGGCGATAGCATCCACATCCGGTGTGTTGAGAATGTTAGAGGTGTATGGCGCGTTGTAGTGCGCCCAGTCACTCACGGGGCGCAGCGCCGCACCGGCTTGGAACAGCTCGGGCTCGGTAAACAGCGCCATGAAGGTGAGGAAGCCACCGTAAGAGCCACCATAGGTGCCCACACGCTTAACATCCACATGGGTATTGGCCACCATCCAGTTAACGCCGTCCTTCAGATCTTCCACCTCTGGATGGCCCATGTTGCGATAGATCGCCGTGCGCCAATCGCGGCCATAACCTTTAGAGCCACGGTAGTCCATGTCCATTACCACATAACCCTGTTGAGTCAGCAGATTGTGGAACATAAACTCGCGGAAGTAGCCGGAGAAACCATAGTGGGCATTTTGCAGATAACCCGCGCCATGGTTGAAGATCACCGCAGGGTATTTCTCGGCCCGCGCCTTATCAAAGCCCTGTGGCAGATAGACTCTGGCATAAACATCGCCGGCGCCATGGGTAGATGGCACCTTAACCACCTCAGGGGCCTGCCAAGCATATTGCTTGAAGGCATCCGAGGTGTAGTGGGTCAGCTGCTTAAGTTCACCACCGATCGCCTGCACGTAGAGTTCGCTCGGCTGAGTACGACGAGAGGCCTTGAGCAGCAGCTTGCTGCCATCTGGGCTCAGGCTGTAATCCAGCTGGCCATCCCACTGGGTGAGCTGCTCGCTCTGGCCATCGGCAATGTTGACGCGATAGACGTTGTCTATGCCTGGATGGTCTTTGTTGGCCTTGTAGTAGATATACTCGGCCTTGGGGCCTAGGGTGATATCGCTGACCACATACTTACCCTGGGTCAAGGCCTGTGGCTTAGCGCCGCTCGCCTTGAGGTAGAGGTGGGAATAGCCTGTCTCTTCCGAGAGGTAATAGAGGGTATCGCTCTGTGGCAACCAGCCGAACTGGTTGAAGTTGTAGTTAACCCAGGCATCGTCATGCAGTCTGTGCTCAGTCTTCAATGAGCCCGACTTGAGGTTGAGGGTGGCAATCCATCTGTCTTTGTTGTCCACCGCCTCGAGCATGATGGCGACCTTGTTGTCCTTGGCCTGCCACTGCATGGCACTCTGGGTCCAGCCCCAGTCCTGCATCAGCTGCACCTTACGCGGCGACTTCTCGCTCTTATAGGTCTCGCCCTTGGCTTTGGCATTTTCAGCCTTCACCGAGGCCAGCACGTCTTCATCGAAGCCTGTCAGGCCTTCGATGGTGATGTCACGCTTCTCATGCTGCTCGAGATCCAAAAGCACCAGACGCTCGCCGGGATACTTATCTTCGGCCACACGCGCCCTGGCAGGTACAGCATCCACATAACCCAGGCTGCCCAAATAGTTAGGCATGATGTCATGCTCGGCGCGCCAGCTGTAATTCTTGTCCACCAGTGACAGCAGCAGGTAGCGACCATCCGGTGACAGGCTCATCTGGGAAACTGTCTCCTCGTCGCCCAGATACCAGGTCTTGGCCGTCATGGTAGGATCTTGCTTGGCCAGCTCCGCCTGATATTGCTCTTTCTCTTTCGCCTGGTTCTGCTTGAGGGCGACATATTCAATCAGTCTATGCTGCTGCTTGGCGATATAACTGCTAGGCGCCTCGACCCCTTTGGGCTGCTTGGCCATCTTGATGTTGGCGATCTGTTCATACAGGCCACTGTCGCCGTGGATACGGAACACCTGCTCACCCTGCCAGTAGGCGATATCGCCATTGGTGAGGAAACGCACCCCATCCACCTTAGTGTTTTGACGGGTCAGCTGCGACACCTTGCCGCTGAGCAGATCTTTAACGAACAGGTTGCCCTGATAAATATAGGCCTTGCGGCTGCGAGCCTCGTCCATCACGCCATACTGCTGATCCGCCTGATGCAGAGCATCGAGCGCTAGCTTGGCGGCCTCACCCGAGACGAGTGGCTGTTGATAGTAGTCCAGTAGCGGCGATTGATGGGCCTGACGGGCAAAGTAAACCGACTGGCTGTCGTCACTCCAATATTCGCCCTTAGCCAGGATCCCCATCCAATCTGGATTGGCCATGATCTGTTTGAGGGTCAGAGGCTGATCCACACTTGGCGGCTTAGCTAACGCCACCTGAGTGCTTGCCTGAGTCGTTACCTGAGTCTGTTGAGTATCGCTTGAAGGGGTGACTGCACAGCCCCCCAAGATGGTGAGGGTCAAAATGCTGAGACCAAATCCACGAAACGCGCCCGTCATCGTCCTTCCTTATTATTTATGTCGCCGAGGCTAAGGCCCCAGCCTTGTTATTTTGCCGCCTTTTATATCACAAAATGAGTGTGGGACGAGGATGTGGGCGGGATAAAACTTGTAACAGTTTGAAAAAGAATGGGCCTAATTCGCTCATGGCGCTGGACTCAAGCACCGTTTTATTTACCGGAAGGAATGCTCTGCTTGACGAAATTTGCCAGCAGTTCGAGTCCCTGCTCGGTGAGGATAGATTCGGGATGAAACTGCACGCCAAACAGGCCAAGCTCGGGCCTGCTCATGGCCATGATCTCCCTGCCGTGAACCGGGTCGTCGAACCAGGCATCCAGGGTAAAGTCCTTGGGCAACTGCTCGACCAGAAGGGAGTGATAACGGGTGACGGTGAGCGGCTGATTCAGCCCAACAAACAGGCCTTTGCCTGTATGAGCGATGGCGCTGGTCTTGCCATGCATCACCTGCTTGGCGCGTACCACCTTTGCCCCAAATGCTTGGGCAATCGCCTGATGACCAAGACAGACCCCCAATATGGGCAGCTTACCGGCGAAGGCCTTAATGGCCTCAAGGGAGATACCGGCCTCGTTAGGCGAACAGGGACCCGGTGAGATCACCAGCCTGCTCGGCGCTAGTTCCTGGATGTCGGCGAGGCTAAATTCATCGTTGCGCCTGACGACAATCTCCTCCCCCAGCTGCTGAAAATACTGCACCAGGTTGAAGGTAAAGGAGTCGTAATTGTCGATCATCAGGATCATGGATAGAGTGCCCGTGTAAATTTGGGGTGAGTTGCGCCACATTTTTCTGGCGCAGATGCTAACACAGAGTCCAGGCAGGATCATCCATTCTACTGATGCCTTGGGCTTACCTCCTGCTATGCCCCCACGCATGCCTGTCTTTTCTCGGGCACAAAAAAACCAGCCTAAGCTGGTTTTTCTAATTCGCGCCGGTTATTTCACCAGGGTGAGATGACCGCGACGTTTCGGCTTGTCCTTCTCGGCAGAAGCCTCGGCCACAGCCGGTTCTTCCGACTTAGGCTCATCGACCACAGAAAGGCCCAGATCGCGGGCATCGGCCTCGAGCTGATAGGCTTCTTCCTGATCGAACACGGTTCCTGCGCCATTTTCTCTGGCGTAGATGGCGACGATAGAGGCCATAGGCAGTACCACCTGTTGCGGTACACCGCCGAAGCGGGCATTAAACTCGATGAAGTCATGACCTATCTGCAAATTACCCACGGCACTGGCGGTAATATTAAGCACTATCTGTCCATCTTTCACATACTGCTGCGGTACTTGGGTACCGGGCACATAAGCGTCGACCACCACATGAGGGGTCAGCTCGTTATCCATGAGCCAGTCGTAATAGGCCTGTAACAGGTAAGGACGGTTAGGGGTCATAGGTTTCATCTTAGATACCCATGCGCATTTCGCGCTCAGCCTCGGTCAAAGACGCCTTGAATGAGTCACGGTCGAACAGACGTGTCATGTAGGCTTTAACTTCTTTGGCGGTACGGCTGTCCAGCTCGATGCCCAGTACAGGCAGACGCCACAACAGTGGGCCCAGGTAGCAGTCGGCCAGACCAAACTCTTCGGCCATGAAGTAAGGCATCTCGTTAAAGATAGGGGCGATAGAGGTCAGGCTCTCCTGAAGCTCTTTACGCGCCTCATCGGCACGGTCACCCTTACGGATACGATCGACCAGACTATACCAGTCGTTTTCGATACGGTGCATCATCAGACGAGTCTGACCACGAGAAACCGGGTAGACAGGCATCAGAGGTGGATGCGGGAAACGCTCATCCAGGTATTCCATGATGATGCGTGAGTTATAAAGCACCAACTCACGGTCAACCAAAGTTGGCACTGTGTTGTATGGGTTTAGCTCAATAAGATCTTCAGGCATATCGCTAGGATCCACCTGCAGAACATCGACAGTCACTCCCTTTTCCGCCAAGACGATACGGACTTGATGGCTATAGAGATCGTCGGCGCCTGAAAACAGGGTCATGATTGAGCGTTTATTGGCAGCAACAGCCATTGATACCCTCCAAGATTTAAATATGAAAGCTAAAAAAGCAAAAACAAACGAGGGGCAAAGCCCCCCGTTTATAATATGCGGATAATATATTCTAACCTCTATTGGGGGTTAGTGTACATCTTTCCAGTACTCTTTCTTCAAGAGGTAGGCCACAATAAAGAAAATAAACAGGAAGCCCATTACCCACCAACCTAAGCTTTCACGCTCAAGTTTTACCGGCTCGCCTGAGTAAACCAGGAAGCCTGTGATGTCACGAACGACTTGATCATATTCTTCTGCAGTCAGCTTTCCACCAGTAGCAACGAAGCTACCGTCTTCTTGCTTAACCTGCAGACCTTGCAGCTCTTGCAGTACGTGGGGCATAGCCACTGACGGGAAGACTGTGTTGTTTACACCAAATGGACGAGTCTCATCTTTGTAGAAACTCTTCAGGTAGGTGTAGATCCAGTCTTCGCCACGTACACGTGCAACCAGAGTCAGATCCGGTGGCGCGGCACCGAACCATTTCGCCGCGTCGACTTCAGGAATCGCATTTTCCATCAGGTCGCCCACTTTGGCATCGGCATTGAGCATATACTTGTTACGCATATCGTCAACTGAGATACCCAGGTCTTCGGCTACACGGTTGTAACGCTGGTACTGAGTGCTGTGACAGCCTGAGCAGTAGTGCTGGAAAGTATCCAGACCACGTTGCAGTGACTCTTTGTCTTTCAGGTCAACGTTAGCACTTTCTAGATGAACATGGGCACCACCTGCAGCAAACGCAAGAGATGGTACTAATGTAACTAATGCAATCAGTAATTTTTTCATTAGTGGGTCAACCTCTCTGGTACAGGCTTAGTTTTCTCATTCTTACTGTATAACCACAGTGCTAAGAAGAAACCGAAGTATGTCAGAGTGAAGATACGCGCAGCAATTGTCAGCGTTGGCGTCGCAGGTACGGCACCCAGGTAGCCTAAGATAACGAAAGATACGGCAAACTGACCAATATTCAGCTTATGAATCATGCTACGGTAGCGGATTGACTTCACCTTACAACGATCTAACCAAGGTAGAACGAAGAGTACGGCAATCGCTAGACCCATACCCACAACCCCTAACAGCTTGTCAGGAATCGCACGTAGGATGGCGTAGAATGGAGTGAAGTACCAAACTGGCGCAATGTGCTCAGGTGTCTTCATCGGGTTAGCCGCTTCGAAGTTTGGCTTCTCGAGGAAGTATCCACCGCCTTCAGGCATGAAGAACAATACGTAGCAGAAGACGACCAGGAAGCCAGCGACGCCCATGATATCTTTTACTGTGTAGTAAGGGTGGAATGGGATACCGTCTTTCGGCCAGCCATTCTCATCTTTGTTCTTCTTGATCTCGATACCGTCAGGGTTGTTAGAACCCACTTCGTGCAGAGCGATCAGGTGCAGGAACACCAGAACCACAAGCACCAATGGCAGCGCGATAACGTGTAGCGCGAAGAAGCGGTTCAGTGTCGCACCAGAAACAACGAAGTCACCACGAATCCATAGTGTCAGGTCGTCACCGATAACAGGGATAGCACCAAACAGAGAGATAATTACCTGTGCGCCCCAGTAAGACATCTGTCCCCAAGGAAGCAGGTAACCCATGAACGCTTCAGCCATCAGTACGAGGAAGATCAACATACCGAACAGCCACAGCAGTTCTCTAGGCTTCTGATAAGAACCGTAGATAAGGCCACGGAACATGTGCAGATAAACCACCACGAAGAAGGCCGATGCACCGGTGGAGTGCATGTAACGCAACAACCAGCCGTACTCGACATCACGCATGATGTATTCGATAGAGGCGAAGGCACCTTCTGCGGTTGGTACATAGTTCATGGTCAACCAGATACCGGTCAGCAGCTGGTTGACCAGTACTAGCATGGCTAGCGAGCCAAAGAAGTACCAGAAGTTGAAGTTGGTCGGCGTCGCATATTGACCTACGTGACGGTTGTAGGTCGCCGTCATAGGGATGCGCGCATCAATCCAATCGATAATATTCTTAACCATTATGCAGCCCCCTGGTCGACACCGATGATCACGTTGCCGTCATCAATATATTGATGAGGTGGAACAACTAGGTTCAACGGCGCTGGAACACCCTGGAATACACGACCAGCCATATCAAACTTAGAACCATGACATGGGCAGAAGAAACCAGAAGCGACGCCTTCAACCTGTTCACCGAATGTATCAGGCAGATACGTTGGAGAACAACCTAAATGCGTACACAGACCAACGGCAATAAAGTACTCAGGCTTGATTGAGCGAACGGCGTTCTGCGCGTAGGCAGGTTGTTGCTCTTCGTTAGACGCTGGATCGCGTAACTGATCATCGTGAGTAGCAAGACCCTTTAAGATCTCTTCAGTGCGGCGGACAACCCATACAGGCTTTCCACGCCATTCAACACGGATCAGCTGACCCGGCTCTAACTTACTAATATTTACTTCTACCGGCGCACCTGCAGCTTTCGCTTTGGCACTCGGATTCCACGACTTTATAAAAGGAACCGCTACAGCGACGGCACCAGCACCACCCACTACGGCGGTTGCTGCGGTCAGGAATCTGCGACGTCCGGTATCGACTGGCGCATTGCTCATCCACTTATCTCCAGAGAGTGTTGGAATTTTTGTTTTAAAAATTTTTGAATTTGGGGTTTTACCCCAAAGCGCAAAAATCAAATTTGAGGCGGGGCTCATTATAGCCAAAAATTAGAAGCAGATCATAGTAAAACAAAGCACAAAGTTAACTATGTTAGGAAATAGCTCATTCTAGAAGAAAATGGGCAGCAAGAGCGGCTTAAAACTGTCAGGATTTTACCTGATAAAATGGTAAACGAGAATAACAATCAAAACTAAATTAGTAACTTGCAGAAGTAAGCGATAAAAAAGCCCGAACTCGTCGGGCTTTAATCTCAATAATCCTCAATGAGAACTATTTAGCGTTAGCGTCCTTCATATACTTAAAGAAGTCGCCTTCTGGCTCGAGCACCATAACGTTAGAACCGTTACCAAAACTCGCCTGGTAAGCCTCTAGACTACGCAAGAAAGAGTAAAACTCAGGATCTTTCTTATAAGCATCGGCATAGATCTTAGCGGCCACGGCATCACCTTCACCACGAACCTGAAGCGCCTTACGCTCAGCTTCTGCGATCTGAATGGTCACACTCGCATCTGTCTTGGCACGAATAATCTCAGACTGCTCCTTACCCTGAGCACGATGCTCTTTCGCCACAGCGGTACGCTCGGCGCGCATACGCTGGTAGATACTTGAGCTCACGTTGGCAGGTAGGTTGATCTGCTTAACACGCACGTCGACCACCTCGATCCCGAGGTCCTGGGCGCTGTCAGAGGCGTTTCTGAGCGCATCTTGCTGCAGCTCGTCACGACTTCCGGAGACGATATCCTTAATGGTACGACGACCAAACTCGGTGCGCAGGTCGTTGTTGATCTTGCGTTGGAGCAGAGATTCCGCCTGAACCTTGTTACCACCATTAGTCGCGAGATAGTACTTCTCGTGATCTTTGATGCGCCATTTCACGTAAGAGTCGACCATCAAGTCTTTCTTCTCCGACGTGACGAAACGGTCCGCCGCGCCATCCATGGTCTGGATGCGAGAGTCGAGATACTTGATCTTATCGATCACCGGCAGCTTAATATGCAGACCCGGCTTATAGATGCGGGTTACGCCCTCGTCTTTGATGATCTTACCAAAGCGCGACACGATAGCGCGTTCACCCTCGTTGACCACCATCAGGGACGATAGACCCATAGCGACTAAGATGGCCGCAATAATAACAGATAATCTACCCATGATTAGTTTCTCCCCTGGCGAGTGCGGTCGCTACGAGAAGGCCTTCCATCTAACGGCATGCCAACACTATTTACTATGCTGTTAACTGAGTCATTGACCGTATCCACCTCGACAGGCTTGCTGGTCTTGGTCTGTGGACGCTGCTCCATTAACTTATCCAGTGGCAGATACATCATGTTATTGCCCGCCTTTGAGTCCACCAGCACCTTGTTGGTACCCGATAAGACCTTAGACATGGCGTCGATGTAGAGACGGTTACGTGTCACTTCTGGCGCAGCCTTATACTCAGGCAATAGCTTTTCGAAGCGAGCCACCTTACCGCGAGCCTCTAGGATTTCACGCTCTTTATAAGCATTTGCCTGCTGCTCCATACGCTGAACAGTACCGCGCGCCTTAGGCTCGATCTCACGAGAATAAGCCTCGGCTTCACGAATGAAGCGCTGCTCATCTTCCTGCGCCGCGATAGCGTCATCGAAGGCGTCTTTCACCTCTTCCGGCGGACGTGCCGGCAAGAAGTTCACGTCACGAATCTCAATACCCAGGTTGTAAGGCTTGATGATACGCTCAACTTCTTCCCAAGTATCACGACGGATCTGATCACGACCAGTCGTCAAAATGTCATCCATCTTGTTGTGGCCCACCACATAACGCAGCGCGCTATCGGTGGCTTCGCGCAGGCTCGAATTGGCATCGACCGCGCTAAACAAATAGCGATAAGGATCGACCACAATATATTGTACATCCAGCTCCACCAGGACAACGTTCTCGTCGGCGGTGAGCATGCTGCCAGAGGCTGGAATTGAGCGAACGTTGCTCACGTTCACCGGGAAGACTTCATCGATGAAGGTCGCCTTCCACTGTAGGCCTGGCTCCACTTGGCCAATGTACTTGCCAAAGCGTAGCGCCACACCCTTTTCGGCTTCTTTCACCGTATAGAAACCTGAGAGGCCCCATACGACAACGGCGATGCCTAATACAATGATAAAACCTAGCGCGCTGAATCCACCGCCAGCGCCATTTCCTTTACCCCCAAAACGCTTCGAAATATTCTTAAATACTTCGTCGAGATCTGGCGGCCCCTTGTCATTGCCGTTCTTGTTTCCCCAAGGGTCTTGACCCTTGTTACCGGGCTCGTTCCAAGCCATTTAGCACTCCATAGGTGTATGAAATAAACGAGATTACTAAAAACTACTCTATTGCTGCGGTTTCAACAATAAAGGTTTCCAACTCCCCTTGGCTCTGCTTCGCTAATCGGTGCCAATCGGCCTCCAACAAACGAACAGACAAGATACAGTTCCCCAGATCGTCATACTCTTTCTGCTGTATCACATCCAGTCGATAAAACTGACCAAGATAATGCCCGGCCGTCGCCGGAATTCGCAAGGTAAGCTCCAATATGGCCCGTCCAACCAACTGGTTGATGGCCTTTTCGAGCAAATCCAAGCCTAGACTCTGCTGGGCCGAAACCCAAACACGCGTAGGAACCCCATCGCCGTCATAGTCGATCTTAGGTCCCACATCTTCCAACAGATCTATCTTGTTACAGACGATCAACTGTGGAATCTCTTCGGCGCCAATCTCTTTAAGTACCAATTGTACCTGTTCAAAATTGTCGCCCATATTTTCATCAGCACTGTCGACCACATGCAGCAGAAGATCCGCTTCGCGGGTTTCCTGTAGGGTGGCTTTAAACGCCGCCACAAGATCATGGGGAAGATGTCTGATGAAACCGACCGTATCGGCCAAAATGACCGAACCGTCTTGTAAGTCTAACTTACGCAGGGTCGGATCCAGTGTCGCAAACAGCTGGTCGGCGGCGTAGACCTCGGAAACGGTCAAGGCGTTAAATAGGGTCGACTTACCGGCGTTGGTGTACCCCACCAAAGACACGGTCGCGAGCTCGCTTCGCTGCCTCGCCCGGCGACTCTGTTCACGCTGTTTATCGACCTTTTCCAGCCGTTTGTTGATGGTCTTGATACGACCACGCAGCAGACGTCTGTCGGTTTCCAGCTGAGTTTCACCCGGTCCCCGCAGGCCGATACCACCTTTTTGCCGTTCAAGGTGAGTCCAACCACGAATCAGGCGCGTCGACATGTGGCGCAATTGCGCTAGCTCCACCTGCAACTTACCCTCATAAGTCCTGGCGCGCTGAGCAAAAATATCCAAAATCAGCGTCGTACGGTCTAAGACCCGACACTGACAGATCAGCTCAAGATTACGCTCTTGTGCAGGACTCAGGGCGTGGTTAAAAATCACCACATTGGCGTCAGTGGCGGCAACCATGGCTGCCAACTCTTCCGCTTTACCTGTACCAACAAAATACTTTCTATCTGGAGAACGACGACTTCCCGTGATCACGCCAACGGTTTCAGCGCCTGCCGACTCGACCAATAAACGAAGTTCGGTAATATCTTCCCTACTGTCTTCATCTGAAAAGTCGATATGGACAAGTACTGCAGCTTCTCCCGCCTCATAGCGTTCAAACAAAAATCGAACTCCTCAGGAAATTACTCAGCGCTATCGTCATGTGGTGCATTGTAACCCGCCGCCTGGTTAGGCGTGTTGTGATGGCTGCTCACGTTAAATGGACGCGCAGGCACCACGGTAGAGATAGCGTGCTTATAAACCATCTGGCTGACAGTGTTCTTCAATAAAATAACAAACTGATCGAATGACTCAACTTGTCCCTGAAGCTTGATACCGTTAACTAGGTAGATAGATACCGGAACGCGTTCACGTCGTAATGCGTTCAAAAATGGGTCTTGTAAAGATTGCCCCTTTGCCATTATGTAATTTCCTTTTTATTAAAATTAATTAAAACCTAATACAGCATCAATTTCTGGTTTGGTTTTAGTATTATATAGAGTGAATGAATTAGCTAGCGACAATACTCTAATAGTCCCGCCAGATTAGATTCATCCCCACTCTCCAGCCAATTTAGATCAGCCCATCCTCGCAACCATGTTAATTGACGCTTGGCCAATTGCCTAGTCGCAACTATGGATTTTTCGACCATAGTATCATAGTCATATTCCCCATCGAGATACTGCCACACCTGGCGATATCCGACACATCTCATCGAAGGTAGGTCTAGATGCAGATCCGCTCGCGCCTTGAGCCGCTGCACCTCTTCGACGAAACCTTGATTTAACATCAATTTGAATCTTTCTGCTATAGCAAGGTGTAGCACTTTGCGATCTTTCGGTGCTATGCCAAATTGCACCACTTTATAGGGCAAGGCATCGGCCTTCACCTGAGTCAACTCGGTCAAGCTCTTACCGCTAATCCGGTACACCTCAATCGCCCGCGACAGACGCTGGGGATCGTTAGGATGGATCCGCTCTGCCGATACAGGGTCAATTCGACGCAGCTCGTCATGTAGCGCCTGCCAGCCCTTAATTTCGACCTCTTTGGCTATCTCGGCCCGAATCGCCTCATCTGCCGATGGCAAAGGCGACAAGCCTTCCAATAGCGCCTTGAAGTAGAGCATGGTGCCGCCCACCAACAGGGGCGTCTTGCCCGCGGCTAGGATCGCTTCGATGTTAGCGATGGCGTCGCTGCGAAAATCCGCCGCCGAATAGCTCTCGCTCGGATCGCGAATATCGATCAATCTATGGGGCGCCCGGCTCATCTCTTCCTGGGTCGGTTTGGCGCTGCCAATATCCATACCCCGATAGATGAGCGCCGAGTCGACCGAGATAATCTCGCAGTTATGCTGCTCGGCCAATGCCATCGCGAGCGCTGTCTTACCCGACGCCGTCGGCCCCATCAGGGTGATAATTGTCGGCTGACTCTCGCTATTCACTCGTTTGCTCACCTAACCATGTTTGCCAAGGCATCACCTTGGCCAAAGATAAAATTTCTTGCTGCTGCGACTCGGCAAGCCCCATGAGCTCGCCCCAGAGTCGACTCGCCGAATTAAACTGTTCACCCGACTGGTTCACCAGCCAGTTAACCAGGGCTTCAGTTGTCGGCTCTTCGAAGCGAATCCACTGGAGAAACTCAGGGATCACACTCGCCAGCTGACTCTGCCTTAGATATGGGGGCACTTTTTTAATTATCAACTGGCCGAGGCGAATAGTTAGCTCTAAGCCCAATTTTCTGACCAAAAGCTCTCTTTCGACCAGGGTCTGCTGCCAATCTTCATCCACCTTGACCGACACAGGCATCAACAGCGGCTGACCAATCAGCCCTGCATCCAGCTTGGCTTCAATCTCGCGGCGGGTCACTTCGCGCGCCGCACAGCTAAGACTCAATAACGCCAACTCACTCCCCCTGACCAAGAGCCAATACTGACCGTCGAGCACCTGAGGCATGGGCGGAAGATGGCTGTCACGCTGTTGACTCGACACGCCGGGTGTGGTCATCAGCTGGGCATAACTATCGACCGCTGCCTGGCTAGGAAGCTCCGCACTTACATAGCTACGCCCTCGCCCAGCAAACTGACCGCCGCCATAGCCACTCATCTGGGCCTCTTGCACTCTCTGGCCAGCTGCTTGGCGACTGGCTTCGCGCTCGCCATAGGCAGGCCGTTCATTCGCGATCCCTACTGCGTTTTCTTCAGTCTCGCCAAGCGCAATCTGATTGGAATCTGTGTCACTTTGCTGCGTCTGTAGCGGACGAATATAGGAAGCCGATCTATCCTGGTCAGTTACCTGACTGTTCTGAGCGGTCTCGAAGGCGAGTTCGCTCGACTGACGCAGCGCCGATTCCAGCGCCTGCAGGATAAAGTCATGCACATAGCGACTCTCGTGGAAGCGCACCTCATGCTTGGCAGGATGCACGTTGACATCCACCTGATGGGGATCCAGGTTCAGCATGAGCACGAAGGCGACCTGCTCCCCCTGCTGCTGGGCAAAGGCCTGACGCACCGCATGATTGACCAGGCGATCACGTACCAGGCGGCCGTTTACATAGAAATATTGGGTATCGCCAACCGCCATCTCGCTAAATGGCGACTGAATGTAGCCGCTGAGGCTAAGGCCATTATGGTTACAATCGACCCTGAGGGCATTGTCGGCGAAGGCCTTGCCGCTGACCTGTGCCAGGCGCTGCAGATACTGCGCCTCCGTCTTGGCCGGGCGGTAGTTACGCACCTGTTTGCCGTTGTGCTTGAGGGTAAAATGGATCTCGCTGCGCACCAAGGCGATACGTTTAAGCCACTCATCGATATGGGTAAATTCTGTCTTATCGCTCTTTAAGAAGCGACGTCTGGCCGGCGTGTTGAAGAAAAGATCCGCCGCCTCGACCGTCGAACCGACAGGGTGCGCCGCCGGGATCACCCGAACCGCCATCTCGGAGCCCTCGGCATAGGCCTGCCAGGCCTCGCTCTGCTCCTGCGTGCGGGAGGTCAACGTCAGTCGGGAAACGGAGCTGATACTGGCCAGCGCCTCGCCGCGAAAACCAAAGCTTAAGATGGCATCGAGGTCGTCTAACGAGGCCAGCTTAGAGGTGGCATGACGGGACAGTGCCAGACTCAGCTCCTCCTTGGGGATGCCTGAGCCGTTGTCGGTGATCTTGATCAGCTTGCTGCCGCCCTTGTCGATCTCGATATCGACCCGGGTCGCACCAGCATCCAGGCTGTTCTCCACCAGCTCCTTGATCACTGAGGCAGGACGCTCTACCACCTCCCCGGCGGCAATCTGGTTAGCCAGTTGAGGAGGCAAAATACGTATGGTCATCTTGGCTCCTTAGGCCCGGGGAATGATCAGCTTCTGACCAATGTAGAGGGTGTTGGACTTGAGCTTGTTGGCCTTCTTGATGCTGGCGACTGATACTTGATAGCGATGGGCAATCACCGACAGTGATTCGCCTGCGGTCACCTTGTGTTTGATACCGCTCTTACTGGCCATCATGGTATTGGCCGGAGGATTATTCTCGAAATAGCGCACCACGCCTTTGTGGACGGCATTGGCAATATTGTTTTGGTGATCCCTCTGGGTCAGCAGGCGTTCCTCTTTGTGGTTCGAGATAAAGCCAGTCTCCACCAGGATAGAGGGAATATCAGGCGACTTGAGTACCGCCAGGCTGGCCGCCTCGGGCTTATGCTTGTGCAGGCGAGTCACCTTACCCAGATTAGCCAGCACATCTCCGGCGATGTTATGGCTGATCGCCATAGATCTGTCCATCGACATGTCCAGCAGGGTCATGGCCAGATACTGTTCATTATCCGCGTTCTGGATAATCTCACCGGCACCACCCAGCAGCTCAGAGTGCTTCTCTTTCTGCTCTAACCAGCGACCGATCTCACTGTTAGCGCGGCGCATCGACAGCACCCACACAGAGGCCCCCTGAGGCTTAGGCGAGGTAAAGGCGTCGGCGTGAATCGACACCAGCAGGTCGGCCTTGCTGTTGCGGGCGATCTCCGAGCGTTTGTTCAAATTGACAAAGTAGTCACCGGAACGGGTCATGATGGCGCGCATGCCCGGCGTGGCGTTGATCTTGGCCTCCACCTTCTTGGCTATCTGCAGCGCCACCTTCTTCTCATAGATACCAGAGGGGCCGATGGAACCGGGATCGTCGCCGCCATGGCCAGCATCGATGGCCACTATGATGTCCCTAAGCTTCTGCTCAGGCTCGACTTTTACCGTCTTAGGACTCTGATTACCCCCTTCGAGATCCACCACCAGGCGATTGCCATAGGGCGCCGTAGGCGACAGGGCAAAGAGGTTAGCCTTGGCGGGCTTAACCAGATCGATCACCAGCCTCAGGGTGCCCTTCTTGGGCGGCTTGCTGATACGCACCCGCTTGACCAGCTTACTGTTGTTCTCGATCTTATTGAGATCCAGCCCGGTTGCCGTGGTCGTCAGATCCACCACCAAGCGATAGGGACTGGTGAGGGTGAAGTGGGAATATTTTGGCGGCTCGCGCAGATCAAACACCACCCGCGTCGATTCTGGTGCCGCCCAGATACGCACACCTTCCAGCTTATTTGCACTATAGGCAATGGAAGGAATGCATAGCAAGACAATCAATAATAGGCGTTTTATTAGTGACTCAGTTCTTATCATTATTATGTAAACTATCTAACAAAATCTCTCCGGCGCGTGAGTGCGCCGTCAGCATGACCTCTCGGCCCTGTTGATGATACTGAATATGGATCGCCAGATCCGCCTCGGGCAGTAGGCCGACGCCCTTATCGGGCCACTCGACAATACACAGGCTCGACTCGGTAAAGTAGTCTCGAATCCCCATAAATTCGAGCTCTTCTGGATCACTTAATCGATATAGATCAAAATGATACACATCAATATCACCTAGCTCATAGGGCTCAACCAGCGTATAGGTCGGACTCTTCACCGCCCCCTTATGCCCAAGGCTCTGAATGAGCCCCCGACTAAAGGTCGTTTTCCCCGCCCCCAGTTCACCACTCAGATAGAGGGTCAATGGCGGCTTGATCGCACTGGCTAGCCTTTGACCTAAGCTAACGGTTTCTGCTTCATTTTCAAGATAAACTTTTACTGGTGTCATCGTATCTATCGCTAATTAAGGACAATCCTTTTTTGAGCCAGATACTTTAACCTAAACCGGCGTTTATCTAAACAGACATTACTGTATTTTAATCTGGTTAGAGTCTGTTGCTCTTTACTGCTTGTTTCTTCAGCAGCTTGTTGACCATTTGTACAAGGCAGAGCCAGTGCAGTGTAGTTATCTACATAAGCTGGCGATAACGCAGTAGAAATGCTCAACAAACGCCGCCCTAAGCTAAATCTTATCGACCAGGGCGCGTATGTGGGCGAATAGATCGCAGGCCAACATGCCTCGCTCGCCATCTTTCGCGGCCAGATCCGCTGCGGCCCCATGAACCACTACTCCGGCACTCGCCGCCTCCATCTTAGGCATCCCCTGGGCCATCAAGGCCGCAATGATGCCGCCTAGCACATCGCCGCTGCCACCGCTGGCGAGCCCAGGATTTCCCACCGGCGCCACATGACACACCTCACCATCATAGATGAGAGTGCCCGCACCCTTGAGCACCACCACACCGCCATATTTAGCCTGCAAGGCATAGACGGCGGCAAAGCGATCCGCCTCCACCTCGGCGATGCTAATCCCCAACAACCTGGCGGCCTCACCGCTGTGAGGGGTCAACACCCAGTTGCTTTGACGTGACGGCTCGAGCGCCAGTAGGTTAAGCGCATCGGCGTCCATCACGCAGGGCTTGTCGCTCAGGCCTGTCGCCTTAAGCAGGTTATAGCCCCAGTCGTGTTTACCCAGTCCTGGACCAATCAGCAGAATATCGGCCCAACCCAAGCGTTGATACACCTCCATATCCACCAGCTCGCAGCCCCAGAACATGATTTCCGGTCTGCCCGAGTTAACCACGGCCAGATGTTCGGGTCTTGAGATCACTGCCACCAGTCCGGCGCCCGCCCGCAGGCAACTCTCGGCGGCCAGACGCGGCGCCCCGGCCATGCCGATATCGCCACCTATAACTGTCACCTTACCGCAGACCCCCTTGTGGCTGTTCTGCGCCCTGGCAGGCAATCCAAGGTCGGTCAGCCTATGGGCAATATTGAGCACCTTAGACTCAGGCAGATACTCCTGCAGGCCGATATCGGCAAACCAGAGCCTGCCGACACAGTCCCTGGCCTTACCCGTGATCAGTCCCTGTTTCGGCGCGCCAAAGGTCAGGGTCACATCTGCCTTAACCGCTAACAGGCCGGCGCCAGTATCCACATCGATACCCGATGGCACATCTAAGGATAAGATCCAGGGAGAATAATGATTGAGCGCCACTATCATCTCGGCAAAGGGGTCGCGCAGCTCTCCCTTAACACCTGTGCCTAGCAGGCCATCGACGACGACCTCAGCCTCCTTGAGCGCCTCTTCATAGTCAGATAGCTGATGCCCGCCCGCAGCGAGAAAGGCCGCCTTGGCATAACTGATCCCCTCACCAGGCTCTGGGCGCTCCACCGCATAGAGGCCGACATCACAGCCAGATTCGAGCAGCAAGGTGGCGCAGATATAGGCATCTGCGCCATTGTTGCCATAACCTGCCAATACCAGAATTTTGCTATTGAGCTTGCCCTCTCGTTGCAGTAACTCGAAGGCCGACTGTCCGGCGCTGTCGATCAATTGGCACAAGTTTGCCTCACCGGACGCGATCAGACGCGCTTCGGCATCACGAATCATCTGCGCCGTATATAAGGCCGATGGCAGCTGGCCGTCACTAAACAACATCTGGATTCTCCTTAACAAGACTCATCACCGGGGCGGATTACCCTAAGCCTAAGCATATTCGATATTTGAGTTTTTAATCGCCAATAGATTCCGCTTAAACGCCAGAGAATGTAAGAAGTTTGATCTGGCACAATAAATTCGCCGACTCAACGACAAAAAGGCCAACGAGGCGATAACAAAACATTTCATCAAACTTAATTGAACTCGCTAGAAAGTCAGTCAAATTACTGAGCCATTGGAGCCAGAAAACGCGATATAGATGCAAGAAAGTGATAATTTCGCCCTGGCATAAGAAGAAAAAAGCAATGAAAAATAATTAGCTATAAATGCCTGCTTGCAATTGTCTCGGCATAAATGAAAAAAGGCGCCCAAGGCGCCTTTTTATCAAATCATTATCAAGAAAACTGGCCAGATGGCTCTGATTCAATGATTCAGCTTAGTGAATCGGGTTAGATATCTTCCATTCTCAGGCTGCTGTGCACCAGACGTTGCTGTTGAATCTTCTCGACACGCACCAGATCGTTGAGAGCGTTCTTCACATCACCCGGAACAGAGGAATCCGCCGTCTTCTCAAACAAGCCAATCAGACGGTTATCGAGATCCAGGTGCAGCTCCAACAGATCATCTTCGTTCATGTTGGCCGCAGGGATCACGTCTTGGCAGCGTTTGATGAAGTCTTCAAACACGATATCGTTGTACCAGAGTTCCAACAGACGGCGTGGTGCCTCTTCGATATAGTCATCGATCTTCTGAGAAACCTCTTTCTCATGTTGTTGCAAATACTCCAGCATCAATTTCACGCGAGACGAGTCTACCGCACTGTGCAAACGCGCATATAAACGGGCCATTTCCAAGCGACACTTAGAGACATATGCCAACTGTTCATTAAGTTGTTGAAATCTCATCTTTCCTTCTCCAATCGATGCCAAGTTTTAGGCGTTAATACTGATTTGATTTCATTATGGGAGTAATTAGCGCAGTTTTTTTTGAACAATGTCATAGTTTGCGCACTTCTGAAGTCGCTACATTAGACAAGCTTAAAGAATTTTATCTCACATCACGCTAATGGCATTTTTGTGATCTTCACGCCGATAAAGGGCCAATAATCGCTAGCTTAAAGGCTTTCTGGGCAAAACAGGCCATCGACGACTCACTAAAGTAATCGTGAAAAAAATGAATAAAAATTCATCAGGGTAATTGCCATGACACCGAATCGATTACAACAAAAAGCAGACCACTAGATGACTTAAGGATACAAACCAAGGGGAACTGGAAGCTGAAACTATAGGGAGAAATTTGGCGCGACATATCGGGTTCGAACCGATAGCCTATACCTTGGCAAGGTATCGCCCTTTGGCTCTATACAAAGAGTCAACTGAGCTAATGTCGCAATGCCGAATTAGATGATTGGTACTAGCGGGGAAAAATTTGCAGCGACATATCGGGTTCGAACCGATGACCTATACCTTGGCAAGGTATCGCTCTTTTGCTCTATACAGAGAGTCAACTGAGCTAATGTCGCAATGCCGAATTAGATGATTGGTATTAGCCGGAGAAAATTTGGAGCGACATATCGGGTTCGAAACAAACAACCGATGACCTAAACCTTGGCAAGGTATCGCCCTTTTGCTCTATACAAAAAGTCAACTGAGCTAATGTCGCAAGGCCTAATTAGATGATTGGTACTAACTGGAGAAAATTTGGAGCGACATATCGGGTTCGAACCGATGACCTATACCTTGGCAAGGTATCGCTCTACCAACTGAGCTAATGTCGCATAAATTTGGAGCGACATATCGGGTTCGAACCGATGACCTATACCTTGGCAAGGTATCGCTCTACCAACTGAGCTAATGTCGCAAAATCTGTGAGTCTGGATATTGGTGTAGCCAAACTTTTGTAATTTGGAGCGACATATCGGGTTCGAACCGATGACCTATACCTTGGCAAGGTATCGCTCTACCAACTGAGCTAATGTCGCAAAATCTGTGAGTCTGGATATCGTTGTAGCCAAACTTTTGTAATTTGGAGCGACATATCGGGTTCGAACCGATGACCTATACCTTGGCAAGGTATCGCTCTACCAACTGAGCTAATGTCGCATAAATTTTTTCGAGCTAAATTAACTGTCATTATCAACAAAAGGTATCGTCTTTCACCTTTTATCAACTGAGCTAATGTCGCATTTCAATCTCTACCAGCGAACACGCCAGTAAAAAGTTGAGGCCGCATTATAGGAGAATTTCGCCCCTCTGCAACCCCCTAATTTAAAATTTTCTACCGTTTGGTCAAATTTTAAATACTTTCTCACGATAATATTGGAGTTCCGCGATCGATTCCTGAATATCAACCAGTGCCTGATGTGTGCCCTGCTTCTTAAAACCGTCCATTACCTCAGGCTTCCAGCGACGCACTAACTCTTTAACAGAGCTGACATCTATGTTGCGGTAGTGGAAATAATCTTCCAGGGTTGGCATGTAACGGTTCAAGAAACGTCTATCCTGACCTATGCTGTTGCCGCACATTGGCGATACACCGGCAGGTACATGCTCAGATAAGAAGGCAATCGTCTGCTCGATGGCATCTTGCTCGCTGAAGTCACTCGCCCTGACTCTGTCGATCAGACCCGACTCGCCGTGATGCTTCTGGTTCCAGTCGTCCATCGCCGCAAGCACATCTTCGCTCTGATGGATGGCAATTACCGGCCCTTCCGCCAAGATGTTCAATTCCTTGTCAGTCACAATCGTTGCTATCTCAATGATTCTGTCGACCTCGGGCTCTAGTCCCGTCATCTCCAGATCAACCCAGATCAGATTTGTTTCATCTGCAGCCATATATCTGCCTTATCAATGCGTGTTTGCCTAAATTCAGGCTTTTTTATTTAAGACCGTGTATCATACTGCTTTTTTAGAAGACACAAAATAACCTTATTTTGACGATGACGACACTGTGAGTAAAAAGAAACCCCTAAGCCAAGGCCAACGCCGCCGCATGCGCGCCAATCATGAGAAAAGGCTGCAGCGCAAAGACGCAAAAGAAACAACCATTGAGTTACAGGATAGCTCACTGGGGCCAGAACAGCTGGGCACCGTCATCTCTCGTTTCGGCCAACACGCTGATGTCGAAACGGAAAACGGTGAACTGGTTCGCTGTAACATTCGCCGAAATATTCAAAGCCTGGTCACCGGCGATAAGGTGATCATGCGCCAGGCCAGTGAAACCACAGCCACCATAGCCGGCGTGGTCGAGGCCGTTCACCCGAGACACTCCTCACTGTCACGGCCGGATCTCTACGACGGCATCAAGATCATCGCCGCCAATATCGATCAGATACTTATCGTCTCTTCCGTGGTGCCTAGCTTTACCACCCAGATCATCGACCGCTATCTGGTGGCCGCCGAAGACACAGGCATAGCGCCCGTCATCATACTCAACAAGATAGACCTGCTCAGCGACGAAGAGGCGCCTGCCGTCGAGGCCGCGCTGGAACGCTATCAAGCCATCGGCTATCAGGTATATAGGGTCAGCAGCAAGTCTGGCGAAGGGGTTGAGGCGATCAAGACCCTGTTAAAAGATAAGGTCAGCGTGTTTGTCGGTCAGTCAGGCGTGGGTAAGTCATCGCTAATCAATGCCCTACTGCCAGAAGCCGAGCTCATCACAGGCGACGTGTCCGAGACCTCGGGCCTGGGCCAGCACACCACCACCACGGCCAAGTTGCTACACTTCCCAAGTGGCGGCGATCTGGTGGACTCTCCCGGCGTCCGTGAATTTGCCCTCTGGCACCTGCCTGCCGAGCGCGTAGGCTGGTGCTTTATTGAGTTTAGGGACTATCTCGGCACCTGTAAGTTTAGAGACTGCAAACACAAGAATGATCCTGGCTGCGCCATTACCCAGGCCTTCGAGGAAGGCAAGATAGCCCAGGACAGGTACCAGAACTACCACAGAATTATCGACAGCCTGGACGAGCAGCGCCATGCCCGTCATTTCAAAAACGATAACGACTAACTAAATTAAGAACAGCCAAACTGGATTTGAAGGAAAACAGACAGTGGACAAATTGAAGATTGCCTTGCAATACATAATGCCGAAACACCTGCTCTCGCGACTCGTGGGTAAACTGGCAGCCGCCGAACTCGGCGCGGTAACGACAAGCGTAATTAAGTGGTTTATCAAGCAGTATAAGATAGACATGAGCGAGGCCGCCGAGAGTGCACCCGAAGCCTACGCCAGCTTCAACCAGTTCTTCACCCGCGCCCTGAAACCCGGCATCCGCCCCCTGTGTGACGATGACGACTATATCGTTCATCCGGTCGATGGTGCCGTCAGCCAATGCGGACCGATCAAAGAAGGCCGTATCTTTCAAGCCAAGGGACATGAATATTCGTCACTTGCCCTTTTAGGCGATCAAGCCGATGATGCCAAGCGCTTCGAAGGCGGCGACTTCGCCACCATCTATCTGGCACCAAAGGATTACCATAGAATTCACATGCCCATTAAAGGCACCCTGTCTAAGATGACCTATGTGCCTGGCGAGCTGTTTTCGGTGAACCCGCTGACGGCCGAAAATGTGCCCGGCCTGTTTGCCCGTAACGAGCGTGTGGTGGCCATCTTCGAAACCGAAATCGGCCCTATGGCCATGGTCTTGGTTGGCGCCACTATCGTAGCCAGCATAGAAACCGTCTGGGCTGGTACCGTTACCCCGCCGACGGGCAAGAAAGTCTTCACCTGGGACTACCCAACCGAGGGCCCAGAGGCGATCACCCTGGATAAGGGCGAGGAGATGGGACGCTTCAAGCTTGGCAGCACTGTAGTCATGCTATTTGCCAAAGACGCGCTGGAACACTTTGCCGATGGCGTCGAGCCTAAGGCCGTTACCCGCATGGGTCAGGCCTTCGCCAAAATAGATTAGAGGAAATCTTGAACACAAGTAGCAGCGAACGCTCTGGCTTAATCGAACTGCATCTGGCCGTCCTCCTGTTTGGTGGTACGGCCCTTTTCTCCAAGCTTATTCCCCTCAGTGCCCTGGATATCACGGCACTTCGCTGTTGCATCGCCGCCCTTGCCCTCGCCCTACTGGTTAAGGTCAGCGGCAAGCACCTCAGGCTCAATCGCGGTAAAGACTACGGCATCGCCCTGGGGCTCGGCATTATCGTCAGCCTGCACTGGGTCACCTACTTTGCCGCCATGCAGCTGTCATCGGTGGCCATCGGCATGATCGCCTTCTTTACCTATCCCGTGATGACGGTTCTGGTGGAGCCTTTCTTTACCGGCAAACGCCTTGAACTGGCCGACATCATCAGCGGCATCTGTGTCCTGCTCGGCGTCAGCCTGCTGATCCCAGAGGCCAACCTGGGTAACGATGTCACCCTGGGGATCATCATAGGCATTCTGTCGGCGGCCCTGTTCACCGCCAGAAACCTGCTGCACAAGCGCTACTTCGCCAGCTACAGCGGCGCCCAAGCCATGTACTACCAGACAGGAGTCAGCGCCCTGTTCCTGCTGCCCTGGCTCGAGGTCGACCCAAGCGCCATCCAAGCCAACGTCTGGTGGTTGGTGATCCTCTTAGGCATAGTCTTTACCGCCGCGCCTCACGCCCTGTTTACCTCGGCGCTGCGCCAGCTAAGCGCTAAGACGGTCAGCCTGGTCTCCTGCCTGCAACCCCTCTATGGTGCCCTGTTAGCCCTGTTGATCCTGGGCGAGGGACTCGCCATGAAGACGCTGATTGGCGGCGCCTTAGTGGTCTTTACCGCCGTCTATGAGACCCAGAAGAGCCATAAGGCCAACCGCGCCCAAAAGGCGAAATCCTAAGACATTTTCGTCATTGGTAAAGGAAACGCCACACGGGTCAAATTAACCGATTCATAGATATCATTTTTGAACTAACTTGGTAATATATAAGCGTCCATTGATGCTGGTGTGAACAAAGCGGCTTATGTCTCGTATATTACTGATTATTCTCTGTCTAATCTCATTCTCAGGCGCCGCAAATTCGCCCCTGAACCTCAATAAACGCCTGGGATTAGGACAGGAGCCTCAGGTCGCCAGCAAGAGCACCGCCGAGCAGTTGAGTCTGCTGGAGGAACAGCTCACCGAGCAACAGGTCCTGCAGTCCAGCTTCGACGCCATCATTCACCAGTATCAGAGCCAGAAACAGGCGCTGACTCAGCAGCTTAAAGAAGCCGCCACGCCGCTGGAATATAACCCCAAACAAGATCTGAGCCAGCAGGCTTCACTCTCCTACCTGAGACTGTCTGAGCTCAAAGAGACAGAGGCTAACCTGGCCACTCAGGTCAACGAGTTAATCAAACGCCAGCAACAGCTTCCTAGCCTGATAAGCCAAGCCAACCTGACCCTGGCCAAGCACAAACAGGCGACCAGCAATGACAACCAGCCCCTGAGCGAGATGCAGCGCCGGGTCTATGTTCAGAGCCTGTCGACCCTGGAATCGGAGCTGGCCAGCAGCCAGAAACAGATCGCGCTCACCCAGCAGCAACTGGCGCTGGTGCGCAGCCAGCTGGTGCAGCAAGAGGCCCTTATCGAACGTCTCAACGGCGCCATCGCCGAGCAGCGCCACAAGGCGACGGCGGCCACCATCGCCGCCAGTCAGATTGAAACCTCCATCACAGACGACGCCATCGCCATCAAGCTAAATGCGCAGAACCAAGCCTACGGCGAGCAGCTGAAACAGCTGACCCATGAGGTCACCAATGTGATGACACTGCAGGAGCAGGCCGAGACCCAATACCAGTTCCAGGCCAAGCAGATCACTAATATTCAGCAGCAGATCGCCTTGGTGAAGCTTAACTCGGCCTTCGGCGAGCGCTTCCTGCGTATCCTCTACTCCCTGCCCAAGCCGCCGAGCCAGGACAAGATCAGCAATGAGATCGCCAATGCCCGTCTGGCCCGCTACCAGATAGAGCAAGACCAGACTCTGCACCCGCTACTCGGCGCCGTCGAGCAGCTCACGCCGCTGCAGAACAAGCTGGTCGGTGCCCAGAAAGAGCTGCAGCGTCAGCTGCTGGAAAACTATGATCTCTACCTTGGCGAACTGGCCGAGTTAAGGGTGCTGTATGAACAGCTGGGCCAGCAGTATCAGACCCTTAAGACCACGCTTAACGAGCACCTGTTTTGGGTAGCCAACGCCAACAGCATAGACGGCTACTGGCTGGGCGACCTGTATCAGAGCACCCAATGGCTGCTGACCCAGGCCCCTTGGCATCAGGTACACGACTCCCTGAGCGAACAGAGCACCCTCTGGTCCTGGTGGGTGATCTTGATGGTGCTCTGCCTGGTAATGCAGGACCTGGTCACGCCTAAATTTACCCAGCTGATGGCCAAAAACGTCACCTATGTGGGTAATGTCACGCAAGATAAGTTTATCTATAGTTTCAATACCTTGGTTGGCTCGCTGCTCTACAGCTGTATCAAACCACTGCCGTTGATCTGCGGCGGTCTGATCTTCTACTTCAGCAACCATAACCTGGTCTCCTCGGTGGGCATGGGCATACTGGCCATAGGCATGCTATACCAGCTCTATCGCCTCACCTATCTACTGGCGCTGGATAAGGGTCTGTTGATCGGCCACTTCAAGGGCGACAAGGCGATCATACGCGCCGGTCAGCAGCGCCTGCGCGCCCTGACCATACTGGCGATGCCGATTGTCGGCGTGATCGGCTTCACCGAGGTGCTAGAAACTTCGCTGGTGCGCAACAGCCTGGGACGCGGCGCCTTCATCCTACTGGCCCTCATGCTGTTCTGGTTCTACCGCGATATGCTGAGCCTGTCGAAGCAGGAACATCACTACCACCAGGACGATAAGAATAAGCGCCTGCTGCAGAAACTGCTCTGGTCGATACTCATACTACTGCCGCCGACCTGTGCCGTGCTGGCCTTCAGGGGCTACTACTTCACCGCCTATCAGATGCTGCTACAGCTGCAGCTGTCGTTGATCTTATCCCTAAGCTTCATGCTGCTGTATCAGTTGATTAAACGCTGGATGTTAATCGAGCGGCGCCGCATCGCCTTTAACCGCGCCAAGGCAAAGCGCGCCGAGATCTTGGCCCAGCGAGAGAAAGAAGAGGACCCCAACAGTAACGAGCCGCCGGACACCTATGAAGAGCCTGTGGTGGATCTCGAGACCATCTCCAGCCAGTCACTTGGGCTGGTGCGTTCACTGCTAACGCTGGCCTTCCTGATCAGCCTGATTGGTCTGTGGACTCAGACCCATAGCGCTATCTTCTCGTTTCTGGATGGCATCACCCTGTGGACCAGCTCGAGCACGGTCGATGGCATCGCCCAGCAGATCCCTATCACCCTCAAGTCCCTGCTACTGGGCCTTATCATCGTCGGCTTCTCGCTGATGATAGCCACCAACCTGCCGGGTCTGCTGGAGCTGATGATTCTGCAACGATTGGATCTCACCCAGGGCACAGGCTTTGCCATCACCACTGTGAGCCGCTATCTGGTGGTCTTCTTCGGTATGCTCAGCGGCTTTTCGACCCTGGGGATGGAGTGGTCTAAGCTGCAATGGCTGGTCGCGGCGCTCTCGGTAGGCTTAGGTTTCGGCCTGCAGGAGATCTTCGCCAACTTCATCTCGGGCCTGATCATCTTGTTCGAGAAGCCTGTGCGTATCGGTGATACCGTCACCATTCGCGAACTGACAGGTACGGTAAGCAAGATTCAGATCCGCGCCACCACGATTGTCGATTGGGATAGAAAAGAGATAATCGTCCCCAACAAGGCCTTCATTACCGAGCAGCTGATCAACTGGTCGCTGTCAGACCCGATAACTCGTGTGATCGTCTATGTCTCGGTCGCCAGAGACTCGGATCCCGCACGGGTCGAGGCGGCGCTCTATCAGGCGGTCAAGGAGTGTGACGATGCCCTGACCACGCCGGAGCCCGAGGTCTGGTTTGCCGGATTTGGTCAGCATACCCAGGATTATGAGATCCGCGCCTATGCCAAGGATATGAACACCCGCTGGCCGCTACGACACAAGCTGCACAAGCAGGTCAGCAAGAAACTGAGAGAGAATCATCTGGAGCTCGCCTATCCGCAGCTCGAGGTGCATATTAGTGGTCAAAGTAAAGAGACTCAGGGGATAATTAGAAGCTAATGCGTGTCTATGCTCACCGTGGCGCCAGCGGCTATGGCGCCGAAAATACTCTGGCCGCCATCAAGAAATCCATCGCCTTGGGCTGTAACGCCGTGGAGATCGACGTGCACAGCGTCGAGGGCGAACTCTATGTATTTCACGACAGGCGTCTCGACGGCAAAAGCAGTGGCACAGGTCTTATCGAGGCGATGACTCAAGAGTATCTGGCCGGCGTTACCGTTGATGGCGAGCCCATCCCTAAACTCTGGGAGCTGCTGGAGTACCTGCAACCCTTCGATGCCCTGATCAATATAGAGCTCAAAGGGCTCAACTCCCTCGGCCCCTTCATGGCCCTCTACCCTGAGATCCTCGAGAAGCTCAACTACCGCGCCGATCAGCTGCTGATCTCATCCTTCCATCACGGCTTTCTGTTCACCCTGAGACAAGCCTTCCCCGATGCTGTACTGGCGCCACTCATCGAGGGGGTGCCGGAAGACCTGGCCGCCATAGTCACTCGGCTTGAGGCCTTCTCATTGCACCTGAGCGTCAACTTCGTCACCCGAGAGTTGGTGGATGACGCCCACGCTCGCGGCGCCAAGGTGTTTGTCTATACCGTGGATAATCGCGACGACATCCACTATCTGTCGCAGATGGGCGTCGATGGCATCTTCAGTAATTTCCCCGACGTCAGCGCCAACTGCGTCCATCAACTGCTGCTGACCCGCTAGGGTCAGCGAGTGCCTACTCACCTTAAACTGCCCAACAAATAGGCAAAGTCCGCACTAGCGGTGGACACCTCAGCCATTTTTTGTAACTGTAGCACTAGCCCCCCACTTAAGTACTAAGCCAGGCGGGAGCATCTATAATGACAAGGTGCGACTGAATAAAGTTCGCCACCAAAATAAACCAGCCATTTTCTGGGTCTCATACAAAAATAATAACAGCCAAAAGGACTCGCTATGGAACACAAGCTACTGCTGTTAACCAGCGATAACGACAAATACCGCAACCTGCTCGGCTCCTGTCACCTGCCGCACCTGACACTGCTAGGCGACGATCCCCAGAGTATTCTCGATGCCGATATCTGGCTCGCCGAACCGCCATTGGCCGCCCCCTTGGTGGGCCATGCCAAACAGATCAAGTGGATGCAATCCACCTATGCCGGCGTCGATCTCCTGGTCAAACCCAGACTGCGCCGCGACTACCAGCTCACCAATGTGCGGGGGATCTTCGGCCCCCTGATGAGCGAGTACCTGTTTGGCTACCTGCTGGCCCACCAGCGTCAGCACAAGCAATATCAGTCCCAGCAGGCGGAGAAGATCTGGCGCCCGGGCAACTTCCGCACCCTGCAGGGGCAGGAGCTGCTGCTGTTAGGCACAGGCAATATCGCTAAACACCTGGCACAGACCGCCAAACATTTCGGCATGCGGGTGACCGGCATCAACCGCGGCGCTAAGCCGACCATAGGCTTCGACAGCGTCGATACCCTGGCTAATCTGGCCCACCACATAGGTAAGGCAGACGCCATCGCCGCCATACTGCCCAGCACGCCGCAGACCCAGGGAGCGCTCAACCAGGAGCTGCTGGCCATGATGAAGCCTGAGGCAATCCTCTTCAATCTGGGCCGCGGCGACGTGTTGGATCTCGACGCCCTCTACGCCCAGCTGCTGACTCATCCCCAGCAGAACGCCATCCTAGATGTGTTTAATCAGGAGCCCCTGCCTCAGGAGCATCCCATCTGGTCACTGGAGAATGTCATCATTACTCCCCATATCGCCGCGCCGAGTTTCCCAGAGCAGGTGGTGGAGATCTTCGCCAATAACTATCACAAGTTCATCAAGGGAGAGCCCCTGAGCCACAAGGTCAACTTCGAGCGCGGCTATTAAGCTTAATTCCCCCTGGCGCTATCAGCCAAAGATAGCGCCTCATCTGAGCAGTAAATGCCTACCCCAACCCATCATAAGCCAGCAAATAAACCATCTTAACTTGTGGTAAGTGCATCTTTCACGCGCGCTTGCGCTCATTACCGCCCTAGCCTACGGCCAGACAAAACGAGGTCAAGTTCGAGCCACCAATAGGCTGGAAGCCCCGTATTTAGTGGGCTAGCTCACAATTTTTAATTCCCCGCTTAGGCGCCATAATGCACGATCTATAACCAGGAGTTATTAGCAGTGAGAATCGTTTTCATTTATAATTGCATGCATCTGAAGTAGGGGAGTCACCTGTATGTATGTTTGCCTTTGCCACGCCATTACCGACAAGCAAATAAAAGAAGCTGTCGATCAAGGAGATATGTCTCTTGCCGACGTTAAGCGTCGTCTGGGTGTTGGCAATCAATGTGGTAAATGTAGCAAGATGGCCACCGAGATCATTCAGGCCCGCCTCGATGTAATCCCCAACTTCTACGAAGTGGCTTAAGGCCTACTTCCATCAGAGATAAAAAAAGCTGCCCAAGGCAGCTTTTTTTGTATCCGGATTTTATGTCTGACAGTCGGCTAGAGACTGGTCTCGTCCTCGCCAAGCTCCACCTTATCCACACGTTGCAGGCCACGAGGCAGCTTGGCGCCACGACGACCACGCTCGCCACGGTAGTGCTCGAGATCGCTCGGCTTGAGAGTAAGCTTGCGCTTACCCGCCCACAGAGTAACTGCGGTATCCTGCGGCACCACATGCAGATGCACCAGCAGCTCTTCACGGCTCTTGGCCCTGTCGCTGGCGATGCCGATGATCTTGTTGCCCTTGCCCTTGGCCAGTTGCGGCAATGCATCGACGGAGAAGAGCAGCATGCGCCCCTCGTTGGTGATCGCTAAGATAGACTCGCTACGACTCTTGTCCACGCGTTTCGGCGGTAGCACCTGAGCATTGGCCGGCAGGCTGAGTAGTGCCTTACCCGCCTTGTTGCGAGACACCATATCCTTGTAATCGCCGATAAAGCCGTAGCCCGCATCCGAGGCCAACAGGAAGCATTGTCCATCCTCTCCGAGCAGCGCATGGGCCATAGACTCGCCCGGTGACAGCTGGAAGCGGGTAGTCACAGGCTCACCCTGACTCCTGGCCGATGGCAGGGTATGGGTATCGGTGGCAAACGCGCGCCCCGTCGAGCCGATAAAGACGGTGGCATGATTACTCCTGCCAGACGCGGCGCAGAGGAAGCCATCACCCGCCTTGTAAGAGAGCGCCGTTGGGTCGATATCATGGCCCTTGGCGCAGCGCACCCAGCCCTTCTCGGACAGCACTACAGTTACCGCCTCGGCCGGTACCAGCTCCTGCTCCGACAGGGCGCGGGATTCGCTGCGCTCGACCAGCGGAGAGCGGCGCTCGTCGCCATAAGTCTCGGCGTCTTGCTTAAGTTCTTTCTTGATCAGCGTCTTCATGCGGCGATCTGAGCTGAGCAGCTGCTCAAGCTTCTCACGCTCGGCCTCAAGCTCACTCTGTTCTGTCTTGATCTTAAACTCTTCCAGCTTCGCCAAATGACGCAGTTTAAGATCTAAGATGGCGTTGGCCTGATCGTCGGTCAGGTTAAAGCGCGCCATCAGCTCGGCCTTAGGATCATCGTGGTAACGAATGATCTCGATCACCTCATCGATATTGAGGAAGGCGATCATCAAGGCTTCCAGAATATGCAGCCTTGCCAAAACCTTGTCTAATCTGTGCTCTAAACGGCGTCTGACCGTAGTCAATCTGAACTCCAGCCACTCGGTCAGCAACTGTTTCAGCCCCTTCACCTGAGGACGGCCATTGAGCCCCAGCACATTGAGGTTAACGCGGAAGTTCTTCTCGAGATCTGTGGTGGCAAACAGGTGCGCCATCAGCTGATCGCAATCGACACGATTTGACCGAGGCACGATAACAATACGCACCGGGCTCTCGTGATCTGACTCGTCGCGCAGGTCGGCCACCATGGGCAGCTTCTTAGCCTGCATCTGGGCGGCGATCTGCTCTAAAATCTTACCGCCACTGGCCTGATGCGGCAGCGCGGTGATCACTATCTCGCCAGACTCCACGCTATAGACGGCGCGGGCCTTGATGGAGCCACGGCCGGTCTCATAGATCTTGGCGATCTCGGTTCTCGGGCTGATGATCTCCGCCTCGGTGGGATAGTCGGGGCCGGGTACCAGCTCCATCAGACGTTCCAGATCCGCCTTGGGGTTGTCAATCAGCTCCACACAGGCATCTACCAGCTCGCGGGCATTGTGGGGCGGCACATCGGTCGCCATCCCCACCGCGATCCCTGTGATGCCGTTGAGCAGGATATGCGGCAGACGGGCGGGCAGCACCATGGGCTCTTTAAGCGTGCCGTCGAAGTTGACGCCCCAATCTACCGTGCCCTGACCCAGCTCGGTCAGCAGCACCTCGGAAAACTTAGACAGGCGCGCCTCGGTATAACGCATGGCCGCGAATGACTTAGGATCGTCCGGCGCCCCCCAGTTACCCTGACCATCTACCAGCGGGTAGCGATAAGAGAAAGGCTGCGCCATCAAGACCATGGCCTCGTAACAGGCACTGTCGCCGTGGGGGTGATACTTACCCAGTACGTCACCCACGGTTCTCGCCGACTTCTTGTGCTTAGATTGCGCCGACAGGCCAAGTTCGCTCATGGCGTAGACGATACGACGCTGCACCGGCTTTAAGCCGTCGCCGATATGCGGCAGGGCGCGATCCATGATGACGTACATGGAATAGTTCAGATACGCCTCTTCGGTGAAACGTCTCAAGGGCATCTGTTCGACGCCATCGAGGCTTAAATCTATCGCATCACTCATTGATTAGGATCCTGTTGTTCACTCGCTTCACTCGATTCAATCTCTTCGCTCGCGTTCTCTTTATAAAACAGACGATACACATTGCCTTTCAGATCGTCTGAGATATACATGGCCCCATCGGGCGCCATGATTAAGTCATAGGGCCGGGCGACGGGGAACTCTCCATCGAGAAAGCTCACCACCGTTTGGCGCTTGCTGATACTGTCATCTTCCAGGGTCAACATGGTGACCTGATAGCCGATCTTACTGGAGCGGTTCCATGAGCCATTCTCGGCCACGAAAAGCTGATCACGATATTTCTCGGGGAACTGCTCGCCACGATAGAACTCGAGCCCCATGGGTGCCACGTGGGCCGGCAATTCGAAGACGGGCGTGGTGACCTTGAGCCCCTTAGGCTTCTCGTAGGCGGGCTCCAGCACGCTGCTGGCGTGAATATAGGGAAAGCCGTAGTGGGCGCCGACGATATCGACACGGTTAATCTCATCCGGTGGCAGCCTGTCGCCCATCCAGTCACGGCCCAGATCGGCAAACCACAGCTTGTTGTCTGTGGGCGCCCAGTCGAAGCCGGTGACGTTGCGTATACCTGTGGCGATCTGCTCACTGCTGCCGCTGTTGAGGTCGATGGCGATGATACTGCCGAAGGGCGCATGGGCCTCACACACGTTACAGGGCGCGCCGATGGCGATATAGAGACGTCCATCTGGGCCGAAACGCATGGCGCGGCGACTCTTGTTGGTCTTGCCAGGCAGACGATCGTAAACCTCTTTGCCGCGACCTGGACGCTTCAGCCGATTCTCGATATCCACGAAGCGTAGGATGCGTTCCTCTTCGGCAACATAGAGATCCCCCTTATGAAAGGCGATCGCCTCTGGGTACTCGAGCCCCTTGGCAACCACGTAGCGCTTGTCTACACGACCATCGGCGTTGCTGTCTACCAGGGCCTGTATGGTGCCGGACTTATAAGAGCCCACAAACAGGGTGCCTTCGTCACCCAGTGCCATCTGTTTGGCATCACCGAGATCTGAGGCATATAAGGAGAGTCCAAATCCCTTGGTGACTGTGATCATGATGGGCTGCTCGGCGCGCGCCGTCAGGGCCACACCCGATGCCATCATGGCAAACATCGCACTCAGAAAATAACAACTAACTCTTTTATTATGCATTATATTAAGCTTGTCTAACGATTTGTCTTTTTATTTTAATGACATAGCTATAGCTGGGCTAAGTCGCCTTTGGTTTCAAGCCAGGTCTTACGATCGCCAGAACGCTTCTTGGCCAGCAACATATCCATGATGGCCAGGGTGTCCTCGGCATCATCTATGGTTAACTGTACCAGTCTTCGGGTGTTGGGATCCATGGTGGTCTCCCTCAGCTGCAATGGATTCATCTCACCCAATCCCTTGAATCGGGTCACCTGCACCTTGCCCTTCTTCTTCTCGGCGCTGATACGATCTAAGATCCCCTGCTTCTCGGCTTCATCCAGCGCGTAGTATACCTCTTTACCCACATCGACCCTAAACAGCGGCGGCATGGCCACATAGATGTGTCCCTTCTCCACCAGCACCTTGTAGTGCTTCATGAACAAGGCACACAGTAGGGTCGCGATATGCAGACCGTCCGAGTCCGCATCCGCCAGGATACAGATCTTACCGTATCTGAGCTCTGAAATATCGTTGCTGTCCGGGTCACAACCGATGGCGACTGAGATGTCGTGCACCTCCTGAGAGGCCAGCACCTGTGAGGCCTCCACCTCCCAGGTGTTGAGGATCTTACCCCGCAGCGGCATGATCGCCTGGAACTCACGATCCCTCGCCTGCTTGGCACTGCCGCCCGCCGAGTCCCCCTCCACCAGGAAGAGTTCGCCGCGCATAGGGTCCTGGCCGCTGCAGTCGGTCAGCTTACCCGGCAGCGCTGGACCCGAGGTCACCTTCTTACGCGCTACCTTCTTGGCCGCCTTCAGACGTTTCTGGGCGTTGCTGATACACATCTCGGCCAGGGCCTCGGCCTGATCCGTATGGGTATTGAGCCAGAGACTGAAGGCGTCTCTGACGATGCCCGAGACGAAGGCCGCACTCTGGCGGCTGGAGAGTTTCTCTTTGGTCTGTCCGGCAAACTGAGGATCTTGCATCTTGATCGACAGAATGAAGCTGCTGCGATCCCAGATATCCTCGGGGGAGAGCTTGATCCCTCTGGGGATCAGGTTACGAAACTCACAGAATTCGCGCATCGCCTCCAGCAGCCCCTGACGGAAACCGTTTACATGAGTGCCGCCCAGGGGCGTGGGGATCAGGTTGACGTAACTCTCATTAAGGGAGTCCCCCCCCTCAGGTAACCAGGTGATGGCCCAGTCGACCGCCTCGGTATTACCAGCCATGCTGCCGATAAAAGGCTCTTCAGGCAGAGTCAATGCTCCCTGTGTTGACGACTTGAGATAATCGGTCAGGCCGCTCTCGTAGCACCACTCTTCGACATCGCCGGTCTGCTTGTTGGTAAACTTGATACGCAGGCCCGGGCAGAGTACCGCCTTAGCTCTTAGCAGATAGATAAGCTTGGGAATAGAGAAGTTAACCGAATCGAAATAACTGGCGGTTGGCCAGAAATGGACGCGTGTGCCGGTGTTGCGTCGACCGCAGGTGCCTGTCACCGTCAGCTCTTCCACCTTGTCGCCATGCTCGAAAGCCATCTCATAAACTTGGCCACCGCGCCTAACTGTGATCTCGACGCGATTCGACAGCGCGTTCACAACCGAGATACCTACGCCGTGCAGACCACCGGAAAACTGATAGTTGTTATTGGAGAACTTACCGCCCGCGTGCAGCTTGGTAAGGATCAGTTCGACTCCTGGGATCCCCTCTTCGGGATGTATGTCCACCGGCATGCCGCGGCCATCGTCGATCACCTCCAGCGAATTGTCCTTGTGCAGTATCACGTCGATTCTGGTCGCGTGTCCCGCAAGGGCCTCATCGACGCTGTTATCGATCACCTCTTGGCCCAAATGGTTTGGACGTGTGGTGTCGGTATACATACCTGGGCGACGTTTTACCGGGTCGAGTCCATTGAGGACTTCAATTGCATCTGAAGTGTATTGGTTAGTCATAGCGCACACAATATATTGTTATTCAGGCCATGTTGCGGCCCTACATGTCTATTTGTCAAGAAACAGGAAATCACAGATCCCCGGCATCTTCTGCTGGTAGCCGACGAAGCTGTGATCGCCACCCGCCTCGATGAGCATCTGACAACATTGGTATTTATTTACGGCTTGCCGATAATCAAGCACCTCATCCCCAGACTGCAGCAGCACCAAGAAACGATCTGGATGTGAGATGGCCGGGGTATCGTACTTAGCCACCTCTAACTTGTGCTCGGGTAGAATCTGATAATCTTCTTCTGTGTAGGGATTGTACTGGGGACCGAGGAACTCATCAAACAGCTCGAAGGGTTTCACCGCCGGGTTAACCAGCACGGCGCGCCCGCCATAACGCTCCGCCAGATAACTGGCAAAATAGCCACCGAGGGATGAACCGATGAAACTCAGGCTTTCTCCCTTCTCCAGTGCCTGCTCGACCAAATCTGTCAGCAGCGCCATGGCCGCCTTGGGTGTGGACGGGAGTTGGGGTTGTACGAAATTGATATCGGGAAAATGCTTGGCAATATACTGGGCAGTGACCACACCTTTGTCTGAGTACGGTGAACTATTAAATCCATGAATATAGAGCAGCATATTTCCTCGGCAGCGAATGATAAAACGGCAATGTGTTCCCTGCATAACGGCTTGTCGGGCAGATTGGCTCTGCGCCTAACATCTGCAGCCGAGCATGGGGCTTCCAGATGCTAACACCGGCGCGGCAATTAACCAAATATTAACCCCGCTAATGCCAAGCAGACTGCTAGCTATCTGCTCACCAAAATGAGCGCCTAGTAACCGCTGGAGTCGTGATCCGGTGAAAACTTGTTGCCGGGCACGCGGTAGACGTTGGCCTGGATGCTGCCGTCTGGCTTTAACTCCAGCAGGCGATAACCTGGCTGCTGGGCATCGAGGGCAAAATAGGGAGACTTGGGCTTAAACTGAATGCAGGTAGAAGGCGTTGCCATCAACTTCACCGGGCCACTCTTGCCCTGGTAGAACTGATCCAGGCTCTGATGTACATGGCCCCACAGCAGGCCCTTGACCTGAGGCATGGCCGTCACTCTGTCGAGAAACGCCTCGCCATTGTCCATGCAGTGTTGATCCAACCATTTGCAATCCACCAGGATCGGATTGTGATGCATCACCAACAGGGTATGCAGCTCGGGATGGGCCGCCACCGCCGCCTCGATCAGCTCCATCTCGCCGTCGGCCATATGCCCGCCAGGCTTCCCCCTAACGGTGGAATCCAGCATGATGATTTGCCACTTTCCCACCAGGATCCGCCTATCGCCGTAGACTCTGGGGCCCTGCATATGCAGGTGCATGATGCGCGGGTCATCGTGATTGCCCGGCAGGTAGTGACAAGGAAGATTTAATTTTTCAATCGCAGCGACGAAGTTATGGTAAGACTGATTGGAATAATCTTGGCTAATGTCGCCAGTGGCCAATAAGAGGTGTGCCGGGTACTCAACGGCCTTAATGGTGTTCAACACAGCATCCAAGCTATGTGCGGTATTCACACCCAGCAGTTGCGCCTCGGGATCAGCAAAAAGATGAGGGTCCGTCACCTGGACCAGCTTTACGCTCTCATCGTGATCTATGGAATAAGAGATAGCCTCTTTTAGCACATTAAAACCCTAAGATTCGGACTGACAAATGATGCGGGCATGGTTGTCAATCTTGAGTAACTCTTCAAGAAAAGCATTTACCTGATACTTTTCGTCTCTATGGTACATACGTATATTTGGATAATCATATACTGGTCTTAATCGATAAATCTGTCGACTAGTTAACACTTCTGCTAATTTAGCGTCATGGTAAACACGCACTACAACTTTAGGCGTATCAACGTATTGCGCGATTTTCAGCGGACGGGAGATCTCAATTAATTGGGTATATTGGGTGTTTTCCAGCAGCTTAACCTCGAGGCAACCGAAGTCTCCCTCGACCTGCCAGGACTGCCCCTGCTCATAGCCCGCGGGCAGCCAGCGTAATATATTGAAGTAGTTACGACTACACAAGGCGAGAAAACGACTCACGTTTGCCTGATAGTCCGGCTTGCGCTTATTTAACGACAGGCTCACTTGGCGGCCCTTAGGGTTTGGTAGTTGAGCTGCAGCCACTGCAGACCGATCACCGTCGAGGCGTTATTGATGGTGCCATCCTGCAATAGTTGAAAGGCTGCCTCACGGGGCATCACATGCACCTTGATATCCTCATGTTCATCGTCCAGTCCATGTAGGCCATCGGCCTGACTGGCGTCGACCCTGGCCCAGTAGAAATCGAATCGCTCGCTGGTGCCGCCGGGACTGGAAAAATATTGGCTGATGTAGTGCATCTCACTAGCCACCAGGCCAGACTCCTCGAGCAGTTCACGGTGAGCCACCTGCTCGGCGCTCTCTCCCTCCTCTATCATGCCGGCGACAAACTCCAGCAGCCAAGGGGTTGGCGCGGCATTCACCACTGGAATGCGTATTTGCTCAATCAGCACCACCTTGTCACTCACGGGATCATAGGGCAGCACGACCACGGCATGGCCGCGCTCGAATACTTCGCGCACCACTTCCGGGCTCCAACCACCGGCAAACAGCCTATGTTTGAATCTGTACTCTTCCATACGAAAGAACCCCTGAAAAAGGGTTCGTTTTTCCAGCATCTGTACATCTTCATTGGTGAATTTCTGGCTCATTACCCGTCCCGCGACTCAGTTAGTAAATGCTTATCCCCAAGGGCTCTCAATATACCATGTAGACCACTAAAAAATGCAGACTTACCGTTAAAAACTGTTACACTTCCTAGTTGACTTAAAAATGGTTAATTTCTTAATATCTTAACCTTAATAAGTTTAGATGTATCGGGAAGCGTCGGGAAGCGCAAACCGCTTCGCGCAAATGATTTGCGCTGAAGCATCACTTAACTTTATTAAGTAAATGGCTCCGCCTCGGAGTATTTATGTCTAAAAAAGGACAGCTAATGAAATTTAAGATCCGCACCTTATGTGCAGCGTTGACTCTCGCGGCAACGACTTCTGCCGTGCATGCCGACGATCTACTGCAGATATATCAGCAGGCCCTTACCAATGATCCTATTGCGCTCCAGGCACAAGCGCAGCGTGACCGCCTCTACGAGCAGATCGAAGAGAACCGCGCCCCCTTGCTACCCACCATCAGCGCCAGCGTAGGCTATGGAAAGAGCTGGACCAATGTTGATGATGACAAGTACAACAGCGGACTCGATGCAGGGCTGTCACTCAAGCAGGTGATCTACGATCACAGCGCCTGGGTTGGACTCGACCTTGCTGAGCTTGCGGCGTCACAGGCCGATGCCGCCTACGCCTCGACACTTCAGTCACTCATCATTCGCGTGACAGGCGCCTACTTCGACGTCTTAGCCGCGAAAGATAACTACGAATTCAAGGGCGCCGAGAAGCGTGCCATCGAGCGTCAGCTCGAGCAGACCAAGCAGCGTTTCGCCGTGGGTCTCACCGCGATCACCGACGTACACGAGGCTCAGGCTCAGTATGACTTGGCCCGTGCATCGGAAATTCTGGCAGAAAACCAGCTGATCAACAGCTACGAAGCCCTGCGAGAAATCACCGGCATAGACCACAAGTCTATCGATATTCTGGATACCACACGTTTCACCGCGGTACCGCCAACCCCAGCCATGCCAAACGACTGGTTGAAGATGGCCGAGACCAGCAGTGTGGATCTGCTGACCACGCGTATCGGTAAAGATATCGCCCAGCAGACCATCTCGCTCTACAAGGCGGGTCACATGCCGTCTCTGAGCCTGAATGCGGGTTACACCACCAACCTGAATCAGAAGAATCAGGCAGGTGATCTGAGCGATTACGACAACGCCAACGTGGGTCTGACCCTGAGCGTGCCTATCTTCGAAGGCTTTAAAGTGAGCTCTAAGGTCAACCAGGCACAGTACCAATACGTGGAAGCCAGCGAGAAGATGGAACAGACCTACCGCAAGGTTGTGAAGGATGTGCGTAACAACTTCAACAACGTTGGTGCATCTATCAGCTCTATCCGCGCCTATGAGCAATCTGTGATCTCTTCTGAGAGCGCACTGAAAGCGACTCAGGCAGGTTTCGAAGTCGGTACCCGTACTATCGTTGACGTACTCAACCGTACCCGTGACCTCTATGACTCTAAGCGTCAGCTCTCTAATGCCCGTTATGGCTATATCAACTCTATCCTGGCGTTGAAACAAGCGACAGGTACCCTGAGCGAAGACGATGTCATCGCCATCAACAATGGCCTGAAGGCACCTGAAGTCAGTCAGTAAGACGTCAGGCTTTAGCCACAAAAAAAAACCGCCATCATGGCGGTTTTTTTTTGGCTACAAACTAGCTATTAGAAGACTAGCTCAACCCCGGCAAAATAGCCTTTGAACTGCATGTTGGCGGTCACGCCATCGAAGTCGTTCACATCGAAGTTAAAGTCACGGTAACCGACACGCACCTTGGTATCTAGCGCCACGCCGTCAAACTGCCAGCCCAAACCCACTTGATAGTCGTAGACGCTGCTCTCGTCGATGCCCTGCATCACGTCGGCAAAACCATACAGACCCAGGCCAGGAATGCCCACCTCGGCATTGGCATAAGCCATGACGATGCCGTCGCTGAGATCTTTCTGTGCATAGGCGCCTACCACGCCAGATGGCGAGATCTGATGTACGCGGAAAGAGCCATGCATCTTCTTGTAGGCGGCGCCGAGATCCAGTGCCACTATGTCGTTATCCAGCAGCTCATAGTAGAGCACGAAATCGGTATTGCTCAGGTTGCTTGCCGTGGTAACATCATCATTAAATACGCGATCGCCGAATGACCAGTCGCCGGTCACAGTCGCCTTGCCGTCGGCATCCAGGCGGTTTTCGCGGATCTTCAGGTTAGGCACTAAAGGAATCGGATGCTCGATGGCGACCCAGATGCTGCCCTGAGATGAAGAGCTGTAATCAAACTCCTGTTGAGCCTGGCCCTTCTGAGCAAAGGTACCCTCGGTATCGGCATTCCAGTAGTCGCCGCCCACCTTGAAGCCAACTACAGTAGCCGCCTGTGCAGACGTCGCTGCCAAAGACCCGAGCAGAGCACATGCAAGTAGTGTTTTTTTCATCTAATTAGCCTTGAGTCAATAAGTTAGTTAAATCGATCACCGCGGCATTGGCGCGGGAAATATAATTGGCCATCACCAGCGAATGGTTGGCCACTATGCCAAACCCAGAACCGTTCAACACGATCGGGCTCCACACAGGCTGCTGCGTCTCTTCCAGCTCACGAATGATCTGCTGCAAGCTGACCTCAGCATTTTTCTTCTTCAATACGTCGGCAAAATCTACCTCAATAGCCTTCATAAAGTTCAGCAGTGCCCAGGTGGCGCCGCGGGTTTCATAGAAGACATCGTCGATCTGCCACCAGCCGGTCTTGATCTCCTGGCTGGCCAGATTAGGTGTGGACTGGCTAGCCTCAGTGTCACCGGCGAGATCGGTATTGATCCGCTCCTGACCGACACTGGCAGACAGACGCTGCGACATGCTGCCCAGGCGCTTCTGCACCTCTTTGAGCCACTCGTTGAGGTTATCGGCGCGGGCATAGAATTGAGCATCGGGATTATTGGTGTCGGCGATGCGGGCGCGATAGAGCTTGAGCAGCTTGATGGCGTCACGATACTCGCCCTCGGCGCTCGGCACCAACCAGCTGGTGTGTTCAATATTCAGCTTAGAGTGGGCCGCCAGCAGATCTTTGTCGGCGGTAGACTGCGACTGGGAACGGCTAAATTCCTTGCGCATGATCAGCGCCAGATCCCGCGCCTGCTCTATGGCACCAAACTCGAAGGCGGGCATGTTATCCATGAACAGCGAGGGAGGCATCACGTCGTTCGACAACCAGCCACCGTTCTTATCGAGGAGGGTTTCCATGGTCAAAATCAAAGAGGTAGTGGTCGCGTAGCCCACTATCTTATGGCCCGTCTCGTTATTGAGTTGATGGGGCTCTATACTGTCTGGTTCTACGCTCCACCATACGCTGATGATGTAGCCAATCAAAAATAAGACGGCGGCCGCCAGGCTGACCCGTTTCCATGTTACCTGCATACTCTTACTCCATTAATGGTGATGATGGTGCTCGCCATCATCTTGTGTCGCTATCGCTTGCTTGCTCACCGGCAGCGTCAGCTGCTGCTCGCTGCCATCGCTAAACTTTAGCCTTAACACCACTTCCTGTCCTTCCGTCAGCGGTTTTTTTAATCCCAACAGCATCACGTGCTTACCCGAGGGCATAAGCTCCAGGTTAGCGTGGCTGGCCAGGGTAAATTTGGGGAGTTGGCGCATCTTCACCACGCCCTCTTCTTCCACCAGGGTGTGTAGCTGCGCCTCGGCGGCTACCTCTGTGTCGACGCCAATAAGATCGACCTCGGGCCCATGATTCATCAGGGTGAAATAGGCGGCGGTATTGGGCACGCTCGGCGGCATGGCCCTGACATAGCCATCGACAAACATGACGTTTGCCAATACGGAAAATGAAGTGCATGATAGCAGGACAAAATTAAACGCGTGTTTGAAAATCTGTTTCAATGCCTTAAACTCCTTTTTAACCCATCTGCCAAATAAGGATTATTGACCCATGAGTAACATTCAATTTCAGGATGAGCAGGGCGTACGCATCATCACGATCAATCGCCCCGACAAACGCAACGCGCTTAACCTTGAGATGTATGCTCGGCTCACAGAATACCTTATCCAAGGGGAGTCAGACAACGGAATTAACGCCTTTCTCCTCAAAGGCGAAGGCGATTGTTTCACCTCGGGTAACGATGTTGCCGACTTTTTAAAAAATAGTGACTTAGGACCGAATCATCCTACCGTCAGGTTTCTGTTCACCCTGCTGGATCTCACTAAACCTCTGGTTGCCGCCGTGGCCGGTCCCGCCGTCGGCATAGGCACGACCCTGCTGCTGCATTGCGACCTGGTGTATGCCGACAACACCGCCAAGTTCCAGCTGCCCTTCGTCAATCTGGCGCTGGTGCCCGAGGCCGGTGCCAGCCTTTTACTGCCCCGCCTAGTCGGCCAGACCAAGGCCAGCGAATTGCTGCTGCTCGGTGAGGCCTTCGATGCCCACAGCGCCCTATCGATGGGGCTTATCAACGATCTACTGCCAAGCGATGAGTTGATGAGTCATGCCCTGAGCCAAAGCATCAAGCTGGCGAAGAAGCCACCTCAGGCACTCAGAGCCAGTCGCCGCTTGATACGCGGTGACAGCGAGCTCATCAGGGAGCAGATGCAAAAAGAGTTGGAAGAGTTTGCCATTCGCCTGCAAAGCGATGAGGCCAAGGCGCAGTTTAACGCCTTCCTGAGCAGATAAAGAAATCGAGCCAGGCTAATCGACCCGGCTAGCCTGGCCTACGCCCCAAGCCGCCAGCAGTAATAGGAGAATCGGCCAAAACAGCGAAAAGCCGGCAAACAACATGGCGATGGCGCTTAGCACACAAACAGAAGAAACCAGGGCGACAAAACTAAAGGCCAGAGTGAGCCAGAGTAGCAGAATCAATAACAGGGCACTGACCAGCGCCGTACTCCACAAACCTATGTCGATCCACTGAGGCGACTCCAGGCTGATGTAAAACCAACGCGCTTCAAAGTAATGTCCCAGCATCATCAGCGCCGCAGCCACTATAAGGATGACACCCAGGGCCAGCAAGATATCCAGCGCTTTTTGTAAATTCGTACGTCCCTTCACGCTCTTAATTCCTAACGGCTAGTAGCCTGGTTTCCATTTCGGCAGAACGAGTGCCAATACAAAATACACTAACAAGACGAAGGCCGGATTCATAAAGGCTGCCACGGCCCACACGACGCGAGTCCATAGGCAAGACCAGGAAAATTTGTCTGCCGTCATCGCCGCCACACCACATACTATGCTGCGAGGATTTTTTAGCCTTCTTACCAGATCATCGATATTCATAATACTTGTCCTTACTATCAACAAATTGATGAGCCCCGGCTATAACACCTTATGCCATTTCAAGGTACAGACTAAGGTTGCGCAGAGCGCGAAGCTCAATACTGGGAGCAGTAACAGTGCTGCCAACTCAAACAGATAAGTCATAACAATTCCCCAAACTATGGTATTCCTTTACCAGAGTTATTCCTTAACCATCGCACTCTTCATCGGTGCGTCTTCACTCTTGGTCGCCGTTTCTGCCAGCTTAAGGTTAGTGTCGAATAGCGACTCTGACAGCTGCGCCTGCAGTGAAAGTGTCAGTTCTTGCTGAGCAGTCACCATCATCTCTTGCATCTGTGTCGCCAAATGACGCTCCAGCTTGGCGGTGATATCTGTTGGGATAAAGTCATCTGCCGAGGCAGAGAAGCTAGCACCTACAAGTAGAGAGGCGATTAGCGATACTTTAGTTAGCTTGTTCATGATGTCTTCCTTTCCATTTCGTTTATGACATCTATGACAATACAAGGGGTGTGCCAACTTTATAAAAACAATATAAATATATGATAAATAAGAGTTTATAAAATTTAATGCCGCTGAGACATTCATTAGGACTGAGGCGGCTGGTTAAGAAGATAGTGAGTTTCACTACCGGCTGGTAATTTTCGCCAACTCTGGTGAGAAGTTTAAAAGTTAGACAAAAAAAGCCGCTGTGTTATCAGCGGCTTTGTGCAAGAATCTTAATCAATACATTGTTTGTATTATGTTTTTATTTGAGTTCCATGCTGGCTCTGGCCTCATGCACCACGGCGATACCGGCACCAGGCTTATGAGCATTCTCGCTCAGATAACGACGCCAGGCCCGCGAACCCGCCTCTCCTTGGTACAAACCTGTCATGTGACGGGTAATATGATTCAGGCGACCACCGGACACTAGATGTTTCTCTATATAGGGAATCATATTCTCCAAAACGGCATCTCTGCTCAGCACAGGCTTGTCCAGGCCGCACAGCTGCTGATCCACCTGAGCCAACAGATAAGGGTTCTGATAGGCTTCGCGGCCCACCATGACGCCGTCTAGCTGTTTGAGGTGCTCGCCGCACTCTGCTAGCGTCTTGACCCCACCATTGATGGAGATGCTCAGCTGAGGGTAATCCTGCTTGAGGCGATACACCCTGTCATAGTCGAGCTCGGGGATCTCGCGGTTCTCCTTGGGACTCAGCCCCTGCAACCAGGCCTTACGGGCATGAATAATAAAGGTGTCGCAGCCAGCCGCGCTCACCTTGTCGACAAACTCGGTAAGAAACTCATAGCTGTCTTGCTCGTCGATGCCGATGCGGGTCTTTACCGTTACCGGAATATCCACCACCTCATTCATCGCCGCCACACACTGAGCCACCAGATCAGGCTCGGCCATCAGGCAGGCGCCAAAACGGCCATTCTGCACACGATCCGACGGGCAGCCCACATTGAGATTGACCTCATCATAGCCACGCTCCGCCGCCAACTTGGCACACTTTGCCAAATCTTCAGGATTGGATCCCCCTAGCTGCAGCGCCAGCGGGTGCTCCTCCTGGTTATAGGCCAGATAATCGCCCCTGCCATGAATGATCGCCCCGGTCGTCACCATCTCGGTATAGAGCAGCAACTCGGAAGACATCAGGCGCGCGAAATAGCGGTAGTGCCTGTCGGTCCAATCGAGCATGGGCGCAATGGAGAAGGTACGATTAATAGCAGTTGGCATAGTGGCAAATGACATAAATAAGGGTAACCCAAGTTTAGCAGTCGCCCTTTTACGGGCTGGGCGCGCATTTTACACCGCATGGCGGTAAATGAACACTCCCGTGGGATGACGCCGACCGACGCGCGCTAAGAAGAGCATAGCGCGGCAGAGTCTAAGAAAAGAAAAACCCTGCCAAGGCAGGGTTTTAAGCAAACATTTGTCGACCAAATCCTAGAACGGGATATCGTCGTCCCAACCGTCATCCAGATCAGGCGTGAAGTTCTGCTGTGGCTGTGGTGCTGGACGCTGCTGCGGTGCCTGTTGCGGTGCCGCCTGTGGCTTAGGCGCATAGGCAGGGGCCTGCTGTGGCTGAGCGCCATAACCTTGCTGTGGCTGTGGCTGTTGCTGGGCACCGTACCCACCTTGAGGAGCCGATTGTTGCGGCTGCTGTGGACGCGCGGCCGGCGCCGATTGCTGTGGTGCGTACTGGTTTTGCTGTTGCGGCGCACCGTAACCTTGCTGGCCACCTTGACCGCCTTGGCCTTGGCCACGGCTATCCAGCATCTGCATCTCGTTAACGTTGATCTCTGTCTTGTAGCGATCTTGTCCGGTCTGCTGATCCTGCCACTTGCTGGTCTGCAGTTTACCTTCCAGATACACTTTCGAGCCCTTCTTCAGGTACTCACCGGCGATCTCCGCAAGACGACGGTACATTACAATGTTGTGCCATTCTGTACGTTCTTGCATCTGACCTTGCTGGTCTTTCCAAGACTCACTGGTCGCCACTGTAAAGTTGGCTACGGCGTTGCCGTTTGGCATGTAACGAACCTCGGGATCTTTCCCCAGGTTACCGACCAAAATTACCTTATTGACACCACGACTGGCCATTGAAATCTCCTGCGATAATCTTATAAATCTAAATTAGGTACAGATGCACGGCCGTACTCGACCGCGAATCTGTTAATTGGAAGAGCCTAACACAGCTCGCGCCTGTCTCAAATCGAAATGCTCATCAACTTTTAAATAAGCGACCTTCTCCTCAAGCACCACAATGGCCTCGGCCACGCCGGGCAGTTGCGACAACTCGGTCGCCATGGCGCGGGCCTGCTCTTTACCTTCCACCTCGGCTTCCAGGGTATAACTCTTTAACAGTACGGGGTTTTGCATCCCCAGTGTCAGCAGCAGCCACAGGCACATCAGGCCCAGTGCCACGGCGAACACACCGGCCGCTCCCAGCAGCTGATAGGCGCCGCCACCCAGCAGGCCACCACAGAAGGCGCCGAGGAACTGACTGGTGGAGTAAACCCCCATGGCCGATCCCTTGTCGCCCACGGGACAGAACTTGGCGATCAGGCTTGGCAGGGATGCTTCGAGATAGTTGAAACCCGTAAAGAAGAGCACCACGGCGACGCTCAGCACCACCAGGCTGTTGGCAAACAGCGCCATGGCGGCCAGGGCGGCTATCATGATAAGCAGGGCGATCTGGAAGGTCGCCTTAGTGTTTTTCTTCTTCACCCCTATGATGATCAGCGGCACCATGAGGAAGAAAGCCCCTACGAAGGCGGGGAAATAGAGCATCCAGTGCTTCTCTTTCACCAGGCCGGCATCGACCAGATCCAGCGGCAGCGCCACGAATACGGCGGTTAACACCAGATGCAGGATGAAGATACCGGCATCTAAGCGGAACAGCTGAGGATCGGTGAGCATCGCCTTGAGCTTGGCTGGCGCGGCGACGGTATCGCCTTTGGGCGCCTGACCAATAGGGTTAGGCACCAGCAGCTGCACTATCACCATCCCCAACAGGGCGAGACCGGCCGTCATGGCAAACAGGCCAGATAGGCCAAGATGCTCGGCCACGATCGGCCCCACCAGCAGAGAGAGCGCGAAGGAGAAGCCGATGCACATGCCTATGATGGCCATCACCTTAGTGCGTTGCTCGTCCCGGGTCAGGTCGGCGGCCAAGGCTAATACAGCGGCGGCAATTGCCCCCATCCCCTGCAGTGCTCGTCCGGCGACGACACCATAGATAGAATCGGCTGAGGCGGCCAGCAGGCTGCCCAGGGCAAACAGGGCCAGGCCGATAAGAATGATAGGCTTGCGGCCATATCTGTCCGATAGGATCCCCATAGGGATCTGCAAGATGGCCTGGGTTAGGCCGTAGGCCCCGATGGCAATCCCCACCCACAGGGGAGAGAATCCCTCAAGGTGTTGTCCGTACAACGCAAAGACAGGCATGATCATAAACAAGCCCATCATGCGTAGCCCAAATACACTGGCTAGTGAAAACGCGACTCTTTTCTCAGTCTTAGACAGTCCATTATTGGCCATTATTCGCCCTGATCTGTATTCATAAATAAGTCGCGCAGTTTATCACGAAGCGGAGAAATAGCTCAAAAAGAAAAGTTGAAGATGCGAGCAAAATGCGCAATTGCCCTCCCCTCATGGCCAGATCACAGGCTGGGCTTTTCTATGACCTAACTCAATTTTTATGCGATAATCAGTCTCTTTTTCGGCACAACCAGAGACACAGATGGACAAGATTGAAGTTCGTGGCGCCCGCACCCACAATCTCAAAAACATCAACCTGACGATCCCCAGAGATAAGCTTATTGTGATCACTGGCCTGTCGGGTTCAGGAAAATCCTCACTCGCCTTCGACACCCTCTACGCCGAGGGCCAGCGTCGTTATGTCGAATCCTTGTCGGCTTATGCGCGCCAGTTCCTCAGCCTGATGGAGAAGCCAGATGTGGATCATATCGAGGGCCTGAGTCCGGCGATCTCAATCGAACAGAAATCGACCTCCCATAACCCGCGCTCCACCGTGGGCACCATCACAGAGATCTACGACTACCTGCGTCTGCTGTTTGCCCGTGTCGGCGAGCCGAGATGTCCGACTCACAACCAACCACTGGCGGCGCAGACCGTCAGCCAGATGGTCGACAAGGTACTCACCCTGCCAGAGGGCAGCCGGCAGATGCTGCTGGCCCCGGTGATCAACGACCGCAAAGGCGAACACGTCAAGCTGCTGGACAGCCTGGCGGCCCAGGGCTTTATCCGCGCCCGTATCGACGGCGAGGTGTGCGACCTGTCCGATCCCCCGGCGCTGGAGCTCCACGTAAAGCACACCATCGAGGTGGTGGTAGATCGCTTCAAGGTGCGTGACGATCTGCAGCAGCGTCTGGCAGAATCCTTCGAGACCGCGCTGGAACTCTCTGGCGGTATCGCCACCGTCGCCTCCATGGACGGCGACAGCGAAGAACTGCTGTTCTCGGCCAACTTTGCCTGTACCCACTGTGGGTACTCCATGGCAGAGCTGGAGCCGCGCATCTTCTCTTTCAACAACCCGGCCGGTGCATGCCCCACCTGTGATGGCCTGGGCGTGCAACAATTTTTCGATGCCGACAGGGTGATCACCAATACCGAACTCTCACTGGCTGGCGGCGCGATCCGCGGCTGGGACAGACGCAACTTCTACTATTTCCAGATGCTCACCTCGCTGGCGGAGCACTATAAGTTCGATGTCGAGGCGCCGTTTGAGAAACTGAGCGCCAAGATACGCAACATAGTGCTGCACGGCTCAGGCAAGGAGAGCATAGCGTTCAAATACATTAACGATCGCGGCGATGTGGTGGTGCGCAACCACCCCTTCGAAGGGATCCTCAATAACATGGACAGACGCTACCGCGAGACGGAATCAAACGCGGTACGCGAAGAGCTGGCCAAGTATATCAACACCCAAGCCTGTAGCAGCTGTGGTGGCTCTCGCCTGCGTGAAGAGGCCCGCCATGTGTTTATCGAAGACCTCAACCTGCCGAGACTCACTGAGTGGTCTATCGGCGAGGCGATGGAATACTTCGAGCAGCTGAGCCTGACCGGCCAGCGGGCACAGATCGCTGAGAAGATCCTCAAGGAGGTGCGCGATCGCCTCGGCTTCCTGGTGAACGTCGGCCTCAACTATCTGAGCCTGTCACGCTCGGCCGACACCCTCTCCGGCGGCGAGGCCCAGCGTATCCGTCTGGCCAGCCAAATCGGCGCCGGCCTAGTTGGCGTCATGTATGTGCTGGATGAACCCTCCATCGGCCTGCACCAGCGAGACAATGAGCGCCTGCTCAACACCTTGATCCACCTTAGGGATCTCGGCAACACGGTAATCGTGGTCGAACACGACGAAGATGCCATCCGCATGGCGGATCATATTATCGATATCGGCCCGGGCGCCGGGGTGCATGGCGGTCAGGTGATCTGCGACGGCCCGCTCAAGGAGATTATCGCCTGCGACGAGTCGGTCACAGGCCAATATATCTCGGGTAAGAAGCAGATCCATATCAGCGAGAAACGCGCCCAGTACGATGCCAGCAAGGTGATCGAACTCTTCGGCGCCTCGGGCAACAACCTCAAGCAGGTCGACCTCACCATTCCCGTCGGCCTGTTTACCTGTGTCACTGGGGTATCGGGCTCGGGCAAGTCGACCCTGATCAACGACACCTTCTACAAGATCGCTCATCGCCAGCTCAACGGCGCCACGGTCGATGAACCCGCGCCTTATCAGAAAGTCTCAGGCATGGATCACTGCGACAAGGTGGTGGATATCGACCAGAGCCCCATCGGCCGCACGCCGCGCTCTAACCCGGCTACCTATACGGGGATCTTTACCCCGATCCGCGAGCTGTTTGCCGCCACCCAGGAGGCGAGAACCCGTGGCTACAAGCCGGGGCGTTTCTCCTTCAACGTCAAGGGCGGACGCTGTGAGGCCTGCCAGGGCGATGGCCTGATCAAGGTGGAGATGCACTTCCTGCCGGATGTGTATGTGCCCTGTGACAGCTGTAAGAGCAAGCGCTATAACCGCGAGACCCTGGAGGTACGCTACAAGGGTAAGAACATCCACGAGGTACTGGAGATGACGGTCGAGGAGGCGCGCGAGTTCTTCGACGCCGTGCCGGCCATCGCCCGCAAGCTGCAGACCCTGATGGAGGTCGGTCTCTCCTACATCGGCCTGGGCCAGAGCGCCACCACCCTCTCTGGTGGTGAGGCTCAAAGGGTTAAGCTGGCCAAGGAGCTGTCGAAACGCGATACCGGCAAGACCCTCTATATTCTGGATGAGCCTACCACGGGTCTGCATTTTGCCGACATTCAGCTGCTGCTGGATGTGCTGCATCGCCTCAAGGCCCATGGCAACACCATAGTGGTTATCGAGCATAACCTGGATGTGATCAAGACGGCGGACTGGATCGTCGACCTCGGCCCAGAGGGCGGCTCCGGTGGCGGCACCATACTGGTCAGCGGCACACCTGAGCAGGTCGCCAAGCATCCAAGCTCCCACACGGCGCGCTTCCTCAAGCCGCTGTTAAAGGGCTAACTCAAGCTGACGGCCTTAAGAAGCCAGCCTCGACAGGCTGGCTTTTTTGTTTCCTTCCCCGGCAAACAGGGGTAGCTTAGAAGTATTCAGACCCGAGGATTGCCGTCATTGAGAAGTCCCTACGCCCCTGTCCATAAGCACTACTTAAGGCTCGCACCACTGCTAAGTCTACTTAAGCTGGGCCTGTTCACCCTGAGCCTGATCACGCTAGGCCTGGTAGGCTGCGCCGAGAGCGCGAACGATAGGCGCTGCGGCGATGAGTACCAGCTCACCTGGAGCGATCAAGCACGGCTCCTCGCCCACGTCGAGACCCTCAGCAGCGATCAATTCGCCGGGCGCAAGACAGGCACAGACGGCGCCGTCCTGGCCAGAGATTACGTAATCGGTCAGATGCATCAGGCGGGTCTCACTCCCTGGCAGGGCCGTTTCGATCACAACTTTGAATACGACTATCAGTTCGGCACCCGCCTTGGCACCAACATCATAGGCATATTGCCGGCAAGCGAGCCCAGCGACAGTTGGCGTCTGGTGGTCGCCCACTATGATCACTTGGGCAAACAGGGCTATAAGCTCTATCACGGCGCCGACGACAATGCCTCAGGGGTCGCCGGTCTGCTAGAGATCGCTACCCACAGCGCACGCCTACCAAGAGACGCAAACCTGATGTTTATCGCCACCGACGCCGAAGAGCCGGGTCTCTACGGTTCCAAGGCCTTTGTCGACGGTCTGATGGCGCCTGATGCCAAGCTCAAACCGAGTCAGATCCAGCTGATGGTCAATCTCGACATGATAGGCCGCCCCGCACGCAACAGCCGTATTTACCTGGAAGGCCGCCGCGGTTTTAGCCAGTTCGAGCAGATCAAGGCCCGGCTGGAGCAGACGGTCAATCTTTGTATTCGCGCCAATCATCCGCCGGAAGCGGGCAAGACGATACAGAAAGTCGATTGGTTAAGAGCCTCAGATCATTATCCTTTTCATCAGGCAGGCATCCCCTGGCTCTACTTCGGTGTGCCGCCCCACAAGGATTACCACCAACCCAGTGACGAGGCGAGTAAGATAGATGTTAATTTTCTGGCCGCTGTTACGGAAACCGCCTATAAACTGTTAATAATTGACACTTATCTCTTGAATAACTAATACAAAACACAGGGATTTCTGTATTTTTGAAAAATGTAACTCACTGTTAACTAAATGGTTAAATTAACGACACCTGAGTTTACTGCGAAAATTATGCCAGGCGGTGGAAAGTTCTCTGGCTTACTGTTATAATAATCGGCTTACTGATTCGTTTTCGGTGCGGGAAGTCGACACGGGGTTGATTTTCTGTCTTTTACATCTTTTGGTGCAGTCTCTGCACTTTAGTTACACCACAAGGCTACAACCCATGTCATCCAGTGAAAAAACTTTCCGCGAACTCGGCCTGTCCGAGCCTTTGTTGCGTGCTCTCGACGAGCTAGGTTATGAAAAACCTACGCCGATCCAGGCCGCCAGTATCGACCCCCTCATGGCGGGTAAAGATATTCTAGGCCAGGCGCAAACCGGTACGGGTAAAACCGGTGCCTTTGCCCTGCCCCTGCTCAACGCTATCGATCCTAATCGCAACGTGCCACAAATTCTGGTACTGGCACCGACCCGCGAACTGGCGGTACAGGTTGCCGAAGCCTTCGGTAGCTACTCCAAATTTATGAAAGGCCTGCACGTACTGCCTATCTACGGCGGTCAGAGCATGCATCAACAGCTTAACGCCCTGCGTCGTGGCCCACAGATCGTCGTGGGTACACCAGGCCGTGTCATGGACCATATGCGTCGTGGCACCCTTAAGCTAGAGACACTCAACGCCTTGGTACTCGATGAGGCCGACGAAATGCTCAAGATGGGCTTTATCGACGACATCGAATGGATCCTGGAACACACGCCACAGGAGCGTCAACTGGCACTCTTCTCGGCCACCATGCCTGAGCAGATCAAGCGCGTCGCCAACAAGTACCTGCAAACGCCGGAACACATCAGCATCGCCGCAAGCCACACCACGGTTGAGTCTATCGAGCAGCGTTTCGTGCAGGTGTCTCAGCACAACAAACTCGAGGCTCTGGTACGCGTACTGGAAGTGGAAAACACCGAAGGTATCATCATCTTCGTACGTACCCGTAACTCTTGTGTTGAGCTGGCCGAGAAGCTTGAAGCCCGTGGTTATGCCTCATCGCCACTGCATGGCGACATGAACCAACAGGCCCGTGAGCGCGCCGTCGATCAGCTTAAGCGTGGCAAGCTGGATATTCTGATCGCCACCGACGTGGCAGCCCGTGGTCTGGACGTTGAGCGTATCGGTCACGTGATCAACTATGATATCCCCTACGACACCGAAGCCTACGTACACCGTATCGGTCGTACCGGCCGCGCCGGTCGTACCGGTATGGCGATTCTGTTCGTCACCCACAGAGAGATGCGCATGCTGCGTACCATTGAGCGTGCGACCAAGAGCCGTATCTCGCCGATGAACGTGCCAAGCCCTGAGACAGTGGCCGAGCGTCGTCTGTCGCGTCTGGGTGAGCAGGTATCTAACACCATCGACAACGAATCCCTGGACTTCATGCATGGCGCCGTCGCCCAACTGTGTCAGCAACTGGAAGTGGACACAGAAGTGCTTGCGGCCGCGCTGTTGAACATGGTTCAGCAGGAGCGTCCTCTGCAACTGCCTCCTATCCAGGAGCGTCAGCGCGATAGCCGTGACGAGCGCAACTCGCGTGACCGTGGTGAACGCTCAGATCGTGCTCCTCGCGGCCGCCGCGAATCGCGTCCGACCCCGACAAACCTGGGCCAGGCCGATACCCTGAAAGATCATCCAGACGTCAAGATGTGCCGTTACGTGCTAGACGTGGGTCGTGACCATGGTGTGGGTGTAGGCAACATCGTCGGCGCCGTCGCTAACGAAGCCAACATCGACAGCCGCTACATAGGCCAGATCCAACTGTTCGATCAGATCACCTCGATCGATCTGCCAGAAGGCATGCCAAAGGATGTCCTGCAACACCTGAAGAAGGTACGCGTATGTGGTAAGCCACTAAACATCCGTGAAGCGGGCAGTGAAATGGTCAACGCCAGCGATGACAACCGAGCACCACGTCGTCGCAAGCCTGTGGGTGAGCGCAAGTCACACCGCAAGGGCAACAGAGACAACGGCTAACGCCCCGTCACTGGCGCAATAAAAGCGCGTGAACCCAATAAAAGGAGCCCATCGGCTCCTTTTTTATGGCGTGCCTAACTGCAGGGAGACCTGTTCGGCAATGGCCAGACTCGCCGTTAATCCGGGGGATTCGATTCCCAACAGATTCACCAAGCCTGGTATGCCATGCTGCACCTCCCCCTGAATCATAAAATCAGCCACCTCGGTGTCATCGGGCCCCTGTAACTTAGGACGGATCCCGGCGTAGGCAGTCTGTAGCCGCTCGATTGCTATGCCTGGGTAATAACGCGAAATCGCCTGATGAAAACGCTGGCGCAGCGCTTCTGGCACCCGATAGTCTTCCAGAGAGTTAGGTACCATGTATTGAGTATCCGGGCCAAACTTAAGCTGGCCGCCGAGATCTAAGGTCGCGTGGATCCCTAAGCCTTTCAGCCCAGGCTCGGGCACGGGATAGATGAGATGCGAAAACGGGCTCTTGCCCTGATAGGCGAAGTAATGTCCCTTGCACCAATAACGCTGTGGAATGAGCGACTCTGCCAGCCCCTCAATACGCGTCGTCACTTCTGTGGCATATAGACCGGCGCAGTTGATCAGGTAGATGGTATCCAGACTCACCCGCTCCCCTTGCTGCATCAGCTCCACCCTAAAGCCATTCGCATCGGTCTGGGCGGTGATAAACTCGGTATGGGGGCAGAATATCGTACCATGATCCTCCGCCTCAGCCAGCAGACTCAACATCAAGCCATGACTGTCGACAATACCGGTAGAGGGAGAGAGTAACCCGGCAGATGCCTTGAGCGCCGGCTCGAGCGTCAGCAGTTGCCGGCGACCAAGGGGGACAAGATCATCGACCCCATTGGCCCGAGCGTTTACCAGCAAGGCGTCAAGCTGCGCCTCCTGCTCGGCCTGAGTCGCCACTATCAGCTTACCCAGGGGATTCACGGCGACACCCCGGCGACGACAATAGGCATACAGCTGCTGTTTACCCTCAACGCAAAGCTGCGCCTTGAGACTCCCCGTCGGGTAGTAGATCCCCGCGTGGATCACCTCACTGTTGCGACTGCTGATGCCAGTGCCTATTGTCTCGGCGCGATCTATGATCAGCACATTACCAAAACGCCGACTCAAGCTAGCCGCCACCGCGAGCCCAACCACACCGGCACCGATAACGATCGCATCAAGCTTGTCCATCACTCCCCCTTGCCAATCCTGCCCTTCCTACCAGACAACTTGAGCCACTTAATGCCAACAGGCTAAATATCTGACCTTGTTCTGAATAGATTAAAAATTCCTAAATCGAGCCCGCTCTTAGCCATGCCGGGAGAGGACTAAGAGATCACCAAACATTAGCACTTTAGTACTATGGCACTCTCCATTAGTTACTGATAGTAATAGTTATTAACATTTTACTAAAGGATATCGGCATGCAGCGAATCGTGAATAAGCTTTTGTTCGTAGCAGCTTTGGTCGCGATAGCCCCTCTTTGCAATGCAACTCAGTTAGCCCCTTGTAAAACGGCAGAATGCGAGGCCTATTTTGACGCCTATACTATCTTGACCAAACGGGGTCATTCGAGCGCAATGGCGACGCTTGGCGAGCTCTACTACTCGGGCTATGGCACGGAAAAAGATCTCGATAAGGCCTTTAAGTGGTTTAGACGCGCCGCCAAGTTTGGCCACACCACAGCGCAATATAAAGCCGGGATCATGTACTTGCAAACCTCTGCATACCAAGATATCGACAAAGGGATCGCTTTGCTAAAACGTAGCGCCAAAGCGACGTTTTCACCAAGCGCGCTAGCCTTAGGCAAGATCTACCTGCAAGACAAACTGATCCCAAGAGATCTTGCCGCAACGGACAGGTGGCTGACGCTCGCTTATAAGCTCAACAACTTAGAGGCAATGAAATTTGCCAAAACCCTTAGAGAATCGCCCAATACAGCCAAGCTCCCGCTGCCTAAACTGTTTGCACTTGTCGATGCCGAAAAGCCCGTCGCGGCCGACAGTAAATCATCTTTGGAAGAGATGGAGATAATACTGGTTGAGGCCCCTGACTATGCCGCCTATTTCGATGAGGAGATAGCTCAACTTAACCAGAGTCGTCCCGACACGGCAAAGGGAACCGGCTCCAGCATCGCCGGACGAACCTGCTCAGATATCTGGGCATGCAGCAGTAAGGGCGACAGCGAACGCATTAGAGACCTACAGTTATCGGATTGGGGCACTATCGCATTGGCCTTAAATGTTAGGTAAATCCATTTCAACGAGTGGTACTTAAAGCCTCTTTCAGGCTTTAAGAGTTGGAGTTTTGTCAGCGCTATCAAAGGACGAGATGATGAAGAAGAGACTCAAAGCACTCTCAGTTGGACTAAGCCTGTTGGCGGTTACCTCCCAAGGCTTTGCTGCCGGGCTTCCCGAATGCGACACGGCTGAATGCCAGGAATATTTCAAGGCCTATACCATCTTGACCAAGCGAGGCCATTCGGACGCCATGGCGACCCTGGGCGAACTCTACTATGCCGGCTATGGCACAGAGAAAGATATGGAGCAAGCTTTCAAGTGGTTTAGACGTGCCGCCAAGTTTGGCAATACCACGGCCCAGTACAAGGCCGGGATCATGTATCTTCAAGATTCAAAAGATAGAGATATAGACAAAGGCATCACACTGCTCAAACGCAGCAGTAAAGTCGGTTTCTCTCCCAGCGCCTTCGTATTGGGTAAAATTTATCTTGGCAACGAACTCGTTAAACAAGACCTTGCCGAAGCCGATCACTGGCTAGCCAAGGCCTATGAGCTCAACAACCAAGAGGCGCAAAAATTTGCCAAGCAACTTAAAGCGTCCCAACAAGGCCAAACACTCACCCTGCCAACGCTTTATGCCCTGCTGGATGCGCAAGCCAGCAATAAACCTGGCAGTAATGCACCTGTCGGTGAGATGGAAACCATCACTGTCACTGCGCCTGACTATACCCAGTTTTTCAACGACGAAATCGCCCGTCTCAACAACAGTCGCCCTGATACGGAAAAAGGCACAGGATCCAATATCGCAGGCAGAACCTGTGCCGAATTGTGGGCATGTAGTACGGAGGGAGACAGTGAGCGTGTTCGTGACTTCCTGCTGTCTGACTGGGGAAGGATAGCTCTCAGTTTTCGATAATGTTTTCGATAATATCAGCCTCAACAAGATGTACTCTGAGCCGATTGAGGCATAGAGGGTTGAAGCACATCAACCACCAAAATAGGACAATATAATGAAAAGGATAATCAAAACACTCTCAATCGGCTTGACCTTTTGGGCTATAACTTCAACGAGTTACGCTTCGGGATTGCCTGAGTGTGATTCGGCAGAATGTAAGGAATATTTTAAGGCCTATACCATCTTGACCAAGCGAGGTCACTCAGACGCCATGGCAACTCTGGGCGAACTCTACTATGCAGGTTACGGCACCAAGAAAGACAACAAGAAGGCGCTGAAATGGTTTAGACGCGCCGCCAAGTTTGGCAATACGACGGCACAGTACAAGGCAGCAGTCATGTACCTGCAAGAGACCGACTATCAAGATGTCGATAAGGCTATCTCGCTCTTGGAGCGCAGCATGAAGGTCAACTTCTCTCCAAGTGCCTTAGTGTTAGGTAAGGTTTACCTCAACGATACTCTGGTCAAGCAAGACCTTACCGAAGCCGACAAATGGCTATCTCGAGCCTATGAATTGAACAATGCCTCGGCTAAAGTCTTTGCCGCTAACCTGAAAAAATCAGAACTGGCCACGACTCTGCCGCTACCTAAGCTATATGCCATGGTCGACGCGGACAAGGACGCCAAACCAGGCAGCAATGCCCCAGTGGGTGAAATGGAAACCATAACAGTAACGGCTCCCGACTATAACCGCTATTTCGACGACGAAATTGCCCGCCTCAATAACAGCCGCCCAGATACAGAGTCGGGTACAGGCTCCAACATCGCCGGACGCACCTGCGCCGAGATGTGGGGATGTAGCACAGAGGGTGACAGTGAACGTGTTAGAGATGTATTGCTGTCTGACTGGGGAAGAGAGACCATTCCATTTAGAATCGAAGGCCCTAACTACTACCCAAGCGCTCGATAGCGCATAAGATGAAAAAAGAGGCGAATTCGCCTCTTTTTTATTTTACAGGGCGTCGAAGTCGACGCGGTAGGCCAGCGCATCACACCGCAAGAACTCAGGACAATCGTTATTAATTTTATGATCGACACACTCCATGACGACTATGCCGTTAGCTCCCAACTTCTGCGCCTTATATTTAAGGTTGCCAACCAATAAAGACTCGGTCGGTTTCGGCTGAGTAGAGCGGGTACGGCACATAGAGGTTGACACTTTTCCCAGAGAATCCGCCTTATAACGGCCAATTTCGGCCATACTATACTCCTCCACCTTGGAGGTCTTTAACGCTTCTTCGGGTGAGATATTGGTCGTCAGCGTTAAATTGCTACATCCCGCGAGAACAAGCAGGCCTAAAAGCATGATGGCGCTATTTTTCATAAATATTCATCCTTAAATAATTGATTGACCATTAATCGACTCGCTTAACCCCTAACTCGGCCTCCAGCCTAAGCGCCTCGGCGCAGGCCTGGCAGATACAAACATCTGGGGCTATGGATTGAGGCAACTGCGCCTTGGCCGCAAACGTCTGATGATGACACCAACAGGTAGCATTCTCACGCCCCGCCACGACGGCGCATTGATTGGGCTTGTGACACAGGGGGCACTGACTGGCATTCGTGCGCATAGAATCCATAAAGACTGAGTGTTAGCCGTTAACGTTAACACTCAGTCTCGGACGGGACAAGCTTAAGGCTTATTGCTTAAGCTTACTGCTTAGCCGGATTGATGGGGTAGGACTGAGTACCGAGCACGGCCCCCTCACCCAGGCTCTTACCGTAATAGCCTTGATGCTGATGGTAGCGCTTGCTCAGCTCCATCACCTTATCGCCTTCCAGTCGTGGATCCTGTGGTCGCTCATGGGAGACCACAAAGGCCGCCACGTCCCAGGCCTCCTGATGCGATAGCTGCACACTCTTACCCAGAGGCATATTCTCATAGATAAAATTGGCCGCCGTGTTGACCCTGTGCATGCCCGCTCCCCAGTTAAAGCTGTTCGGCCCCCACAGTGGCGGCAGGCTATAGACACCGCCCATGGCTAGCCCTTCGCCGTTTTCACCGTGGCAGGACTGACAGTGGGCCCGATATACCCGCTCGCCGCGCGCAGGCGAATAAGCCTGTTCGGGTTTAGGGATGGCGGGGAAGCCTCTGCCGGGCAGCTTGGCACGCTCATCGACTGTCATGGCCTTGGCGATCGCCTCAGGCAAGACAAAATCCTCCCGCTTGCCGCCTTTGAGTAGATCGGCATCGCTCAGCTCGGGCACGGCGCCTGTCACGCCGTACTTATCCATCAGGCCGCCCATGGCTAACCAGTAGGAGTAGGCCGACAGCGCCACCAGGGGCTCGCTGCCCGACTCGGGCGCCTTGCCATTCATCGAATAGGTGAAACAACCCTGGATCCGCTCCTGATAGCTGTTCACCTTATCGTTCTTCTTGCGATAGGCGGGATAGGCCAGATAGGCGGCCCACAAGGGAGAGGCATTGGCCCTGCGCCCTGCATCCATGTGGCAGTTGACGCAGTTCAGCTCGTTGCCCACATATTGGCCCCTAAGCTGTTGGGTATTGACGAATAGCTGATAGCCCAGGCGTACCTTTTCGCCGAAGGCACCTTCGGGGATGGTGGCAAGGGAGCGCATCTTAAGATAATCCGCATCCGGCGCTGGCGCCGCCAGTTTCAGCTCCGCCTGCTTATCGGGTAAGTCACCCGCCTGTACGTTATTGCCAAGGGCAAAAAAGAGTAGGCCACTGAGTGTCATTAGATTCCTGTTCATATCCGCCTCCCTACTTCAACTTGGCAAAATAGTCGGCCAGGGCCGCTATCTCATCCTGGCTCAACTTGCTGGCGATATTGCCCATCATGTTATCGATATCGCCCTTACGCGTGCCCGACTGCCAGGCCATCAGCTGTGTCTTGAGATAGCTGGCCTGCTGCCCCGCCAGACGCGGGAACTGGCCTCCGCCTATCCCCGAGGGGCCATGGCAAGAGACACAGGCCGGCAGGGTGCGCTGCCAGTCCCCTTGATAGACCAAGGTTTCCGCCACGCTTTGGTAGCTAGTCTGGCTGCCACGCACCACGGGGATAAAGGCTGGCACTGGCTGAGCGGCAAAGTAATCTGCCACCTGATTGATGGCCTCTCCCTGCACCGTCATCGCCATGGGAGTCATGCTGGGGTTTTGTCTGTCGCCTTGCTGAAACAGGTGGATCTGCTTGGCAATATATTCTGAAGAGAGTCCGGCGATACGCGGCGCGATAGGCTCTATGCCCATCCCGGTCGGGCCATGGCAACTACCACACAGGGCGGCGGCCGGTGGCATCTCGTTGGCGGCCATCGCCTGACTACTCAGGAAAAGCGCTGTTACTCCGATAAGCATTCTATACATATCAACCTCCTTATTGGCTGTGGTCAATCATAGAAGAAAAACCACACTAGGACTATTGATAATAGGAATAAAAAAGCCCCACCAATCGAGGCGGGGCTAGACGTCTATTCTGGCAAACGAAATGCTATTTACCGGGTCTTACACCAAGGGTATGGCAGATGGCATAGGTTAATTCAGCGCGGTTCAGGGTATAGAAGTGGAAGTCTTTCACCCCTTCTCGCGACAACACCTTGACCATGTCGATGGCCACGTTGGCCCCGACCATCTGGCGGGTCGATGGATCATCATCTAACCCCTCAAACTGCCGATGTAGCCAGCTCGGGATAGACACATTGGTCATGCCGGCGAAGCGTTTCAGCTGAGTAAAGTTGGTCACAGGTAGAATGCCCGGCACTATCTCCACGTCGATTCCGGCGGCCACGCAGCGGTCTCTGAATCTCAGGTAAGACTCCACATCGAAGAAGAACTGGGTGATGGCGCGGTTGGCCCCCGCATCTATCTTCTTCTTGAGGTTGATCAGATCCGCCTGGGCATTGGGCGCATCCGGGTGCACCTCAGGATAGGCCGCCACCGAGATATCGAAGTCGGCCACAGATTTGAGTAGGCGCACCAGGTCGTTGGCAAAACGGGTCGGCTTAGGGCTGCCCGCGGGCAGATCGCCACGAAGCGCAACGATGTCGCGTATACCCGAGTTCCAGTAATGCTTCGCCAGCTCGACCAGCTCTTCATCGCTGGCATCGACCAGGGTCAGATGGGGCGCCGCCACCAGATCTGTCTCCTTCTGAATACGTTCGATCACCCCATGGGTACGATCGCGCACGCCAGAATTAGCACCATAGGTTACCGAGACAAACTTAGGCTTAAGCGGCTCCAGGCGTCTGATGGAGTTCCACAGAATGGTTTCCATCTCGGGGGTGGCCGGCGGGAAAAACTCAAATGACACATTGATATCACCATTAAGCTCAGACAAGCTTTGATTCAATGAATTGGCGTGTTGTGCGTGATGAAAAGCCATCTTAATTCCCTCAGACCTAGAGCAAAAAATATTTTAGACGTTTGGACGTCTATATGTCCATATACTAGAGAAACTCAGAGTGATGTCAAGCCCAAAAATTGCCTCATTAAAAAACAATCTGTTTATAAGATAGTCCGAAAGTGAAACGGCAGACACAGGCAGGCCTATCTCACCAATTCATCCGGCGAAATACACTGAAAGAGAGATATAAAGAAGAAGAGAAAAAGCTATAAAAAAGGCCGATGCACGCATCGACCCTTTGAATCACTCTTGCAGGAGATCCCGGCAGATCTGCGCCAGATCCGACTGCACCGCGGCAGCCGTCACCTCGCGCCCGGCACCCGGACCACGTATGATCAGCGGATTGTCCTGATAGAAATCGCTGCGGATCACGAAGACATTATCGCCCGGCGTCAGATTGGCATACGGGTGGCTCCTATCGACCCACTGGATCCCCACCTTGGCCTTGAGCTGGCCCTGGTCTGAATCCAATGACGCCACATACCTGAGCACCTTGTTCTGCTCGGCAGCAGCCTGATACTGCTGCAACATCTCGCCATCGAGCTCGGCCATACGTTTGATGAAATCATCCAACGGGATCTCGGCCAGCGTAGTCGGCACCAGAGACTCCAGCTCGATATCGTCCAGCTCAATGTCGTAACCTATCTCACGGGCCAAGATCAGCAACTTGCGCTGCATGTCCCGGCCGGAGAGGTCGTCGCGGGGATCTGGCTCGGTAATGCCCAGCCCCTTAGCCTCCAGCACCAGCTCGGAGAAGGGTTTCTTGGCGTCATAGTGCTCGAACAGCCAGCACAGGGTGCCAGAGAAGATGCCGCCGACCGCCTCTATGCTATCGCCGCTGTTATGCAGATCGTTCAGCGCATGTTGCACCGGCAGACCCGCACCACAGCTGGCGTTATAACGCCAAAACAGACGACGATTGCCCAGCTGCTGTTTCAGCTCCTGATAGAAGGCCAGCGGCCCAGAACCCGCCAGCTTGTTGGCGCTGACGATATGAATGCCCCGGGCAAAAAACTCTGGATATTGCAGGGTGAGATCGGCGCTGGCACTGATATCCAGGGCGATCAACTCATCGCAATTTAACGCCTGTAACTGCTCGAACAGATGGGTGTACTGCCAGCCAGTACCACGCTCCTCGAAGGCCTGTTGCCAGCTGCTTAAGTCAATATCTGTCTCGCTCAGCAGCGCTTTCTTGGAACTCAAGAGTCCCACCAGCTCGACGCTGACTTCAAGCTCTTTATTGAGCACGGGGCGGGCACGCTTGAAGAGATCGATCCAAGCTTCGCCTATGTTGCCTATGCCCAGCAGCAAGACACCGATACGCTTGCGCGGACCGGCGCAGCGTCTGTGCACCTTCTGGGTCAACAGGTTTACCTGCGCCTTAGGCACCAGAGTCACCAGACTCAAGCCATCGTTACACAGAGGATGGGCCTCACGGCTCAGCAGACGCGAGAAACCGCGGCGATAGAGGCTGGCATCGGCGCTTACCAGGGCCACCAGGCCGAGATCGTCGCGCAGCTGTAACTCATCGATTCCCAGCTCGCTGCGCTTGGCCTCGAAGATGGCCTGGGCCTGCTTCTGATTTTCATGGGTAAAGGCCAGCTCGGCGCGGCCGTGGGCCAACGACCAATAGGCCAGTGGCGTCAGGCCAGCCTGGGCAAAACAGGCCAGCAACTGCGGCAGCTCAACCCCTATGGTCAGGCTAAACAGACTGACGCTGGAGAGGCTGGTCACCACTGGGGCACTGGCCGACGAGCTCTTAGGGGCGATCAGGGTAAAATCTGTATGGGGCGCATAGCTTGAACGCACCGCCAGGCTCACTTCGGTGTCGAACAGTGGCTGCAAAGTGCGGTTATGCAGCACAGGAGAGCCAAGGTGCGCCAGACGGTTCGCCTCGGTGAGCGACATGCTCTTGAGCAGCTTGGCATCGTTAATTCGGTTAGGATCGGCGTTAAATACGCCTTCCACATCTGTCCAGATGGTGACACGTTCGATATCCGCCAAACTGGCCAGTAAAGTGGCGCTAAAATCTGAGCCGTTACGGCCCAGCAGTAGGGTGTCGCCCTGCTCGTTGGCGCAGATAAAGCCGGTGATCACCAGACGCTCCTGGGGATGAGCCTCGAGCAGCGCCTGCACCTTCTGGCGTGACTCGCCAAGGCGGATCTGCGGCACGGCGCCTTCATCGGCGACCAGTAGGGTGCGGGCATCGACATCGGTCGCCGCCACGCCAGACTCGCGCAGCAGCGCCGCCAGCAGACGAGAAGACCAGCGCTCGCCGAAACTTACTACCTGGTTGCGTTGATAATCGTTTAGCTCATCGAGCGACAACAGGCTGGTCAGCTGCGACTTGTCGGTGGCCAGTCGCTCTCTCAGGCTACGGGCCTGCTCGTTGGAGAGCAGCTGCTCGATCAGGTTCTGCTGGTAACTCACCAGCACCTGTAACTCTTCCTGCCACAGCTGATCTGTGTCGCACAGCTCCAGCAGGCGATATAGGAAATTGGTACTCTTGCCCGCGGCCGACACCACGATAAGATCATCGCTGTGGCCATGGGTCAGTAAAATGTGGGCGACGCGGCGGTAACAATCTGCATCCGCTAAACTAGAACCACCAAACTTATGCAAATGACATCGTGTCATTATCTGCTCCTCAAACCCTTTAACTACTTACCGCGATAGCCGCTTCTAAACCCGCAAGAATATCTGCCACCAGATCCTCGCCATCTTCTATGCCCACTGACAAACGGATCAGGGTATCTTTCACGCCCGCCTCACGGCGCGCCTCTGGGTCCATGGCTCTGTGGGTCATGGTCGCGGGAACCGCCACCAGACTCTCTACGCCTCCCAGACTCTCGGCTACCGAGAAGTATTGTAACGCATCTAAAAAGGCAACGAGTGCCGATTCGCCACCTTTTAGCTCAAAACTCAGCATAGCGCCGAAGCCCTTCTGCTGTCTGGCCGCAATTTCATGGCCTGGATGCTCGGCAAGCCCCGGATAATACACTTTTTCCACCGCCTTGTGGTCACAAAGCAGTGCCAATACCTTCTGAGCGTTGGCTTGGTGTTCACGAATGCGCACCGCCAGGGTTCTCAGCCCCCTCAGGGTCAGGTAGCTGTCGAAGGCCGACCCGGTCAAACCTAGGGTATTTGACCACCAGTGCAGCAGCTCGCCCACCTCAGGGTCTTTGGCCACCACGGCGCCGCCCACCACATCACTGTGACCATTGATATATTTGGTGGTCGAGTGCACCACGATATCGGCCCCCAGCAACAGTGGCTGTTGTAAAACGGGAGAAAGGAAGGTGTTGTCCACCACCACCTGAGCACCCACCTTGTGGCTCGCCTGGGCGATGGCCTCGATATCGACGACTCGCAGCAGCGGGTTAGAGGGGGTCTCAAGCCACACCATCTTGGGTGACTGGGTCAGCGCCTGCTGCAACGCGGCATCGTCGGTTTGATCCACCACCAAGAGCTTGAAGGCGCCCTTCTTGGCCAGGTTGGTGAATAGGCGATAGCTGCCGCCATAGCAATCGTGAGGCACCACCAGCAGATCTTCTGGGCCTAGCAGGCTGGTCACCAGGGTGATGGCGGCCATGCCGGTACAGGTCACCACGCCGGTCGCCCCTTGTTCCAGTTCGGCAATCGCATCGCCGAGAATGGAGCGGGTCGGGTTGCCGGAACGGCTGTAATCGAACGCCCGCGGCTGTTGATGCCCTTCAAACGAGTAATTTGTCGACAGATAGATAGGCGGCACCACGGCACCGTGCTGAGTGTCTGACTCTATGCCTCGTCGTACGGCGGCGGTGGCTAGTTTACGCGCTGTCATCTTCAACTCCTCAATATGGATCTGGGCAGGCACCTCGGACAAAAGAGATGTCTGGACGTCTAAATGTACCTAAGCCGGTAGTGAGCGTCAACAACTTTTGGACGTTTAGACGTCCAAACATTTAGAAATCTATTTGCATTTGCCAAAAATTCGAGGCAATAATTTGACTGTAATTTGTAAGGGTTTAAAATCTGCACCGAATTTTAGAATTTACAGGTGAGTCAATGACTGAGTGGAATGGCGATTATATCAGCCCCTATGCTGAACATGGTAAGAAGAATGAGCAGGTAAAGAAGATCACTGTCTCTATTCCTCTTAAGGTGCTTAAGGTGTTAACCGACGAGCGCACCCGGCGCCAGGTCAACAACTTGCGTCACGCCACTAACAGCGAGCTGCTGTGCGAGGCCTTCCTGCACGCCTACACCGGTCAGCCACTACCCCAAGACGATGACCTGTCTAAAGACAAGCCAGATAGCATCCCGGCCGAAGTCAAACGTTTGATGACCGAGATGGGCATAGAGTGGGAAGAGATGGAGTAATCCACTCACACACGAATCGATAGAGGGATCGCTAGGCGGTCCCTCTTTTAGTTTTCAACCTTAGCCTGGAACATTGCAGTGCCTGCACTTCCGCTCGATCCCCATATTCTGGCGCTAGCCTCGCTTATCGTCTTCGTCGGCGCCCTCACCCAGAGCCTAATCGGTTTCGGCATGGCGGTCGTCGCCGCGCCCCTACTCTATCTTATCGAGCCGTCACTTGTGCCAGCGCCCGTGATCCTGATGGGATTCTCTATCGCCCTGCTGACTCTGATCCGCGAGCGTGGCGCCCTAGAATTCAACGGCCTGCAATATGCCTTGCTGGGACGCATCCCCGGCGGACTGATCGGCGCCGGCCTGCTCATGGTCGCTCCCCAGGACGTGCTCGGCATGACTATCGCCATTATCGTGGCCATCGCCGTACTGCTAAGCCTGATGCGGCTCAACCTGGTGGTTAACCGCCGCAACCTGTTTATCGCAGGGGTGATCTCGGGGATCTTCGGCAACATCGCCGCTATCGGCGGACCGCCGCTGGCCATACTGCTCTCGGGTAAGGATGCCAAGCAGTTTCGCGCGGCCCTGTCGGCCTTCTTCATCTTCAGCTCCACTATCGCCATAGTGATTCTGGGGCTCACGGGTCTGCTGACCCTACATCACTTTTACTGCTCGGCGCTGCTGCTCCCCTCTGTGCTGCTGGGTTACCTGATGGCCAATCGCCTGGTGGGGCGCATAGACAAGAACAAGACCCGTATCATGACGCTGATACTCTGTAGCCTGAGCGCCATCCTGCTGGCCGCTAAGTCCTTAAGCACCCTGCTGTAACTCCTCTAGGATAAAGAGAAGGCCGGCATCATAGCCGGCCTTCTTGTTTCTAAAAAACCTATCCCTAGAAATGATAGGAAGTCTGAATCACCCCGCCCACGGCGTCATCTGTGCCCACCAGGCCGGTGAGATCCAGATTAAAGGAGCGGCCTATGGTAAAGCCTGTGCCCAGGGTATAGAGGTTGCTACTGGTATCTTTCATGTCGTGGCGATAGCCGACACGCAGGGCCAGCCAATCGGTCGCCCTCATCTCGCCGCCCAGACGCCAATACTGGGTCTCGCCTATCTCATCGAAACGCTTATGACCATTGAGATCCACATCCGTGGTCAGGCTGAAGTTATCCCAATCATAGGCCACACCTAAGGTATAGAGGGCCTCGACACGGTAGGTAAACTTGCGTCCCATCGCCTCGACGGTGTCCAGTTTCTGGCTCACCAGGTTACGTCCCGACAGGCCTATGGTCATACGATCGAGTGGCTGAATCGCCACGCCGATATCCAGGTTTGCCACGGTATCGTCGTTGCGGTACTTGTTGTCGTCGAAATCATCGGCGTCGAAGTTGTTGGCACTGACCACATAGTTATAGGTGTCGATACGCTGCAGCTTAGGCGAGATACCGACGGCGACCGGCATATTGACGATCGACAACGGGAAGCTGAGGGCCACCCCAAGATCTGAGATGGCACCGGCAACCACGGCCCCCTGCGAATCCAGATCGGTAACTGCAGGCGGATTGTTAGGGTCGAGATTAGTCAGGGCGTCTATGTCGCTGTCCTCGATCACCGCCACGCTCACCGCATCGATATAGGTCTTGTAAAAGATCGACATAGGCATGCGCTTGGTGGGCAGGACCACTGAAAAACCCAGCCCCACGCTGCCATAGGCATTCTCACCATCGAGAGACTTGAGATCGGCGACCAACATGTCGCGGTAATTGGTGATCCCAGTGACGTCGCTGGCATTGATGGCCGCCTCCAGACCGTCATAGGAAGCCTGCAAGGCGTCGAACTTGTCGGTCAGATTATCGATATTGGCGGCCTCGGCGCCCAGCACGGGCAACATCACGGCGCCGCCGGAATATTTGGGGGCATGAATGGCTAACAGGGCGGGGTTGATAAAGGCGGCACCTTCGCGGTTAGAAGCCGCGACCCCAGTTCCGCCCATGGCATCACTACGGGCCTCGTTGTAGAGAGAGGCGGCAGATGCCAGTGAGGCACTAGCAGACAATAACACTGCGATGACCAAGCTAAGGTATTTCATCTCATTCACCCCGTTCATTATTTTTGTTTTCGCTCGGGAATCTACCCGAGTCGTCTTTAAAGATAGACTAAGACGGCTAAAAAGTGCTCTCGAAACAGGTCGATCAAACACTTTTTTTTAAATTATTTTGCCACTCCTTCTCACCCAGAATGAAACCTGCCGATTCGGTTAACCGCCCAGCCCGTCAAAACAGGCCCATTTGCAATACAAAAACAAGCGAAAATACCTATTTAGAGAGAGCTGAAATAACAAAGTGTGATCTAACCGGGTACTTTTTATTCGAGAGCAAGATCACAAGAAAGCAAAAGCCCAAAAACAAAAAACATTAAATTTCATTGCATTACACAATATTCATTAGATTTTTATTCATGAAATTTTTATCAATTAGATTTTTTTCATAGAAGTGATCAACATCAAATTTACAACTACCCCCTTTTGGTAAATTTTCCAACAAGAAACAAGCATTTTGTTTCAGGTTAATAAATCGCTCAGAGTAGCGATTAAGGAAAATGATGATGAAAAACGTTGCCAAAATAGCTACATGCTTACTCCTCGCCCTCACCGTAGGCGGACAAGTCTACGCCGTCGACGGTGGTAACCCTAAGAAAGGGAAACACCTTTATAAAAAAGAGTGCAAAGCCTGCCACAGCAAGGGCGATGCCGCCGGTGAACTCACCCCCATGAGCAAGACCATGAGCCAGTGGGATCGCTTCTTCAAGCGCGACATGCACAGCGCCCAACCAGACGTATTTAAAAAGCTCTCCGACAAAGAACGCCTGGATATCCAGCAATTCTTATACGACCACGCGGCCGACTCAGATCAGCCACAGACTTGCGGTTAACCACAGCTTTTGTAATCGAAGCGCTCATTCACCGCTCCCGATGAGCGCCTAAGGAGAGATTCACATGCGTACTCTACTGTCTATATTGATCGCTAACGCTCTGGCTATGTCAGGCTCAGTCTATGCCGCCGATAGCGATGCGCAAAAAATAGCCGAACTTAAACAACAACTTGCCGATCTCACCGAAGAGATTGACATTATCAACAGCCGCGTCGATAAGAACGAGCGCCACACCGCTCTCGACCGATTAGAGATCACTGGCGATTTCCGTACCAAGGCCCATTCATTGCATTACCAAAATGTCACCTGGAACCCTGCAATCAAGGTGGACTTCAACGATTTTGGTGCTAAAGCCATGTCTGGTGCCTTTGGTATGCCTAACGATCCCAACTCCCCGCTGGGACAGATGATGGCGGCCAACCCAGATCTTGCCGCCGCCTTCCAGAGCGGCATGCTACAAGGCGTGATGCCTTACGTGCTGGCTCCCAAGACCACCCAAGATATCAACAACGACATCTTCTACACCACGCGTCTCAGACTCAACCTTAAGGCCAAGGTGTGGGATAACGTCAGCTTCGCCGGCCGTCTCAGCATGTATAAAAACTGGGGTGACTCTACCGGCGTGCAGGTGTTCGACTCATGGCGCTCCTTCACCATGGACGGCACCAACAGTGGTAACACCAGCGGCGACTGGCTCAGGGTCGAACGCGCCTACTTCGACTGGAAGAACATAGGTGGCAGCAACACCTACCTCTCTATCGGTCGTCGTCCATCTACCTATGGCCCACCAACCCAATATCGTGAAAACGAGAAACGCGGCGGTACACCATCTGGCCACCTGGTTAACTTCAACTTCGATGGTCTAACTCTGGGTTACAAGCTGGGTGAGATCACCGGCATCGAAGGTCAGGTAGTGCGTTTCTGTTATGGCCAGGGCTTCGAGTCACAGTGGGGCAATGGTGAGATGTTTGGCGATATCGTCACCAAAGACACCCACCTGGGCGGCTTTAACATAGATGCCATCAACGACGGCAACCACTTCCTACAATTCACCCTGTTTGGCGCCAAAGATATCAACGATGGCTTCAAGGGCACCATGGCCTTCCCAACTCAGCTAGCGGGAATCTTTGCCCCCACCATGTATCAGGACATGCAGAAGTTCAGCAACTTCAACTTCCAGACCCGAGTACAGCCTAGCGGCGTGATCGGCGACATGTACCTAGGTGGCATCGGCTACGCCTACGAGAGCGATGAAGACTTCAAAGCCTTCGCCTCTTTCGGTTGGACCCGCGCCGAAGGCAACGGTAATGCCGGTATGTTTGGTGGCATGCTCAGCGACGCAGTATTTGAAGCCCAGCTTAATGCCGACGGTAGCGAGATCATCATGATGCCAAGCGCCGCCGACGACAATGACACTAAAGATGGCTATGGCATCTATGTGGGCATTCAAATCCCCGCGCCATACGGCAAATTCGGCCTCGAGTATAACTATGGCTCCAAGTACTGGACCCCATTTACTCAGGCACAAGACGATCCTATCGGCAGCAAGCTGGCTACCCGTGGTCATGTGGCCGAGGCCTACTATATGTTTGATATCAACCCAAGAATGTTCATCAAACTGGCTGGTCTCTACTACGACTACGAATATACCGGCAGTGGCACTCCGGTGGGCGCCCCACAAAAAGTGGATGATGTGATCGCTGGCTCAGCCTTCTCTATGTTGCCAGTAGTCGATACCGCCTATGACATCAATGCCTCACTCGTCGTCAACTTCTAACTAAGCTATCTCCCCCGGCCTAGGCCGGGGGTAGGGAACAGACAATGAAACACACACATTCTCTCACGGCGATGTTTGCTGCAGGGATCTTCGGCTTGGCCAGCCTCAATGCCATCGCCGAAAACCCGCACAAAGAAGCCATTCAGGGACCCTTTACCCAGGGCTCTCAAGTGACCGAGCAGTGCATCGAATGCCATGAAGATCACGCCAAAGACTTTATGAAGTCGTCTCACTGGACCTGGGAACTGGAGCAGAAGCTGCCCGGACGCACAGTTAAACGGGGTAAGAAGAACGCCATCAACAACTTCTGTACTTCTATCGCCGGTAACGAGCCTAGATGTACCAGCTGTCACGCCGGCTACGGCTGGAAAGACAACAACTTCGACTTTAGCGACATGACCAAGGTCGACTGCCTGGTGTGCCACGACACCACAGGTACCTATGTTAAAGACCCTGCCGGTGCCGGCGAGGCCCTGGCTAAGGTCAATCTGGAACGTGTAGCACAAAATGTCGGCATGCCAGTACGTGACAACTGTGGCTCTTGCCACTTCTACGGTGGCGGCGGCGACGCGGTGAAGCATGGGGATCTCGACTCCTCCATGGCCTATCCAGACAAGGCCACCGACGTGCACATGGACAGCGATGGCAATGACTTCCAGTGCCAGACCTGTCACACCACGCAGCAACACCAGATCACAGGTAATGCCATGGGCGTATCGCCAGGCGGTGAGAACGATATCGGCTGTGAAAACTGCCACGATAGCGCGCCACACGCCAACAAGCGCCTCAACACCCATACGGCCAGTGTCGCCTGTCAGACCTGTCACATTCCATTCTTCGCCCGCAATGAGCCGACCAAGATGAGCTGGGACTGGTCGACCGCGGGTAGCGATCAAGAGGAAACCGTGGACGAATATGGCAAGCACACCTTCATGAAGAAGAAAGGCAGCTTCGTCTGGGGCAAGATGGTCAAGCCTGAGTACGCCTGGTACAACGGCAAGGCCGATGCCTACATGGTGGGTGACAAGATGGATCCATCCAAGGTCACTAAGCTGACTTCGCCACTGGGTGATATCACAGACAAGACCGCCAAGATCTACCCATTCAAGGTGCATCGCGGCAAGCAGATCTACGACAAGAAACAGAACATCTTCGTCACCGCCAAGGTCTATGGCAAGGGTGGTTACTGGAAAGAGTTCGACTGGGATAAGGCCGCCAAGCTTGGCATGGAGGCTAACCAGGCACTGGCCCAGCAAGGCATCAAATACAGTGGTGAGCATGGCTTTGCCGAAACAGAGATGTGGTGGCGCATCAACCACATGGTTTCGCCAAAAGACCAGGCGCTCAAGTGTAACGACTGCCACAACAAGGGCACACGTTTAGATTGGCAAGCCTTAGGTTACGAAGGCGACCCAATGAAGAACAAGAAAGGCGCTAAACACGCCAAGTAATTTGAAATCCCCTTTCGTCATCTCCCTGCTGCAAAGAGGTCTGGTCTACCAGGCCTCTTTTTTTGTCCATCAAACTCACCCTGCATAACGCCTGCCCACTGCTCAAAATGATGATGAAGCAAGCTTTGCAGCTAAATCAAAAGTATAGAAATTTGTCTTATATCTAACCCTTGTCTTAGATGCTAGCTTTAGTCCTAGCAACATTGAACTACACTCTTGTTTAATCACCAATTATTCCAAGGGACGGCATAGATGGTTAAAACCTTTCGTTTGCTCGCACAGAATCAGTCGTTCAACGAACTGCTCCTCACCTCTGTGTTTATCAATCTGCTTTCACTCGCCCTGCCTTTCACCATGTTACAGATCTACGATCGTATCTTGCCCAACGAGGCACACGGAACGGCAACGGTACTCGTGATTGGGGTTGCCATCGCCATCCTGCTGGAGCTGATCCTCAGATACGCCCGCAGCTGGCTGCTGGGTGCCTCGGCGGCCAACTATGAGTTGCATACCATCACCCGGGTGGTGAAACGTCTGCTCAATGCCGATTATCATCACATAGAGAACCTCGGCGCTGGCAAGATCTCCCACGGCATCCACAGCATAGCGGCGATGCGCGACATCTACTCTGGCCAGGCGGCCGTGGCGCTGATGGATTTCCCCTTCGTGATCATCTTCCTCGCCCTGGTGGCCTACATAGGCGGGCCTCTGGTGTTTATCCCCCTGATCGTCTGGCTAATTGCCGGCGTGAGGGTGTGGCAACTGGGGCAGAAGCTCTCTCTCGCCACCAAGGAGCTAAGCCTGAGCCAGGATGAACGTACCCGACTCTTGATGCTGGTGCTCTCGGGCCTCACCACTACCAAGGCGATGGCGCTCGAGTCCCGCATGACCTACGCCTATAAGAAGATCAATCATCAACGCCTCGCCCAGCAGGAGGAGGTCGACTGGCTGTCGGCGAAACTCCAGGAGCTGATACAGGGCACCGCCCAGGCCACCACCCTGTGCCTGGTGATGATAGGTTGTTTCGAGGTGCTCAACGGTAACCTCACCACCGGCGGCTTGGCGGCCTGCTCCATCCTGGCCGGGCGCGCCGTCGCCCCCTTAAGCGCCATCGGCAGCCTGAGGGCCAAATATGTCAGCGCCAAGGAGGCGATGGATCAGGTCAATGCTTTGGTCGCGACGCCACAGGAGACCTTTAACGGCCAGACCCGATATCAACAGAAACTGCCCCTAGGCCCTATCCGCTTCGAGGGTGTCAGCGCCGAGAAGACCAGCGCCCGGCTCGACAACATCAGCCTCACCATACCTGCGGGCAGCATCGCCACCGTTACCTCCAACCCCATGACCCATGCCAGTCTGCTGCTGAGCACCATAGGCGCCTATCACCAGCTAGATAGTGGGCAGATCGCCATCGCGGGTGTGCCGCAGCAGGATCATGACGGCTTCGAGTACCGTCAATCCATCTGCTATGTTCCCCCCTGGGCCAGCCTCTTCAGCGGCTCCATCTTAGACAACATGACGCTGTTTCGCCGCGAGCGTGAGGCCAGCGCCATGCTGATCGCCGACCAACTCGGCCTATCGGCCACCCTGGCGCAGCTGCCAGCCGGTTATCAGACCCAGGTAGGCAGCAATGAGAATCAGGTGCTTAACAAGGGGGCTATCAAGCTGATCGCCCTGGTGCGGGCCCTGGCACAGTCCCCCTCTATCCTGCTGCTGGATGAGCCCATGGTTTCACTGGATGCCGACTCCCAGGCGCGCCTGCTGCAGATGTTAGCCGAGCGGCGCGGGCAGATGACGGTTGTCATCGCCTCCTATTTCGATGAGGTCGCGGCGCTGAGCGACATGCAGATCGCACTCGGCGAGCATGGCGAGCTGGCCAGCCAAGATCAAGGAGGAGCACGCTAATGAATCAGCACCTGGATCCGATACATCTGCCCAAGTCGCTGCTGATCGCCCTGTTCCATCAGCTGGGTCTTAGCGTACAGGCCAGCAACATAGACAAGAGCGATCTCCACGACAGGCTCACCCACCTCGAAGCCTATATTCTGCTGAAGAAGCATCATGTGGGCATCAAGGTGCAGGCACTGGATGCTAACCTCCTGGTCCACAGCGTCTACCCTTTCATCTTGCTACCACAGGATGGCGAGCCTATGGTGGCAAGGCGCAGCAACCACAGTTTTCAATACTTAAACCAAGATAATCAATGGCTCACACTCGACAAGCTGCCGGGCGCCGGCCACGTGTTTCTGGTAGAGAGCCTGCCGGCCCAGAGCCGAAGCAGCAGCGTGTTCGCCTCCCATCTCGCCAAGCTCAGGCCCTGGTACCGCCCCATCTTCTGGCTGAGTCTGTTATCCAGCCTGAGTGGCCTCGCCATTCCCCTCTTTACCATGGCGGTGTACGACAGGGTCATCGGCGGACAGGCGCCGCAGATCCTGCCCAGCATAGCTCTAGGTGCGGCCCTTGCCTTGGGGATTTTTGTCGCCAGTCGACTGCTTAGGGCACAGGCTTTGGCCAATGTCAGCAACCGCTTCGCCAGGGATCTTTCCGGCATCACCTTCAACCGCCTGCTGAGCATGCCCCTTAGCCTGCTCTCACGCGTCGGCCTCTCCAGCCATATCGCCAGGATGCGCAACGCCGAGAAGGTGCGCAGCCTGGTGGCCGGCCCAGGCGGAGGCGGCCTTATCGATCTGCCCTTTACCCTCATCGCCCTCGTCGCCATCACTCTATTGAGTGGCTTTCTGGTGCTGGTGCCGCTGGCCATGTTGCTGCTCTTCTACCTGGTGATGAAGGCGCTGGACAAGTATACCCAGGCCGCGGCGCCCACCATCAGCGGCGAATATCAGAACAGCCTCAACGAGCTCTCGACTCATCTGCTACCGCTCAAGAGCGCCGGCGAGAGTGGCGCCTGGTACGAGCAATTTATGCGCCGCGCCCGGGAACATTGCCGGCAGAACTTTCTCTACAGCAAACGCGCGGGGCTCAACGCGGCGGTGGCCCATGCCATGGGGCTGTTTACCGCCCTAGCCACAGTGTTTACCGGCATCTTCCTGGTCCTCAACCAGAGCATCACCCCTGGGGCGCTGATCGCCTGCGTCATGTTGATCTGGCGGATCACAGGCCCGGCGCAGCTGGCCTTCGCCTCGCGGCAGAAGTTTACCCTGCTTAAGGGCGCCGTCGATCAGTTCGACCGTTTCATGGGCGTCACCACAGAGTTCAATGAGCTCAGACTCGACTCGCCAAATCTCAACCAGACACCGGCGCTCTCCTTTAAGCATGTGACCCTGAGATACAGCGCAGACAGCGAGCCCGCCCTCTCCGGGGTCACGCTCGACATCGAAGCCGGCGAGACGGTGGCCATCATAGGCCCCAACGGCAGCGGCAAGACCTCGCTGCTACTCACCGCCATCGGGGTTATCGAGCCCCAGGCCGGCTTCGTCACCGTCAACGGCAAAAACCTGAAACAGTTCGACCCTGAGATCTTCCGTCAGTGGGCCGCCTACAGCCCCACCAACAGCGAGATCTTACCCGGCACCCTCGCGGACAACCTGCGCCTTGCCAAGCCAGAGGCCAGTGACGAAGAGCTCAAGCAGGCCCTCACGGATGCCGGTGGCGCCTCGCTGCTGCAGGCGCTGAAACAGAACATAGATGCCAACCTCTTCTCCCGCGGCACCAGCATGTTCTCGGCGGTAGAAAGCAGCTATATCAGCCTGGCAAGGGCCCTGTTGAAAGGCTCTCCCCTGCTGGTGATGGATGAGCCGATAGCCAATCGCAATCCCTTTGCCCGACAGGCCTTTATCCAGACCCTCAAACGCCTCAAGGGCAAGACTACCATCCTGTTCACCACACACGACCAGGCACTGATCCAGCTGGCCGACAAGGTGGTGATCCTCGACAAGGGCACAGTGGTCTACGCCGGCCCGCTGCCTAACCAAGACAGTGTGACGACACAAAATGCAACTCACCAGGACACAACCCCCAGCATGGAGGCCTCACAAAATGAATGACAGCCAACTCACTCAGCATTCCTGGCCTGAACACGAATTTACCGAGGCCGTCGAGGCGCCTGCCGAGAAGCGCGCCATTCGCCGCATCACCTTCTTTATCGCCACGGCCGTATTCATTCTGCTGATCTGGTCAATCTTCACCAACATAGAGGAGATCGCCAAGGCCAAGGGCCAGGTGGTGCCGCTGGGCCACAGGCAAGTGATCCAGAGCCAGACTGGAGGCACCCTGGCGTCGATCGCCGTCGCCGAGGGAGACCTGGTCCAGAAGGGCGACCTGATCGCTAACTTTGTCGCCACCGACAGCCAGGCCCTGAAGGAGGAGCTACAAAGCAAGCAGGCCAACCTGGAGCTGAAGATAGAGAGATACACCGCCTTCCTCGAGGAGCGCGAGCCCGACTTCAGCGCCTATCAACTCGGCTTCCCCGCCCTAGTGGCTCAACACATCAACGCCCTGGCCCGCATGAATCAGGAAAAACAGGCGATCATCGCCCTGTCCGAATCTGACGTGGCCAAGTCTGAGGCTGAGCTGGCCAGCATCGAACAGGAGATCACCCCGCTCAAAGATCAGATACGCTCGGTGGAACAGACCCTCAAGATGATGAACTCGGTTAAGGAGCAGCAGGCGGTTTCTAAGCTCAGGATGCTGGAATCACAACAGAAACTCGATGCCTATATCCGTGAACTCAAGGTGCTTGAGGGGCGTCGCAGCGTGCTGCAACGCAACATAGATAATCAAGAGAAACAGCTGGCACAGAAAGAGGCGAGCCTCTTCAACGAGGTGGGCGAGAAACGCACCGACGCCCAGGCCGAACTGCTGGGCATTCTAGCCCGTCTCAAATCCTCAGATTCCCTTGTGCAGCAGAACCGGGTCACTTCGCCGGTAGATGGCATCATTCAATCTATCCCCAACAACTCGGCGGGTAGCGTGATCCAGCCAGGCGGTACCGTGGCGGTGATCGTCCCCACCACACCCACTGCGCTGCTAGAGGCCAAGCTGTCCCCAAGAGACATAGGCTTCGTCACCGTCGGACAGAAGGCCCGCATCAAGATAGATGCCTTCGACTACAGCCGCTACGGCGCCATCGATGGGCTGGTGAAGAAGATCTCCCCCAGCACGGACGCCGACGAGAAAGGTGGCGTTTTCTACAAGGTACAGATCGCCATAGACAAACCCTACTTCGGCGACCAACCCGACAAGCTGGCGTTGATCCCCGGCATGACGGGAGAAGCCGACATAGTGACAGGCGACAAGACAGTCTTCCAGTACCTGTGGAAGCCGGTATTTACCAATGTGACCGAAGCCTTTGGTGAACGTTAGGAGAACGCCATGAGCCAAGATAAGCGCCCCAACACGTCGCCTCAGGACGAATCTAGTCAGGCTACTAATCAGGCTAAGCCGCAAACCAATTCGCAGCCGGCGAGCGAGCCGGAGCCGTTAACAGAGGCTCAGCGACGTGAGCGCGAGGCGAAACGTCTCGCCAGGGCGCAGGATAAGGCGGTCGAGCAGCTCAAGGCCGAAGAGTATCGCGATGGCAAGACGACGAGCCGCTTCAATCAAGATCTGGTGGCGGATAAGTCTTGGCACACGGCCGCCAGCGCAAGCGCAGAGCCAGAGCAACTAGACGCAGATCTGGCAAATAGTGCAGATCAGGGCCCAATGGCTCAGGCAGAGCTGACACCAAGCTCAACAGAATTAGACGGTAGGATGGCGTCAGCGGCTCAGTCACAGCAAAGCCAGTCTCAAGAGGTTCAGCCACAAGAAGCCCAGGCACAAGAAACTCAAACGCCAGAAGCACAAGCAAATGCGGCGCAGGTGCAAAACAAGTTGGCCCACCGCGCAGTGCAGACCACGGGAATAGAGGAGTTTAGCGGCTTCGAAAAAGGCACAGCCCAGACCCCAAACCTGACGCCTCTTGCCCACGCCCTCAACTCAGACGGCAAGCCGCCCGCCTTTCAGGTGACCCTGACGAGTAGCGAGACACAAGCTCATAAGCCACCACAGCCGAGCACAGGCTCGACACAGCAGCCAAGCACACAGCAAACAGGCACTCAGCCCCCAACAACTGACCGCCCCACTACCGAGCCTCAGGTCTCGCTCACTGGCACTGGCACTGGCACTGGCACTGGCACTGGCACTGGCACTGGCACTGGCACTGGCACTGGCACTGGCACTGGCACTGGCACTGGCACTGGCACTGGCACTGGCACTGGCACTGGCACTGGCACTGGCACTGGCACTGGCACTGGCACTGGCACTGGCACTGGCACTGGCACTGGCACTGGCACTGGCACTGGCACTGGCACTGGCACTGGCACTGGCACTGGCACTGGCACTGGCACTGGCACTGGCACGCATGAAAACCCGTTACATATTGATAGTCAACAAGATTTGCAAACGATTAAAGAAAATAGTGTTATCGATACGGTATCGGGCAAACTCGCGGCCAGCGGCGACACTAAGGACGCCGTCACCTGGACTGTGGAGACCAGTAAGGGACAATATGGCGATCTTGTGCTCAATCCCAGCACGGGTGAGTGGCACTATCATCTCAACAACTTCGATGCCAAGACCAATGCCCTGTTCGAAGGCGAGCACCACAACGAAACCTTTACCATTACGGCCACAGACAATTTGGGTAACAGAGTCAGCAGCGTCATTTGCGTCGCCGTCGAGGGCAGTAACGATCTGCCGGTGATCTCCGGCGTCCATCACGCCAGCCTCAACGAGCTGGGCTCGGTTGATCGGGTATCGGGGCAATTGATCGCCACAGATCCCGACTCGGGAGACGGCGTCCATTGGGCCGTGCCCCACTCATCAGGCGTCTATGGCGAGCTGGTGATCGACCCAGATACAGGTGTCTGGCAGTATCGGCTCGATAATAGCTCGCCCAACACCCTCTCCCTACATGCGGGCCAGGTGGCCACGGAAACCTTCAGAGTCACGGCAACCGACAGCTCGGGACAACCCGTCAGCCAGATAGTGACCATAGAAGTTCACGGCGCAGATCAGCGAGCCATCATCCATGGCATGGCCAGCGGCTTAGTAACAGAAGACAGAGACCTGGTCGCCGGACAGCTACAGACATCTGGGCAACTGACGGTGATCGATCCCGATGGCGGCGACAATCACTTCATTGCCACCACACTCCAAGGGCAATACGGCACCCTCACCATCAACGATCTCGGCCACTGGACCTACAGCGCGGATAACTCTCAAACAGCCATTCAGGGGCTCAAATCCGGTGAGTCACTCACCGAGACTCTATTTGTTCACAGCATCGATGGCACAGAGCAGAAGGTGACCGTCACCATCAATGGCACCGACGACAAGGCGGTGATTGGCGGCGCGGCGACAGCCAGCGTGACCGAAGACAGAGACCTCTACCTGGGCCAGCTCAGGGTGGATGGCGCGCTGACAGTCACCGACGCCGATCATGGCGAGGCGCAATTTGTCGCCACCAGCCTACAGGGCCAATATGGCACCCTTACCATCAACGACCTTGGCCACTGGACCTACACCGCCGATAACGCCCAGGCCGCCATTCAGGGGCTCAAATCCGGCGAGTCCCTCACAGAAACCTTGTTTGTTCACAGCGTCGATGGCGCGGAGCAGAAGGTAATTGTCACCATTAACGGCACAGACGACAAAGCGGTAATTGGCGGCACGGCCACTGGGACTGTGACCGAAGACAAAGACCTCTACCAGGGACAACTGAGAGTGGACGGCGCGCTCACGGTAACCGATGCCGATAGCGGTCAAGCGCAGTTCCAGGCAACTAGTTTACAAGGTCAATTTGGTACCTTGTCGATTGATTCAAATGGCCACTGGATCTACACGGCCGACAACTCCCAGGCCGCCATTCAGGGGCTCAAGTCTGGCGAGTCCCTCACCGAGACCCTGTTTGTTCGCAGCGTTGACGGCACAGCGCAAAAGGTGACCGTCACCATCAATGGCACAGACGACAAGGCGGTAATTGGCGGTACTGCAACGGGGATTGTTAATGAAGACAGAAACCTCTACCAGGGACAACTCAGGGTGGATGGCGCGCTCACGGTGACCGATGCCGACAGCGGCCAAAACCAGTTTGTTGCCACCAGCCTACAGGGCCAATACGGCACTTTGACCATCAACGATCTCGGCCACTGGAGCTACACAGCAGATAACTCACAAAATGCGATACAGGGGCTCAAGTCCGGTCAGTCACTCACAGAGACTCTGTTTGTTCACAGCATCGATGGCGCAGCGCAGAAGGTCACCGTCACCATCAATGGCACAGACGACAAGGCGGTAATTGGCGGCACGGCCACGGGCACAGTGACCGAAGACAAAGACCTGTATCAGGGACAACTCCGCATCGATGGCGCGCTCACCGTCACCGATGCGGACAGTGGTCAAGCTCAGTTCCAGGCAACTAGTTTACAAGGTCAATTTGGTACCTTGTCGATTGACTCAAATGGCTACTGGACCTACACCGCCGATAACTCACAGACCGCCATTCAAGGCTTAAAAACGGGTGAGTCATTAACGGATACATTGCTGGTTCACAGCGTCGATGGCACAGAACAGAAGGTAATTGTCACCATCAATGGCACAGACGACAGGGCGGTAATTGGCGGTACTGCAACGGGGATTGTGAATGAGGACAGAGACCTCTACCAGGGACAGCTCAGGGTGGACGGCGCGCTGACGGTCACAGATGCCGATCATGGCGAGGCGCAATTTGTCGCCACTAGCCTGCAAGGCCAATACGGCACTTTGACCATCAACGATCTCGGCCACTGGACCTACACGGCCGACAACTCTCAGGCCGCTATTCAGGGGCTAAAGTCCGGTGAGTCGCTCACAGAGACTCTGTTTGTTCACAGCATCGATGGCACAGCGCAGAAAGTCACCGTCACCATAAACGGCACAGACGACAAGGCGATGATTGGCGGCAGTGCAACGGGCACAGTGACCGAGGACAAAGACCTTTACCAGGGTCTGCTCCACGTCGATGGTGCGCTGACGGTCACCGATGCGGACAGTGGTCAAGCTCAGTTCCAAGCAACTAGTTTACAAGGTCAATTTGGTACCTTGTCGATTGATTCAAATGGCCATTGGACCTACACGGCCGACAACTCCCAGGCTGCCATTCAGGGGCTGAAATCGGGCGAGTCACTCACTGACACCTTGCTGGTGCACTCAGTCGATGGCACAGAACAGAAAGTCACCGTCACCATCCATGGTACCGACGATAAAGCGGTCATTGGCGGCACGGCGACAGCCAGCGTGACCGAAGACAGAGACCTCTACCTGGGCCTGCTGAGAGTCGATGGCGCGCTGACGGTAACCGATGCCGATAGCGGTCAAGCGCAGTTCCAGGCAACTAGTTTACAAGGTCAATTTGGTACCTTGTCGATTGATTCAAATGGCCACTGGACCTATACGGCCGATAACGCTCAAACCGCTATTCAAGGGCTCAAGTCCGGCGAATCACTCACTGACACCTTACTGGTGCACTCAGTCGATGGCACAGAGCAGAAGGTCACCGTCACCATCAATGGCACCGACGACAAAGCAGTGATTGCTGGCGCAGCCACGGGGGCGGTTACCGAAGACAAAGATCTCTACCAAGGCCAATTGCGTGTTGACGGAGCACTCACGGTAACCGATGCCGATAGTGGTCAAGCGCAGTTCCTGACAACTAGTTTACAAGGTCAATTTGGCACACTGTCGATTGACTCAAATGGCCACTGGACCTACACGGCCGACAACTCTCAGGCCGCTATTCAAGGGCTCAAATCCGGTGAATCACTCACCGAGACTCTGTTTGTTCACAGCATCGATGGCACAGCGCAAAAGGTGACCGTCACCATCAATGGCACCGACGACAAAGCAGTGATTACTGGCGCAGCCACGGGGACGGTTACCGAAGACAAAGACCTCTATCAGGGACAACTGAGGGTCGATGGTGCGCTCACCGCCACCGATGCGGACAGTGGTCAAACGCAGTTCCAAGCAACCTCACTACAAGGTCAATTTGGTACCTTGTCGATTGATTCAAATGGCCACTGGACCTACACCACCGACAACGCTCAAACCGCTATTCAGGGGCTGAAATCGGGCGAGTCACTCACTGACACCTTGCTGGTGCACTCAGTCGATGGCACAGAGCAGAAGATCACTGTGACCATAAACGGCACAGACGACAGGGCGGTAATTGGCGGTACTGCAACAGGAATTGTTAATGAGGACAAAGACCTCTATCAGGGACAACTCAGGGTCGATGGCGCGCTGACAGTCACCGACGCCGATCATGGCGAGGCGCAATTTGTCGCCACCAGCCTACAGGGCCAATATGGCACCCTCACAATCAATGATTTGGGCCACTGGACCTACACGGCCGACAACTCCCAGGCCGCTATTCAAGGGCTTAAATCCGGTGAATCACTCACCGAGACTCTGTTTGTTCACAGCATCGATGGCACAGCGCAAAAGGTGACCGTCACCATCAATGGCACCGACGACAAAGCAGTGATTGGCGGCGCGGCGACAGCCAGCGTGACCGAAGATAGAGACCTCTACCTGGGCCAGCTCAGGGTGGATGGCGCGCTGACAGTCACCGACGCCGATCATGGCGAGGCGCAATTTGTCGCCACCAGCCTACAGGGCCAATATGGCACCCTCACAATCAATGATTTGGGCCACTGGACCTACACGGCCGACAACTCCCAGGCCGCTATTCAAGGGCTCAAATCCGGCGAGTCACTCAACGAAAATCTGACGGTACATAGCCTGGATGGCACTGAGCAGCAGATCATCATCAAGATCTCAGGACAAGATGATGCCGCCGTCATCACGGGAGAAGACAAGGGCTACTTGAAGGAAGACCATTATCCTGCAGGTGATGCGCACCATACCCTGCACTATACGGGTTCCCTGGACGTCCATGATCCAGACAAGGGAGAGAGCTATTTCCGGGCGACTCACGACGCTCAGGCGATCTCAGATCCCTTCGGTGGCAGCCTGGATATCGAGAAGCACGGGGTGTGGCAATATGTGGTCTCAAATGACGCCCTTCAGCATTTAGGTAAGGGGCAGTTTGAGCAGGTCGTCTATCGCGTCTACAGCACCGATGGCACGAGTAAAGATATCAAGATCACCCTAGAGGGCACCAACGATGCCCCGGTGGTTAGCGCCACCCAGATACTCCCAGCTGGATTGGAAGACCACGCCTTCACCATCACCCAGACCCAGCTGCTCGCCAATGTCACTGATGTCGATGACAACGACGCCGGGCAACTTACAGTCGCCAACCTGCATGCCGATCATGGAACTATTACCAGCAACCCCGACGGCAGTTTCACCTTCACGCCAGATAAGGACTACAACGGCGAGGTGCATTTTACTTACGATGTGAAAGATGCCCACGGTGGTACGGCTCACACTGGCGCAAGCACTACATTAGCAGCTGTCAACGACGCAGCAATAATTACAGGAACCGATACCGGCTCTGTCACCGAAGATCTTCATCCTCATGCCCCTGTGCAAGGGAACTACGCCTATAAGCTTGAAGCACGTGGCACACTTCAGGCTATAGACCCTGATGCAGGAGAAAGTGGCTTTGAATTCAAAACTCTTATCTCGGCAGCAATGCACCCAGAGTGGCGACCTTATTCTTCATCGCTGGGTGGACAATTGGCAATTGACCCAAAAGGGAACTGGAATTACTACATAGATAACCGCAAACCTGAAATCCAGCACTTAGGTAAAGGCGAAACCTTAACGGATACCGTGACGGTGCACTCTAAAGATGGCACCACCCACGATATCGTCATTACCATCCACGGCACTAATGATGCCCCGACAGTATCAAGTGAGGTGCAGTTAAACTCAGGCAAGGAAGACACTGTTCAAACCATTACTGCGTCTGATTTGCTGGCGCATGCAACCGATATTGATAATAACGACCAAGGCCAGCTTACCGTCGCAAACCTTATCGCCGACCATGGCTCCATTCGAGACAACCAAGATGGCACCTATACCTTCACCCCCGACAAAGACTACAACGGTGCGGTGCATTTTACCTACGATGTCAAAGATGCTCACGGCGGAGTGACTCACACAGGCGCCAGCACCACACTGGCAGCTGTCAACGACGCAGCAATAATTACAGGAACCGATACCGGCTCTGTCACCGAAGATCTTCATCCTCATGCCCCTGTGCAAGGGAACTACGCCTATAAGCTTGAAGCACGTGGCACACTTCAGGCTATAGACCCTGATGCAGGAGAAAGTGGCTTTGAATTCAAAACTCTTATCTCGGCAGCAATGCACCCAGAGTGGCGACCTTATTCTTCATCGCTGGGTGGACAATTGGCAATTGACCCAAAAGGGAACTGGAATTACTACATAGATAACCGCAAACCTGAAATCCAGCACTTAGGTAAAGGCGAAACCTTAACGGATACCGTGACGGTGCACTCTAAAGATGGCACCACCCACGATATCGTCATTACCATCCACGGCACTAATGATGCCCCGACAGTATCAAGTGAGGTGCAGTTAAACTCAGGCAAGGAAGACACTGTTCAAACCATTACTGCGTCTGATTTGCTGGCGCATGCAACCGATATTGATAATAACGACCAAGGCCAGCTTACCGTCGCAAACCTTATCGCCGACCATGGCTCCATTCGAGACAACCAAGATGGCACCTATACCTTCACCCCCGACAAAGACTACAACGGTGCGGTGCATTTTACCTACGATGTCAAAGATGCTCACGGCGGAGTGACTCACACAGGCGCCAGCACCACACTGGCGGCGGTGAGTGACCAAGCCCAGATCTCAGGCGATACCTGGGGCGAGCTCGTCGAAGATCACCATCAGGACGCCCACAACCAGATTGCTATCTCGGGCCAGCTCAATGTGCAGGATCCCGATGCGGGACAGGCGGCCTTCCAAGCGGGCACGGCGACACAAGTGGACGACCCCTTCGGCGGCAGTCTGCATATCGGCGCCGATGGCAGCTGGACCTACGACGTCGACAACGCCAGGCTACAAGAGCTGAGCGAACATCAGGAGGTCTTGGTTACCCACAGAGTCTATACCTTGGATGGCACGGCGCAGGATATCGTCATCAAGATAACAGGCACCAACGATGCCCCTATGCTTGGCGTGGCGCAGCTCTCCAGCACCACTGGGCATCTCACGGTACAAGACCCAGACAGCCAAGACAGCCACAGCTTCTCGGTTGCCCAACAAACGGGACAATTTGGTACCCTGGTTGTCGACCCAGACACAGGCGCCTACAGCTACCACCTCAATCAGAGCGTCGCCGGCATGCATTACGACAAGGCCAGCGGTCAGTACCAAGGCACAGACACCTTCGAGGTGCAGGTCAGTGACAACCATGGCGGCAGCGAGACCAAATTTATCAGCTTCGATGCCAGGGTTAGCCTCACCGCGCCAACAGGCGCAGGCTTACAACCCCAATTGCATACCACAGTCACCAGCCCATCGCAGCTGGCAGACACTAGGCCACAGCTGCCCCCGACACAGACCATAGGCAACGCCATTACTCTCGCACTGAGTCATGGCAGCGATACAGGGGCCTCCGACAGCGACGGTATCACCCATGACACCCACCCTGTGATCGAAGGGCAGACGGACATCCCCTTCTCCCTGGTCACCCTCTATGAGCAGGGCAACAAGCTCACCAGTGTGTTAAGCGATGCCCAAGGGCACTACAGCGTCGCACTCAACGGCCTGAGCGAGGGCGCGCACCAGCTCACTGCCAGTGCCCAGGCTCCCGGCAGTCAACAAGCGGTGCAGGCCACACCGCTGGCGCTCACAATCGACACCCAGACAGACATAGCCGTGCATAGCGCCTCCCTGAATGGCCAGGGGGAGCTGATGGTGCAGGTCTACCTGCCCAAGGATAGCGAGCTGACTCAGCTGGTGATCAGCAGCAGTGGCGGCGGTCAACCCCTGGTGATCAACCCTCAACATCACGGCGCCATAGGTGGCAGCGTGAGTCATCCCGATCATCAATATATTAATTTCGAACATATCGACCTCTCATCGCTGCCCGATGGCGAACTTACCATCAGCGTGCGCGGGCAAGACTTAGCGGGCAATCAAGCTTCGGCCACTAGCAGCCAATTTAACGGCTCGCCGCTCAGCCTCAACACCCAAATACCGCCCCTTACCCTGGCGCTGACCCATGATACCGGCCTGTCGAGCAGTGATGGCATCACCACAGACGCCAGCCTGACCATAGGTGGCCAGCTCGCGGGCATGCAGGTGGAATATTCAGTCGACGGTGGACAGCATTGGCAGTCGCAATTTACCCCAGTGCAGGGCCATAACCAGCTGTGGGTGCGTCAGACCGACGCCTTCGGCCACGCATCGCCCCACACCCAGCTCGACTTTGAGCTGGATAATCAGGCGCCGCTTCCCCAGATACGACTCGACGCCATCACGCCAGACAATCTGGTCAATGCCGCCGAGGCAGGCAGAAGCATAGCGGTCACGGGCAGCGTCAACAGCGAAGTCCCCGCAGGTACAGCAATCACCCTAGCCATAGGACAACAAACCTATCAGGGACAGGTGGACTGTCAGGGGCATTTCAGCGTGCAGGTGCCCGGCAGCACGCTGGCAGGCGCCCATGAGATCAATGCCTCCCTGATCACCACAGATGTTGCCGGCAACCAGGGAAGCGCCACAGAGAGCCATCAATACCTAGTCGATACCCAGGCAAGCATAGACATGAACCCCATCGCCGGCGACAACATGCTACAGGCCGGCGAGCATCATCAACCCCTCACCATCAGCGGCACGGTCACTAATGTCGAAGAGGGGCAGAGGGTGACCGTTTCCATCGGTGGGCAGCAATACCATGCCAATGTGCATAACGGTTGCTGGAGCACCCAGCTAAGCGCCGCCGAGGTCGATGCCTTGCCGGGCGGGAACCTGGAGATCAAGGCCATGGTCAGCGACATGGCGGGTAATCACGCCCAGATGAGCAGCCCCCTGTATGTGGTCGACCACGCTAACCCCATACCCAGCATGAGTTTTCTCACGCCGCCTACGCCAACGGGGACGGGCGCCATTGGCTCCCACATTTCGGGCGATCTGATTGCGCCGCCGTTACTGCAACAGCTTACACCCAACGCCCCTACCACTGGCGCCTGGGCGATCGATGACGGTCATGGTCATCCCACCCTGAGCCTTAGGGGCCAATACGGCACACTGACCATAGATCCAGATACCGGCCACGTCGACTATGTCTATAATCAGGCACCAACACCGGGCGACAAAGCAGCTGGTGGCACCCATTGGGCAGGCGAAACCATGTCTGAAACCCATCACGATATCTTCCATATCCTCTATCACGACAGCCACTCCTCCAATGTGGATGTGGAAGTGAATCTGGATATCACCTATGTTCACGGTCACAGTGGTCACAACCAACTATCAACCCAGTTGGTAGATATGACGGTCACCCCTGTCACCACTAGCCCTGCCCCGCCGCCACCGCCGCCTGAGCTGCACGATGCTACCCAATGGGATGGCGACCAAGATGCGATCGATGATGCCCAGGTGATTGTCATCCCGATGGACGAAGGCAAGGAAGAGGATAAGCATGCTGCAGATCTGGATGACAAGCCGGTGCATAGCCAGCCCCATGAGCTAGCGGCGAGTAGCACCGAACCCTCCCATACAGAGGCGGACACCCGCCCAGCTATGGCTGCGGTGCTCGCCCCCGTGGACCACTATCTACAGATGGTGGGGCTGAGTCAGCAGGATCTGGCGCAAGTCGAGAGTCACACTAAGCCTCAGCCGGATCTGGATACGCCGTTGATGGCCACGGAGCACTTCGACGCCGACGATCTCACCCTGACTCAGGCGGATCAGTTCGACAACCCGCTGCTGGAGGAGCATGAGAAAGAGAAGCCTCATCCATCGCTTGTGGATATCGACGATCCCAGAGACGATCAGCATGCCTGTGCCCATGATGACGACCTGCTACACAACGCCTTAAACGATATGCACAACCAACTCTGACGCAATCACAAGGCCCGTTTACGGGCCTTGTGCCGATAAAACATTAGTGGCTCAACACCCGATCTACAGCAAAGACCCTAGTCCCAATTTAACAAACAGCGTTTCTCCCCTGACTTAATCACTGTTCGTTTGTCAGAAGCGGGATACTTACAGCCACAAGCAGCCAAAAATTCACTGCTAGCGCAGACTTCATAAAAAGTCAGCATCAATCAATATTGAGATCTCTTGTCCCAGTGCCGGCCAAGAGTGTGACAACTTGTCTCATCCACTTCAGCCAAATGGCCCATTTTGCCTCGGTTTTCCCCATAAAAGCCTACAAAAAACATGGCATTAAATTTGCCATGAAATGAGTGATGATTTCCCACGGCAAGTAATATGAGATGTAACACCCAAGACGTTAGCCAGCTAAACAAACACATAGGAGAATTCAGCGGCGCCTTCGCCGACCTCGGCACCTTTCTGCCACTGGTACTCGGCCTTATCGCCATCAACCACTTCTCCCCTCAAGGGATCTTTCTCGGCTTCGGCCTGTTCGCCCTCTTTGCCGCCTACTTCTATCGCAGACCCATTCCGGTACAACCGATGAAGGTGATTGCGGCGCTGGTGATCGCCCAGGGACTCACACCGGGCATGCTGCAGGCCAGCGGTATCATGATGGGCCTCATACTCTTGCTGCTGGCCTATAGCGGTGCCATTAACTGGATGGCAAGGCAGCTGTCACCCGCCATCAGTATCGGCATACAGCTAGCTATTGGCCTACAACTCATCTGGATGGGCGGACAGATGATGAGCGGCACCTGGTTCATCGGCATACTGGCCTTCAGCGCCCTGTTTATGAGCCGTTTCATGCCGCTTCCCTACCTGGCCATGCCCCTGGTATTGGTACTAGGCGTCCTATGGCAGGCAAACCAGGGCTCGGCCACCAGCTTCACCCTGTCGGCCACCACAGACTGGCAATTGGGCTGGCCCAATATGGATGAATGGAGCTCGGCGGCGCTACTCCTGGTACTGCCACAGCTGGCGTTGACCCTGACCAATGCGGTGATCGCTACCTCAGCCATGGCCGGAGAGAAATTCCCCCAAGATGCCCTGGTAGATGATAAGCGCTTCGCACCGCGGCGACTGGCCACCAGCTCCGGCTGGGCAAACCTGCTGCTGGCACCACTGGGCGCCACGCCCATGTGCCACGGCGCGGGTGGCCTGGCGGTGCAATACCATTTTGGCGCCAGAAGCTGGCGAGCCCCCGCCCTGTTTGGCCTGACCTGCATAGCGATCGCCCTGTGCTGGGGCGATACCATAGCCCAGGTGCTATCTCTGATCCCCTTGGCGATTCTGGGGAGCCTGCTGGCAATCGCCGGCTTGCAACTGGCCTGGTCGAAACGCTTTCTCGATGGTAAACCCTTCTGCATCTTTGTGATCTTATCCACCGCTGCCGTCTGCCTGACCATCAATACCGCCGCCGGACTCGCCGTAGGTGTGATATTAGAGATGGGCCGCAGGCAGTGGCATCTGATCTCTGATCTAAGACACTAACAGCTTGTGCATGTTAATCCCTCGGCACCGCCCCTCGGCAGCTAAGGGATTAACCTATCATCGAACTCGAGATAATGTTCACCCAAGAGCTGCGCCGTCCTGCCGCTACGCTTCATTTCGCGCAGCGCCTTCGAAATGGCATCGACAAAGGCTTCCGTCTTGGGCGTGCGATGACAGGTGATCTGATCAAATTCGATCCTTATGGGATGCGCAGGCGAATAGCTGAGGCGATATAGATACTGGTTCACATCGGGTAGATAGGCGAGAAACACTTGAATACGACCACTTTCCAGCTTCTTGATATTCTGTTCATCGGTCGCGGCGTACTCTATCTTGACACCTGACGCTAGCAGCTCTTGATCCCACACCTCAGTGCCTAGGGTTGCCCCAACCAATCCCCCCTGAAGCTGGGCAGTCGATGTCAGCGCAGGGGTGCCTCGCAGGGTCATCATATACTCTTTAAAGACGCCCAACGGGAAACTGGTCACTATCTTATCCACACCAAACTCTTGGCGCATCACGTTGGCGTAACTGTAAATACAATCGTAACGGCGCTTGCGAAACATGTAGATGGCTCGCTTCTCTGGGATGACATCTTCGACAAAGTCGACCTTCGCCATACCCGCCGCCTCCTGCAGCAGATTTTGATAAGGCCCACTGTGCTGCTTATTGATAAGGCCGGTAAAGTGGGGAGCAACCAGGCTAATCTCGGCCGCCCAAAGAGAAACATTCACACAGAGGGTCAGACACAGACTAAGACTCGACAGTATGAGTACACTAATCAACGGCATGGCTTTTCCTCATTGAGAGTTAATCTCTATGCTGACGATGGAAAATGGTTCGCCAGCAGACAATTCCTCCACGGACACTAGCTATAAACATAGTCGCAAATGCCTGATTGAGAGAAAAATTCACCTTAACATCCCAAGGCCCCGCGCCAATTTAAGTCGCCTTGGGATAATCCGTATACCCAGCGGCGCCACCACCAAACAGCGGCCCCTTGTCGAAGCTTGCCAGTGGCAACTGGTGCTGCAACCTATGAGGCAGGTCCGGGTTGGCGATAAAAGGGCGACCGAAGGCTACCAGATCCGCATAGCCCTTACTCAGCACCTCGCTGGCTCTGGCGAGATCGTAGCGTCCTGCCACGATAATAGTGGCGTCGAATAGGTTGCGCAGCTGCACCCTGAAAGACTCGGGGATCTGCGGCGCGTCATCCCAATCCGCCTCTGACAGATGAATATAAGCGATCCCCATCTTCGACAGCGCGCCGGCAGCCAGCAAGATGGTATCGACGATCTCGGGGCAGTTCATGTCCTTGAAGGTCACGAAGGGAGCGAGACGCACGCCGACTCGTTCCGCGCCTATTCTTTCGCTCACGGTCGCCACCACCTCAAGCAGGAAGCGAATACGTTTCTCACCGCTGCCGCCGTAGGCATCGCGGCGCTTGTTAGAGTTGGTGCGCAGGAACTGATCGATGAGGTAACCGTTACCGCCATGGATCTCCACCCCATCGAAGCCGGCGGTCACCGCATTGCTCGCAGCCAAGGCAAAGTCCTTGACCACACGATCGATATCCGCCTGGGACATCTCTCTGGGCGTCGGACAATCCACCATCTGCCCCTCGGGGTGCGCAGCATCGACCACCCACACCTGGGTTCCTTCCGGCTTAATGGCCGAGGGGGCCATGGGCGCCTCGCCGCCCTGAAAGACAGGATGAGACACCCGGCCCACATGCCAGAGCTGATTGAAGATCTTACCACCCGCACTGTGCACCGCATCTGTCACCTGACGCCAGCCGTCGATCTGCGCCTGGGTATAGATGCCTGGGGTGAAGGAATATCCCTGGCTATCGCCTGAGATCTGAGTCGCCTCGGTTACTATCAGCCCCGCCGAGGCACGCTGGGCGTAGTAGGTGGCCATCATCTGGTTGGGCAGATTGCCCGGCTGACTGGTGCGTGAGCGGGTCATCGGTGCCATAACGATACGGTTGGCCAAGGTGTTCTGGCCCATCTGGTAGGAGTTAAAGAGTTTCATCGGGTTTCCTTATGCCGACAGCTGGCGGCAGATGCAGTTCAAGTTGTTCGATGAAACAGAGTCTATTACCCGTTACATAATTTGATAATTAGGCTAGTATTGAAATCATTTTCAAAAATTTTTTGATATGTATCATCTCAAAGATCTGCAACTGGCGATCCGCATCGCCGATCTGCACAGCGTATCGGCCGCCGCCCGCGAGTTGGGCATGACTCCTGCCTCCGCCAGCGCCGCCCTGCAGCGTCTGGAACATAAGCTCAACTGTCAGCTGTTCGCCCGCTCGACCCGCAACATGCAGCTCACCGAGGAGGGCCAGGCCTTCATCGACACCGGGCGTCAGGCCCTCAGCCTGCTGCAAGGCGCCAGCGACGCCCTCGCCGACAAGCGAGGCGAACTCAGGGGCGAGCTGCGCATCGCCCTCCCCTCAGATCTTGGCCGCAATCGGGTCAGAGCCTGGCTAGATGAGCTAGCGGCCCAGGCTCCCGAGCTGACCCTGAGGCTCTATTTCGGCGATCAGCTGGACGACCTCATCGCTCAGAATGTCCACCTGGCGCTGAGATACGGTGAACTACAAGACTCCTCCCTGATGCGTCGGCAACTGACGCGTATGCACAGGGTGGCGGTGGCCTCCCCAGGCTACTTAGCGCGACATGGCCGCCCGAGCCATCCCCAGCAGCTTAGCCAACATAAGATCTTATTGCTCAACCGGGGTAACACCCCATGGCACAAGTGGCGATTTGCCGACAAACAACAGCCCCTCGAGGTCGAGCTGACGGGCAGCAAGAGTTGCAACGACGGCGCCGTGGTAAAAGAGTGGGCCCTGGCGGGGGAAGGGATCGCCTACAAAAGCTGGTTCGATGTGGCCCAGGAGGTCACAGAGGGCAGGCTCGAGCTGCTGCTGACCGACTATCTGGCCGACCCCATCCCTCTGCAGCTCACCTATCTGCAAACGGAATACCCAAGCCACAAGGTCCGCACCTGCATCGAGTTTCTTAAAGAGAAATGCCAGGCCTTCGACAACCAATATCCGCTGCTCAGGCGCTAGCAACAAAAAACGCCGGCTCAATCTCCTGGCCGGCGCTTTTAATTACGTAAACTTGAAAGCCAGTAGATTAGTAACCAGTTCGGCTCACCGCGGGCCAGTGTTTATCCACCTCTTGCTTGATAAAGGCCTGCTTAGCCTCGGTCAGCTTATCCAGCTCGATCCCCACCGCCTGCTGCGCCGCCTCCTTGGTGGAGATGTCCGGGTAGCTCACTTGGGTGACAGACAACATGCTGAGGATTTCGCTAAGCGCGCGGCGGGCATGTTCGGCCTGAAGGATCGCCGTGTCGAGCAGGGCGTTAGCCTCCTGGGGGTTATGGGCATAGCTGCCGTGGGATGACATGGCGAAATCCCAGCGCCACTGGGCATGACGGATCGCCATGATGGCATCGTTCATGATGGCCCAGCTCGCACCCGCATCCCAGGCGGCTCCCGCCTCATAGTGGGCCTTGACCAGCAGTTGCTCCACGCGTCTCGCCTTCTCGGCTATCTGCGACTTGGCCGAGTTGAGCTGCTTCATTAAGGCCTGTTTATTCTCATGGCAGCCCTGACACACAACGTCATAGTTTGGCAGCGCCTTGCCCACCTGATGGTTGGTGTAGGCCTTGCCCTCGCCGTCGGTCGCCGCCGGCATGTGGCAGGTCACGCAGGTCACCCCCGCCTTAGCGTGTTCGCTGCGACTCCAGTGCTCAAACTCTGGGTGGCGCGCCTTGAGGATGGGCGTCTTAGAGACGGGATGGATCCACTCGTAGAAACGGCGGGTATCGTAATATTTTTCAATAAGATCTGCGCTACTGCCGAAGATCCAGGGAATGTTAACCTTGTTGCTGCGCTCCGGCTGAAAATAGTAGGTCACATGACACTGGCCACACACCTGCGCCCCCTGCATTGCCTCATCCTGCTTGTCGAAGGGCAGATGGACCTTGGCCATGGCGTCGCGGGCGTGAGGACGCGGCAGGGTCAACTCCGCCTTACCCTGCTCATGACAGTCGCTGCAGTAGACCACGCTGTTCATCTCGGTGCCGAGATCGGTAAAGTTCTTCGCCGAAAAGCCTTCGACCCCCAGCTCATCGATGAGCCTTGGCACGTCCGGCGACTTACAGGTCCAGCAGCTCGCCGACAGCCCCTTCTTGCCCTCTCCCGGTGGCACACCTGTGCGCAGGGTATGGGTCACGTCGGCCACCGCAAACTGATGCCCACGAGGGCTATGGTACTCCTTGGCGTAGGCCGAGCCCGCCCAGAGGATAATGGCGGCGGGATAGCTGGCCAGCATGTCGCTGCGCGCCGCCTGGGTCGAAGTCGCCTGCCAGCTGGCATACTGGTTAGGATATTTGGCCTTCATCTTCTCGGGGCTAATATCTGCGGCGAGCGCCTGACTCAGGGTGCACCAGCCTAGCAGGCTCAATGCGATGGCAGTTAGTTTCTTCATTACACTTCCACACTCATTTAAATGACTACTTGTGTCTGGGATAGATTGTCTCTGGGCTAGCCCGGACGTCCGTCGACTCTGGGCCGGATTAATATGGGCGCGTAGCACCAGACAAACCAGCCGAAAGCCAGGCTCCAGCAGCTGCCGGCGATCCACAGCCACAGCTCGCTATACTCGGGAAACCACAGCGGCATCACGGCCCGGCACAGCGCCGCCAGCGTGATGCCCATAAAGGCCAGTGACATCTTGGGGCCCTGATAGATATTACGGCTGGTATGGCCCAGAGAGACCCGGGAGATCATCGACAGGCAGAGCCCGGCCATGGTGCCTATGGCAAACAGATGCAGCAGATGGCGATAGGCATTTTCATCATCTATGTTCCAGGCGAGCGCCGCCAGGGTCAGGGGTAAACAGAGATAGGCCAGCTGCAAGGACCAGAGCATGGGCTCGCCGAGCGTCTTGTGGGGCAGCCAGCGACTCCAGCGCAGCAGGTGTGCCAGCGCCGTCACCGCCAGCAAAGCTTGCTCGCCCCCGGGCGCGAGGTATTTAGTGATCCCCTGGGCAATCAGCAAGATCATCAAGGCAATCAGGCTGAGATCCAACGCCTTAATCGGCTCAGGCTTAGCCAGTTTGATGCGCACAGCGGTAAAGAAGGGGATCACCCGACCGCCCACTATGGTGATCAACAGCCCCAGCCACCAGAGCATGCCCTGCCAGATATGGTGGCTCAGCACGAAATCGCGCTGGCTCAAGGCGTAGTAACTCAGCAGGTTGATCCCCGTGGCCACCAGCAACATGATGGGAAAGCCTATGTTGCGCCACTGCTTGACCCGGTAGATGCAAGACCAGAGCTTGGCCGCCGTCAGCAGCAAAAAGAGGCTGTCAAACAGCGCTGGCAGCCACACCGGCAGCTCAAACGGCGACAATAGCAGCACGCGCGCCAGCAACCAGCAGGCAAATACCAAGGCCAGGGGCCAGCCCTTGAGGCTAGGCTGATTGGTCCAGGTCTGCACCGAGGTGAGCAGGAAACCAGAAACGATCGCCAAGGCAAAACCGAACAGTAACTCGTGAGGATGCCACCAGAGCGGCACCACCTTGACCCAGAACTGAGATCTCAGCAGGCTCATCTCCGGCAGATACCAGGTGATCAACCACAGGGGCACATACAGGGTCGCCAGCAGGGCGCCCCCCAGGAAAAAGGGCCTAAATCCCAGGCGCCAAATTGCCGGTGTCTTGTCGACCACGCTAGGATCATCGATATTTAACATCTGCTGCGCCTCGGTCTGAATAAGGGATTAAACAAACATCTTGAATATAGCTTTATTGCCGCCAGTCTACTCAGAGGAGAGATAGCGGACAACGGATATTCGAGCCGAACAAAAGAAGTGTGAACCAGGTAGGTAAATTAGGCTATGATATTGAATTTAAATACCTCTTTAGAGGCATGCTCAGTAAGTAGCGTAACGCTTGCGAAGCCTCTCGAGAGCATCGAGGCGAAAGAGAGCATGAAAGACAAGGGTAATACAGATGCCACAGTTAACCGCAGATAACATAGAGTCTAATGACGCCTTGGACGACTACTTAGCCACCCATGAGGCCGTGCTCCTGCTCTTTGGCGGCGCCCACTGCGGCGTTTGTCAGAGTATCAAGCCCAGGCTGCTGCAGATGCTGGCCGAGGAATTTCCCAAGATGCGCCTCTGCTATATCGACTGTGAGCAGCAGGCCGATATTGCCGCCGCCCACAGGGTGTTCAGCCTCCCCGTCGTCGAGCTCTACTTTCAGGGTCAGGCGTTCGCTCGCTTCATGAAGGTGTTTGCCATGGCCGAGGTGAGAGAGGCGATCGCTCGCCCCTATCAATTGCTGGACTAGAGAAGGTGCGAATAAGTCCCGTGCTTGCTCTGCGTGTGCTTAAAGTGAATAGATGCAAGGCACAGTTTGCAGCGAATGGCCCTAGTCCTTCACAAGAAATGGAACGCAGCAAATACCACTGTAAGCCTCGCCCTGCGGGGCTTTGATAGCAACGACTTGTTCGCACCTTCCCTGGCCTATATGCCTCTTTACTAACAGACCATGATCAATCAAGTCAGAGGACGAAATCCCTGATAGCTGATGGGCTTGTCGGCCTCGCCTTCAGCCGTGCGTGAAGAATGGGCAGCCTTATGCAAAGCAGACTGCTGCAACAGGCTTGAGGATTGGGCCTTGTGCCCATCATGGCCACCACATCCGCAGCCGCCACTCGCACCCGAGCCACTCGAACTAGAGCAACAGCCACCGCCATCTGCACAGCAGCCGCCCTTCTTGGCGTGATTGAGGGAAGCCCGTCCCTGTGAGGCGTCCAGCAGACGATGCTCCAGCAGCTGAGTCTGGCTAAGCAGCACCTCGATACTCTCAGCGTTGTCACCCTGGCTGACACTGATCCCCGCCGCCAGCAACTTACCCAGCATGCGCTCGCCGATATGCTGCACTATCACTATGTCTGTCTTCTGCGCCTTGATCAGGCTGAGCAGCTCACTCTTGGCGCGACAACCACCGCCACCTATGGCCGGGTTATCGAAGCTGGTGATCAGCTGGTGATATTCGTTGAAGAAGCCGATGCGCTGCGCCTTGGTAAAATGCGCCGCCAGACGGCCCCAGCTCATGGGCATAGCAATTATCATGATGATTCCTTATTAGTTCGATGTCGGCAACACTATGGCCTGGCCCTGAGTGATCGCCGTCGCCACCTTTTGGCGGGCACTGGCCAGCAGATTGCCGAAGGTCTGGCGGGAGATCCCCATGGACGCGGCCGCCTCCAACTGACTCAGACGCTGCACATCCCCCAGCGCCAGGGCCTCAAATTCGTCGGCCTCCAACTGGATCTTCTCCAGCTCCACGCTTGGGATCCCATTAGGCTTAAACAGGCTGCAGGGCGGACGGCACTGCAGGCGGCGACATTTTTTGGGTCTTGGCATGGCCATTCCCTTTATCGATTAAATGTTGATGAGTTATTGGCGTAGGCCAATAACTGAATTGTGGGAGATCTTATGAAATGAAACTGAGGGCCGGCTCACACTGGCTTATATTCGCGGTGGCTAAAAAAACAAAAAGCGAACCACCTAAGAGTGATTCGCTTTTGAGAGGCCCTAGAGCCTAGAGACTAGAGACTAGAGCGCGTGCTGCTTAGTCAAGGCTCGAGTGCTCATCTCACCAGCATCTATGCTCTTAAATTTTGGCGTCAGGTATTCCTTCGCCATCTGAACACGCTGGGCAAACTCCGGCTGCTGCACCACAGTCTCATCCAGCACCATCAGCCTGGCTTTCTCCTGCCACTTCTTGATGGTCTTAGCCGACTTGACGGGATCGATCGGCAAGATCTGCACATGGGCCTGATTCCATCCCATGTCGACATCGTACTCGACCACATACTCCTTGCCCGCCTCGACCTCGGCTTCGAGCACAGAATAACGCTCAGAGAGTGATACGAAGGTGTGCTTGCCCGGGGTAACTCTCACCTGAAAATAGGTGCCCGCCTTGGTACTGCCCACATAACCGGTTTCAGACCAGACATCGAAAGGCACCTCACCGATCAGCGTCTCCATGCGATAGAAGTTGATCACCGCCGAGTGCTCATCGGGTTTAATCGGCTCGACGCCGGTCTTCATCACGGGAAAACCCAGCAAGGCAGGGTTGGCCAACAGGTTATCGTAGGCATCGTTCTTTCTCGGCGCGCCGATATCTTTGGCCTTCTTAGTCTGCATGATCATAGAGACACCAAGGTCACGCTCGACCTCCTTCATCTTGCCCGTGGTGTAGTCTATAGTCAGATACACTGTCTCACCGGGACGATTATCTACCCGGCTATAACCGAAGCCCACCAGCCCCTGCACCAGATGCACAGAGTTAAGCCCGGTTGCCAGCTTTAACAGGGTATGACTGCCGTTAGAGAGATCGGCAACCACATCTTTGTTAGCCGCTACCCAGGCACCGCGGGCGCCCCCCTGAAAGTTAGCACCGCGGATCACATAGACGAAGGTTTGCTCCTGAGTCGGCGTCGCCTCAGGTTTAAACTGGCTCACCAGCTCAGGATCAACCTTATAGGAGGTGGCACAACCTGTGGTCAGGCCTAATAAAACAACCCCTAAAATTAGCGAAAAATGTTTTTGTATCTTGTAGTTAGTCACGATTTTTGTTCCCTCAAAAAAAAGAAACTAGAAGCTACTGCCAGGCCAACCGAGTGTCAACAAAAACACAACAAATGTATTAGTCCGCTCACTGACCTCCCATACTTAATTCCGGTTCGATTAAGATCAGTGCCGTTTGGCGGCCATCCAGATACCAGACGCCGCTGGCGTCAAACATGGCATCTTCCTCCAGCATGATACGGATCTCGCGCTCCCATTCGGGGATAAACACGGCGTTATTGAGCTCGATGGAGTAGGCGGTATTGAGATGCAGGGGGTGATCCCCAGATCCCGCGATCCCTTGCTGGGCATCCCACATCCCTAAGCTAGTGCCTGCGCCATGACCGTGATAGCCGATGGGATGAGAGTAAATAGTCGGCTTAAGCCCGGCAGCGATGGCCTGTTCGCGCGCCGCCTTGAGCACCTCATTGCCCGTCCTGCCCACGGCAAACTGAGCCGTGAGTAGGTCTTGCAGCTGGTTACCAGAGTTAAACGCCTTCACCAGATAGTCGGGCGCCTGGGTCTCGCCATCGCGCAGTACATAGGCGAGTTGCTGGGTATCGGTATTCAATCTCAGGTAGGTGATACCAAAGTCCACATGCAGGAGATCACCCGGCAGAATTAGGGTATCGCCAGAGAGGTCTTGCTGCTTAGCCCTCTGTATAGTGACGCTGGGATGGAACCAGGTGTCGAGTTTCAGCTCACGTACCCGCTCCCTAAACCACCACACCAGATCCTCGCTGGTCGTCTGCCCCACCTTAATCACCCGATTGGAAAAACCCCGGGCGATTATCTCATGGGCCATCTTGATCAGGCTGGGGTAGAGCTCAACCTCCTCTGGGATGCGGCGCTCAAGCCAGCCCACCGCAAGCGGCTCGGCAGACACCAGCGCCTGTCGATAACGCTCGGGCAGATGACTCAAGAGCCGCTGCTCGTCTCCCGATACCAAGCCGTCGGCGTGGGCCCAGTTGCCGGAGCGGTTCACTCCGATACGCTTGGGTTGATAGCGCTCCACTAAGGCGTTAAGCGCCTGCCACTGACTGGGATGCGCCTCCTTATCCCAGGCCTTGGTAAACAGATTCCCCACACTGTAAGGCGCGATGGCATAGGCGTTCACCTCACCCGCTTTATCGCGGGCAAATACCAGTATGGTGGTGCGCCGCGCCGACAACCAGGTAACAGGTAGCAGGGTTTTCAGTACAGGATCTTCGTTATATTCACGGCTGATCAGCAGCCACATATCGATATTGGTCTCGCCCATCAAGTCGGGCAGCAATTGCTGCACACGCTTCTGGGTCAGGCTGTCGATCATCGCCGCGCGCTCGCGCAGCGGCAGTATCCCGTCGGTTGCGGCCGCCCGACCAAGCTGAGGCGCCAGTAGGCAGGCGAGCGAGATAAAAATCGCAAAGAGGCTTAAGTTATTCTTCTTATTGGTAAGCATTCGAGCTCTCACAGTTAGGTAGGGGATTTTTTAGACTAATCAAAAACTCAGTCCAAGACCAGAGAGTTGTTTTTCGAGCTGAAGCGGCGTTAAATAACCTAATCGACAGCGGTCTTGGCAGAGGGTGATGAGATGGACACACAGGCGCGTTATTATTATGAACCGAGCAAGGGCCATGGGCTGGCGCACGATCCGCTCAATGCCATCGTCGGGCCCAGACCGATCGGCTGGATCGCCTCGCGTAGCCCTAAAGGCCATAGAAATCTGGCTCCCTACAGCTTCTTCAACTGCTTCAACTACCATCCGCCCATCATAGGCTTCGCCAGCGTCGGCTATAAGGACAGCCTGGCCAACATATTGGCTACGGGCGAATTTGTCTGGAATCTGGCCACCCGGCCGCTGGCCGAGAAGATGAACCTCACCTCGGCGGCCCTGCCAGCGGGCAGCGACGAGTTTGATTTTGCCGGGCTCACGCCTGTACCGGGTAGCATTGTGGGGGTTGACCGGGTGGCCGAAAGCCCGGTCAACTTCGAGTGCAGGCTGACCCAGTCGCTGCAGCTGCAATCGGCCGCAGGCGAGAAGATTGAGACCTGGCTGGTGCTGGGCGAAGTGGTCGCCGTGCATATCGATCCCAGCCTGATAGAAGATGGCAGCTACCAGACCGCCAAGGCCGAGCCTATCCTCAGGGCCGGCGGCCCCTCTGCCTACTATGGCATCTCTGAGGCGCTGCGCTTCGACATGCAGCGGCCCCAAGTGCCCTAATCGCTTTATGCCTGCGCCGTCATCCTCTGTGCCAGGGCGAAGCTGTCGTCCATGGTGCGGGCGTACTCCACCTGACCACGGCGCTTGCGGATCCCCGCCCGCCTGAGCTTGAGCAACATGCGCGGCTGCAGGTTGTTGATGATCAGCGCCACCTGCTTGCCCGAGAGATCTTGGGCGATCGACTCCATGGCGACGATGGCGCTCATATCCAGCAGAGTCACCTCGGACATATCCAGAATCACCACCCGCACGTCGGGACGCACCAGGGCGATGGTCTTGAGCGCCTTGTGGGCAGAGCCGAAAAACAGCGGCCCATTGATGTCGTACACCACCACACTCTCAGGCACCTGGTAGGCCTGATGGTTAGTCTCCACCGCCCTGGCATCGGTCAGGCTGATGCTGCGGCGAATAAACAACATGGCCGCCAGCCCCATGCCCACCGCCACGGCAATCGTCATGTCGAACAACACGGTAAGGGCGAAGCAGAGCACCAAGATCAACACATCGTCCCTCGGCGCCACCTTTAAGGTACGGGCAAAGTGTTTGACCTCGCTCATGTTCCAGGCCACCACCAGCAGCAGCGCCGCCATCGAGGCCATGGGAATGTATGACAGCAGCGGCGCCAGCAGGAGGATCCCCGCCAGAATAAACAGGCCATGCACCACTGAGGCCAGCGGCATGCTGCCCCCGGCCTTGACGTTGGCCGCGGTGCGAGCGATGGCCGCCGTTGCAGGAATACCGCCAAACAGAGGCACCAGCATATTACCCAGCCCCTGGCCGATCAGCTCATCGTTAGGGTTGTGCTTCTTGCCCGACATGCCGTCGGCGACCACGGCGCACAGCAAGGACTCCAGCGCCCCAAGGATGGCGATGGTAATGGCTGAGGGCAGTAGCTCGCGCACCAGCTCGAAGCTCATGCCTATGGGCTGACCATCGGCGCCCGGCAGGTTCCAGGGCCACTCGAAGCTGGGCATGATGGGCGGAATACCGCTGCCCAGCAGGCCATCGAGCTCATAGTGAAAACGGCTGCCTATGGTCGCCACCGAGAAACCGCCTATCATCTGGGTCATGACCCAGGCGATGAGTGCGCCCACCAAGAGCGCCGCCAGATGCGCCGGCACCTTAGACTTGAGCTTAGGCCAGACCAGCAACACGGCCAGGGTCAGGGCACCGATCAGCGTCTCCTGCCAACTGATGCTGGTCAGCGCCTGGAGGATATAGGAGAGCTTTTCCAGGTAATGTTCGCCACCGGCGGCCACCTCAAGGCCGAAAAAGTCTTTGATCTGAAAGGTGGCGATCACCACACCTATCCCGGCGGTGAAGCCTACGGTCACGGGATAAGGCACTATCTCGATCAACTTGCCCAGCTTACCCAGCCCCATCAACAGCAGTATCACCCCGGCCATCAGGCCGCTCAGCAGGAGTCCCCCCAGGCCAAACTGCTGCACTATGGGCAGCAGAATCACCACGAAGGCCGCCGTCGGCCCAGAGATGTTGACCTTAGAGCCGCCACACAGGGCGATCACTATGCCGGCGATCATCGCCGTGTAGAGGCCGTGCTGGGGCGGCACGCCGCTGGCGATCGCCAGTGCCATAGAGAGTGGCAGGGCAATCACCCCCACGGTCAATCCCGCCAAGATGTTGGTCTGTATCTCCTGAAAAGAGGGTTTAGCGCTGATGCTTTTTTTGACTGCTGAAAACATGTTGATCCCGATGAAATAATGCTTGCGGCCGCAACACAGTTGCGAACATCTGAGTGTAACGAGTCGAGATCAAGGCTTGTCTGCACTTGGCAAAAAATGGCAAGTCGTGAGGTGACGATACACCTGAAGTTTCTGTGAGCGTAGAGGCTGGACTGCTAAGCAATGAATGCCAGTATAACCACAGTGTGATTATGAGCTTTTATTCTAAACCCTGGGCGGGCGCCAAGGTAAGAGGCTGGGCGAAAAAAATCGTACGCCTTTGGTCTAAGCTTGGCGTTTAAGCCCTCTCCTCCCTATCCCCTACTCTCTTTGCCACACTTCTCAACCAAAAGTGTGACTTCGCCCCTTGAGATGGCGCGGCGTTTGGCGCATGCTATACGGCCCCGGGGGCTTCAGCCCCCGGATTCCGTTCGGATGAAGGTAGCAGGAGAGTGGGGAGTCAACCCCACACCGACGAGGCAAGTTTGTCGCCAGGCGTTATCGGCGAGAAACCACTCTTTCAGGTGCCATATTGTGGCGTGGACTGTTACTGGACGAGCCTCTGGAGAGACTGTGAGCCCAGGATAACCCCTGAGTATCACGGCGCCGAAGGCGAAAGTGCAGCCCCAATGGCTGCGCGAAACGCTCAGGCAAAAGGACAGAGGAGAGGATGACTGTAGCGGTTATAGCCCCGGCTATATTCAGTCACTGTCGTTTGTTGCTTTTGCCCAGTTGGTATCCACCAATGTAAATGCTTGTCGCAGCTAATAGCTGTAACTGTTAATAGCTGTCAAATAGCCACAAACGCCAGTCTCCACACAGACATTTCTTTTCCTCCTCCATATTAGGGGGTCTACGGACCCTTGAGTTTAATATTCGAGGAACATCATGAATTTTCACGCGTTACTAAGCGAGATCAACGCCATCGTCTGGGGCCCTATCACCCTGTGCCTGCTGGTCGGTACCGGCCTCTATCTCACCCTGCGCCTCAGGCTGATCCAGGTATTCAAACTGCCCCTGGCACTCAGGCTGCTGTTCAAACCCGCCAGCGGCCAGGGGGACCTCTCCTCCTTCGCCGCCCTGTGCACCGCACTGTCGGCCACCATAGGCACGGGCAATATCGTCGGCGTGGCCACCGCCATCAAGGTAGGCGGCCCGGGCGCCCTCTTCTGGATGTGGCTGGCGGCCTTCTTCGGTATGGCCACCAAGTATGGCGAGTGTATGTTGGCGCTCAAGTATCGCACCACAGATGCTCGCGGCAATATCGCCGGCGGCCCCATGTATTACATAGAGCGCGGCCTGGGTCTGAGCTGGCTGGCCAAGCTGTTCGCCCTGTTCGGCGTCGGCGTCGCCTTCTTCGGCATAGGCACCTTTGCCCAGGTCAACGCCATCAGCGACGCCATGACCATCGCCTTCCACCTGCCCGCCTGGGTCACGGCCCTGGTGCTCACCCTACTGGTTGCCGCGGTTACCCTTGGGGGCGTTAAGCGGATCGCCAAGGTGGCACAGAAGCTGGTACCCAGCATGGCGCTGGGATATGTGCTGGCCTGCCTGTGGATTTTGGTGACCTTTAGCGAGCAGATCATCCCGGCGCTGCAGCTGGTGATCCACTCGGCTTTCAGCCCCATCTCGGCCGCCGGCGGCTTCCTGGGTGCAACTGTTGCGCAGGCGATTCAGATAGGGATCGCCCGCGGCGTCTTCTCCAACGAGTCGGGTCTGGGTAGCGCGCCCATCGCAGCGGCCGCCGCTAAGACCAAAGAGCCGGTCGAACAGGGGCTGGTGAGCATGACGGGCACCTTCTTCGACACCCTGCTCATCTGCACCATGACGGGACTGGTGCTGATCATCACGGGGGTCTGGAGCGGCGACGCCGCAGGTGCCGCCATGACCAGCGCCGCCTTCGCCACCGGCGGTTCGGCCGTCATCGGCCAATATCTGGTCACCATAGCCCTGGTCTGCTTCGCCTTCACCACCATACTGGGCTGGCACTACTACGGCGAGCGCTGTTGGTACTATCTCACCGGCCACAAGCTGGGCGAGCGAGGCATTAAGATCTACCAGTTTATCTTTCTCAGCCTGATCGCCGTGGGAGCCTTCATCCAGCTGGATCTCATCTGGCTGCTGGCCGATACCGTCAACGGCCTGATGGCGATCCCTAACCTGATCGCCCTCATCGGCCTGCGCAAGGTGATCATAGCCGACACCCAGAGCTATTTCGCCGCCCGGGATAGCCAGGGCGCACAGCAGGAGTTGACCGTCTGAGAACTTAATTGATCGCCAGAACGCTTAAAGGATCGCTGCCGAGCGCGGCGGCGATCACAACAAGTCGACAAAAGCTGATCGAGATCAAATACCCGAGTAATTTAATCAAGTACTCTGTGGCCAGTTAATCGAACCAACAGGAGTTGTTATGAGTTGTTGTGGCGGATGCGGCGGACAAGCCGAGAAACCTAAACAGGAAGAGAGCAAACAAGAGAAGGCAGCAGAGCAGGAGGCCGACACCCAGCAGACCAAGGACTAGGCGCCATCTCACCATCTCCCTACACCACTGCATCGAAAGCCGGCCCTCATCACCGGCTTTTATTTTGCCTCCTAATCAGCCCGGGGCCGGGCGATTCTAGCGTCGTAATTTAAGATAGAGTTCGCCATCGCGGATCTGCAGCTCCTCGACCCCGTCGGCGAAGGCGGTCCAGAAGCCGCGATCGCCAAACTCCCCGACCAGATTGACGTTCTTCATGTTACCCAACCAGGCATTGGGGATAGGCACCCCCATCAGGCTCACGCCGACCAAGGCAACCACGGGGCGACGGCTGGCGTCCAGATGGATGTCCAAACCGGCGTTCACCCGCAGGATCTCACCGGCCATGATGGGAAAGTCCTGGGGAATGGGGATCAAGATCTTGGCGCTGGCCAGATTGTCGGAGAAATCTATCGCCACTCGCTCGGCAAAGTCTGGGTTGCGGCCAATCATGGCGTTGACCTCCTTCTCGCTAAAGGTCACCTGACGATCGGCGTCGCGCTCACGATAGGGTTCTGGCTCGAGTTTACCTGCGCCGCCGTGGCGATCATCCTTGCGCTCCACCTGCCAGCCCAGCTGGGACAGCTTGTTATCCAGCCGCTGCTCCTCCTTCGCATTGAGGGTCACAGGGGTAAAGGGCGAGGGAAAGATATAGGTCTTGATGATAAAGAAGCTGGCCAGCGCGGTCAGCACCATGGTCAGGAGCACGATCAAGAAGATCTGCATTCCACTAAAGCCTCGCTGACGGCGAATCGCGGTCATGGTGCCTCTTTTTCTGGCAAGCAATTTGTTAGCAAGCATCACGCCTTCCTTTGGCCGCCGAACTGGGTTGGTTCGCGGCGCAATAAATCAGTCTGTTGCAGGCTATGGTACTTGGCTAAGGGGAAGAAGAAAACCTGGGCCACACCCTAAGGGTGGGCCCAGGCGGAGATCGCCGACACCAGGAGAGAGGGTAGCGTCGGCAAATTTGTAGGCAAAGGTTTGATTTAAAAGACGTAAAAATAACGCAGCTTCAAGGTCGACTCTGTACCCACCACATAACCGCCCAAGGGAGAGTTCTCGCCTATGTAACGGGTCCTGTGGTCGGTAGAGGCGTTATTGACCAGAAAATGTTCGTTCACCAGCATTAGCTTATGACGCTTATCGTCCGTCAGATTAGCGGTCAGGTTGAACTCCAGCTTAAGGGTCTGCCCCAGCTCGTCATCGTTCCAGCTGGCATACTGGGGATGAAAGGTGGCGCTGAAGGTATCGTTAAACTGATAGTCCGCCTTGATGTTGAGTTGGGCACCATTATCTTTAAATACCTGACCATCGGCGCCCTTCATGTCGATCGCCGCCAGGGTCGGGTTAATCCGCAGGCAAAACTTGTCCCAACAATCTTTATAGGCGAGACCCACCGCTGCGATATTGGGGCCGGCGCCGAGCCAGTCTCCCTTGATGAGATCCACTGAGACACCGAAGTTATCGTTCCAGAAGCCGTAGGCCCAGTTGCGCGCCACGGTCATGTCGCCGTTACGGTTTATCTTGGCAGCCGTGGTGTTGCTCCAGTTAAGCCCGAGAAACTCCACATTCACCGCCTGCAAGATGGCTTCGACCTGCTGTTTCTCCTTCTTCTCCGTGGGCTGCACTGTGCGCGCCGACTCGAAGCCTAGACCACCGATAATGGTCGCCGCCGATGCCGGCGTAGCGGCAATAAAGGCGCCAGAGATCAACGCCGGAACAAGGAGTAATTTTTTCATGGGCCTTCTCTTATTGGTTATCACAGAGGTAATGGGATGTCATCTTATCCCCGCAGGGACGATCCGCCTTGGCAGTTAATATGCGAAAAACCAATAGATACTGGCGTGGTTACGCTAGCCTGCTACGAGGTGGCTAGGATGCGAGCGCTCTTGTTGCAAGCCATGCCCCACTCCTTGGACTAGGCATTCGTGGGGATTCTGTTAGAGTAATTAAGATAAACATAAAGTGCATGAGGAACTTACCTATGGGTGTATTCACCAAGCTGTCACTCCCCCTACTCGCCGCCCTGGCGCTCTCGGCCTGTAACCAGGAAGAACAATCTGCCCCCGCACAGCCACCTGCGGCAAAGCAAAGCGCTGAAGAGACTGTCGCAATTAAGGCCGATGAGGCCAAGACGACTCAAGTCGAAACGAGCAAGGCTCAGCCCAAGGCCGAGGATCTTAAAATCGTCGCCGAGGGGTTATCTAAGGAGACCAGCGACTCACTGCAGAAGGCGATCACCATGACACAAGGCACGGTTAGGTATTTCAATCTTGAGGGCGGTTTCTGGGGCATAGTCGCCGACGATGGTCGCCACATACTGCCGCAAAATCTCCCCCAGGAGTATCGCAAGGATGGCCTGCGCTTGAGCTTCAAGGCCCAGGAGGTTAAAGATATGATGACCATACAACAGTGGGGCATACTCTCTAAGCTGAGCGATATCGAGGTGATCGGCAGGGTCGACAGCAAGTCCGGCGATCCCCGCCTCTAGGCACTCACCTTCCCTCCCCTCCACATTCTGCCCGCATTAGACTAACATTCGGCCCGGCTAAATCAGCGCCGGGCCGAGCGGTTTTTATTAGCGGAGACAGATAACCTAATTAGTGAATTTGGACTAAATTTTATAGAGTCACACTCAACATAAGGTTTGGGAATGATTGATAAAATTGCGAAAAGAATCGCTTCGCTGAGCGCCCTGCAGTGGAGCCTGCTGACCGGCCTGCCACTGGTGCCGATAGCCTACCTCTTGATACGCCAAGGCGCCTGGGGCTGGCTGGCCCTGTTAGTTATCGACTACCTGTTTATCCTCTCCGTACTACTAGCCATGAGTAACATGTTCGGCAGGCTGCGCAGCGCCGCCATCCATCTCTCCGAGGGCGATCTCAGGGTAAGACTCGACACCCAGGAGGCCCTCGGCGGCCCGCTGTTTAAGGCCTTCAATCAGATAGGAGAGGATGTGTCGCGCACCGTCTTCTCCCTGAGCAAGTCTGCCCAGCAGCTGGTCAGGGTGGCCGATACCGTGCAGGCCGACTCCCAAGTCTCCAAAACCGGCGCCCTCAGACAGAAAGGCGATGTCGAAGAGGCCAAACAGATAGTCTCCAAGCTGTTTGAGACCACCGCCGAAGTCTCCTCCTTCTGCGAGTCCACCTCACAGCTGGCCAGCGAGTCCAAGCGTCAGGCGGATCGTGGTAAACAGGAGATGCGCTCCCTCGAAAAGGCGCTAGAAGAAGTTGGCGAACAGTTTGCCGCCTCGGACCAGAACTTCGAGCAGCTCAAGCAGGAGAGCCAGCAGATAGGTCAGGTGGTAGAAACCATCAAAAGTATTGCCGAGCAAACCAACCTGCTGGCGCTCAACGCCGCCATCGAGAGTGCCCGCGCCGGCGAGCTGGGCCGGGGCTTTGCCGTAGTCGCCGACGAGGTTCGCTCCCTGGCGCTGCGCACCCAGGTGGCCACCGAAGATATCAACAACAAGATAGTCAACCTGCAGACCCAGATAAATGGTGCCATCGCGGCGATGCAGAAAAACCGCCAGAGCGTGCAACACTCCCAGAGCGTGGCCAACGAGGCCGAATCCCATTTCGAAGAGTTGGTGAGCCAGATAGACGCCATCGATGCCCTGGGCCAGGAGATCGCCATCGCCTCTCAGCATCAGGTAGAGCAGACTCAGGTGCTGGAGACCTGTCTGGTGGAGGTCGACAAGGTATCGGATGAAAACGTCAAGGCTACCCAGGAGACACTACTGGCTAGCATCACGGTGCGTAATTTAGCGGGTGAGATCGACTCCCTGCTGCACCGCTTTGCCACCGACAGCGAGCAGATCGGCCGTGAGGATACACGCCGCGACAAGCTGATCGAATGGAGCGACGCCCTGGATCTCAACCTCGCCGAGATCAACCGTCAGCACCAGACCCTGGTACACCTGATCAACGAGCTCTACTATCTGCTCAACAACAACTATGGCCTGGCCTCCATCAAGCGGGTGGTACAGGGGCTGATCGACTACACGGCCAATCACTTCAAATATGAAGAGACGCTATTCGAGCAGTTTGGCTACCCCCAAGACAAGCAGCATACCGACTCTCACCACCAGCTGGTGGGCAAGGTGCTGGCGTTTCAGCGCCGGGTCGAACAGGGCGAAGATATTGGCGATGAGTTGATGGCATTTCTGAAGAGCTGGCTCAGCCAGCACATCCAGAAGGAGGACAAGGCCTATGTGGACTGCTTCAAGCGCAATGGCATGAACTAGATACTGCGGCCTGAACTAGAAACTGCGGCATGCGCTAGAAGCTAGGCATGAGAAGCTATCGCTTGAGCTGGTCACAGAGGATGCTACACTTGCGGCCTGTTTTACTTTCAACCGAGATAAGGTAGTGCAATGAATCCTATTATTGCGATCTTAAAAGAACACAACGTCAGCGACGCGCAGATCCAGGAGCTGTTTCAGGCCCTGACCGAGAACCCTCTGATGGCCATGGGCACCATTGGTCAGCTGGGGATCGCCCCGGAGAAGCTACAGCAGCTGATGGCGCTGGTGATGCAAAACCCCGCCCTGATCAAAGAGGCGGTGACCGAGCTAGGCCTGGATTTCGCCAAGGTCGAGGCGGCCAAGGCCCAACTTCAGAAGTCTTAAGCTTTTCATCTCATCAAAAAAGGCTGCACCCAGTAATTTGGGCAGCCTTTTTTTATTACTACTAAACGGCTAGATTGATCGCCTACTTGCCACCCGGCTCGGCGAAGCGGGTCATCCAGTCTTTCACCTGGTGATACCAGTAAATGGAGTTGTTAGGCTTCATGATCCAATGATTCTCGTCTGGGAAATAGATCATGCGCGACTCTACGCCGCGGGTCTGCAGGGTTCTGAACAGCTCGAAGCCCTGGCCCACAGGCACGCGATAATCCAGCTGACCATGGATCACTAGGGTCGGGGTGTTGAAATTGCCTGCGCCATAGTGAGGCGAGATAGACTGGTAGATCTCTGGGTTATCCCAGTAGTTGCCAAAGCGGGGGCTGTGCACCGAGAAGTCCGCCGCCATCTGCGAGTACATGTTGTATACGGCGGCGTGGATCAGCAGGGCGTTGAAGGGATGCTTCTGCCCCAGGATGATAGAGGTCAGGTAACCGCCATAGCTGGCACCACCGGCCACCATGCGCTTGTCATCGATCCAGGATTGCTGCTTGAACCAGTCGGCTGCCTTGAGCACATCTTCCAGTGATTTGTTCTTCCAATCCGGGTTGATGCTGTCGGCAAACGCCTGACCGAAGCTGTTGGAGCCATGGAAGTTTGGCCAGGCAGTAACATAGCCCCAAGAGGCGAAGGTCTGGGCGTTCCAGCGGTAATGGAAACCGTCTGAGATGGCGTTGTGCGGCCCACCATGAACCAGCATCATCAGTGGATATTTCTTGCTGCGATCAAACCCTGGTGGGTAGTGCACCCACATCTGGATCTCTTGGTCGTTATAGCCCTTGTAGGTTACGGACTCATAGGTGCCCAGATCGACATCCGCGAGGATCTCGTCGTTAAAGCTATCCAAACGGCTGGTCTTGCCGTTCTTGCCATTCACCTTCACCAGGCGCGCCGGGTAGAGGAAGCTATCATTAGTCGCAACCAGGGTACCATTGTTGGCGATGGCCGGCTGCCCAAAGTTGGTCGCCTTGGTGATCGCCTTCACCTTGCCATTCTTGGCATCGATATGGAACAGGCGCCTGGTGGCCGCATCGTCTATGGCGGCATAGAAACCCTTGCTGTCTGGGGTCCACACGAAGCGGGCCACGGAGCGATCCCACTCTTTGGCGAGCATCTTAGTGCTGCGCTTCTTCAAGTCGAACAGCATCAGCTTGGCGGTGTCGGCATAGAAGCCCTGAATGTGCTGGCGGGTGAAGGCCAACGTCTTACCGTTAGGGCTGAACTGCGGGCTGGCGTCCGGCGCCAGGTTGTCTGGGGTGATGTTCTCCGCCTTGCCGCTGCCGATGGCCGCGAGGAAGAGATCTAGCTTAGGATTCACCTGATTGTCGCTGCCGTTGGCGTTAAAGGCGATCCACGCTTCATCGGGGCTGATGTCATAGCTGCCCGCACCTTGCGACGAGCGTGGCAGCTCGATATTCAGGGGTTGAGTGATCGCCTCCACCTCGCCACCCTTAGCGGCAATACGGAACACATGGGCCTGACGGCCTTCGTCTATCCAGTGATCGAAGCTCGAATAGGGCAGCGCGTTCCACTGATGGGCCGACACCTTGTCGTCCTTATCGGCCTTGAGCTGCTCGCCGATCTCTGTCCAATTCTTACCCGGATAGACAGAGCTGATGAAGTAGAGGTGCTCGCCCACCCACTTGAGGCCATAGACGCCGCTCGGCACATCGCTTAGACGCTGAGCCTCGCCCGGTCCATCCATAGGCAAGAGATAGATCTGCCCCGCCTCATCCTTATCGCGCTTGCTGATAAAGGCCAGGGTCTTGCTGTCTGGTGAGAATACCGGCTCGCTCACCCGCATCCCCTTGGCGGTCAGGGCGCGCTGCTGCTTGCCGTCCTGGCTAAACAGCCACAGCTGGGTATTGCCCTTATCTTCGGGCACATCGTACTCGGTGACTGGGGCGATGATGTAATCGCCGTTGGGGGAAATGCTGGGGTTACCTATTCGACTGAGCTGCCATAGCACCTCCACCGACAGGGGCTTGCCCGTCTGGGCAAAAACCGTCGTCACCGGCATCAAGATGCACAGCAACAAAATGGCTATCTTCTTCACGCGTCCTCTCCTTCAAGTTGTTTTTATTGTGATTTGGCCAACATGATCGACCCTAACACTTAAACTAAGCTTAATCCTTAGCACACCTCCAAGAGCTTCACTCTATCACCACGCAACATAAGTACAAATTTTCGCCACACAGATAGACTATCCTGCGCCAGAGGCTCGACAGAGTTGCACAAACTGCAAATCTGATTCACTCAGATTGCAAATCAGCCAGGGCTCACAAAGCCTTCTGCAGTTGAAAGGCTCATCACAAACCCGAGCTAAACCCTTGATTAAAGCTAACTCCCCCCAGAACATTTGGCTATTATGCCAAATGAAGGCTCCACTTTTTGAGGCGCACCATGAAACCTGCAACGGCTCAGATTCAGACTCAAGCTCAGGCCCAGACTCATACCCAGACTCAAGCTCAGGCCCAAGCTCATACCCAGACTCATACCCAAGCTCATATCCAGAGCCAGGAGCGACTCAACAACCGCGCTGCCCAGCTCAAGGCGCTGGCCCACCCGACCCGTCTCTGGCTGGTTGAACAGTTGGAACATCAGGAGCGCTGCGTCTGCGAGCTGACCGACGGCGTCGACGCCGACATCTCCACCGTCTCCAAACACCTGTCGCAACTACGGCAGGCGGGCATAGTCGCCAGTCGTCGCGAGGGCAAGCAGATCTACTACCGCCTGGAGACGCCTTGCCTGCTCGGCATGCTGAGCTGTATCGAGACCGCCCTTGCGCAATCACCCGGCTGCTGCACCAAGTCATTGGCCGCCAAAACAGATAAAGCCAAACCTATTCAATCCGTTAGATAAGGAGAAACAGATGAAGATAGAAGTACTCGGCAGCGGCTGTAAACGCTGCACCAACCTCGCCAGCGACATCGCCAGAATCGCCGATGAGCTCAGCCTCAATATAGAGCTGACCAAGGTAACCGACATGGCGCAGATCGCCGCCTACGGCGTGATGTCGACCCCGGCCATAGTGATCGACGGTGAAGTCCTGGCCGCCGGTCGCCTGCCCAGCGAAGAAGAGCTCGCCCAGCTGCTAACCAAGATTAACAAGGTGCAATAGCGCCTCAGTCACCTCTAGGGAGGCCCCATGCTAGCCTGGTTTACCCAACTCGCCGATCTCCTGATCTACGATCTGCTCGGCCTCTCCAACCAGAGCGCCGCCGGGCAGGCGCTGCACTTCTTCGTCGAAGACACCAGCAAGATCTTCGCCCTCCTAGTGGTGATGATCTACCTGATCGGCTTGCTGCGGGCAGCACTCAATGTCGAGCGGGTGCGCGACTATCTGGCGGGTAAGCCTAAGCTACTAGGTTATGGCTTGGGGGCCGGCTTTGGCGCCATCACCCCCTTCTGCTCCTGCTCCAGTATTCCCGTGTTCCTCGGTTTTACCACGGCGGGGATCCCCGTGGGGATCACCATGGCCTTCCTGCTAACCTCGCCGCTGATCAACGAGGTGGCCATCTTGCTGCTGTTTAGCCTGCTGGGGGCCAAGATCACCCTGCTCTACGCCCTCACCGGCATCACCATTGGCATGCTCGGCGGCGCCCTGCTCGACCTATTGCATGCCGAGCGCTGGCTACAGCCCCTCGCCGCAAACGCCTACCGACGTGGCGCCACCCAGACGCAAACTTCAACTTCTGCATCTGACGCTTACACGCCAGACGAGAGCACGCCCGGCATAAGCTGGCGCCAGCGTCACCAGTTCGCCAAGGAGGAGACGCTCACCATCTTCGGCCGCGTGTGGAAATGGGTGATTATTGGGGTAGGTATCGGTGCGGCGCTACACGGCTTCGTGCCCGCAGGTTATCTTGAAGCCAACCTGGGCGACGGCCAGTGGTGGTCAGTGCCCATCGCCGTACTGATGGGCATCCCCCTGTATGCCAATGCCACCGGGGTGATTCCGGTGCTGGAGAGCCTGTTGATCCAAGGCGTGCCCCTGGGCACCACACTGGCCTTCTGCATGAGCACGGTCGCCGCCAGCTTTCCCGAATTTGTCATGCTCAAACAGGTGATGCAGTGGCGCCTGCTGGCCCTACTGTTTGCCCTGCTACTGGTCGCCTTCACCCTGATGGGTTGGGTGCTGAACCTGGTCACCATTAGCGGATGACAAAGCAGGAGAATTCGCGATAGCATAGGCGAACAATATTGCTTAGCCGCTGAATCAACAGGCAAATAATTCATAAAAGGACAATCTTAGCCATGGAAAGAGGCACCCTGGTTCGCTGGAACGATGACAAAGGCTTTGGCTTCATCAAGCCGAACACGCCCAATGCCCAAGATGTGTTTATCCATATCTCGGCCCTGAAACAGATGGCCAGAAAGCCTGTGGTGGGCGACGAGATAGTCTACCAAAGCCAGCAACAGAGCGATGGCAAGATAAAGGCTGTCAAGGCCAGTATTGAAGGCGTCGCCGTGGTTTCAGGCATAGCTTCTGGCCTCGCGAATAAACCGACTCGCCCGCAACATAGAGACCATACGCCCACGTCCCACTATTCTCATCGCCGCTCCGGCTCACGCCTGCAGCGGATGATCTTCATTATCATACTGGTGAGTATTGGCAGCTTCGCCATTAAACAATATCAGGCACTCAACGCCACGCCTGTCACCAGCTTTGAAGACCTTCCCGCCATAGAGGCTCAGGAGTGGCAACCGGCCACCCCAAAGTTTCGCTGTGAGGCAGGCAAGACACATTGCAATCATATGCGATCCTGCGAGGAAGCCAAATTCTACCTCCGCAATTGTCCCGGCACAGAAATGGATGGTGATCACGATGGCATTCCCTGCGAAAGACAGTTCTGTGGCTAAATCTCTAAAACTTCAATAAACAAACAAGGATGTAAGATGAAACAAGGATGTCTAATTATCGGCCTAGGCTTAGGCGCGATGACAATGAGCGCTAACGCTCAGCAGTGTGATCTCAGCATCACAGGCACAGTGCCTGAGGGCGTCAGCCTGGAGAAGCTAGTGGTCTCCACCTATAACAAGGAGCTGCCGGTCACCAGCCGCGACTTTTCCCTCTGCGCCAGCAAGCAAGATCTCCAGGTCGTCGGCCGCCATAGCCCCAACAACACCATCTACCTGATGGATAAAAGCGGCGCTATCCCCAGAGGTATCTATACCGCCGAGGTCTTCGTGCAAAGCAAGGCGATAAACTTAGATGCGGCCTCCAGTCTGACCAAGCAAGCCTGTGACCTGCGCTGCGGCTACTATGCCAGTCAGAGGATCCAGGCATCCCAAGGCTTGCAGCAACTAGCGGCGCAATACCAGCAAGTGCCCGCTACAGATAGTAAGGCGATTGCTGCCTTCTACGCTAAGCACAAGACGGCACTCACAGATCTCTACTTTAACGGCATGACGCCCAAGACCATGGCGCCGATAGATAGCAGCGCTTTCTGGGTCGATCCCTACAGCGGCGCGGGTCTCTACTTCGAGTCGCCAGCCAGCCTGCTCAGCGGCACCTACAGCGAGTATGTCGGCACTAAGATCAGACAGGCGCGCCAACAGGATAAGGCCGTTGCCGAGGTGGTAAAACAGCATAAAGCCTCACTACAAGGCCTGATGAAGGGCTTTGACAGCTGGCAGGCCCGAGGGGACGCCATCGCGGCCGTAACCGATGAGCTTAAGGCGAGCCAAGATCCGGCGGCGACTCAGGTGGCGCAGATCTTCATCGACGGCTACCAAGAAGCCGAGGCGACCCTCAAGGCATACCTCGCCAACGACAACAAGACGCCTATCGCCTCGCTCACCCAAGCCGACAAGGCATTCGAACTGCTGCTGGCCGACTGGACTGTCGCCGCCTACACCCACAGCAAAGATAAACATGCTTTCTCGGCGCTATTCAGCGAGCAATTTAAACTCAAGCTGCCAATTAAGGATCGTGAGTTAGACAAGGCGCTGAGCCGCCTGATAGACCTGCCCAGCCATCTGAGTAAGATGTCACTCGAGCAAGGCTACCAAAACATTCAGGTCGAATTTAAAGATGCCTTGCCCAAATCAAGCGAACGCTATGACTTCAAGGATGCCCTGCACAGCGTCAGCTTTGTGTATGAGAAGGGTGCCTGGCGACTCGATAGCGTCAGCCAGCTGCCGATCGCCCACTACGAAACCAACTAGCAGGCGCTTGGGTTAAATTAGTCGCTTAAGCTAGGCGTTTATGTTGGGCGTTTATCTTGAGCGTTTATGCTGGGCGTTTATGTTAGCCGCCGCGCTTGGATAAGAATGAAAGCGGGCGACTCAGGCCGAGGGGGCCAGGTCGCAACTCGAGCTGTAGTGGTTCAGCTCGATAAGGCCTTGCAGCAAGATGCCGTGATAGCGCGCCTTGATCAGTTGATAATCCAGCTCGGGGGCGAAATAGTAGGTCACCTCTTCGGCGCCAGTCTGTTCCACGGGCACCAGCATCAATTCTCCCCAAGGCGCCACCTCGGCGGCTTGCGGAGGCTTAACATAAAATTGATAGGGCTCCATGGCATCGGACGCCTGACGAACCAGGGCAAACTGATGCCTGCCCTGCATCAACAGTCGGCGCATCTCTATCGCCAGGGTGTCTACGTCCCGCAGGGCCTTGTCTTTGGAGTGATAATCGGTCACCTCACCATCCAGATCCACCCGCGCGGCGCGGCCATTGTGACTGAAGTGCACCTGCATGTCTCTGGCGCGAAAGCCGCTCACCTGCTGATGAAACGCCTGGGTGATCCACTCCTCAGTGGCCTCTGACCAGCTGAGTTCGGCTCGCTGCCGATAGCGGGTGCCTATGCCTAGGATGCTGGCCTCACTGTTTGAGGTCACTACTGCCTGTTTGCCCTGCCACTGCTCGGTGCGGCTCATGGTGCCCGTGTGTATGCCGCTGAGATAGATGTCGTAATCCGAGCGGCGAGTACACTGTGGCTTCTGCTTTGGGGTCGCATCGATAACAGCCTTGTCTTGCGCATCACGAATCCGAGTCTCGTCCGCCTTCGCGCCCTGGCTAAAGGCCAGAGCCGCAACAACGGCCGAGGCGACAAGCATAGGCTTGGTGTTAACACACAATCGAACAGGCAGCACAGTCATGGCTAGAAGACTTCGTTAACGTTGAGGTAGAAGTTGGTCTCATTCTCGCCGACACCCACATCCAGACGCAGGTTGATGTTGTCTTTGATCTTAAAGCGGAAACCCGTGCCGTAAGAGGTCAGCAGCTCGTCGTTAAGATCGCTCACCTTGTCGGCCACGCTACCCACGCCGCCCCAGAACACCATGCCGTAACGCTGGAAGATAGGCAGACGGTACTCGACCTGGCCCATCATCATCTGCTTGTCGCGGTAGCGTCCCTTGATGTAACCGCGCATGGCACTTGAACCACCAAGATCAGGCAGCATGTTCCAAGGCACATCGCCGCTGGTGAAGTGGCCCTGCACCTGCCAGGCGATAAGCCCAGGCATCTGGCTCAACAAAGAGGTGGTGCTGAGATCGATATAGTTGGCCAGCTCAAGGTCATACTTGGCGAAGCTGTCGTATTCACTGTTTTGATACAAGCCCGCATCGAGCTGGAACAACCAGCCCTTGGTGGCGTTGAGGCGATAGTCGCGGGAATCATAGATGCTGGTCACCACCAGGCCCGAGCTGAAGTTGCTTGGCAAGATGCCGTCGGATGGCAGGGGAATATCGCCCTCTACCCGAGTGAACTTGTCGGCACTGGCGTAGGTAAAGTCGGCGCCCACACCAACAAAATAGTTGTCGGCCACCTGAGTCATCCAGCGCGGCGTGAAGCTGTAGAGCTGCTCGTCGAACTCATGGTGATTGCTGTCGATGTTGCCGTCGGCTATGCCACGGCCGTAGTAGACAGACGCCTCGTTGTGCAGATCCAGCCCCAGCAGCAGACGCTGCTTGCCGCCGTTGAAGAAGGTCATGTTTTCCACTTCGACGCCGTAGGAGTTGTTCATCGACACGAAGGAGTTCAGCACCAAAGAGGAAGGTTGCTCCTCGGGCGCCGCGCCATCTGTCTTATACAGGCCCACCATCAGCAGGCCCACGCCGAACTTCTTCTCGGGCGTGTAATAGGCGGTCGGCAGGTAGCTCATGTCTATGGTCTTGCTCTCGTCAAACTCACCGTCGGCGCCGAAGACATCCAGGATCTCATCGACCCAGGTAGGCTGCATATCTTTTGGCGTTTCAATCAGGGGCTCTACGGCGGCGGCCAATTGAGAAAAGGCCAGCAGGGACAAGCATAAAATCCGTTTCATAAACACTCTAATGATTAGTCAGGAAAAATAAGATGTTAGGAGTTATGGGCTACGTATTTGTTGCAGTGTCAAACAGCAGCAACCGCAAGCCGAGCGGCATTTTACCACCCCAGCGCCGTTCAACAACGACTTTTTCGATTAACAAATGTTCAGCAAACTGGAAACACTTAGGTTAAGACGGGCTGTAGGGACAAGGGCTGGCACTGAGTAACTAGCAGCAAAGAATTGGTATTGAAGAAATAGCGATTAAAGATAGGCGGCGCGCCCGAAAACGCGCCCCACGAGGGATTAACGCACCCAGCGCATCAATTGATTGGCATCTTGCACCGCAAGCTGGCGCTTAACCAGCTTGCCCGAACCGTCAAACAGCAGGAGTTCGGCGACGCCCGCGCGGTATTTGGCGATCAGCTGCTCACCCTCTGGGGTGCCGACTCTCGCCAGTAGAAACAGTACATTATCGCCCAGGTGGCCCCGCGCCTCGTTCATCTGCTCTGTCTGGGTATGGCTCACCGCCAGATTAGGGTCGTAGACAAACACCAGGGCCGGCGTGCCCTTGCCTATCTCCTCATGGGTCGCCTTAAAGCCCTTGGGCATCATCATGATCAGCAGCGCGATCAGCCCCACCACGGCCAGACTCACCCCAATCGCCATCCAAGGCCCCCGCTTAGTCCCATTTAAATGCTGATTTCCCATGCCGCTCGCTCCCTTTGATAACCATTCCAGACACAAAACAGTCACCATGCTACCCAAGCAAGCTGAGGCAAATCTTAAAAATGGGTAATTGTTCTGGTTAAAGCCGAGCGTTAGCGCAAGAGGCCAGATAAAGGGTTAAGCCGCGCTGCGCAGATGCTTAAGGTTATGTAGCATGGCGAGCACCCGTGGCGTCATTATCCTGTGGGCGGCTGCCCTGGCCGACTCCTGCGCCTGCTGCAGGGTGCGACTATCCAGCAATGTCGCCAACCTCTGGCTGCGGGCCATGGGAATGTCCGACTCAGAACAGGCTGCGGCAATATAGGCCCAGCGATAGGCATCGACCAGCTCGCCGCGAGCCTCAAACAGCATAGACAAACGATACTGAGCGGCGGGCAAGCCGGCATTGGCGGCCAGCAGATAACTCTCGATGGCGCGATCCAGATTGGCCGCGCTTTTAGCTTCTGTACTAGCCTCTAAACCATTCTCTAAACGGTTCTCTAAACGGGTCTCTACACCAGAGCCAAAACCAAGGCCATGCTCCAGCATGTAACCCAGGTTAAGCGCCGCCAACATATCCCCCTGTTCAAACGCTCCGATGAAACAGGCCAGCGCCTCGGCGTGGCGCTGCGCCTTGGGCACCTCGATTGGCCAGTCCTCAACTAAGCCAGAATCTCCTATATCTGAGTTGCCAAAGCCAGTATTCATAAAACCAGGGTCACGCAGCAACATCAGGCCGCGAGCAGTTGTCGCGCGTATGATGCTCCCCTGCTCCGCCGCCTCAAACAGTATCAACGCCGAGCGATACTCAGGCGCTCCACCCAAGCCCATAAGCTGCATCATCCCCAGATGATAGGCCGCCTCAACATCCTGCTTCTTCAGCCAGGCCTTCTGACACCAACGTTTCGCGCTACGCACACTCGACCCCACAGGCGTCACGCCGATACAGGAGAGGTTATAGTGAAACCAAGCCTCCTCTGGCGGCAGATCTTGCCAGGCCTCAAGCAGACGCTGATAACGGCGAGGATGCTTTTCGCCATACTCCTTCGCACTCGGCGCATCCCAGTAGATAAACAGGCGCTCAAAGCCCTGCAGATCTAACCAGCCCGGCATTATGGTCGGCTTACGTTGCCCCTCGATAAAAAGCATGACAGCAACGAGCAGCGCCAGCATCACGGCGATCATCAAAACCGGCATAAGATCTTCATGCATATTGTGTATCCATACCATCGACAGCCGAGGGGCTGTTATTCCTTGAGAAATAAAAGCCGCATTATTGATTGAAGCGCAAGGAAATCCAAGTCCACATATACAAATCCCTGAACATGCTTCAATGCTTTGTCACCAGTATGAAATCAGATACACTTGCCCATTATCAGTTTGCTCATAATTGAGCAGTGAATGGATGCAATTGATAAATGATTCTGAAAAACAAATCACTTCAAACAGTACATTCCGCACAAGCCTATGCGGGACAAAAGCAAGAACAGGACGTTGCTTTCTTTCTACGTAGAGCCTTTAAAGACCATCCCCAAGTGCTGGTCATCAATGACTTTAAGTTCAGTTTTAACGATGAAACAGCACAGATAGACCATCTGATTGTTTATACCTATGGTTTTGTATTAATCGAGTCAAAGAGCATCAAAGGTCAGGTTAAGGTTAACCAACAGGAAGAGTGGACTCGCAGCCATAAGGGCACTTGGTTTGGTATGGCATCACCAATCAAACAAGTCGAACTCCAACAGGCGCTTTTGCTGCAATTATTAACGCATCACAGAAGTGAAATTCTCGGCAAGCTATTGGGCATCAAACAGCAGGGCTTTAGGTTACGAGGATGGGAACATCTTTGCGCCGTATCGAGCGATGCAATAATAAACCGCGACACCATGCCTAAGCAAGTCTCAGAAAAGCTAGTGAAAACCGAGTTTCTGGTAGATAAACTCAACGAGATAATGAACCTCAAGGGTAAGTTTACGCGATTAGTTAATTTTACAGATACCCGACCCGACTTTAGCCAAGATGAACTCAACTCAATCGCCGATTTCTTAATTAGCCATGACTTCGATAACAAGCACTCGCAAGAACAGAATGAAGCTAGCGAGTCTGCTACGTGGACACATAAAAACTTAGAACAAGACGAAATTGTTATAGATTCAGAAGCGATTCAACAGGCTGCTCAGCCACAGCCCATAATGCCGCTACAAGAGGCCCATTCCCCTTACCAGGCTCCACAGAATGATGCAGTCCCACAACTAAAACTGCTTTGTAAGCACTGTGGTGAATCAGCCAATTACAGGCCAATGTATGGTAAGTACGGATACTACATCCATTGCAACCAGTGCACTAAAAACACGCCCATGAAACAGGACTGTCCCCAGTGCCAAAGCAAGCATACCCGAGTACAGAAAAGGCAAGAAACCTACACGCTACACTGCCAAGAATGCAGCTTTAATCAGCAGGTGGTTTAGGCTTACCAAACGAAATTCGAATATCGACTCAGGTATTAGTAAAACGCTGGTACGGGCGCTCCCCCAGGAGTGTAACATCCTACACTTTAAAGCCTTTTTAACTAGAAAATGGGCCAAAAGTGTCATTTGTTACACTATCAGAGTCTCTAACACCGCAAAACATCATCGACACTATTCTGACGGCTCCCGACCATTCCTAAGCGGTATCTTGTTCACTATTGCCTTGTCTGTGAAAAATAAGGGCAAAGATGGATACACTGCTGTCATGACCTGTTTTTGGGTTTATCCCTTGCATCAGTTAATCGCCCAAAAAAATGACTAAGACCGATCTGCTTTCTAATGCTTTCAGCCCAAAAGCCACCAATAATAAAACCCACCGCCCCCCACGCAATAATAGTGAGCGAGTTAAACTGACCAGACTGCAAACTGATCATGCCGCCTACAAACAGACCTAAAAGCGTGGGTGATGCAGCTACAGCCAACCACTGTAGCGAGTAAACAAATAGACTAATTAATCGCATCGGTTCTCCTTAACCTCTTACATCGAAACCAATAACAGAGTACAGATTAAATCGTTTACTTGCGACATATTATGTCTAAAAAACTGGGGGCAGAGTAAACTTAGAATATCTAGCTATACTCCTTATCCAGAATCTCTTTACAAATGGAACTTGCACATGCTGACCTATCTCCCAAATTTAACACCATGACATTGATGAGATTTCCAATACACTGGAGCCAATGGAGATCTCACCATGAAAAAACGCTACACCGAAGAACAAATCATTAAAGCTATCAAGCAACATGAGGCTGGAGCAAAAGTAGATGACATTCGCCAAGCAACCAACAAAAGCATGGCAATTGGAAATGAAAAATTTAAAAGCAAAATAGAACGAATAACGGGAAAAAGCATGAGACCACAGAAAATGGGACGCCCCAGCAAGAACAGCGAATAAAGTATACTCTGACCCCACTTTTTACGATTTTCTCAGGACAGCTCGCCAGCTTCGCGGCTTTACCCAGGACAAAGTGGCCCAAACCTATGGGGTGAGCACCAAGACTTATCGTAATTGGGAGAGAGGCACCACTGCGGTGTCGTTCGATGACCTTATCGCGCTATTAGACCAGGTGTTTAAGTTGTCATTAATCAAGTTAACGGAGTTGACCAGCCATGCAGCATGACGCACAGCATGAAGCCATGATGAACATTAAAGCTTTAAGAGCCGGGCTTGCAGCTTGGGGGCAGTACTGGACATATCAGGAGTTGGGGAAGGGGTACGCTAATCGAAGTGCTTGCGATTTGTTAGGAGAGGTGCAGGTTTATGGCAATCCAATTGTTCGTGAGTTGATTGTGCCAAAGTATGTAGCTGAGTTGGACAGGATGATTGAATGTCTATCGCCCGAGAGTATCAAGGCTATAAGAACTAACTATATCTGTAGAGGTCAGTGGTCCTTGATGGGGTTTAGTAGTAGGAAGTCATATTTGTATAGGCTGAGAAGAGCAGAATTTCAACTTCTTATGCAATAGGAGTGTTTATATGGTATCAATTGAAAAATAGTACGGTATGCCATACTATCCTTGTAAATCAAGGATTGATAAAGATTTGGTTTAAATGAAAAAATATTTTGTTATTGTTTTCTTCTTTATACTTCAGAATGTGTCGTTTTCAACTACGGCAAACGAAGGAGTGTATGCTGTATGGGGGGACGCACCGTGGGTACCTCCACGTGTCACAAATGTTGATATATATTGGTGTATGCTAAATAGCAATTTTTATGGTGGTAACTCTACACCCAATAAAGTTTCTAAAAGTGAGTGTGGAGATTGGTTTTTATCAAGTCATGATGCGTACTATTCTTCTTCAATAGTAAAAACCACCAATTCTGGTGGTTTTTTTGATGGTGACGCATATAAAGTTAGTTATACAACAGTGTGGATTGACCCAGGTATAAATGATCCTGTTTCTGGCGTTCATCCTTGGGGTTATGTTTATGAGCAAGGAAGTATTTCTTCTTTAAGCTGTTTGTTTCCTGATTTTAGTTATGAAGTAGATTTTGATGAGGATGGGAAGGTAGATCGTTGTTATAATCCAGAAGATAAGTTGAAAATTAGAACAAAACTAGATTTTGACGATACTTGTCATGAAAGTCCTTTCATTTCAATTGATCATGAAAACTATCCTGAAGTATATACATTAAGTACAGAGGATGAGAACCTTGTTGCATCATCAGCAAAAGAGGCTGTTGACTTTTTAGCTCAAATGTCATCTGACTTGAACAACCCGTCTGCGCTTAATAAAGAAAAACTAGATTCAATTTCTCGGGTATTTAATATTTCCGATAGTTCTCAACCGCTTTTTAATACGCTTTCAAATGTAATTTTGAAGGTAAACGAGTGTGTATCTTCACGTCTTGAGGGTGCCCAATTAGCACCTAATGAAAATATGTATCGAGTTAAAACTGATAAAGCAGCCCAAAGTAGTATTTTTGCTCGAACTTGTTATATTGGTTCGTCAGAGGAGCCGCAAATAGAAATTACAGAACGTAGCTTGAAGGACTATAAAGAAGGAGTGGTATTGCCTTTTATTAATACGTTGCCAGTGACAATGATGCATGAAAACCAACATCATTGCGGAGGTTCTCATATGATAAGCTCAGATGAAAGTGATTTTAGGTTAAAAGAGAAAGCATGGTTAAAAAACCGATTGGAGATGTTTGAGCTACAAAAAAATTATATGGATGAACTCAGCAGGCAGAAGTACTTTGAGTCAATTTTAAAAGACCCATCTTTTTATGAGTATATAATTTAGGCCTATTATGAAAACTAAATTATTTAAATCTGTAGTTGTAGTATCCTGTTTCATTTTTGCCTCGTTTTCGGCTTATTCTAACAATGTTGCAGATATGATTGATCATACAGAATCTTATCTCAAAGTAGATTTCTTGCCAATTTGCAATGCTGAAGGACAATTTAAGATATCATTTTCAAATACTTCTCCTGAAGTTTTATTGGTAGAGAACCAGTATTTCAAGTCGGATTCGTTTGGAAAAAGTGATTGGGGTCTGTCGATTTATACTGCCGACACAGGTGAGGATCTTAATCTCAAAAAACCACGGAATAGGGTTCCGGATCCTAAAAGCTATTTTCGTCTAGAGGTTGGTCAGTCAATAGAGCACACTATTGATCTACGTTTATGGGCTCGTTCAGCTGTAGATACAAGTAAGTCTTATCAGGTTAATATGATGAAAACGATTAAATTCATTAGGCCAAATGGTCAAATATGGCTTGCAGGTATTGATACGTATTTACGGCCGACTCCTTTTATAATAGAACCAAGTTGCTTTCAATAGTACATTTCTTTAGAAGGCGTTCCGGCGCCTTTTTAATATCAATTTTTTGTTGGGTCCTTCTAACTCTTTGTATTGCGGGGGCAGGGAGGCGCAGTGCTTCACTACATGTGAGAATTTTCAGGGGTTGGTTGTTGTTTTATTAATGGTGATCAGCCCTATATTTTTCAATGAATTTTCAACCCGTCATTAAACTTTGATTTTTAAGTGTTTATTCGTCATGTTTTCAGCGGTTAAAAATAGCCGCTGCCTAAAAGTCGGGTGAAAAGTCGGGGCGGGGTAAACTTAAAATATCTAGCTTTACTCCTTATCTAGAGTCTCTTTGCAATTGGAACTTGCACATGCTGACCTATCTCCCAAATTTAACACCATGACATTGATGAGATTTCCAATACACTGGAGCCAATGGAGATCTCACCATGAAAAAACGCTACACCGAAGAACAAATCATTAAAGCTATCAAGCAACATGAGGCTGGAGCAAAAGTAGATGACATTCGCCAGGCAACCAACAGAGGCATGGCAATTGGAAATGATAAATTTAAAAGCAAAATAGAACGAATAACGGGAAAAAGCATGAGACCACAGAAAATGGGACGCCCCTGCGAGAACAGCGAATAAAGTTTACTCTGACCCCACTTTTTACGATTTGCTCAGGACAGACCGCCAACTTCGCGGCTTTACCCTGGACGAGGTTGCCCATACCTATGGGGTGGAGAACGTGCTCGATGATCCACAAGGTAACAATATCAGGATAAATGACTTTGAGGGGTTGAATGGGCTACATTGCAAACAACCAGTTGGGACATAGTATGCTGACTTTAATAGAGCTATCAAACAGGTTGTTTACAGGGTATAAAAATCAGTTACCTGGAACCATAACTCATGAATTACATCACGCATGCGGTGGTCAGGATAATTTAACTGATAATGGCTTAGGCTTATCTCCAGCTCAAATAAGACTGGAAAGAGATAAGTTTTACCAATCTAGACTAGATAAATACATTGAAATCAACTCTGAATTCAACTCAGTTTATTTAAAAAAAAGAACACCTTAAACCACTGACTAATAACGCATACATTTTTGAGGATATTGTTGGGAGGTACCTATGAAGATAAATAGTGAAATAATGATTATATGTCTTTTTATGGCGCATTTTGCACGGGCTGAAGAAAAGTTATTTGAAACTGTAACTGATGAAAGTTATCTTAAGCTTGAATTTTTACCTTTGTGTAGCACTGAAGGGCAGGTGATCTTTCAAATAACAAATACTTCTGGCCAATTGCTCTTAATTGATCCCGCATTTGCGGACCCTATTTCGTATGATGCCCATAGTGCTGGAGTTAGTCTGTCTCATGTTACAGAGTCAACAGACTACTTCGACCCAAAAATAAGGGGTAAAGCTAAACTAAAAAGTCAATATGATTGGTATCCATTAGGTGTAGGGGAAATAATCCAACATAAAATTGATTTCAGAGATTACACTACTGATACTATCGACCAAACTTTACAATACATGCCAACTTTCAATGGAATGCCCATCAGAATGATCACTTCGTTAGAAAGTAAAAAAGTAACAATGTTTAAGAGTGTTATTGACGTCACATTAAACGACCAGTTTGGCCCAGATTGCTGGAAATAATGTTTTAGATCTAACGTAAGTAAAAGGCGCTGCTGCGCCTTTTACTTTTCCAACCAACAATAATATTTAAACGGGTCCTTCTGGCTGAAACTACTGCGGGGGCAGGGAGGCGCAGTGCTTCACTACATGTGAGAATTTTCTGGGGTTGGTTGTTGTTTTATTAATGGCAATCTGCACTATATTTTTCACTGAATTTTCAACCTGTCATTATTCCTTGATTTTTAAGTGTTTATTTGTCAGATTTTCAGCTGTTAAAAATGGCCGCTGCCGAAAAGTCGAGTGAAAAGTCGGGGGGAAAAATCGGGGCAGAATAAACTTAGAATATCTAGCTATACTCCTTATCTAGAGTCTCTTTGCAATTGGAACTTGCACATGCCTAGAAAACCAAGAATTAGCCCTACTGGCATACCACAAAATATCATACACGAGCGAGCTGCAACGTCGCTCTCAACACCATCACAAATCCAAACCATGAAAAAGCCCCGATACCGTTAGATATCGAGGCTTTACTTCATTTGGTTTCAGGCTGTTAAGCTTTAGACCAGCATTGCTTCTAGCGCAGGAAAAATCGTTTTAGAGCAAGGCATCTTGCCGCGACGTTTAGCTGTCTAAACGAGTGGCAAGATAACGCCGCTATAGACGATTTTAACCAGCTAGAATTACATCATGCCGCCCATTCCGCCCATACCACCCATTCCGCCCATGCCGGCCATATCGCCAGCACCAGCTTCTTGCGGTACATCACCAACCATAGCTTCGGTCGTGATCATCAGACCTGCGATAGATGACGCGAACTGTAGCGCGCTACGGGTCACCTTAGTTGGGTCAAGGATACCCATCTCTAGCATGTCACCGTACACGTCGCTACCAGCGTTGTAGCCATAGTTACCAGAGCCGTTCTTCACGTTGTTCGCCACCACTGAGGCTTCTTCACCCGCGTTGGTTGCGATTTGACGCAGTGGCGCTTCCATGGCGCGCAGTGCGATAGTCACACCGTGCTTCTGGTCTTCGTTAGCCACGTCCAGCTCGCCAATCTTAGAGGCAACGCGGATCAGGGCAACACCACCACCGGCAACCACACCTTCTTCAACGGCGGCGCGAGTCGCGTGTAGCGCATCTTCTACGCGAGCCTTCTTCTCTTTCATTTCAACTTCGGTAGCGGCACCAACCTTGATCACTGCAACACCGCCGGCCAGTTTAGCCATACGCTCTTGTAGTTTTTCACGGTCGTAGTCAGAAGTCGACTCTTCAGCCTGGATCTTGATCTGGGCAACACGGGCAGAGATCTGCTCTTGCTCGCCGGTACCGTCGATGATGGTAGTGTCATCTTTGGTGATAACTACGCGCTTAGCGGTACCTAGGTCTTCCAGAGTCGCTTTTTCAAGTTCTAGACCGATCTCTTCGGCAATCACAGTACCGCCAGTCAGGATAGCGATATCTTGTAGCATCGCCTTACGACGGTCACCGAAACCTGGTGCCTTAACCGCAGCTACTTTAACGATGCCGCGCATGTTGTTCACAACCAGAGTCGCTAAGGCTTCGCCTTCAACGTCTTCGGCGATGATCATCAGTGGCTTACCGGTTTTCGCCAGACCTTCAAGGATTGGCAGTAGCTCACGGATGTTAGAGATCTTCTTGTCAACCAATAGGATGTATGGGTTTTCAAGTTCAACGCTGCCAGTTTCTGGCTTGTTGATGAAGTATGGAGACAGGTAACCACGGTCGAACTGCATACCTTCAACCACATCCAGCTCGTTCTCTAGGGCCTGACCTTCTTCAACTGTGATCACGCCTTCTTTACCAACTTTTTCCATCGCAGTTGCGATGATTTCGCCGATTGACTCGTCAGAGTTAGCAGAGATGGTACCTACCTGAGCAATCGCCTTAGTGTCGCTACACTCTTGAGACAGGGTCTTCAGCTCGGCAACGGCAGCAACAACCGCCTTGTCGATACCGCGCTTAAGATCCATTGGGTTCATGCCAGCGGCAACGGCTTTCAGGCCTTCGGTTACGATGGCTTGTGCCAGTACGGTAGCGGTAGTGGTACCGTCACCGGCGGCGTCGTTGGCTTTAGAAGCAACTTCTTTCACCATCTGCGCGCCCATGTTTTCGAACTTGTCTTCCAGTTCGATCTCTTTAGCGACCGATACACCATCTTTGGTGATCAGCGGCGCGCCGAAGCTCTTGTCGAGAACTACGTTACGGCCTTTAGGGCCCAGGGTAACTTTAACTGCGTTAGCCAGTACGTTTACGCCCGCAAGCATTTTTACGCGAGCGTCATTACCAAATAAAACTTCTTTAGCTGCCATGTTCTGTATCCTTTAATAAAATTCTGGTTAAACGGGATATTGAGTGGGTTATTCCACTACAGCCATTAAATCTGATTCAGAAAGGATCAAGACCTCTTGGCCATCGATCTTCTCTTTCTTCACGCCGTAACCTTCGTTGAAGATCACTATGTCACCCACTTTCACGTCCAGTGGCTGCACAGTGCCATTTTCAAGAATTCGGCCATTGCCTACTGCAAGAACTTCACCGCGAGTTGACTGCTCGGCTGCACTACCTGTTAGTACGATGCCACCGGCTGATTTTGATTCAACTTCAGAACGCTTAACAATGACGCGGTCATGTAATGGACGAATATTCATCTACGGACTCTCCTAATGATTTTTTTGCCCAACAAACGTTGGCGGTTTATCAAATTAAAAGTGCGGCGAGATAGCTTTCGCCGCGGGATGTTCGATATATGGGGATGGGGTTGATGAGATCCAAGGGCTTTACAAAAAAAATCTGATTTTTTTTAACTGGGTTTTATAAAAGATCAGCCTTTCCTGATAGAATTGCCCTCCTTCTGTTACCTAGGCATTCCACATACATGAGAGACAGACACGGGCTGCTCAGTCAGCCAATCGGTCGTGTACTGCTAAATATGAGCCTCCCGAACCTGATTGGTATTCTCACCATTCTTGGGTTCAGCCTTGTAGACACCTTTTTTATCAGCCAGTTGGGGACAGAAGCCCTGGCGGCCATCAGTTTTACCTTTCCGGTCACCCTGATCGTCTCCAGCATCGCCATCGGCATAGGGGCCGGGGTATCGACTAACCTTGGCCGCCTCATCGGCAGTGGCAACAGCCCCAAAGCCAAGGTATTTCTACACGACGCCCTGCTGATCACCTTCTGGCTGATCGCCGCCCTGTCCCTGCTGGGCAGCCTGTTTATCGGCCCGCTGTTTACTCTGCTGGGCGCCAACGACGACAGCCTGCCGCTGATCCGCGACTATATGTTTCTCTGGTATCTGGGGGCGCCCCTGCTGGTGCTCTTGATGGTGGGCAACCAGGGGCTACGTGCCACCGGCGATACCAAGTCGCCGGCCAAGATCATGGCCCTGGCGGCGGTGATCAACCTGGTGCTCGACCCGCTGCTGATCTTCGGCCTCGGGCCCTTCCCCCGCTTGGAAATTCAAGGCGCGGCCATCGCCACCCTGATCTCCTGGGTGGTGGCATTGTCTCTGTCTGGCTACCTGCTTATCATCAAGCGCAACCTGGTGGATTTTGCCGAGTTTAACCTTGAGCGCATTCACTGCAACTGGCGCCAACTGGCCCATATCGCCCAGCCTGCGGCGCTGATGAACCTGCTCAACCCTGTGGCCAACGCCATCATAATGGCCATGCTGGCCCGCATCGACCACAGCGCGGTGGCGGCCTTCGGCGCCGGTACCCGCCTTGAGTCTGTGCTGCTTATCGCCGTGATGGCACTTTCCTCCAGTTTGGTGCCCTTTATCGCCCAAAATTTGGGGGCAGGACAGACGGAGCGCGCCCGCGACGCCCTAATGCTGTCGCTGCGTTTCGTGCTGGTATTCCAGACCCTCATCTATCTGCCGCTGGCACTCATGGCAACCCCAATCGCCCAACTGTTCAGTAAAGATCCCCAGGTGATCGAGTGGCTCGCTTTTTACATCATCGCCCTGCCCGCCGCCTATGGCCCGCTGGGGATGGTGATCCTTACCGCCACCTCACTCAACGCCTACCACAGGCCGATGAGCTCCCTGGTGCTTAATGTCTGCCGCCTGTTTCTGCTCCTGCTGCCGCTGGCGGCGCTGGGCTCCTATCTGGGCGGCGTGAAGGGGTTGCTGCTGGCGCTACCTGTCACCAACGCCGTGATGGGGATCGCCTGTTATATCCTGGCCAGTCGTATCACAGAGCCAGACACCACGCCCAAGCATGTCGAGATCTACAAGCGTTAATAGAGGCCTAGCCACCATGGATGATTTGCAACACGAGACGCTTGAACAGGATTACTTTGAGCATGACTTTAGCGGTGAGGATCTGCAGGGGCTGAAGTTTCGTCGCTGCCGCTTCGTGCGCTGCAGCTTTAACCGCGCGGATTTGACCGACTGCCATTTCGAGCAGTGCCAGTTTGTCGAGTCCGGCGATCTGCTGGGGTGTGATTTTAGCTACGCCACGCTTATCAACGCCAAGTTCAGTGACTGTCGCCTTAATCTGGCGCGCTTCACCGGTGCCCGCTGCTTCGGCGCCGAGTTTCGAGCATCTAACCTGCAGGGCGCCGACTTCTACCGCGCCAGCTTCGCCAATCAAATAGGCATTAACCACTACTTCTGCAGCGCCGTGTTTTCCGGCTGTAACCTCGCCTACGCTAACCTGTCTCAGGTGATACTGGAAGAGTGTGAACTGACCGACAACCGCTGGCGCGGCGCCAACCTGACCGGCGCATCGCTGAAGGGCAGTAACCTCAGCGGCGGCGAGTTTAGCCCAGAGCTGTGGGGCGAGTTCGATCTCAGGGGCGCCAACCTGACGCGGGTGGATCTCGAGGGACTGGATCCCCGCGAGGTGGCGCTGGAAGGGGTAATGATAGACGCCTGGCAGCAGAGTCAGCTGCTGGCGCCCTTCGGCTTAATCGTCTGCGGCGAATAGCGTTAAATTAACGGCTTAATCGTCTGCGGCGAATAGCGTTAAATTAACGGCTTAATCGCCCCCTTGGTCCTGGCTTCACGATCGCAGGCACCATTTTGAAGACACTCATCTATTGCCCTCAACACATGGTCGATAAAGCGTTGACTGGCGAGGCTAATGAAACGCCGCGACGGATAGACGAGGAAGCACTTACCCTCATAGGGCTCGATATCTTCAAATAGCATCACTAGCTTGCCATTATCCACATACTCCTGCGCAATCGGCAGTGGCATCAAGGCGATGCCACGCCCCATCAAGGCGGCCTCTAAGCAGGTGCCCAGGCTATTGACACACAGGTTGCCTTTTACCGAGATAATTCTGTCTTTTCCGAAGGGCACTTCGTTGAAGATCCTGCCGTTGGGGTAACGAAACAAAATGGAGTTATGCCCATCCAACTCTTCAGGCATAGTAGGCGTACCCGCCCGCGCCAGATATTCCGGACTGGCAAAGAAGTGCACTGTCTCGCTGATGACGTGCCGCGCCACCATCTCATTCTCGTTAAAGGCATCTTCGAGCATAAAGGCCAAGTCGATATTGTTGCGGATCATATCCTTGGGCTCCGAGCTGACGATGAGTTCCACCGTCAGCTCAGGGTTGAGATCCATGAACTCAAATATCGCGTGGGTGATATGCAATATCTCCGGAATGGGAAAGATCAAGATACGTAAATGGCCGGTGACCGCCGCTTCCTGCCCCGATAGCTCAGAGAAGGTCTGCTCCAAACTCGCCAGCAAGGGCGTGGTTTTATTGTAGAAATGACTGCCCGAGGCGGTGAGGGTCATGGCGCGACTCTGGCGATGAAACAGCTTAACATTGAGCTCATCTTCGAGCGTCTGCAGGCGTCGACTCAGGGTCGATTTAGGCACGTTGAGAATATCGGCAGCCTCGACCAGGCTGCCTGTCTCGACGATGCGGTGGAACAGGGCAATATCTTCGGTTTTCATCACAGTCTCACTTCAATAACAGGCGGCAGACCTGATTCTGTTATTACTTTGCACACAGTCACTGGGGTAAATCAAGTTAATACAGTTTCAATTTTTGGAACTCATGATTCCATATAATTCCATTTTAATAGATGTATCGCGCTGCTATCTTAGCCGCCATGAGATACACCTTGTCACAAATGATGGAGTTTACGACATGAAACCCCTTACAACGTCACTTTCACTACTCGTATTAACTCTAGTACTTGCCGGTTGCAGCACAGAATCTGCCGAGATCGCTCCCGAGAGTGTTCGTCCCGTTAAGCTGCTGGAGATCACCGAGCTGGGTAGCGGCACCCTGAGAAGCTTCCCCGCCAAGGTCGCCGCCACCAAGCAGGCGGAACTGTCATTCAGATTATCCGGTCAGCTGGTCGAGTTCTCTCTGGTGGATGGCCAGCGCGTCACCAAGGGCGAGGTGCTGGCGCGCCTCGACGACAGAGACGCACGCAACCAGCTGCTCAACCGCGAGGCGGATCACGAACTGGCCCAGGCCGACTTTAATCGTAAGGGCGAGCTGCTGCGTCAGGCACTGATCTCTCAGGCGGAATATGATCTGGCCAAGGCCCAGCTGAAATCCAGCGCCGCCAACCTGGCCAGCGCCCAGGATCAGCTGAGCTATACGGTGATCAAGGCGCCCTTCAGCGGCACGGTCGCCAAGACCAAGATAGAGAATTTCCAGATAGTACAGGCCAATCAGCCGGTTCTGGTGCTGCAGAAAGATCGCTTCATCGACGTGGTGATCCAGGTGCCCGAGTCGCTGGCCAGCCGTGTGACCTCCTTTAACCCACATTCGCCTTCGCTGCCCATGGTGACCTTTAGCAATCACCCGGAGCAGAAATATGCCGCGCGCCTGAAAGAGTTTGCCACTCAGGTGACTCCGGGCACCCAGAGCTACGAGGTAGTGTTTACCCTGCCGACTCCGACCGAGTTTAGCGTGCTGCCGGGCATGAGCGCCCAGCTGATCTTGGATATTGCCGGTCCCGATGCCGACAAGAAGAGCGCCATAGTGCCGCCGAGCGCCGTGCTCAAGCGGGATCAAGACGGTGAGCAGATAGTCTGGACCTATGATCTGGGCACGGGCCAGGTAAGCGCCCGCAAGGTGAGCCTGGGTAAGGTGACCAGTCAGGGAATAGAGATCACCCAGGGCCTGGCTGTAGGTGACCGCGTGGTGGTTGCCGGTGTGGCCCAGCTGCACGAGAATCAGCAGGTCAAGCCTCTGCGCTGGCAACGAGGTGTTTAACCGATGAATTTTGCCGAGTATTCGATCACCCACAAGGTGGTCAGTTGGATGTTTGCCCTGCTGCTCCTCATAGGTGGCAGCCTGTCGTTCATGAGCCTGGGGCAGCTGGAATTTCCCGAATTTACCATTAAAGAGGCACTGGTCGTCACTGCCTACCCTGGCGCCTCACCGGAGCAGGTGGAGGAAGAGGTCACCCTGCCTCTGGAAGATGCACTGCAACAGCTCGATGGGGTGAAACATATCACCTCAATCAACAGCGCCGGCCTGTCGCAGATCCAAATTGAGATGCAGGACAAGTATGACGCCGAGAAGCTGCCGCAGATCTGGGACGAAGTGCGCCGTAAGGTGAGCGATACCCTGGGAGAGCTGCCCAGCGGCGCCATGACGCCTAAGGTGATCGACGACTTCGGCGACGTCTATGGCATTTTGCTCAACCTCAGCGGCGATGGCTACAGCGAACGCGAGCTGGAGAACTACGCCGACTTTCTGCGCCGCGAGCTGGTGCTGGTCGATGGGATCAAGCGCGTCAACATCGCGGGTATCGTCGACCAACAGGTGGTGGTGGAGATCTCCACTCAGAAGATCAACGCCCTGGGTCTTAATCAGGACTATATCTATGGGCTGATCAACAGCCAGAACGTGGTCTCTAACGCGGGGAGCATACGCGTGGGCGACAACCGCATCCGCATCCACCCCACGGGCGAGTTCGACAGCGTCGAGGCGCTTTCACGCCTGGTGGTGAGCGCGCCCGGTAGCGCCAAGCTGATCTACCTGGGGGATATCGCCAACATCTACAAGGCGATGGACGAGACCCCGAGCAACCTGTATCACAGCGGCGGCGACATGGCGCTGTCTGTGGGCATCGCCTTCTCCAGCGGCGTCAACGTGGTCAAGGTGGGTGAAGCCGTCAACCAGAAGATGATGGCGCTCAGCGACGAGCTGCCGGTGGGCATGACGCTTACCACAGTCTATGACCAGAGCAAGATGGTGGATCAGACCATCAACGGCTTTTTGGTGAACCTGGCGGAATCGATCGCCATCGTCATCGGCGTGCTGCTGATCTTCATGGGGCTGAGATCTGGCCTGCTGATGGGGCTGGTGCTGCTGCTCACCATTCTCGGTACCTTCATCATGATGAAGGTGCTCAATATCGAGCTGCAGATCATCTCGCTGGGGGCATTGATCATCGCCCTGGGGATGTTGGTGGATAACGCTATCGTGGTAACCGAAGGGATCATCATAGGCCTCAAGCGCGGCCAGTCGCGTCTGGAGACCGCCAAGCAGGTGATCACCCAGACCCAGTGGCCGCTGCTGGGGGCGACGGTTATTGCCATCATCGCCTTCGCGCCTATCGGTCTGTCGGACAACGCCACGGGTGAGTTTTGTATCTCTCTGTTCCTGGTGCTGCTGATCTCCCTGTTTATCAGCTGGATCACCGCCATGACGCTGACCCCCTTCTTCTGCGATCTGCTGTTTAAGGATGGCGAGATCCCCGATGAGGCGGATAGCGACCCCTACAAGGGTTGGCTGTTCCAGCTCTATCGCGGCAGCCTAGGCCTGGCGATGCGTTTTCGCGGCCTGACCCTGCTGGTCGTGTTGCTGGCCCTGGTGGGCTCGGTGATGGGCTTCGGTCAGGTAAAGAACGTCTTCTTCCCGGCCTCTAACACCCCTATCTTCTTCGTGGATGTGTGGATGCCGGAAGGCAGCGACATCAAGGCCACCGAGGCGCTGCTGGGTCGTATCGAGCAGGACTTGATGGCGGAGCAGGCAAAACAGGATCTCGGCCTGGTAAACATCACCAGTGTGGTCGGCCAGGGCGCCCAGCGCTTCGTGCTGCCCTATGTGCCGGAGAAGGGCTACGCCGCCTATGGCCAGCTGCTGATCGAGATGAGCAACCTGGAGACCCTCAACGCCTATATGCGTAAGCTGGAGCAGGACCTGGTACAGCACTATCCCGAGGCGGAATATCGCTTCAAGTATATGGAGAATGGCCCCAGCCCGGCGGCCAAGATCGAGGCGCGCTTTTACGGCGAAGACCCTGAGGTGCTGAGACAGCTGGCCCAGCAGGCGAGCGAGATCTTCCTTGCCGAGCCGAGCGCCACCAGCGTGCGCCACAACTGGCGTAACCAGGTGACCCTAGTGCGTCCACAGCTGGCACTGGCTCAGGCCCGGGAAACCGGCATCAGCAAGCAAGACCTCGATAATGCCCTGCTGACCAACTTCAGTGGCAAGCATGTCGGCCTGTATCGTGAGAACAGCCACCTATTGCCGATTATCGCCCGGGCACCGGCCGATGAGCGTCTCAATGCCGACAGCATCTCGGCGCTGCAGGTGTGGAGCACAGAAAACAATGTGTTCGTGCCCATCTCTCAGGTGGTCAGCGACTTCACCACTGAGTGGGAAGATCCGCTGATCATGCGCCGCGACCGTAAGCGGGTGATCTCTGTGCTCGCCGACCCGGTGAACGGCAGCAACGAGACTGCAGATTCTGTGTTTAGAAAGTTACGTGACAAGGTCGAGGCCATCAGCCTGCCTGCCGGCTATGAGCTGGAATGGGGCGGCGAATATGAGACCTCCAGCGAGGCGCAGCAGTCGGTATTTAGCTCGATCCCACTTGGCTACCTGGCGATGTTCCTGATAACAGTGCTGCTGTTTAACTCGGTCAGACAGCCCCTGGTGATCTGGTTTACCGTGCCGCTGGCGCTGATCGGCGTGGTCTCTGGCCTGCTGCTGTTCGACGCCCCTTTCAGCTTCATGGCACTGCTGGGTCTGCTGAGTCTGACCGGGATGATCATCAAGAATGGTATCGTCCTGGTGGATCAGATCAACCTGGAGCTGAGCCAGGGTAAGGAAGCCTACCGCGCGGTATTCGACTCCTCGGTGAGTCGCGTGCGTCCCGTGTTGATGGCGGCGATCACGACCATGCTGGGGATGATCCCCCTGCTGCCGGATGCCTTCTTCGGTTCCATGGCGATCACCATCATCTTCGGCCTGGGCTTCGCCTCTGTGCTCACCCTGGTGGTGCTGCCGGTGGCCTACACCCTGGTCTTCGGCATCAAGGTGCCTAAGGCGCAATAACCCCTTTCCATTTCGCTTCCCGGCGTGCCCGGCTCGAGAGAGTCGGGCTTTTTCTTTGGTTCATCTCGGATTAGCGGCAAGCTGGATTTACACCCGCTCACCACAGGCGCCTTGTCTCACTCTCCACACAGGAGGATTCTCCCTCTCAGGACTATACTTAAACCGTACTTAAAACAAGGTTATTGGGAGGATACTATGTATGCTCATCACTCCATCGACAGGCGCCTGTTACTGGTGGCAGCATTGGCCACCACGGCGCTACTGGGCTGTGAGCGGCCGGTGAGCTTCTCATCCGAAGTACAGCCCATACTCAACGCCTCCTGCATCAGCTGTCATTCGGGTGCAGGCGAAGGCATGGCAAAAACCCATCTGGCACTGGATAGCTATCAGGGCGTGATGCGCGGTACCCAGCTTGGCCCTGTCGTAGTCCCCGGCAGCTCCGCCTCCAGCACCCTCTATCTGGCGATCGATCATAAGGTCGATAGCAAGATCCAGATGCCGCCCCACCACAGTGATAAATTTGCGCAAGGCGAAGGAAAGCCCCTCAGCAGCGAGCAGATCGCCCTCATCAAGCGTTGGATAGATGAAGGCGCGAAACAGAACTAAGATTCCACCTGCTGACCACCGCCCCGAGGCGGTGGTTTTTTTAATTTGCAAATAAACAGCACGGGTTTAGCTTGCATAAAAATTGATCCATAAGGCTAATACCAATCAAAGTAAGTAGATGATCAGAAATAGCGCAGGGAAAACGCGTGAGAACAAGGCAGGATTTTTAGATAAGTAGTTATACTACAATCAAAAATACTAACGCCGTTATCGCGTATTTTAACAAGCTAGAATGAACAGCTATTTACTACGATTGGTATAATCAGGCCCAAAAGAGCTGTTATTATCAGACTCATTGATAGGCCACTTAGTTGGACACGCCCATGGCTCGTCTGTTTTTGTTCACCCTATTTGCAGCCAGCCTGCTCATCACCGGACTGATGTCCGGCTGCGCCAATCATCACAGCCAGGCCCAAGATCAGTCTCAGTCTAAATCTAGTCTCCAGGCAGAGCAGCAAGAGTTGGGGGCCATGGTGCAGGCGCTGCAGCAGGCGATCGCCAGCCCATCACCCGAGCACTTAGAAATGATCGCCCGCTACGGCACGGATTCACGCTACTATGTGATGATCCGTGGCTGGCTGGTGCAGGAGCTGAGCGGCATAGAGAGTCAGCTCGCCGCCCATGGCGACAGGGCACCCGAGACAATGCGGGCCAAGGCCGAACACCTCAGGGCCGCCATCAGGCGCGTCGACCTGGAATAGTTCAGCCGCTAATGTGTAGAGGCTGAAACCAAACAACTCAGAAGCGAACATTATGAATAAAGCCATCATAGCCACCCTGCTTTCGGCCTTCGTCTGCCCGGGTTCGGGCCACTTCTACCTCAAGCGCTATAACGCCGGGACACTGATCTCCTGCATCAGCCTGAGCGGCATCGCCTACCTCCTGTATCAGGCGGTCAACCGCGCCGTGACGGTATCGGACCAGATTCTGTCGGGCGAGCTGCCGCTGGACTATGGCGCCATCTACGCCGCCATCAGCCAGGCCCCACAGGGTGGCGAGGCCTTCTGGCTCGAGGCCGCCACCTGGGCCTTCATCCTCGGCTGGCTCATCGGCATCATAGACGCCTATCGTCAGGGCCGTAAGCTGATGCGCCTGGAGGCACGGCAGAGCCAAGATCATGCCGAGGCAAATCACTGACTCAGCCTGCTAGCTCAAACTGCTAGCTCAGGCAATGGCTCAAAGGGCTGGCTAACGCCACGAAAACAGCCATAAAAAAAGGAGCCTAAGCGGCTCCTTCACAAGATCAAAAATGCTTTAGCTCTGTTTTCTTGCCGCTTCCGTGCGCGAGAAATCGTGCTGAGTCGTTCTCGGCTCAAGCTCAGTCTCATCGGCGGGAGGATTGTCGGCGAAGCGATACTCACTGTTGGCGGCGGTCGTCTTGGAAAAATCATGACGACTGCTCGAGCGCGACACCGGATCCAGCTGCGCACTTGGGTTGTTGGCAAAGAGATAATCGGCTCTTGCCGCGGCGGTCTTCGAGAAATCTGGTCTCTCGGCAAACGCCTGGGTAGCAAGTAGTAGAGAGGCTAAAGCTAAGGTCGTGCTGGCTAACAACTTCATCATGTACTCCAATCTTATTGACCACAATTAGCTAACAAAGATACTAACCTAAACCACACATTTTTTGAACAAGATCACAGTAAGGCTTGCAAATTGTTACACTTTTTGCGTGGCAAACCACCCAGCAGCAAATTTGCTATTTGGGTGATTTGCTGGGTAAACTCACTTGGTTGCAGCGGCCCCCAAGTCTATTTGCATGGCAAGTGCGCAATGCACAGCAAATAAGGCAAGTCGGGCAGATATGGCTAGCACGACCCAATGACGCGTTACGGATAACCCTTAGCCCCAGGCTAAGCAGACAAGGAAACAAACATGTCGCACCTGATCAAACTGGCGGCCCTGGTGGCTGCGCTCTACTTTGGCTACCAACACTGGTTTGCCCCCTACCCACTGGAAACCTATCGCCTCACCTCTGTACCCGTGAGCCTCAAGCTGTTGCCGGATCCTAAGGTGCTGCACAAGCAAAACACCCAAGTGGAGTTCGAGTCCCTCAATACCCAGAAAAACGCCGATGACAAGCTCACCATGTTTGTGATGAGTTTCAAGTCCTCGATGGAACGCTTCGAGCCAGAAGATCTGGAGTTTCTTCCGTATGAGATGGATAAATACACTGCCATGGCGGGGCCTGAAGTCGCCGCCATTCTCGAGGAGTTGATCCTCAGCAAGGGCTATATCAACACCAATGGCATGCGCGGCTACGAGGTTGAGATGCGTCTGCCCAAGGACGATACCCGCATGTTGCAACACATCTATATCATCGACGACCACCTGCTGTTGTTGATGGCCAGCTATCAGTCCAGCCGTGAAGAGCAGACCGCCCGCAACTTCCTCGACTCGGTGCAGCGTCTCTAGCCCGCCGGCTCGGGCAAATTTAGACCATAAAAAAGCCCCGCGATGCGGGGCTTTTAGCTAAATATCATTTTTGCTCATAAGCGCTTCTGACGAGCTTAAATCGGCGAGCCCGGTGGCATAGCCAGCGGCTTGTGGATCAGCTTGTGCTTGCTATCCTTCAGCCCCTTCTCTACGCCATCGAGCAGCCATTGATAATGGGCCGCCTCATAGTCGCTGCTGCGCTTCACCAGTCGGCTGAGCTGCTTCTGGGCGAAGGCCAGACGGCCCGCCAGCTGCGCCTTCACCTCGGGCGAACTCGCCGCGTCGTGGTAGCTGGCCAGCAGGGCGTCGAGCACCACGGCATTGACCCGCATCCATACCCCCTGAGCCTGACCGTTAGGGGCATCGGCAAACACTGTCTTGGCCAGCAGCTTGTTCACCAGAGTAACGACGGAGAGCTGCTCCTTGTCGGCAAAGTAGCCCTGATTGACGCGATTGAGTCGCATCGGCTGCAGCAGCTGCCCGCAGGTGTGACGACTCAGCACCTCGGCCATGCCGATAGGGTCGATCACCACACCGGTGGCGCTATCGAAGCTCTCGCGGGTGGCGCCATAGTTACCCGACTTAGGCACCAGGGCATCGGTCACCTTAGTCGGCAGCGCCAGGGCATCCACGCTCAGGCCCTGCAGCAGTGCGTCCAGAGCATTCTTTTGCAGCTCAGGCGCCATATAATGCCAGCTGCGCCCGCCCTCCTGGGTGGAATAGGTATAGTCGGTGCCGCCGATAAACTTGGCCGCGGCTTCTATTTGATAGCGGGTTAGCAGATAGATGGGGACGAAGGCATCGCGCAGCTCGCCATAGGGCTGGCCTTGCAGCAAGGCGGCATCGCTAAAGCCGTCGATGGCCGCCTCGCGTACCTTGGCCAGGCGGCTCAGTTCGGCCACAGGATCCTGGCCATTGTCCCACAGACTGGCGTAGGCATGGCTGGCACCGGCGCGGCGCGAATCTGCCTCGCCGATATATCTTAGCCCCTGACGCTCCACTGCCTGCATCAGCTCGGTCAGCTTAGTCTGTTGATCCTCCGCGCTAAACTGACCATAGCCATAGGCTACGGTAAACTTGTCCCAGGCACCGACGCCCTCATCATAGGGGGCAGAAATATCTATCTTGTCGCCCTTTAGGGTTGCCTTGGGGTGCGGATAATCCATCACAGAGGCGTTATCGTTACTCGACGCCGCGAAGTTATGATCTAGGCCTAAGGTGTGGCCCACCTCATGGGCCGACAGCTGGCGAATACGCGCCAGGGAAAGGTCTGTCACCGCCTGGGCGACCGCCTCTCTGTCTTGCCAGCCCGCGGTGAGGCCACGGGCGATGAGGTGATCTTGCCTGACCCGCTGACTGCCCAAGGTCACATGGCCCTTGATGATCTCACCTGTGCGGGGATCGGCGATGGCGCTGCCGTAAGACCAGCCACGGGTCGCCCTGTGTACCCACTGGATCACGTTGTAACGAATATCCTGAGGGTCGGCATCTTCCGGCAACAGTTCCACCTTGAAGCCGTTGATGAAGCCGGCCTCGTTGAAGGCGGTCTCCCACCAGCGAGCGCCCTCTAGCAGGGCGCTACGAATGGGCTCGGGCACACCGGGATCCAGGTAGTAGATGATAGGTTTCACCACCTCGCTGGGGGCATCGCCCGGGACGACCTTCTGCAGGCGGTGACGCAGCAGATGACGCTGCACTATGTCCTTATCGATCGGCGCGCCGTAATCCAGATACTCATCGGACAGGTAGCCGCTGTTGGGGTGATAGGCCCTGGGCTGGTAGTTGTCGTCCGGCAGCTCGACGAAGGAGTAGCGCATCCGCAGCGACATCTGTTTGCCGTCTGGGGTGACCTCGGCCACCTGAGGCCCGGCCTTGGCGCCCTTGAAGGTGAGCAGTACGTCTACATCGCTGTTACGCTCGAAGGATTTCACCCCCTGAGGCAGGATGAGCGAGGTCTCCTTATCCAGCTGATAATGCCCCTGCTTGGTCTGCTCCAGGGTGTCGGCTATGCCGTGCAGGTCACGCAGCACAAGATCCTTGATCGACACCAGCGCCTGCTTGCCTTCCAGCAGCTTGCCGCGCCAGAGCACAGACTCGGCGAAGGCCTCTTTGACTGCCCGCTGCTCGGCGCCGTTGTCTGTGGTCACCCGGTAGCGGGTGTTGAGTTGTTTCAGGATGAGATAGGGGCCGTGGCGCTCAAACTGCACCAGGCGGGTCATCCCCAGCTGGCCGCGATCCAGACCGATATCGTTAGAGCCCACGCCATGGGGCAGGCTGGTGACCAACAAGAACGGCTGCTTGAGGCGGGTCGCCTCCAGGTAGAGATCGCCCGAACCTTGCTGATAGAAGAGGTTGATAAAGCCTTTGGCGGCCTGACTGCTCTTGATCACCTTAGCGCTATTTTCGATGGCGAGCAGGGGGCCAGTCGGGACCAGAATGAGGGCAAGGGCCAGCGCGAGTGTAGAGGGTCTCATGTTATCTCCTTGCTGAGACTTTTAATGGGAGACTGAGTTGTTCAAATATTATGCGTCTCGTGAATATCAGTCACTTAGCTTAACAGGTCTCAATTCAGGCTCAAGTGCAAATAATTCACGCCGCATCACAAGCCTCCCCACCTTGTTGGCCAGCGTAGCGACAGCCACAAAAAAGGGGCCTGGGCCCCTTCTGTTCTCGCACATGCGCATTGCACTGTCTGATTAGTGACGCACTATCCACTGGGCCAGGGTGTCGAACAGCTCGTTGAGCACGATAGGCTTAGTGATGTGGGCGTTCATGCCCGCCGCCAGACTCTTCTCGCGATCCCCCGACATGGCGTGGGCCGTCATGGCGATCACCGGCAGCTCCTCCTTGGTGTAGCGCTTACGCAGCTCCTTGGTGGCCGTCAGACCGTCCATCACTGGCATCTGAATATCCATCAGCACGGCGTCGTATTGCTTGGCGTCCACCATATCCAGGGCCACCTGACCATTCTCGGCCACGTCCACCTCGTAACCCGCGCTCTTGAGCAGCTCGGTCGCCACCTGTTGGTTGATGAAGTTGTCTTCCACCAGCAGGATCTGCCCTGTGCCCGTGGCGTTGCCTTCCACCGGCAGCGCGGCCGCCGGATTGATCTTAGGCTTGTCGATGAAGGCGGCGATGATCTCGTCGAACAGGGCCGAGGCCTTGAACGGCTTCTGCAACATGGCGTAGATGTCGAGATCGTCCAGATCTTCCTTAAGCGGCTCGGAGGCATAGGCGGTCATCATGATGATCACCGGGCGTTTCTCCAGGCGGCCGTCGGCCACCATGGCATCCAGCGCCTTGATCACCTCGACCCCATCCATCTCTGGCATCATCCAGTCCAGCAGCAGGAGATCCACCGGCCTGTGTTCCAGCTTGTATAGCGCCTCGGCGCCGTTGGATGCTGTGTCCACGTCGAAGTGGAAGTCGCGCATGGCGGTAGAATAGATCTGCAGCGCCGTCGGGTTGTCGTCCACCACCAGCGTCTTCAGGTTGCCGATCACCTCGGGCACGATAAGCGGTTTCACCTCGGCCTCTTCGGCGATCTCGAAGCTGATGGTGAAGCTGAAGGTACTGCCGACCCCCAGCTCACTCTGCACCTGCATGGTGCCGCCCATCATGGAGACCAGATGTTTACTGATGGAGAGGCCAAGACCTGTGCCGCCATACTTGCGGGTGGTCGAGCCGTCGGCCTGGGCGAAGGCGTCGAACAGGCTCTCCTGCTGCTCCTTGCTGATCCCTATGCCGGTATCGCGCACCCAGAACTTGAGGGTGATGCGGTGATCCCGCTCGCCCACATCTTCACAGCCCAGCTCGATCTCGCCGCTCTGGGTAAATTTGACCGCGTTGCTGAGCATGTTGATCAGCACCTGACCCAAACGCAGCGGATCCCCTTCGAGGATAAGCCCGGCGGTGACAGGTGCATACAGCAGCAGCTCGACCCCCTTCTCCTGCGCCTTGAGGGCATTGAGATCCAGGGCGTGGTCCAGCACCTTATCCAGCGGGAAGGCCACCCGTTCCAGCTCCAGCTTACCGGCCTCGATCTTGGAGAAGTCGAGGATATCGTTGATGATGCGCAGCAGTGACTGGGCCGAGAAGCCCGCCTTGTCCAGGTAATCCGCCTGCTGTGGCGTCAACTGAGTCCGGCTGGCCAGCTGCAACATACCGATAATGGCGTTCATCGGCGTGCGGATCTCGTGACTCATGTTGGCCAGGAACTCACTCTTATAGAGGTTGGCCGATTCGGCGTCCTGCTTGGCCTCCAGCAGCGCCACCTCGTTGCTCTTATGGCGGGTAATATCCTTGTGGGTACCCACCATACGCTTAGGCTGGTTGTCCGAGGTGAACTCCACCACACGGCCACGGCTGAGCACCCAGTGGTACATGCCGCTCTTGCCGCGCATACGGAATTCCACGTCGTAGGCACCGATAGGATCCGCCAGGTATTGCTCGCGATACTCCTGTACCCGGATGCGATCGTCCGGATGCACCAGCTCGTCTATGGTGGAGACCAGGGCCGGGAATTCGTTGCTCTTATAGCCGAGCATAGAGTAGTAGGCCGGGTTACAGATGATCTGCTCCGAATCCAGATACCAGTCCCACAGGCCATCTTCAACCGCGTCCATCGCCAGGTGATAACGCTCCTCCGACAGCCTGAGCTGCTCGGCAGATTCATACTCTCTGGTCACGTCACGCCACACGGCAATCAGACCCAGCAGCTCGCCACGGCGGTTGTAGAAAGGCAGCTTGAGGGTATCGAGCAGCACCGGCTTGCCCGCCAGCTCCACCTTCTCCTGATAGCGCAGCGGCGTACGCTCGGACAGCACCCGCTCATCCTCGGCGCGGATCCGCATCGACTGCTCGTTGCTGGTCATAGTCTGGGAATCCTGGCCTATCATCTCGCTCTCGGTATATCCCAGCATGCGCTCGGCGGACTTGTTACAGCCCAGGTATTTACCCTCTTTATCCTTGAAGATGATCGCCTCGGGGATGGAATCCAGCAGGGAGCGTAACAGGGCGTATTCCCGCTCGCGCCGCTCCGTGGTCTCCTTAAGACGCTCGGTGCGCCGCGCCACCAGGTTATCCAGGCGACGGTTCTGCTCCGCCAGGTGACGGGTATATTGCTGGTTCTCTTCGAAGATGCGACTCACCAGCTGGAACCATGGCTCCCAGCCCTGGGTGATCTTGGCCGGTGGCTTGCGTGGCTCCTGAGAGCAGCCCTCCAGGTGCGACAGCAGGCGCGACGCCGGGTTAACGAAGGAGCGGCGGGTCTGCCAGTGCACTATGGTCACCAGCACAGACAGGGCGATCACCACCAGCAGGAAGGTCAGCTCCAGCTTCTCCCAGGAGTCCTTAAACAGCTCGTTCTCATCCTGCAGGTAGAGCAGGCGCCAGGGGGCGTTCTGCAGCGCCACCGAGTGGATATAGTAGCCGTTGCGCATGATCCCCTCGTGGGCATCGAACAGCTCAGACTCGGGCACTGAGTGCAGCGCCGAGGGGATCTTCTGGCTGATATGGAAGACGCGGTTGATGTCGGCGGCGTCGATATCGCTGTGGGAGAGAATGTTGTTCTGCTGATCCAGCAGGATAACCGTGCCCGGCATCTTGAAGTAGAGGCGGATCTGCTTATCCAGTGAGGAGAGAGTCATGTCCAGGTTGATGGAGCCGATAAACTCATCTTCCAGATAGATGGGCACACCGACCGTGGTCAGCAGCCCCTTGCCGTTGGGCTCCACATAGGCCGGGCTCCAAGCTACGCTGCGCTGTGGGTTCATCGCCGGGGTGACCAGCTGGAACTGCTGCTTCTTCAGCAGCTCGTCGCGAAAACGCTGCTCGTCCGAGGGCCAGGGGTAGTAAGACATCATCCTATGTTTGGAGATGTAGTAGATAGAAGAGGCCTTGGGCGCCGCCTGTCTGGCGACCGGGAAGGAGAGGGAGAGCTCGAACAGCATCTCCAGCTCCTGATAAAACTTGTCGCTGCGGCCATTGAGCGAGCCCGCGCCCGTGATCCGCCCCATGTTGGTGAAGGGCTTGCCGCTCTGGGCGTAGCTGGGCTCAAGGGTGAAGAACTGGCCGCTCTCGTTAAACTTCTCATACTGGGGCAGACGGTCGGTACGCACCAACTCACCCAGACGCAGGTGATCCACCGCCACGTTGCGCAGGCTCTTCACCGCGCGGATACTGGATTCCAACAGGAGGTCGATCTGCAACACGTGACGCTCGACCAGCTCTTCGCGCTGATCCATCATCTGGGTCTTTTGACGCTCGAAGAAGATCCAGGCCGTCAGTAACGCCATGATGATCACGCCGATATAGGTATAGAAAACCGCGCGATTGTAGTTTTTTTGAATCGGAGACTTAAGCTGTAAGTCCGGCTCTGTCGACTTCATTGATTACCTTTGAAAACAAGCATCTGCCCTTGGGCTAACCCGGAGCGGCGCATCATATTCTGCATATAGTATCAGGAAGCCAGCCCAATGGAATACAAAGGGGAGTCGCTTTTGCCAGAATGATCTCAGTCGTCAGCCTGGCACAGGGCCGGCGCATTGGCGCAGACCCACAAGATCGCCCTTACTTTAGACAAAAGACTCCGCCTGGGAGCCTTTTGCCGTCGGTGGCCGCCTAAGCGGTTAGAGGTTTTCCTCGGCAAACTCTGCCAGGCGAGAGCGCACCACGCCGTTGAGGTAGACGTTGGCACTGCCGTCGAAGTTTTTAAAGCGCTCGACGATATAGGTGAGTCCCGAGGTCACCGCCGTCAGATAGTTAGAATCGATCTGCGCCAGGTTACCACTACAGATCAGCTTAGTCCCCTCGCCCATACGGGTGATCATCGTCTTGATCTGCGAGGCGGTCAGGTTTTGACACTCATCCAGCAACACCACAGAGTTCTGAATCGAACGTCCGCGCATGAAGTTGATCGACTTAAACTGAATGTTGGCCTTGTCCATGATGTAGTTCATGCTGCCGCTGGGGTTAACGTCATGCTTGTGCAGCACCTCCAGGGTATCGGTAATGGCCGCCAGCCAGGGCGCCATCTTCTCCTCCTCTGTGCCGGGCAGGAAGCCGATAGACTCGGCGATCTCCGGCGTGTTACGGGTCACTATCACCTTATCGTAGAGGCCACGCTCCACCACCATCTCCAGGGCCGCCGCCATGGCGAGCAGCGTCTTACCACAGCCCGCGGGGCCGGTGAGGATCACCAGATCGATATCGGGATCCAGCAGCGCCTGCATCGCCATCCCCTGATAGACGTTCTTGGGCTTGATGCCCCAGGCATCCAGGTTAAGCAGACGGTCGCGGCCGAGATCCAATATCTCCAGCTCTTCGTCGTTGTTGCTCAGTACCCGGCCGCAGAAGTTGGAGTCTTCGTCGATAAGGTATTGGTTGGTATAGAAGTTCTCTTCACCCACCTCCTTAACTGGCACCCTGTGCACCGTATGGCGCCCCTGGGTCTCGGTATTCACATGTTCCTTGCGCGCCCAGAAATCGCCCTCAAACTGATGGAAGCCTTTGGTAAGGAAGCGAATGTCGTCGATCAGCTGGTCGGTGCGATAGTCTTCGACCAGATTGATGCCGGCGCCCTTGGCCTTGAGGCGCATGTTGATATCTTTGGTCACCAGCACCACATGGCGTGGGGCAAACTGATTCTGCAGATGCAGTGCTGTGTTGATGATGCGGTTGTCGTTGTTGTCGCCGGGCAGAGATGCCTGGGTAAATTCGAGTTGATGGTCGGGGAAAATAGAGAGGGAACCTACTGCGTCACCGTGTCCTTCACGTTTGGGCAAGGGCACCCCGCTGACAATCTCTTCTGGGGTGGTCTGCCCGCCGAGTATGTCTTCCAATGCGCGAATGGCGACTCGGGCATCTCGGCTAACATCTCGTTTCCTGTCTTTGATCTGATCTAACTCTTCAAGGACAGTCATGGGGACTACGACATCATGCTCCTTAAACGAATAGATGGCTAAGGGTTCATGCAGTAACACATTGGTATCCAGTACAAACAACTTCTTGTCGTCTTGTTCCATGGCGCCTCCACTTGTGCGTAGGGTGTTATATTTGTAGTCAAGCGAGCTGAGCGGGTAATTAGCCTCCTTCTCTGTCAGTATAGTGACGCGCAACAAAGCACTTAGGGATTAAATCCATACTGACACCAAAATCTCACGGCTTCAACGGAAACTTGTCCAGAAAATCGCCCGACCCAATTCGAGACTGGTGGCCTAAAATGACATTAAGATGACAAGGCGGGCGGCGGCCGATCCGATTGGATAATTTGTAATCTAATTAGTATTTTTAACGAGACAATTACGGGTCAGATATGTTCGACATCATAGTCTCGATTGGATAACATACGCGCCCTTTCGTGATTCACCCTGTAGATGAGAATTTGTAAATGCCCTTTTCCTTAGGTCAACGTTGGATTAGTGATACCGAATCGGAACTCGGTTTAGGTACTGTCATTGGACTCGAAGGCCGTATGGTCACCCTGATGTTCCCCGCCACTGACGAAAACCGCATGTTTGCCCGCGACGATGCCCCGCTAACCCGAGTGATCTATAACCCCGGCGATATCATTGAGAGTCACGAAGGATGGAGCCTCAAGGTCAGCGAGATCGAAGAGAAGAACCAACTTGTGATCTACCACGGTATCCACACCGAGACCGGCGAAGAGGTCAGCCTCAGAGAGACGCTGCTCAACCACAATATTCGTTTCAACAAGCCCCAAGACAGGCTGTTTGCCGGCCAGATCGATCGTCTGGACAGATTTGGCGTGCGCTATCAGAGCCAGCTGCTGCGTCATAAGCTGGCCACCTCAGATCTGCTGGGCCTACAGGGTCCCCGCGTCGGCCTGATCCCCCATCAGCAGTGGATCGCCCATGAAGTGGGCCAACGCTTCGCGCCGCGCGTCTTATTGGCGGACGAGGTGGGCCTGGGTAAGACCATCGAAGCCGGCCTGATCATCCATCAGCAGCTGCTGACCGGCCGCGCCGAACGTATCCTGATCATAGTGCCAGACACCCTACGTCATCAGTGGTTGGTGGAGATGCTGCGCCGCTTCAACCTGCGCTTCTCGGTGTTCGACGAAGACAGATGCGTCGAGGCCTACGCCGACCACGACAACCCCTTCTACACAGAGCAGCTGGTGATCTGTTCACTCGAGCTGCTGCGTAAGAAGAAACGCCTGGATCAGGCGCTGGATGCCGACTGGGATCTCATGGTGGTCGATGAGGCCCACCACCTAGAGTGGACCGAAGAGGCGCCGAGCCGCGCCTATCGCGTGGTCGAGGCCCTGAGTGAAGTGGTGCCCGGCGTGCTGCTACTGACCGCCACCCCGGATCAGCTGGGCCACCAGAGCCACTTCGCCCGTCTGCGTCTGCTGGATCCGGACCGTTTCTACGACTATCAAGCCTTCCTCAAAGAGGAGGAGAGCTATAAAGAGGTGGCGAGCGCCGCCGATGCCCTGGCCAGCGGTAAGCGTCTGCCCGACGAGGCCGTTGCCAGCCTGACCGAGCTGCTCAACGAGAAAGATATCACCCCGGCGCTGCGTCTGATTGAAGATGAGAGCGTCGATAACGAACAACGTGACCAGGCCCGCAGCGAGCTGCTGCAGGAGCTGTTAGACAGACACGGCACCGGCCGCGTGCTATACCGCAACAGCCGCGCCTCTGTGAAGGGCTTCCCGACCCGTATCTTCAACGCACACCCTCAGACCATGCCGGCTCAGTATGAGACCGCCGCCAGGGTGTCTGACATGATGGGTGGCCAGACAGATCTGACCGCCAAGGTGAAACAGGCCCTGAGCCCAGAGAAACTGTATCAGGCCTTCGAGAGCGATAGCGCCAGTTGGTGGAAGTTCGACCCTAGGGTCGACTGGCTGATCGATTTCCTCAAAAACCATCGCAGCAAGAAGGTGCTGATCATCGCCAGCCAGGCGGAGACCGCTCTGAGCCTGGAAGAGGCCCTGCGCACCCGTGAGGGGATTCAGGCCACCGTATTCCACGAAGGCATGTCTATCATAGAGCGCGACAAGGCCGGCGCCTACTTCGCCCAGGAAAGCGGCGGCGCCCAGGCGCTGATCTGTAGTGAGATCGGCTCGGAAGGTCGTAACTTTCAGTTTGCCAGCCACCTGGTGCTATTCGACCTGCCACTGAATCCGGATCTACTGGAGCAGCGCATCGGTCGTCTGGACCGTATCGGTCAGGCCAACGATGTCGAGATTCATCTACCTTACCTGGCCAACACGGCCCAGGAAAACCTGATGAACTGGTACCACAAGGGACTGAATGCCTTCGAGCAGACCTGCCCTACCGGCCATATTCTGTTTAACGAGTTTTCCGAGGAGCTGCTGACCCAGCTGGTCTACCGCGACGAAGACAAGTTCACCCAGCTGCTCAACCACACCCAGAGCCGCTACAAGGCGCTGAAAAAGGCAATGGAACAGGGCCGCGACAAGCTGCTGGAGATCAACTCTCATGGCGGCGACAAGGCGCAGAAGTTAGTGGAGAGCCTGGCGGCCCGCGACCAGGACACCCAGCTGATCGGCTCTGTGATCCGCCTGTGGGACATCATAGGCGTCGAGCAGGAAGACAGCGGTGAGAACGCCATCGTACTGCACCCGAGCGAACACATGATGTTCCCGACCTACCCGGGTCTGCCGGAAGATGGCATTACCGTCACCTTCGACCGTGAGATGGCGCTGTCCCGCGACGATATCGCCCTGATCACCCAGGAGCACCCGCTGGTTCAGACGGGGCTGGATCTGATCACCTCTTCCGAGACAGGCACCACCAGCGTCGCCGTGCTCAAGAACAAGGCACTACCTGCGGGCACCATCTTCTTGGAGCTGATCTACATGGCCGATGCCTCGGCGCCGCGCTCGAGCCAGCTCTACCGCTACATGCCGCCGACCCCGGTACGCGTGCTGCTGGACAAGAATGGCAATAACCTGTCGCAGAATGTCAGCTACGAGAGCTTCGACAAGCAGCTGAGCGCGGTCAACCGCCATATCGCCAGCAAGCTGGTGAACGCCTCGCAAACCCTGCTGCATCCGCTGTTTGCCAAGGGTGAGGAGTTTGCCCAGGCGGCGATGAAGCAGCTGACCGAAGAGGCCAGCAACAAGATGACCCAGCAGCTCACCGCAGAGCTGGAACGTCTGGAGGCCCTCAAGGCGGTTAATCCCAACATTCGTGACGAGGAGCTGGAGCACCTGAGAAATCAGATGGTCGAGCTGGGCAACTACTTAGATGCCTGTCAGCTACAACTGGACGCCGTGCGTCTGGTGCTTGTCAGCCACGCCTAATCTGCCCTTAGCGCTACACCTCTTCCACTGGCACCGACCTCTAGTCGGTGCCTGCTTCTTCTGCATTTTATCGCCAATGGCAAGCACTTAGGCTTATACTGACGCCATAGCCAAAGTAAACGCCCAATGACTTAGATGCCGATGACTCTACGCTCCACACAGCTTAGCCTTGCCCTACTCGCTCTGATGAGCCTGGCCCTAATTCCCGCTATGGCCTCGGCCCAACGCAGTACCACGCCAGAATATGATTACCTGCCGCCTGCCGAGGTGGAAAAAATAACAGTAGGTGACGCAGAGCAAGCTGTATTGGTGCGTCCCTGGCAGGGGCGAAATCAATATGGTGCGGCAGTCTTATTAGGAGATTTAGGCGAGGACGCCGACCCAGAGGGACTGCTGGCGTTTCTCAGGCGAGAGCTGACACCCAAGGGCTGGGCGACCCTCAGCATAGGCGCGCCTCAGGGCGCGGCGCAGCCTAACCATATTACCGAAGCAGGAGAGATCCCTAAGCCGGGTGAGCAGCAGCTTAGCCAGAAGAGTAATCAGAGTCTGCCGAAATACAGCCAGGAGGAGTGGGCGGCACTAAGGAAGCAACAGAAGACGGTGATGAGTCAGACCCTGGGGCAGCTCGACTCTCTCGGCAAGAGTTATCCAGGTAAACGCATACTGATCGTTACCGGCCAGAGCGCCGGCCTGGTGATCGAGATGCTGACGGCCGCAACGCTGCCGAGCCCAGATCTACTGGTGGTGATCAACCCTTATCTTGAACAGGATGAGGAGAATCGCGATCTGCCGGGCAAGCTGGCCAAGCTGGCGCTGCCGGTGCTGGATATTCAATCGCCGGACGGACTGCCCGCCTCGCTGGCGACCCAGAAGGCCCGCAAGGCCCTCTCTCCCATGGGGGAGCCGCTGCGGTATGAGCAGCAGCAATTGGCGTTAAACCTGGATCAGCCCAGCGCCTGGCAGGATGTGCTGACCTTAGTGCAGGGCTTCGCCCAGCGCATCCTGCGGGCCTATCCATAAAGAAAGGGGTATCTAGCCCCTTACTTCTTGTCTTTTACTTCTTGTCTTTACTCAACATCAGGGCCAGGGCGATCAGCACGACGATGACGCCCATGTAGAGCAGCTCGAGCATTGAGGTGGGCTTCATCTCGGTAAAGTAAGAGAACACCTTAATGATCAACATCATAAGGATCACTTTACCCAGCTTACTCTTGAGCGAGTCTATGCTGCTGATCACCAATATCTTACCGCCGGCGACACTGTCTTCCGCCGCTTGCAGGTTACTGATAAACAGCTCATACAGGCCGAAGGCGAAGATGAGCAACACAGAGCCCAGCAGGAAGGTATCTAAGATCTCGACCACCACCATCACAAGATCGTTACGCACCTCGTAGCTGCCGGTCAGCACATAGTCCCACAGCAGGGCGACCATGTGGACCACATCCTTCATTCCCATGACAAACACCACAAAGGCCGCCAGCACACAGGCAAACACCCCAATCATCACAGAGAGGCGGCTACTCCAGAGAAATCGTTCGAACCCTTGTCGCATTATCATGCTTTCCTTAATCAAAAATTTGGCAGCGGGATACTAGCGGGCCTCAGGGGCTTAGTCGCGCCTGGGGAAGCGGAGTGTGAAGCAGATCACATTGAAAATTACTTATCACTCATTCGGTTAGCGGCGACATCTCTATGTCGCCGACCTTACCGATAAGGGTTCTAATTAGCGCCACCAGGGCTGACGCACCTGGTAGCGCCGCTCGGGATCTTTGGTCTGACGCAGGGCGGCAATCACCCGGTTCTTACCCAGTAACAGGCGTACCTGGCTCAGGGATTCCCGCGCCAACAGGCTGCGCTCACCGGCGCGCCAACTCTTGTTGATGCTGAACTTGATCGCGGCGTTAGCATCGGGGGAGGTGTTCGCCAGCCTCAAGGCCAGCGCCTCGGCGGCCTCGCGCGGCGCCTCACTCACCTGGGTCACTAGGCCATAGGCCTTGGCCTGCTCGGCGTCGATCACCTCGGCGGTCATGGTGAGCTGCATGGCAATATCCATACCTACCAGCTCCCTCAGGCCGACCAGGCCCGCCATGTCGGGTACCAGGCCCCACTTGGCCTCCATGATAGAGAGGCGGCAGTCTGGCGCGGCGATACGCATATCGGCCCCCAAGGCTATCTGAGTGCCACCGCCATAGCAGATCCCCTCGAGCACACAGATCACAGGCACGGGCAGGCGGCGCCAGCCGATGGAGACTCGCTGCGCCAGGTTGGCATTGCCCGGCAGCCATTTAAACAGCAACTTAAACGCCTGCATGGGCGACTTCATCACGCTGGCCACATCCAGGCCGGAGCAGAAGTTGCCGCCACTGCCACTGAGGATCACCGCCCGCACGTCTCTGCGCCTGGCGATAACCTTCTGCACCTTCACGATAGAGTCGAACAGCGCATAGTTGAGGGCGTTGTACTTTTCCGGCCGTGACAGTTCCACCCAAGCGATGCCTTCGGCTATGGTCAGGGTGACGTGGGGATGTTGCATTCCTTTACTCCTCAATCGCTGCAGTTAATCTCTGCTACTGGTCAGTCCAGAAGGAATGTAACACATTTGGCAAATATCCCTAAAAGATATAACATAAGTCCGTTTTTTGACTGGCGTCAAAATATTGCCAACAGAGCGTTTACGGTTGTTAATCAAGCTGATAGATAATAACCTTTGGACAAAGCTTGTCATTTACCTGCGCCGACACACCCGGCGACCCGACCTGGATGTCTGGGATTCGGGTAGATACCCCGGCAAAGAGACCAACTGTAAGTCCACTTAAAGCCTGTCGTTACCACAGACAAAACCGATGAAAACTGCCTCAGGACGAAGCTTTTAGCCACCAAGCAAGTGATTTGGTGTTATCTTCTAATAATGAAGGCAGATTAGGATGTTATAACTAGATGTCGATTCCCGTACTCATATGCGATGACTCCGCACTCGCTCGCAAGCAGATGGCCAGGACCCTGCCCAAGGAGTGGGATGTCGAGATCACCTTTGCCAATAATGGTGCCGAAGGTATCGAGGCGATCAGGGCCGGCAAGGGCGAAGTGGTCTTTCTCGATCTCAACATGCCAGTCATGGATGGTTACGAGGTACTGGAGACGATTCAGAAGGAAGATCTACCCGCCCTGGTGATCGTGGTCTCCGGCGACATTCAGATCAAGGCCCACGAGAAGGTGAAGGCTTTGGGCGCCCTGGACTTTATTCAGAAGCCGGTGAGTGCCGATGCCATCAGCAACATACTCCAGGAATACGGCATACTCACCATAGCTCTGGGGGAGCAAGAAAACGACAACCCCATGATAGAAGTGGATCTGCGCGACGCCTGTCAGGAGGTCGCCAACGTGGCCATGGGCCGCGCCGCCGATCTGCTGGCCAAGCTGCTGGATGTCTTCGTACTGCTGCCCATCCCTAACGTCAACGTGCTGGAAGTCAGCGAACTCACCATGACCCTCAAGGCTACCGAGCGCTACAGCACGGTATCGGCCCTGTGCCAGGGCTTTATCGGCGCGGGCGTGGCCGGCGAGGCGCTTTTGCTGTTTCACGACTCCTCCTTTCAGGACATGGCCAAACTGATGGGACTGGCAAATCCCGAGGATGCCAACACAGAGATAGAGGTGATGATAGACACGGGCAACGTGCTTATCGGCGCCTTCCTTAGTGGTATCTCGGAGCAGCTGCACATGAAATTCAGCCAGAGCCATCCCGTGGTGTTGGGGCGTCACTGCACTGTGAATGACCTGATCCACGACAACTCGGAGAAATGGTCCCGCACTCTGGCGATGGAGATCAACTACCGCATCGAAGGCCATGATATTCAATGCGATCTCCTGCTGCTGTTTACCGAAGACTCTTTGCCGACGCTTAACTATAAGCTGGGCTACCTGCTGGATTAAGTTGGACCAAGATATGGCATATGACCAAAGCGCGATGAATGAACTCCACTGGCTGATCGATATGGTACAGACCATAGAGGTGGGCCTGGTCGTACTGGATCGCGACTACAACATCCAGCTGTGGAACGGCTTCATGGAGAACCATAGCGGCATCTCACCCAACTCCATCAAGGGCAAGAATCTATTCGATCAGTTCGACTACCTGCCGGCCAACTGGCTGAAGCAGAAGATGGAGTCTGTGTTTCTGCTCAAGAACCGCGCCTTCATCAGCTGGGAGCAACGCCCCTATGTGTTTAAGTTTGGCAACTATCGCCCCATCACGGGCCGCGCCGACTTCATGTACCAGAATGTGACCCTGCTGCCCCTCTCCTCCCTCACGGGCCAGATCACACATATCAGCATGATCATCTATGACGTCACCGATGTGGCGATCAACAAGTTACAGCTCAAGGCCGCCAACGAGCGCCTGGAGCACCTGAGCCAGACAGATGGCCTGACCCAGCTGCATAACCGCCGTCACTGGCAGCTGTGTATGCAGAAGGAGTTCGACCGCCACGCCCGCTACGGCGAGCCCACCACACTGGTGATGTTCGACATAGACCATTTCAAACGGATCAACGACACCTATGGGCATATCGCCGGCGACAGGGTGATCCAGCATGTCTCCCATATCCTGCGTCAGTCACTGCGTGACACAGATTGCGCCGGTCGCTACGGCGGTGAGGAGTTCTCCGTGGTGCTGTCGAACACCAATGCCGAGGCCGCACTGCATTTTGCCGACCGCCTGCGGGAGAAGATCGAGGCCTCTGAGCTGAGGTTCGAGAGTGCCATCCTCAAGGTCACAGTCAGTATCGGCATCTGCGGCATAGACGAACATCTGAGCAATAGCGCTCAGTGGTTAGCGCAGGCCGACAGCGCCCTCTATCAGGCCAAGCAGAAGGGGCGCAACTGTTGCGTCATCTTCAATCCCGATGAAGCCGAATGAGGTCAAATATAATCTGTGACAGATACGAAAAAGCCCATCTATGATGGGCTTTTTACTCGATGCGAGAGAAGCGAAGATTAATGGAAGCGAGAGTCTTCCTCTTCATACTCCTCGTCGTCATCTTCCATCTCGTCGCCGATGAAATAGGTGCCCCAACCGTCATAATCCACCTTGAGCTTAGCCGCCAGCAGAATCAGATCTTCACAGGCCTGGTCCAGCAGGGCCACGTCGAGTTTGTGATAAGCGATGGCGTCGAAACAGAAGAGCACTGAGCCGTCTTCCAGCTCCATCTCTTCGGCATCGTTCACCTCGAAGCCCATCTTAAAGGCTTCCACCGCCGCCTTCTCCAGACGGTCGAAGTTAGAGGCCGAGAAGTGATGTTCTATGGTGTATTCGGCATCTGGCTCAGAACCATCGGCAAGAATCGCATCCACGATCTCCTGGTTTTCCTGTTTCTGTTCCTGCAGCTGACGTTCTGTAGACATGGATCTCTCCGAATAAAAATGTTCTTAATTAATTGCTTTCTTGGCCATCAGGGCACTGGCTTCATGATTAAGCTGAGCCAGTTTTTCCGCCATCATGGCATGAATCCGGGTAGAAAGCTCTTTTACCTGAGACTTGGCCAGGCCTTTAGTCTCTATGGGATCCATCATCTCGATGATCACCACGCCGTTGTTCCAACGGTTGAGCTTAATATGTTCCTGATTCGACGCCAGCACAGGCACCATAGCGACACCCGCCTCGATGGCGGTATGAAAGGCGCCCGCCTTGAAGGGCAGCAGCCCCTTGCCCCGTGAGCGTGTGCCCTCAGGGAAGATCCAGATAGAGAGACACTTCTCTTTGATCTTCTTCGCCGTCTGCGCCATGGTCTCAAAGGCGCGGTTACGGTTTTTACGGTCGATCAGTATGTTACCCGACAGCCAGTAGATCTGGCCGAAGAAAGGGATCCAGGCCAGGCTCTTCTTGCCCAGGCTAACAGTCCCCTTAGGCACGGCGGCCGTATGGGTGAACATGTCAAAATTGTTCTGATGGTTGGCCAGGAAGATACAGGGCTCGCTGCGCTCCACCTTGGGCTTGCGCACCACCACCTTGACCCCCAATACTGGCGCGGCCCAGGAAAAAATCTTAGCAAACAGATGCACATTGTCTCTATGACGGGGGCGCAGCAGACAATAGAGGCCGCCGAAGACAAAGGCCAACAACAACATGATGGCTAAGATCAGAGATCTGAAGATTAACAGCACAACTTACTCCTGTGATTTCAGTGGCGACATTATAGCAGCAGGCCTTTTGACTTACACCTGTCGTCTTACCCCCCCTAGCAGCCTGATAGGATACAGGGCAAGTGTTAACGATATAAGTCATGGAATTAACAGTAGAAAAACATCACCGCAATCATATGCAGCTAAGAAAAAAGCGGGTGAGTGCCTACTGCCCCCAGCCCGCTTACCTCACAAGTGCGTCGTTTTTTATCGGCTTTTTTAGTTAGCTTCGACTTTTGTAATCGAACTTTCTCTGAGTAGTCTTGACTGTAGCAGACGAAACGCGACCGTGCTGACCGCCAGAGTAGCCACAATCGCCGCGCCGCTAGGCAGGTCGAAGCTGGCCGATAGCAACAGACCTATGCCATAGCCCAGCAGGCCCACCAGATAGGCCAGCGGCCATTTACCCTTGCCGCGCAGCTTGTTGACCGCCAGCGCCGGTAAAATCAGCGAGCTGAACACCAGATAGACGCCCACCAGCTCCACCGACAGGGTGATCACTAAGGCAAACAGCAGATAGAAACCGGCACCGTTGAGTATGGCGGGGCGCAGGGCGATGATCGCCAGCACCAGGCCCGACACCACGGCCGGTAGGATCAACTGTGACCAGTTCACCCAGAGGATCTGCCCAGACATCAACTGCTTAAGCATCTCGGCGCCGTGGGGGTCGTTCGACAGCAAGAGCATGGCCGCCACCGCCGACAACACATAGAAGCAGCCGATGATCGCCTCCAGCTCATCGGCCATCCGCTTGGCCAGCCAGGCGATAAACCCGGCACCTAGCAGGGCAAACAGGGCCGGCATCCAGACCGTGGCATAGGGCAGGTGCTCCAGCTCATGGTTGGTGTGAGCAATAATCGCCCCCAGCGCCGCCACCTGGGCGATCGCCAGGTCGATGAAGATGATGCCCCGCTTAAGCACCTGACTCCCGAGCAAAACATGGGTTGAGAGCACCAGAATACCCGCGGCGAAGGCGGGTAACAGGATAGATAAGAGATCGAGATCAAACATAGTTGAGTACCAAAAAGCGAACAACGGCGCCCCCAATGAGGGCGCCGGATCTAAGCCAGGCTAGCGATTTACGCTCAGCAACAAGTGGAGAACGCTGTCGTACAGGCCAAAAAGATCCTGGGCGTCATCGTTGCCGCCGACCGACATAGGCAGATTCACCACTGGCAGGCCGGTACGCTCACCGAGCCAGTTGGCCCCGCGCTCATCCTGATAGGAGGCGACGATAATCGCCATCACATCGCCCTGCCCGGCGCGCCCCTGCAGGCTGGCCAGATGACCCGTGCTTGGCGGCAGGCCAGGCTTAGGCTCGAGATCCCCCACCTGCTCCATGCCTAACCAGTTAAACAGGTAGCGGAAGCTGGTGTGATAGGCGATCACCTTCTTGCCCTGAAGTGGCGCCGCCTGTGATTGCCAACGGCCAATCGCCGCCTGCCAGCGCTGGCTGAAATCGGCCAGAGCCGACTCGTAAGCCGCGCGATTATCCGGATCCAGCGACACCATCTTGGCCGACAGCGCCTTAGCCACCTCCAGCAGACGCTCTGGGTCGAAGTGCAGGTGCGGATTACCCTGGGCGTGGACATCGCCCATGCTGCGATCCACCTGGGCCAGCTTATCCAGGGTCTGGGTATGCTCGGCGGCATAGAACAGCCCCTTGTCGGTCGAGCGCACCTGAGCGTTGGCCGACTTCATCTGCAACATGGGCAGCCAGCCCACCTCGAGATCGGCGCCGGCGCAGACCGCCAGATCTGCCTGGCGCATCTTAGCGATAAGGCTGGGTCTAGCCTGCACCTGATGCGGGTCCTGCATCGCAGTGGTCGCGGCATAGATCTTAGCGTCCGGTGCTAGCTCCTTGGCCAAGGCGGCATATTCAGGCTCGCAGGCGAAGATATTCAATTTCGCCTGTGCACCACAGGCAAAGCTCAGCGCCAGCGCCGCAACGCCAGCCTTTAAGTAGTTAGAATTGATGCGCACCGTGAGCCCCCAGAGTCATGACATATTGAAGTGTAATGACGTTATCATCTGTGATGCCGTCAAAGTTAGTGCCTTGCTGATTGGTATATTGCAGACGCACAGTAGAGAAGTGGCTGTGATGCCAGGCCAGGCTCACCTCAGTCTCTTTCAGTTTCTGGGCATCGAAATGCTCATCGTGCATCAGGTGCGTATCGACCTGACCGTAACGCAGGCCTGCCGACCAGCTTGGCGAGAGCTGATAAACAGAGCTGAGATACCAACCCGTATGGGCATCCGGCTTAGCGGTATCATGATCGTCCACCGCCTCATGATCATGGTCGTCCAGCGGTGCATAGTCGCTCACACGGAAATACTCGCCGCTCAGGGTCAGGTGCTGATACTTGTAGTTGCCCTGGGGCGCCCACTTGTAGACGAAGTCCGCCATATAGGTGTTCTCACCCGTATAGCTGACCCCATGACTATGGTCATGACCATCCTCGGCCACCACGGCTTCTTCATGCTCCTCATGGGCGCTGAGGCGACCGTTTTCGTTACGCAAATAACTCAGACCCAGCTGCCAGGAGCTGCTGACACCAATATCGCCACCCAACTTAGTGTAGGCGGTGTAGACGCCGACGCTCTTAAATTCGCGCTCGCCGTGTTCATCTTCGGCGCGCATATTATCGCCCTTGAAGGCCTCGACACCCATGCTCCAGTAGAGATCCGTTGGCGCGACATAGTCCAGACGCACACCGTCATCGAAGTAATGCCCACCGAGGAAGGCACGATAGGCCGCCGGACGATCTGAGAAGGCATCGGTATGCACATGCTGATTGTTAAGGTAACCCACATCCGACAGGAAACGACCGCCGCGCATCGACAGGCCATAGGGCATCGACAACGTCTGGATGAAGGCCTCTTCGAGTCCCACCTCGGTCTCGCCATCAGCGACCTCAATGACTGTGGTCAACTTGCCATAGAACATATCGTCTATGTTGGCGCTCAGGGCCAGCTCTGTGTGACCCAGACCGAAGCCCTCGACACGCTCGGCCATTGGGCGCTCGGCGTTTTGATAATAACCATCGAGCACCGCACTGATGGCAGGGTTAGTCAGGCTAGGATCCGCCGCAAAACTTAGGGTTGGTAAACAGGCACAGGCAAGAGCAACCGCCGACAGGCGCGCATTGAAATTTATCATAATGTCTCCAAAAAACAGCTAAACGACTCTGCCGCCAATGGGGCGCAGAGTATTAATTATCTTGAGTTTTTGAGGTATTACGATTGTGCGGGCGGGGCGCGGCTCTGGAAGTAGTCGACATGGACGGCAGCAAGGACCGTGGGCTCGCGCAGCGGCACTTCCACCGTGAGGCTGGGCAGGCTAAAGCTGAACTCACCGACCGGCAAGACGCTATTGAGCTGCAGTTTTTGAATACACAGGGTGCAGTGTGTGGTGGCGCCCTCGTCCAGATGTTCCAGGCTATGGGCAGGCGCAAGCACAGACAAGCAGAACAATATAGCACTAAGCCATATCGCCACTCCTCTTACTTTTCCTTTTACCTTTATTGCCATGGGATCTACTGGACGCATTCAAATTCCGACCAAGTTTAGGGATACGAGTGATGAAGTCAAGCCAGAATTGGCGGTGGCTCAGGCTGGAATGTAACAAAAGTTATTCGAAAATTTTACTTATGCGCCGACCCAAAGCGTGGCCCACATCACGGCCAGATTGGCTAAAATTAAGTCTGACTTAAGTTAGTGACACTAAGATGACAGCTAAATTGAGCGGCGGCTCTGAGCTACCGACTCTCACTATTTAAGGTTTAAAGGAAATGCTCTCTATGAAGGAATTTTTTCGCGAAAATTTCAAACTGCTGTTCTGGACCGCCATCTTCTTTGTCGCCATTCTCGGCGGGATCTATTACGTCGAAGCGGCGCTCGAAGCCCAGGTTCAGGTCGTCGAATAACGACTTTGACCTGAGTCTGCTTTTTAAGAACAAGGCACAAATATCATATTTCAGATGAGCTAGGCGCCAGGCCTGGCTCTGGCGCAGCATCATTTAGCAGGCAACAGCTCCCTCAACGATACTTCTGTCTGTGCTCGCTGTCGTCCACCTCTTGCCTAGGCGGGGCTTGGGTCACCTTGAGGTGGTCCATCATATGGCTCACCAGCAGTATCATCACGGCAAATATCGCCACAGGCGTGGTCAAGTTACGCCACTCGGGTAGGAAATAGCCCACGACCAGCATCACCAGCCCCAGATAGAAGCCCAACATCTTCAATCGCATCAATGCGGCACTTCGACCCAGCCAGGCCTCGCAGTGGGGACATTGAACCTGAGCTTCCAGCCCCTTACCCCGCTGGGCAGACACCTGCTGGGCGCGAAAGGAGTGGCTACAGTGAGGACACAGCACAACAAACTCTCAAATAACGGCAAAGAGTGCTAGTCTATCAGATTGCGCCGCCGCGCGTTGCGAATTTACAGCGCAGATGGAACAGATTATGATTCCAGCCATTAGCTAACACAGGACGGATAATATGTTACGCAACTTAGCCCTGGCGCTGGTGACTATGATGGCCCTAGCCCATCTTCCCGCCACCGCCGATGAAGCCCTCCAGCCCCCCCAGCCCCTGACCGAACTGACTCAACTGCAACAGACCATAGATTCAGACATCGCTAAACTAGGCAATGCCAACGGCGAGATGAAGCAGTTTATCGAGTACCGTATCAAGGAGCACGCCAACCAGGTTCATGACAAGTTCAAGCTGCTGATGAATCAGCAACCACTGGATAAGGCAAACCTACTGCCGCTGCTGCAGAAGCATCTGGCCTTCATCGACAAGGTGGCCGACTACTACGCCGCCGATATCGACCAATTTAAACAACAGCTTGGCAGCGATAATGACACGGGCGTCATGTATAAGCTCGCCATGCGGGATCGCCAGCGCGACGAGATCCTCAGCGCCAAGTATGAGACCCTCACCTGGCTAGACGCCCTGGGCGAAGATACCCAGGCCATCAAGACCCAGCTGACCACTCAACTGCTGAAACGCTCAGACATGCTCAACAGCCTGGTGCATTTCACCCAGGACAAACTCAAGCTGGCGGTGGATGAGGCGGCCAAGGCGGGTAAGGATGTCACCAGTGAGCAGACCGCCTTGGTCACCAACCTCAACGAGCGACTCAGCCTGACCAGCGCCAGCCTGTCGGTAGCGATCGAACTGCTGGATGCCCTGAGCCAGGACACCACAGCCCTCAAGCAGACGCTGTTTAGCATCTCAGGGGACATCACCCAGGACGTGCTCAACGTCGATGTGGCCAGTAACCTGCTGGATCAGTGGTGGAACAAGGCCAAGAATCAAGCGCTGGACAACGGCCCTGGCCTGCTGTTCAAGCTGTTTGTCTTCCTGCTGATCCTCTTCCTGGCCCACCTGGCCGGCAAGGCGGTGCAGCGCATCGTCAAGAAGATGGTGAGCAACTCTAAGCTCAAATTCAGCAAGTTGCTGCAAGACTTCTTCGTCTCCCTCTCGGGTAAGACAGTGTTTGCTCTGGGTCTGATGATCGCCCTGTCACAGCTGGGCTTCGAACTTGGGCCACTACTGGCCGGCTTCGGGGTCGCGGGTGTGATCATAGGTTTCGCCCTGCAAGATACCCTGTCTAACTTCGCCTCGGGCATGATGATCCTCATCTATCGCCCCTACGACGTGGGCGACCTGATCAACGCCGCGGGCGTAACGGGTAAGGTGAGCCAGATGAGCCTGGTCTCCACCACCATCAAGACCCTGGACAACCAGCGCCTGATCATTCCCAACAACAAGATCTGGGGCGACACCATCAACAACATCACGGTGGAACATCAGCGCCGCGTCGACATGACCTTCGGCATAGGTTACGGCGACAACATAGAGAAGGCCGAGCAGGTGCTGCGCGGCATAGTCGACGAGCATCCTAAGGTGCTCAAGCAGCCTGAGCCGACGGTGAAGCTACACCTGCTGGGCGAGTCTTCGGTGGACTTCGTGGTGCGTCCTTGGGTGAAACCGGAAGATTACTGGGATGTGTATTGGGACATCACCCGTGCGGTGAAGATGCGCTTCGACCAGGAAGATATCTCGATTCCTTTCCCGCAGCGCGACGTGCATATCTACCAGACTGGCAAGTAAGGGATCAAACAGAGCTCTTAACAAGACAGCCTTTAACAAGAAGGGCTGTAACAAGAGAGCCCTTTACAACACAGCCATCAACAAAAAAGCGCCTGCAACTGCAGGCGCTTTTTTATCTATTTTAAGCTAGAAAGACCAGCCAACCTTAGGCTAGACCGGTGATCTCGCCTCGCTCATCGATATCTATGTTGAGGTAACCGGGACGTATCCCAAGTCCTGGCATGGTCATCACCTTACCCACCAGCGCCGTTATAAAGCCGGCACCGGCATTGAGTTTCAGCTCGGCGATGGGCAGCTCGAACCCTTGTGGCGCCCCCTTGAGCTTAGGATCATGGCTGACCGACATGGGCGTCTTGGCGATACAGAGCGCCAGCTTATCGAACCCATGGCGTTGCAGCTGAGTCAGCTGAGCCTTGGCCGTGTCGGATAAACTGATGCCGCTGGCGCCGTAACCTGCCTCGGCGATGGTCAGCAGCTTGGCCTCGATAGACTGCTTGGTCTCATAGAGATAACGAAACTGGCTCGGCTGCTCGGTAGCGCGTACCACGGCCCTGGCCAGCGCCACCGCCCCCTCGGCTCCCTGGGTAAAGGCTTCGCAGACTTCGCAGGCAAACACGCCCTCTTGCAGCACGCGGGCCTTGAGCCAGTCTAGCTCCTCCTGAGTATCCTCGGCGAAGCGGTTGATGGCCACCACCAGCGGCAAACCATACTTGGCCACGTTACTGATGTGCCAGCTGAGGTTGGCATAGCCGGCTGCAAGCTTATCCATCTCGCTACCTGCGTCAGGATTATGAGACTTGAGCGCCTTGACCGTCACCACCAATACCGCCGCATCCGGCGCATTGCCCGACTGACGGGTCTTGATATTACAGAATTTCTCGAAGCCCATATCGGAGCCGAAGCCCCCCTCGGTCACCACGATATCTGCCAGCCTGAGGGCGATATCGTCGGCGATGATCGACGAGTTACCATGGGCGATGTTGGCGAAGGGGCCAGCATGGATCAGACAAGGGGCACCACTTAGGGTCTGCATCAAGGTCGGCGAGATGGCCTGACTCATGATGGCCGTCATGGCGCCGGCCACACCTAGATCTTCGGCGCTGATGTAGTTGCCCTGTTTGTTCTGCGCCAGCACAATACGACCGATACGGGCACGCAAGTCCTTAAGATCCCGGCTCAGTGCCAGAATCGCCATCAACTCGGAGGCGGCGCTGATATCGAAACCGCCCTGATGCACAGGGCCGTTAACATCACCAAGGCCGACCGTGATGGTGCGCAGGCTGCGCTCATTCTGATCTACTACCCGGCGCCATAAGATCTTCTCGGGATCGATATCTAAGGGCGCTAGCCCAGATTGTTCGCGAAAGGCCTCACAGCCCAGACGCTGTTCATGATAGAGGCGGGCATCAATGGCCGCGGCCGCCAAGTTATGGGCACTGGTCACCGCGTGTATGTCGCCGGTCAGATGCAGGTTGAGATCTTCCATGGGCACCACCTGGGCCAGGCCACCACCGGCGGCGCCACCCTTGATGCCAAACACAGGTCCCATGCTGGGTTGACGGATACAGGCGCAGCTCTTCTTGCCGATCGCCTGTAAGCCCTGGGTCAGGCCGATACTGGTCACTGTCTTGCCTTCGCCGAAGGGAGTCGGCGTTACCGCCGTGACTATCACTAACTTACCATGTTTGTTATCTTTAATTCGGTTGGTGATAGCCAGATCGACCTTGGCCTTGGTTCTGCCGTAAGGGCTTAATTCGTGGGGCAAGATCCCGAAAGCAGTAGCTATGCTTTCTATGGGTTGTAAGCTGGCTTGGCGTGAAATTTCGATGTCAGTCAGCATATAGCGCTCCTACAATGAATAAGCATGAAAAAAAGCGAGCTGGTGCGAATATAGAGGAAATGGTGATCATTACAAACCTATTCATTGTCGGCGAAGGTATTAATTAAGGATTTATGAATCTAAATCAATAAAATGATTATTAATGGAAAAAATTAATCCAAACGGAGCAGCCCATGAGTCAGCAAAGCTTTACATTCTCCCCCTTTATCGCCGGCTTCTGGCGCCTGGATAGCTGGCAACAGACATCGCAGCAGACCCTGGCGTTGATCGAACACTACCTCAGCCTGGGCGTGACCTGTATGGATCATGCGGACATCTATGGCGAGTACAGCTGCGAGGCACTGTTTGGCCGCGCACTGGCCCTCAAGCCCGAGCTGAGACAGCAGATGCAGATAGTCACCAAGTGCGGCATCAAGCCTGCCTTCGCCTCGACACCTGAGCGCTACGTCAACCACTATGACACAGGCTATCAGCACATTCTCACCAGCGTCGATAACTCGCTTAAGGCGCTGCGGGTTGATGAGATAGACCTGCTGCTGATCCACAGACCAGATCCCCTGATGAATGCCGACGAGGTCGCCCAGGCCTTCGAGCAGCTCTATCAGACCGGCAAGGTGCGCCACTTCGGCGTCTCCAACTTCACCCCGGCCCAGTTTGACCTGTTGCAGTCCCGGCTGGATCGCCCCCTGGTGACCAACCAGCTGGAGATCTCGCCCTTAGCCATGCATACCCTGAGCGATGGCAGCCTGGATCAGGCGCAGCAGTATCGTTGCCCGCCCATGGCCTGGTCCTGCCTAGGTGGCGGCGAGATCTTCAGCAGCCAGAGCGAGCAGGCCAAGCGACTTCGCCAGACGTTAACCAAGATAGCCGCCGACCATGGCACGGACGATATCAGCCAGATCATCTACGCCTGGGTGATGGCCCTGCCGAGCCAGCCAAGGCCTATCATAGGTAGCGGTAATCCTGAGCGGATCAGTGCCGCCGTCGCCGCCGGCGAGATAAAACTCGACAGGCAGGAGTGGTTTAGCATCTGGCAAGCCTCCACCGGCCACAGCGTCCCTTAGGGCTCTAAGAAGTCATTACCTTTCTCACCAGAAACGAAAAAGCCAGCAATCTGCTGGCTTTTCTCTATCCCTCTAAAAACTAAGACCTAGCCATTTAAGCTAGCTTTTGAGGAATTAGCTTTTAAGGTTTTAGCTTTCAAGGATTTAGCTTTCAGGGATTTAGTCGTGAAACTTCACCTGACCCGTCAGGTGCGGTCTGCGCCCCTTGACGTCGCGCAGTTCGAACATCAGCCCCTCGGCACTCTCGGTATCGAAATCGAAACTCACCTGGGCCGGCATGAGTAGCGGCAACTTGAAGGCCACCTCTACGGTACAAGGCTTATCGCCGATCTCAGGCATCAGCTGGGCCACGCTTCGTGCCTTAGACCACATGCCATGGGCCAGCACGCGATCGAAACCGAAACGCTTAGACAGCACGGGATGCAGGTGGATCAGGTTATAGTCGCCCGATGCCTTGGCATAGCGACGACCAAGATCTTCGCTCAGTTCCCAGCTAACCGGATTCGACCAGCTCATTGGGCTCGCCTTAGGCGGACGCGCGCGCTTGCCGCTACCCTCGATACGGTAGAGATAGGTCGACAGCGACTCCCACACCAGCTCGCCGCCGACAAAGGCGCGAGACACCAGCTCAAACTCCAACCCTGAGTCTGTCATCTGACTGCTGGTCAGCTCACACTCAAGATCATAGCGCTCATCCACACTCGTGGTGCGGTAACGGGTAATACTGTTCTTCAGGTGGATCATGCCCAGCAAGGGGAAGGTGATCGCATCTAAGGTAAAGATGCTGGCATGCAGGCGAAACACCATGACATAAAGATAGGTCAACGGTAGCTGCTGACCATCGAACTCGAAGCCACACACCTTGGCATATTGGGCGACCTTATCGCCGCGCACTGCCACCTGTGGACAGGTCACCTTAACATGGGGCAGAGGCTGCTCGTCCCAGCCTGGCTTTCGGCCAAAAAAGATCTTGCGATAAAGCGATAACAGCGACGGCATCGCCTTAAGTTCAACACAAATTTCTTTATTCACGCTATCCAAACCCTTCACACTTTACTTAGCCTAAAAATTGCAAGCCCGCGAGTATACCCCAAAATCACGCTTTTTACCTAAACCTTAAGTCTGTTTAATGCGCGTCGCCCCCGCCTATGGCAAAATAGCCCTCCTAATTTCAGTCAGCTTTTCCCATGGGCGTCACTCTGTGCAAGACAAAAACTTCGATGCATTAGCCGGTAAATTTGCCAAGAACATCTACGGCACGCCTAAGGGCGAGGTCCGCGCCGCCGTGCTGTGGCGGGATATCTCCCAGGCCATGACACAACTGCCCGAGGGGCCACTGCGTATTCTGGACGCCGGCGGCGGCTTCGGCTTCTTTAGCCAGAAGCTGGCGAAGCTTGGCCATAGCGTCACCCTGTGCGATATCTCCAGCGAGATGTTGGCCCTGGGTCAGGCGCAAATTACAGAGTATGAAAGCAATAGCGGTGAGAAGCTGGACATCACACTGCTGCACGCACCGATTCAATCCCTGAGCCGGGAAGATCTTGGCCAGTTCGACCTCATCCTCTGCCATGCGGTGGCCGAGTGGCTCAGCGATGCCAAGCAGACCCTGGCCGGTCTGACCCAGTTGTTAAAACCCCGGGGGCTGTTTTCCCTCATGTTCTACAACAAGGAGGCGATGCGCTTTCACAGCCTGATCTCGGGTAACTTCGACTATGTGGCGGCGGATTTCAAGGTGAAGAAGAAGGTGGGCCTGACCCCAAGCTACCCCCTGTATATCGACGATGTGCGAGGTTGGGTGAGTGATTGGCAGATGGAGCTGGTAACGGCCTCTGGCGTGCGGGTGATCCACGACTACCTCAAGACCCACCAGCCCCCTAATTCAGATTTCAGCCAGCTGCTGGAGATGGAGCTGCAATATTCGACCCACCCCGCCTACATAGGCCTGGGGCGCTACGTCCACTTCATCACCCGTTGGCAAAGATAGCTAACTCACTAATCGAACAGCTCCACCTGGCTCTCCCCTTGAGCCGTGACTATCTGTTTCAGGTAGCGCTGCTCTTCGCTCATCATCTTACTAATCCGCTCAGGTGACAGGCGCATCAGCTTAACCTTGCCGCTGTTGGGATGAAACAGCACCTTACGCGGCCAGGGCCCGCCAAGATCTTCGCTCACTATCTCTATGCCCTCAGTCTTGAGGTAGTTCTTCACAAAGCTGATATTGGACTCGCCGACGTTTAGCACACTAGTGGCAGTCATCTGCGCGCCGCCGAAGACCTTGGCCTTGAGGCGATTACGCATGCCACCCAGACTCAAAATGCTGTTAATCAGCTGCTCCATGGCCCAGTTGCCATAGCGGCAGGTATAGCTGGTCAGCTGATGCCAGTCTTCATGGAGTTGCCGCTCGGGCAGCAGGAAATGATTGAGGCCGCCTATGCCCAGCAAGGGGTCCCAGATGCAGGCGGCGACGCAGGAACCCAGGCGGGTGAAGATCAGCTCATCATGGGCGGTGACATAGAAGTTGCCGGGATCGACCCTGGCCACCACGGCGTCGTGGCGGCTATCCCACTGGCGGGGAATCGCTTCAAATTCCGGTCGAACGGGGAAAAGGGTCGCCTCTGCCTGCATCTTGCCTCCCTGCATCGATGGACTTGGCGTCCATCGAGATCTCTCCAAGGTTTATCCTGCCTATCAGTATAGCCAAACGGGAGAAACCGGTGCAGAGCAGAGAAAGGTTAGTTACAGGCCGTCTGCCAGCAATTTTGTACCTTGGCTCCTTCTATGCCGGTAAACTTGGCGGGTATCCCCTTATCCCCCACCACGTGCCCAGCACCAACCACCACAAACAGCGGCGACGGGCCATCTTGCTGCATCATCAAGGATCTGATCTTGGCCGTCATCTGCTCGTTGCGTTGCCACAGCATCTTGTCGATAAGCTCCTTATCGCCATCGTGCAGCATCTGCCCCTGCATCAAGGCATCGAGCCCCGCCTCATCGCCACTGCGCCAGGCCTTGATCAGCTGCACCATCTCCTCATCCGGCGCATCTATCGCCTCCAGCACCATATCCCACTGCATCTGCGGGCTGAAAGAGGCCATCAGCTTAAACTGATACTCTGTGCTCTCAAGCTCGATCACAGGGCGCGAACCGTTCTTGCTCAGCATCATCTGATCCACGCCCCACTGGGCCTGATAGCCCAGGGAGGCGAAACGCATCACGCTAAACTGCATAGCCTGCATCCAGGGTGCGTAGGGCTGCATGGGCGTACAGATCTCGCGGCGAGTATGGCAGTATTCTTCAAGGCGCGTCTGGGTCTTGGCATCGGCCGCCACCTGAGCCAAACCATACTTGCGGATCAGCCCCATGATATCCGCCTTGTTAGTGTCGGCCTCAACCGCCAGGGCGCCCGACTTGGCAAAGGCCGCTTCGATCTGTTCTGCCATGGGGTAAAAATCGGCCTGGCCGATATGAATCGATCCCAACAGATAGGTCTGCTTGCCTTGATAAGTGATCTTATAGAAGGGCGGCTTGTCATCACCGGCGGCCATCGCGCTGAGTGACATGATCCCTGTCAGTAGTAGAATCCCTATAGTTAATAAACGCGGTCGACTTGTTGCCATCTGGCTTGCCCCTTATAATTCGGCTAAATTTTTCAACACGAGGCTGTTATGCCACATAGTCACCTAATAGAGCAACTGAAAGAGAACCTGCAGTTGGCTTATCGTCAGGCCATCGACGCCGATGCCAAACTGGATGAGTTAAAGAAGGCCGGCCACGGTAAATTCACCACCATCTTCACCCAAGATGAAGGCTTTACCTCGCGCAGCAACCGCTTCGGTCCCTATGTACAGGAGCTGGCCGACGAGATGACCAAGCTGCCAAGCCAAGGCGATGGTCTGGCCCCGGCGCTGGAGAGTTTCGTGCGGAAGCTAGGAGTACTGCTACAGACCCTGCAGGCATTTAAGAGCCAGGCCAAGTAACTAAGCACCTAAGTAACTAAGCAACTAAGCAAATGAATGAGCGGGTAAGCTCATACTTTAGTGTCATATTGCTGTCATAGCCTGGCCATAGAATCGCCCTACTTTTCGTACGAGGCGGACCTAGATGACAGCAATCGACCTGAGCAGTGAACTGGATAAGATCATCGAGAATGAGAAGATCCATGTGCTGTTTCAGCCCATCTTCAACATCAACAGCCAGCGGCTACATGGCTTCGAGGCCCTGAGCCGGGGACCCGAGCATAGCGCCCTCTTCTCTCCCGTGCCCCTGTTTCAGACCGCGGCCCACGAGGGACGCCTGTCCGAGCTTGAAGAGATCTGCCGTCGTCATTCCATCAGACAGTTCGATGCCCGCGAGTTGCCGGGCAAGCTGTTTATCAACATCTCCCCCAAGGCCCTGCTGGAACCCAGCCACGCCAAGGGGCTCACCCTCAGCCTGGTTCAGGAGCTGGGGCTGTCGCCGGATCAGATAGTAATAGAGCTGTCGGAGCAATATCCCGCCGACGATATCGATCTCCTGAAGGAGTGCCTTAACCACTACCGTAGCCAGGGGTTTCTGACCGCCATCGACGACCTCGGCACCGGCTATTCAGGGCTGCGACTCTGGTCCGAACTGGCACCAGACTATGTGAAGATAGACCGCCACTTCATCCACCAAATCGACCAATCACCGGTGAAGCAGGAGTTTGTCCGCTCCATCATAGATCTCTGCCAGAGCCTCAGCTGTAAGGTAATTGCCGAAGGGATAGAGACACCAGCGGAACTGGCGCTGCTAACCCAGCTCGGCATAGTCTATTGTCAGGGCTACCTATTGGGCCGCCCCCAAACGCAACCGACACAGTCACTGACGGCAGTGGCGCCCCAGGAGACCAAGCAGCGACAGACCCGTTACGCCGAATCGGCCGAAAGTCTGTCGACCCGCACCATATGTGTGACGCCCCAGACCAAGTTGAAGGCCCTGAGCGCCCGCTTCGTGCGCTCGCCGCACCTGCAGGTAGTCGCCATCGTCGATGCCGAGCAGAAGCCACTTGGAGTCGTCGACAGGGCGCAGTTGATGGAGCTGTTCAGCACCCCCTATGGCCGCGCACTGCACGAGAACAGCCCTGTGATAGAGGTGATGAATGACAAGGTACTGAAGGTGCCAGCCTGCATGCCGATCTCCGAGGTGAGTCAGTGTCTGACCGCAGAACATGGCACGGTTGCGCAACATTTCATGGTGATGCGTGACCAACAACTGTTAGGAATAGGCCACACCAAAGATCTGCTGCAACAGATCACCGAGCAGCGCATCAAAATGGCTCGTCACGCCAACCCCCTGAGCGGTCTTCCTGGCAACATCCCCATACAGGAGGAGCTACAGCGCCTGCGCCAACAGGGCCGCGCCTTCTACCTGGCCTACTTTGACCTGTGCCACTTCAAGCCCTACAACGATATCTATGGCTTCTGCCGCGGCGATGAGGTGATCCAATCTTTGGCGCTACGCCTGCAGCAGCAACTGGGGTGCGAGCATTTTGTCGGCCATGTGGGCGGCGATGATTTTGTGGTGATAGGCACAAGCCAGGCGATCGTCGACGAGTGTCGCCGCCTACTGCTCGACTTTAACCAAGACAGAGAATCCTTCTACAGCCCAGACGACTGGCTGGCCCAATGTGTAATGGCCGAAGACAGACAGGGACAGAGGGTGGCTCACCCCTTGATCAGTTTGTGTGTCGGCCTGTTGCCCCCCGAGGTGACTCGCTTTTGCGACGAGCAGGGGCTGTCGGCCTACAGCGCGGCGGCAAAAAAACAGGCCAAAGCCGCATTAAATGGCTTTAGCCTGTTTACGCCCGCGCCCAACGACGCGGCAATTGCCATGTATCGGCCGCTCAAGTTCGCCTGAGAGGCCCAGCAGCCTTAGAGTTTGGGCTGCACCGTCTTCTTCAGCCAATCGCTCAGCATCTTAGACTCGTGTCTCAGGGGCTTGTCGTTCATCACACCTGTGGTGTGCATGAAACTCATGTCTCTGAGCTTCTCGTCACCGGCGATCACCACATTATCACCGTCGAGCACCTGGTAACTAAAGGTCATGCGTGGCGGGTAGATATCTTCGATCAGACGAATGTCGTTAGGGGTCGCGCCAAAGGTGGGGCGCACATCACCGGCCAGATCCACGTCTGTCACCACCAGCTCCAGCTTCTGATTCGGCTTAAGCGTCTTCTCGGCGGCCTTATTGAGGTTCTTGGTCAGGGTGTCGAAAACACGCTGCTCATAGCGGGACTGAATGTCACCCACCGCCTTCACATCACGGTAGCTGTCGACATCCTGCCAGGTGATCTTGACCACCCCGGCCTCTGTGACTGGATTCTCTTTGGCTTCTTCGGCGGCAAGGTTGAGTGACACCAGTGCTCCCACCAAGAGTAGAGATTGAAACTTCATATTATGCCTCCTTAATCGCCCAAGCTTGGGACACCTACTGAGTCTAGCGACTACATTGAGTGTACAAAAGCTAACCTGAATATAGGCTTAATGCAAAATCCTGGCGAATCTTTTCGCCATCATTTACTTATTGGACAAGCGCAATTAACCCTTTTCTCCCCAGCCCACAGTTTTTGGCAGCCTTTGTATCAATTTGCTTCGAGCCTGGGGTAGACTCACAGGGCAAGTGAGGCTACTAAGGTAAATCATGCAAAACCGATCTTCTCTGCTGTTCGTCGTCATCCTCTTTTCGCTGCTGGCCGGTGCCCTCTATTGGATCACCTTAGAGGAAGAGACCCAGCAGGCCCCAGAAACCTGGTCGGCCTTCGTCTATGCCCATGGCTACAACTCGGGGCGCTACAAGAAAACCGATGACTTCGAGGATTACCAAAGCTGTAAGGCCTTCGCCACCGAGCAGGCCAAGGAGCTTGGCGATGTCTTATGGGAGTGTGGCCTCAGGTGTCGCTTCGATAACAGCCGTCAGGGCTTTCAGTGCGAGAGCATGCAGAATCAGGAATGAGTCAGCCGCCTTTCATCACTCAGCGAGCCAATTTAATCTGTTCGTTTTTTATTCAGCTTCTGTTCAAGCTATTGCCATTAACATAGGTATCAATGAAACGGCAGCAGCACTCGGGCCGCAGCAAACACAGCCCCAGATGCCGACAACAGATTGAATTTAAGACACCGACAGGAGCTATGACAATGAGCAAGCTAACCCACACAAGATTCTCAGGTAGATTCGCCCTATTGGCCTCACTAATCCTTGGTTTCGCCTTTATCTCAGGCGCCAACGCCAGCGAGCTTAGCGACAGCGAACGCGCCGCGGTAGAACAACACTTCCAGATTCTGGACCAGCAGCAAGAAGCAAGCGATAACCAGACGCTCGACGGCTTCCAGGCCGATCTCGACAGCCAGCTTGAGCAGGCCGAAGAGGAGTTTATGGAAGGTGCCTGCGCCGAGCATGAACTAACCTTCGATAGCGATAGCCAGGTCTGCTACTAGAGCAGGCTTAGTAAGGGCTCGCTAGAAAGGAAATAACTGAAACAGCTGAGGGTAAGTCGCCTTCAGCTGTTTTTTCTTGGGCGAAAACTTCTTCCCCTGAGGCGTCGCCTGCCCAGAAGGCACAAAGGGCAACTCCTCGCCAGTGCGATCTTCATAGATCTGCCCGGCGATCAGATCGTAATCCTCTACGAAGGGATAGGCATAGCCATCCTTCTCCGGCCAGGCGGGCAGCTCGGCCAAGGCATCCGGGTTAAGCAGTATCCGCTCGAACCACTCCTGCCCCAGGGAGATCAGGAAAGCGCGAAATTCGGCAAAGCCATATTCGCTGTCGCACCCGGTCACTATGTAGGCGGCGCCCCACAGCGACCAGAGGTAAGATCGACGCATCTGCTGCGAGAAGAACTTGTCGAAAGCCGCCAAGTCTTGGTTGTCGAGTTCGTTCAGCTTCGCCTTAAGCTCCGCCGCCAGGCTCTCCTGATCTTGCTCAGGCTTGCTGCGGGTGACTAACTGCCAAAATTCATTCTCGTTCATGCTCTTCTCATACCAAACGCGGTTTATGGTTAACGATTGCCTTCATATACTCCTGTCCTGCGTATCCTGACTCATTTTTATCAAGCGACAGGCCAGACAGAGGCCACATCTTACCCTAAGCCAGCCCGGCTGGCAGCAGGGCCTTTGCAATTTAGCCAAAGCAGTGGACATTTAGGTAAAGCATTAGACATTTAAGTAAAGCGTTGGACTAAGTTGCGCCATTTTTCTACACTGCGGGGCAAATCATTCACCCAAGTGCCAAGATGAACCGACCAAGTCCCAGCATACTGCTACTGATCGCCCTCTATATTGTTATCGCCATCCTCGCCGGTTGGCGCGCCCTGGACAGCCAGACCCTAGATCTCTTTACCCTGGGCGTGATCCCTGTGATCATCGGCCTCATCGCCCGCACCAGCTGGGCAAGCCTGGTGCTGAAGATCTATATCGGCATACAGACCCTGGGCTTCACGGCACTGGGTGCCACGGCGGTGATCGCCTATCAGATCACCCCGGAGGACGTTAAGGTGGTGGTGCGCGGTCAGGAGCTGCCTATCTGGGCCATCGCCTTAGTCGTCACCGCACTGCTCAGCTTCCAGTGGTATATGGCCTTCTCTAAAGGGATGAAAAAGTATCTGCCGCAGGCAACTAAAACCAGCGACCAGACCAAGGCTTAATCCCTCTATCGGGGAGGTTTACATCCCATCACCTCCCCAGGCCTTATCTGACCGGCCTTCGTGTCAATTCAGTCAAATCCAGGTCGCTTTCTTCTGTTTCAAGGGTTAAATTTTTACTGAATTTGACTGAAAGCACCCTTTGAGCGCATAAAACCGCTTTCATTATAGGGATGCTTGTGGCATGTTAAGTCCAGCAATTGCAAGTATCTAATGTAATTGGTATTACTAAATCTACGGAAAGAAGAGACTATCCAAATGAATAAAACTGAACTTGTTGCAAAAATAGCGGAAAGCGCTGAACTCACTAAAGCTGAAGCTGCTCGCGCCTTAAAGTCTTTCGAAGAAACGGTAGCGGAAGCGATGAAGAACGGCGAAAAAATCTCTATTGTAGGTTTTGGTTCTTTCGAGACCACTAGCCGTGCAGCACGTACAGGCCGCAACCCACAGACGGGCAAAGAAATTCAGATCCCAGCGGCTGTAGTACCTAAGTTTAAAGCCGGTAAGACGCTAAAAGACAGCGTAAACTAAATCGGTATTTAATCCGTCGAAAAAACCTCCTCCATGGAGGTTTTTTTATGCACCCTCCTAGTGCATCCTCTGCCTCATTTTTAACCAATTCGTTGCCTGCTTCTGATGCAAATAAAATAAACGACTGAAAAATAACAGATAAATATTTGGCACGCTCTTCGCTATAGCTTGTACGCGGCCTGACAATACTCATAACAACAGGCAGGGCCGCTCCCATAGACCAATAAGAAGGAATGAGTATGAAACAAGCATTGCGAACCCTAAGCCTACTCGCGGGCACCTTGATGGTTGCCCTACCGGCCAGCGCTAGCGTCACGGGCAACATAGGCGCAACCTCCAACTACTTGTGGCGCGGCGCCACACAGACGGGAGACGCGCCCGCGGTTCAAGGCGGCATAGACTTCGAACACGACAGCGGTCTCTACCTCGGAACCTGGGCGTCCAATGTGGATTTCGGCGACGACACCAGCTACGAGATCGACTTCTACGGCGGCTATGCCGGCAGCATAGGGGAAGACTTTGGTTATGACATCAGCTATCTCTACTACGCCTACCCCGACAGCGATTCGAGCATAGACTTCGGTGAAGTCACCCTGGCCCTGAGCTGGAAGTGGTTTAGCATTGGCTATTCAAAGGTGGTCAATGCCGGCAGCGACGTGGCGGCAGATCCTTTCGATGAGAAAGATCTCAGCTATATCAACGCAGGCGTCAGCTTCCCACTGTCGGAGACACTGTCTATCTCGGCCCACTATGGCTACTCCAGCGGTGATGTCGTCAACGCCTGGTTCGATACCGACAACTATGCGGACTACTCTTTGTCTCTGGATAAGGAAACCGACTTCGGTACCATCTCCTTCCTGGTCAGCGATACCGATCTCGAGGGTGACGATCCTAAAGTGGTCGTTGGCTACAGCTATAGTTTCGATTTGTGATCTAAATTTAAATGAGTTGCCACTAAATTAGCTGGCAACTCACTATCAGCCTTAAAATATTTCAATTAAAAACATAAAGTTATAAAAGTACCGCCCGTCTATTCGCTCACATTTTGTCTAAATCCACGACAAATACAATTGTGTTAACTCGATCAAACAAAAATCGAAAATCCCCTGCTATTTTTCTCATTAGCGCTCGCTAATGTGCTCACGCCTTAGGACGCTAAACTAGCTAACGCTTTGACTCAGTTAACTTTATGTTAAAGCGGCTCAGTGCTAAGCGGCACCAAATGAGTGCACAAGCACTTTATTTGACGAGGATTTCACTATGGCTCAGTTACTCGATGTTATTCCGAACGATGCTGAAATCGAAGCGATCACAGCACCCAAAAACCCTAAGGCGGCCTGTGAGCTGCAACACAGACGCGAAGTCAAACGTCGCCTGGAAGAGTTACTCGAAGAGGCGGCACTTAAACGCGCCATGGGGGGAGATTTCTACTAACCCCAGACTCCTTTGCCTCCTTCTCGCCAACACTGCATGGGGCCAGGCTCCATGCAGACGTTTGCTCTCGACGTTGAGCACGCTAAGCTTTAGATTCACTAGCCAGTTAGCACTCAAATTCAGGGCTCAAAGATTCCCCTTCTACCCAGGTTAAATTGGTGTAAGATTAAATTCAGCACATAACTTATTGATAGTCATAATTCTTCCAAGCGGTTCGCTGCAAGAGGTCACCATGACGCTGAGTAAATCCTTACGCCTTCTCGCCCCGCTGCTCCTGCTACTTAGCGGCTGTCAGGGCGCCGAACCTCCCCAGGCCCTGGGCACACTGGAACGCGACCGGGTACTGCTGCGCGCCACCACCTCAGAGATCATCACGGCACTGCCCAAACGCGAGGGCAGCCAGGTCAACGAAGGCGAGTTGCTGCTACAGTTCGACACCCGCAAACAAACCGCCCGCGTCGCCAGCGCCCAGGCTCAGTGGCAGAAGGCCCAGGCATATCTGCTCAGACTCACCAATGGTGAGCGCCCCGAAGATATCGCCAGCGCACAGGCCAACTTAGAACGTACCACGGCGGCCATGGTTCAGGCGGAGAAGGCCTATCGCCGAATCGCTAAACTTAAACAGCAAAACCTGGTGAGTCAGTCAGAATTGGATCAGGCCGTTGCCAGCCGGGATCAGACCATAGCCGAACACAACGCCGCCAATGAGGCCTTGAGCAAGCTGATTGTCGGCGTGCGCCAGGAAGATATTCAGCAGGCCCAGGCGGCTCTGGATGCCGCCGCGGCCGAGCTGGATCTGGCGCGGCAACTGCTGGATGACCTCAGCATCACGGCGACCCGCAGCGGTCGACTCGACAGCCTGCCCTTTAACCTGGGGGAGCGAGTGCCCGCCAACGCCGTGGTAGTGGCGATTCAGGCCGACAAGGCCGCCTATGCTAGGGTCTATATTCCCGCCCCCGCCATGGCCAAGCTCACCATAGGAATGCAGCTAAAAGTCCATGTCGACGGTCAAGAGCAGCCCTTCAGCGGCACACTGCGCTGGCTCAGCAAGGAGCCGGCCTTCACTCCCTATTACGCCTTGAATCAGCAAGACAGGTCTCGCCTCGTCTATCTGGCGGAGTTCGATCTCGACGACTCGGCCCAGCGCCTGCCCACGGGGATCCCCGCCCAGGTGGAGCTGCCCTGATGCAACCAAATGCGGATCTGGCCATAGATGCCCGCGGCGTCGATAAGCAGTTTGGCGATCTCTTGGCGGTGGCCGAGCTGGATCTACAGGTGCAGAAGGGCCACATCTATGGCTTTCTCGGCCCCAATGGTTGCGGCAAGTCCACCACAATACGCATGCTCACCGGCCTCTTGACCCCAACCCGGGGCGAGATCTCCGTGCTCGGCATGGCCATCCCCCAGCAGGCCGAGGCCCTCAGGCGGCGCATCGGCTACATGACCCAGAAGTTCTCCCTCTACGAAGACCTGAGCGTCAGGGAGAACCTGCAATTTATCGCCGACATCTATGGACTGGGTGCCAGAGAAAGCAAACGCAAGATAGATGAGCTGATCGATACCTATCATCTCGACGCCCAGCGCCAGCAGCTAGCCGGCACCCTCAGTGGTGGTCAGAAGCAACGCCTGGGATTAGCCTGCGCCTGTATCAACGAGCCCGAGCTGCTGTTTCTCGATGAGCCCACCTCGGCGGTGGATCCCCAGAACCGGCGCGACTTCTGGGAGCAGCTGTTCGATCTCTCCGAGCGCGGCACCAGCATACTGGTCACCACCCACTACATGGACGAGGCGCAGCGCTGCCACCAGCTGGCGATCATGGAAAGTGGCCACATTCGCGCCAAGGGTAATCCTCAGGCACTCCTCGAGGCGATGCCGCTGCATGTCATAGAGATAGCCGGCCACAGGCTGCGCCAGCTAAAGTCACACCTGAGCCAGTTCAGCGAGATCCCTTCCGCCGCCCAACTCGGCGACCGTCTGCTAGTCCTAGTCGATAAGCAGATAGCAGATCCCATCCCCTGGCTGCTGGAGAAGAGTCGCACCATGGCAGGGCAAGGAACGCCTGAACCGCTGAGCGCCAATCAGTTAAGCTTGGTCTCGCCCAACCTGGAAGATCTCTTCGTATCCGTCACAGGCAAGGGACTCAAAACCTCTCGGGAGGCTGAAGATGTTACTGGCTAGCCTGAGACGGATAAAATCGATCACCACCAAGGAGATCCGCCAGCTCAAGCGGGATCGCATCACTTTCGGCATGGTGGTGATGATCCCCCTGATCCAGCTGTTGCTGTTTGGCTACGCCATCAATACCGATGTGCGTAACGTGCCCGTGGTGGTGGTGGATCAGAGCCACTCCGCCGCCGGGCGCTGGATCGTCGAGGCCGTCAAGGTGACTCAGGTGGTTAGCATAGAGAAGCACTACGCCAGCGCCGAGGAGGCCGAGGCCGCCATCACCCGCGGCGAGGTGCGCGCGGCGCTGATATTGCCCCCCAACCTTACCGAGAAGCTGGCCAACGGCGAGACGCTGGGCCAATGGGTGGTCGACGGTTCAGATACTATGGTGGCCTCGGCCATCAGCCAGCTGAGGAACATGCTGCTGGATCAGATCACGGGCCAGGACAGCCAACGACTGCCCACCTTCGAGGTCGCCCTCTTCTACAACCCAGAGCAGCGCTCGGCGGTCAACATAGTGCCAGGGCTGATCGCGGTGATCCTCACCATGACAATGATCCTCTTTACCTCGGCGGCCATAGTAAGAGAGCGCGAACGTGGCAACCTGGAGCTGCTGATCACCACCCCGATCAAGCCGTTAGAGTTGATGCTGGGTAAGATAGTCCCCTATATCCTGGTGGGGCTGGTGCAGATGACCATCATCCTCGGCCTTGGTTATCTTATCTTCGATGTGCCCATCAATGGCGCCATCGCCCAGCTGCTGATGGGCACCCTGCTCTTCATCGCCGCCAGCCTTACCCTGGGACTGATCATCTCCACCATCGCCAAGACCCAGCTGCAGGCGATGCAGATGACCATCTTCATCATACTGCCCACTATCTTGTTGTCGGGCTTTATGTTTCCCTTCGAGGCCATGCCCAAGCCGGCCCAGTGGATCGCCGAGCTGCTGCCCGCCACCCACTTCATGCGTATCATACGCGCCATCGTCCTGCGGGGCGGCGCCCTGAGCGACATGCAGTTCGATGCCCTCTGGCTTATCGGCTTCACCCTGGTCGGTATCCTGGTCGCCTCGCTGCGCTTCAATAAGCGCCTCGACTAATACATTCACTAGCAGCAGAGTTAACGACACAAAAAAAGCGCCCGAGGGCGCTTCTTCAATTCAACAAACGCAGGCTTTAGCTGTTGGCTTCGGCTGCTTGCTGACGCTTCTTGATGAAGTATTCGCGAGTCAATCCAAAAACAACAGGGCTGAGCAGCGTTAGGGCGATCAGGTTAGGTATCGCCATCATGGCATTCAGGGTATCGGCCAGCAGCCAGATGAAGTCTAGCGAACTGACGGCCCCCAGCGGCACCACCACTACCCAGATGGCTCTGAAGGGTTTTACCGCGCGCACACCAAACAGATACTGCACACACTTCTCGCTATAGACGCTCCAGCCTAGGATAGTGGTGAAGGCAAAGATAGAGAGGGCGATAGCCACGATATAATTACCCATAGGCAGGGCATGGGAGAAGGCATAGGAGGTCAGCGCCGCGCCATTCTCACCCGATTTCCAGGCGCCGGAGACTACGATCGCCAGACCGGTAATGGTACACACTACCAGGGTATCGATGAAGGTACCCAGCATGGCCACCAGGCCCTGAGCCACAGGGTTGTTGGTCTGCGCCGCCGCATGGGCAATAGGCGCACTACCCAGTCCGGCCTCGTTAGAGAAGACGCCGCGGGCCACACCGAAGCGCACCGCCGCCCATACTGCCGCCCCGGCAAAACCGCCCTGGGCCGCCACAGGATTGAAGGCGCTGTGAACGATAAGAGCAATAGCATCTGGGATAGCTGCGGCATTAACCACTATCACCGACAGACCGGCGGCGATATAGAATACCGTCATCAGAGGCACCAGCTTACCCGCCACATCGGCGATACGCTTGATGCCCCCCATCAGCACGGCGCCCACCAGCACCATGAGCACCACACCCGTCACCCAGGTTGGCACGCCGAAGTTACTGCTCAGGGCATCGGCCACTGAGTTGGCCTGTACCGTGTTGCCGATACCGAAACCGGCAAAGGAGCCAAACAGGGCGAAGGCGGTACCCAGCCAGGCCCACTTGCTGCCCAGACCATTCTTGATGTAGTACATAGGGCCACCGATATGGTTGCCGTTGTCGTCGACTTCACGATATTTCACCGCCAGCACGGCCTCGGAAAACTTGGTTGCCATACCCACCAGAGCGGTACACCACATCCAAAACAGGGCGCCTGGGCCACCGATAAAGATGGCGGTCGCCACCCCTGCGATGTTACCCGTGCCTATGGTGGCCGACAGCGAGGTCATCAGGGCATTGAAGGGGCTGATCTCCCCCTTCATCTGCTTATCCTTGTCGGGAATGCGTCCGGACCAGAGCAGCTTAAAGCCGGTACCCAGCTTGAGGATCGGCATCAACCGCAAGCCAAAGGAGAGAAAGAGTCCCACGCCTAAGATCATCACGAGCATGGGAGTACCCCATACGAACCCGTTGATCGTACTGACAAATTCAGTAATACCTTCCATTCAAACCTCGTCGTTTTTATCGTTATTTTGGTGATCTACGCCACGCTCTGTTGATTGCATCCCAGAGTACAACGAAAAGCGTTCAAAATGAAAGCAGCGATTGTTAACAAATTGAAACAAAGAGAGATGTTAGCCGAAGCGGCGAGCCTAACGCCGAAGAATAAGACTCAAAGGGTGTTCAGGGCGTTAGACGCAAGCGAGCCGCTAACGCCTTGGCAGAGACGGCTTATCCTGCGGATCAAATGCTCCGGCTGCGGCAGCCTTCATCAGACGGCGAAACTTGGGGCATTCCATGTGACTGGGTGCGGTGCAGTTGGCGGCGTGTCTCAAACCGTCACGCATCGCCTGCATCCTCAGTATGGTGCGCTCCAGCTCGTCGGCCCGGCGCAGCAGCAGCTCTCTGTCTATCAGGGGATCGCCGCCTGTACCTAGCATGCTGCCAATCTCATCGAGGGATAATCCCGCCGAGCGGCCGAGGGCGATCAACGCCAAGCGCTCTAGCACCTCGGCGCTAAATTGGCGACGAATGCCATGACGTCCCAGCGAGCGAATCAACCCCCGCTCTTCGTAGTAACGCAGGGTCGACGCCGGCACGCCCGACCGCTTGGCGACCTGTGAAATATCCATATCCTTCCCTTGACCTCAAGTCGACTTGAAGTTGTAAGCTAACAATATCAATGGCTTCACACAACAAAGGAATGAATATGTCTCCCCTTATCGACTGCCTCCTCATCGGCCTGGGCGCCACCCTGATCATGGATCTTTGGGGCCTGCTGCGTCATCCCCTTCTGGGTATGCCGCTGCCCAGCTATTATCTGGTGGGCCGCTGGCTGGGCCACATGCCCAAGGGTCAGTTTCGTCACCAGGCGATTACCGAGGCCGCCCCCATCCCAGGTGAGACCCTCATAGGTTGGTTGGCCCACTATCTTATCGGCGTTAGCTTTGCCGCCCTCTTGCTGCTCGTCACCGGCTCAAAATGGCTCACCAGCCCAAGCCTGACCCCCGCCCTCGCGGTGGGCCTAGTCACTGTGCTCGCCCCCTTCTTGCTGATGCAACCCGGCATGGGCGCAGGCATCGCCGCCTCACGTCTGCCGAACCCAGGCCGGGCTCGACTACACAGCCTGATCACCCATGGCATATTCGGGCTCGGCCTCTATCTCTCGGCCCTCTGCCTCCGACTCTTTCACTGAGACGAACGACTATAACTTGGAGGGGAATGAATAGAGACACAAACGCATAATTGCAGTATCGGCCAATCAACGAGCTTGGCTGGCCTTTCGCTGCAACTGACGGCGCATCGCTTGGGTTGTGGGATATTTGGGCAATACTAACCAGCACACCAGATAGGCGAACACAGGTAGGAAGAAGAATAGGCTGCTAAGAACAAAAGCAACCCGCAGTCCGTTGACTCGCCAACCGAAATAGTCGGCCAACCCAGAGCAGACACCGGCGATAACGCCCTTCTCACCCCGGGTTAAAATCTTAATTTTTTCTAAATCCGTCATGAAAATCCCTTTTAAATTCAGATTACTATTAACAAACGGTCACGCTTGAACCTAGAGTCACTATAACCAAATTCTCTTGATGTTGTTACACCAAAAGTCTAAGTCTTGGTATATGAGTTCTTAAGCAGTTCCCGCTGTTGCTAGAATATTTAGCAACCTCGAAGCATTCAGTCTTCATTCCAAGGCTAGCGCCTCGGCAGTCCCACGCTTATTACAACCGTCAGCCCGAGCAGCCCTGTAGAGATCCACAGGCAAGCCCCCAGCCCATAGGCCTGGTACACCCAGCCTGAGAGGATAGTGCCCAACAGGCGCCCCATGGCATTGGCCATGTAGTAGAAGCCCACATCCAGGGAGACACCATCGTCGCTGGCATAGCTGACAATCAGGTAACTGTGCAGGGAGGAGTTCACCGCAAACACGGCGCCAAACAGCATCAGGCCAAGTAGCAACACACCGAGATTGAATTCGGGCGCCTGGGCCGCTAACTCACCATTCATCAAATAGGCGATCAGCGCGGGAATAATTGTCAGGGCACCTGCCCACCACATGGCGCTGCGCCCGTCGGGCACCTGGCCGCTGGCCTTGCCCGTAACCCTGGGGGCTAGGCTTTGCACCGCGCCATAGCCGATGATCCACAGCGCCAGGAAGCCACCCACCTGATAGTGGTCCCAGCCAAATTGACTTGCGAGATAGACGGGCAACGCCACCACAAACCAGACATCGCGGGCGGCAAACAGGCACATGCGCGCCGCCGAGAGTATGTTGATCGCCCGGCTCTTGGAAAACAGCTCGGTAAACTTAGGCTTGTTCTTGGCCTTGCCGAGATCTTGCTTGAGCTTGATGATGCTCACCAGCCAGACGATAGTCAGCAAAGCCGCCATCAGACCGATCGCCCCCTTGAAGCCCAGCAGCGCCAACAGGGCGCCGCCGAGGAAGAAGCCTGCCCCCTTGAGGGCATTCTTAGAGCCGGTCAGCACGGCGATATACTTATACAGCCTGCCCTCTTCCCCCTTGGCCACCAGCATCTTGACGCTGCTCTTGGCACTCATCTTATTGAGATCTTTGGCGATCCCCGATAGCGCCTGGGCCGCCATCACCCAAGACACGACAAGCCAGCTACTAGGCACCAAGAGCATGCCCAAGGCCACCACCTGCAACCCGAGGCCGATATTCATGGTGCGATTGAGCCCGAGGCGCGCCCCCAGATAGCCGCCCACCAGGTTGGTGACCACGCCGAAGATCTCGTAGAAGAGAAACAGCATGGCGATGGACAGCGGCGAATAGCCAAGCTGGTGAAAGTGCAGCACCACCAACATGCGCAGCGCGCCGTCGGTAAGGGTGAAGGCCCAGTAGTTGCCGGTTACCAAGAGATACTGGCGCATCTCGCTTGGCAGGGCGCGCAGGCTGGCAAGCATCATTTAGGCCTTATCCATGCGGCCGACCATACGCGCCAACTCGGCGGTGCGGTTGGCATAGCCCCACTCGTTGTCGTACCAGACATAGAGCTTGAGCTGAGTGCCGTTGATCACCATGGTCGATAGGGCATCGACTATGCTGGAGCGGGGATCTGTCTTGTAATCCACAGAGACCAACGGACGCTCCTCGTAGCCAAGAATATCTTTCAGCTCACCTGCCGCGGCCGCCTTAAACAAGGCGTTGACCTCCTGCTCGGTCACCGGGCGCTGCATCTCAAACACACAGTCTGTGATGGAGGCGTTGGCCAGCGGCACACGCACAGCATGGCCATTTAACTTACCCTTGAGTTCGGGGAAGATATGGGTGATGGCGGTAGCCGAGCCCGTGGTGGTGGGGATCAGCGACTGACCGCAGGCGCGGGCGCGGCGCAGATCCTTATGGGGCGCATCGAGAATGGTCTGAGTATTGGTAATGTCGTGAATGGTGGTCATGGAGCCGTGCTTTATACCTATCTGCTCATGCAGCACCTTGACCACAGGCGCCAAACAGTTGGTGGTGCAGGAGGCCGCGGTGACGATAGGATGTTTATCCTTGTCATACAGCTGATGGTTAACCCCCATGACGATGTTGAGCACACCTTCTTCCTTCACAGGTGCTGTCACCACCACGCGCTTCACGCCTTGATCCAGATAGGCCTGCAGCAGTGCCTTAGACTTCATCACCCCAGAGGCCTCGATCACCAGGTCGCAGCCTGACCAGTCGGTGTCGCCGATGGCGCGGTTGGCACTGGTGTTGATGCGCTTGTCACCTATGATGATCTGCTCACCCTCGGCGACAGCATCATGGCTCCAGCGGCCATGGATGGAGTCGAAGGTCAGCAGATGCGCCAGGGTGGCGGCATCGCCCGCCGGGTCGTTAATCTGCACAAACTCGATATCGTCCCACTCCCAGGCGGCGCGCAGCGCCAGGCGTCCCATGCGGCCAAAGCCGTTAATTCCCACTTTGATTGTCATCTTATCGTCCTATTCGTTAGATTCGCGTTAATCGCCTAGGCCTTGCCCAGACCGCGCAGGTAATTGGTTTTATCCCGATTGACGAAGGCCACCAGGGAGAGCATCACAGGCACCTCCACCAGCACCCCCACCACAGTAGCCAGGGCTGCCCCCGAGTGCAGACCAAACAGGGAGATGGCCACGGCCACCGCCAGTTCGAAGAAATTAGAGGTGGCTATCATGCAGGCGGGCGCCGCCACATCCTGCTCTAGCCTCATCCGCTTGGCCGCCAGATAGGCAATGAAGAAGATGCCGTAGGTCTGCAGCAGCAAGGGGATGGCGATCAGCAAGATGTTTTGTGGCTGAGCCAATATGGTATTGGCCTGCAGGCCAAACAGCAGCACAACTGTGGCCAGCAGGCCCAGGATAGACCAGGGCTTGAGGCGGGCGACGAAGGCCTCGACACCCGAGGCATGCCCCTTTTTATTCAATACGTTGCGCGTCACAATACCCGCCACTAGGGGCAGTACCACGTAGAGCACCACAGAGATCAGCAGGGTCTGCCAGGGCACCTGAATATCACTCACCCCAAGCAGGAAGGCGCAGATGGGGGCGAAGGCGAACACCATGATGATGTCGTTCACCGACACCTGCACTAGTGTGTAGTTAGGATTGCCCTTGGTGAGCTGACTCCAGACAAACACCATGGCGGTACAGGGCGCGACGCCCAGTAAGATCATGCCGGCGATATACTCGCTGGCGGTTTGGGGATCGACCCAGGAGGCAAACAGCACACGAAAGAAAAGCCAGCCCAGCAGCGCCATGGTAAAAGGCTTAATCAGCCAGTTCACCACCAAGGTCAGCAGCAGCCCCTTGGGACGCTTGCCCACATCCTTTACCGCAGAGAAGTCGATCTGCACCATCATGGGATAGATCATCACCCAAATAAGCACAGCGATCAGCAGATTGACGCTGGCGTACTCGAACGAGGCGATCAGGGCAAACTGCTCCGGCAGCAGATAACCCAGGCCGACGCCGGCGACTATGGCCAGCCCCACCCAGACACTCAGATAACGCTCAAATAATCCCATGGTTTATCCCTTACAACAGACTTGCACCCGCTCGGGGCGCTGACCCATCTCGGCCAACCTGGCCTGAGCCTGACTCAATAGCTGAGGGTTACCCGCCAGCGTCTTTTGGATCACCTCGCCCGTCCATTCGGGCAGCTCAGGGTTGATGCGGTAGAACACCCACTGGCCCTGGCGGCGATCGCTCAGCAGCTCGGCCTTGCGTAGCTGTGCTAGATGACGCGAGACCTTGGGCTGACTCTCGTCCAGCGCCACCATCAACTCGCACACACACAGCTCGCCCTCGGCTTGGATCAGCAGCAGGCTCAGCAGACGGGTCTCATCGGAAAGGGCTTTAAAGATTGCAACAGCCATCAGTGCTTCCTCAAACAAACATATGGCTAAGCATATATATGGATTTCCATATATACAAGTCGTGATGACCATAATTTTGCCCTGGCAGACTAGTTTAAAGCACAAAAAAGCGAGCCATCAGGCTCGCTTTAAGGTCGCTAAAAATCTCAGGCTAATCAGGCCCTAGGATTAGTTACCGGCAATCTTCATCTCGTCAAGCAGAATAGCGCCGGTGCGGATAGAGGAGCGAAGATCCTGCTCCTTACCCACGGCAACCATATTGCGGTACATCTCCTTGAGATTACCGGCTATGGTGATCTCTTCCACCGGATAGAGGATCTCGCCATTCTCCACATAGAAACCGGCGGCGCCGCGAGAATAGTCGCCGGTCACGCCATTCACACCCTGACCCATCACCTCGGTGACGATAAGGCCTGTGCCCATCTGTTTCACCAGCTCATCGAAGGTCTGTCCTGTATGGGACAGCGTCCAGTTGTAGATGCCACCGGCATGGCCTGTGTTAGTCAGCCCTAACTTGCGCGCCGAATAGCTGGTCAGCAGGTAAGTCGAGAGTACGCCGCTGTCGATGATGTTGCGATCTATGGTTGCCACCCCTTCGCTGTCATACCAGGCACTGGCCAGCGCGCCCTTGAGGTGCGGCTGCTCGGCGATGGTGAACCACTCGGGGAAGATCTGGGTGTCTATGGCATCGAGCAAAAAGCTCGACTTGCGATACAGGCTACTGCCGCTGATGGCGCCTACCAGATGCCCCATGAGGCCAGTGGCCACATCGGGGGCGAACAGAATCGGCAGCTTAGTGGTGGCAATCTTACGCGCGCCAAGACGACTCAGTGTCTTCTTGGCTGCCTGCTGGCCCACGGCCTCTGGCGTCCACAGATCATCGAAGCGGCGGGCGACGGTATAGTCATAGTCACGCTGCATATGGCCATCTTGCTCGCCGATCACCACACAGCTCAGGCTGTAGCGTGAGCTGACGTAACCGTTGAGGAAGCCATGGCTGTTACCATACACCTTGGCACCCGTATGGGCGTTGGCGCTGGCACCGTCGGAGTTTTTAATGCGGGCATCGGCATCCAGGGCCGCAGTTTCGGCGCGGGCCGCCAGGGCTTCGAGCTCGGCGGGCGTGGTATCGTGGGGATAGTAGAGCTTGAGATCTTCGATCTGCTTAGCCATCAGCTCGGCATCGGCCAGGCCATTAAATGGGTCTTCCGAAGTAAAGCGGGCGATATCGTCGGCGGCCTTCACGGCACGGCGAATCGCCTCTGGGCTCAGATCTGAGGTCGACGAGCTACCCTTGCAGCCATCTCGAAACAAGGTGATCCCCAATGCACCATCTTTATTAAACTCAACGGTCTCCACCTCTTTCAAGCGCGTCGAGACAGAGAGTCCCTGCTGCTTGCTGATGGCCACTTCGGCCCCCGAGGTGCCCAACTTGGCGGCATATTCCAATGCCATAGACACGGCGTCTTTCAATGAATTCAATTCGGTTTCGATGCTTGGAGAAGCCACAGATCTACTCTTTTGTTATCAATCGTGGCCGTAGCATAGCAAACCCGTCGGGCTTTCACATTAAATAACTGAGTCGTTTCGTAGGCGATATTGGCCGGAAATGTTATGATTAGGGGAGTTATGGCTTGGACCCCAGAGATTTTTTAATGATGAATATTGTTGGCGACTCAGAACACTTTAAACAGCCCTTCGATCATGACGATGATTACGTCAGCAGAGCCGATATAAAGCGCGAAATTGCCATTTACCAAGAGCTAGGTAAGAAACTGGTCTCCCTCAGCAAGAGTCAGCTGAAGAAGCTTGAGCTGGATGAGCTGCTACACGACAACATCTTGAAGGCCAAGACTATCCGTATCAACAGCGAGGCTCACCGCCGCCAGCTGCACTATGTGGGTAAACTGATGCGCAGCGTCGATATCGACGAGCTGCAGGAAAACCTGAAGAACGTGCTTAACCAGAACCGCAACGAAAGCTCTAAGCAGAACGTCGCCGAGAAGCAGAAAGATCATCTGCTGACAGGCGGTGATGAGGCGATTCAGGCCCTGCTCGAGCAGCATCCCGGCCTCGAGCGCCAGAAGCTACGCCAGCTGGTGAGACAGGCCAACAAGGAGCTAGCTAAACAGCCTGAGGTGGCCTCTAAGTCAGCCGCCGAGCTGGTGAAGTACTTGCGCGCCGAGACCGGCGAATAGCCACCAGCCCTCGAATAAACATCGAGAGCAAACAGCCCGCCGCTAGTGCGGGCTTTTTATTGTCGCAAGTCTGAGCCGCAGCCCGAGATAGGCCAGCAGCAGATAGAAGAGCACCAGGCCCCACAGCTGCCACCATAGCGGCGCGACGCTCTGCCAGTCCGCCCCCATCTGATTAAGCTGTAACATCCCCTTGATGGTCACCACCCCGGGGATCAGCTGAGACACGGCCTGCAGCGGCGCAGGGATCAGCTCAACCGGCCAGACGAAGCCCGACACAAACAGGATGGGCATGGAGATCAGCAACAGCACCTGGGTCGGTAAATCCCGGCGCACAAACAGGCTGCTAAAGGCGATACCGGCCAGGCTAGTGGCCAGCAAGAAGGGCAGCAGAAACAGGCAGACCTGCCCCAAGTTGCCCTGTACGCCCACCTGATACCAGTAGTGGCAGTAGCCTATGTAGTAGGCGGTAAACAGGCTATAGATTAGGCCGAAGGTAGCCACCCTGGCGCTCAGCAGCTGCCCGAGCCCCACGCTGCGCCAATACCCCTGACGTTGCCACTGACCTGCGCCCAATATGCCGGTACCAATCAGCAGGGTCTGATGCAACACCAACAGGAGCACGCCGGGCACTACGTAGGAGGTATAGCCCAGGCTGGGGTTGAAGGCTGGAACACTGTTAAGGTGGATTGGATCCAGCTCAAACTGAACCTGCTTGGCCGCCTCACCTCTGGCCAGCAGGCCCTGGAACTGAATATATTTCCCTGCGTCTATCCCCACAGACACTAGGCCCTCGAGGATCGCCGAGTAGACCAGAAAATAGTTGGCATCGCCGCCGTAGGCCAGGGTGACGCCACGCTGGCGCAGCAGATCCCGCCGAAACCCGTCGGGGATCACCAGATAACCATGGGCCTGCCCTGAGTTAACGGCGGCCTGGGCCTGGGTCAGGTCATTCAACTGAGCCACCACCTCCAGCTTAGGGCTGGCCTGGGCATGGCGGATCACCAGGCGGCTCAGGCTGGAGTGGTCGCCATCGACCACCACTATCTGCTGCCGGGTCGGCACCTCGTTAAGATAGGGTAAAGGATAGAGTACCGAATAGAAGATCACCCCGCCAAACAGGGTGATGGCGATCGCCTTGTCGGTAACGATAGCCTTAAGCTCTTCAAACATCAGGGCAAAAAAGTTCATCCCTGCCCCTCCGTTATCTGCGCCTGGCCCAGCTGCTCGCCAGTCTGTTCCCGGCGCATCTTAGCCAACATCAAGGCGATCAGCGGCAGCAACAGCAGGAAACCCCAGTAGCTCGACAGCTGGGAGACTAATGCCTGAGTCTCCTGACCATAGGCGATGACGCCGATATGGGTATCGACATAGTGGCTCGAGGGCATGATCTGTCGCCACCACTGCGCCAGAAGCGGCATCTCGTGGGTGGGGAAGGTCACCCCCATGAAGGCGAAGGACGGCGCAAACAAGGCGGTGCAGAAGCTGATCACCCGGGCCGAGTCTTGCAGCAGGGCGAAGATGGTCAGCACGATAAGCCACACCGCCAGGAGCATCACCAACTGGGCGAGGAGCAGCTGACCCAGGCCGCCAAGCATCGGCAATCCCAGATAGCCATAGAGCCAGGCGTAGACAAGCCCCAGCTGCAACATCAGCAGTGGGGTATAGACCAAGACCTTACTCAGCAGCACCCGGTAGGTCCCCAGGCTAAACCACTCGGCCAGGGTCTCACGCCTCAGCTCCTCGGTAAGGGCATTGGCAAACACCAGCATGGCCACTATCTGCACCAGGGCGATCAATATTGGCGGCACCAGGAAGGCCACATAGTTGTTATTGGCGTTATAGAGTGCACTGCTCTGGGTCTTTATCAGATTCAGGTTGATCTCCGCCTGCACCGGCGGTACGCCAGATGCCAGCAGCTTCAGCCGCGCCTTCTGTTTGAGGCCATCGGCCAGGCTGAGCTGGAGCTGGCTGGAGAGCAGCTTGCCCACCAGCAGAAACTGGGCGTTGTAGCGAATATCGATATTGGGCTGATGCCCTATCATCAGGTCCTGATTCAGCTTGAAAGGAAGCACCACCATGGCATAGGCCTCGGCCCTCTCCATGGCGGCCTGTGCCTGACCGATATCCTGATAGCTCACAGGGCTGATCACCGAGTTGGCACTCAGCTGACGCACCAGCATGCGGCTCAGCTGGCTCTGATCCTGATCCACCACGGCCACAGGCAGGGCGCGAGGTAGCCCGGCGCTAAACAGCCACCAGAGGGCGAGCGTGCCCAGCAAGGGCAGATAGCTGACCAGGGCGAGCTGCCAGGGCGACTGCCACAGCCGCCTGAGTTCCCGCGTGATGAGTTGCCCCATGGACGCCAAGGCCTACTGTACCAACAGGCTGGTCATACCCACCCTCAGGTCGGCGATGGGGGTTACGGGTCTTAGCTCCATCTCGAAGGTGCGCATATCGAAGTCGTGGCCACTCTCGGTGGAGCGCCAGGTGGCGAAATGGCCCATGACGCTGATGTGCGCGATCTTGAAGGGGTAACGCTCGCCGAGCGCCGGGATCTCCACCTTCAGGGTATCGCCCACCTTAAAGCCCTTAAGCTGATCTTCACGCACCTGAAACACGGCCCAGGCATCCTGCATGTCGATAATGCTCACCACAGGAAAGCCGCTTGGCGCCAGCTCTCCTGGGTGCAGCAGCACCTCGCTGACCTCGCCGGACTTGGGCGAGCGCATCTGGCTGTCGGCCAAAATGGCGCTAACCTCTTTCACCGCCCCCTCGGCCATGCGGGCATTACCCTCGGCCGCGGCCTTGGTCTCTTCACGGGCGCCCTCTTCGGCCATCTGATACATGGCATAGGCCGCCTGCTGGGTGTACTTGGCCGCCTGCCACTGAGTAAAGGCCTCGTCGCGTTTCTGACGGGCCAGCACCCCTTCGCTAAACAGGGCTTCTACCCTCTGATAGGTGGTCTCGGCCAGGGTTGCCGCCGCCTTCGCCTTTAGCCATTGCTCCTTAGAAGCCGCTACCTGCTGCTTACGGGCGCCGTTATCCGCCTCCTGTTGCAACGCCTTAGCGGCGTCGCGGCCCCCTTGGGCCTGCATCAGCTTGGCATTGAGCTCAGGGCTGTCGATGGCAAACAGGAGATCGCCTTCGGCCACCTGGTCGCCACGGCGCACCATGACCTGCGCCACGCGCCCTGGCACCTTAGAGGAGATGTTGTACTCTCTGGCCTCTATCTGCCCCTGCAGTCGCTCGGCCTTGGGCGTATGGGCAAGCATCAGGCCGTAGGCCAGGATGGCCACTAAGGCGATTAGGGCGACAATGGCTAGGATTCTGTTAGTGCGCATCAGCTCTCTCCTGGGCGGTGCGTGAACGACCGATAAATTCATCTAACTGACCACTGATGGCCATCAATCTGGCGTAGGCCTGTACATAGCGGTACTGGGCCGCCAGCTGCTGGGTCTGCACGCCGCTCAGCTTAAGCTCGGCGTCCACCTTCTCGATAGAGGTCGACAGCCCCTGGCTGAAGGCGAGATCCCTTAGGCGTTTGTTTTCTTTGGCAAGCGACAGCGACAGGTCGAGTGACTCTGTCTCCTCCCTGGCCTGCTGCAGCTGGCGATAGCTCTGATCCAGCAGCAGGCTGAGATCCTGCTGGGTCTGTGCCTTGGTGTAGCGCGCCTGCAACAGGGCGCTGCGGGCGGCCTCGACCTTGCCACTACGACCATCGCGGCTGATAAGCGGGATCTTCACCCCGACGCCGACCATCCAGTCGGGCTCCATCTTGGCCAGCAGGCTATCGTCTTCATATAGTGTGTAGTTACCGTAGAGAAAGACGCTAGGGTAATAACTGCCCTTCTCCACATCAATAAGGCCGTTGGCCTGGGTCTCCTTGGCCTCCAACAGCTTGAGCGCCGGATGGCTAGTCAGGGTCAGCTGACTGAGCTGCCCGAGGGAGGGCGGGTTATCGAGCAGAAATAGCTTAGAGGCGGTATCGACATCGCTCTGATGCAGCATGCGTGATAGGGCGATCTGGCTCATCTCCAGCTGACGCTTGGCGCTGGCATAATCCACCCGGGCATTTTCCAGGGCCACTTGGGCGTTGAGTCGCTCCACCTTGGCGATCTGTCCCTGCTGCTCAAGCTTGACCGCATGCTCGGCGTGCTCGGTGAGGGCATCCACCAGCTGGCCACGGGTCGCCATCAGGGCATGGCTCACCGCCACACCATAGTATCTGTCCACCAGCTGGACGAAGAGATCCCGGGTAGACAGCTGATGCTGCTGCTCCTTCTCGGCCACCTGGGCCTCATGGATCCCCTGGGCGGCGCTGATCCGGCCGCCGGTATAGATGGGCCACATCGCCTGCAGGCTGGAGCGGAAGACATCCTGCTCGGTAAAAGGGGTGACAAACAGCGACCCCGGAATGGCGCCTAGGGCACCGCCGAGTGCCGGCGGCAAGCTGGCGGGGTCGAGACTGGCTAAGGGGTTGAGATCCCTCAGATCCAGCTCCAGGGGTTTCTCTAAACGTGTGTAGCTGCCGTTGATCGACAACGAAGGCAGGTTGAGGTCCTCGCCGGCGGCCTGCTCGGCCTGGGCACGGTTAACCTCCTGCTGGCTGGCCTGCAACTTGTCGCTGACCTGTAACAGCTGCTGCCAGGCATCGCCGAAGGCGAGTTCCTTAGCCTGGGCGGCATTCCCCGCCAGGGCTAACAGCGACAGCCAAACAATATGTGAATATCTCATCGACACCTCTAGAGCTATAACTCTATTTCCTTGGCAAATGTTAACACCCTATGGGGGCGTTGAGAAGCAAGCCTTGTTGGCAAGCCGCTTCACAAGCTGTCGACAGCCTTCCCTAAACTCTCTCTTGCAACCACTCCTGCAACTACTCTCGCAGGGCGGTACTTGCCTCTGACAGCTCTGCCAGAGGCGAGGTCGGCGACTAAATTACGCCGTGCCGCCTACCGTCAAGCGGTCGAGTTTCAAGCTAGGCTGGCCCACGCCCACGGGCACACTTTGACCATCTTTGCCACAGACACCGACGCCCTTATCGAGCGCCAGATCGTTACCCACCATGGAGATCTGCCCCATGGCCTCGGGACCATTACCTATCAGGGTCGCGCCCTTGATCGCCTGGGTGATCTCGCCCTTCTCGATGAGATAGGCTTCAGACGCCGAGAACACAAACTTGCCCGAGGTGATATCGACCTGACCGCCGCCGAAGTTAGGCGCATAGATACCCTTGTCCACCGACTTGATGATGTCGGCAGGCGAGCTGTCGCCGGCTTCCATATAGGTATTGGTCATGCGCGGCATCGGCAGATGGGCATAAGACTCGCGGCGACCATTACCGGTTGAGGCCTGGCCCATAAGACGGCCGTTGAGCTTGTCTTGCATATAACCCTTGAGGATGCCGTCCTGAATAAGCACAGTCTTCTGAGTAGGAACCCCTTCATCGTCTATGCTGAGCGAGCCGCGGCGATTTTCCAGTGTGCCATCGTCCACCACAGTTACCAGGCTTGACGCCACCTGTTGGCCGACCAGGCCGCTAAAGGCGCTGCTGCCCTTACGGTTAAAGTCGCCTTCCAGACCATGACCCACTGCCTCATGTAGCAGTACCCCGGGCCAACCCGCGCCCAGTACCACAGGCATCTCACCGGCCGGTGCATCTATGGCGGTTAGATTGACCGATGCCTGACGCACGGCTTCGCGGGCAAAGGCGAAACAGCTAGGCAGACCATCTTCGCCCGACTCGAAAAATACTTGGTAGTCATGGCGTCCACCGCCACCGCTGGCGCCACGCTCACGCTTACCTTCCTGCTCCAGCACCACACTACAGTTGAAACGTACCAGGGGACGAATATCTGCCGCCAGGGTGCCGTCGCTGGCCGCGATTAAGATCTCTTCATGCACGCCCGACAGGCTGATCACCACCTGTATGATGCGCGGATCCAGGCTGCGCACATAGGCGTCGGCCTGCTTGAGCAGCTCAATCTTCTTCACCTCTTCCATGGCAGCAATAGGGTCAGCACTCTGATACAGAGGCGTCACCTTCTGCTGTTTCCAGGCCTGAACGCGGCCGCTATTGCCCGCCGCAGAGATGCCGCGAGCCGCCTCGACCGCCGCACTCAATGCTACGGGATTGATCTCGTCGGCATAGGCGAAGCCTGTCTTCTCGCCGCTGATGGCACGCACGCCCACACCACGCTCGATATGGAAGCTGCCTTCCTTGACTATGCCATCTTCTAACACCCAAGACTCGTGGCGACTGCCCTGAAAATAGAGATCGGAAAAGTCCACCTGATGCTGATGAATGCTATTGATATAGCCTTGCAACTGATCCAGCGACAATCCGTCTTGCAAGAGGCTCTGTTCTACTTGGGTTAAAAATGGCATTAATTTTCTCTCTATGGCGCATGGAAGGCGCGATTTTATTATCTCTTTAATTTGGGTGGCTCGAAACGATTGTGCTCGACCACTGGGATGTTACGACGTATCCCCTCTATGGCCTTAAGGTCTATCTCTGCCGACAACCAGCCACAACCTTCGGGCTTGATCGCCTGCACTTCTCCCCAGGGATCTATGACGCAGGAGTGTCCCCAGGTCTCACGTTTCCCCTGGTTGTGCTCGCCCCACTGGGCCGCCGCCAACAGGAAACACTGGGTCTCTATCGCCCTGGCCTGCAGCAGGGGCAGCCAGTGCACCCGCCCGGTCACCCTGGTAAAGGCCGCAGGCAGGACGATGATCTCCGCCCCCTGTAGACGCATGGCGCGAAATAGATCGGCAAACCTGATGTCATAGCATATCGCCATCCCGACCTTACCGAAAGGCGTATCGACAACGGTTACTGCCTCACCGGGGCAAAAGGTGTCACTCTCCCGGTAAGACTTAGTGCCATCGTCCACATCCACGTCGAACAGGTGCAGTTTGTCGTAGTGACCTAGGGTCTCGCCGCTATCGTTAAACAGATAGCTGCGGCTGAACACCCGCCCCTCATCGGCCAGGATAGGAATGGTGCCCGCCACCAGATAGATACCATATTGCTTCGCCAGCGCGGCCAGGGTCTGCTTGAGTTCGCTACCAGCATCGTCCCCGGCATAGGCCAGCTGTTGACGCTCATGGCCACCAAACAGCAGGCAGCACTCTGGCAGCACCACCAGATGGGGGCGCTCGCCACCGACTAAGGCATCAAGCTGCTCGCGAATAAAGCTGAGGTTCTCCTCGACGTCGCGACCACTCTGACATTGTAATAGGCTGACCTGCATCGCTTGACTCCTTGCTCACTGGCTTTTCCTGTGACTCTTGCTGTTGCGGCGTCTCGGTTTGTTGCTCCACTGGCGCCTGCTGCCCTGTGGGCGTCTCCTTAAATTCTGGCATGGCGACGACCGCCGGCTTAGGGATCTCCACGCCCGATGGCATCACCTGCTCACCCGCCGCCTCTGCTGGCAGAGCGTCTGCCCCAGACTGCGCCGGATTCTGTTCTTGCTGCTCTTGTTTTAGTTGCGCTGGTTGTTCGCTCGCTGGCTGTTTGCTTTCTGGCAGCACGCTCTCTGGCTTAGCTTCTACGCCAGGCGCTTGTTGACGCGGCAAGACAGACTCGGGGATCTCTATCTCCTTGCTCTTACGCTCCAGCTCCTCCAGCTTAGGCTCAGACATGGTGCCCGTCAGCCTGAAGCGGATCTCAGAGATCACCTCGATCACCGGCTCCAACACCTTGGTCAGGGCGAAGGCGCCCAGGCCCAGGGTCCAACCGCCGGTACTGAGCAGCACCACGGTCGGCACGCTTGAGGCCAGTTGCGGCACGAAGCGTATGTCGTAGTTGAGGCTCTCTGTGGTGAGGTCGGTATAGCCCCGCACCCTCATGTTACCGGCCACCGCATCCATCTCGGAGTCTGTTGTCTTGACCACACCGTTATCCAGCTTAAGGGTGCCGGTAAAGGCGTTAAAGTAAAGCCCCTTGCCGAAGACATCGGAGAAATCCAGCGACAGCTTACGCAGCAAGGAATCCAGGCTGAACAGGGAGAAGATGCGCGCCCCCTTGTCACTCACCTCAGACAGGTGGCCCTTGCCCAGCTTGTAACTGATCTGGCCGTTGAGGGTCTCCAGCGAGAAGGCATAGGGCGCCCCCTGCCAAGACAGCTCGGCCTGCAGATCCAGCGGCGCCTCCTTGAGGCCGGGGTCTATGCCCAGACGCTCTGAGACCTCATCGAACTGCTTGGCCTTAAGATCCACCTGAAACTCGGTCAGGTTCTGCCCCTCACTGTTGGACCAGGCGCCCTTACCCTTGAGGGTGATCCCCGGGGTCGTGATGGCGATAGTCTGGATCTGATAGTCGCCATTCTTGGGCGTCGCCTGCAACACCAGGTGGCCCAGCGGCTTACCATAGACGCTAAACTGATCCACATCCACCGCCAACGGCGGCAGTATGCTGAGCACCTCATTGCTGGCAACCTCAGAGGCTTCGCCCTCCTTGCTCTCAGGTGCAAAATTAAATCGGCTCGCCACCAGCTTTAAGCCCTGGGTCGACCAGTCTGGATAGAAGTCCACCCGGCCGCTAAATTCGTTGGCGTTGCCCTTGAAGCGCCAGCCATGTTCTGTGGGACGCGCCTCCAGGTTCAGCTCGGTCAGCGGCTGCCCATAGAGGTTCAACTGGCGTACCTGACCGTCGACCGCAATCAGCGGCGGGAAGAAGCTGCTCTTCTTAGGCTCGGTATCAGCCTGTACCAGCGGAGTCTCCGGCGCCTGCTCCGCTAAGGCTTCCCGCATGGCCATGTCCAGTGAGGATTCCAGTGCGGCATCGCCCATGAATCCCTTGATGATGGGCAGCCAGGGGGCAAATTCGGTGGCAGGCATATCCAGCTGCAGATGGCCGGCCTGACGCTTGAGTTGGTCGCCCGGCTTAAACAGGCGTCCCAGCAGCAGGTCGAAGTGCGCCAAATGGTCGCCCGACTCCTCGTCGAATCCCCCCCAGAACTCCATCTGATCCCCAAGCTTGGCCCCTAACGAGGCCTGCTTGTTATCACCGATCAGCTCGAAGGAGAGGGCTCGCGGGCTGTCGGCCGTCTTGGCAAACTTACCCGGCAGGCTCAGCTCGACGCCCTGCATGTCACTCTTCACCTGGGCCTGAATACGATAACCCAGTTCATCGAAGATCAGCGTCATGGCGCCCTGCCAATCCAGCTCACCGCTATAGTAATCCTTGAGCGGGTTGTCCAACATCGCCGGCAGCGAGGCCAGCGCCCACTGCCCCTGCATATCCAGATTCAGGCCATAGTGCTTGTTGGTCTTGCCTGTGTCGAAGGTGAAACTCACGGGTTGCTCGAACAGACGCGCCTGTATCTTCTCACCTGTGACCACCTCGTTGGCAAAGTAGACCTCGCCGGTCACCCCATCTAGCTGTACCCCCGGCTCGCTGATATAGACAGGGGTATTGTCGAACTTCACCTGTCCCAGTATCGCCTCTTTGCCACCATGATAGAGGGGGATGCTGAGATCCAGCTTGCCCGAAACCTCACCCTGCACCTGCACCACCTCTAGCGTGGCCCCGACCGTATCGGCCAGGGGGGAGCGTTGCAGCACCTGTTTGGCGGCCTCGCCCTGAGTGCGCAGATCCGCCTTCACCGTCAGCAGCGTCTGATGGCTCATGCGCGGGATGGCAACATGGGCGCCGTCGGCCGGCACCTGCATCAACATCCCCTTGTTCACCCAGATATCCATGGCCGCGTTTTCAAACAGAGCATTTAGGCTCAGGTCGGTCACCTCGGGCCAATCGGGCTGAAACCTGTAGCGGGCCTGATTCAATGAGAAACCGGCCTGGAATACACCGCTGTTATCATCGTAAGGGAAATGCTTCAGCGGGCCGTTCCACACCACCTTGGCGTCCTGGCTCTGCCCCGCCTTGATGGCGCCACTGAGGTAATCGACCAGAGATTCGGACATGGCATGCTTAGGGAAATAGTACTTGGCCCTGGCGGCGTTCTTCACCTGCACATCGGCCAGCAGGTTGAGGCTGGCCTCACCGGCAAAGCCCAGCTTCATGGCCGCATCGAGATCCAGGTCGGCATTATAAAAATGCAGCTTAGGGGCGATCAGCGCCGCCTCGCCCAGGGCATATTTCACCGTGAAGGCGTCACCCGCGAGGGACAATGCTTCTTCGAAGCCGCCGTTAAAATCCAAGTGATACTGCTGCTCAGGCGCAGACAGATAGAGGTCGCTGCCCTGCTTGCCGAGCATAAGGTCGATCGGCTCAGCCCCTGGGATGGCGCCGCTGCCTTGCCAGGCAATCTGCTTGAGCTGCGCCGACAGGGCAAAGCCCTGCTGCGCACCGTAACCCAGCTTGAGCTGCTCTATGCTGCCCTTGGGATCCATCGACTGCCACAGGTAGAGGCCATCGAGCTCCATGCCGGGCACCAGGGGCAACAGAGGCAACAAGACCTCGGCATCGAGTTGATTGATACTGGCCATCAGCCGATCGTCACGCTTGCGCGCGCCGATATGCAGCGCCGGCCAGGCCTGACCATTGGTGACGAAGGCTAGGTCTGAGCTGGTCAGTTGCCAGCCAGAGACCTGCGGCTGCCAGTTAAGCTGGCCAGCCTTAATTTCAAATTTTTGCTGCTCACCCTTGAGCTGCCACTGTAGCCAGCTCGGCTCGAAGGCGACCGTCGCCGCGGTAAAGGCGCGGTTAGAGAACTCGGCCCAGGCCTGCAGGTTCACCACCCCCTCGAGCGGCAGCTTCTTGCCCGAGGCATAAGGATTTTCCTGGCGCGATGCCCACTCACCAAGATCCAGCGAGTTAGCCGCCAGATAGAGCTGACCGGTCAAGGACTCTGGGCTATGGCCATCGCCACGAATATCGACGGCGAGAGAAAGACGCTCGACCTCAGAGGCCTGCTCGTCGAGGAACAGCGCGCCCTCGGCTCTGTGGCGACCCGCCAGATTGCGCCAGCGCAGATCCCTGATATGGATAGGTCGGTATTTGTGAGAGCTGCTGATCAGCTGCATGGTCACATCTGTGATGGCAAAGCGGTCGAACTGCTCCAGCATCAGTGCATAGAGCCAATCGGTATTTTGCTCTGCCACTGGCGCATCGCTGCTCTGCTGACCGTTACCGGCTTGACTGATACGGTCGAGATCCAGGGCAATCTTGACCCCCTCGAAGATCACATTCTCTATCTGGGGCGACGCCGAGACCAGGCTGTCCCAGAAATCCAACTTGAGGTGGACATTGTCTATGATGAAGGTGACCGGCAGGTTTTCCTGCACCGGCAAGACCAGATTCTTGATGGTCACCGCAGGGCCGAACGCCTGCCACTCGGCGGTAAGCTCGCTGACCTCGACCTTGACCTGATACTGCTCATAGATATAACTCACCAGCTCCTGACGGACCTGATCCAGCTTAGGTAGCAGGCCTCTGAACAGGCTGACGCTCAAGGCGAAAAGCACCACTATGATGGCGATCATCTGCCAGCATAGGCGGCCGAAGGTGCGGGGACAGAATGGGCGTGACACTACATTATCACCACATCGAATTTGTTTTGCGCATACATGGGCTCGTTTTGTAGGCGAACATGCTTGCCGATATAGGCGCCGAGTTCAGCCACCAGATGGCTCTCTTCGCCGGTGAGGCTGTTGTAGACAGTCGGGGCACAGTAGACCAGGAACTCGTCGGCATCATAGCCGCGATTAAGGCGGATGATCTCGCGGAAGATCTCGTAAGAAACCGTCTCGACCGTCTTCAGGCTACCTGTGCCGAAACAGGCCGGACACTCGCCGCACAGCACATGCTCCAGGCTCTCGCGGGTGCGCTTACGGGTCATCTCCACCAGGCCGAGCCCCGAGAAGCCGCTGACATTGGTCTTCACCCTATCGTTGGCCAGTGCCGCCTCCAGGGTGCTGAGCACACGCTTCTTATGATCTTCGTTCAGCATGTCGATGAAATCGATAATGATGATCCCACCCAGATTACGCAGGCGCAGTTGGCGGGCGATGGCGTGAGTTGCCTCCAGGTTGGTGTTGAATATGGTCTCTTCTAGGTTGCGATGGCCGACGAAGGCGCCTGTGTTGATATCCACAGTCGTCATGGCCTCGGTCTGATCTATGATCAGGTAACCGCCTGACTTGAGCTCCACCTTGCGTCCCAGGGCGCGCTGCACCTCGTTCTCCACGTCATAGAGATCGAAGATGGGCACCCGGCCGGAATAGTGTTCTATCTTGTCGGCGATCTCGGGCATAAACTCTTGGGTAAACTGCAGCAGCTCCTCATAGGTCTGCCCGGAATCCACCTGGATCTGATCCAGCTCGGTGCCGACGAAGTCGCGCACGATACGCACAGGCAGGGCGAGATCTTGATAGAGCAGAGAGACGCCTGGACGCTTGCGACGCTCGCAAACCTTGGCCCAGACCCGGCGTAGGAAGGCCGCGTCTTGGATCAGCTCCTGCTCACCGGCATTCTCGGCGGCGGTGCGAATAATGAAACCACCATCTTCATCCACAAAGGGCTCGGTCAGTCCCTTGAGACGGGCACGTACCTCTTCAGACTCGATGCGCTGCGATACGCCCACGTGGCTGGAGCCCGGCATGAACACCAGATATCGTGAGGGCAAGGTGATATCTGTGGTGAGGCGCGCGCCCTTGGTGCCCAGGGGATCTTTTACCACCTGCACCATGATGTCCTGGCCTTGGCGCACCAACTCGGCGATGTCACGTACCACGAAGTTGCCCTTCTCGACGTCGGCGACACACTCGGTATGGGGCACAATATCCGAGGCATGGAGGAAGGCGGCCTTGTCCAAGCCGATATCCACGAAGGCGGCCTGCATGCCAGGCAATACCCGGCTGACCTTGCCCTTGTAGATGTTGCCCACCAGGCCACGCTTCATGCGGCGCTCGATATGCACCTCTTGCAAGATGCCATATTCCACCAGCGCCACCCGCGCCTCGGTAGGCGTCACATTGATCAATAGCTCAGAACCTATCTTCTTCTGTACTCTGTTTTTGACTATGTGACTCATGTTTACTCACTCAAATATGATTAATGCATTAACGGCCTAAGGACCGTTAATTTTAGAACAACTTAGACCTAAATGGCTCAATCTATTGGGTAAAACGCTAAGCGGATAACAGCTTAATCTCGGCCAGCAGGGCGCGGGTTTCCACCAAGGGTAGTCCTACCACCGCCGAATAGCTGCCGTCGATGGCCTCGACGAAGCAGCCGCCTAAGCCCTGAATGCCATAGGCACCGGCCTTATCCATGGGCTCGCCGGTGGCGATATAGGCTAAGATATCTTGTTCAGTTAGGCCGCAAAATTGCACTTTAGTTTCAACTAATCGAGACAGGGTTCGCTCACCGTCGGTGACCGCTACCGCCGTCATCACGCTATGGCGCTTGCCCGACAGCGCGCTAAGCATCTGCCTGGCGTCCTGCTCATCCTTAGGTTTACCTAGGATTTCACCATCCAATACCACTATAGTATCTGAGCCCAGCACCACTGCATCCGATTGCCCCCACAGCGCCAATCCGGCATTGGCCTTCTCGATCGCCAGACGCACCGCGAACGCCTCGGCACTTTCCCCTGCCCTATGGCTCTCGTCGATGTCGGCGGATAGCGCCTCGAAAGCAAAGCCGGGGTCGCCAAGACCCACTTGAGCCAACAGCTCGCGACGACGAGGAGAGGAAGAGGCTAATACCAGTTGCATCATTATCTCACTTTATAAATACGTCGAATGCGTCTCAGCATCCAAAATACCCAAGGCCAGATGATCAGACTCGACAGGGCGGGCAGGAACAGGCTGACATCGAAGCTGGCCACGTTCACCACAAACTGTACCCAGAACACCAGCAGATGATGCAGACACACCAGGCTGGCCACCATCAGAGCCTGTTGCCACATGGGGAAGTTACGCAGGCGCTGGAAATGCAGTACCACCACATAGATCACCAGCGACATGGAGAGCGCCCGAATGCCTAGGTGGGCCCCCAGCAGGATATCCAGCAAGACGCCCAGCACCCAGGCCGAAAGGATGTTGTAGCGGTGCGGCAGCGCCATCGCCCAGTAGATCATCACCAACAGCAGCCAGTCGGGACGCCAGCCCTCGACCAGGCCCGGCAGCGGCATGATCTGAAATAACATGGCCAGCAGGAAGCTTAACCAGACCACCCAACGACCGTGGGGAATATGCATGCTCATGGCGTCTCCTCCGCTTGCGGTTGGGCATCGGCCTCAGCTTCGACCGGCTCGGCTTGCTCACTCTGATTGCCATCTGGCCAGATCAACAGCAGGTAACGGATACGATCCAGTGCCGCCAAAGGCTGGGCCGTGACAGTGGCATAGCTCTGGCCATCGTCGCGCTCGACCGTCATGATGCGCGCCACGGGGTAGCCTTCGGGAAAGCGTTTACCCAGACCCGAGGAGACCAGGAGATCGCCAACCCTAAGGTCTGTACTCTTGGCCACGTGACGCAGCTCGAGCTCGTCGAGCTCGCCAATCCCCTGGGCCACCAAGCGCACATCGTTACGGGTCACCCGCACCGGGATAGCGTGGGTCACGTCTGAAATCAGCAGCACCCGGCTGGTTAGCTCGCTGATCTCCACCACCTGGCCGACGACGCCATGGGCGTCCACCACGGGCTGACCGACGAAGACGCCGCTGCGGGCACCATGGTTGAGCACCACATAGTGACGAAAGGGATCGCTGGCCACTTCCATCACCTCGGCCACCATCTTCTTGGAGTCCATGTGTACCGGAGAGCCCAGCAGGGCGCGCAGACGATCGTTTTCCTGTCTCAGGTGCTCGAAGCGCTGCAGACGCTCGCTCATCAGGAGTTGTTGCCGCAGCAGCTGCTTGTTCTGCTTGGCCAGCATGTTACGGGTGGCGATACTCTCGGCGGACCAATCCAGGATGGCACCGGGGATGTTAGCCACGTATTGCAGTGGGCTGAGCACAGAGGAGATAGATTGGCGCACCGGTTCCAGCCTATCGTTGGCCACCAGTAAGATCACCGACAAAACAATTGCCAATGTGAGCCTGAATTGATTCGAAATACCGCGGGCAAAAATAGGTTTCATAAAACACTTAAGGCAGCGAACCCGGTACCCACTTTTTACCCATTCACCTTGTGGTGTCTGGGCGGCGAGCCATCATTTACTATGCCTCGCCAGGGGTGCAACCAGAGTCTTGCTGCCTATTTTCTTGAGCCGAATTAGTTTTCGTCAGAGAAGAGATCGCCGCCATGCATGTCGATCATCTCTAATGCCTTACCACCACCACGGGCCACACAGGTCAGCGGATCGTCGGCCACCATCACGGGGATGCCGGTCTCTTGCATCAACAGACGGTCGAGGTCACGCAGCAGCGCGCCACCACCTGTCAGTACCATGCCGCGCTCGGAGATATCCGAAGCCAGTTCTGGCGGAGACTGTTCCAGCGCCACCATCACGGCACTAACGATGCCAGAGAGCGGCTCTTGCAGCGCCTCTAAGATCTCGTTGCTATTCAGGGTAAAGCTACGTGGTACCCCTTCGGCCAAGTTGCGACCGCGCACTTCGATCTCCAGCACTTCGTCACCCGGATAGGCGGTACCTATGGTGTGCTTGATGCGCTCGGCCGTAGCCTCACCGATCAGGCTGCCATAGTTACGACGCACATAGTTGATGATGGCATCGTCAAACTTATCGCCACCGATACGCACAGAAGAGGAATAAACCACGCCGTTTAGCGAGATGATGGCCACCTCGGTAGTACCACCACCGATATCCACCACCATAGAACCTGTTGCTTCCGACACAGGCAGACCGGCACCGATAGCGGCCGCCATTGGCTCTTCGATAAGATAAACTTCGCGAGCACCTGCGCCCATGGCCGATTCACGAATCGCACGACGCTCAACCTGAGTGGCTCCCACTGGCACACACACCAAGACACGTGGGCTTGGACGGAATACGCTGTTATTGTGCACCTGTTTGATGAAGTGCTGCAGCATCTTCTCGGTCACATAGAAGTCGGCGATCACACCGTCTTTCATTGGACGAATGGCTTGAATGTTGCCCGGCGTACGACCCAGCATCTGCTTAGCTTCTGTTCCCACGGCGGCAACCGATTTTTGGCCGCCGCTGCCGCGTTCGCCCCGAATTGCAACAACTGAAGGCTCATTTAACACTATGCCCTCTTCGCGAACGTAAATTAAGGTGTTAGCCGTACCCAAATCGATCGAAAGATCGTTAGAAAAAATGCCACGCAGCTTCTTGAACATGTAACCAGCCTGTCTCAGTGGAGTCGGAAAAATAAAAATCAGGTAACTTTATCAATGCCCCCCGCATTCCACAAGGATATTATGCTGATCCTTAGATAAATATCTGTTCATCATTGAGGCTTGTGTCAGCCTAAGTGAACACTCGCTCAGCAATTGGTAGATCGGCTATTTCACTTCCCGCCAATAGATGATCTTATCGTGTCCGCGATAGGTGCCAAAATAGGCATTGGCCCTCGGGTCAAACAAGGTATCGGCAGCGTTCCCCGGATAGTTCCAATAGCCCTTGAGCCAAGGTTCAACATGCAGCTTGAGGGGCACCTCGCCCGCCTGATTGGGGATGGCAAAATTGAGATTGCCCACGCCATTCACCAGAGCGCCACTGCGCAGCGACAATCCACTATCGCTATAGGCCTGCAGGTCGGGGAAGCCCGAAGGTAGGACGCGATACAGGCCAGAGGTTGCCGTCTCGCCGGCATCTAAGGAGTTCTGGGTATTAAAAATCGAGCAATTATCATCGCCATTTAATGTCCAGGTGGGCACGCCAGCAGTCACGCTTGAAACATATTCGCTGCGTAGCGGCAGCCGCAGGCTCTCCGACTGAGGGCCATAGCCATTTTCCAGCACCAGACGACCATAGCGCAGCTCGAAGGCCTTACCGTCGCCGATATCGCTAAAGGTAAATCCGCGGCAAGGGGCCGAGGCGCTGTCGCGATAACAGATGCCATCTTCATCGCTGACGTCCAGCGCCGACAAAACCAGATCAAACTTGGCATCGAAGGGTTCCTGTGGCGTCTGGGTGCGCCGGTAACTCGGCTGGGCGCCGATCAACTCAGCGACATTGGGTGAGCCGCGATAATTGACCTGGCCTGAGAGTGCCGGCGCCTGACTGTCGCCAATCACAGCTAGCCCTGTGCTGTCTTGATAGCTGCGCTCAGCCCACTGATTGCGATCTGCCTCATCCCTGTGTTTGTAACGCCACCAATCGCCGATCTGGTAATTGCTGGTAACCTTATCTTGGGCATTTAATCCCGCCACCTCAATGTTTGGCTCAGCGCCCGTTTTAAAGCCGAAGGACTGATCCAGATAGGTGAATGCGCCGCAGCTCTGGGCTGCCTCAGGGGTATTGCCTGTAATGCTTAGGTAGGCTGGTGTGAAACGGCCAAATACCTCGCTGCTGGACTGGCTGGCGGGGATGGTCACGCCCTCAAAGCTGACATCGCTGCCAAGCGTCACCTGCATGGTGCCCACCTCGCTCCAGCTTTGATCATTGATGATCTGGGCACTGGCGCCTGATGACAGTGAGAACGCCAGACTATCACGGCCTAACACGCCGTTTACCCCGGTATCGGGCTGCACCACCTGTGACACCACAGACAGGCCGCCATGCTCGAAATTCTGCAGCGCGCTATTGTCACTGAAATCCTTATCGTCTTCGCTCTGCCAACAGGCCGCAGTCACCTGCATGCTAAAGGGTTCACCCGCCGCGGCCAGTACCTTACAGTCAGTGTCATAGGGATCACTGGCATCACAGCGCCCATTGGCACTGACATTGGCAAAATGAAAACCGGCGGGCGCCGAGGTAAAGCTATCGCTATGGGTGAGCACTAGCGTCTCTGAGCCTCCGGCAGGACGCGAAACAGTGTGGTTATGTTCGGCGCTAAGCGTCACCACGCCCGCCTCTGGGTAGTTGGCCGACAGACTGGCAACTCCTTCAGCGTTAAAATGCACCTGCATTGTCTGAGTGCCGCCACCATCGATCGCTATCGAGTCACTCGGCGATAACAGGCTATTCAGGGTAAGCTGGGCCGGATTGTTTACCGTTGCCGGACGCAGATAATCGAAGCCGAAGCTAATCGTCTTGGTCTGGTTGGCAAACAGGGGCTTACACTGCTGAGTCTGAGTATCCTTGGTCACAGCAAACAAATTAAAGCTGTTACCCGTCTTACAGGCGGTGCTGTCGGGCACATCGAAATAGAATCCCGTATCGGCAAAGTCGAGCAGGCACTGGGCATTAGCCACCAGAGCACCGTCGATATAACAGCGATAGGGCGCGGATGGTGCCGTAGTGCCAAGTCCCAGGAGGACGCTGCCGCCGTCTGGGTGCCACACCTGGGTTTGAGCCGAGCCGGTAAAGCCGACATCGGCATATTTCAGGCCGTTCTTGGTTAACTCGACGCTCGAGGAGACACTCGCCTGGGTCGAGCAGTCGGCGTTGACACAGGCACGCAGCAGGATGTCTTTGGCGGCGCAGCTCAGCGCATCCGAGGTAAATTCGAGCCGGTAATGATCAACACTCACCCCGCCCTTATCACACATGCCGCCGAAGTCGGCATCATCCACAGCTCCCAGGTCGACATCCGCTCCACCATTGCCGCCAAAACTCAGGCTCCCCCCTGATGCGATGGCGCCATCTATCCAAGCATTGCCGGTAAAAGTCACAGTGCCGGCAACATAGAGGATGCCATTAATATAGTTCTGCCCGGCGACAGAGAGATCGCCCCTGACATAGATGATCAGGTTTTCGGCATTGCCAGATGCATTGATGCTGGCATTATTCATCGACAGGTTATCGAAGTAGAGGCGAGCCGTTTTCCCCGTGGTGCTCATATAGGATTTATTTTGAAAATCACCAGTAGCAAAGTCGTAGTCCCCGGGAGCGAACTGTGGACTGTGCCCAGAACATCCCCACTTAGTACAAGTAAGGTTGCCGAGTCTAGGCCCAATATCATCGGGAGGCACCAAACCAGGATTATGGTTTCCGGTTGGTGGGTCGGTAAAGATCGCATCACACTGAGGCACGGCGAAAACACCTGTGGAGAAGATTAGGAAAAACAAGCCAGCGAGCAGGTTTAGAAGGTGTCTATTCACGGGCCTCGACCTCCACCTTACGATTGACGCGTAGACAGGCATCGCCGTCGCAGCTGCCCACGGCGCAGGTCGCCTCACTGCCGATAAGATATTGGGTCACGCTGCCACTCCCAGTCGCCACTGTGGTCTGACTGCAGCTTAACACCACATTACAGCCATGAAAGCCCACCACATCCGGCGGTGTCCAACTAGCAGAGACGCTAGAACAACCGACCACAGCACCGCTTAGGGGAAACAGCTGCGCCAGGGCGGCATCGGCGCCGCTGTTCGCCGCGGCGAAGGCGCGAGTCGCCAAGACCTCCAGGTTTACCCCCTCGTCGGCATCGCTGACGATATTGACGAGCGCCGCCGCCATCAGAAACATCACGGTTATGATGAAAATGCCTATCACTAGGGCGCTGCCTCGCTGCCTGGCTCGATTAGGGAACATTGATCACCTGCACCTGATGTTGATATTGAAACGTCTGGCCATTCACCTCGAAACGGGGCGACAGCTGCACCACGGCATTGTTAACCAGGGTGCCCGGCGTGTAGTGAATCGGTTCCTCGCTGCCGAGGTTATTGACCACATGCTGGCCCATCAAGGCCCCCGTCCCCATCTGCGCCGGTGTCGGCTGGGTGGTCTGAACCCCGTAGCCGTCGTAACGCCTGATATCGCCACTACTTAAGAAGCAGTAGCTCACGGCGCCATTGACCATAAAATAGCGCTTCTGAGGCGAGGCCTCATCGAAGCGCAGCGCATTGTTAAACTCGATCTGATTGCCACTCATCTGTTTAACATCGAAGATACGCCCCTGTGTGGTCGACGGACTGTCTTGGTAGAGCTGAGCAGGTGAAAGCGGATAGATCACCATCTTGTGAGCCAGGTTAATTCCCTGCGCCGGCAGCATCACGCTGCCGCTGTCTGCGGCGCTGTCTGGCGCTATGGGCAAATTGATATAGCTGGCGCTGGCAGTGATAGGCATAAACTCTATGCACTGGGCATCGCTTGAGCTGGCCACCCTGATGCTGTTTGGCAGGGCATTACGCAGCTCCCGCGTCATACGCTCAATCACGAAACGGCTCTGGCTCAGCACCTGATCCACAGAACTGGATTCGACGAAGATGCGGGTACCCAAGATCACGAAGCTGCTCACCCCGACCACCAGGATACCGAGTATGATGATAACGGTCACCATCTCGACCAGGGTGAAGCCCTTGTTAGTTTGCAGCCGCATCAGTAGTTACTCCGCAGTGCATGATAGGTGATCACCTCGCCACTGGGTGTGGTCACATTGATCGCCACCAGCTTACTGTTCTTGTCGCTGCCGGGATAGGTGACGCTGACCGATAGTTGGTAGTTAATATATTCCTGAGCATAGGTGCGGTCAGAGTTGAGCATCTTGCTGGCATGGGTCAGGCCATGATAGTCATCCACATCGCGATAGGCGTTGCGATCAAGTCCGCCCGCGCCAAAGTTAACCTCGTCAGTACAGGGCAGCCCGGCTGGCAATCCAAGATCTGGCCTGGCCGCCGCGCCACAGGCGGGCACGCCGCCATTGGGATTGCTGTTCTGATCGTAACGTTTGCCCCAGATCTCGTTGAGCAGGGAATGCGCCAGCTCGGCAGAGCGCACCCGGTGAAGGGTTTCGGCGGCGCGATCCGCCTGGGGAAACAGCATGCTGGTGAGCATAACCAGGGCGATACCAAGCACTATCATGCCCACGACCAATTCGATCAGGGTAAAGCCTGAGGCGCGCCTTGGTAAGATAGCTCTGCTAGCGTCCATGAATATACCCCTGGCTCTCTATGGTGAGGTCTAAGGTTTCATCGGCGGCGACCTTGATGGTGCAGCCCGTAGCACAGCTGCCGGTCACCCTGCCATCACGGTCGAAGGTCAGGGTGAAGCTGTTCAAGCCACCTAAACTCAGGCTTGTCTGGCGGGGCAGCGATTGTGGATTGCCACTGACCGACAGGCTGCTGCAGTCGGCGCCATAGATGTCGGCACGATAACTTGTCGCCGTCATACTCACCTTGTAGCAACGATCCAGATTATTCAGCGCCATTAGCTGAACTCGCCTGAGCTCGCTAATCAGTTCGTCTCTCAGGGTATAGGCGCTGTAGCTAGAGGCGGTAAAGAAGCGCGGCAAGACCACCACAGATAAAATGGCAATCAAGATGATGCTAGTGACCAGCTCCACAAGGGTAAAACCTTGTTGTTTATTCATCGACACCCCAGCCGCAACACGCTGATAGCGTTAAACTTTCTAATAACCTACAGAGTATGGCAAATATTGCCATCGATTTCAGTAATTAGTCTCTCGTCACAGACAAAAAAGGCCTGCATTGCAGGCCTTTAGAAACGTAACAGGCTTAACAACCTGTAACGACTGTATTGACAGTAATTGCTCCGTAAGCAGTTAACCCATTTACATATTGCACATAACAAGTGCCTGCATCTTGGGCAGCTTTAGGGCTAGTTTGTCCCTGTGGATAAAAATAGATGCTGTTTGTTGCCGAATCTTCAACATACAACCATTCGGCAGTGGTACCTGAAGACGCGGCATTAATGTCTAACGCATTGGCCAAGCTACCGGTCCAAACCGCCTTGGCATGACCATAGTTCAACGCCACTGCTGTACCCGCTGCATCTATCGTGACTGTCGGCGCAGGAGTTGCGGTACTTGCTTTAGTTTCGTTGCCTGCAATCAAGGATTTAGAATGCACAAGGCTGTCCGCTCCTTTTATTGCCGCTTCCAATCCAGAGACTGTCGATTTACGGGCATCGCTCTGAAGGTTAATAAACTTTGGCGCCGCGGTCACAGCTAAAATGCCTAAAATGATGATGACCACAACTAACTCGATTAATGTAAAACCTTTTTGATTACTCATTTTTGCCATTCCCTAAATTAACAACCTGATTTTTCTACTTGATATTGAGGTAATGCACCGTTAGATGCAGATTGCTTATACTCAACCCAACATTTAGACGTATCAGATGGTGTTTTATCACCTGGATGAATAATAATTGCGCCAGTTAAAGTCGTGGTTACATTTGGAGAATCGACTATCGTCCACTCAGGCTGAGATGAAGTCGTATCGATATCCAATGCTAAAACTAAATCGGCCGATGCTTGTTTTAAGTAACCATATACTGAGTTGATAGTTACATCGTTACTCGTATCACTATCACCCTTATCATCTAAAATCACGGTGCCAGCCGACTTCGACTCTTGCCCTTGGATAGCAGCTTTGGAATAAACTAAGGTATTGGCGCCTTGCAACGAGGCTTTCAAACCTTCCAACGTCGATGCACGCGCATCACTCTGTAAGTTAATAAACTTAGGCGCTGCGGTCACGGCCAGAATCCCTAAGATGATGATCACAACCACTAGCTCGATCAGTGTAAAGCCGTTTTGCTTCTTCATGTCGTACCCTTGTTATTTTCGCTTCTGCTAACTTTCAACTTTTCAATAAAATTCTGTCGGCCTCGCCGGGGCAAGGCGCAAGATTAATTGGTAAAACTCAACACCTGACCGGTACCTGGGTTATAGAGGATACCTTTGGCGTTGGCGGTGGCCAGATCAGGTGTAGGTGTAGGCACGCCCGTGGTTGGGTTTAATGCCAGCGAGGTCACCTGATGGTAGACACAGAGATCTAAGTTGGTCACCTGAGTGCCATCGATGGCAACACCATTACCACCGGCGCCATCCAGTACACGCGCGGTAAAGCGCTGATTACGGGCATCCTGATTAAAGAGCACGTTACGCGGCGCGCCCTGAAGAATATTCTGGAATACCTCCTGGCAGGCGGCATCTGTCATACCGGTCGCACTCACTATACCACGACCCGAAGTCAAGCCCGTTGGGAAGCCGAAACGGGTATCCAGGGAGATCTGCGTACCATCGAGCACCACATTGGCATTATTACGACCATCCACCTCCCATTGGGAGCGTACGAAGCTTACGGCCGTGGCTAAACCACCGGCTACGCCATCTACGCTAGCATCTTCTGCATCGTCGGTCACATTCAAAAAACGGGGAATGGCAGTGGCCGCCAGAATTCCCAGGATCACAATCACGATCACCAGCTCGATCAGAGAGAAACCGCTCTGTTTGATTGGCATGTTTTGGGCTCGCATTTTCATAAAAAACTCCCTTAGATAATCCTGATAATTCTAGCAGTTACAGCAAATTATAAAACCTTAGAAGTCGCTAAATTCAGCGATCTGTCAAAAAAATAACGCGTCCACTAGTGAGTTGATAACTCAATCGATCACCGTTATTAGCAATATAACTACAAACCTCTCCAGCCTGGTCCGCTTGTGTAACAATTTTGGCTAAATCATCCCGGCCACCCAACAGCTGCCACCAGAGGGTCTTGCAGTTCTCCTCTGTGATTTGCGCCAAGGTTGGCCACCCCTGATCGCTCATCTTAATCAGGGGTTGCTCGCCGTCCCTGAGTTCCATGGCCGTGGACCAGTCGAGATGCATCTCGGCGGGGCGCCCCTGCACCAACCATTGAGAGCGCACCATGGCCAGCACATTCAGCAGGCGGCTGTGCTCCAGCTTCAGCCCCTGAGAAGAGACCTGATCCACCTTGGCAAAATAACCGTAACCCAGTACGCCCAAGATGAGCAAGAGCACCACTATGGCGATCATCTTGCCGTAGGCCTGCATCAGCTCGCTATCGACCCGTGTCTGGTTTTCCATCAGCTCAGCTCCCGGCTCATGGCTGCCATGGGTTATCCCCCCTTGACGACATTGAGCATATCCCACATCGGCAGGTAGATGCCCAGCGCCAGAATGAGGACGATCACCGCGACTATGCCAATGAGAATCGGCTCCAGCTTGGCGGTCAGGTTCTTGAGGTCGTAATCGACCTCCCCCTCGTAAAAGTCGGCGGCGTCGTTGAGCAGTTGATCTATCTGACCCGTCTCTTCCCCAACGGCCACCATCTGCAGCACCAGCGGGGTAAAGAGCTGACTCTGGTTCGACACCCGCAGCATGGACTCGCCGGACTCTATGCCCCGGCGCATGGCCACTATGCGGTCATGCATATAGGCATTATCCACGGCATCGGCTACCAGGCTCAAGGCCTGTGTCATGGGCACACCTGCGCTCAGCATCATGGAGAAACTGCGGCAATACCGCGACAGGGTCGAGCGCTCTATGATGCTGCCCACCGCAGGGATCTTAAGCTTCCATCTGTCCCACTGCTGCTCGCCCTTCTCTGTATTGTGCCAATAGCGGATCCCCACGAAGCCGCCCACCAAGGCGATGAGCAGCAGGTACCAGTAGTTGACGAAGAAGTTAGAGGTGCCGATCAACAGCTTGGTGGCCCAGGGCAGATCCGCGCCGAAACGGGCAAACAGATCGGCAAACTTAGGGATCACCATGATATTGAGCACTACCATGGCCAGGGCCACCGCCATCAAGACGAAGATGGGGTAGCGCATCGCCGCCTTGATGCGTCTGCGGGTCTCCTGCTCGCGTTCGATATAACCAGAGAGCTGAATAAAGGCATCCTCCAGCTTACCCGTGTTCTCCCCCACATGGATCATGGAGACAAACAGGGCGTCAAACACATCCGGGTGATGGTTCATCGCCGATGAAAGCGGACGACCAGATATCAGCTGCTCTGAAATATCGTTGAGGGCATCCTTCATCCGTTTGGAGTGCGAACTCTCCGACAGGCCGGCGATGGCCCGCAGAATAGGGATGCCCGAGCGGGTGAGCGAATACATCTGCCGGGTAAAGATTTGCAGTTCATCCAGACCGACCTTGCTCTTGAACAGGCTGCCCAGGTGAAACTCGCGCGCAACTTTGGCCTCCACCAGCTCAAGGGGGATCACGGCGCGAGACAGCAGCTGATCGGCGGCGGCACTTTGTGTGGTCGCATCGAGTCGCCCGCTAACCGCATTACCCTGTGCATCACGCCCCTTGTACTGATAGACAGGCATAGTTAGCCCTCAATCTCATGTTGATGGATCATCTCCTGAGAGATGGGCACCTGGGCATCGCTGGCATCTTCGATAAGCTTGGCCACCTCTTCCATAGTGGTCATGCCCTCAGCAAGGTAGTTGAGCGCCGACTCGGCCAGCGGAGTAAAGTTCGGGCTCTGATAGGCCGCCTGGGCAAACGCCTGGGGATTGCCACTACGCATCGCATCGATCATCTTCTCATCCAGCTCCAGGATCTCGAATACACCGATACGGCCACGATAGCCGCTACCGTTGCAGCTCTGGCAGCCGGTGCCGATACGAAACTTGGCCTGGCTGAAGTCTCGACCGCTGATGCTGCTAAGCCAGGCATGATCGGCGGCGCTAGGATCATAGGGCTGGGCACACTTGTGACAGACCCGGCGCACCAGACGCTGGGCAATGATCACCCTAAGCGCACTGGCCACCAGATAGCTGGCGGCGCCCATGTCCAACAGACGCAAGGCAGAGGTAACCGCATCATTGGTATGCAGGGTCGATAACACGAAGTGACCAGTGAGTGCGCCCCTGAGGCCAATTTCCACCGTCTCCTGATCACGCATCTCACCCACCATGATGATGTCGGGGTCCTGACGCAAGGTGGTACGCAGTACGTTGGAAAAATCTAAGCCTATCTTATGGTTAACTTGCACCTGATTGATACGCGGCAGCTGATACTCCACCGGGTCTTCCACCGTGATGATCTTGCGATCGGCGGTGTTAAGCTCACTCAGCACGCCATAAAGCGTCGTGGTTTTACCGCTACCGGTAGGCCCGGTCACCAACAGCATGCCGTGGGGACGTTTGATCTGTCTGCGCACCCGCGCTAGCATCTCGGCCGGCATGCCGGTCTCATCTAAGGTCAGCAGGCCTGCGGACTGGTCCAGCAGACGCATCACCACAGACTCGCCGTGATAGATGGGCATGGTCGACATACGCACGTCTATCTTGTGCCCCTTGATCTCCATGTGAAAACGGCCATCCTGGGGCAGACGCTTCTCTGAGATATCCAGCCCCGCCATCAACTTAAGGCGCAGCACCAGCGCCGAGGCGATGTTCACCTCCTGCAGGGTATTCTCTTGCAGCTGGCCGTCGATACGCTGGCGGATCCTCAGCACCTTGTCACCGGGCTCGATATGAATATCTGAGGCGCGCATCTGCACCGCATCTTCGAAGATCGACTGCAGCAGCTTAACCACAGTGGTTTCGTTGTCGCTGTCGGCATCGGTCAGGCTGGCGAGATCGAACTGATCGTCGGCGGCATATTCCTCCTCCAGCTTACCGGCGATCTGGGCGATCTCCCCGGTGCGGCGATACAGGTTATCGAAGGCCTCCAGCAGCTGGGTCTCTGTGACCACGGCGATCTTAATCGCCTTGGGCGCCAGCAAGACCTCGATATTGTCCATCGCCTGCAGATCGGCTGGGTCGCTCATAGCCACCAGCACATGGTCGCCATTATCTTCCACCGCCAGGGCACGATAACGACGGGCCTGAACCTCGGGCAGAAGATTCACCACCTGAGGCGGAATAGCCCGGCGGCTGATATCCAAAAAGGGAATATTGAGCTGCTGCGACAGAAACTTAAGCAGCTGCTCTTCTGTGATGCAGGAGAGATCGATCAGGGTGCGACCCAGCTTCTTGCCGGTATTTTTCTGCTCGGCCAGGGCCTGACCCAGCTGTGCCTCGCTGATGATCGCTTCCTGTACCAATAAGTCGCCGAGGCGCATCTTTAACTTGGGTTTCACTCGATATCTCCTAACTGGGCCAGCCGCCGCTGAATAAAATCGCTGGCCTGCTGCGACAAGCCGGATAAGCCTAGGGCCTGACCGTAAGCCTGCTTGGCGCTGGTATATTTTTGCTGGGAATCTAAGGCGTAGGCCAGCCCCATCCACCACTTGGCCTGCGTGGGTTCGACCCTGGCCAGGCGGCGATAACTCTCTTCGGCCAAGGCAAATTGCGATGCCTGCTGGGCAAGATGACTCTGCAGCACCCACTTCTGCTTGGCGAGCAGGTGATCATCTGGGATCGTGCCAAGCGCGGCCAGGGCCCCCTGGCTATCACCCTGCGCCTCCAACACTTTGGCCAGCATGAAGGTGTAATCAAGTTCTTGGGGATAGCGGGCGAGGCCCTGTTCCAGCACTGTCTTAGCCTCACCCAACTGCCCCTGACCATAATAAAGGGCCGCCAGATGTTGACGCGCGCCGTGCAGGGCAGGATCGAGCCTTATCGCCTCGCTAAAGTCATCCAGCGCCTGGGACAATTGCCCCCCCTCCTGGGCCGACTTGCCCTGGCTGAAACGTTTCTCGGCCAGCGCCTCGGGTGATAGCTTTACCTCGGTCACCGCCATTGAGCCGGTCGCTTTGGCTGTCTTGGCGTCTGATGCCTGCTCGACCCGAACCGTCTGAGGCTTAGCGGCAGGCGTGCTCTCGCCCTTAGGCTCTGCAACGGGGGCTGTTTTGGGGGTAGCCACGAGCTCAGCACTAGCGTCGGCACTAGGCTCGACCTTAGCTGTGGCCTGAGTATCTGCAATCTGTGAAGCCTCAGCCCTTGGTTTCTCGGCAGGCGCTTCATCTGCTACCAGTGCCGTTTCATTCGAAGCGATCGTCTCTACGCTCGGCTGTTTGAGTTCGCCGCTGGCGATCTCCTGAGCCAGAATCTGATTATCCTGTTGCAGTGCTAGGTTGGTGCGCTCAAGAGCCGCATAGCGATCCCACGCCAGATAGCCCATGGCCAACAGCAGTAGGGAGAGCAGCGCGAGTAACAACCAGGGCAGACGCGGCTGGGGGGCCTGACGATATTGCAGCGGCGGCACTGGCAGCTCATCCAGGCCGTGGGACTGCTGGCGCTTATCCAGATCTTTGAGCATGGTGTTGATGACGCTCATGCCAGCCCCCGGGTAAGCCAAAACCATAGCGCGCCGGCGCACAGTGACACGGCGCCAAAGGTGCCCAGCCACCACCTGGGCAACAGCCCCTTGTCGGCATCCTGGGTGTCGATAATCGCCCCCTTCACGTGGCGCAGGCTCACCCTGTCTTCGCCTTCGCCATAGGCCAGCAACAGCGCCTTATGGGACAAAATATTGATGAGTCTCGGAATTCCTCTTGCGGCGCGAGCGATGCGCTTACTCTCGCGGGCGCCAAATAGCCCCTCGCCGCGATACCCCGCCACCTCGAGTCTATGGGCTTGATAGGCTCTGGTCTCGTCGGCGGTCATGGGCCGTAGTTGATAGCTGAAGGTGATTCGCTGTCTGAGCTGACGAAACTGCGCCTGTTTCAGTCGGGTATCCAGCTCAGGCTGACCAAACAAGACTACCTGCAGCAGCTTGCGACTCTCTGTCTCCAGGTTGGTGAACAGCCTCAATGCCTCCAGGCTCTCATCCGGCAGGGCCTGAGCCTCGTCCAGCACCAAAACGATGGAGTGTCCATGGGCGCTCAGCGCAATAAGCTGCTGCTGAATAAGGCTGGTGAGGCGCTGCTGATCCAGATCGGCGCTGTATTTTAACCCCAGCTCTAAAGCCAGTGCCCAACGCAGCTCGCTGGGACTCAAATAGGGATTGGGCAGATAGGCGCAATGAAAACGCTCGGGAATATCGTTGAGCAGTTTACGACAGATCAAGGTTTTACCCGTCCCGACCTCGCCGGTGACCTTGATAAACCCTTCCCCCGTCTGCAGGGCAGTTTGCAGCACTTGCAGCGCCTCGACATGGGGCGCCAAGCCGAAGAAAAAGCCGGTATTTGGCGTCAGCGAAAACGGAGCCTGCGCCAAATGAAAGTGCTGCAGATACAAGCGCCTACTCCTGTTTCTCTTCTGGGTACCAGCGATCCAGCAGTGCCTTAGAGCGTTGCAGCTCGGTCTGCCAGGTCTCGGCGCCCACCACGGTCGGCTTGAGCAGGATCACCAGCTCAGTCTTGCGTAGCGAGTTCGAACGGTTGGTAAAGGCTTCGCCCAGAAACGGAATATCCCCCAGCAGCGGCACCTTAGAGACCAACTCGATATTCTCGCTCTTCATCAGGCCGCCGATCACCACCACATCGCCGGTATTGGCCTTGATGACAGTATCCGACTCGCGGATCTCGCTCTGGGCCAGCGGCAGCTCGAGTGTGCTGTCTGATACCTTGATCGACTTGTTCTGTTCCTTGATGTCGATAACCGATGGATGGATGTGCAGCAGCACACTGCCCTGCTCGTCGATCTGCGGGGTCACGTCAAGCGCGATGCCCGAGAAAAACGGCGTCAGCTCCACTTCCGGCGTGGTGACAGGCGTGGTGCCCGCTACCGTGGTCGAAGACACATCTGTCACGAAATACTCGTCGCGGCCCACCTTGATCACCGCCTTCTGGTTGTTCGAAGCGGTCACCCTTGGGCTGGACAGCACATCCACATCACCCTGAGTATCGAGCAGGTTAATCATGGTGCTAAAGTCTTTGCCCTTGACCTGTAAGGAGGTGATGCCGCCTATGGCCGAGGTGATCACATCCCCTAGACCATCGGGCGCCTTCGAGGTACCAAACTCGATGCTGTTGTTACCACTCTGACCCAGTACGCTTTCCCAATGGATCCCCTGCTGATAACCGTCAGACAAGGTCACCTCGAGCACCTTGGCCTCGAGGATCACCTGACGCTGCAGATGGCTCTCGGCGGTCTTAAGGAAGGTCTTCACCTGACGCAGCTCGTTGGGAAAAGCCCTGATGGTCACCAGGCCCGCCTGCGGGCTGACGACCACCTGACGGCCGTCACCCGTGGTGCCTATAATAGATTCCAGGGTGTCCTTCAGCTCACCCCAGAAGTCTGTCTTGGTCTTGGAGCGGATAAAGGTGCCGTTGGTGGTCTCGTTGCTATTGTTGCTATTGCTGTCGCCACCGTTGTTGTTCGAGTTATTGTTGTTGTAATTATTGCTGTTGTTGCCGTTGTTATTTCGGTTGTTATTGTTGTCCGAGATCCGCCCTGAGTTCACCGAGGTTAGCGACAAGCCCTGGCGCTCCATGTAGAGATAGTTGAGCGGGAAGGTCTCGGTGCGCATGCCAGCAGGGAAGACACGCAGGATACGTCCTTCTCGGCTCACCTCGTAGCCATAGATATCTTCGACCACCTGCAGCGCCTCACTCAGGGTCACCCCCTTGAGGGACAGAGAGACTGTACCTGTCACGTTAGGGTGCACGGCCACGCTCAGGGGGGTGCCCTGCACCAGGCTCGGGAAGAAGACCTTGGCATCGACATCCTTGGCCGACACATCGAAACGTCGCTCGCTCGGCTGGCTTGGGGTCAAGGAACCTAGCAGGCTCGATGACTGCAGCTCACGCTGCACAGAATCTGGCATCACGGCCGCCGGTGGTGGCGTTTGTGGCTTATTCTGCGCCGCGGCAATCGAGCTATCGATCGCCGATTTCGACTCGACAGGCTGGGGACGATCCGTTGTCTGACAGGCGGCTAACATCAGCACGAGCAGAGGTGTTATGGTTTTCATCGCAGTCATTTATTGTCCCTTTGTCGCAGTTACTTCTGGGTAGAGCTTAAGCTGGCGGCCATCGGCAAGCCAGACACCCTGCTTAGTGATGCGAGTGATCCTCACACCTTGTACCCTGTCACCCGTGGTGAATGTCTTGTTATTGATAATGGCCGTCGCCGATTGGTCTGTAATCATCAGGCTGTTGAGCACCAGCTTCTGTCCGCCTTGATGCTGCGCCGAGCCTGGGGCCCCTGCACCTGGACGGGTAGGATCCCTCAGGGTCTGGGCCGAGGCCTGAGTCAGCCCAAGGCAAAGCAGCGCCAGCAGGCAAACACTAATCTTGATTCGCAACACTGATAAAGTCCTTGTTAATACTGAGTGTGTAGACCTCTAACGTCACCTCGGCCTTAGGATAATCGCCCACCAAATAATCCAGTTGGCGCCAATAGAGCTTATTGGGCATGGCCTCGACCGCCTCGATAAACTTGAGGGTGGCAAAGTAATCTCCCTCGAACGCCAGCTTGATGCCGTGGCTATAGAGATTGAGTTTGTTCTCATCCCCTAATGCCAGCAACGGCTTAGGCGCCAGAGACTCGAAACTTTGCAGGCGTATCCCCTTTACCCGACCCAGCAACTCGCCGAGCATGGTCGGCATCTTGTCGGCGGGCACCATGTCGACCATCTGAAACGACAGCTGCTGATCGAGATCCTTGGCTTGCTGTTGTAGCCCCGCCAGACGCTGACGATATTCCTGATCGGGGTCGCTCGCCAGAGTCTGCTGATACAGGTCAATCTGTTGCTCTGAGATCCGGTTCTCTGCGGTTAAGGCCTTGATATTACTCTGCACACGGCTGCTCTGGGTCAGCAGAGACTCGAGCGGCAGATAGAGCAACATGCCGATCACCACCACGACTGCCACGGCGATCATCACCCGCTCGCGCTGACTCAGTTGATCGAAGGCTTCGCCCCAGCGGGCTATCTGTTGTTTCATTTCGCCTGCTCCTCATCGCGCTTGCTGCGCAGCACAAATCCCAGCGGCTGCTTGTCGCCCCGGTTCATGGTGAGCGTGCTAAAGGCCTGCCCCTTGAGCGGCTCAACCCCTTGCAGGCGTGCCAGCCAGAGGGGGACTGCGTTGGGCGCGGCGCTAAAGCCTTCGAAGACAAACTGATCTTCCTGCACCTGGATGCGGCTCAGCCAGAGTTGATCGTCGGTCACCCGTGCAAGGCCGGTCAGCAGGGGAGAATAACCCTTGCTGGTGAGGGTCTCCACATGGGAAAGTTCGCCGAGCAGCAGACGCTTGAGTTCCACCTGCTGCGATAGGAGATCCACCTGCTGCACCAATGCCTGAGAAGCGCTACGCTTGGCGATGGCCTGCTCGAGCTGCGCCTTCTGTTGATCGAAAGCGGCCTTGTCGCTGAGTAGCTGATGCTTGTCGGCCTCCAGGCTTCCCAGATGCAGATAGGCCAGTAGGTTGGCGGCCAGCAGCAAGACAAAGAGGCCGAAGCCAAGCTGTAGCAGACGCGTAAAGGAGAGGCGCAGCCTGGGCGGTAACAGGCTGGCAGTAAAGAGGTTGACCCGCAGTTTTGGATTCATCTAGGCAGGCTCCTCCGTTTGACGTTCAAGCTCGGCCAATGCCCATTGGGCCAACTTATCCTGCACCTGATCACAGGCGATCACCTCGACGGCCTGATCGAAGTTCCGACTCAATAGCTGAGCCAGCATCTGACGCTCACCGCCCATCAGCAGGGCGATAGAGGCTACCGGCGCCTGGCGCAGCTGGCTCTCGAAATAATCCATGGAGCGCTGCAGCTCCAGGCTGAGGTTATCGGCGACGTTAAGCTGCAGATCTTCGCTCGAGACTCTATCTATCTGACTAAATCCGCGGATACGGCGCTGCATGTAGAGCTGCCCCTGTTTCACCACGGTCAGCAACAGCTCGCTCCCCGGCTTATGACAAAGCACCATGTGCGCCAGCTTATCTTCGGCGCCATAGTTACTGATGGCCATCTCTTCGATGCTGATCCCGGCAATGGTCACCTGGTGCTTATCCGCCGCCTTGATCAGCGCCTGCAGCATGGCCTTGTTGACCGCAACCACAGTCACCTTGTTGTTGGTGGACTCTGGCGACTCAAAGTAATCCAGATGCAGGGACTCGACGGGCTCTGACACCATATCCTTGATTGACCAGACGAGCGCCTGATGCATCTCCTCGGGCTGCACCATAGGCTTGTCGACCACCAGCAGCTGGTAGAAGTCCTCGCTGAGCACGAGTTGCAGATGAGGCGCAGGGATCTTGTCGGTCAGCGCCTCAAATACGCCAGACCAGTCATCGCCCGCCAGGGGCAGTGAGAATGAGGTGTCGCTGTCGCGCTGGAAGAAGGTCACAGCGGCGGCGTTGAGGTATACGCCCAAATCGACTCTATCGTGCTTGGTTTGCCAGAAGGCAAATTTACTCAAAAGACTATTTTCCATTTAAGGCATATCCACCAATTTGATACTCACGCGCCATGAGTGTCCCAAATCGCTCTACCTCAAATGCCGGATGGATATTGCCTCGAGGAAAGCGTCAAAATAATAGCGTTATTGTAGCGACTAATCGCCTAATTTTATAGAAAAAATCTAACATCAATCAGATACACTCAGATAAACATAGAACAGTAACCCTGCCCTAACAAGCCCTTATCAGGCCCAACAGGGAGATAACAAAATCACGCGGCCTCGAGGGGGTCGCTAAAGAAACTGCCCTGTCCTGCACTCACCCCTAAAATCTTCAACGTCTGCCACTCCTCCAACGACTCGACCCCTTCGGCAAAAACCTGCACCTCGGTACGATAGAGTCCGCCGATAAGGCTTCTGACAAACAATTGATTCTCTTGGCGTAAATGTATCTGTCGCACAATAGATCTGTGCAGCTTAATCAGATCCACGCGGCAGGATTGAAGATACTGGGTGCTCACCACCTGCTGCCCTACCCGGTCGACACACAGGCTGGCACCCATCTTGGCGATCATATCCAGCGGCGCCTTCAGTTTCGCCAGGTTATTCACCAGGATATCTTCGTTGATCTCGAAGATCAGCCGCGGCGTCAGGTGACGATACTCCAGCAGGGTCGTCTGTAGCCAACGGATAAAGGCGCGGCTGGTAAGCGTATCCAGAGAGAGATTAATACTGTATTTCCGCTTGTTCTTGGGTGACTTGGGTAACAGATCGAACAACACGGCCTCGATCACCTGACGCTCGATCTGGGGGATCAGGCCGCACTTGATCGCCATGGGCAAGAACAGGGTCGCGCGCACCAGGTTGTCGCTGCTGTCGCGCAGACGACAGGAGACCTCGCTGTGGTGCTCCTTGCCATCGCTGTCGAGTATCGCCTGGGTGAAGGGCACCACGCGCTTGTTGACCAGGGCATATTCGAGGAAGCTGCGCCAGCGCACCGAGCCTCTGGCAAACTCCTCGTCCACCACGCCCTTGTCATACATAAACCAGCCGCTGTTGCCCTGAAACTGGGCCGCCCGCAACGCCATCTCGGCCTCTTCGATCAGCTGCTCCTTGCTCTCGCCCACCTTGAAGTAGGCGACGCCGATATGAAAGAAGTCATCGCGATTGTTCACCCCTTCCAGGGGCTGACTCAGGCAAACCTTGAGCAGCCTGGCGGCCAGCTTCTCGGCATCAGCCAGGGAGATCTGCGGCACCACGATGGCAAACTGATTGTAGGAGCGACGGGAGAAGATGCTGTTGGCCTGACTGTCCAATAGATGACTGATGCCGCCTATGGTCTGGGTGAGCAACTCCTGAATGCTGAACTCGTCTGCTTCCTGCTGTAAGAGATCCAGATCTTCCATTTCCAGCAGTAGCAGCACCCCGGGGGCCATCATGCCATCCTTGTTGCTCAGGGCGTCCAGGCGGTTCTTGAGGAACAGGCGATTACCTATGCCCGACTCGGGGTCGAGGAAGGTGTTGGAGCGAATAAACTGATCGAACCTGGCACGCTGCTTCTGGGCATCATCGAGCTCAAGCAACATCTGGGTCAAGGCGCGGTTGATAAGCCTTGGACGGCCATGGCCCGTCTCGGCTAGCGCCTTGTCATAATCTCCCGAGAGGATCAGATGACTGCGCTTGGCCAGATCTTCTATGCCCTGCAGCTGCAGCGCCAGCCAGAGGTAGCCGCGGCGCACCAGCAGGCCTACCGCTATGCATCCCACTAGGAACACCAGACCGCCGTGCCAGCTGATGTTGTGCAGCAGGAAGGGCTGAGGCAGGCTGATATGAAAATGCAGGTCTAAGGTCTCGTTGAGTACCCTGTCGTAGTTGACCACACTCTGATCATGATTACCCCGGTCGAAGCGGTACAGCGTCTCATCACCCCGGATCAGGGTAAATTTTTGTGCATCGTAGGCGGCCAGGATCTGCGGCAGCCAGATATCCAGGTGCTGAAGCTCGTGCCTCACCTGATGCTGCAGCAGCATCTCTTCCAGCTCTGTCATCTGTTGCTGTTGAAACTTATAGGTGAGCTGAATGAAACTGACCAGAGCGGTAAGCAGAAAGATGAAGGCGACCGCAGCGAGGGAAAGCAGCCAAAAGCCGGTTAACTTCTTGGTGAGGAGTTGTGTCAATTTCATTTCCGCTTCCTGCAGGATTATTATTATTTTTTACGTCTGAGACCGCTTTATCATCTAGGATCCCGAAAGGCTTTATCACCTAGGCTGAGCAACACCATTACCATACAAATAAAGCCGTAAAGGCACAATAAAAAAGGGCCCTGAGGCCCTTTTCTTATCATTACCATCGCCGATTAGGCCATGTAGTGCTCAGGCAGTGTTGGCAAGGCCGCAACACCCGAGTCGATAGCCGCCTGGGCAACGGCCTTGGCCACGTTTGACAGCAGGCGTGGATCCATCGGCTTAGGGATCACGTAATCAGGGCCAAACTTCAGCTCGGTCACGTCTGGATAAGCAGCCAATACCTCGGCAGGCACAGGCTCTTTCGCCAGGGCTGCTATGGCATGTACCGCGGCAATCTTCATCTCGTCGTTGATCTTGGCGGCGCGCACATCCAGGGCACCACGGAAGATGAAGGGGAAGCAGAGCACGTTGTTCACCTGGTTAGGGTAATCGCTGCGACCGGTACCCATGATCAGATCTTTGCGCACATCGTGGGCCAGCTCAGGCTTGATCTCTGGATCTGGGTTTGAACAGGCAAAGATCACCGGCTTCTCGGCCATCAGGGCAACATCTTCAGCACTCAGCACGTCTGGGCCAGACAGACCCAGGAAGGCGTCGGCGCCCTTGATCACATCCTGCAGGGTGCGCTTGTCTGTGTTGTTGGCAAACAGCGCCTTGTATTCGTTAATATCTTCACGACGGGTGTGGATAACACCCTTACGGTCCAGCATGTAGACATTCTCACGCTGCACGCCACACTTCACCAACATGGTCATACAGGCGATAGCCGCCGCACCTGCGCCCATACAGACAAAGACCGCCTCTTCCAGTTTCTTACCCTGGATCTCGAGGGCGTTGATCATGCCAGCCGCGGTCACGATGGCCGTGCCGTGCTGATCGTCGTGGAATACAGGAACGTTACAACGTTCAATCAACGCCTTCTCGATCTCGAAACACTCGGGTGCTTTGATATCTTCCAGGTTGATGCCACCGAAGGTATCGGCAATCGCCTCGACCGTGTTGATAAACTCTTCGGCGGTGCGGTGCTTCACCTCGATGTCTGTGGCATCGATATTGGCGAAATGTTTGAACAGCAGTGCCTTACCTTCCATCACAGGCTTAGAGGCCAGTGGGCCCAGGTTGCCCAGACCTAAGATGGCGGTACCGTTAGAGATCACGGCAACCGTGTTGCCCTTGGCGGTGTAACGGTATGCGTCGTCAGGATTGGCAGCGATTTCACGCACCGGCTCGGCCACACCCGGACTATAGGCCAGCGCCAGATCCATGCTGGTCTCTGCGGGCTTGGTCAGGCTAACGGCGGTTTTGCCTGGTACGGGGAACTCATGGTAGTCAAGGGCTTGCTGACGGAAATCGGCCATTTTAGTAATCCTGCAAAAAATGCGACAAGTGTATTCAGAGTAAGGTCTTATTTGCCCCGCCTCGCTCCCCCAGATTTGGCGAAAATCGACGCAGGTCATTAGAGCGCTAAGATACTCGAAATTAGGCGATTTTTAAACAAGATATTAGAAAATTTCAGTTTATTATGAAGCCAAATGGTCTAAGGCTTATTTTGCAAACTTATCTGCGAAGGATGATGGGCAATCATCTGCCATTTTTTGTAGGAATAATACAACTCACCACGCACAATTACCGGACTTTCAAGCAGGTTTAGGGTTAAAATGTTGCTAAATTTACCAGATTCTTCTCTAGGTATACCCACATAAAAGATTTCATCGATAATCAGCCACAATTGCTGACCTTTTCTTTCAAAACCCGTCACCACTCCTCTGACCTCTCGCCAGCGATTGCGATCGTCACGATTTAACTCATTCGGCAACTTGGCCTGATAGCTTTTATGGCTCCATAATCCACGTTGCTCCTGGCGGGCCTGACGCTCGATATTGGCCAAACACTGCCAGAAGTAATCGTTCTGATAGACCCTCGCCTTGGCATAGCCCTGACTCAGCATCATCTCCTGCAGGTGCTCTCCCTCCTCGGTATAGGCATAGGCTAAGGTTTTCCCTTGGGGATCCAGACGTTTACGATCGAAGGCCAGTTTGAGTTTCTGCCCAGGCACCAGGCGCTCGGCGAGGAAATTGCGCGCGCGATTGGCGAAGGGCTCAGACAGCTCAGGGTAGTGCCTGTCTATCTCGGGCGAATCGATGCCGATAAGCCTGAGCAGACGACCATCTTCCAGCATCAAGGTATCGCCATCGATCACCGAGGCTAAGGTGACAGTCTCATCATAGTGGGTTGGCGCACACAGGCTGCCAGCGGCAGTCGCCAGGAAGGAGCAGAGAGAAAGAGAAAGGGCCAGAATCTTGTCCATAATAAATCGCTTCCCTAGATTAAACGCTCAGTCATCAGTAATATCATAACCTTACAAGCATGTTAGGCTGATCGCCAACTCTATTCAAGAAAGCCCACTTGCAGGCCCACTTGCAGGCACAGTGACGGAATAAGTGGCAGGCTGAGCCCATAGGCACAGGCCAGCAATAACAGACAGTAAAAATCCACCTTCTGAAGAAGGTGGCTTTGTATTAGCCCCCTCAAAGGGGGCCAAAAGCGTCTATTTATTTACCCAACCTATTTTTGGCTCTATTTAGCCTGCTTATAGCATTGGGAAAGTGATTACACCGCCCCGTTCGATGGGTAACTGCATCTATCTATCAATGCGAATTACAGGCAAAGCCTAAATGATGATAACCACCTACTGAAGTAGGTGGTTTAGGGCTGAAAACAAAAAAGGCGCCATATAGGCGCCTTTTTCAGAGTTCTTTGCAGAAGTATTACTTCTTGCCAAGCATACCGAAACGCTTGTTGAACTTGTCGATACGTCCACCGGTATCCATAACTTTCTGAGTACCAGTGTAGAATGGGTGACATGCACCACATACGTCCAAGTGCAGTGGCTTACCTGCAGTTGAGTTTACTTTGATAACGTTACCACAAGTACAAGTTGCAGTGATTTCAGCATATTCAGGATGAATGCCTGGTTTCATTGGGATTACCTCAAGTTTAAGGCCATGTCGCACTTCCAACCCGAAGTCGGACACCACATGCAGTTAATAGAATATTTAGGCGCGAGATAGTACAGGATACCATCAATAGTTACAAGCATAGCCTGCAACTATTCTCCTGCATTATCTGATTTTCCTTCTAGCAGCAATCGGCCGCCGTGCTTATTCTGCGACCAGCGCCTCGAAGGCCGCTCGTGCCGCATCGGCGCTCAGGTATCTCTGCTTGAGGGCCGCCGACGGACACTTGAGGGTCACATCCGCCCGCAGGCCATTGATCTTACCGCCATTAAAGGCATTGGGGTTCGCCTCGAAGATGGCCAGCATGGCGCCGTAGGTGCTCAGCTCCCACTGCTTGGCATAGTCGCTGCCGAGACGCCACAGGGTTTGAGGCGGGGCATAATCCAGCTGACATCCCTGCTGCACCCGATCGCCGGCATCAACAGGCGGTAAACTTGCCAGTGACTGCTGAGCCGCTGCAAGGGGTTGCGACGGCTGCTTGTTGGTCTTGGCTGTTTTAACCGGCGTATTTGATTTAACAGGCTTTGATTTAACCGGCTTGCTCTGCTGATAAGTCGTCGAGGCGTTAAACAGCGGCATCCGCTTCACCTCCTGCCAGTTATTGACCAGATACTCCTTGATCACCAGCTGCGCCTCGCCATCTTCCACCTCCTCGACACCGCTGAGCAGCAACATATAGGTGTTCATCGGCTTGACCATCAATCGCTCACTGCCGGAGCGCTGCTCGACGATAAACTGCACCTTATCCAGGTTGACCGATTGGGCGACGATATTGACCCTGAGCGTCGGGCGTTGCCCCAGATCTGACAGCCTTTGATTGATACTGACGTGGGTAAGCTTCGCCCAGGCGGGCAGACTCATAAGCCCGGCTTGCCCCAGCAGCACTAGGCACAGCATGACCAGATATTGCACTCTCTTCATCGCAACCTTCTTATCCCTGTTTGGGTGGATCGATTCGACTGTCAGACGCTCACCTCAGGGTCACACGCATCCGCCATCCGGCCAGTCGACAACCCCGAGTCTCACCTAGCTATTAAGCAACAAGCTCTTTGATGTTTCAACAATTTTGTCACAAGTCTTAGATCTGAATAGCCTAGGCTTTCCACCTACTTGTGACAGATTCTGGTAGCCCTCGTCAGGCTGTCTGGTTACACTTGCTCTACTATTATTGCTGCCAGCCGAATCTATGTCCCTGTTTGTCGAAGTCGCCCTCCCCGTCCCCATGCGCCAGGCCTTTAGCTATCGCGTCAAAGAGGCCGATCTCGACAAAGCTCAGGTAGGTGTCAGGGTCAGGGTACCCTTCGGTCGACAGCAACTGATCGGGTTGGTAACCGGCCTAAGCCAAAGCTGCGATCTGGCGCCGAACCAGATCAAGTCGGTTATCACCTTCCTCGACCATGAGGGAGTATTGCCCCCCTCGCTATACAAGCTGACCCAATGGGCCGCCCGCTACTATTTTTGCAGCCTGGGGCAGATGTTGTCACAGGCCCTGCCGGTCGCCCTGCGTAAGGGTGCCGAGGTAGAGGCCCAGCAGCTACAGATCTGGCGCGTGACCGCTGCCGGACAGGAAGCGGATATCGATCTGCTCAAGCGTGCACCCGCCCAGCGCAAGCTGCTGCTTGCCCTGTTAGAGACAGAGCTCAGCCAGGATGAACTCAATGCCCTGGAGCTGAGCAAGACGGCGCTAAAGGCTCTTGTTGAACGGGGCTGGATAGAGTGTATCGAGCGGCGTATCGAATCAAATCTCAGCTGGCGCGACGGGCTCGAACTCGATGAGACGCCCCATCAGCTCAATCCCGAGCAGGCCATCGCCGTCGCCACCCTCAACCAACAGCAGGGCTACCACTGCACCTTACTCGAGGGGATCACGGGCTCGGGCAAGACTGAGGTCTATCTGGCACTGCTGGAAACTGTGCTTAAACAGGGTAAACAGGCACTGATCCTGGTGCCCGAGATTGGCCTGACACCCCAGACCATCAGCCGCTTCAAGCGTCGCTTCAAGGTGCAGGTGGCGGTGATCCACTCTGGGCTCACCGACAATCAACGCCTGAGCGCCTGGCGTCTGGCTAGAAGCGGCGAGGCAGCCATCATAATCGGCACCCGCTCGGCGCTGTTCACCCCCATGCGCTATCCAGGCATCATCATCCTGGATGAGGAACACGACGCCAGCTTCAAACAGCAAGAGGGGATCGGTTATCACGCCCGGGACTTAGCCGTGATGCGCGGCCATCTCGAATCGGTGCCCGTACTCCTTGGCAGCGCCACCCCCTCCCTGGAGACGCTACAGAATGCCCTGTCTGGACGCTACCAACACCTGAGCCTGGGCAGCCGCGCCGGCGCCGCCGAGAAGGTGCGCCAGGGGATCATCGACATCCGCAATCAGCCGCTGAAGAATGGTCTCTCCCATGGCCTGCTCAACGAGATGCGAATCCATCTGGATGCGGGCAATCAGGTGCTGCTGTTTCTTAACCGCCGCGGCTTCGCCCCGGCGCTGCTATGTCACGAGTGCGGCCACCTGCACGAGTGCGATCGCTGCGACGCCTTCTTCACTGTGCATCAATCCCTCGGCGAGATCCGTTGCCACCACTGCGGCAATCAGTACGCCATCCCCAAGCAGTGCCATCAGTGCGGCAGCACCATGCTGATGGGCCAAGGGGTGGGCACAGAGCAGCTGGCCGACGCCCTGGCCAAGGAGTTTCCCAACTACCCTGTGGTGCGAATCGATCGCGACACCACCAGCCGCAAGGGAGCGCTGGAAACCCACCTTAACGCCATCCATAAGGGGGAATATAAGATCTTGGTCGGCACCCAGATGCTCGCCAAGGGGCACCATTTCCCCGACGTCACCCTGGTCGGCCTGTTAGATGTCGATGGCGCCCTGTTCAGCGCAGACTTTCGCGCCCCCGAGCGTTTCGGTCAACTCTATACTCAGGTATCGGGCCGCGCCGGACGAGCGCGCAAGCCGGGCACAGTGCTGCTTCAGACCCACCAATGTGACAACCCCATACTGAGGGAGCTGATGCACAAGGGCTATGGCGAGTTCGCCCGCGGTCAGCTGGAGGAGCGTAAACAGGCCCTGTTGCCGCCGGCCTGGCACATGTTGCTGCTACGCGCCGAGGCCCACAAGGCACAGGACGCCGATGCCTTCCTGGCCCAGGTTGCCCAGTTACTGCCGCAAGACGAGCAGTGCGAGATCATAGGCCCCATGCCCGCTCCCATGGACAGAAAGGCCGGCAAATTCCGCCGTCAGCTGATGTTCCAGACCAAGACCCGCGGGCTGTTGCAGCAGGCCTTCGAGCAGGCACTGCCGCAGATCGAAGCCCTGCCACTGGCCAAGCTATGCCGCTGGAGCCTAGATCGCGACCCGCAGGATCTCCTGTGATCAAAAAATGCAAAAATAGCTCATAAAAATCCGACCAGAGGATAGCAATTGGCCACCACAAACGGCTAAAATACGCGGTTATCCCTGAATCTTTTTATTTAGCAACTGTCGATTAAACGCCAATGAAATCACATATTCAATCTTTGCTCGAACAAGCCATTCAAACCCTAAAACAGCAGGCGATCATTCCTGCCGATTTTGAGGCTCGTATTCAGGTTGACCGAACCAAAGACAAAACCCACGGTGATTTTGCCACCAACCTAGCCATGATGCTGACCAAGGTGGCTCGCAAGAATCCTCGTGAGGTCGCACAGCTGATAATCGATAGCCTGCCACAAGACAGCCAGGTGGCTAAGGTTGAGATCGCCGGCCCAGGTTTCATCAACTTCTTTATCGATGAGAACGCCCTGACCAACCAGCTGATGACCGCCCTGAACGACGATCACCTGGGCGTAGTCCTGCCGACGCCGCAGACAGTAGTGGTTGACTACTCGTCGCCAAACCTGGCCAAAGAGATGCACGTAGGTCACCTACGTTCAACCATTATCGGTGACGCCGTGGTACGCGCGCTGGAGTTCCAGGGTCACAAGGTGATCCGCCAGAATCACGTCGGCGACTGGGGCACCCAGTTCGGCATGCTGCTGGCCTACATGGAAGAGCTACGCGCTAAGCAAGGCGAGCAAGCCCAGGTTGAACTGGCAGATCTCGAGAGCTTCTACCGCGCCGCCAAGGTACGTTTCGACGAGTCGGAAGAGTTTGCTACCCGCGCTCGCCAGCTCGTGGTTGAGCTGCAATCGGGCGACGAGTACTGCAACAAGCTATGGCGTGAATTTAACGATATCTCCCTAAGCCACTGTCACGAAGTTTATGAGCGTCTGGGTGTGAGCCTGACCCGCGCCGACGTGCGCGGCGAGAGCGCCTACAACGATGACCTCGAGCAGGTGGTAGTGGATCTGGATGCCCAGGGGCTGCTGTCTGAAAGTAACGGCGCCAAGGTGGTCTTCCAGGATGAGTTCCAAACCAAAGAGGGTGAACCACTGCCGGTGATCATCCAGAAGGCCGACGGCGGCTTCCTGTATGCCACCAGCGATCTGGCGGCGATGCGCTATCGCTCAAACGTACTCAAGGCCGACCGCGCCCTGTACTTCGTCGACCTGCGTCAGGCCCTGCACTTCCAGCAGGTATTCAGCCTGGCCCGCACCGCTAACTTCGTCCGTCCAGAGATGAGCCTAGAACACATGGGCTTTGGCACCATGAACGGCGAAGATGGTCGCCCATTCAAGACCCGCTCTGGTGGGGTGGTGAAGCTGGTTGACCTGCTGAGCGAGGCCGAGACCCGTGCGCTTGAACTGGTACGCAGCAAGAATCCTGATATGGATGAAGAGGAGCTGGCCAAGATCGCCAAAGTGGTGGGTATCGCCTCGGTGAAATATGCCGATCTCTCGAAGAATCGCGCCAGCGACTACATCTTCAGCTTCGAGCAGATGCTGAGCTTCGAGGGCAACACGGCGCCTTACCTGCTTTACGCCTACACACGTGTTGCAGGCATCTTCAAGCGTGCGGCCGATATCGACCTCACGGGCGCCAGCATCAAGCTGGAGCACGACAAAGAGAAAGAGCTGGGCAACAAGCTGGCCCAGTTTGCCGAGGTGCTAGGTCGCATGGTGGCCAAGGGTCAGCCTCACGCCCTGTGTGGCTACCTGTTTGAACTGGCGGGCGCCTTCTCAAGTTTCTACGAGGCCTGCCCAGTGCTGGCGGCCGACAGCGAAGATGAGAAGAAGAGCCGTCTATTGCTGGCACAACTGACCGCTAAGACGCTGAAGCAGGGCCTGGATCTACTGGGTATCGAAACCTTAGAACGCATGTAGTATAGGGCGCCAGGATGAGCAATCGCGATTACGCCAACAGAAGACCTGCCTCGAAAGGACGTAAGAAGAGCACGGGTGGCCGACGTCAGCCGGCACCAAAGCCGAGACGTTTCCCCTTCGTGCTCTCTCTGGTGACCCTAGGATTAGTAGGCGGTTTCGGCTACTTCCTCTGGAGCATCAACGACAGCGCCGACAAAGTAGAGACTCAGCCCGAGGTACAAACGGTTAAGCCTAAGGTGGTCAAGAAGGACCCCAATGCGCTGCCGCCTAAGCCCAAGGAGGAGTGGACCTACCAGGAGGAGCTGGAGAATAAGCAGGTCGAGGTGGATATCCCAGAAAACACCGCGCCGACCCGTCCCTATCAGATGCAATGCGGCTCCTTCAGGAAAGAGGCTCAGGCCAATGAGATGAAGGCGGTGATCGCCTTCCAGGGCCTGGAGGCGCAGGTGCGTAAGGTCAGCGGCAGCAACGGCACCTGGTATAAGGTGGTGCTCGGCCCCTATGAGCGTAAACGCCTTGCCGAGAAACATCGCCACATACTACAACGTGGCGGCCTCAACGGCTGTCAGATTTGGTTCTGGGAAGGCGGCTAGCCTTAGCAGACTAAAGACGGGCCCTGGTCCGTTTTTTTATGTTTGAGGCAATAAAAAAGCCAGCGTAATGCTGGCTTTTTGTTGTCTGCGTTAATCGCTTAGTTCTGGGTGATGGTCGCAGTGTTACCGAAACCACCAGCCTGCATGATAGAAGCACTATCGTTCATGCCCAGCTGGTTGATGGTCGCCAGGTTGTGTGCGCCATCAAGCCCCAGGCCAGATTGCTCGATCATGGCGTAGTTGTCATCGCCCTGTTGCAGCAGCACGACGTCATTGTATTCGCCACCGCTCTGGTTAACCCAACCTTCGTTGTTGTTGCCTGTCTGGTCGATATCGGCGGCACCGAAATCGCCCATCTGAGCAACAGTCACGCGGTTTAGCGAGGCAGTCTGGTCAATGTCGGCCATGTTGTCTGTGCCGCTCTGGCTCACCATGGCACCTTGATCTAGGCCATCCTGATTGATGTTTACGATACCGCCCACGCTAGCAGTTTGATTCACGTTGGCATTCAGCTGGCTACCTGGGCCCTGGGCCACAAATACCGCCGAACCATTAACACCTGACTGCATCACAGTCGCCGTAGAGTCGGCAGCCTGATCCTGCGCCACAACAACATTACCGTTTTCGCTGGCATCGATCTGGTCGATGAACACCTTGGAATTATCAGACTCGTTAAGCTGGCTCACCAGGGCGATGTTACCGTTACCCACCTGGTTTACGCTGGCCTCAGCCATGAATGAAGTATCCTGGTTGATGTTCACGTTGTTGAAGTTACCCACAGTCGTTACGGTCGCCGACGCTGGCTCATGGTAACCGAAGCCATACTGACGCACTGTGGTGGTGTTGGTGTCACCAGTCACATTCACGGTCGCAACGCTGTCGTTCACATGCTCTTGATTAACTGAGGCGATGTTAGACTCACCATTTTGCATCACGCTCAGACTGGTGTTGATGGCATGCTGTTGCAGTGTATTCACATGGTTGAAGCTGCCAGTTTGCGACACGCTCGCCGTGGCATTCAGGCTGTTATCATCCTGAGTCACGCTCGCCAGGTTATCGCTGCCGTTGCTCTGGGTCACATCGGCGGTGCCGATTGAGCCGTTGATCTGGTTGATGGTGATGCTCGAGTCGGCAGAGCCATCCTGAGTCGCCGTTGCCATAGAGCTGTTGGTGATCTGATTAATCGCAACAACCGAACGCTCGGCGTTGTTCATCTGATTAACGTTAGCAATGTTCTCGGCGCCGGTCTGTACTACGGTCGACAGGGCGTCGGTAGAGGTATCTTGATCTGTGTTAGCGCTGTTGTTGTTACCAGTCTGCAATATGGTTGAACCGGCTGGGTTATGGATGCCGAAACCATACTGTCTGATGTTGGCGTTGTTGGTGTTGCCTTGTTGCACAACGATCGCCTGCGAGTCGTTAACATGCAGCTGGTTCACATCGGCGTTGTTGCTCTCACCGGCCTGGGTAACCGTCGCATGAGTGTTGTCCATGTGCTCTTGGTTAACGGTAGCGTTATTTGACGACACAGACTGAGTCACCATGGCGCTAGAGTTCGCGACGCCGCCGATCTGATTGATGGTGGCCGTTTGTGCATCACCGGCTTGGTCGATAGTTGCCGAGCTGTCGAAACCCAGGGCGGTGTTGATGGCCGCAGTATGGTTAGTACCAGTCTGCACCGTCGAAGCAATGTTACCCGAACCATTTTGTGAAGTTGTCGCCGTGCTGTCGGCAGCGTGGGCGGTACCTATTGTCATCGCAATAGCGGCGGCCAGTGGAAGTAGCTTTGTCATGAGTAATATCCTTTACTAAATTTATCTGTCGGGGCGCTCGCCTGAGGCAACCCCTGTGCACACCACCTAGGTGGTGCAATCCTATGCAAGTCTCAGCAGTAACATGAAACTGCGATTACCAGATGCCGAATCTTCTTCGCCCATCACTCGATGTTGGCGCATCCTGCGAAGATCCCGACAAGCGTCACCGTGCAACCTCCGGCCTGTCGACCCTACACCGCGAACCGTTTTCCTTTCATCCCCATGTTTGAAACAAGCGGCTTAGAAACAAGCGCCAGCCTGTGCTGGCAGGCAAAAGTATGCGGACAAGCCTCTCCCCCTTCATCCGGCTAAGGTATGAAAGCCCACCACCAAGCGGCTAATTTTGCCCAGACGCCCCCCCTCTTTAGTATTAGCCCCAGCGTCATACTTGAATGAGTAAGGCGATAAAAATAAACGGCTTTTAGGTCGCAGAGGCACAAAACTCGGCTTTTCTCCTCTGGCGTGGGTAAACCTATGGTTGATCTCCCTTGAAAAACAAAATGCCATCCCCATATCTAAGCTATTGTCCACCGATGAGTTTCCTACTCGTCGGCTTGAGAAGAGGAAATACCGTGACCACAATCGTTTCAGTACGTCGCAATAATCAGGTTGTCATTGCCGGAGACGGCCAGGTATCACTGGGAAATACAGTGATGAAAGGAAACGCCAGAAAGGTTCGACGCCTGTATCACAACAAGGTCCTCGCGGGCTTTGCCGGCGGCACCGCCGATGCCTTCACCCTATTCGAACGCTTCGAATCTAAGTTAGAGATGCATCAGGGCCATCTGATGCGCGCCGCGGTCGAGATGGCCAAAGATTGGCGCTCAGACAGGGTGCTGCGCAAGCTCGAGGCACTCTTGGCGGTAGCCGATACCGAATGCAGCCTGATCATCACAGGTAACGGCGATGTGGTGCAGCCAGAAAACGACCTGATCGCCATAGGCTCAGGCGGCAACTTTGCCCAAGCCGCGGCCACGGCACTGCTGGAAAATACCGATCTCAGCGCCAAGGAGATCGCCGAAAAGTCTTTGACCATTGCCGGTGACATCTGTGTATTCACTAACCAATTCAAGACGATAGAAGAACTGAATTACTAACACTGAGCCCGCTCACTGTTACCAAACGTATGCACCCAAGCATTAAGGGATACTTATGTCTGAGATGACTCCACGCGAGATTGTTCACGAGCTGGACAGCCACATCATAGGCCAGCAAAACGCCAAGCGTTCGGTCGCTATCGCCCTGCGTAACCGCTGGCGTCGTATGCAGCTAGATGCCGCGCTGCGCCAAGAAGTCACCCCAAAAAACATTCTGATGATAGGCCCCACGGGTGTAGGTAAGACAGAGATCGCCCGCCGTCTGGCCAAGCTAGCCAAGGCGCCTTTCATCAAGGTCGAAGCCACTAAGTTTACCGAAGTCGGTTACGTGGGTAAGGAGGTCGAGCAGATCATCCGTGACCTCACCGACGCCGCCGTCAAGCTGACCCGCGAAGAGCAGATGGCCAAGTGTAAGTTCAGAGCCGAAGAAGCGGCCGAAGAGCGTATTCTCGATGCCCTGCTACCTAAACCCAAGGAAGACTGGGACACTGAGAAGAAAGATGACACCGGCACTCGTCAGGTGTTCCGCAAGAAGCTACGCGAAGGCCAGCTGGACGACAAAGAGATCGAGATCGATATCGCCGCGCCTCAGGTAGGCATAGAGATCATGTCGCCACCCGGCATGGAAGAGATGACCAGCCAGCTCCAGAGCATGTTCCAAAACATGGGCCCTGGCGCCAGCAAGCGTCGCAAGATGACCATCAAGGAAGCCTATAAGCTGTTGATCGAAGAGGAAGCCGCCAAGCTGGTGAACCCTGACGATCTTAAAGAGCAGGCGATCGAACTGGTCGAGCAACACGGCATCGTCTTCCTAGATGAGATCGACAAGATCTGTAAGCGTGGCGACACCTCAGGCCCAGACGTCTCTCGCGAAGGGGTTCAGCGCGACCTACTGCCTCTGGTGGAAGGCTGCACGGTGAACACCAAGCACGGCATGGTCAAGACAGACCATATCCTGTTTATCGCCTCGGGCGCGTTCCAGATGTCTAAACCATCGGATCTCATCCCCGAGTTGCAGGGCCGTCTGCCAATCCGCGTCGAGCTGGAAGCCCTGTCTGCCAACGACTTTAAACGCATCCTCACCGAGCCCCATGCCTCGCTCACCGAGCAGTATGTGGCATTGATGGCCACCGAAGGCGTTAAGGTCGAGTTTAGCGAGTCGGGTATCGAGCGCATCGCTCAAGCTGCCTGGCAGGTGAACGAGCGCACCGAAAATATCGGTGCCCGCCGCCTGCATACAGTGATGGAGCGCCTGATGGAAGATCTCTCCTTCGAGGCCTCGGACAAGTCAGGCAGCACGACTGTGATCGATGCCGACTATGTCAACGCTCACCTGGAGAACTTGGTACAGGACGAAGATCTCAGCCGCTTCATCCTGTAAACTTAAAGGGCCCGTCAGTTCCCCTGCGGGCCCTCTTTTTTAACCAGGGATACCCTCCCACGAATAGGCGAAGCATATGACCCCCCAAAGCGATACGCCCAAGGTCACAGGGCTCAAACTCAAGCGCAAGTCGCGCCAGCTGGAGATAAGTTTCGACAACGGCCAGCAATTTACCTTGAGCTGCGAACTCCTAAGGGTCTACTCCCCCTCGGCCGAGGTCCATGGTCACGGCAATCCCGTGCTGGTCACCCACAAGAAGAACGTCAATATCAACGCCATCACCCCTGTAGGCAACTATGCGGTCAAGCTGGTGTTCGACGACGGCCACGACACAGGCCTCTACTCCTGGAAGGTGCTCTATGATCTGGCCACCAATCAGGTAGATCTGTGGGAGAACTATCTGGCCAGGCTGCGCGCCGCCAAGGCCAGCCGTGAGCCGCTGATCGACATGGCCGTGAAGTATCACACCTAACGCCTAGCCTCCTTTGTCTAAGCTCAAAGCCGATGTCACCATACTACAGGCCGGACTCTTCAGCCGCTGGGATGAAGAGAGCCCGGATCTGCCCAAGTTTCTCAAGGCCACGGTCCATGTGCCGGCAGAGATCGACATAGAATTTGGCTTCATCGCCCGTATCCGTAAGGCAAAGAATCAAAGGCTTAGCTACTGTATCTATCATCCCCATATTCCAGACCAGCAGGGCAATGTTCGCCCGCCCTTCGAGGGTGAGCTGTTTGTCGAGTCCAACGACTGGAAGTTCTATCTGGGTGACACCATCTGGGCGCCCGAACATGACAAGGTGGGCAGGTGGCGCATGACACTATCCCTGGGTAACAAGGTGGTTGCCGAGAAGACCTTTCATGTGCATCTTAACGATGAGGAGAGTCAGGTGGCCAACTTTTGGAAACGCAGGGGCTTTTAAGCACAAATGCTCGGCCAATTGCCATTGAGCAATATGAGTCAGGCAAAGCAAGCCCTCTCATCGCACAATGGCCGCTCACTTGAAAAGGGATGCATATGAACCGAGCAGCGCACCAGGCCTACAGTCAACGAATCCAGACGGTTTGTGACTATATCGCGAAACATCTGGACCAGCCCCTGACGCTGGAACAACTGAGCCAGAAGGCGCACTTCTCCAAGTATCATTTTCATCGCCAGTTTCAGGTGTATACCGGCATAACCTTAGGTAAATACATCAGCCTGCTCAGGCTGAAGCGGGCCTCATACCGATTGGTGTTTCATCCCGAACTCAAGATCACCGACATCGCCCTCGATGCCGGGTTTGAGAACGGCGAATCCTTCTCGCGAGCCTTTAAGCAGGTATTTGCCCAGACCCCTACCCAGTTCAGGTTAACCCCTAAGTGGGAGCAATGGAGTCAACAATATGCCAAGGTGAACTATACAAGGAGAGAAACTGTGCAGATCAAACTCACGCAAAGAGACGATATCAAAGTCGCCGTGCTGGAACACCAAGGCAGCCCGGCCGCACTGAACGACTCGATTCAACAATTTATCAACTGGCGTAAGCAGAGCGGCGAATCCCCTGTGGCCAGCAGCCTGACCCTGGGCGTGCCCTTTAACGACCCCAACACGGTAGCGCCCGAGGCGTTTCGTTTCGACATCTGTGGCTCGGTAACGGCCGAGGTCAAGGCCAACGACTTTGGGGTGATCACTAAGACGATCCCCGGCGGTCGCTGCGCCGTGATCCGCCACCAGGGGCCGCACGATCAGATGGACGATAAGATCTATCAGTTCTACCGCGACTGGCTGCCCCAGAGCGGCGAGGAGCTGAGGGACTTTCCTCTCTACTTCGAGTACCACAACTTCTTCCCCGAGGTCGCGGAGCATGAGCTGGTAACAGAGATCTATTTTTCACTGAAATAGCTGTCTGTGAAAGTCAGCCATACAAGATGTCAGACAATAAAAAAGGCGACCCTGATGGGTCGCCTTTTGCTTTCTTATAACCCTGCGACTAACGCTGCAGATAGCGCAACTGCTAGCGCAACTTCTAGCCCAACATGGCCAGCAGCGGCACCTGATCGGCCACCTGAAAGTCCAGCGCCATGGTGAGGCTCAAAATAGCTATGGTCAGTATCGAGAAACCGAACACCTGGCGCGACCAACGCAGCAGGTTCACATCGCTGCGATAGCCTTTCAGCGCCATCAGTAGCCACCAGAAGCTGGTCACGCAACTCACCGCCATAAAGCCCACCCCGGTATAACCCGCCAGGGGTAGCAGGGTTGATACCAGGGCGAACAGAGCAATGTAGAAGACGATATGCAGCTTGGCCTTCTCTACGCCTTGGGCCACGGGCAGCACAGGAATATTGGCCGCCTCATAGTCCTTAAAGCGAAAGATGGCGATGGCATAGGAGTGCGGCATCTGCCACAGGCTGAACATGGCCAGCAGGATCAACGCAGCGCCATCTATCCTGCCGGTCACGGCGCAGTAACCCACCACGGGCGGCAAGGCGCCCGAGAGGCTACCGACCAGGGTGCCATAGACGGAGTTACGCTTCATATAGAGGCTGTAGAGCCCCACGTAAACCAGGTAACCGAAGGCGGCAAACAGCAAGGCCGCCAGGTTGGTAAACCAGCCCAGCAGGCCAAAGCCGAGTACGCCCAGGGCTATGCCTAAGCCAAGTACCTGCTTAAGTGAGATAGCGCCGGTCACCGTTGCCCTACGGCAGGTGCGCTGCATCTTGGCGTCGATATCCCGGTCGATATAGTTGTTGATGGCGCAGCCTGAGGCCACCACCAGAGAGAGCCCCACCAGCGTCGCCAGCATCAAGACGGCATCGACCTCCCCCCTGGCGGCCAAGAGAAACCCGCCCACCACGGCGATGAGGTTTCCCATGATAATCCCGGGTTTGGTCACCTGAAGATAAGCCCCCAAGGGCGCGGCCACCTGAGTTGAGGTCGAATGCCTAATCATGCAGCATCTCCTACATCATGAGGTCGTTGGCGGCGTAGATGATCCACACCGACAGGCCAACCACCATGACAATCACCAGGGCAGTAAACATAAACGACAGGGTATTCACCTTGCCTTCCTTGGAAAAATCCAGGTGCAAGAAATACTTAAGATGCACCAGAATCTGCACCACGGCCAACACCAGCACTATGACCAGGGTGGTCGAGGTCTCCAGACTGTGAGTCATCACCGCCCAGAAGGGAATGCCGGTCAACACCACAGAGAGCAGGAAGCCGGTAAGATAGGACTTGATGCTGGCGGCCAGATCGTCCTGACCATGGGTAGTGGCTTGGCTCATAATAAGACCCCCATCAGATAAACCACGGTGAACACGCAGATCCAGACGATGTCCAGGAAATGCCAGAACAGGCTGAGGCAGTTCAGGCGAGTCAGGGTGCGTCCGCCCGTGCTGCGCTTAACCACCTCAAGCATCATGATCGCCATCCACACCAGGCCGGCACTCACGTGCAGACCATGCATGCCCACCAGGGCAAAGAAGGCGGAGAGGAAGGCGCTACGCTGTGGGCCATTGCCCTCGAGGATCAGGTGATGAAACTCGTTCACCTCCATGCCGATAAACACACAGCCTAGGGCGAAGGTCACCGCCAACCAGGCCAGGGTCGCCCCCTTGTGATGACGCTTGGCAAAGATCAACGCCAGACCATAGGTGATACTACTGAGCAGCAGCGCCGCGGTTTCAATCAGGACAAAGTCCAACTCGAAGATATCCTTGCCCGACACGCCGCCGTCTGTGTTCATGTAGAGCACGGCATAGGTAGCGAAGGCCGAGGCAAACAGGATGCAGTCGGTCATCAGGTAGATCCAGAAGCCCAGCAAGGTGTTCTCGCCGGTATCATGGTGCTCCTCATGTAGGGTCTCGACCTGGGTAACACTCAGGTCAGCTGGGATAGCAATACTCATATCTGCCCCTTAGATAATTTGTTCAGGTGTGCGGTTTCGATACGCTTAACCTCATCGCCCTGCACGTAGTAGTCGGTGTCTGTGTCGTAGGCTCGCATCAGGAAGACGATGAAGGCGCCCAGGAAACCTGCGATGGCTAGCCAGAGGATGTGCCAGATGGCGGCAAAGCCGGCGGCGGTGATCCCAAGGGCCATCCAAACCCCATGGCCTGTATTCTTCGGCATGTGGATCGGCTTGTAGCTCTCCTGCATCTGATAGGCCTGGCCCTGCTCCTTGGCATGGGTGAAGGCGTCGATATCGACGACCTGAGGCAAACGGGCAAAGTTATAGAACTGAGGTGGCGAGGCGGTCGACCACTCAAGGGTGTGACCATTCCAAGGGTCGCCGGTGGTGTCGCGGTTCTGCTCACGATCGCGGATACTCACGTACAGCTGAACGAACTGCAGCACAATGCCGACGAAGATGATGCAGGCACCGACCGCCGCCAGATAGATCCAGAAGTTCCAGTCAGGGTTATCTGTCTGATTGAGACGACGTGTCATGCCGAGGAAGCCCAGCACATACAGCGGCATGAAGGCGACATAGAAGCCCACCTGCCAGCACCAGAATGCCGCCTTACCCAGACGTTCGTTGAGGTGGAAACCGGTCGCCTTAGGGAACCAGAAGGCAAAGCCTGCCAGGTAGCCAAACACGGCGCCGCCTATGATGGTGTTATGGAAATGCGCGATCAAGAACAAGCTGTTGTGTAGCACATAGTCGGCGCCGGGCACCGCCAGCAACACACCTGTCATGCCGCCTATGGTGAAGGTCACCATGAAGCCCAGGGTCCAGAGCACGGGCACCGTTAGCTTCAGGCGTCCGCGGTAAATGGTAAACAGCCAGTTAAACAGCTTCACCCCGGTCGGCACGGCAATCACCATGGTCATCACCCCGAAGAAGGCGTTGACGTTGGCACTCGAGCCCATGGTAAAGAAGTGATGCAACCAGACGATGAAGCCCAGAATTGAGATGGCGCCGCTGGCCCAAACCATAGACTTGTAACCAAACAGACGCTTGGCGGTGAAGGTTGAGATCACCTCGGAGAAGATACCGAAGGCCGGCAGGATCAGGATATACACCTCTGGGTGTCCCCAAGCCCAGAACAGGTTGATATACATCATGGCATTACCACCGCCTTCGTTGGTGAAGAAGTGGAAATCCATGTATCTGTCCAGGGTCAGCATGGCCAGCACAGCCGTCAGGATCGGGAACGAGGCGACGATCAGTATGTTGGCCCAGGTACAGGTCCAGGTGAAGATCGGCATCTGCATCAACTTCATGCCCGGCGCGCGCATCTTAAGCACAGTCACCAGGAAGTTGACCCCGGTGAGGGTGGTCCCTATGCCGGAGATCTGCAGCGCCCAGATATAGTAATCGACCCCAACCCCGGGACTGAAGGCCAGCTCAGACAGCGGCGGATAGGCCACCCAACCTGTCTTGGCGAACTCACCCACCCCAAGAGAGATGTTGATCAGCACGGCGCCGGAGGCGGTCAACCAGAAACTGAGGTTATTCAGAAACGGAAAGGCAACGTCGCGCGCGCCTATCTGCAGCGGTAACACCAGGTTCATCAGGCCAATCATGAAGGGCATCGCCATGAAGATGATCATGATGACGCCATGGGCGGTGAAGATCTGGTCATAGTGCTCGGGCGGCAGGTAGCCGGCGGCGCCATTGGTGGCCATGGCCTGTTGAGTGCGCATCATGATGGCATCGGAGAAGCCACGGATCAGCATGACGAAGGCCAGCAGGATATACATGATCCCCAGGCGTTTATGGTCGACCGAGGTCAGCCAGTCGCGCCACAGAGGGCCCCATTTCTTATGCTTGGTGATCAGGGCCGCGATAACAAGGCCTATCACGGCGACCGCAGCCAGGGTCACCATGATGATGGGTTCGTGGAAGGGAACCGCATCCAGTGTTAATTTTCCAAGAAAAGACGACATTAGTGTTCGCCTCCCGTCGTGTTAGATGACTCAGATGCATGCACCTGCTCGTGTGACTGCCCGTGTAAAGTGACGGCCGGCATCGCCATGCCCTCATGGGCAGGCATCTGGTGGTGATGCATGTACTGCATAACGATCTGCTCAAACAGGCCGTCACTGACCGAGGCGTAGTAGCTCACGGGATTATTGCTGCTCTCTTTCGCCAGTTCGCGATAACTCTCTGGGCCGAGCGCCGCGCCTTCGCGCTTCACCTTGGCAACCCAGGCGTTGAAATCGTCGCGGGTAGGCGTCGCGATGGCATTAAATTTCATGCCGGTAAAGCCCGCGCCACTGTAGTTGGCCGAGATCCCCTTGTAGGTACCTGGCTCGTTGGCGATCAGATGCAGCTTAGTGGTCATGCCCGCCATGGAGTAGATCTGGCTACCCAGCTGGGGAATGAAGAAGGAGTTCATGGCCGTGTCGGAACTGATCTTAAAGTTCACCGGCACATTGGCAGGAAACGCCAGCTCGTTGACCGAGGCGATGCCCTGCTCAGGATAGATAAACAACCACTTCCAGTTGAGTGACACCACCTCGACGGTGATCGGCTCGGCCTCATGCTCCAGCGGTTGATAAGGGTCCAGCTTATGGGTCGAATGCCAGGTGATCACACCCAGAATGCCGACAATGACGATAGGCACACACCAGACCACCAATTCGATCGTCTTAGAGTGCGCCCACTTAGGTGCATAGATTTCATGATCGCGACCGTCGCGATACTTCCAGGCGAAGTACAAGGTCATGACGATCACAGGGATCACCACGATCAACATCAACAAGGTGGCAATCACGATCAACTGCTTCTCATCGATCCCCACCTGTCCCTTTGGATCGAGTACGCCACCTTCACAGCCTGCCAACATCAGCGCCGCCATGGCACAGCTTGCTTTGGCAAAGTTTCGAATTAACACAAGGAATATTCCTCTAACCCTAGTTTATGAGATTGCCAAATGGGCTTGGCAAGGGTATCCGGGCCAGCAAGGGGCAAGCATAGAGCGCAAAATAGGGCTCAAGCTGCGAAAATTAAGCGGCTAAGGATACTTAAAGTATTTTATAAACAGAGTGTTAGGCTTGGAGGGGCGCGACAGCCGTGAGCGTCATGTTCGACGCTCTTAAGATCGCATGTCAGCAGTGGGTAGCCTGGCCCTTGGGAAGCCAGGAGGCAAAACAGCTGATAAGCGATGAAACAGAGACAGAGATATGGATAGATGAACAGCGGGCTGATGAACACAGGCCCCATCATGGAGAGATCGAAGGACTCCCAAAGCAGCCAGTCTGACAACAGCTGCATCAGCTCACGGCTATCTAAATAGCTGGAGATCACCACGGAGAGGCAATAGCAGAGCAACAGCAGGCTTAACAGATAGGCCAACTGTTTCTGATGACTAATTGCCAGCCGGGCGAGGTCACGCTGTGCGTCGGCCAGAAAATGACTAGGAGTAGGTTTCAATAGATCAGTCCAAAATTGGAATGCGATCGACAGCAATTGAAAAAATGCGAATCATTTACACTGTATTTTTATGCCGCGGGAGCATAGCAAAAAGCGCTCGGTAAAAGAAAGCGGGAATCCAGCCTGATGTTTAAAATTTATTCAAATTAGCGATAAAAACGCCACATTTAACAATTTTTAAACCTTAAAAACACCAAAACCGATCACAAAAGCCGGTAATTTTGTGAGCCACAAGCCCATTAGCGCCTACTTATCTACTCGTAAGTTCCCAGCAAAACCGGCCCGATTTTCCCCGATTGACAGCCACTTGCCTATTCACGTTGGCGAATAATTATGCAGCACATATGCAACTGAGGTTGGGTTAGACTGAATTAAAGCAAGGAAAGAAGCACTAGGGTTAACCCCCAGGCACAGATGCCGATGGGCTAGCAAAATGGAATCGATAGGAAGCCAAACCTAAATATTAGGAACCCTAGGTTCAAAGTGCTTATGTTTGCTTAGTCGCTTAGGTAGAACTTAGCTAGCGCTAGAACAAAAAAGGGCTAGAACGAAAAAGGGCTAGAACGAAAAAGGGCTTCCATTTCTGGAAGCCCTTTCTCTTAATGTGATAGAGAGATAGCCAGATTTAAATATTAGGAACCCGGCTATGACTCAAATGCTATATGCTAGATAGCACAAAGCCCGCTATAAATCGGGCTTTGTTAATGAGGCTGAGGGATAACCAGATCTAAATATTAGGAACCCTGGGTTCAAAATGCTTTTGTTTGCTTAGTCGCTTAGATAAAACTTAACTAGCGCTAGAACGAAAAAGGGCTTCCATTTCTGGAAGCCCTTTTTCTTAATGTGGCGGAGAGATAGGGATTTGAACCCTAGACGGGCTATAAACCCGTGCCGGTTTTCAAGACCGGTGCATTCGACCACTCTGCCATCTCTCCGAACGCCGAGAATAGTAAGGAAATGGACTTTAAATGTAAAGCCTAAATTTCACTAACTGAGCAACAAATAATCCATTAAGGCATTTTTCGATGACAAATGCGTTAAAAACAACCTTTTCGGACCTATTTTAAGGATCAAATGCCTGCTCAGGGTGTAGTATAGGCACAAAGCCAACCCCAGGTAGCAAGATGAAACGTAACGGATTTACCCTGATTGAACTTGTCATCACTGTCATCATACTCGGCATTCTTGCCACCATTGCCCTGCCACGTTTCATCAATATCCAGTCCGATGCCCGCATCGCCGCCCTACAGGGACTCAAGAGCGAGATGAGCGGCACCCTGCCCCTGGTGTTTACCAAGGCGAGTCTGGAAAACCTGCAGACACAGGCCAGCACAAACATAAGCCTCAACGGCGATCAGGTAGAGCTCGCCTATGGTTACCCGGCCGCCGACTCGGCCCACGCATGGGATCTCCTGCTCGAGGCCAGCTTTGCCGATGCCGTGTTCAACGCCGATGACCCGGCCGACTGGTACTTTCACAATAACAAAGCCGAGCCCTTTATCCGCTTCATGCACCCAAGCAAGAAGTCCAGTAGTGAGAACTGCTACCTCAAATACACACAGGCCCTGAGTACTACCCAGGGCCCAAGTTTCGAGATTGTGGATTCGGGCTGTTAACCCGTTAGGCATTAGCCCTTAAGCAGCAGGTCGTGCAGCTCGGTGAGTGATGCCACCTGATAGTGCGGCGTGATCCCCTCGGGGACTGGCTGACTGGCGCGGTTGAGCCAACAGGTATCGAAGCCGGCGTTAAGCCCACCCTGAATATCCGAATGAGGATTATCTCCCACCATCAACACATGCTCTCTGGGCGGATGAGCCATCTGCGACAGTGCGTGTTCGAAGATCGCCACGTCGGGTTTAGCCACCCCCACCTCTTCCGAGATCACCACGGGCGAGAAGGCATGCAGCAAGCCGGTACGCTGTAGACGTACCGTCTGCAGGTCGGTAAAGCCATTGGTGATGATCCCCATCTTCACCTTGCCATAGAGTGCATCCACCAGCTCGGCGGCGCCAGGCAGCAGGGTGCAGATGTCGGCCATGGCCGTGAGAAACGCCGAATTAAGGTGCTCGGCGGTCACAGAAAGCTTCTCGGCCCAACGCTCAAAACGGGTCACCTGCAGGTGACGGGCGCTGATCTTGCCGTCTTGATAATCCACCCACAAAGGCAGATTAACCGTTTGATACTCTTCGAAATCGGCTAGGGTGAAATCCACACCGAAGCGCGAAAACATCAACTGTAATCCTTTAAAGGCGTCGAAATGAAACAGGGTTTCATCGGCGTCAAATAATATCCACTGGTACTTCATTCTCTCTCCATGGGTATGGCCTTAGGACAACAGGCAGCACTATATCAATGCCGAGCTCGGCAGAGCAAAAATATTTGCTTACGCTTCTGGGATAACACAGCAGGAACCACTTGGGCGATGCGGCGTCTGATGCTAAGACACTTTACTTTCCAAGGAGTTGGTATGCTAAAAAAAGTGATGCGACAAGTGAAACACCACCGCCAGTTCATTCTATTTATCGGCCTGATGCGAGGGCCTGTTGATCTTTCAGGTTTAATTTTTGTTCAATCTCACCGCGTTATGCTCAAGGCGTAAGCAATGAAGCATAGTTATACTATGGCAATTGCGAACAACACTGAGCAGGGCGCGTTGAGATGAACCCTTTGGGCAGCGCTTGCAGGCCATTTCTACGGCGTTGTCGCCAGTTTGTGTAGAATAACTACACGGTACAGGCTCCGCCTTGTATCAATAACCTGCAAACTGCTGCAAAAACAAACAGGAAAGGTCAACAGACCCTAATATTTCGTAGCGCGGTGGCCGACTGGAACCATGTGCCCAGCGGCTCCATGCTGCCCACCATAGTGCAGGGCGACCGCATACTGGTGAACAAGATGGCCTACGATCTGCGCCTGCCCTTCACCCATGTCAGCCTGATGAAGCTGGCCGACCCGGAGCGTGGCGACATAATCACCTTCGACTCGGCCAAGGCCGACAAGAAGCTGGTCAAACGCATCATAGGCCTGCCTGGCGACACTCTGGCGATGCGCAACAACCGCCTCTATCTTAACGGCGTGGCCCTCAACTATCGCACCGAGCCACTGGCACTTACAGAGAATACCGAAAAAGCCTTTTGCCAAGGGAAAGAAGCCCTTAGCGATGGACAAAGAGCCTTTAGCGTTTGGCAAGAGGCCCTGCCCGGCAAATCCCACGCCATCAGGCTGAATGACCAGCCCTCGAGGCTGGCCAATTTCGGCCCGGTAACTGTCCCCGAGGGGCACTACCTGGCGCTTGGGGATAATCGCGACGCCAGCGCCGACTCACGCGTCATCGGCTTCGTTCCACGCGAAGAGATCACCGGCAAGGCCCACAGGGTCGCCTTCTCCAACGATCCCGAGCACTACTATTGGTTTAGAAGCGAGCGCTGGCTGCAGCCCATCTAATCGCTAATAGAGAAGCAACAGAGTGACAGCTACTTAAGCTTGACGTAGCTGTCGCTATTCCAGTCGTAGATATATTCCACCCCTTGCCATTCATATACAGTTCTGCCCTCTTTCACCCTCACCCTGGCATTAGCTGGCAGGCTCTTAATGGCATCGCTCTGGGTAAAACTTGTGGTGACTTGCTGCGGCGGTGCGATGGGTTTCGGCTTGCGGTATTTGCGCGGCTGGTAACGATAGGGGTAACGCCAGCCATCACGCCAATAGCCATAGCTGCCATGGCGCCAGTAGGGAAAGCCAGTGCCTATGCCAATACGCCAGCGCCAGGGATCATAGAAGTCTCTGTCCCAGTCGGGGCGATACTCCCAATCTGGGTCCACGCCAAAATCAGGATCTATCTCAAATTCATCGTCTATCTTGAGCGCCCAGGCAGAGTTAGACACGGGCGGCAAGGCGCCGAGCCAGAGCACGCTCGCCAGGAGCAATAAAGGTTTCATATCGGGCTTCATCTTGCCACCTCACTCTCAAGGGGTTTATCGCATCTTACCCTTAATTATACCCCCTGAAAATCTTGTCATGCCGGGGTCGCAAAGCCGACGCAAGCTATTTGGGAATAGCGCCCATAAATGGTATAGTGCGCGCCATATCACATTTTTCTCAACGCGAGTATTTCCAAATGAGTTTTAAGGATTTACGCAGTTTTATCGATCACCTCGAAGCCAATGGCGAACTTAAGCGTATCGCCCACCCTGTCGATCCCCATCTGGAGATGACAGAGATCGCCGATCGTGTGCTGAGAGCCAAGGGCCCGGCGCTGCTGTTTGAAAATCCTGTCGGCAAGACAATGCCTGTGCTGGCCAACTTGTTTGGCACCCCAAAACGCGTTGCCATGGCCCTGGGCAAGGAAGATCCCCTCGCCCTGCGCGATGTGGGTGAGCTGCTGGCCTTCCTCAAGGAACCTGAACCGCCACGCGGCTTTAAAGATGCCATCTCCAAGATCCCTATGTTCAAGCAGGCGCTGAACATGCCGCCCAAGACGGTGCGCAACGCCCCTTGCCAGGAGGTGGTGGTCAGCGGCGATGAGGTGGATCTCACCAAGCTGCCTATTCAGCACTGCTGGCCTGGCGACGTGGCTCCGCTGGTGACCTGGGGACTGACCATTACCAAGGGCCCGAGGCAGAAGCGACAAAACTTAGGTATCTACCGCCAGCAGCTACTAGGCAAGAACAAGCTGATCATGCGCTGGCTGGATCATCGCGGCGGCGCACTGGACTTCAAAGACTTCAAAGAGCAGCATCCGGGCGAACGTTACCCGGTTGTGGTGGCGCTGGGCGCCGACCCCGTGACCATCTTAGGCGCCGTGACGCCTGTGCCCGACGCCATGAGCGAATACGCCTTTGCCGGCCTGCTGCGCGGCGAGCGCACCGAAGTATGTAAAGCGCTGAGCTGCGATCTCGAGGTGCCCGCCACCAGCGAGATCATCCTCGAAGGTTATATCGAACCGGGCGAGATGGCCGAAGAGGGCCCCTACGGGGATCACACGGGTTACTACAACGAAACCGACGAGTTCCCCGTGTTCACAGTGACCCATGTGAGCCATAGGCGCGACGCCATCTACCACAGCACCTATACCGGCAGGCCACCCGATGAGCCCGCCATGCTGGGGGTGGCACTGAACGAGGTATTCGTGCCTATCTTGCGTAAGCAATACCCAGAGATCGTCGACTTCTATCTGCCGCCAGAAGGCTGCTCCTATCGCATGGCGGTGATCTCCATCCGCAAGCAATATCCAGGGCACGCCAAGCGGGTGATGATGGGCGCCTGGTCCTTCCTGCGCCAGTTTATGTACACCAAGTTCATCATCATAGTGGATGAGGATGTCAACTGCCGCGACTGGAACGATGTTATCTGGGCGATCACCACCCGGATGGATCCAAAGCGCGATACCGTCATGATAGACAACACCCCTATCGACTACCTGGATTTCGCCTCTCCTGTGGCCGGACTCGGCTCCAAGATGGGGATGGATGCCACCAACAAGTGGGAAGGGGAAACCAACCGCGAGTGGGGCACCCCCATCGTCATGGACGAAGCGGTCAAACAGAGAATCGATGCGATCTGGGATGACCTGGGCATAGACGATGCCCCGACACTATAATCAATATCAGGCGTAAACTAATCGTCTGAATTTTAAAAATAAATCAAAGAAGTTAACCCTTTGAATACCTGAACAATTTAATCGGGTATTCAGAGGTGCTAAACCTCCACAGAGAGGGTCTGAAAGGAAAACCAATGAACACCATACGCTGTAAAGTTGAACATGTTACCGCCTTTAATGATGCCGTCTATCAGGTAGCATTAACCCCAGAAACCAGCTTCGAATTTAAGGCTGGTCAGTACCTTTGCGTCGTAATGGGTGAAAAAGATAAACGTCCCTTCTCTATCGCCTCGGCGCCGGGTAGCGAGCAGATTGAGCTGCACATTGGCGCGGCCGTCAGCGAAAGCTACCCCATGCAGGTGGTCGAACGTTTACAGCAGAGCGAATATATCGACATCGAGGCGCCGGGCGGCGAAGCCTTCCTGCGCAGCGACAGCCACAGACCACGACTGCTGATCGCAGGTGGCACTGGCTTCTCTTACATCAAGAGTATCGTCGAGCAGGCGATCGCCCTGGATCAGAAAGTCGAAACCACCCTCTACTGGGGCTGTCGTAACCAGAATGCCATGTACTATGAATCGCTGGCGCGCCAGTGGCACCAGGATCACCCCTGGCTACATTTCGTGCCCGTGGTAGAAGAGTCGACGCCAGATTGGCAGGGTAAGACGGCCAATCTGTTGGCCCAAATCAAGCAAGACTATGTCAGCCTCAACGGCTACGACATCTATATCGCCGGTCGTTTCGACATGGTCGGCGCCGCCCGAGAAGTCTTCCGCGAGATAGGCGTCGAAGAGGAACACCTCTACGGCGACGCCTTCGCCTTCATCAAGTAAATCTCATCTGCGCTTAGCCCTGGTCCGCGAGGCCGGGGCTAACTTGATTCAAGCCCTAACACGATTCGGCTAAAGCGCTACCTTCTCATATTTGGTCCAGGCCACCAGGCTGCCCAGCAGAGGCACCACCCACACCGCCGTGCCGTTGTCGGCATGGACCCGCATATAAAACAGCTCCTCATCGCGAATGTTGTGCTTGCGGATCTCGCGATAGAAATGCATCGCCGAGGCGCTCACCACATCGGGCATGATGAGATCTTTCTGCCTCACCTTCACATGAAACACGTCCACATCCAGTTGCCCCAGCTTCTGGCGATACTGCTCGAACTCGCCGCGGATCTGATACTTAATCGGCGTGGTTAGACAGTCCTGATCCGTGATACAGGCGCGGGAGTAAAACTTGCCGCCGAGGGGCTGCTCATACACCAGAGAGATCCCTATGTCGGCGCGCACCAACAACTCGTCGGCCACGGGAAAATAGACATCACCATTGTAGTGGTGTTCCACCAGGTCACCGCCAGCTTCGCCAGGCGGGATAAGGATGCGGTTATAGCGAATCCGCTCCTCCATCCGCTTACTCAGCTCGACAAATTCCACCATGTTGAGCCCCGCCGGGGTAAGATCGATCGCCGTCAGGTTGACTATCTTGTCCCGGCGACACTCGCCGCGCTCATCCAGATCGCAGAGCGCCATCGAATAATGGTTGCCATCGGTAAAGGCAAAGCCGCCAAAATTGTTAAACCCTTGGATGCTATTGCTCTCAGGTGCGATATGCTTCTGCCACATGGAAGGGTGCAGGCTATCTACCCCCTTAGGATTAATCAGCGTCACGGGCCGGGTGGTACCACCAATATTAAGATTGATCTCATGATCCGAGGCCCATCTGGCCGCATGCTTCATCACCTGGTGATAATCACTCTGATACCAGAGGGTCGACACTATCCCCAGCAAGATCAAAATGCCGCTGACCTTAACCATAAGGGAGACATCGATGAGCGCATCTTTGATCGAGCCCGCATCGCTTACCGCCAACATGGTCACATGGGATTTAGGCGATACATGGAGCTGATAGCCACGCCGGGCTATGGTCTTTAACTGTATCTCTGGAAAGGGTTCCAGCTTCTTGCGCAGGGTGCTGATGCATTGAGTCAGCGAGGTTGCCGCCACCACACGATCGGGCCAACCCACGGCAATCAAGGCCTCCTTGTCGCAGATGGCATCGGGCTGCGAAAGCAGGTGAGCCAATACCGCCGACTCGGAAAAGCTCAGCCCTATCGTGGCGCCACAGGTACGATCGTGTAGTTGGTGCGCCTCATCATCGAACTCAAGATATGGCGTAATTTTTAACACCTGACACCTCAATAATTCCTAACCGTTAATTAGAAATATCTTATTGTTATCTTTCGCATTTTATTAACATTCGCCAAAAATTACCGTGACTACTCACTCAAATCCCAGGCCAGGATCTCAGGCCAGGACTCAGAGTGTGAACTAGCGCCCAAATCCCGGCTCTCTAGAAAATGCCAAGGGTTATACCAGCTTGTGAATAAACACGCGTCGCGTCCAATAGAGCAGCAACAGGAGCCAGGCAACACCAGCACTTAGCAGCAGCGGCAGGCTCCACTCATACTCGGCCAGCAGGTCTAAACTGCCCAGCGGGGCACTCGCGCCGAGCATATTGATGGCGCGGTAGAGATCGGTCGGATTCAATAGAATAAGCAGGTTCACCAACCACTGGCTGGCATAGCCAAGATCCGCCACCAGGAGCAGCAACAGCAATAGATCATAGATAAGCACCAGGGCGAACCAGAGGGCTAACAGACTGCCGACGGCCCTGGCCTTCTCCGCCGACTTCAGGCTGACTAGATAGCTGATGAGGATGAAGCTCACCGCCAGCAGGCAGCTGCTGACGATCAGCAGCGCGAATGACGATAGAATCTCGCCCCAGGGCTCACCTCGGCCAAACAGAATCAGCATGGCGGCGCTGCTAGCATAGCTACTGGCGATGGCGGTAAAGATCACCCCGCCATGGGCCAGTAACTTGCCGACCAGGATCTGCGACTTGCTCACGGGATAGGTGAGCAACAGCTGCAGGGTGCCTGCCTCCTCCTCACCCACGAAGGCATCGTAGCTAAGCAAGATGGCCGCCAGCGGAATGATAAATACCGAGATGGTGGTCAAGGAGGCCACTACACTGCTCAGGCTCGGCAGCGACAGTGTGCCGCTCACGGCACTACCGGCAAAGGTCATACAAAGGGCCAGCAGCCAGAAGATGGCAAACACCACCATGACCCAGCGATTGCGCACGCTATCCTTCATCTCCTTGGTGGCGATCACCCTAATAAGCTGGAGACTCGGCCGTTTTACTGAGGTCGACATCATAGCTCTCCCGAGGTAAGGCTGAGCCCCAGCTCGCTCATCACCTGCATCTGCGCCATCTTGGCATGGTACACCTGGGCCAGATCAGGAAGTGCCACCTTCATATCAAACAGCTGGCATTCTAGGGTCAGGTACTTCATCAACACCTCGCGTTGTGAGACGGGGCAAATCAGCTCGCCATCTCGATAAAAAGATTGTAATAGGGGGTGGGTCTCGACCAGGCGAGCCAGGGCCGGATGGGCCATGCGCACACCCAGGTCGCAACTAAGCACCAGCTCATCCAGGGTGCCGAAGGCGAGCCTCTTGCCCCGTCCCAGCACTAAGGCCAAGTCCAGCTGCGGTTCCACCAGCTGTAACTCGTGGGTACAGACGATGGCCGTGCAGCCCTGAGCGGTCAGCTGCTTAAGCTTGTGATAGATAAATTGAGACGCCTGGGGATCCAGCCCCACGGTCGGCTCATCCAGCAAGAGCAGCCTGGGCCGCGCCAGTATTGCCTGTGCAAATCCCAGGCGCTGTTTCATCCCCTTGGAGTAGCCCTTAACCGCCTTGTGCTGCGCATAACCCAGGCCAAACTCTTCCAGCAGAGGGACGACCGTGCGGGCTGAGACCCCTTTAAGTGCGGCGAAGTAACTCAGCACCTCATGGCCGGTCAACTTATCGTAAAAACTGATATTTTCCGGCAGGTAGCCGATATCGGTCGAGGCGGCCTTCGATGCCTGTCTCTGGGTCAGCCCCAGCACACTCACCTCCCCAAAGCAGGGATTAAGCAGTCCTAAGATCATCTTGATAAGGGTCGACTTACCCGCGCCGTTATGACCCAGCAGCGCCATCAACTTGCCCCCGGGCAGAGAGAAGCTGAGATCGTTCAAGGCGCGCAGCTCATCGAAATAGTGACTCACCTGCTTAAAGCTCACCGCCATCTGACTCATAATGCCTCCCAGGCGGCGGGGCCAAGATGAGGTGGCGGCGTCATCACGGGATGACTGTCGACCACGCCGACCGAATGTTCGCCTTGCAGCTGGCTATCCAACCACTTCAATAATTTCACTAGGGGACTCTCCATCAAAAACTTCGCCTCCGGGTACAGCCAAAACAGGCGATCTAAACTGTCATTGGGCAGATGTTGACCATCGCCGATACCATCACCATCGAGATCCCAGCCCCGATAATCGCTCCAATAATTTCCCCGCCCCTGAAGACTCCACTCCACTCGCGTCTCTCCCACATAACGCACCTGGGTGGCATTGGCCAGAAACTGGTTTTGATAGACAAGATTGTCCTCGCCGCCGAGCGCCATGGCGATGCCGATCTGATTACCTGCGATATAGTTACCGCTGATCTGATTGCGTTTGGCGCCGTAGACAAACAGCCCCTTGCCCTCGCTAAAGAGATCCCCGGCGACACTATTGGACATCTGGGTGGCCTCGATCTGATTAGCCTGGATCTCGGCGTCATGGGTAAGATTAAGCAGCACGCCAAACTCCTTAGCCTCGCGCACGCGATTAAACACCAAGCGTATTCCCTCTGAGTTCATCAGGGCATAGCCGCCACTGACCCGGCAGGCCAGGTTATCCATGGCCTCATCCTGCTTGGTATACATATAGTGCAGGCCATACTGTAGCTCAGAGAGATGATTGCCATAGACACGGCTACCGACGCCAGACTCCAGGTAGATGCCATCGCGCACCGTTTTGATGCGATTGCCGCTGACATGGGGATAGTTCACCTTCAGCAGATGAATGCCATCACCACGATCCAACAAGAAGGCCTCGGCCTCCCCCTCAATCTGATTGTCCTTTAGCTTAAGGTCGCTCACCTCGCTGGCGTAGATACCAAAGCCCGGGCCACTGAGCTCATTGGCGACAATGGTCACCTCGTTGGCGCCAGGCAGCAGACGAATGGCAGCATCTTTCTCATAGAGATCCCGCCCCCAGTTGCGTATCGTCAGCCGGGTAAGGGTCACGCCGGACACGCTGACTACCAGCGCCGAACCTGCGCCTTGGGCATCTATGACGGCGCCGGATTCACCTCGCAGGGTCAGCGGCTGTTCGACCTCGAAACGCCCTATATAACGCCCAGGCAACAGCCGTATCTCGGTGCCACTTGGTGCAGATGCCAGCGCCGTGCGCAGCGCCTCGCTATCAGCAACATTTATGATCTGAGGCCCACTGGCCGCCAGCACTAATTGAGGTGCCAAGCAAAGGCCTAGACTCAAGGCCAGCACCAGGCACTGTCTTAGTCGTCGCCAAAACCTTAGCGATAACCAGAGTGACTGCCCGAGCATCAGGCGTCGCCTATTTTGCCGACAGCAGCTCAAGGGTGATCTCGTCATATTCAAATACCGCGCCGCCATACTGCTGGGCGAAGGCCTCGGCCGCAGCCAGAGTGGAGAAAGGCGCCACGGCAACGCCCATCACCGCCTTGCGGTTTGAGCCATAGACATACCAGGCTTTTGTAGCATCGATAAAATGCTCATCCTCTGGATGCTGCCAATCGGTCGCCGCCATATCGTGTACCCAGAGCGCCTCGACCTGACGGCGATTCTCGGGTTGCAGGGCAAACATAAACATATCCCGGGTAGAGCAGAACTTGGGCTGGATCTCGTTACCCTTAAGATCCAGGCTGCCCTTAGGGCCTGGGTATTGCTTCACCATCATGCCGCACATGTGGCAGCGCTCGTGGTTGCCTATCACTAAGCCGTCGTGGCTATGGGTATCGCTCTCGGCGGCGCCACAACCCGAGATAAACAAGGCGCTGATAAAGATGAAGATAAAGGCTCTCATTATGACTCCTAAGCTGGAAAGCAGCCCCTGTCATACAGGGGCTGAGCAAGATGGTCAGATGGCAAAGTTCTGACCGGCGTAAAGGATAAACATCCGCAGGCACATCATGCCGCTCACGGCGCATAGGCCAGAGAGGTAGAAGGCCTGAGAGGAATGGCTAAAGCGCTCGCCGGTGGCGAAGTTCAGCAGCAAGGGGCCGCCGAATCCCACACCCACGACACCCAACCAGAACACCATGGACCAGCTGCCTGTGTGGAAGGCCTCGAAGGCGCTCTGGGCACCGGCGTTACCAGTTACCAACGACATGATGATCATGAAGAGGAACAGGGCTTCGGCAAACATGATGGGCCACTCGGCGCCGTGCAGAATCTGCATGTCGCTGCTGTGTCTGTCTTCCTTAAACAGCCCCACCGCCAGCATCTTGGCCGCCGCAGCGCCGGCCGACAGGCCAGAGGCCACAAATAAGGCCGGCAACACAGAGGTGTTGATGATGGGGAAGCGGATCAGCGCCGAGATCAAGAAGCCTGTGTAGGCACATACCGCCAGCGCCAGCACCAGCACCAGGGCCTCGCCGCTACGACGCCAGGGTCTGAGCTTGTCGATCAAGGGTAGCAGCGGCGCCAGCATAGGCAGGCGACGTATCTCCTCCTCAAGCGCAAACAGGGCAATCAGGGCCACCAGCGGAATATAGGCTGACAGGGCGATCACCCCGACCGACATCACTGAGTTGAGGTTGTAGTAGACCAAGATGCGCCAGAAGAACAGCGGATTGGTCAAATCCAGCACCAGACAGAGCATGCCTAGGGCGATGGTGACGAAGGCGATCAGCGCCGATGCCTTGAGGAAGGGAGTATTGGCGCTCTGCTGCTTATAGAAGCGGATAAACAGGGCGACCGACAATGCACCGCCCGAGATACCGGCGAAGAACAGGTAAACGGCGATGGGCCAGGGCCAGGCGACCCCTTCCGAGAGGCCCATGGTAAATTCGAGTGTTCCGTCCATCTCTATACCCCCAACTTAACGATAGGTATGTAACGTAGGCTAGGCTCCGTACCCAAGTGAGCCTTGACCCGCACCGAATCCTTCACCGCCAGCAGGCGACTGACATAGGAGTTGGGGTCGTTGGCGTCGCCAAAGACCAGGGCGTCGTAGCGACACTCCTGCACGCAGGCGGGCAGCTCTCCCTTGGCCAACTTGCTCTGCAGACAGAAGTCGCAGTTGTCGGCCACATCCGTCTCGCTGTTGATATAGCGGGCGTTGTAGGGACAGGCGGCGATACAGTATTTACAGCCGGCGCATTTGCTGGCGTCCATGGTCACTATGCCCGTCTTGGGATCCCTATGGGCCGCGCCTGTGGGACACACAGACACACAAGGGGCGTTCTGACATTGCTGACAGGAGACCCGCACATACTTACGCTGACAGTCACAGTCTGTCTTGCCGCAGTGCGGACAAGCCTGCCCGGCAACGGCAGATGACTGCTGCTCCAGTACCACCCGCGAACGTCCCTCGGGCAGATTATTGGCCTTGTTACAGGCCTCCTTACAGCCGCCACACCCCACACATTTGTTTTGATCGAACACCATCACATAGTGCGGTGCGGCATCTTGCGCTGTCTGCTCCTTAACGCTGCACCCCAAGGGCGCCAACATCAAAGAGCCGGCTCCTAAGCATTTCAGGAACCTCCGTCTCTCTATATTTTCACTCACAGCATCCTCCATCCGTCGGCACGCATGCCGACCTCATTGAATCTTTCATTTTGGTGACTTTTACTCAGATGCAGTCACGGTACGGTTAGCCATCTTCTGCTCAGCGTTGACAATCGCACTGTTAATCGATGCTCGGTTTATGTTGGGGTTATCGCTGTCCAGTAACTGCCGCCAATGGACGATCGCTTGCTGAAAATCCCTATTCAGATAAGCGTGGGTCGCCATCAGCAGTAGTGACTGCACTTCCTCGGGGTCGAGCGCCAGCGCCTGGGATATCACGAGGGAAACCTCCAGGCTCATGACGCGGTTATCACGGTAATAGAGCGCCGTCGCCTTCATGCCATACAGCTCGGCGTCGGGCGCTATTGCCAGTAATTTATCTAAGGTCTCTACCGCCTCACCGTAGCGTCCCCCTTCGGTGTAGGCATTGGCCAGGTTGAGTAAGGCCAGTCTATCTAGGGGCGTGTCATCCAAGATGCGCGCATTCTTGTTGATGTCGGCGGCGATCAGGTAGTCGATGTTTTCGTCGACCTGGCCGGTATGCCAGTCGTTGAAGCGGCCCAGCAGGCCATAGAGGGTAAGTGGTATCAGCAGTAGCATGCCTGTCAGCACAATAGGTGTCAGGGTCTGCTTCCTAGCAGGGATGGTCGCATCGCCGGCTAGGGCGTTAGCCTCTTGGATGAAATAGTGGCGCCAGATGGGCGCAATAAAACAGACCAGGGTTACCGCCATGGCGAACACTAAACTATTCATAACAAGCACCTACTGCCGATAACCTAAACTAGTGGCCCATGCCCATCATGCCGCCCATGCCCATACCGCTGAGGCCCATGCCGTGAGCGTTCTCGCCGGGCGCCTCCATCTTGAGCAGCTCGACATCGAAGATCAGGGTCGAGCCAGGCGGGATCACGCCCACCACCTCCTTGCCATAAGCCAGCTCGGCAGGAATAGTCAGACGATAGGTAGAGCCCACATTCATCAGGGCGATCCCCTCTTTCCAGCCGTCGATCACCGACAGCAGGGCGAAACGGTTGGGCTCGTCGCGCTCATAAGAGTTATCAAATTCGGTGCCGTCCAGCAGCTTACCCACGTAGTGCACTGTGACCACATCAGACTCGACTGGCTTAGGGCCGTCGCCCTGTTTGATCACCTCATATTGCAAACCCGACTCGGTCACCTTGACTCCAGGTTTGGCCTGGTTGGCCGCCAGGTAGGCCTGGCCCTCGGCCTGATGCTTGCTGGCTAAGGCTTCGAGTTTGGCGGCCTTGGCGTTGTTGAGCCACTCGGCGCGGGCGTTGAGGTGAGTCAGTATCTCTTCGTTGGACATCTTGCCCTCACCCTTAAGGGCGTCGATCACTCCCTGGATCACGGTATCGACCTTGACCTGGGCGCCAAGGTCGACCTGGTTATAGATCTTGCCGGAGATGTAATGACCGACAGAGGCCCCCAATGCATAGGAGGCATCTTCGACCTCCTGGGGCGACTCGCTTGCCGTGGCAAAGAATGACCAGGTGCAGGCCAGGGCTAAGGTGGTGACACGACAAGATTTCAGTAGGTTCGCTTTCATATTCACACTCTCAATCATCTATTGCTCAAAATGCCTATTATTCAAAATACCTATTGTTCAAAAAATCAGGCAACACTCTGTTTATTATGGTTTTTCAATACTTCTACCCGACAGGCGCCAGCCATAGATGCCATCGTGCATCTGCATCACATTGGTGTAGCCCAGCTTCATCACCTGATGAGCTGCGATCTCGCTGGCATTGCAGAGGCGATTAGCGCAGTAAAACACCATGCGCGCCGCCTTATCCTCGGGCAGCAGGGTTTTCCAGTTATCGACATTGAAGTAGACGGCCCCAGGGATATAGCCCTCGGCCCACAGCTCTAAGGTGTTGACGTCGAAGAAGTAGACATCTTTCTGAGCCAGCAGGGCCTCGGCCTCGGCCAGGCTGATGGTATGCAGGCTATGCTCGTATCTGTGCGCCGGTGCCATCTCGGCGCCGCCACCCGCCTGGCTGCACAGCGGGGTTAGCCCCAGCAGCAATGCCAGTGATAGCCCTAGTTTGGATTTCATCTTCTCTCTCCTCTAATACCCGGCGCCGGAAAGGCGCCGGGTGGTTAGTGATTGACCTAGATATCTCAAGATGTCAGAGACTTAGTTGGCCTTGGCCGAATAGCCGCTGCCGTCTAAGATCTTCTGCGCCTGAGTCACATAGGTGAGGGCAGCATCGAGACGTTTCTGGCTGTAACGGAAGCCATGGACACCCCAAGAGCCGTCTTGCTTGATCAGATCCACTGTGGCCTGAGCCTTCTCGGCCAGCATCAGCACCTGAGTCTTGTCTTCGGTAGACAACTTAGTGACCTCGAGCAGCTGATCGATACGCACCAGCGCCTGCTCTACCTGACCGAAGACCTCTTTAATAGGCTTCTGCCACTTCATCACTTCACCGTAGATCTCCAGCTGATCCTTGTAGTGCAGGCCTGTCTCGAGTTCAGACTGGAACTGGCTATGACAACCCTTGTTTTCCACTACGTCGTGATCTGAGATAGAGGTGCGGGCACAAGACCACATGAGATCCAGGTAGGTGCGCCCCTCCTCATTCTTGGCCACTGTCCAGCCCTTGGCCCCCTTAGGTCCTTGGATTCTTGGCTGACCTTCTGGCGGGTTGAGTGTCTTACGCTCAGGGTCGACATCGATCTTCCACATGTGCGACTTACGCACCGCATCGAAGCCGGCCTGATCGGGGAACTGCATCGCCTTGAAGTTTTCACAGCTGCCCATGTTAGGCATGTGACAACTCTGACAGGTCTGGTTGGCGTGGGTGTCTGTGTTGCTGGCAATCACTGTCTGCGCCTCGTGGCAGTCCTTACAGTCTGTCTTCAACTTAGGCTTAGTGATGCCTGACATCCAGGTACCGTCTGTAACCTCGTGAGGATCGTGACAGGTGGTACAACGCATCCCTTTCTCGTAGTGCGCCGAGCCATACATCTGCGAGCCCTCGGTACCACAAGAAGGACAGAGCGACTTCATCTTCACGCCGAAGGCCAGCTCTGGTTTTTCCTGGGCGGCCGGGGTTTCGGCCATGGCAGGGTCGTACTGGAAGCGTTGGTGACAGCGTTCGCAGTTAGACTGCATGCCGCCTGTACCACCATCTAAGTGACCACCTGCACCGTGACACTCTTCACAGGCGATCCCTTTACTTATGGTGTGTTCCTGCAGTTTCTTAGGATCGCCCAGGGCGTCGAAGTATTCCTGCTTGGTCTTAAAGTCGAACTTAAAGGTATGGCAAACCTCACAGTAGGAACTGGCGGGTTGGAACAGCATCTCCTTACGATACTTGGCGCCATAGGAGCTCATGCCCCACTGGTGAGAGCCTGAACCGCCATAGGCTTCCAGGGTCGTTGGGAACTCAGGGATCACCGCATTGATCTTCTTGGCCATCTCGGGAGTCAGCCACTCGGCCCAGCCACGTGAGAACTGGTTGGCACCGGCCACCATCTTGCCCGTGCCATCCTTAAGCAAACCACCCTCGATATGGTATGAACCGCGCACTAACCAGGCATCGATGAAGCCATACTTGGTTCTGGGCGTACCCACGGTCGCATAGATCACATCCGGCGTGATGCCGTCGGGTAGAATAGAGGTGTCCTTAGTGCCGTACATTGTCTTGTTGAGATCGTTATCCACCTCGGGATGATCCCCGGGGAAACGGATCGTCTTGGCGTGGCGTGAACGGCTCCACTTCTCATATTGAGTCGCGTGACACTCGGCGCACTTTTCTGGGCCGACGAAGTTGTTGGGATAATCCAGAATCGACTTAGCGCCAAGGCGATACTGTACCGCTCTGGGTTTGCCCGCCTTCTTGCTGTATTCGGGGCTGTGGCCGGTGTCCAGATACTCCTCGCCCCGGTCACTGATGTGATAGTCGCCGACCAGATTGCCCGCTTCCTGATATTTGAACATAGGGTGGTTTTCAAACAGGAAATCAAACAGCTCGGCTTCTTGAACAATATAGTCTTGCAGGGTTTTAACACCATTAACCTGTTCCGTGCCCTGATAGTTTGCTATTGCCTCTTTGGCGGTCTTGCCCATCTCGGGCACGCTGTTGTATTTACCACCAGCGGCATTCACATTGGCAATGGCACCGAAACAAAATAGCGCACTTAAGGCTACCTTGTGTTTCCATCGTCTCATCATTCACTCCTAAATATTTTTAGTTTTATCTGTTTATGTTTAATTCCAAATCAGCTCATCCTTTTCGCTGGCGGGAATTAATTGGAATAAACCTAATCGTTAACCGAACGACTTATACAACTGAGCAATTTCAGTATTTTTCACAGACAAAGAAGAAAAAAGTTGAGCTGGCGCACACGGAATTTTTCGTGAGTTGTGAACAGATATAAAATCAATTTAAACAGAGGCTTAAGACGTGCTCACGTGTGATTTTTTAGTTTTAAAAGCGACATTTTTAGATCTCAAAAAAGCTCAAGTGGCTTTTTGAGTTATGAAAAATATTGAGCGGGAAAACGGGTAAAACGGACCCTGCTTTAGCTCACAGAATCCGCTTGGGAGTTCGCCTAAGGTGAGGCCAAAACAGAGACAGACCAGGCTTATCCATCACCAGCAAATAGATGAGTAGCTTGGTCCCCTTGGCTGAAGGCGAGATCATGACAGCGGAAATTGGCTTACTACTTCTTATTATCTCCTTGACCCTGTGTTTACTCACGGCCATGAGCCCTGTCATGCCTGTCTGCGGGGTCAAACTCAGGCTTAAGCCTTACCAGCCCCTCTTTATTCGCCTTAATAGCCTGGCGCAGATGACAAGCCTGTTTATCCTAGCCTATCTGTTTCTCAGCAACGATTTTTCAGTGGCCTATGTGGCCAACAACTCCAACACCCAGCTGGCCAGCCTCTATAAGCTAGCCGCCGTCTGGGGTGGCCACGAAGGCTCTATGCTGTTCTGGGTCGCCGTTATGGGGATCTGGAGCAGTGTGATTAGCCTAAAACACGGCAAAGCCCCATTTTTTCACTACCTCCACGCCGTGCTGGGCGCCATTCAAGCCGGGCTGATTGCCTTCTTGCTCATAGGATCGAATCCCTTCGCCAGGCTCTTACCCGGCATTCCGGTGGAGGGACGGGATCTCAATCCCATACTGCAGGACATAGGCTTAATTCTGCATCCGCCGCTACTCTTTATCGGCTATGTAGGGTTGGCGGTCTGTTTCGCCGCCGCCATCGCCGCCCTGATCGATAGTAGTCAGCCGCTGAAACAGCACTGCCGCTTGATGCGCCCCTGGGCGATACTGGCCTGGGCCATGTTGACCGGCGGCAACGCCTTCGGCTCCTGGTGGGCCTACAACGAGCTGGGCTGGGGCGGATGGTGGTTCTGGGACCCGGTGGAAAATGCCTCCTTTATTCCCTGGCTAGTCGCCACGGCGCTGATGCACTCATTAATCTTGGGCGAGCGACGCGACAGGTTTCATGGCACTAGCCTGTTTCTGGCAATCTTAGGCTTCAGCCTCTGCCTGCTGGGCACCTTCCTGGTGCGCTCAGGTGTGGTGCAATCTGTTCACGCCTTCGCCGCCGATCCTCTGCGCGGTAGCGCCATGTTGACCCTGTTTGCCCTGGTCTCTATCTGCGGCTTTACCCTGCTACTGCACCGCCTCCCCAGGCTGCACAGACAGATAGATGGCAATATGCTGAGCCGGGAAAGTCTGATGCAGCTGGGCAACCTCTTATTGCTGGTCGCCGCCATCTCCATCTTGCTGGGCAGCTGCTATCCATTGCTCTATGAGGTAGCAAGCGGTCAGAGCATCTCGGTGGGCGCCCCCTACTTTAATAGCCTCTTCATCCCGCTGACCTGGCTTATCTGTCTGGTTATGGGCGCCGCGCCTTTGATGCGCTGGCAAGTATCAAACCCAGGCATGCTAAGACAGTTAACGGCGCTGGCAGCTATCTGCCTGTTTATCAGCCTCATTCTTAATACTCTGCTGCTGAAAGAGTTTGCCGCCCACTTCCTGCTTGGCAGCTTTTCCTGCCTCTGGCTTCTCGGCTGTACTGGGCTCTACTTGCATAAGCGGCTTGCGACGTTCACAGGCACGGGGGATAACAGGCGCTGCTACGCCATGTGCTTTGCTCACCTGGGTGTGGCCCTGAGCATATTCGGGGCCACCTGCTCCAGCTATTTTCAGCAGGAGGAGCTACTCAGGATGGGGCCGGGCCAAGGCAAGGAGGTGGCGGGCTATACCTTTATCTACCGGGCGACCGAAACCGTTTCCCACACCAGCTATAGTGCGCTTCAGGCCAAGATAGAGGTGAGAGACAGACAAGATCAACACCTGGCTTACCTCTATCCCCAGCGTCAGACCTTTAACAGCAACGCCATGCAGATCTCCGCCGCCGGGATCCATCGCAGCCTGTTTGCCGATCTCTATATCTCCATGGGCAATAGACTGAGCGAGGAGGAGTTTCTGATCCGTATCAGCTACAAACCCCTGATTGGCTGGATCTGGATAGGCGGCCTCATCATGATGTTTGCCGGTCTGAGCCTGCTGCTGCCGCGCAAGGTACAACAACTGTCTCGGGCGCCCTCGCCGCAACTGGCGCTGAAAGGAGCCTGATGATGAAAGGAAGCTGGATCTTACTGCTGGTCGCCCTTGCGACTCTCCTTGGATCGACTGTATCCCAAGCCCAGGCGCTAGCAGAAACTCATGGGAACCCACAGTGGCGCACGCCCGCTCAGCTCAAGCATCAGGCGATAGCGATCGCCGCAGGCCTACGCTGCCCCATGTCCACCAACCAGAGCTTGCAGGACTCCCAGAGCCCGATCGCCAACGAGCTCAAGGCGGAGATCTATCTGCAGCTGGAGCAGGGCAAGACGAGCGATGAAATAGTCGACTTCATGGTGGCCCGCTACGGCGAGCGGATCCGCTATATGCCCAGCCTAAGTGCAGGCACCGCCCTGCTGTTCTTCGCGCCGCTCTGCCTGCTGGCTCTAGCGATATTCTGGTATTTCAGGCAGACAGCTGGCGCCGCATCCATCAACACCTCTCAGGAAGATAGATCATGAGAAAACCACGACTTGCCCTGCTCAGCTTCGCCCTGTCCGCTCTAACTTTAATGACACCTACGGGCAACGCCCTGGCCGTGATGCCGAGCGCCAAGGTGTATGACACGGGAGAGAACCTGCCTAAGCCGATGATCATGTCGCGCTTCGTAGAGATGACCAGTGCCCGGAAGGTCGATGAGGCGACCTTCGAGAGTCTGAGTGGTGACCAGGTCAAATTGAGCGACTACCGGGGCAAGCTGGTCTTAATCAATCTGTGGGCCACCTGGTGCGCCCCCTGCATCAAGGAGATCCCCATGATGGATAAGATAAGACGGGACAATCTCGACAAAGATCTTGTGGTGCTGCCCCTGTCCATCGACGAGGCCCATGACGAGGTGGGCGCCTTTCTGGCTCGCCACCAATTAGGGGGATATCCCACGCTAATCGACCCTAAGCGGCAGGTGGAAAAGATGTTACCCGCCAACATAGTACCGGCCACCTACGCCTTCGACGGCGAGGGGAATTTAATCGGATTTTTAAGAGGTTATCTAGACTGGGGCGATCAGGCGGTACAACCCTATCTGGAACAACTCACTGCCAAATATGCCAAGCCGAACAAAGCACAACATCTTCATTAAGCAATGGCGCCCTTAGGCGCCACCCACCATCACTTTATTGCTCCCGCCCGGCACGACGCCAGTGATTTCGCCGGGCGGATTTTTTTACGCTTCCAACACCAAGCCAGGCGGCTCAGGCGAATAGCCTAAGCCACGGCCTCCACGGCTTCACTCTCATCGAGCCGCTCAATCTTAAAGTCATAGTAGGCATAAGCCGCGCTGACGAATGGACAGATGAGGTTAAAGAAGGCGAAAGGCAGATAGGCGATGGTCGCCACGCCTAAGGTGCTGGCCATGTAGGCGCCACAGGTGTTCCAGGGCACCAAGGGGCTGGTGATGGTGGCCGAATCTTCCAGGGCGCGGCTCAGGTTAACCGGCGCCAGACCATGCTTCTCATACTCGACCTTGAGCATACGACCCGGCAGCAAGATGGCAATAAACTGATCGCCCGTGATCAAGTTGGCGCCGATGCAGCTCGCCAGGGTGGTGATGATCAGGCTGCCGCTGGATTTCACCAGGCGCAGCACGCCTTGCAGCAGACGCTGTAGCAGACCTGTCCTTTCCATCACACCGCCGAAGGCCATGGCGCAGAGGATCAACCAGACGGTATTGACCATGCTGCTCATGCCGCCGCGGCTCAGCAGACTGTCGAGCGTCTTATCACCCGTGTTGGCAGTGTAGCCATCGAACATGGCAACCCAGATCCCCTTCACCAGGGCGACCATAGTCGGCAGGCTGTCATCGTTGACGAACTTGATCACCCCGTCGAACTGAAACAGCGCCGCGCAGATGGCGCCGGCCAGGGTCCCCAGAATCACGGTTGGGAAGGCGGGCAACTTCTTATAGGCCAGCACTAACACCACCAGCAGGGGCAGTAGCAGATGCAGGCCGGGATGATACTGGGTCTCGATGCGCGCCATGGTCGCGGCCAGATCCGTCGCCACGCCGCTGCTGTCGCTGTTAAGGCCGATAAACAAAAAGCCTATCAGGGCAAGCAATATGCTCGGAGTCGTGGTCCACACCATGTGGCGAATATGGCCAAACAGCTCGCTGCCGGCAACTGCGGGCGCCAGGTTAGTGGTGTCGGACATGGGCGACATCTTGTCACCAAAGTAGGCACCGCTGATGATGGCGCCGGCGGTGATCTCGACGCTCAGCCCCATGGCACCGGCGACACCAATTAGGGCGATACCTAAGGTGCCGGCGACCGTCCAGGAGCTACCGATACTCAGGGCCACCACGGCGCACAGTAGGCAGGAGGCGGCGTAGAAATAATCTGGGTTTAAGATCTTCATACCATAGAAGATCATAGTGGGCACGGTTCCGGCCAAGATCCAGGTGCCGATCAGGGAGCCGACCGAAAACAGGATCAACAGGGCACCTGTGGCCAGGGAGACACTCTTGACGATACCCGCCTCCATCTCCTTCCAGCTATAGCCGTTTTTCACCCCGATAACCAGAGTAATACAGGCCGCCATGATCAGGGCGATCTGGTTGGCGCCATAGGAGCTGTCGGACGAGAAGAGATACACAGAGGCCGTTAACATACAGACCAGGGCGATAATGGGGATCAGGGCATCTAGTAGCGTCGGCTGCTTGTGGCGTTTAGCGGACGCGGGACTCGAATCTCTGCCAGGCTGTTCTGGCGACTGCTGATGAGAGGTCATGGGTAATCCTTATTATAATTATGGGGTTTCCTATTCTTCTCCCCGGCGATCAAACCAGCCATTTGAACTATGAATGGGCCGTTTCATCGCCAGACGGGTCAAACATAGTTACACATTTTTAACAATCCAGTCCAGACCGGGCGGGCATATCGACGCCATGAGACCATAGGGCTTATGTCCCATTAAGCGTACAAATTCACCAAGAGCGGCTTTTTGAGACTGGTTATGCAGGATATCCACATATATCCCTGGCTTGCACCACAGGAAAAAAGTCACCCAGACAGCAGCCAATCCACTATTCTCGCGGTCGTATGCCGCTAACACAGCCGGTACAAGGGAGCTAACTTTCAATTAGCGACCGGTTAAATTAAAATTGCCGGCACGCATATAGACATTCAAGACCCATAAGGCACACAGATGAAACTGACCGCACTCGATCAGCCCCTTTACGACCACCTCTACCGCGACATCCACCAGTTCCGCTCCACCTTCGATCTGCCTATCGAAGATGAGTCCAGCCTGGATGAGCAGGCCGATACCCTGCACACCTCACTCGCCATTGAGGAGTTGACCGAGCTGGCCGAGGCCGATAGCCGCGTCGAGCAGGCCGATGCTATTGTCGATTCTGTCTATGTACTCATGGGCCGCCTGGTGCATCTCGGCGCCACGCAGATGAGTGACCGCTTGGAGATCAGCTATGTGATCGACCTACTCCTGCATGTCGCCAAGAACCGCGACATCGACTTCGTCCGCTGCTGGGACGAGGTGCATTCGAGCAACATGAGCAAGGTGTGTCGCAACGAGCAGGAACTGGAAGAAACCATAGCCCACTATGCCAAGCAGGGCGTTGAGATCGTCGGCAGCCGCAAGGGCGACTTCATCATCGCCAAGTGCGCCAAGGATGTGGAGATGGCCGGTAAGGTGGTGCGTCAGGGCAAGGTGCTCAAGTCTGTCTACTATCGCCCGGCCGATCTGGCCAAGCTGGTCGCCGCCTAATCAGCAATAGGCGGCTCGCAGGGTTAACACCTTGTTGCCGAGCGCAGGAAATTTCTGCAATTTAGCGACAAATGTGTGAAGCCCTGCGCTAAGCTATCGACCATGGCGTGATCCAGTTAACAGCTCGCCGCATTCGCGCTACTCTCGGTGCAACTTAGATGATTGAATAGCATCAGAATGAAATGAATTCTCAATTCTGGTTTTTGTCTACGGGCCTGAGGTACTATTTATGACCAATAATATTAAAGCATTACTTGCCACCACAGCGCTGTTCTTTAGCACTCAGGCACTGGCAAATAATGGCTGTGCATTCGATGAAAAGCAGGAAGGCTTTATCGCCACTTGCAGTGAGGAGAAACAGGAAGTGATACTGACCGGCGAAGTACAAGCCCAAACCTTAGTCACAGAGCTTGATGATTTCACCCAGGGCTATAAGAGCTACCAGGTAGACGAGGCCGCCATCGCGCCAATCAAGAAGCTGCAGACACCGACCGAGATAGTCGTCATCATAGGTACCTGGTGCCCAGATTGTCACCGTGAGACGCCGCGCTTCATCCGCATCATGGAAGCGGCCAACAACGCCAACATCAAGGTGACCTACATAGGGGTGGATCGTAAGAAACTCGACCCAGAAGGCCTAGCTGCCAAGTATGACTTTACCCGCATCCCAACCTTCATCGTGAAGCAGGATGGCAAGGAGATAGGTCGTATCGTCGAGCGTCCAGAAACCTCACTCGAGGTGGATCTGGCGAAGATCCTCGACTAAACCCGCATCAATAAAAAAGGCCGCAATTGCGGCCTTTTTTGATCTGACTAAAGATTAAAAGTCGTAGCGTACCGACGCACGAACATATCTTGGCGTCTGGAAGCTGTCGGCATAGCCGTAGCGAATGTTCTTATCGCCACTGTCTAGCTCATACTGCTCATCCACACCCGTGATACCGTCGAAGTTAAACAGGTTGTACACGTTCAACTTGAAGTTCAGGCGTCCCGCCGTGTCGAAGTCCATGGTGTAGGACAGGTTCAGATCTATGTTGTAGACCCAGTCTGTACGTCCCATGCTGCCACGCGGTGCCGCCTCGCCATTGGCGTAGAAAGAGGAAGCGCCGTACCAGTCACGACCATAACAGGTACCGTCGATGGCGATCGCCTTCACACAGTAACCCTGATCCGCCGGATGCAAGCCGAAGGCATTGATCGGACGACCCGATTGCAGATAAGAGTTGAAACCGACACTCAAGTCATCCGTGATGTGATACACACCATAGAGCTTGAAGTTGTGGCGTCTGTCGTTAGGCAGGTAGCCCTCGCCGTTATCCATCAACTCAGGATAGTCGAACGAGGTGGTCCAACCCGGATCGGCCTGCTCGTTATCCGAACGCACCAGACCCTCTGTGTTACCTTCACTCTTAGACCAGGTATAGGAACCGTTGAGGGTAAAGTCTTCGGTCACGTTACCGCTAAAGCTCAGCTCAACAGCCTTATAGGTACGAGTCGCCTTAGGGAAGCCCATCTGATCTGCGGTGACGTTTACGGTTTCTTTTATGCCATCGCCATCGACATCATAGTTGATCTCTGTGCCTATGCCTGGGTTGGTCAGCGTCGGGAACCAACCACCGACGAAGTAATCTTCGGCGCTGGTCTCACCGTTACCGGCGTACCAGGAAGAATCATAGTTTTCCTTGATCCACTGGTTCATCCCGTAGTTGAAGGAGACGTCTTCGATCGATTGCTTCAGGTCACGATAGACACCGCGAATGCCCACGGCCCAGTCATCGTTAAGCTGCTGCTGGAAGCCCAGGGCAAACTCGTCCGAATACATGGACCCCGCCTTGTTGTTAAACAGCTGGTCGGCATCGGGCACTGTGCCGTCGGCCACCACGCGGCGAGAGATCTCATCACCCAGAATAGGCGAGCCGTCGGCGTTCACGCCATTAAGATGGCTGACGATATGCGAATCGTAGGCCGCAGAAGCCATACGCAGATTGGTGTTAGGCGACACCGGCTGGAAGTAACGACCATAAGAGGCGTAAACCTTGCTCGAGCCATCGCCAATCACATCCCAGGTCACGCCCAGACGCGGCGCAAACTGACCATCCAGGTCGACATACTTATCGCCAGAACCGGTCGTGTTACTGAACTCGCTGTAACGCACGCCGGCGTTCACAGTTACCGTATCTGTCACCATCCAGGTGTCTGACACATACAGGGCGGTGTGTACGTTTTCAGTCTCACTCGCCTTACCCCAGATACGCAGATCCGCATATTCTGTGCCTTCGGCCAGGCCGTAGGCATTATCGGCACCGGCGGTGTAATACTCATACCAGCCGTCGCCATGCGGGGTGTAGAAGTCGGCAATCTCGAGACGCTCATAATCATAACCGGCGCGCAGGGTATGGTCGCCGATCACCCAGTCCAGATCGATACGATAGGTGATACGCTTATCTTCTGTCTCGGACGAACCATAGCCAACCCAGTCACCCAGGCGCTGATAGCTGCCGGAGCGGTAATCTTCATAGGTGGACTGATCTAGGGTGCCCGAGTTGTCCTTGGTCGACTGAGTGATCTCACCGTACATGGCCGACAGGGTAATATCGTCGGTCAGATAACCTGTGTACTGGGCGTTCCAGCCGATACCACCGTAGGTGCTTTCGGTAAGGCCGATGGCGTCGCCACGGCTACCGTCGTCATTGCGACGATACTGGGTGCTGGCGTAATCCCCTTCGTTGCTGAAGGCCATCACACCGATAGAGTGATCCTCATGGATAAACCAGTCCACCTTGGTAAACCAGCGGTTGGTATCCCACTCTTTATCGCGCAACGTAGTCTCGCCATAGGCGGTTGCCTCTTCACCATAGGGGTTCCACAGGCCGTAGAAGAAGAGTTTGTCTTCGATCAGGGCGCCAGACGCCCAGAGGTTATACTCGGTTTCCTGCCAATAGGCATCGGACACGGTTTCTATGCTGCCGTCGTTTCTCATGAGCGGCACAGGTTCGGCCAGGGCATCCGGCGCGACTTCGGCCTTGGCGCCGAACTTCCACTCGTTGTCACCCGACTTAGACACCAGGTTGACCACACCACCGATGAAACGACCATATTCCGCCGATACGCCGCCAGTCTGTACCTCAGTCTGCGAGATCGCTTCCCAAGGCAGATCGATATCGCCCATCCCCTTACGCAGATCGGTAATGTTCAGACCGTTCAGGTAGTAGCCGTTCTCGGCCACCGAAGAACCGGCGATGGCAACACCGCCGAAACCGTTATCGCCCGCGACCGCGCCAGGGCTCAACAATGCGATTGAGGTGGAGTCTAACTCTACCGGCAGCTGATTTAGCTCCTCGATAGAGATCACCTGAGAGTTAGTGGTGCTCGAGGTATCGACACGACTGATGCGGGCGCCTGTTACCGCGATACGCTCAACTTCGTTGTTCTGGGCATCCAGCGCTACATCGAAGGTCAAGGCATTACCCACGGTCACGGCAACATGTTGCTCTTGCACCTGGTAGAAACCATCTTTGACGATAGTGATGGTGTAGTTACCTATGGGCAGGCCTTTCAGTGAAAAGCTGCCGTTGGCACCTGTGGTGGTCTCTTTGACTATACCCTTGCTCTCGTGGCGAATGATCACCTTGGCGTTATTAACTTCTGCGCCGACAGAACTCGTAATGTGCCCTTTAATTGTGCCCAAACCATCGGCCGCCATCGCGGCGGGCGCAGACAGCATGAGTGCCGAGCCAACTGCGATTGCCGCCAAGGTCTTCCTCGGGACAAAACGCCTAGTAGCGTTACTTCCTGACATAAGTTTTATCTCCCTTCTCTTTATTATTTTGCTGACGTTCAGGGCGATGAATGTGGTGTTTTATGGGTACTGCCCCTGAACGCAACAAAAACATAACACAAAAGACATATTTTATACAATCTTCAATATACAAAAGATCTTCATGTAGAGAAGCGGAGAAGAGAAAAGGCAGGTCAAGCAGATAAGCAAATGAAATTATTCAAATAATTTAGATATTGTTTAGTAAGAAGGGAGAAATTACGAACTTGAAGGGGGCATCTAAATGTTGGCAATCGCCAATAAAAGGCAGAACTAGGCGGCCAAGACTCGCTGCGCAAGTTGATGCAGCACGCCTTCTCTCAGGGCGCCGCCGGAGAGATTGAGGGACTGAATGTCGAGCAGATTGAACAGGGCAGATAAGATGGCTAAGCCTGCGGCGAAGGTGGGCGCGCGCTCACTATGCAGGCCGCGAATGTCTCGCAGGCTCACATCTGTCTGTGCCAGCACCTCCCCCCTGAGATCGGCTAGCACTGCCGGGGTAATGGTCGCGGAGACGCCGCGATCGTTGAGTAGCTCCACCACGGACTGCACAGTCCCCGAGGCGCCGACCACACAGTGCCAGCCATAATCGGTCAGCTGTCTGCGATAGTCACCCAGGGCGGTCTCGACCTGGCTCTGGGCCGCATCGAAATCCAGTTGCTGAAATGGGAAGCTGTTGAAGAATTTATCCTTGAAGGTGACACAGCCCATGGGAAGGCTGGTCTTAAGCAGCACCTTATTGCCATCACCTATGATGAACTCGGTACTTGCGCCGCCGATATCGATCACCAGGCGTCGCCCCTCACCTTGAGTGGTGGCGACCATGCCCTGATAGATAAGCTCCGCCTCACGCAGGCCAGAGATGATCTCTATGGGTTGTCCCAGGATAGGTAAGGCAGCCTCGCAGAATGCATCTGCGTTGCCGATACTACGCAGGGTCGCCGTGGCGATGACGGCGATGTTGTCACGACTCACCCCTTCGCGGTCCAGCATCTGCGAGAACATCTGCAGACAATCCAGGCCGCGCTCGAACACCTCGGGGCAGAGCACACCATCAATGCCTATCCCCTCGGCAAGGCGTACCTTGCGCTTATACTTGGCCACTACGGTCGGCTTGCCGGCGCGGGTTTGCGCCACCAGCATATTGAAACTATTCGAGCCTAAGGTAATGGCCGCATACAAGGGACTGACGCCAGAGTGCTTCATTAACTGTGTCTACGGGTCCTGTCGTGGCGTCTTGGACGTGCACCTGGACGACCACCCTGTGGCTTACTACCACCCGAACGGCCTGCAGGACGTGGCGAATGCTTGCGATGAATGCGCACTGGTGGCGGAATATCATCGAGCAACGCTTCGCTGTCGTAGTTAGTCACAGGAATGCTATGTTGAATATAATTCTCAATAGCCGGCAGGTTCAGGGCGTACTCTTCACAAGCGAAACTGATAGAGACCCCTTTCTGACCCGCACGTCCGGTACGACCGATACGGTGGACATAATCTTCACAGTCATCGGGCAGATCATAGTTATACACGTGAGACACGTCTGAGATATGCAGACCGCGCGCGGCCACGTCTGTCGCGACCAAAATATCCAGCTGACCCTCGGTAAACTGCTCGAGAATACGGATACGTTTCTTCTGCGGCACATCGCCGGTGAGCAGGCCAACTCGGTGACCATCACCCTCCAGGTGAGCCCAAAGGTTTTCGCAGCTGTGCTTAGTGTTAGAGAACACGATAGCTTTTTCTGGCCAATCTTCCTCAATCAGAGTAAGCAGCAAGCGCATCTTCTCTTCCTGTGAAGGATAGAAGATCTCCTCGGTGATGTTTTTAGACGTCTTCTCACTTGGCGCGATCTCGACCTTCTCAGGATCATTCATATGATCGTAGGCCAGCTCCTGCACCTTCATCGACAGGGTCGCCGAGAACAGCATATTCAAACGCTCGTTGGCGTCTGGCATACGTCTAAAGAGGAAGCGAATATCTTTGATGAAACCGAGATCGAACATGCGGTCGGCTTCGTCCAACACTACCGCCTGTATGGTGCTGAGGTTGATCACCCCCTGACGCACATAATCTATGATGCGGCCAGTGGTACCAATCAGGATATCGACGCCCTTGTCCAACACCTTGCGTTGTACTTCATAGCTCTCGCCGCCGTAGACAATACCGACCTTGAGGCCGGTATGTTTTGCCAACAGCTCAGCATCCTTGGCGATCTGAATAGCCAGTTCGCGGGTCGGTGCCATCACTATGGCTCTGGGCTGATTGAGTTGACGTCCGTCGGGAATGGGGGTGGTTAGCAGATGATTGAAGGTTGCGACCAGAAAAGCCAGGGTTTTACCTGTACCCGTCTGTGCTTGGCCTGCGATATCTTTATGCTGGAGTAAAATCGGTAATGATAATGCCTGGATAGGTGTGCAATATTCAAAGCCGCTTTCGACTAATGCCTGTTGTATCTCTGGATGTAGAGAAAAGTCGGCAAACTTTTGATTCGTTAAATGTGTTTCGCTCATAGCGCAAGCATACCAGTTAGGGTTGCAATAAGGAACTCGATCGTTTGAAATAACGGCTAATAAAAAAAGACCGTTGAAAGCCGCGAATAACTCTTGAAAAGCGAATTTCAGACCCAATATACAGCTTAAGCCATTAACAAACCAGCAATGGCACCCTAACTGGAGAACATCATGAGCGATAAAATTATTACCCTAAGCGACGACAGCTTTGAAAACGACGTTTTAAAATCAGATCTGCCAGTCCTCGTTGATTTCTGGGCAGAATGGTGCGGCCCTTGTAAAATGATCGCCCCAATCCTGGATGACGTTGCAGACGAATATGCCGGCAAGGTAACTATCGCTAAGCTAAACGTAGATCAAAACAACGCCTCTCCGGCTAAGTATGGCGTACGTGGCATTCCAACACTGCTTATCTTCAAGAATGGTGAGCTAGCCGACACTAAAGTAGGCGCCCTTTCTAAGACTCAACTTAAAGAGTTCATCGACGCACAACTATAATGCTTCGATCCCTATGACATTTTTGTCATAGAAAGTGATTCTCGACACAGCTTGGTCAAGTAATTGTGTCGAGGGTCGCTAAATTTCTAGACGCCCTGCTCCTATAGTGCTACTTTAATAACCAGAAACTTTCTCATTAACCACACCTCGCTATTTCGATTAATATCCAAACAACTTTATGCTATTAGTCCCAAAATAGCTTTGTCTCGCAATATACAAGACCCACCACGATGAATTTATCAGAATTAAAAGAGAAGTCGATTTCAGACCTAGTCATTTTGGCTCAGGATATGAAAATCGAGAACATGGCCCGAGCCCGCAAGCAGGACATTATTTTCGCAATCCTTAAAGCCCACGCCAAAAGCGGTGAAGATATTTTCGGTGGCGGGGTACTCGAAATCCTGCAAGATGGTTTTGGTTTCCTTCGTAGCGCAGACGGTTCTTACCTGGCAGGTCCAGACGATATCTATGTTTCACCGAGTCAAATTCGCCGCTTTAACATGCGCACCGGTGATACCATTTTTGGTAAAATCCGCCCCCCGAAAGAAGGTGAACGTTATTTCGCGCTACTGAAAGTCAGTGAAGTCAACTTCGACAAACCCGAAAACTCCCGCAGCAAGATCCTCTTCGAAAACTTAACCCCACTTCATGCAGAAGAACGTATCCGAATGGAACGTGGTAACGGTTCAACCGAAGATATTACCGCCCGTATTCTCGACCTCTGCTCGCCAATCGGTAAGGGCCAACGTGGTCTGATCGTGGCGCCGCCGAAGGCAGGTAAAACCTTGCTGCTGCAAAACATCGCCCAGAGCATCACCTACAACAACCCAGAAGTTGTGCTCATGGTACTGCTGATAGACGAACGTCCAGAAGAAGTAACCGAGATGCAACGCCTGGTGAAGGGTGAAGTGGTCGCCTCTACCTTCGACGAGCCAGCCAGCCGTCACGTACAGGTAGCCGAGATGGTTATCGAGAAGGCTAAGCGTCTGGTTGAACATAAGAAAGACGTAGTGATCCTGCTCGACTCTATCACCCGTCTGGCACGCGCCTACAACACAGTGATCCCTTCATCAGGTAAGGTACTTACCGGTGGTGTGGACGCCAACGCATTGCACCGTCCTAAGCGCTTCTTCGGCGCCGCTCGTAACATCGAACATGGCGGCAGCCTGACCATTATCGCCACCGCGCTGGTCGATACAGGCTCTAAGATGGATGAAGTGATCTACGAAGAATTTAAGGGTACGGGTAACCAGGAACTTCACCTGTCTCGTAAGGCCGCCGAGAAGCGTGTCTTCCCAGCTATCGACTTCAACCGCTCGGGTACCCGTCGCGAAGAGAAGCTGACCACACCGGACGAGCTACAGAAGATGTGGATCCTGCGTAAGATCCTCAATCCTATGGACGAAGTCAGCGGCATGGAGTTCCTCATCGACAAGCTGGCCATGACCAAGACCAACGAAGAGTTCTTCACCGCGATGAAACGCGCTAAGTCCTAAATTAAGTCCCAATATTAGTCTTAAAACGTTATCGATAAAAAGCCGCAAAGATGCGGCTTTTTTTATGCCTGCTGAGTAAAAGCCGTGGCGAGGCGCTTGGCGCGCTGCTGGCAGCGCTGGCGCAGATGCTCCCTCAGGGTCAGCACCAGAGGCGTCACATGTTGCCGCCCGGGACACACAAGATAGAGATCGGCGCTCTCGCCGCTGTACTGGGTCAGCAGCGGCACCAAGGCGCCACTGGCCAGGTCGTCCGCCAGATCCAAAGATGACTTATAGACGATCCCCTTCCCCGCAAGTGCCCATTTGCGGGCGACTTCGGCGTCGTTACAGGTGCGATTGCCCGACACCCTCACCCTGTGACTCTGACCATCTCGATAGAAACACCATTGGTCGTGGGTCTTCTCATCTAACATGAAGAACAAGCAGTTATGCTTCTCCAGATCGCTCAGGGTCTCGGGGCGACCATGGGCAGCTATATACTCGGGCGAGGCGCACAGGATGCGCTGGGCCGAGCAGATCTTAAAGGCCACCAGGCTGGAATCCTTTGGGGTACCGCTACGCAGAGCCACATCTATCTTGTCGTGATAGAAGTTGGTCAGGCTGTCGGCGAGATGCAGCCTCAACTGTAACCTGGGATATTCGTCCATCAGATGATCCAGCCAGGGCAGAATATAGTTGCGCCCGGCATCGGACGGCAGGGCCACACTCAGCTTGCCGGCTATCTGCGACTTGGCGCAGGCCAGCGCCTGTTCGCCGAGACGCAAGTCCTCCAATGCCCGGCGACAATAGCTGAGGTAACGCTCGCCGGCGTCGGTCAGCCTCAGGCTGCGGGTGCTGCGGATGAAGAGCACGGTATCCAGCTCCTTCTCCAGCCGCTTCAGGCTGGCGCTGGCCACCGCCGCGGAGATCTCCAGCTCCACCGCCGCACCGCTCAGGCTGCCGCAATCGGCCACCCGCACAAATAACAATAGATCATTAACCTGCATCGCCTGTTTCCCCGCCGCGTTCGGCACTCTCCCTAAGTAAACTTCTATTAAGCATAGACTGGCTAAAAAGCTTACTTTTATCAAAATATTTTTGATAAAAGTAAGCCAAGTGGTGGATTTGGTGCCAATAAAAAAGCCTGCTCGAGCAGGCTTTCAAAGGTGTGCACAAACAACTTAGGGCTTATACCAAGGCGGTCGCCATCTTACGTCTGAGATAGGCGATCTGCTGCATATGCGGCAGGTCTTTAGGACAGTTGTCCTGACAGCCCAGCAGGGTCATGCAACCGAATACCCCATCCTGATTGCCTATCACGTGATAGAAGTCTTCCACGCTACGGGCATCTCGGCTGTCGAGCTCGAAGCGGGCGATCTTCATCATGCCGACGGCGCCGACGAAGGTGTCGCGCATCTGCTTAGTGGCACAGGCCGAGACACACACACCACATTCGACGCAGCGCTCCAGCTCGTAGAGCCTGGCGGCCTCCTCGGGATCCATGGGGGCCTCGATGCGGTGAATGTCCGCCTCGTCGTTTCTCGGATGCAGCCACAGTTTGAGACGCTCTGCCAGCTCGCGCATAAACTTACCCGTGTTGACTGACAGGTCGCCGATCAGCTCGAAACCCGGCAGCGGCATCAGGGTGATCTCCCCCTTAGGATACTTGCTGGTCAGGGTACGACAGGCCAAGGTGGGATAACCGTTGATCACCATGGCGCAGCTACCGCAGATCCCGGCGCGGCAGACAAAATCGAACTGCAGTGACGGATCCTGCTGCTCACGCAGCATATTCAGCGCGATAAACACCGTCATACCTGGCGCCTCTTCCAGCTGATACTTGACCATCTTGGGCTTATCGTCCGGCATCTGAGGATCATAACGGAAGATATTAAAGGTTAATGTACGACCCTGACTCATTTGCTTTCTTCTCCAAGCTGCTGTCTGTTTCCGAGCGGCTTATCATGCAAACGCTCATTCTTCTCTCTAAGGGATTCCGGCACCTCGAACGGCATCAGCGCGTGCTGGCGCTCATGGCGATCGGCATCTTCGCCCAGGTTACTCAAGATCTCGACGATCTGTTTCTCACGCTTCTCTGTGTCCGGATGGGCGATGGCGTTGTTGATGCCATAGCCACGATAGCCGGGTGGCAGCTCCATCTTCATCACATCCAGCTGTTCGTAATCCAGCTGAGGACGGGTGGCGTCACTGCTCGGCCAAGAGGAGAGCGTGCGGTTGAGCCACTCTTTATCGTTACGCTGTGGATAATCTTCACGGGCGTGGGCACCGCGGCTCTCGGTGCGCGCCTCGGCGCCGCAGGCAACCGTTAACGCCACCTTAAGCATGCGCTTGACTCTCAATGCCTCCACCAGCTCTGGGTTGGCATGGCGCTTCTTGCACTTGAGGCCCAAGTTACGCGAGCGGATCAGCAGAGCCTCTAACTCCTCGACCGCCTTGGTCAGCTCTGGGCCATTACGGAAGATGCCCACATAGTCCATCATGATGCGCTGCATCTCGCGCTTAAGCTCATAGGCAGACTCACTGCCCTGCCCCTCCACCAAGCCATCTATCTCATCTCGTACCTGAGCCACGAAGCGCTCGGCCAGCGAGGTGTCGATTTCCAGGGTGTTCTCTTCGCAGAAGTCGGCCACATACTTGCCGATGATCATGCCGCCCACCACTGTCTCTGCCAGCGAGTTGCCCCCCAGGCGGTTAAAGCCATGCATGTCCCAACAAGCCGCCTCACCCACACTGAACAGACCCTTTAGCTGTGGACTCTGCCCCTTGGCGTCGGTGCGTATGCCGCCCATGGAGTAGTGCTGGGTCGGACGCACAGGAATCCAATCTTCGGCGGGATCTATGCCGAGGAAGTTCTCACAGATCTCTTTGACTTCGCGCAGGTTGGTCTCCACGTGTTTGCGGCCAAGCAGGGTGATATCGAGCCATAGGTGTGGACCATAGGGGCTATCAACCCCCTTACCTTTACGCATATGTTCAGTCATGCGGCGCGATACTACGTCCCGCGAGGCCAGCTCCTTCTTCTCCGGTTCATAGTCGGGCATGAAACGGTGGCCATCTTTGTCTCTGAGCAGGCCGCCATCACCGCGGCAGCCTTCGGTAGTCAGAATCCCCACAGGCACGATGGCCGTCGGGTGGAACTGCACCGCCTCCATGTTACCCAGGGTCGCCACGCCGGTTTCCAGCGCCAACGCTTGGCCTATCCCCTCGCAGATGATCGCATTGGTGGAGACCTCATAGATACGGCCATAGCCGCCGGTGGCGATAGTGGTGGACTTGGCCACATAGGCGCGCAGCTCACCCGTGATCAGACATCTGGCCACCACCCCATGGCAACGCTTGCCATCGTGGATCAGCGCCAGCGCCTCCACCCTTTCGTGTACCGGAATATCCAGAGAGATCGCCTTGTTGTCTACGGCATAGAGCAGTGAGTGGCCGGTGCCGTCTGCGGTATAGCAGGTGCGCCACTTCTTGGTGCCGCCAAAGTCGCGGGCGTTGATCAGGCCATGGGCCTCCTCGGCCTCTTCGATGGTGACCTTCTCGGCATTCACCACCACCTGGCGAGGCCCCTTGGTGACCCGCGTCCAAGGCACGCCCCAGTTCGCCAGCTCACGCACCGCCTTCGGGGCACAATGAGCAAACATGCGCGCCACTTCCTGATCACAGCCCCAGTCCGATCCCTTTACCGTATCTTGGAAATGTACGTCTTCATCGTCTCCCATGCCCTTAACGGTATTTCCCAGGCTGGCCTGCATGCCGCCCTGGGCAGCAGCTGAATGGGAACGCTTGGCGGGGATCAGTGACAGCACCAGGGTATCCAGGCCGCGTTCCTTCGAGGCGATGGCGACCCTTAGTCCCGCCAGTCCGGCGCCCACGACTAAAGAATCGGTATATATCAGTTTCACACTTGCTCCTTACGAGGGATAAGAGATCAAATTAGCGTCTAATGGGTTAGCTGGCGTAGGGCAGGAAGGCAAGCAGAGAGGCCAGACCTATCACCACAAACACCACACTCACTATGGTTTTTATTTTTTTAATTCGGGCGCGGGCGTCGATGGCGCGCTTGGCGCCCCACTTGATGGCCACGCGATAGATGCCGATAGCGGCATGCAGTTCTACACACAGAAGCAGCGGCAGATAGACCATCCAGACCCCTTGGTTCCAGATACGGTCTGCGCTGCCCACAGGGCCTATGGTTTCCGGCGCGCTGCCAATCAACCAAAGATGCACAGGCAGCAGCAGAAAGATCCCCACGCCGGTGATCGCCTGCCATACCCACAGCTTGGTGTCGTCATGGTGGATCACGCTCATCTGCTGACGCAGCGCCCGCTGCTGTTGCAGATTCAGCGGCATCTTATGCACGGCAACCAACACATGGATCAACGCCAGTAGCGCCACTATGATGGCGATACCCGACACCACCCAGGGATAACCATGACCATCGGCGCTGAGGAAACTCAGCTCCATGGTGCGCGCCACAAATGTCATGGCATCGGCCCCCAACAGGATTGAGGAAACCAACACCAGATGTGTCCAGAGGAACAACGCCAAGATGACACCAGAGACACTCTGGCTCATATCGAGCCAACCGCTTACATTATTATTTTTTTTCGCCAGCGACATAGGCACTCCTGTGAAAAGTGGGAAAAGTGCGAGACAAACAGATTTAAAAACAGCTAGCCTTAATGTCGCTCACAAACCCTACTGAAACCGTGAGATAGATCAAAACACAATCCGATATTTTATAATTTGCTAATCTACCCCGCGCCTACACAGTTATGGCACAAATGGCGTAATTGGCAAGACGAGTGATCGGCCTATCATGATGTACGAGATGAGGCTCAAGATGCCCAGGGTCATCAGATAGATGATCAACACCTTGATCGCCTTTCTCAGCCCCTTACGGTGACAGATTAGTCCCCACTTCACCGCCACACGGTAGAGACCTATCATGGCGTGCACCACCACGGCGGGCAGCAACAGAGCGTAGAGCAACCAGGCGTTGGCGTGATAGACACGCTCGGCCGATAGATGGGGGCCGATCTCCGGGTTGGTTATCATGGTAAAGATGTGTACCGGCGCCAGGAAAAACAGGATGAAACCTGTTACCAGCTGCCAGAACCAGGCGTGGCTGTCTTTATGCTTGATCCCCTGCATGTGATTACGCAGCGCGCGCCATTGCCCCAGCTGGGCCGGGAAGCGACGCAGCGCCACCGCCGCATGCAGCATCACAACCAGCATGATAAAAATAGAGAACACCTTGGTCACTATCGGCATGCCATGGCCCGTGCTGCTGAACATGCCGCCTTCGAGGAACTGCACCACGTGATAGAAGGTCTCTTTACCGAAGAGAATGCTCGACTCGAAGTGCAGATGCGCCAGCAAAAAACATCCCAATAAGATGCCGGTGGCACTCTGTATTCTGTCAGCCTTTGCTGACCAGGGACTACCCAAAGCAGCGTAATGTGTGTGTTGGTACTGCAAGCTGTTAACCTTCATGATCTTTCTGCGCCTAGTGTCGGGATCTACACCATACCAACAAGTTTTTAGCTGCCTATACGAACAGCTGAAAAGCGTGAGACACCTCACCCTGCTAAGGTGGAACATTTGACGTCGATCACAAACAATCCGCCCATAACGAAACAAAGGTAAAACCAATTAACCAATAATAATCAGTAATTTAAACACTTATTTCAAACAACACAATCAGTCACAAGCAAGTCAAAATAACCGATTGAATTTAGATGCTAAATCCCACAAATCTCAGTTTCGGCACAGATTCCTCGGCCTTTGCCTTAGGCTTGGTTTACAATAGGGCCATTATTGACCTTATATTGACCTTAGAGAGAAGATCCCATGGCCTGGATCCAGTTAAAGATAGACACAGATAACCAACACGCCGAGCAACTCAGCGACATGCTGATGGAGCTGGGTTCGCTGTCGATCACCTATGAAGATGGTAAAGACACCCCAATCTACGAGCCTAACCTGGGTGAGACCCCGCTCTGGAGCCACACAGTAATCACCGCCCTGTTCGAGGCCGACTATGATCTGGCGCCCGTGGTAGAGATGCTCAAGTTGCAACCTTATTTAGGCGCCGACTTTAGCCATAAGATTGAGCAGGTCGAAGACAAGGACTGGGAAAGAGAGTGGATGGACAACTTCCACCCGATCCAATTTGGTCGTCGCCTGTGGATCTGCCCAAGCTGGCGCGAAGTGCCCGACCCAGAAGCAGTCAACGTCATGCTGGATCCCGGCCTGGCGTTCGGCACCGGCACCCACCCTACTACCGCCCTGTGCCTGGAATGGTTAGACGGCCTGGATTTACAAGGTAAAGAAGCGATCGATTTTGGCTGCGGCTCAGGCATTCTCGCGGTCGCCGCGCTCAAGTTAGGCGCCGCCAAGGTCACAGGTATCGACATCGACTACCAAGCGATCGAGGCCTCTAAGGCCAACGCCGAGCGCAACCAGGTGGCCGACAAGCTCGACCTCTATCTGCCAGAGGACCAGCCTGCCGATCTTAAGGCAGAGGTTCTGGTGGCCAACATTCTTGCCGGACCGCTACGCGAACTGGCACCGCTGATCGCCGAGAAAGTTCAGCCCGGTGGCCTGCTGGCACTCTCTGGCTTACTAAAGGAACAGGCCGACGAGATCAGCCAGCATTATGCCCAGTGGTTTGACATGGACGCACCAGTTCACAAAGAGGATTGGAGCCGCTTGACAGGCAGACGCAAATAGGGGTAAAAGCCAGCGGCCGCAAGGCCGCCACAGACTTCTCACCTCGCAAAAGTCAAGCAAAAAAGTTGCTCTCAGGTCATTTATTGACCTTTTCACAGGCTTGAAAAAGGCGTACTATAGCGCCCCTTTGAAGCGCAAGGTGTGATGATTAATGCAGATTGGACCCTATCAACTGAAGAATCAGCTGATCGTGGCTCCTATGGCAGGAGTCACCGACCAACCCTTCCGAAATCTCTGTTTACGCTACGGTGCCGCCCTGGCCGTATCAGAGATGCTTTCGTCCAATCCCGAGGTCTGGGACACGGACAAGAGCCGACAGCGCATGGCACACGCTGGTGAAGATGGGATTCGCTCAGTACAAATTGCAGGTGCCGACCCCGATATGATGGCCCATGCCGCCCTTGTTAACGTACAACAGGGCGCACAGATCATCGATATCAACATGGGGTGTCCTGCAAAAAAAGTGAATAAGAAGTTGGCAGGTTCGGCCCTACTGCAGCAACCAGAGCTGGTAAAAGCAATTTTACAGGCTGTCGTTGCCGCTGTGGATGTACCTGTCACCCTGAAGATTCGCACCGGATGGGCACCCGAACACCGAAATGGCGTTCACATAGCTCAAATTGCGCAAGATTGTGGCATTGCCTCGCTCGCGGTCCATGGCCGTACGCGACAATGCATGTACAAAGGCGACGCCGAGTACGACACGATTCGTGCGATTAAACAGAATGTCTCTATTCCAGTTGTCGCAAATGGCGATATCTGTACCCCGGAGAAGGCACGTTACGTGCTGGACTACACGGGCGCAGATGCCGTGATGATAGGAAGAGGCGCTCAAGGACGGCCTTGGCTATTCAGAGAGATCCAACATTACTTGGAAACAGGTAATAAGCTAGCGCCCATTGAAGTGGACGAAAAGCGTCAAGTGATGCTGGAACACCTCAAGAATTTATATGCATTATATGGCGAATACAAAGGGTTACGTATCGCCAGAAAGCATGTTGGATGGTATCTGGACCAAGAAGCGCAGAGATCTTTCAGAGCCGACTTCAATCGGCTGGAAACTGTTGAAGAACAACGTTCCATGTTGGAGCGTTATTTTGATGAATTAGTAAAGAATTAATAAAGAGCAGAATACGAATGTTTGATCAGACAACTCAACCAGAAGCTCATCAGCTTACCGTAGGCAAAATCGAAACCGCTAACGGCACTATCAAGCCTCAGTTACTTCGTGACGCAGTGAAGCGCGCAGTAACTAACTTTTTCGCTCAAATGGACGGCCAGGAAGCCGAAGAAGTTTATGAAATGGTGTTATGTGAAGTTGAAGCACCTCTACTAGATATCATCATGCAACACACTCGTGGTAACCAGACTCGCGCGGCCAACATGCTAGGCATCAACCGTGGTACTCTGCGTAAGAAATTAAAGAAGTATGGCATGAACTAAGACTGTCTTAGTCAGCTGTATTGAACGGGCTCGCCAGCGATGGTGAGCCCGTTTTGCTTTAAGCCGCTTCATTCCCCGCTCCGTCACACAACTCTGCAATCAATCCCTCACCTTAGGCCCACGGCTTAACACGTAAATCATGATCTGCCTCAACTAAATCAATAATCCCGAGTAAAACACTCAAGTTTACGTTGAATTTACCCGGTAACCTCTCTACCATCTAAACACACTTATAAAATACAGCTTTTAAATTGGAGTCACCATGTCTTTATCTACACAGTCCCCACTGGCCTCAGAATTTGCCGAAGAGACAGTTGGCAGCCTAGTGGCCGGCGACTTTCGACGCGCCCACGTCTTCAGCCAATTTGGTATCGATTTCTGCTGCGGCGGCAAGCGCACCCTGGCAAAGGCCTGTGATCGGGCGGGCATCGCCCTGGTGGAGGTAGAGGCGGCGCTGCAGGCCGTGAAGGCAGAAGGGATGCAAGAGGATAGCCTGAATCAGTTACCCTTAGGCGAGCTGATCGACTACATTGAGGCGACGCACCACGACTATGTGCGTGAGAAGGCGCCACTGCTTATCGAATATAGCCAGAAGATGGTGCGCGCCCACGGCGAGCATTATGACGAGATAAAACCCTTTGCCGGCTGGGTGCGTGCCCTGATAGAAGATCTCATGCCCCACCTGATGAAGGAGGAACAGATCCTCTTCCCCGCCATCCGCGCCATGGCAGCGGGCGAACAGGTGAGCGGCTGTTTCGGTCACATAGGCAACCCCATCAACGCCATGGAACATGAACACGATGAGGCCAGCGAGATTGTCGAGCGCCTGAGGGCCCTCACCAACAACTTCACGCCGCCGGCCCAAGCCTGTACCACCTGGCGCATCTGCTACGCTACCCTGAAGGAGTTTGTCGCCGATCTGCAGCAGCACATACATATCGAGAACAACATCCTCTTCCCTAAGACCCTAGCGATCTAAAACATAGCTATTTAAAACATAGCTATTTAACAATTAGCTATTTAAAGCTTAGTTATCTATCACTTAGCAAGAGAAGGGGCGCGGCAATCAGCGCCCCTATCCAATCGGTGCCCTAGACGCCGATAATCAGATAACCACCGACCAAGGCGATCACGCCGCCACTGAGACGCAGCAGCGGCAGCTTACGGCTCAGCTGCTGCATTATGATGCCAAGCGCCACACCGAGCAGATGGATCACAGCGGTTCCCGTAAGGAAACCAAGCGCATAGAGCACCGGGCTGGCTAAGGCCGGCATCTCGGCGCCGTGGGCATGACCATGAAAGATAGCAAACAGCCCCACAAACCCCATGGCGAGCAGCAACGGAATATGTCTGCCCAAGGCGATGGCCAGACCAAGCAGCAACACAGACAGGGCGATCCCCAGCTCAACCCAGGGCAAAGCCACACCGTAAAGGCCAAGGATGCCCCCGACTAACATGAAGGCCATAAAGGCCAGCGGTACCGTCCAGATCGCCCGACCACCCAACTGGGTACTCAACAGGCCCACACTCAGCATGGCCAGCAGGTGATCGAAACCAAGCACCGGATGATTAAAGCCGGTCATGAAGCCCGCACCATGGGTGATCCCATGGGCAAATACAGGCGTCGTCCACGCCAACAGCAAAAGGGGAAGTAACCTTGTGCGCATATATCCTCTCTATCCTTGAAATATGAGCACCGACAATAGAGGAATTAAGGTTAACTGACTGTGATGGTTAGCCGAAAAGTACAAATAAGTGACTGACGAGCCTAGTCGATAAGGGCTAGCAGATCGTCAAGATCTGTACAGGTAATATGAGGCAAACAGCCCAAACCAGGCTCACTTGGCTCTCTATCGAAGGCCGGATTCAGCCAGGCGGCCTGGCAACCCGCGCGACGAGCCCCCTGTACATCGGCCTTAAAGCTGTCGCCAAGGTGCAAGAGCTCATGACAGCCGATATCCAGCCGTTGGCAGGCCTGATAGAACATATCTGGGTAGGGTTTCATTCGTGTGCCATTGCCGGGATGCAGGACGAACTCCAGCACCTCACCCAGTCCAATCCGCTGGGCATCGACATTGCCGTTGGTGATGCCAACCAAGGGATAGTGCTGTGCCAGGCGAGCGAGCTTGGCGATCACCTCGGGCGCGACGCTAAAGTCGGAGCGCTGCTCGACAAAGTAAGTCAGGGCCTGCTGCGCTGCCTCACAGGCCGTCGTCTTGGCGTAACCTAAGGTTATCAGCCCCTGCTCCAGGGTCACCAGGCGCGCGGCTGAGGTGTCGTGGGCCAGACTTGGGCACTGTCTTATCAGACTGCGCTTCAATGCCTGCCAATCATCCAGGCTCCAATCTTGGGTCAATGGATGACATTCAGCCAGATAGCTTAGCAGGCGCTGCTCGGCGGCCATGATGATGGGCCGGTTGTCATACAGGGTATCATCCAGATCGAAACTGATCGCCTTAAAGGGTCGCAGACCTATCGCCACACTAACCATTACCACCTCGCTTCTTCGCCCTGGGATGAGCGCCGTCGTAGACTTTGGCTAGATGTTGAAAATCCAGGCTAGTGTATACCTGAGTGGTAGACAAGTTGGCGTGACCCAGCAGTTCCTGCACCGCCCTGAGATCGGCGCTGGATTCCAGCATATGGGTTGCAAAGGAGTGGCGCAGCTTATGGGGATGCACCCGGGCATTTAACCCCTGCTGCTGGCCCCACTTGTTTAGCCTGGCCTGTATGCTCCTGTGGGCAAGGCGCTTGCCCTTTGCTGTGACAAACAGGGCATCGTCCTCACAGGGCAGGCTTGCTCGCACCTTTAGCCAGTCGTCGATGGCACTCAGTGCCATGCGGCCAATGGGAACGATACGCTCCTTGCTGCCCTTACCCATGACCTTGACCTGATGCTCGCCACTGGCGATGTCTCGGGTATCCAGGGCCGCCAGCTCAGCCAGACGCAGGCCCGAAGAGTAGAACAGCTCCATGATCGCCTTATCTCTCAGCGCTAGCGGGTCGTCCCCTTCGATTGACAGAAGGTGGGTCACGGAGTCGAGATCCATATTCTTAGGCAGAGGCTTTTGCTGTTTGGGCGCGCTGAGGTTGAGGCAGGGATCTTTTTTGATATAGCCCTCTTGCAGCAGATAATAACAAAACTGCTTTAAGGCCGACAGCGTCAGGGCGATGGAGCGAGGCCCCAGCCCCTTGCGGTGCAGTTTATTGAGTACGGCTTGCAGCTGTTCGTCGCTGACCTCTGCCCAGATAAAATTCTCAGGGAGGAGTTCGCCGACCCGCTCGAGCTCGAAGCGATAGTTTCTGACCGTATGGGGAGAGAGCTGCCGCTCACTGACCAGATATGAGACAAATTCCTGCACCCAGTCGTCAGACATCACGGCCTCACAACTTAGGCAGCAGGTGGTCGAGTAACTGTTTTAGCTGATCCAGCAAGAGGTTATCCATTTCAGGATGGAAATGCATAGGGTCTTGGCTGGCGATGGCAAAGATCACCTGGCCACACTGCTGTGACAGGCGAGATAGCGCCACCGAGCCCACCTCACAGCCAAACAGGCGCTTAGATTCATTCTGGGTAAGACGGCCGAAGTAGTAGCCCTGCTTCAGGCGTTCGCTCCAGATGTTCGACAGTTCGCTGTCGATATCATGGACAGTGATCAAACGGACATGGGTAAACTGAAATTGTTTCTGCAACTCGCTCGACAGTATCTGCCGCAAGTCACCGAGATCCTCTGCCTGCAACAGCTTGAGCGACAAGGCGGTATTGAACATATAGATCTGTTCGTTACGCGAGGCCATGGCCAGCAAGGAGGTGATCTCCTCCTCCAGCTGGGTCACCCTGGCTCTGAGCATCTCCTGACGACGTTCCACCAAGGATACTGCGCCGCGCTGCTCATGGGGGATACGCATCGCCAACAACAGCTCGGGGTAGCGGGCGAAGAAGTCGGGATTGTCGAGCAGATACTCGCGGATCAAGACTTCATCGAAGGGCAACTCGGCTTTTTTGTTCATCGCATCATTCATTGCTGTATCTGTCCATCGTATACATGTTCAGCAGGCCCCGTCATCCATAGGGGCTTACCCTCGCCTTCCCAATTAATGGTTAGGCTACCACCGGGAAGGTCGACCCGCACGCGTCTGGCAAGCTTGCCTTGCAGTTGGCCCACGACCACGGCCGCACAGGCGCCGCTGCCACAGGCCAAGGTCTCGGCCGCGCCGCGTTCATACACTCTAAGTTTAATATGGTTTGCATCGACCACCTGCATGAAACCTACATTCACCCCCTTGGGGAAGCGTTCATGCTTAGTGAGCAGGGCGCCTATCTGCTCGACCTCGGCGTTGACCACGTCATCGACCTCGAGCACACAGTGGGGATTCCCCATAGACACGGCGCCGCATAGGAAGGTCTGCATGCCCTCAGGCATATCGGCCTGCAGCAGGTAGGTCTTCTCCGCCTTCTTAGCATTGAAGGGGATGCGGCTCGGCTCCAGCACAGGGATCCCCATGTTGACCGTGACGCTGCCGTCACGCTCAAGACGCAAGGTCATCTTGCCAGAAGAGGTACTGACCTTAATCTTCTGCTTATTGATTAAGCCTTTGCTCTTCACGAAGCGCGCGAAACAGCGGGCGCCATTGCCACACTGCTCGACTTCGCTGCCATCGGCATTAAAGATGCGATAGTGAAAATCCAGCTCAGGATCATAGGGCGGCTCCACCAACAGGAGCTGATCGAAACCGATGCCGAAGTTGCGATCCGCTAAGCGCTTTATCTGCTCGGGCGAGAAATAGACGTTCTGCGTCACGCCATCGACCACCATAAAGTCATTGCCTAAACCGTGCATCTTGGTGAAATGGATCAAATGTGTTTTCCTTCAAAAAGTAACCGGCCTGCCCTGCTTAAGGGAGGAGTTGTTCACCTTGCCACAATTGCGCGACTTTTTCTCGCTCTCTCACCAAATAATGACGATCGCCATCCACCATCACCTCTGCGGCGCGGGGGCGAGAGTTATAATTTGATGCCATGGTAAAGCCATAGGCGCCCGACGAGCGTACCGCCAGCAGATCCTTGGCCTCAATGTTGAGCGCCCTGTCTTTGCCTAAGAAGTCCCCCGTCTCACACACAGGCCCTACCACGTCATATTGGCGGGTGTCACCTGGGCGCGGAACCACTGGGATGATCTTCTGCCAGGCGCTATACAGCGAAGGACGAATAAGATCGTTCATCGCACCATCAACCAGGGCGAAATTCTTCTCGGCGTTCTCTTTCAGGTAGAGCACCTGAGTCACGAAGATACCGGCATTGGCGGCGATGGCGCGGCCCGGTTCGAAGATGAGCTTGAGGTCGCGTCCCGCGAGTTTGCCAAGTAGGGCACTGGCGTAGGCACTTGGCTCAGGCGGCTGCTCGCCATCATAGGTCACGCCCAAGCCGCCGCCCACATCCAGATGAGCGATCTTAACGCCCTGCTCTGCAAGACGGTCGATGAGGGCTAACATACGATCCATGGCATCGAGGAAGGGTTGTAACTCGGTGAGCTGCGAACCGATATGGCAATCGGCGCCCTTCACCGCCAAACCCGGCAACTCATTTGCTCGCAGGAAGATTGCCTCGGCCTCTTCCATGGCGATACCAAACTTGTTCTCTTTCAAGCCGGTCGAGATATAAGGGTGTGTACCGGCATCTACATCAGGGTTCACCCGCAGTGATACTGGCGCGACTTTGCCCAGCCTCAGGGCGACCAAGTTTAGCTGCTCGAGCTCGGCGGCCGACTCAACGTTGAAGCAGTAGATCCCCGCCTCCAAGGCCATCTCCATCTCAGCAACTGTCTTGCCGACGCCAGAGAAGACCACCTTACTCGCCTCACCACCGGCTTCTAATACTCTTGCCAACTCGCCGCCGGAGACGATATCGAAGCCACTGCCCAGACGCGCTAACACATTCAACACCGCCAGGTTAGAGTTGGCCTTCACCGCGTAGCAGATCATATGGGGATGGTCGGCGACCGCATTGTCGAAGGCATGCCAGTGGCGCTCTAGAGTCGCGCGCGAATAAACATAGAGCGGCGTGCCATAGGTTTCTGCAAGCGAGGCAACGGTACATTGCTCGGCATAGAGTTCATCTTGTTGATAGAGAAAGTGATCCACTGGGCTTAATCCTTATTGTTATTCTGCTCGGTTGCTGGTGTGGGCTGCTCCACCTGCGGCTTCTGGTTGTCTTCTTGCGCTGGCGATTTATACAGAGGCCCCTTCTGCCCGCAGCCGCTTAGCACAGCGCTCGCCAACAACATAAGTAAAATCGGTTTCATCTTATTCAACATCAGACATTCCAGTTTCGAGGGGATCACACACGGTAGCCGAAGGGCTCCGTACCTTTTTCATCACGTTTCTCATGATTGTACGCACTATCTCGGCTCGCGGGGGAGAAAAAGATGGTTTTTAACCCAAACAGGATAAATCCCCGCTAAACCCCATAAAAATCCACTTTTCATAACTCAGGCATCACCCGAACAAACGAATTCCCTGCTAGGCAAAATCTCGCTTTATTGCCATCAAACGGGGCCCTTGTCCTTCGCCTGACACGCCCGCGCACAACCAAAATCGAGTCTGTCTGATGTTTGCAGAGATAGGGCCAAAACGTCAAGCTTAACCCAGACTAAAAAACCCGAATGTGAATATTTTTATTCATTGGTAAGCCCTGGCGACCTCCTTAGTTTCTGCAAAGCATAGGGAGATGCAGGCGACTGGCGACAAACTTCACCTCATACCGGCCCGGCCAAAGTTAGATATTTGGTAAATTTGGTATTACTATGTGGGCTCTGCAACAACCCACTCCACTGAAGGATGCCCAGATGGCAATGACAGATTCAGAGTATCACCAACTCGCCGACGAAATGTTTACCGCACTTGAAGATGCCATAGAGAATGCAATCGATGAACAAGATGCCGATATCGACATCGATGCCTCAGGCAATGTTTTGCAACTTGAGTTCCAGGACAAGTCCAAGATAGTCATCAATAAGCAAGAGCCCCTGCATCAGATCTGGGTAGCGACACAGTTTGGTGGATACCACTTCTCTTACGTCGAAGGTAAGTGGCTGGATGAGCGCAGCGATGCGGGCGAATTTATGCCCTTCGTGCTCGCCTCTATCCTGCGTCAAGGCGGCATAGCGCTTAGCCTGTAAGAAGGCCCTAAAATTCGATGGCTGCCTCGTCGACGTTGACCCCAAAGGGCTGCGCCTGCAGTCGGCCATCGACTCTGACCAAACGGAAAAACTGCGGTAGATTAAAGCGTTCATTATCCAGGTAAGAGTCGGCAAAGGCATGATGATGACTCACCTGACTCACCAGCTCCTCTAGATTATTACCCGGCTGAACATAATGATTTAGCTCATTTTTTTCATCCAGCACAAACACGTCTATCCCCTCCTTGCCCGGGCGCAGGAAGTATTGAATCGCGCCGATGGCGGCAAAATCCTGGATCACCTCAGGGATCTTGCTGAAAGGCTCGTTGCCGAGATCCGGCCGCGGCAGCTCGAGCATACGTTGCTTGGAGAGTCGTTGATAGAAGGCCGTTGACTCACTCAAGTCCTGATACACCATGCCCTTGGAGTTGAAGAACAGGCCATATTTTATCCCGCCTACCTGAAGCGGGTGCACCATGGTCGACGAGGTTTTTGCCTTGGTACACATGCGATTCGCTCGGTGAACCAGCTGGCTGATGCTGCGCTCTATCTGGGTACTGAGGCGGCTTGAGCAGCTCACCACATCCACCTTCACCTGCTGGGGTGCCCGCTGCATGCCAGGGGTGATATAGACCAGGGCATCTAAGATGGCTTCGTTACCCTCGAAATGGTGGCAGTGCCACTCTCCCCAGCTGTTTTGGCAGATCACATCCAGCGACTGCATCATATTCCTGTGGTGACGCCCCATGGAGAAGATATTGGCGTTCATGTAATCGAAGATGATCTCCTGACCCCGCCACAGCTGGGTCTCATCGCGATTGAAGTTGATGAGGAACAGCAGCTGGCGAAAATGCCACGGCTGACACAGGTCCAGCTTAGATGCCCGCCAGCGACGCTCCGCCATGATAGTGGGCAGGCGCTTGGCCGCCTTGGTGAGCGCCTTATCCTGGCCTTTGCCTTCGCCATAGGCGTACCACTGGGTCTGGGCGGTGGATACGCCATTCAGGCTGGCCCAAATCAATAACTTAGCCTTACTATGAGAGTGAAATACCGCACGATTACCCATGAAGTTTTTCGATTCTGGGGTACAGCGGTAGAGGTAATACTCCTTGGTATTATGGCTGTAGATCACCGTCAGGTGTGCCTCGGCGACCGAGCGGGTCCAGAGCCGGTTGAGGCTGATGATCTGCTTGTCATCTTCACTAAAGTAGGTGTGTAGCTTGCGGGTCAACAGCCCCAACTCGGAGATCTTCAGGCTGTCGCTCAGCTTGTTGGCCGAGGCAAATTGTAGGAGGGTCTGATAGCAGCCCAGCATCAACTCATTGAGCTGTTCGTTAAACCACTGCAACTGACCACAGTGCCAGCTGGCACATTGATCTAAGGTGCGCAGCAGGTTATCGGACCACCCCCAGCGCGTCACCAAGGATTGCAACTTATAGTAACGCCAATCTTTAGGGTGCTCCGCCACCGTCAGCCTGATACCACACTTCAAATAGAAACAGCGACGTACGATCTCGAGGCGCCGCTTATCGTTCTTGTATTCCAGATAGTGTTCTATCGACTGATACAGGAGAAAATAGGCATCGTTGAAGGCCGAAAAATCCCCCGCCAGGGTGCGTTGCCACACCTGAGTGGTCACCAGATTGCTATTGGGATAATCGCTGGCATAGGCCTCCAGCAGCATTACCTTAAGCAGCGCCTTATGGGGCTTGTCCAAGCCTTTGTAGAGCTGCCACAGGGAGGCGCCGAAATACTCGCTGGCGGGCAGGTTGCTCACATCCCCCAGAAAGAGATGGCTCTCGATCGCCTCCGCTCCTGGCCACCAGGCGACCCGCTTACCGCCGAGACAGATCTGGCTGCGGTAAAACTCTTCCAGCAGCAACCAGTGCTGCACGCTGCCGCTGTTTTCGCACCCCAGGCTGGCGGTCTGAACCACGCCGTCACTACTGCTGGCAAGAAACTGTTTAGGATGAACCAGATAGATATTCACTTCGAGATCATGTTGGCCAAACCAGGCCGTCAGTAGCTGCGACTTTTCCTGCAGGGAAGCGATTTCGTCGTCGGCCAGGGTTGGGTCATACACCAACCAGACATCGATATCACTCTTAGGGTTTTGGCCAAAACTGGCGGTACTGCCCATGGTATAGATACCATACAGGGCGCTCTGCTGCTGATGGATCACCTGGGGCTCGCTGAGCCCTAAGGTACGGCAGGCCTCGAGGGCATCGTCACTGGGGAAATATTCGAATACGCCGCTTGGCGTCATGGGGCCGTTGTAACCGGGGAAATCATTACGATGATAGTGAAACAGCACAGGGATCAATTGCATAAGATGACGCTGCAGAGGCGTCAACATGGCAAGCGCACGCGCTAAACGCACTTTGTTTAAGCGCTCCGCCGTTGCGATAAAATGCTCTTGCTCTTTCAATTTTAAGCAACCTAGTCCATTTAGCTCACCTATAGCATGCTAACAGCTTAGGCGGAAACAGCAAGTATTTGAGAGCTAGATCACACTTTATCCTCAAGCTGCACAAACCGTAAGCGGGTGAACTTCAAAGAATCGACAGCCATTTCTTACATCTAGCAATTAGCAATGTTAGCATTAGCGCAACTATGGCCTCTGATGGAATATCGAGCATGTCTCAAAACGTCATTCGTATCGCTACACGTAAAAGTCCACTGGCAATGTGGCAAGCTGAATTTGTTAAAGCCGAACTAGAAAAAGCCCATGAGGGATTAGTCGTCGAACTCCTGCCGATGAGCACCAAGGGAGATGTCATCCTGGACACACCATTGGCAAAGGTTGGTGGTAAAGGCTTGTTCGTTAAAGAGTTGGAAGTTGCCATGCTAGAAGGCAAGGCAGATATCGCCGTGCACTCGATGAAGGATGTGCCGGTCGACTTCCCCGAAGGCCTGGGCCTACAGGTGATCTGCGAGCGTGAAGATCCCCGCGATGCCTTCGTCTCAAATACCTATAAAAACATCGAAGAGCTACCTCAGGGCGCCATCGTCGGCACCTCGAGCCTGAGACGCCAATGCCAGATCCGCGCGGCGCGCCCAGATCTTGAGATCCGCGACCTGCGTGGCAACGTAGGCACTCGCCTGGCTAAGCTAGATGCCGGCAACTATGACGCTATCATTCTGGCGGCCGCTGGCCTGAAACGCCTCAAACTCGAAGACCGTATCGCCAGCTTTATCTCGGCGGAAGACTCACTACCGGCTAACGGTCAAGGCGCCGTGGGTATCGAATGCCGCACCGACGATGAACGCGTCAAGGCGCTACTGGCACCGTTAGAGCATATCGAAACCCGCTACCGCGTGATCGCAGAGCGCGCCATGAACACCCGCCTGGAAGGTGGCTGTCAGGTACCAATCGGTGCCTACGCCGAAATCGACGGCGACACCCTGTCGCTGCGCGGCCTGGTAGGTAATCCAGACGGTAGCCAGGTGATCCGCGGCGCAACCAGTGGCGCTAAGCAAGATGCTGAGCAGCTAGGTATTGCACTGGCCGATGAGCTGCTATCTAAGGGCGCCAAAGCCATTTTAGATGCGGTATACGCCAAGTAAAAATGAAGCTACTCCTGACGCGCCCCGAAGGGCGCAATCAGTCTATGGCCGAGGCACTGTCACAACGTGACGTGCCTTTCACCATAGCGCCTCTGCTAGCGGTCGTCGCTAACCAAGCCGCCGACCATGAGCACAAGAAAAAGCTTTTTTATCAGTCTGATATCATCATCTTTATCAGCACCAATGCGGTAGAGTATGCCGATGCAGCCCTGGCGTCAGCTTGGCCTAAGGATAAGCAATATTTTGCGGTCGGTCAGGCAACCTATTGCGCCCTTAAGGACAAAGGCATTGTGGCCTTTGAGGCCCCCGAGTCTTGCCAGCAAACCGAAGGCCTGCTTACTTTAGCTCAATTGCAAGCCATTACAGGGCAACAGATCACCATAGTCCGGGGAGTCGGCGGCCGGGAAGCCCTAGCCAGCGAACTGACAGATAGAGGCGCCAAAGTCGACTACTGGGAGGTCTATCGCCGCGCCTGCCCGCAACTCGATCCCCACATTCCCTATGAATGGCGAGAGCAAGCAATTGACACCATAGTGATTACCAGTGGTGAAATTCTGGCCAATCTAATTACACTTGTACCTAAAGAATTATTTGCTTGGCTGCACGCATGTCATATTATAGTGCCCAGCGCACGTGTCTATGACCAAGCCATTGCGGCAGGTTTTACACGGGTCACCAATGCAAAAGCAGCAAACCGCGACGCAGTACTCACAGCCTTAGGTTTACAGGATTAAGCCTTCTTATACCGCTGCTCGCCGATGTCGCCCTCGTCTTCAAGGATCTGCCTAAATGGACAAAAATACCCAAGAGAGTAAAGCGGTCGCCACCACAGAGCACGATGAGTCTATCGATGCGACCTTTACCGACACGCCACAGGCCAAATCGACGGCATCCCAGGAGACCAAGCCTGCTCAGTCTGGCGGCGGGGTTTCATGGGGATTTCTCTTTAATCTGGTATTTATCCTAATACTCCTGTTTGCCACGGCAACCGGTGGCTTCTACCTGTATCAGGAGCTGACCCAGCAAAAAGAAAAGACGGCCGCGCTGGCTAAACAGCTGCAACAGGGGCTGGACGATCCGCGCACCCGCATTACCCACCTAGAGCAGCAGCAACGCGCGACAGAAAATCAATTAGATCAAAAACTTGCCCAGCTACAAACCAAGCAGGGTGAGGTGCAGGATCAGGTGAACAAGCTGGCGCAGCGCAACCCCAACCATTGGATGGCCGAGGAAGCCAAATACCTGGTCAGAATGGCGGGCAATAAGCTGTGGCTAGAGAAAGATCCCCAGACAGCGCTTAGCCTGCTGGAGGCCGCTGACGATCGCATCGCAACCATGAAAGATCCATCGCTCACGCCGATCCGTAAGGCCTTGGCCCGTGACATGAACGATGTTGCCGCCATCAAGAGTACCGATATCGCCGGCACTGTACTCAGCCTGGATACCATCATAGAACGCCTGCCTAAACTCAAGGTCAATCGCAGCGAGTCCAAGATCAACGCCAAAGACGACTCGCTGCAAGTCACCGAATCTATCGACGACTGGCAGAGTAATCTGGCCAAGTCCTGGCAGGCACTCATCGAAGAGTTCGTCATCATACGCAAGCGCACCACAGATCCCGCACCACTACTGGCACCCGATCAACAGTGGTATCTTGTTGAAAATATTCGCAACAAACTCCTTCAGGCGCAACTGGCCCTGTTCCGACAGGATCAAGTGAACTACCGTCAGTCGGTGACACTATCCAGAAAATGGATCTTCCAGTATTTCGATCTCGGCGACAACAAGACCGAGCAGACCCTGGCCGCACTGGATGCTCTGGCCACCCTCGAAATTCAATCGCCAACCATAGAGCAATTTGCCGCCACGCCACTGCTACAGCAACTGGTGACCAACGGCAGCCTGATTAACGACCGGGAGACATCGCTATGATAAGAGCCTTGATCTACCTGGTAATCGTCATGATAGGTTTAATTGCCAGTCCCTATCTCTCCTGGCTAAAAGGCTATATCTATATCGCCATCGGCGACTATGAGCTTGAAACCAGTCTGGTATTTGCCATTTTTGCCGCCGTCATGTTTTACGTGGGACTGGTATTGCTCGAGATGTTGGTCGTCTGGAGCATAAACTTGATCCTAAACAGCCGCCTGCTACCGGAAAAATGGCGTCGTAAAGCTGCCAGAAAACACACCCTCACAGGCGCCTTAGCCTTAGCCGAAGAAGATTGGTCCACCGCCGAAAAGGCTATGGCCCGCGGCGCAGACAAGGGCGAGATCCCGGCATTAAACCTGTTGGCCGCCGCCCGCGCCGCCCAGCACAGAAACGATCATGACGCCCGTGACCATTACCTCAACGAGGCAGCCAAAGATCCTGCGGCCTACAAGGCGGTACTCACGACACGAGTAAGATACCTGCTACAACAGGGGGAACTTACCCAGGCACGCGCCCTGCTGGATGAGCTCAATCCGACCAGCAAGAGCAAGCCACCGGTATTGGGCTTGGCACTCGATCTCTATCGTGCCCAGGAAGATTGGTCGGCCCTCAAGCTGCTACTTCCCATCGTTAAGAAGCGCGGCATCATAGATGAAAGCGAGCATCAAGCGCTGAACGCGGAGGTTAACCTGGAGCTGCTCAAGCAAGCTGCGGGGCAGAACGAACAGGCATTAGAAAAAGCCTGGCACTGGCTTTCCCGCGCAGAACGTAAGCAAACCGAGTTTATTGCACAATATGCCCTGGGCCTCGCTAAATTCGAGCGCAGAGATGAGGCGATCAAACTCCTGATGAAACAGGCAAAACAGCAACCCACGCAGGCGATCTTCGACGCCCTGCCTCGGGTACTGACCCCAGCGGATCTCGACGCAAGAAAGCAACTTTTTGAACTTGAAAAGAAACTCGGCGAGCAAACCGAATACCAGGCCTGCATCGCCGCGCTGTACGATCAGAGCAAGGAGTTCAGAGAATCTCAGAAGTGGTGGTCTAAAGTCTGCCAACAATCTCCTACCAAACAGCGCTGGCTGGCACTTGCTGAGGCCTGTGAGCACCTGGGTGAACAGAACCAGGCCCTCCAACATTATCGAAAAGCGGCAATTTTTTGACGCTTTTTTATACTGTTTTCAACTAAGAAACCACCTTTACTGGTGGTTTTTTATTTATAAAAATACCCTCAACCCACTTCCTTACATATAACCCGCTTTAAAACAATTAATTAGTTGTATTTTTACAAAAACACACTATTTTCCCCTATTTTTCCCTTAATTGCCGCTATTTGACAGCTATTCAATGCCAACCACACTTAAAGGGATAAACCACGTGGACATTCCAATAGCAAGCGCAAAATAGAACTCTTTTGCTCTTGATTTTACTCTTTGTAGAGCGAGAAATGATTATGGGTGCTTCAATCACAACACAGGATGCAGTAGTTGTTAACCTTGTTGGCGAACTCAAGGTTAAAGATGAACAAGGAAATATCAGAGAGGTAAAAATAGGCGACCTGATCCATGCCGGGGAGCAACTTATATTTTCACCCAATGCTAAGTTTAATCTTGAATATGAAGATGGCTCATCAACGACCCAAGCCAACTTGATGCAAGACACGCTTAATCAAGACACAACGGTGAGTCAGGACACAAGTCAGGGACAACAGAGCGACGCCGCGCCGCAAACCGACACGCCGGTAGCCTTGGATCCCGAAATAGCTGCGCTACAGGCTCAGATACTGGCCGGTGAAGATCCGACCCAAGGACTGCCTGAAACCGCCGCCGGTGCCGGCACGCCAGCTAACCAAGGGGATGCTTACTTCGTCTCCGTCGGCAGGACCGGTGATGAAACCCTCGCCGATGCCGGCTGGGACACAGCAGGTTTCCCACTGACGCCAGATACCACGGTTGAAGAGGTGATCATTCCCGAGCTTCAACCCAGCGCGCCCACAGTCTCTTCAGCAACCTTCTCGCTATTTGAGGCCAATCTGGCACAGGGTAGTTCACCTTCGGCACTGCTCACCAATTTTGCCAACAGTATTCAAACCGAAGCAGATGCAGGTATTAGCAGCCTGACCATCAATGGCATTAACATTATTAGTGGCGGCCAATTTGCTGGTCCTATAGTGATCAACACGCCAAATGGCGTCCTCACCATCACCGGCTTTGACAGCACGTCGGGACAATTTACCTACGACTACGCCTTCAATAGCTCAGCCGATCACAGCGCAGGCGACCAGCTGCAACTCCTATTCAATATAGAGCTAGTCGATAATCAAGGCGATATCGCCACAGGTACCATTACGGTCAATATTGTCGACGATCAGCCAGAAGGTTTCGCCGACAGCAACGTCGTCTCCGAAGATACGGCTACCGTGGCAACAGGCAACTTACTGGTCAACGATATACAAGGTGCAGACTCAGCAGAGGTCACCGCTGTCACTAACAGCCAAGGCTCCTCAATTAGCCTTGGTGAAACCAATAGCATCCAAGGTCAGTTCGGGGTACTCACCCTGTTTGCCGATGGTAGCTATAGCTATCAACTCAACAATGGATCCAGCGCAGTACAATCACTCGCACTTGGCCAGCAGATAACCGAAACCTTTAACTACCTGCTAACCGATAGCGACGGCGATTCGGTACTCGTCCCGCTAACCATAACCATTACAGGTACTAACGATCTTCCTGTGCTTACAATTGATGGCCTAGGCGGCGTGATCGAGGATGCCAGCAACCCTAACCTCACCGACAGCGGCGCACTCAGCTTCACCGATGTGGATGTCAACAACACCCACAACGTCACCGAGGTCTACAACGATGACATCAGCTGGAGCGGCGGCGACCTGACCAGCGTGCTCAGCGCGGCGCAAATTCAGAGCCTGATTGACGGCTTCAGCGTCGACAGCGACAGCTGGGACTACAGCATTCTTAACAGTGACGTGCAGTTCCTCGCCCTGGGTGAGACCATCACCTTAAGCTTTGAGGTCACCGTCACCGATAACGATGGCGGGTCTGATACCAAGACCGTCAGCCTCACCATTACCGGTACCAATGACCTGCCGGTACTCACCGTGGACGCCACTGGCGGCGTAGTGGAAGATGCCAGCAACCCTAACCTGACCGACAGCGGCGCACTCAGCTTCACCGATGTGGATGTCAACAACACCCACAACGTCACCGAGGTCTACAACGATGACATCAGCTGGAGCGGCGGTGACCTGACCAGCGTGCTCAGCGCGGCGCAAATTCAGAGCCTGATTGACGGCTTCAGCGTCGACAGCGACAGCTGGGACTACAGCATTCTTAACAGTGACGTGCAGTTCCTCGCCCTGGGTGAGACCATCACCTTAAGCTTCGAGGTCACCGTCACCGACAACGACGGCGGGTCTGATACCAAGACCGTCAGCCTCACCATTACCGGCACCAATGACCTGCCGGTACTGACCGTGGACGCCACTGGCGGCGTGGTGGAAGATGCCAGCAACCCTAACCTCACCGACAGCGGCGCACTCAGCTTCACCGATGTGGATGTCAACAACACCCACAACGTCACCGAGGTCTACAACGATGACATCAGCTGGAGCGGTGGTGACCTCACCAGCGTGCTCAGCGCGGCGCAAATTCAGAGCCTGATTGACGGCTTCAGCGTCGACAGCGACAGCTGGGATTACAGCATTCTTAACAGTGACGTGCAGTTCCTCGCCCTGGGTGAGACCATCACCTTAAGCTTCGAGGTCACCGTCACCGACAACGACGGCGGGTCTGATACCAAGACCGTCAGCCTCACCATTACCGGCACCAATGACCTGCCGGTACTGACCGTGGACGCCACTGGCGGCGTCACCGAAGATGCCAGCAATCCTAACCTCACCGACAGCGGCGCACTCAGCTTCACCGATGTGGATGTCAACAACACCCACAACGTCACCGAGGTCTACAACGATGACATCAGCTGGAGCGGTGGCGATCTGACCAGCGTGCTCAGCGCGGCGCAAATTCAGAGCCTGATTGACGGCTTCAGCGTCGACAGCGACAGCTGGGATTACAGCATCCTCAACAGTGACGTGCAGTTCCTCGCCCTGGGTGAGACCATCACCTTAAGCTTCGAGGTCACGGTCACCGACAACGACGGCGGGTCTGATACCAAGACCGTCAGCCTCACCATTACCGGCACCAATGACCTGCCGGTACTGACCGTGGACGCCACTGGCGGCGTGGTGGAAGATGCCAGCAACCCTAACCTCACCGACAGCGGCGCACTCAGCTTCACCGATGTGGATGTCAACAACACCCACAACGTCACCGAGGTCTACAACGATGACATCAGCTGGAGCGGTGGTGACCTCACCAGCGTGCTCAGCGCGGCGCAAATTCAGAGCCTGATTGACGGCTTCAGCGTCGACAGCGACAGCTGGGATTACAGCATTCTTAACAGTGACGTGCAGTTCCTCGCCCTGGGTGAGACCATCACCTTAAGCTTCGAGGTCACCGTCACCGACAACGACGGCGGGTCTGATACCAAGACCGTCAGCCTCACCATTACCGGCACCAATGACCTGCCGGTACTGACCGTGGACGCCACTGGCGGCGTCACCGAAGATGCCAGCAATCCTAACCTCACCGACAGCGGCGCACTCAGCTTCACCGATGTGGATGTCAACAACACCCACAACGTCACCGAGGTCTACAACGATGACATCAGCTGGAGCGGTGGCGATCTGACCAGCGTGCTCAGCGCGGCGCAAATTCAGAGCCTGATTGACGGCTTCAGCGTCGACAGCGACAGCTGGGACTACAGCATTCTTAACAGTGACGTGCAGTTCCTCGCCCTGGGTGAGACCATCACCTTAAGCTTCGAGGTCACCGTCACCGACAACGACGGCGGGTCTGATACCAAGACCGTCAGCCTCACCATTACCGGCACCAATGACCTGCCGGTACTGACCGTGGACGCCACTGGCGGCGTCACCGAAGATGCCAGCAATCCTAACCTCACCGACAGCGGCGCACTCAGCTTCACCGATGTGGATGTCAACAACACCCACAACGTCACCGAGGTCTACAACGATGACATCAGCTGGAGCGGTGGCGATCTGACCAGCGTGCTCAGCGCGGCGCAAATTCAGAGCCTGATTGACGGCTTCAGCGTCGACAGCGACAGCTGGGACTACAGCATTCTTAACAGTGACGTGCAGTTCCTCGCCCTGGGTGAGACCATCACCTTAAGCTTCGAGGTCACCGTCACCGACAACGACGGCGGGTCTGATACCAAGACCGTCAGCCTCACCATTACCGGCACCAATGACCTGCCGGTACTGACCGTGGACGCCACTGGCGGCGTAGTGGAAGATGCCAGCAACCCTAACCTCACCGACAGCGGCGCACTCAGCTTCACCGATGTGGATGTCAACAACACCCACAACGTCACCGAGGTCTACAACGATGACATCAGCTGGAGCGGTGGTGACCTCACCAGCGTGCTCAGCGCGGCGCAAATTCAGAGCCTGATTGACGGCTTCAGCGTCGACAGCGACAGCTGGGATTACAGCATTCTTAACAGTGACGTGCAGTTCCTCGCCCTGGGTGAGACCATCACCTTAAGCTTCGAGGTCACCGTCACCGACAACGACGGCGGGTCTGATACCAAGACCGTCAGCCTCACCATTACCGGCACCAATGACCTGCCGGTACTGACCGTGGACGCCACTGGCGGCGTCACCGAAGATGCCAGCAATCCTAACCTCACCGACAGCGGCGCACTCAGCTTCACCGATGTGGATGTCAACAACACCCACAACGTCACCGAGGTCTACAACGATGACATCAGCTGGAGCGGTGGTGACCTCACCAGCGTGCTCAGCGCGGCGCAAATTCAGAGCCTGATTGACGGCTTCAGCGTCGACAGCGACAGCTGGGATTACAGCATTCTTAACAGTGACGTGCAGTTCCTCGCCCTGGGTGAGACCATCACCTTAAGCTTCGAGGTCACCGTCACCGACAACGACGGCGGGTCTGATACCAAGACCGTCAGCCTCACCATTACCGGCACCAATGACCTGCCGGTACTGACCGTGGACGCCACTGGCGGCGTAGTGGAAGATGCCAGCAACCCTAACCTCACCGACAGCGGCGCACTCAGCTTCACCGATGTGGATGTCAACAACACCCACAACGTCACCGAGGTCTACAACGATGACATCAGCTGGAGCGGTGGTGACCTCACCAGCGTGCTCAGCGCGGCGCAAATTCAGAGCCTGATTGACGGCTTCAGCGTCGACAGCGACAGCTGGGATTACAGCATTCTTAACAGTGACGTGCAGTTCCTCGCCCTGGGTGAGACCATCACCTTAAGCTTCGAGGTCACCGTCACCGACAACGACGGCGGGTCTGATACCAAGACCGTCAGCCTCACCATTACCGGCACCAATGACCTGCCGGTACTGACCGTGGACGCCACTGGCGGCGTCACCGAAGATGCCAGCAATCCTAACCTCACCGACAGCGGCGCACTCAGCTTCACCGATGTGGATGTCAACAACACCCACAACGTCACCGAGGTCTACAACGATGACATCAGCTGGAGCGGTGGTGACCTCACCAGCGTGCTCAGCGCGGCGCAAATTCAGAGCCTGATTGACGGCTTCAGCGTCGACAGCGACAGCTGGGATTACAGCATCCTCAACAGTGACGTGCAGTTCCTCGCCCTGGGTGAGACCATCACCTTAAGCTTCGAGGTCACGGTCACCGACAACGACGGCGGGTCTGATACCAAGACCGTCAGCCTCACCATTACCGGCACCAATGACCTGCCGGTACTGACCGTGGACGCCACTGGCGGCGTGGTGGAAGATGCCAGCAACCCTAACCTCACCGACAGCGGCGCACTCAGCTTCACCGATGTGGATGTCAACAACACCCACAACGTCACCGAGGTCTACAACGATGACATCAGCTGGAGCGGTGGTGACCTCACCAGCGTGCTCAGCGCGGCGCAAATTCAGAGTCTGATTGACGGCTTCAGCGTCGACAGCGACAGCTGGGATTACAGCATCCTCAACAGTGACGTGCAGTTCCTCGCCCTGGGTGAGACCATCACCTTAAGCTTTGAGGTCACGGTCACCGACAACGACGGCGGGTCTGATACCAAGACCGTCAGCCTCACCATTACCGGCACCAATGACCTGCCGGTACTGACCGTGGACGCCACTGGCGGCGTCACCGAAGATGCCAGCAACCCTAACCTCACCGACAGCGGCGCACTCAGCTTCACCGATGTGGATGTCAACAACACCCACAACGTCACCGAGGTCTACAACGATGACATCAGCTGGAGCGGTGGCGATCTGACCAGCGTGCTCAGCGCGGCGCAAATTCAGAGCCTGATTGACGGCTTCAGCGTCGACAGCGACAGCTGGGACTACAGCATTCTTAACAGTGACGTGCAGTTCCTCGCCCTGGGTGAGACCATCACCTTAAGCTTCGAGGTCACGGTCACCGACAACGACGGCGGGTCTGATACCAAGACCGTCAGCCTCACCATTACCGGCACCAATGACCTGCCGGTACTGACCGTGGACGCCACTGGCGGCGTGGTGGAAGATGCCAGCAACCCTAACCTCACCGACAGCGGCGCACTCAGCTTCACCGATGTGGATGTCAACAACACCCACAACGTCACCGAGGTCTACAACGATGACATCAGCTGGAGCGGTGGTGACCTCACCAGCGTGCTCAGCGCGGCGCAAATTCAGAGCCTGATTGACGGCTTCAGCGTCGACAGCGACAGCTGGGATTACAGCATTCTTAACAGTGACGTGCAGTTCCTCGCCCTGGGTGAGACCATCACCTTAAGCTTCGAGGTCACCGTCACCGACAACGACGGCGGGTCTGATACCAAGACCGTCAGCCTCACCATTACCGGCACCAATGACCTGCCGGTACTGACCGTGGACGCCACTGGCGGCGTCACCGAAGATGCCAGCAATCCTAACCTCACCGACAGCGGCGCACTCAGCTTCACCGATGTGGATGTCAACAACACCCACAACGTCACCGAGGTCTACAACGATGACATCAGCTGGAGCGGTGGCGATCTGACCAGCGTGCTCAGCGCGGCGCAAATTCAGAGCCTGATTGACGGCTTCAGCGTCGACAGCGACAGCTGGGATTACAGCATCCTCAACAGTGACGTGCAGTTCCTCGCCCTGGGTGAGACCATCACCTTAAGCTTCGAGGTCACGGTCACCGACAACGACGGCGGGTCTGATACCAAGACCGTCAGCCTCACCATTACCGGCACCAATGACCTGCCGGTACTGACCGTGGACGCCACTGGCGGCGTGGTGGAAGATGCCAGCAACCCTAACCTCACCGACAGCGGCGCACTCAGCTTCACCGATGTGGATGTCAACAACACCCACAACGTCACCGAGGTCTACAACGATGACATCAGCTGGAGCGGTGGTGACCTCACCAGCGTGCTCAGCGCGGCGCAAATTCAGAGCCTGATTGACGGCTTCAGCGTCGACAGCGACAGCTGGGATTACAGCATTCTTAACAGTGACGTGCAGTTCCTCGCCCTGGGTGAGACCATCACCTTAAGCTTCGAGGTCACCGTCACCGACAACGACGGCGGGTCTGATACCAAGACCGTCAGCCTCACCATTACCGGCACCAATGACCTGCCGGTACTGACCGTGGACGCCACTGGCGGCGTCACCGAAGATGCCAGCAATCCTAACCTCACCGACAGCGGCGCACTCAGCTTCACCGATGTGGATGTCAACAACACCCACAACGTCACCGAGGTCTACAACGATGACATCAGCTGGAGCGGTGGCGATCTGACCAGCGTGCTCAGCGCGGCGCAAATTCAGAGCCTGATTGACGGCTTCAGCGTCGACAGCGACAGCTGGGACTACAGCATTCTTAACAGTGACGTGCAGTTCCTCGCCCTGGGTGAGACCATCACCTTAAGCTTCGAGGTCACCGTCACCGACAACGACGGCGGGTCTGATACCAAGACCGTCAGCCTCACCATTACCGGCACCAATGACCTGCCGGTACTGACCGTGGACGCCACTGGCGGCGTAGTGGAAGATGCCAGCAACCCTAACCTCACCGACAGCGGCGCACTCAGCTTCACCGATGTGGATGTCAACAACACCCACAACGTCACCGAGGTCTACAACGATGACATCAGCTGGAGCGGTGGCGATCTGACCAGCGTGCTCAGCGCGGCGCAAATTCAGAGCCTGATTGACGGCTTCAGCGTCGACAGCGACAGCTGGGACTACAGCATTCTTAACAGTGACGTGCAGTTCCTCGCCCTGGGTGAGACCATCACCTTAAGCTTCGAGGTCACCGTCACCGACAACGACGGCGGGTCTGATACCAAGACCGTCAGCCTCACCATTACCGGCACCAATGACCTGCCGGTACTGACCGTGGACGCCACTGGCGGCGTAGTGGAAGATGCCAGCAACCCTAACCTCACCGACAGCGGCGCACTCAGCTTCACCGATGTGGATGTCAACAACACCCACAACGTCACCGAGGTCTACAACGATGACATCAGCTGGAGCGGTGGTGACCTCACCAGCGTGCTCAGCGCGGCGCAAATTCAGAGCCTGATTGACGGCTTCAGCGTCGACAGCGACAGCTGGGATTACAGCATCCTCAACAGTGACGTGCAGTTCCTCGCCCTGGGTGAGACCATCACCTTAAGCTTCGAGGTCACCGTCACCGACAACGACGGCGGGTCTGATACCAAGACCGTCAGCCTCACCATTACCGGCACCAATGACCTGCCGGTACTGACCGTGGACGCCACTGGCGGCGTCACCGAAGATGCCAGCAATCCTAACCTCACCGACAGCGGCGCACTCAGCTTCACCGATGTGGATGTCAACAACACCCACAACGTCACCGAGGTCTACAACGATGACATCAGCTGGAGCGGTGGTGACCTCACCAGCGTGCTCAGCGCGGCGCAAATTCAGAGCCTGATTGACGGCTTCAGCGTCGACAGCGACAGCTGGGACTACAGCATCTTAAACTCTCTCATTCAGTTCCTTGCTGAAGATGAGACCATTACCCTGAGCTTCGATGTCACCGTCACAGATAATGACGGTGGAACAGATACCCAAACAGTCACTATCACCATTAACGGTAATAATGATCCGATTGAGGGTGAGTTTGCTAAAGAGATCTGGGTACCCGCCTCACTTGCAGAAATAGCCATACCTTATCTAGATGGTTACCCACTTGGTATCGATGTACCGACAGATCAGGACTATAACGATGTCATTACCATTACTGGATTAAGTCTATCCTTCGTTGATCCCGACGAAACAGCCAACATAGGTGAGATCTGGTATGTCGATGACGATTCGGGAGTATTGACCCTGTATGACTTTGATAATCCGGTCGTGCTTTCGGCTTCAGAACTCGGTACCTTAGTGTATGTCCCTGGAGATAATACAGGTATCGAAGATCAACTAGATATCAATCTAACCTTCACGATCAACTCAGGTTCCGATAGCGTTGATGGCAACTTTGTCATACATACGGTTCCTGCAAATAGCCTGGGCGGAAATACCGTACTAATCGGTGATGGCTCATCACCATTGACGTCAGGTAATGACCAAGATGCTTATCTGACTGTCAGCAGTGCATTTGCCAGCGCCATTAACTTAGATCCAAGCAGCGGTGCTTTAGATCTATTTACCGATTTCCAAAAATCACCTTTCGACATCCCAATTCCTAATAGCGAGATTGGTGGACCGACTGGCATTGAAAGGGAGCAGGAAGTATCTGTAAGGCTGACCATTAACGGTATCACCTTTATTGTGATAGCAGCAGCGAATGGCGTAACAGATTGGTTCTATGACGCTAATTCCGGTTTGATGAGTGCTCATATCTCTTATACAGACATTCTAATGGAATCTGACAATAGCATCACGCTGGCCGATTATCTCGGTGCCAATCCTGTCGATCCAGGTGATATTTGGACCATCACCTACTTGGATAATGATGGCGGCTCTTATCAGGCACGCTTTGTTCAGGCAACCTTTACCCATGAACTGCTCCCTGATACCGCAATAACTGTCACAGGAACTGATAATGTAGATAATCTCATTTTCGGTACTACAGAAGGAGACTCGTTAACTGGGGCAAACCTTGATGACGAAATTTATGGTCGAGAAGGTAACGACTCCATATTCGGATTGGAAGGCGACGATCAACTCATCGGTGGCTCTGGTGACGATCTGATCGAAGGCGGAAGTGGTAATGACATCATCTTAGGAGGCCTAGGCGACGATACTATCGATGGCGGTATAGGAGCCGATGTACTCATTGGTGGTGCGGGCAGCGACTCTATAGATGCAGGTATAGATAGCGATATAGATACCTTTGTTTGGGATGTTGGGTCCGATGACAGCAGCATAGATACTGTGCTCAACTTCGATATCAGTATGGATAAGTTAGATTTATCTGCCATATTGGTCGATGAAGAGAGTGGTGTATACGCTTTAGATCAATACTTAGCGTTCAATTTCAGTGGTGGTAACACTGAGATCTCTGTTGATGCCAACCATGATGGAGTGGTGGATCTCACTATAGTATTGAACAATGTTGACTTAACCAATAACAACACCTTAAGTGATGCTCAGATCATCAACAACCTACTCGGTAACGAAAACTTGGTAATTGATACAATTCCATAACAGCTGACATTATCGTGACAGCCTGTAAGGCCAAGCCCTAACAATTAGTGGTTTGGCCTTTTTATTTGTCAATCTTAAGCATTACAAACTGCGAGTACACCTTGGCTTTAGCATTATTTGCGCGTCAAAAAATTGACCACTGTACAGACTATTGATAACATTCGATACTTGGCGAAAAAACGCGCTAACAGTTGCAACATATAAAATCAAGTTGTGTCATTTAATTCTGCGGGGGCAGGTATGAAATCGTTAGTTACAACCAAAAATGGACAAGTAATAGGTGTGAAAGGAAAGGTTTCTTTAGTCACAGAAACCGAGCAAAAAGAAGTAACTATCGGTGAAATGATTCCCGAAGGAAGCACTATTCTCATTGCTGAACAAGCTGATTTAGAACTAGCATTTGCCGATGGCACCTCTTTTACAAGCCAAAGCCTCAATGACACTACGGCCGCTGAAGCTGATGCATTAAATGAAATAGAACAACTTCAAGCGCTCATCGCCTCTGGAGAAGATCCAACAGCTGAATTACCAGAAACCGCAGCCGGCAACACAGCCGCCAGTGAAGGCGACTCTGGCTTTATATCGGTAAGCAGAACTGGCGCCCAAACACTCGCTGGTGCCGGATATACTACATCTGGATTTTCTGTCGAACAGCCAACCGTCCAAGCGTTTACCGTTAGCAGTGATGACGCCCCTACCATTACCGCTAATGACACAAATACCATCGCAGAAGATGGCGTGGCAACTGGCAACGTTTTAGACAATGATGTTGATTTCGATACCGAATTGTCAGTCGTTACCTTTACTGTCGACGGTCAAACCATCACTGCGGGCACCACAGTCGAAGTGGAAGGCGGCAGCCTGGTGATCAACACCGATGGCTCTTACACCTTCACACCAAACCAAGATTGGAACGGCAGCGTACCTGTCATCACCTACACCACCAACACAGGTGAGAGCGCGACGCTAACCATCAACGTCACCCCGGTAGATGACCCATCTATACTGGCCAACGACAGCAACACAGTTGCAGAGGACACGGTGGCAAGCGGTAACGTACTCGACAACGACAGTGATATCGACAGCGAACTATCAGTCGTGAGCTTCAGCGTCGACGGTCAAACCGTCACTGCGGGTACCACAGTAGAAGTGGAAGGCGGCAGCTTGGTGATCAACGCCGACGGCTCTTACACCTTCACGCCTAACGACAACTGGAACGGCAACGTGCCCGTAGTGACCTACATTACCAATACAGGTGCCACCGCCACTCTGACCATCGTCGTTACCCCAGTGGACGATGCCACCAACGCCGTCAACGACTTCAACACAGTGGCCGAAGATACGATTGCCAGCGGCAACGTTCTCGACAACGACAGTGATGTGGATGACACGCTGTCCGTGGTCAGCTTCGAAATCGATGGCAATAGCTATATCGCTGGCAACGTCGCCACGCTCGACGGCGGTATTTTCTTCCTTAACACCGACGGCTCGTACAGCTTCGTTCCGAACGAAAACTGGAACGGCAACGTGCCCGTAGTGACCTACATTACCAATACAGGTGCCACCGCCACTCTGACCATCGTCGTTACCCCAGTGGACGATGCCACAAGTGCCGTGGATGACTACATCAACGTACCTGAAGATACCGTGGCCAGCGGTAACGTACTTGACAACGACAGTGATGTAGATGACGAACTGTCCGTGGTCAGCTTCGAAGTGAATGGGAACAGCTATACAGCAGGTAGCAGCGTCGTACTCGACGGTGGCACTCTGATGCTTAATGCTGATGGTTCTTACAGCTTTACTCCCAATGCCGACTGGAATGGCTACGTACCTGAGGTGACCTACACTACTAACACCGGTGCCACCGCTATCCTGACTATCTACGTTGACCCTGTGGACGATGCCACCAACGCCGTCAACGACTTCAACACAGTGGCCGAAGATACGATTGCCAGCGGCAACGTTCTCGACAACGACAGTGATGTGGATGACACGCTGTCCGTGGTCAGCTTCGAAATCGATGGCAATAGCTATATCGCTGGCAACGTCGCCACGCTCGACGGCGGTATTTTCTTCCTTAACACCGACGGCTCGTACAGCTTCGTTCCGAACGAAAACTGGAACGGCAACGTGCCCGTAGTGACCTACATTACCAATACAGGTACCACCGCCACTCTAGCCATCGTCGTTACCCCAGTGGACGATGCCACAAACGCGGTCAATGACTTTAACACCATAGCCGAGGACACTGTTGCTAGCGGCAACGTACTCGATAACGACAGCGATATCGACAGCGAACTATCAGTCGTAAGCTTTAGCGTCGACGGTCAAACCGTCACCGCGGGCACAACAGTTGAAGTGGAAGGCGGCAGCCTGGTGATAAACGCCGACGGCTCTTACACATTTACGCCAAACGACAACTGGAACGGCAGCGTACCTGTCATCACATACACCACTAATACTGGTGATAGTGCGACTCTGACCATTAATGTCACCCCGGTCAACGATAACTTCACCGATGACAACGAAGTCATTAACGTCAATGAAGACAGCGGCGCCACCACAGGTAATGTGATTGATGGCAGCAGCGTCGACGGTGAGCTGAGCGTGCAGAGCTTCAGCATCGACGGCGTTGACGGCCCATTCACCCTGGGTCAGGCAGTCACCATCAATGGCGTCGGCAGCTTCACCCTGAACGCTGACGGCAGCTACAGCTTTACCCCGGCCGCCAACTACAACGGTCCGGTACCAGTGATCACCTATGTGCTCACCGACGGCTCAAGCACCGACACCTCAACCCTGACCATCACGGTTGATCCGGTCAACGATGACTTCACCGATGACAACGAAGTCATTAACGTCAATGAAGACAGCGGTGCCACCACAGGTAATGTGATTGATGGCAGCAGCGTCGACGGTGAGCTGAGCGTGCAGAGCTTCAGCATCGACGGCGTTGACGGCCCATTCACCCTGGGTCAGGCAGTCACCATCAATGGCGTCGGCAGCTTCACCCTGAACGCTGACGGCAGCTATAGCTTTACCCCGGCCGCCAACTACAACGGTCCGGTACCAGTGATCACCTATGTGCTCACCGACGGCTCAAGCACCGACACCTCAACCCTGACCATCACGGTTGATCCGGTCAACGATGACTTCACCGATGACAACGAAGTCATTAACGTCAATGAAGACAGCGGCGCCACCACAGGTAATGTGATTGATGGCACCAGCGTCGATGGCGAGCTGAGCGTGCAGAGCTTCAGCATCGACGGCGTTACCGGCCCATTCACCCTGGGTCAGGCGGTTAACATCAATGGCGTCGGCAGCTTCACCCTGAACGCTGACGGCAGCTACAGCTTTACCCCGGCCGCCAACTACAACGGTCCGGTACCAGTGATCACCTATGTGCTCACCGACGGCTCAAGCACCGACACCTCAACCCTGACCATCACGGTTGATCCGGTCAACGATGACTTCACCGATGACAACGAAGTCATTAACGTCAATGAAGACAGCGGCGCCACCACAGGTAATGTGATTGATGGCAGCAGCGTCGACGGTGAGCTGAGCGTGCAGAGCTTCAGCATCGACGGCGTTACCGGCCCATTCACCCTGGGTCAGGCGGTTAACATCAATGGTGTCGGCAGCTTCACCCTGAACGCTGACGGCAGCTACAGCTTTACCCCGGCCGCCAACTACAACGGTCCGGTACCAGTGATCACCTATGTGCTCACCGACGGCTCAAGCACCGACACCTCAACCCTGACCATCACGGTTGATCCGGTCAACGATGACTTCACCGATGACAACGAAGTCATTAACGTCAATGAAGACAGCGGCGCCACCACAGGTAATGTGATTGATGGCACCAGCGTCGATGGCGAGCTGAGCGTGCAGAGCTTCAGCATCGACGGCGTTGACGGCCCATTCACCCTGGGTCAGGCGGTTAACATCAATGGCGTCGGCAGCTTCACCCTGAACGCTGACGGCAGCTACAGCTTTACCCCGGCCGCCAACTACAACGGTCCGGTACCAGTGATCACCTATGTGCTCACCGACGGCTCAAGCACCGACACCTCAACCCTGACCATCACGGTTGATCCGGTCAACGATGACTTCACCGATGACAACGAAGTCATTAACGTCAATGAAGACAGCGGCGCCACCACAGGTAATGTGATTGATGGCACCAGCGTCGATGGCGAGCTGAGCGTGCAGAGTTTCAGCATCGACGGCGTTACCGGCCCATTCACCCTGGGTCAGGCGGTTAACATCAATGGTGTCGGCAGCTTCACCCTGAACGCTGACGGCAGCTATAGCTTTACCCCGGCCGCCAACTACAACGGTCCGGTACCAGTGATCACCTATGTGCTCACCGACGGCTCAAGCACCGACACCTCAACCCTGACCATCACGGTTGATCCGGTCAACGATGACTTCACCGATGACAACGAAGTCATTAACGTCAATGAAGACAGCGGCGCCACCACAGGTAATGTGATTGATGGCACCAGCGTCGATGGCGAGCTGAGCGTGCAGAGTTTCAGCATCGACGGCGTTACCGGCCCATTCACCCTGGGTCAGGCGGTTAACATCAATGGTGTCGGCAGCTTCACCCTGAACGCTGACGGCAGCTACAGCTTTACCCCGGCCGCCAACTACAACGGTCCGGTACCAGTGATCACCTATGTGCTCACCGACGGCTCAAGCACCGACACCTCAACCCTGACCATCACGGTTGATCCGGTCAACGATGACTTCACCGATGACAACGAAGTCATTAACGTCAATGAAGACAGCGGTGCCACCACAGGTAATGTGATTGATGGCAGCAGCGTCGACGGTGAGCTGAGCGTGCAGAGCTTCAGCATCGACGGCGTTACCGGCCCATTCACCCTGGGTCAGGCGGTTAACATCAATGGTGTCGGCAGCTTCACCCTGAACGCTGACGGCAGCTACAGCTTTACCCCGGCCGCCAACTACAACGGTCCGGTACCAGTGATCACCTATGTGCTCACCGACGGCTCAAGCACCGACACCTCAACCCTGACCATCACGGTTGATCCGGTCAACGATGACTTCACCGATGACAACGAAGTCATTAACGTCAATGAAGACAGCGGTGCCACCACAGGTAATGTGATTGATGGCAGCAGCGTCGACGGTGAGCTGAGCGTGCAGAGCTTCAGCATCGACGGCGTTGACGGCCCATTCACCCTGGGTCAGGCAGTCACCATCAATGGCGTCGGCAGCTTCACCCTGAACGCTGACGGCAGCTACAGCTTTACCCCGGCCGCCAACTACAACGGTCCGGTACCAGTGATCACCTATGTGCTCACCGACGGCTCAAGCACCGACACCTCAACCCTGACCATCACGGTTGATCCGGTCAACGATGACTTCACCGATGACAACGAAGTCATTAACGTCAATGAAGACAGCGGCGCCACCACAGGTAATGTGATTGATGGCACCAGCGTCGATGGCGAGCTGAGCGTGCAGAGCTTCAGCATCGACGGCGTTGACGGCCCATTCACCCTGGGTCAGGCGGTTAACATCAATGGTGTCGGCAGCTTCACCCTGAACGCTGACGGCAGCTACAGCTTTACCCCGGCCGCCAACTACAACGGTCCGGTACCAGTGATCACCTATGTGCTCACCGACGGCTCAAGCACCGACACCTCAACCCTGACCATCACGGTTGATCCGGTCAACGATGACTTCACCGATGACAACGAAGTCATTAACGTCAATGAAGACAGCGGCGCCACCACAGGTAATGTGATTGATGGCACCAGCGTCGATGGCGAGCTGAGCGTGCAGAGTTTCAGCATCGACGGCGTTACCGGCCCATTCACCCTGGGTCAGGCGGTTAACATCAATGGTGTCGGCAGCTTCACCCTGAACGCTGACGGCAGCTACAGCTTTACCCCGGCCGCCAACTACAACGGTCCGGTACCAGTGATCACCTATGTGCTCACCGACGGCTCAAGCACCGACACCTCAACCCTGACCATCACGGTTGATCCGGTCAACGATGACTTCACCGATGACAACGAAGTCATTAACGTCAATGAAGACAGCGGCGCCACCACAGGTAATGTGATTGATGGCACCAGCGTCGATGGCGAGCTGAGCGTGCAGAGTTTCAGCATCGACGGCGTTACCGGCCCATTCACCCTGGGTCAGGCGGTTAACATCAATGGTGTCGGCAGCTTCACCCTGAACGCTGACGGCAGCTATAGCTTTACCCCGGCCGCCAACTACAACGGTCCGGTACCAGTGATCACCTATGTGCTCACCGACGGCTCAAGCACCGACACCTCAACCCTGACCATCACGGTTGATCCGGTCAACGATGACTTCACCGATGACAACGAAGTCATTAACGTCAATGAAGACAGCGGCGCCACCACAGGTAATGTGATTGATGGCACCAGCGTCGATGGCGAGCTGAGCGTGCAGAGTTTCAGCATCGACGGCGTTACCGGCCCATTCACCCTGGGTCAGGCGGTTAACATCAATGGTGTCGGCAGCTTCACCCTGAACGCTGACGGCAGCTACAGCTTTACCCCGGCCGCCAACTACAACGGTCCGGTACCAGTGATCACCTATGTGCTCACCGACGGCTCAAGCACCGACACCTCAACCCTGACCATCACGGTTGATCCGGTCAACGATGACTTCACCGATGACAACGAAGTCATTAACGTCAATGAAGACAGCGGTGCCACCACAGGTAATGTGATTGATGGCAGCAGCGTCGACGGTGAGCTGAGCGTGCAGAGCTTCAGCATCGACGGCGTTACCGGCCCATTCACCCTGGGTCAGGCGGTTAACATCAATGGTGTCGGCAGCTTCACCCTGAACGCTGACGGCAGCTACAGCTTTACCCCGGCCGCCAACTACAACGGTCCGGTACCAGTGATCACCTATGTGCTCACCGACGGCTCAAGCACCGACACCTCAACCCTGACCATCACGGTTGATCCGGTCAACGATGACTTCACCGATGACAACGAAGTCATTAACGTCAATGAAGACAGCGGTGCCACCACAGGTAATGTGATTGATGGCAGCAGCGTCGACGGTGAGCTGAGCGTGCAGAGCTTCAGCATCGACGGCGTTGACGGCCCATTCACCCTGGGTCAGGCAGTCACCATCAATGGCGTCGGCAGCTTCACCCTGAACGCTGACGGCAGCTACAGCTTTACCCCGGCCGCCAACTACAACGGTCCGGTACCAGTGATCACCTATGTGCTCACCGACGGCTCAAGCACCGACACCTCAACCCTGACCATCACGGTTGATCCGGTCAACGATGACTTCACCGATGACAACGAAGTCATTAACGTCAATGAAGACAGCGGCGCCACCACAGGTAATGTGATTGATGGCACCAGCGTCGATGGCGAGCTGAGCGTGCAGAGCTTCAGCATCGACGGCGTTGACGGCCCATTCACCCTGGGTCAGGCGGTTAACATCAATGGTGTCGGCAGCTTCACCCTGAACGCTGACGGCAGCTACAGCTTTACCCCGGCCGCCAACTACAACGGTCCGGTACCAGTGATCACCTATGTGCTCACCGACGGCTCAAGCACCGACACCTCAACCCTGACCATCACGGTTGATCCGGTCAACGATGACTTCACCGATGACAACGAAGTCATTAACGTCAATGAAGACAGCGGCGCCACCACAGGTAATGTGATTGATGGCACCAGCGTCGATGGCGAGCTGAGCGTGCAGAGTTTCAGCATCGACGGCGTTACCGGCCCATTCACCCTGGGTCAGGCGGTTAACATCAATGGTGTCGGCAGCTTCACCCTGAACGCTGACGGCAGCTACAGCTTTACCCCGGCCGCCAACTACAACGGTCCGGTACCAGTGATCACCTATGTGCTCACCGACGGCTCAAGCACCGACACCTCAACCCTGACCATCACGGTTGATCCGGTCAACGATGACTTCACCGATGACAACGAAGTCATTAACGTCAATGAAGACAGCGGCGCCACCACAGGTAATGTGATTGATGGCACCAGCGTCGATGGCGAGCTGAGCGTGCAGAGTTTCAGCATCGACGGCGTTACCGGCCCATTCACCCTGGGTCAGGCGGTTAACATCAATGGTGTCGGCAGCTTCACCCTGAACGCTGACGGCAGCTATAGCTTTACCCCGGCCGCCAACTACAACGGTCCGGTACCAGTGATCACCTATGTGCTCACCGACGGCTCAAGCACCGACACCTCAACCCTGACCATCACGGTTGATCCGGTCAACGATGACTTCACCGATGACAACGAAGTCATTAACGTCAATGAAGACAGCGGCGCCACCACAGGTAATGTGATTGATGGCACCAGCGTCGATGGCGAGCTGAGCGTGCAGAGTTTCAGCATCGACGGCGTTACCGGCCCATTCACCCTGGGTCAGGCGGTTAACATCAATGGTGTCGGCAGCTTCACCCTGAACGCTGACGGCAGCTATAGCTTTACCCCGGCCACCAACTACAACGGTCCGGTACCAGTGATCACCTATGTGCTCACCGACGGCTCAAGCACCGACACCTCAACCCTGACCATCACGGTTGATCCGGTCAACGATGACTTCACCGATGACAACGAAGTCATTAACGTCAATGAAGACAGCGGCGCCACCACAGGTAATGTGATTGATGGCACCAGCGTCGACGGTGAGCTGAGCGTGCAGAGCTTCAGCATCGACGGCGTTGACGGCCCATTCACCCTGGGTCAGGCAGTCACCATCAATGGCGTCGGCAGCTTCACCCTGAACGCTGACGGCAGCTACAGCTTTACCCCGGCCGCCAACTACAACGGTCCGGTACCAGTGATCACCTATGTGCTCACCGACGGCTCAAGCACCGACACCTCAACCCTGACCATCACGGTCACCCCAGACAACACCGATGTGGCCAACGATACGATCACCGTGGCAGAAGACACAGTTGCCAGCGGCAACGTGCTGAGCAACGATGAGGCCGGCAACACCAGCGTGGTCAGCTTCACCCTCGACACCGACGGCAACGGCTCACAAGAGAGCTTCACTGCCGGTGACAGCGTCACCCTGGCGGGCGGCGTACTGGTGGTCAACAGCGATGGTAGCTACAGCTTCACGCCAAACCAGGATTGGAACGGCAGCGTACCGGTTGTCACCTACACCACCAACACCGGTGAGACGGCGACCCTGACCATCACGGTCACCCCAGACAACACCGACGTGGTCAACGATGCGATCACCGTGGCAGAAGACACTGTTGCCAGCGGCAACGTGCTGAGCAACGATGAGGCCGGCAACACCAGCGTGGTCAGCTTCACCCTCGACACCGACGGCAACGGCTCACAAGAGAGCTTCACTGCCGGTAACAGCGTCACCCTGGCGGGCGGCGTACTGGTGGTTAACAGCAATGGTAGCTACAGCTTCACGCCAAACCAGGATTGGAACGGCAGCGTACCGGTTGTCACCTACACCACCAACACCGGTGAGACGGCGACCCTGGCTATCACGGTCACCCCAGACAACACCGATGTGGCCAACGATGCGATCACCGTAGCAGAAGACACTGTTGCCAGCGGCAACGTGCTAAGCAACGATGAGGCCGGTAACACCAGCGTGGTCAGCTTCACCCTCTACACCGACGGCAACGGCTCACAAGAGAGCTTCACTGCCGGTGACAGCGTCACCCTAGCGGGCGGCGTACTGGTGGTTAACAGCGATGGTAGCTACAGCTTCACGCCAAACCAGGATTGGAACGGCAGCGTACCGGTTGTCACCTATACCACCAACACCGGTGAGACGGCGACCCTGACCATCACGGTCACCCCAGGAGTCGACGGCGGCAACAATGTTGACCTTATAGTCGATGATGCCAACACCCAAGGCACTGCAACCGACAGCGACAGCGCAGGTTTGAGCTTCACTGCAGGTGCTTACGATGTAACAGGTTTTGCTTTTGGCAACATTGGCGATATCAATGTCAGCGGCCTTGATGCAAACATTAGCTGGAGCCTAGATAGCTCGGGTAACCTGATCGGCAAAATCGATGGCAATGCAGTACTTCAACTTAGCCTATCGGGTAGTAACATCAGCGCAGGTGCGACAGGTACTGTTACCGTCTCAGTGACTCTACTAGACAACTTACCGCATGGAACCAGTGTCGATGAACTTGTCATTAACGGCATTACAGTCGTTGCGACTGATGCCGCCAATGACACAGCTACAGGCACAGTATCAGTGAAGGTTATCGATGATGGCGTCACGGTCAATCCACTAGACCTTGCCGGTGATAACGCCGCAGGTATCTATGATGGTGTTATAAATGTAGACGGCGCAGATCAAGGCTTTAGTGCAGACCTCTCAGGTAATATCTCAGGCAGTGGCGCATTCTCTGACTCAGGCATTACTGCCGGTGGCTTGACCGTGTTCTACTATGTCGATCCGGCCAATCCAGGCATACTCATTGCCTACTCGGATACCAGTGGTACACCTTCGGCTTACGATTCAGGCAACGGTGCACAATCGGTGATCTTTACCCTATCTATCGATCCGAATAGCGATAGCTACCAGCTAGATCTGAAGCATGCCATCGATGAACTCAGCACAGTGACAGTAGCCAACATGAGTGGTGGTAAAGGCGGTAACACGCCTGCAGCCTATGTGATGGCCGATGGTACAATTTATAACGATATTAATGATGTAACGAATCCAAATGACATTACATTCACTTTAACATCTACATCGGGCAGCATTGCAAGTACCGTCAATGGCAACACCAATGGTTTCGGCGCACAAAACGCCTGGGTCGACCAAGGCGAAGCACTCATCATCGACTACGCCAATGAGGTAGCCTCTGCTTCGATCAACTTTAGCGGTGCCACCTATATCCATTACAAGGCCTACGATGCCAATGGCAACTTGCTGGGCGAAGGCGACATTACCAGCGGACAAACCATTGGGAACCTTGGCGAAATTAGCTATATCGAAGTGTCCACCAGTGCGCAAGGGGAGCATTCCAACTTCCAGTTTACCGGTACGTCGGCTGAGAATATCGTCAGCTCGACCGTGGATGTTGATCTCGACTTTGTGGTCGATGTGACCGACAGCGACGGCGACACCTCAACAGGTTCTATCCATGTCGATTTGGATGCACCAGGCAGCACGACGACGGCTCCAACTGCGCTGTCCTCGAATGCTGTATCTATGCTGAGCGAAGCCGATCTTTACAAAGATGGCGCCGAGTCAGACGTACAGACACTGCGCTTCAAGTCTGGCAGTGAGTCGATTACGGCATTCCAGTTTGGCGATACGGACAACATTCATATTTCTGGCGTCAATGCGAAGATTAGCTGGTCATTTAACGATGAAGGACAGCTCATCGGCACCTTCATGGGTAAAGAGGCTATCCGTCTCACTCTCAATGGTGACCGTATCGAAAGTGGTGAAGAGGGAAGCGTTAGCGTAACTGCCGAACTATTGGCCTCTTTCCCACATAATGTGTCGACCGAGAATCTAGTGATTAGCGGCATCAACATTGTCGGCGTCGATGCTCTGGGACAGAAGGCCGTTTCCACTATCACTGTCTCTGTCAGTGACTACGCAGAAGCAGTGAATGATAGTGTTCGCGGAACAGAAGATCATGACCTATCTGGTAATCTGCTCACCAATGATATCGATCCTGATGACGAGTTATCTATCGTTAGCTTTAAGCTATCAGGCAATACATATCAGGCAGATGGCGGCACCATTAACCTTGCTGAAGGCAAACTGAGTATCCACGCGGATGGGCGCTTTACGTTCGAACCAAATCTGCATTGGAGTGGCACGCTGCCACAGATTGAATATCTCACCAATACGGGTGACACAGCTATTCTCGATCTGAATGTCGTGGCTGTCGCCGATGCACCTATACTGAGCGCAAGTACTGGTGACGTAGTCCAAGGCGAAGTCGCCCTGGATATAAATGTGGCACTCGTCGACAGAGATGGTAGTGAGTCACTGACAGACGTTACCATTCAAGGCGTTCCAAGTGGCGTCTCGCTATCCGCCGGCACACTCAATGCTGATGGCAGCTGGACAGTCGCAGTTAACCAACTGGGCAACCTCAGCATCAAGGCGGCCGATAGCTACAATGGCGACCTGGAATTCACCTTGACCATTAAGGCGAGCTCAGTTGAACAAAGCAACTCTGATAGCGCCTTTAGCCAGACTACTCTAGATGTTTCACTGAGAAACTACCACTATGACAACGGCACCGATGGCGACAACGTGATCAATGGTGGCGAAGATAATGATGTCATCGTCAGTGACACAACTGGCATACAGGTAGTACACGGCGAAAACTACAATGTTGCGTTTATCCTGGATTCGTCAGGAAGTATGGGCTCGAACCGAATTGAATCAGCTAAAGACCAGCTACTTCAGGTCTTCAATACTCTAAAGGCCAGCGTTGGCGGTGCGACTTCCGGTACTGTGAACGTATTACTTGTCGACTTCAATAGCGGCACTAAGGCACATGTGGCCGTTAATCTAGCCGATTCAGATGCTATCTCTAAGTTAGAGAGCGTACTGAACGAAATCAGCAGCGACAATGGCAGAACCAACTATGAGGCGGCATTTGAGACGGTTATCGATTGGTTTAGCCATGGCTCGGCCGCATCGAACACAGGAACCAACCTCACCTACTTCATCACAGACGGTGAAACCAACAACTACAACGTTAATGCCGATCCTGAAGATGTGTGGGTTTATTATACCGATAATTACAGAAGCGGAGACGATAGAACCCTATCAGATCTTCTTAATGATTATATTCCAGGAAAAGAGTTAACTTATCGCGGAAAAGTGATAATTGACGAATACGGCAACATCAACTATTGGTCGGGCTATTCAAGATACGATATGGATGGTCGCCAAATTGGCTCTATCAGAGTAGACGAAAATGGCGACTACTATGTCGCGAAGATCGCCTCTGGATACAGTAATGGTAATGGTACAGACGTCACGGCAGAGTCTGAAGCATTGGCTGCCTTCCAAGTGCTAAATACCCTGTCTAACGTGGAAGCTATTGGCATAGGCAGCGGTATCAGTCTAAACAAGCTTACCCCTTATGATTCAGACGGCAATGTAGCCACCAATATCAATGTGAGTGACCTGGCGAGCATTATCTTAGGTTCTAAGGAGATGCTACTTCAGGGAGATGACACTGTTAACGCTGGTGAAGGTAATGACATTGTCTTTGGCGATCTCGTACAGTTTGACGGCATCGACGGCCAGGGCTACGCAGCGCTGCAAAAATATGTGGCATTGCAACTGGGTGAAGATGCTTCAACCGTTACAATCCAAGATGTTCACGAATTCGTAGCAGCCAACCCTGGGCTATTCGACACCTCACGCGACCATGACGGCGACGACATTATTGCCGGCAACCAAGGGGACGATATCCTCTTCGGTCAAGGCGGTGATGATGAGCTTCATGGCGGTAGCGGCGATGATATGCTGCTTGGCGGTCACGGTAGCGACATGCTGATTGGCGGCGCCGGCGAAGATATCCTCATCGGCGGCCTGGGCGATGACACTCTAACCGGTGGCACTGGTAAGGCCGATGGCGAAGCCGATACCTTCGTTTGGCAGCAAGGTGATACGGGGACCGACCACATTACCGATTTCGATATCAACCAGGACAAACTGGATCTGAGCGATCTGCTCCAGGGAGAGAATGGCGGTAACTTGGAAGACTACCTGCACTTCACCGTTGATAATGGTTCAACCACCATCGAGGTTGATGCTAATAACGACGGTCATGTGGATCAGACGATTGTTCTCGACGGTGTCGACCTGAGCCATCTGGGCACAACCGATGGTCAAATCATCAACGGTTTATTGGGCTCAGAGGGTAACGGTGCATTAATCGTAGATAATGCCAACGTGAACCAGGCGGCTTCGAGCTTTGCCGTACCGACAACCCAAGACGATGATGGTCAGATCCAGCATCTAGTACCTTAATCAAGGTCAGTAACAAATGGCACCAACTAGTTTCGGCTAATTGGTGTCATTTTTACTTTGGTGATGTTTTGGTATTACTTCTATAATTGTTCTACGATAATTTTATAATAAAATCTTAAGGATAAGCTTCTAAGGTGCAAGCTACAGCGTCTCCAAAAACTGAACAATGGACAGTTTCAGCCTCCCAAAGAGTGACTGTCGATCCCTTGTTAGACAGTTTAGTGTTATTGACAGAGTACTTCGGCAGCCCCTGCTCCAGCGAGTCATTAGCCGCTGGCCTCCCGCTGTCAGGGAGCATTCTGACACCAGAACTTGTGCCTCAGGCTGCCAGTCGAGCCGGCTTGGCAGCCAAGCTCACCCGTAAGGGCCTGGATCAGATCTCCCCTATTCTCCTGCCTTGTATCTTGCTTCTCAAAGATAAAAACGCTTGTCTATTAAGAGAGATCGACATAGACAAAGACAGAGCCGTCATTCAGCTACCTGAAACCGGTGGTGAAGAAGAGCTCAGCATAGAGGCACTCGAGGCCATGTATGTCGGCTATCTGTTCCTCGTGAAGCAGCAATACCGTGGCGACATGGGCTTAGATCTGCATCTACACGACAGTCGCACCCACTGGCTTATCCAGACCCTGAAAGATTCGGCGCCTATCTACCGCGACGCCCTAATCGCCTCAGTACTGGTTAACCTTTTCGCCCTGGTATCGCCGCTGTTTATCATGAACGTGTATGACAAGGTGGTGCCTAACCTCGCCTTCGAGTCCCTTTGGGTGCTCGCCATTGGCGCAGGTATCGCCTACATCTTCGATCTAGTCATGCGGCAACTCAGGGCCTACCTGATCGACGTCGCTGGCAAGAAAGTCGATATCATAGTGTCATCGCGGCTTTTCGCTAAGGCTATCGGCATACCGCTAGAGAAGCGTTCCCCCAGCATAGGCGGCATGGCGCGGCAACTGGGCGAGTTCGACAGCATACGCGAGATCTTAACCTCAGCGACCATCACCACCCTGGTCGATCTGCCGTTCGCACTGTTTTTCATGCTGATCATCTATATCGTCGCCGGCGATCTGGCCATCATTCCTGTGATCGGCGGCTGTATCATTATCGGCTATACCCTATTGATGCAGCCCCGGCTCAAGGCGGCTATCGAAGAGAGCAACAAGTTCTCCAGCCTGAAACACGGCCATCTTATCGAGTCCCTTGCCTCCATCGAATCGATAAAATCCAGTGGCGCCGAAGGCTTAGTGCAGAAAAGCTGGCAGCAGATGATAGGTCATACCGCCAACTGGCAATTGAAGGTGAAGAAGATCTCTACCTCAGTCACCAACGTGGCCAATTTCACCGTACAGCTTTCTGTGGTCTGCGTAGTGATCTTAGGGGTCTATCGTGTTGCCGATAACGACATCTCCATGGGTGGCATCATCGCCGCAGTTATCCTATCGAGCCGGGCCATCTCACCCATGGCGCAATTGGCAGGCCTGATGACCCGAGGCAACCATACCGCCAGCGCCCTAAGGCAGCTGGATCAGATCATGACCCAAGAGGATGAGTTTGAAAATAAAGGCCATCTGGTCAGCAAGCATCGCCTTAAAGGGCAGATCAACGCCGACCACGTCAGCTTTAATTATCCAGGCTCCGAGCGCCCCGTGCTACATCCCATGTCCCTGTCTATTGCACCGGGTGAGCGCATCGCCATCATAGGTCGCAACGGTTCGGGCAAGAGTACCCTGGCTAAGCTATTGGTAGGCCTATATCAACCGACCAAGGGTAGCCTACGCTATGACGGATTGGATTCGGCGCAGATCCACCCGACGGATCTGCGTAGAAACTTCGGTTACCTGCCCCAGGACATCACACTATTCCACGGCACGATTCGCGACAATATATTGTTCGGTACCCGCCAGGTCACTGAGCATCAGCTGATCCGTGCGGTGCAGCTCTCTGGCGTCAACCAGTTTACCGATATCGAGACCGAAGGCTTAGATCAACAGGTCGGAGAGGGTGGACAATCCCTCTCCCGCGGTCAACGCCAAACCATCGCGCTGGCGCGGGCCACCTTGAATGACCCACCGGTACTCCTGATGGATGAGCCGACCGCCAGCCTGGATGCGCGCGCCGAGAAGCAATTCATCCGCGCCATGAGAAATGTCTCTAAGGAGCGAACCCTGCTGCTGATCACCCATAAGATGCACCTGCTCAATTTGGTAGACCGCATCCTGGTATTAGATCGTGGCCATCTGGTGGCAGACGGTCCGAAAGATCAGGTGCTCAACCAGCTCGCCAAGGGGCTGCTGTCGGGAGGGCCGAAGAGTGAGTAAGCACTTAACCACCCAAGAACTAGAGATGGTCGATGACGTCTATGGCGCCATGATGACAGATGCGCCCACCAGTCACAGGCTGATCATCTGGGCCCTGACCGCCCTCGCCTTCAGCTTCCTGGTATGGGCCTATTTTGCCGAGCTCGACCGGGTGACCACGGGCACAGGCAAGGTGATCCCCTCGTCTCAAGTGCAGGTGATTCAGAGTCTGGATGGCGGCATCATGAAAGAGCTGTATGTCCGTGAGGGCATGACGGTCACCAAGGGCCAGCCTCTGGTACGCATAGATGACACCCGCTTCCGCTCAGACTTCGCTCAGCAGGAGCAGGAGGTCTATAGCCTGCAAGCCAACGTTATTCGTCTGCGCGCCGAACTCAACAGCATCACCATCTCAGACGTCGCCGCCGACTGGCGCGAGCAGGTGAAAATTGCCAAACAGCCGCTACAGTTCCCACCTGAGCTGATCGAAAGCGAACACGACTTAGTCCAGCGTCAGCGCGACGAGTACTCGGGCAGACTGGATAATCTGAGCAACCAACTGGAGATCCTGGCGCGGCAGATCCAGCAGAAGCAACAGGAAACCGAAGAGCTGGCCTCAAAGATCAACACCCTGACGACCAGCTTCCAGCTGGTGACCCGGGAGCTGGAGCTAACCCGCCCGCTTGCCGACAAAGGGATTGTGCCCGAGGTTGAGCTGCTTAAGCTTGAACGGAACGTCAACGACATTCGTGGTGAGCTAAGCTCACTCAGGCTACTCAGGCCGAAGGTTAAGGCATCACAGGATGAGGCCATCCTGAAGCGTCGCGAAGCCGTATTCGTCTACGCCGCCGAGGTCCGTACCCAGCTCAATGAGATGCAGACACGTCTGTCGCGCGTCAACGAGGCCCAGGTGGGCGCGCGCGATAAGGTCAGCAAGGCAGAGATAGTATCACCGGTAAATGGCACCATTAAGACAATTCATATCAATACCTTAGGTGGTGTTGTACAGCCTGGCATCGACATCATAGAGATAGTGCCATCGGAAGATCAGCTACTTATCGAAACCAAGATCATTCCGAAAGATATTGCATTTTTACATCCTGGCTTACCCGCCGTTGTTAAAGTTACCGCCTACGATTTCACGCGTTACGGTGGCCTCAATGGCGTTGTGGAGCACATCAGTGCCGATACAACACAGGACGAAGAGGGAAACAGTTTCTATCTTGTAAGGGTTAGAACTGAACTATCAAGTTTGACGAAAGACGACGGCACCCAGATGCCCATCATACCTGGCATGTTAACCACGGTAGATGTCATCACTGGGCAAAGATCCGTTCTGGAGTACATACTTAATCCAATTTTGAGAGCAAGAGACACTGCTCTGCGTGAGCGTTAAGTTCACAACAATAACCAGGGGGGTTAACCAAATGAGTAAGCAAACCATGCATCAACTAAAGCGCAGTGCCATGGCACTCGCCATTAGTGCGATGTTGATACCGGGGGCAGCCTCTAGCCAAACGCTAGAACAGGCTGTAGCCCATACGCTGGATACCAATCCAGATATTCGCATCGCATTTAATCGCTTCAAGGCGCGTGAAGAGCAGGTCAATCAGGCAATCGCCGGTTACATGCCTACTGTTGATATCAGTGGTGGCTATGGCTGGGAACAGACAAACAGTCCATCTACCCGACGCCGTGCAGGCCAGGGCGATGTTGACAAGGATGGCGTTATCGAATTGATGCGTGGTGAAGTCGGATTTAGCATCAAGCAGATGCTATTCGACGGTTTCTACACCTCGAGCGAAGTGGATCGCTTCAGCTTCGAAGCCAGTGCCGACCAATGGGCCCTGTTTGCCGCGGCCGAAGATATCGCGCTGGATGTAGCCAAAGTCTACGTCAACTATATCCGCAGTGAGCAAGTACTGACTTTGGCAGAGAAAAACCTGCAGAGTCACAAAGACATCTATGATCAGATTAAGCAGCGTACCGATTCAGGCTTGGGCTCAATCGCCGACCTGTCTCAGATCACTGGTCGTCTGGCACGCGCCAACGCCAACGTGATCGCGGCGAAGAATAACTTCTTCGATGCCAAGGCGCAGTTTGTCCGTATCGTCGAGAAGGAGCCGGAAAACCTGATCGTTCCCGTACCCGATGACGATATGCTGCCAACCAACCTCACCGATGGCCTCAAGGTTGCTCAGGAAAACCATCCTATTCTGAAATCGGCCGCGAGTGATATCTCGGCAGCAGAGAACGAGCGTTCATCTGCCCAATCCAACTATTATCCTAAGCTGTCACTAGAGCTGGGTGGTAACTGGAACGATAATCTTGACGGTGAAGATGGCTACTCTGCCTTCGCCTCACAAAATGTCGGCGGTCATAACAATGATCTTATCGCCATGGTACGGGTGAAGTACAACCTGTTCGCCGGTGGTAAAGATTTAGCCCGCGAGAAGGAAGCGGCCTACAAGATTGGCGAGGCGAAAGAGATTCGCCAACGCGCCTACCGTCAGGTCGTTGAAGGGGTCAACCTGGCTTGGAACGCCTACGAGATGCTAGAGCCGCAGAAACTGTATATTCGCGATCACGTCATCGCCGCCAAGGATACTCAAGTCGCCTATAGCCAGCAGTTCAACCTGGGCCAGCGCACCTTATTGGATTTGCTAGATACCGAAAACGAACTGTTTGAAGCGCGTAAGGATTACCTCGATGCCGAATACGACGAGATCATCTCCGAATATCGCATCCTTAACGCTACGGGTAGACTACTGGAATCGCTTCGTGTGACTCGCCCAGAGGTTTGGAAGGGTGAGCGCGAATACGAAGGGGGAGTAAAATAATGAAAGCCTTACTGATTATTCTAAGCGTCGCCTTACTGGGCGGCTGCGCTTCGCGCGACATAGTAACCATGGATACCCCAACCAATCAGGTATTCGATCTTAACGACAAAGATAAAGATGGTGTCATCGTCGCCCGTGAACGCTGTAACGACACAGTGCTAGGTGCCACCATAGACAACTATGGCTGTGGTAAGATTAAGCCTATCAATGAGCGTCAAGAACTTAAGATATTGTTTGCCAACGATTCTTACTACATAGATCCTCAGTACTATGATCAGGTAGAAGTGGTTGCGACTTTCATGAGACAGTACCCAAACACTAAAGTGACCATCGAAGGTCACTGTAGTAAGACGGGTAGCTATGAGCACAACCTAACCCTGTCGCAAAACCGCGCCGACGCCGTGACCTCGCTGTTGTCTGAGCGATTTGGTATCGCCAGCGATCGTCTGACGGCCATAGGCTACAGCTACGACAGACCGGTAGATCCAACTCATACCAAGATGGCACACACACGTAACCGCCGCGTGATCGCAGAGGTAACGGGTGAAGATACCAAGGCCGATATGAAGTGGCATATCTACACAGTTGATGAACAAGTAAAATAAAAAAATAGTCGGAGAAGATGAAAGCCAAAATTGGCAGGCAAAAACGCTTTCAGAGGGTCTGCCAACTTTGCGTTGTGGCAACGGCCTTGGGGTTTTCTTGCCTATACGCTTCTCCGACGCAAACACTCGACGCCAACTACATTAAGTCCACCCTAGAAGCCCGCTACGGTGAACGCGCAGGTATGCGCGTCACCGCCTGGTTTAAGGTGCTGGATGAATCGCAGGGCCTGAGTGAACAAGAGAAGATCACCAAGGTAAATAACTTTTTCAATCTGTTTAGGTTTGTCGACGACATCAAGTTGTGGGGTGTCAGTAACTACTGGGCCACACCAATGGAGTTTATCGGGGTAAATGGTGGCGATTGCGAAGATTTCTCCATCGCCAAATATTTCACCCTGCTACAGCTGGGGGTGCCCGATGACAAGCTGCGGATCACTATGGTTAAGGCCACTTCGGTCAATCAGTACCACATGGTGTTGGCCTACTATGAGACGCCCGGCTCCATCCCCTTGGTATTGGATAACCTGGACAGACAGATTAAACCAGCCACCCAGAGACAAGATCTGATCCCCGTATACAGCTTTAACGGTCGTCAGTTGTGGCTAAACAAAGAGAAAGGTCGCGGTGTGCTGGCAGGCTCATCCCAACGCCTTGAAAAATGGAATGATCTCAAAAATAGATTAGGTGTTGAGCGACTCAAAATGCCTAAGTTAAGATTGGAGTAGCGAAAACAATGACACTGTTTCGACAGATATACTCACTGCTTTTTGGCCTGTTCTTGGTCGTTGTCATCAGCCTGGCTTATGTCCAATTTACCGAGACACAAAGCTTTCTGACCAAGCAGATGGAGTCCGATCTCAATAACACCAGCCACAGCTTGGGGATCATGCTGGTTCCCGATCTGGAAGCGGGTGACATTGTCGGCGCCGAGACGCTGATCAACGTCATCTTCGAAGGCGGCTATTACCAACAGGTGAAGCTCACCTGGCTGGTCGACGGCAAACAACAGGTGTGGGAAAACGACGTTAAGATCGAGGGTGTTCCCCAATGGTTTATCGACCTGGGATTCTTCGAAACCATTAAACGCGAAAGCACTATTACCTCGGGTTGGATCCAGTTAGCCAACCTGGAGATCACCGCCCACCCAGGCTTTGGTTACAACGAGCTATGGCGCACCCTAACCAACGCCATCATAGTCATCTCCATCCTGTTTTTACTCGCCATCATGCTGGCGCGCTTCGGCCTGACCTGGATCCTGAGGCCACTGCATGAGATTGCCGAGCACGCGGCCGAGATCGCCCAGCGCAAGTTTGGCCCTGACATGGCGATCCCTAAGACCTCAGAGCTCAAGTCTGTGGTCGAGGCCTTTAACAGCATGTCTCATCAGCTCAAGCAGATCTTCAGCTCACTGGACGAAGAGGTGACTGAGCTGCGTAAGAAGAACCTGGTAGATCAGGTCTCTAAGCTGCCAAACAGACAATATATGATGGGCCGCCTCAACAGCTGGTTAAGCGAACCCAACAATGGCTCGCTAATGATGGCCAAGTTCGACTGGCTCGAAGAGGTACACAGCAAGTATGGTTATCAGGTACGTGATGAGACCATACGCCTGCTGTCCGAGAAGATGCAGGAGCAACTGGACGAGATAGCTCCGTCCGTCATCGCCCGTATCGCCGCCTATGAATTTGCCTTCCTGATCACCAGCGCCGAACAGGAGCAGAGCAGCAAGTACCTGCATACCCTGATCAGAACCGTGAATCAGGAGATCTCTAAGGCAGGCTGTAAGCCTAACGAGCAGTTTGCCATAGGTATCGCCCAGCGCACCGACAACATGACGGTATCGGACATCCTGGCGCAGACAGATAATGCATTGCAGAAAGCAATAGCCGAAAACAAGGTGTTCCACTGGTTCGAGAGCAACGAGAAGCAGCTCTACACCCGTGAGCAGTGGCGAGAACATTTGAGCGCCGCCATCAGCAGCAAGCAGTTCCAGTTCAAATGGCAGCCTGTCTACCACACCAATAAGGATGAGGTGGTGCAGCGTGAGCTCTATTGTCAACTAACCATAGGCGATAAAGAGATCCACGCGGGCCAGTTTATGCCCTATGTGGAACTGCTCTCACTGGGATCTATGCTGGACAGATGCCTGATCGAGACCATAGTGGATAACGGCCTGCTGGAGCGTAACTACGAGCCTATCGCCATCAATCTGACCTTCAACAGTCTGAGCGATACGACCTTCCATCAGTGGCTCAACAAGTTCCTGCGCAATACGCCGCTCGCCCAGCGAATCGTGTTCGACATCCCTGAAGCCGGCGTCTATAGCGATCCCGATGCCTGCCAGGCGCTGTGCAACATCATTCGCGACAATGGCGCTCACTTCGGTATCGACCACTTCGGTCGTCAGTTTGGCTCTATGTCTTACCTGCAAAATTTAAGACCTAGCTACGTCAAGCTGGATCAATCCTTCGCCTACTATGACGAGAACGAGCACAACAGCGAGCTGTGCCGCGCCCTGGTGAACGTCGCCAGAGGCCTGGATATCCAGATCATCGTCACCGGCATTCAGGAGCAGCCGCAACTGGCACGCTTCGAGCCGCTCAAGGCCAACGCCTACATGGGTTATCTCTACCCACCCACCCGCGTCGAGCTATAAACGACAAAGCTGCCCACTTGGGCAGCTTTTTTTTACCTTGATGGCGCGTTTTATTCGGTGAAGACAAACGCTAAGAAATAACAGACGGGCAAAGAAAAAGCCCCTCGATAACTCGAGGGGCTTCTCTAGGATTGGTCGGTGATAGAGGATTCGAACCTCTGACCCTCTGGTCCCAAACCAGATGCGCTACCGGACTGCGCTAATCACCGAAAATCTTTTTTATCAGCCAGCGATGCTTGATGTATCACTCACTTGGAAACTGGTCGGTGATAGAGGATTCGAACCTCTGACCCTCTGGTCCCAAACCAGATGCGCTACCGGACTGCGCTAATCACCGAAACAATGGATATTTTACGAGGTGCCGCCTCGCTTCACTATATCAAGGAAAAGAATGACTTGTGAAGTCTATTGCAAGAAGAAGTGGGGTGACTGATGGGACTTGAACCCACGACAACCGGAATCACAATCCGGGGCTCTACCAACTGAGCTACAATCACCACTGATATTGACTTCTTAACGCTAACTTTGCCCCTCATCCAACTGGTGCACCCAGAAGGATTCGAACCCTCGGCCTCACCCTCCGGAGGGGTGCGCTCTATCCAGCTGAGCTATGGGTGCCTGCCTTGTTAGCGCCGCATATAGTATGGATTATTTTACTGCGCGTCTATAGCAAACACGTATTTTTTTACGCGTTTGCTCAAGTTTTAGCATATTTAAGGTGATATTAAGCTGACGACGTCAAAATAATGACTTGGTGGTGCTGCTTTTTTATGCTATCTATAACCATTACCCCAAATCCTAGCGAAAAAATATAACTACTTGTGATTGGCGGAACCATGTTTAGGGATAAAACAGACCAACATTCACCCCATGAAGTTGGGCGTTTATATAAAAGGATATCTCGCTTAAAGAGCCTAGCTCGGAAGTACAAGCGTTCTGAGATCGTCCAAAATACGCTATTGGATATCTCCAATCTTGCCGCTCGCGTCGAGCGCGCCGAAGACTTCTATGCTGGTATCCAAACCAATCTCAATCGCCTGCTCCCCGCAGACAACTTCTTCATCGCCATCCTCAACAGAGAAACCAACAAATTAGGCGTGCCTTTCTTCGTCGATGAGAAGGACCAGCACCCAAGCCAGCTTTACCCCAGCGAAGAGCTGTCTACCACACTCAACAGCGGCCTCACCGGCTATGTGCTGCGCAGCCAGCAGCCCCTGCTGTGTGATGACGATAAGTTTGAGCAGCTGCTCGCCAGCGGCGAGATCGTCAGTCGAGGCTCCAGCTGCCACCAATGGCTAGGGGTCCCAATTTTCAGCAGCGATCAGACCATAGGGGTGATCGCGGTGCAGAGCTACGATGCCAATATCACCTATGGCGAGATCGAAGTCGAGCTGATGACCTTCATCAGCCAGCATATCTCGGGCGTTATCGAGCGGGTGCAGTACCAACACAACCTCGAGGCCGCAATTGAGCACAGAACCAAAGAGCTGAGCGTCGCCTACGATAAGCTAAAGCAGGAGGTCACCGAACGACGCCGCGCGGAAAACCTGCAGAAATCGCTATTTGAAATCGCCGAGCTATCCAATGCGACCATAGACCACCAGAGCTTCTACCGCGAACTACACAGGGTGATCAGCCACCTGCTACCCGCCAACAACTGTTATATCGCCCTGCTTGAGGACAATGGCCGTGAGCTGCATTTTCCCTTTTATGTCTCTCAGCTCAACGTAGGCGCGCCGCAGAAGCGCCCTCTGGCCGATGGCCTGACAGAGTTTATTCTCAAGCATAAGCGCCCTTTGCTGCTCGATGGCAGCGACATCAAGGCATTAATTCAGGCTGGGCAGCTCTACGCCAAGGCGCCTCAGCTCAACTATGCCGAGACCATACATCAGTGGATAGGCGTGCCCCTGTTTATCCAGGGCATAGTCAAGGGCGCGCTCACCATCTACAGCTTTACCCCGTCGCAGACCTACCAGGAGAAAGATCTGGATCTGCTCACCTTCGTCTCGCAGCATATCGCCGCAGCGATCGAGCGTAAGCTGTCGGCAGAGTCCCTGAAACAGAGCTATGAACAGCTGGAAGAGAAAGTCGCCCAACGCACCCGCGCCCTGGCGATGCTCAACCAGGATCTCGAAAAGGAGATCGCTCAGCGCCGCAAGGTCGAGCAGCAGCTGGTACACGATGCTAGCCACGACACACTAACCGGCCTGCCCAATCGTGCCATGTTCATGGAGCGCCTAGCTCAAGCGGTAAAACATGTCCGGCGCCACGCCAGAGACAGATTTGCCCTGCTGTTTATCGACCTCGACCGCTTTAAGCTGATCAACGATACCCTGGGCCATCTGCAAGGCGACCGCTTTCTGATCGAAACCGCCCGTCGCCTCAACCTCTGCATCAGAAGTAATGACACCTTAGGGCGTATCGGCGGCGATGAGTTTGTGATCCTGCTAGACAGCATCAACACCAATAGTGACGCCATCGAGGTGGCCGAGCGCATCTTAGGCGAGCTGAGCGAGCCCTACCAGCTATCGAATCAGAGCTTCACCTCGGGCGCCAGTATCGGTATCGCCTTCAGCGGCCACAGCAGCGGCGACACCAGCGAGTCGCTGTTGAAGGATGCCGATGCAGCCATGTACCAGGCCAAGTCCAACGGCAAGGGCTGCTTCGTCATCTTCGATCACAGCACCAGCCATCAGCAGAGCCATGACATCACCCTGGAGATAGAGCTCAGGGAGGCGATCGCCAAGCAAGAGTTGGCGCTGCAATATTTCCCCGTGATGGCCTTGGCGACCCAGGAGGTTCTAGCCCTTGAACCAAGACTCTACTGGCAGCATGAGCAGCTGGGCAAGATCAAACAGGATCAGCTCAGCAATATCGCCGAGCACTGCAACCTGACCAAGGAGCTGGATCTCTACCTCTTCGACCAGCTCAACAGCGACTATGACAAGGTGATGCAGCAGGTCGATGGCAAGGTGCAGCTGCACATCAAACTCGCCAGTCAGCACCTCAAACATAAACATGCGGTGCGCAAGCTGAAGAATCGCATCAAGCAGAGCTACTACAAACCTGCCGATATCTGGGTATTCTTCAACGAGAAGGCCTTTGTCGCCGACAGCGACAGCCATATTCAGGCGTTCGACCTCTTGGCTAAGCAGGGCATCAACTTAGGCCTGTGCGCCTACGGTAGCGCCCACACGGCACTGAGCAGCCTCAGCTTCCTGCCCTTGAGTGGCCTGAAGCTAGACCCTAGCTATATCAGTCATCTGAATAATCCGCAGCAGAAACGCCTGCTTAAGGCGCATCAGCTGACCGCCTCGGCGCTCGAGCTGACGCTGTTTGTGGAAGGGGTTAAGACAGATCTACAGAGGCAGCAGCTGGTCAGCCTAGGCTTCGATCAGGGTCAGGGCCAGGCCCTGGGTGAATCTATCGATCCCAGCAAGCTGCCCGAGCCCAGAAAGCGCCCGAGCGGCTGCATCTCCGCCTAATCACATAGGTGAGCGCCGCCTTAGCAATTTACTTCTTAAGCATATCCCGTATGTTGGCGATGTTCGCCCGGCCGGACTGCACTCTTTGCTGCTCGGACTGAGGCGGTTTGCGGTTTTCCCAAATCAAGTCGTCTTGGGGTAGCTCCATCAGGAAGCGGCTGGGCTCACAGCGCATCACCTCGCCAAACTGGCGCCGCTCACGGCAGATCATGAACCACAGCTCCCTCTGCGCCCGGGTGATCCCCACATAGGCTAGGCGGCGCTCCTCCTCGACGTTGTCTTCATCTATGCTGGTCTGGTGCGGCAAGATGCGCTCCTCCACCCCCACCATAAAGACATAGGGAAACTCCAGGCCCTTAGAGGCATGCAGCGTCATCAGTTGCACCTGATCGCCAGCCTCGTCCTCGCTGTTACGCTCCATCATGTCTCTCAGGGTCAGACGGGTCACCACTTCCGGCAACGTCATCCCTTCGTCCAGTTCATCACCCTCTAACATCTCGGTCACCCAGCGATAGAGCTCGGAGATATTCTTCATCCGCATCTCGGCGGCCTTGGCACTGGTACTGGTCTCGTACAGATAATCTTCGTAGTTGATGTGGCGGATCAGCTGCTTCACCGCCTCAACCGGTTCGCCGCGGGTCGCGGCCTCGCCGGTATCGACGATAAACTTACCAAACTGATACAGGGCTGACATGGCCGCTGGCGGCAGATGGTGATTCAGCTCGCTCTGGAATATCGCCTCAAACATGGAGATATGCTGCTCGTTGGCATAGTTACCCAGGCGCTCAAGGGTTGCAGGGCCGATGCCGCGTTTGGGCAGGTTAACCACCCGCAGAAAGGCGTTATCATCGTCGGGGTTTACCACCAAACGCAGGTAGGCCATGATGTCTTTAATCTCGGCGCGGCCGAAGAAAGAGGTGCCGCCGCTGAGCTTATAGGGGATGCGGTTGGTCATCAGCGCACGCTCCAGCAGGCGCGACTGATGGTTGCCCCGATAGAGGATGGCATAGTCGCCAAACTGGGTCTTACCGACAAACTTGTGGCGGATCATCTCGGCCACCACACGCTCGGCCTCCTGCTCCTCGTTGGCGGCAATCAGCACCCGCAGCGGCTCACCATAGGCCAGCTCGCTGAACAGCGACTTGTCGTAGACGTGGGGGTTATTGGCAATCAATATGTTGGCCGCCCGCAAAATACGCTGACTGGAGCGGTAGTTCTGTTCGAGCTTAATCAACTTAAGATTGGGAAAGTCCTTTCCCAAAAGCACCAGGTTTTGCGGCTTGGCCCCACGCCAGGAGTAGATAGATTGATCGTCATCCCCCACCACGGTGAAGCGGGCGCGCTCGCCCACCAGCAGTTTAACCAACTCATACTGGCTGGTGTTGGTATCCTGATACTCATCCACCAGCAGGTATTGGATCCGTTTCTGCCAGCGCTCGCGTACCTCCTGCTTGTGCCGCAGCAGCAGGGTGGGCAACAGGATAAGATCGTCGAAATCCAGCGCGTTATAGGCCTTCATATGCTGAGCATATCGCTGGTAGAGCAAGGCAAATAACTGTGACTGCTCGTCTCTGGCGGTTTTGATGGCGCCGTCCGGCGTCATCAGGTCGCCCTTCCAGTTGGAGATGGCCGTCATCAGCATGCGCAGCAGATCTTTATCGCCGTCAAACTCCTTCTCGGTCAGCTCTTTCAGCAGCGCCAGGGTATCCTGGTCGTCAAACAGGGAGAAGCCAGGCTTAAGGCCGACCACCTTATATTCGCGCTTGATGATCTCTAGCCCCAGGGTATGGAAGGTCGAGATCCACAGCCCTCTGGCCTCCTTGCGTCCCATCGACTGGGCCACACGCTCCTTCATCTCCCGCGCCGCCTTATTGGTAAAGGTCACAGCGGCGATGTTGCGCGCCTGATAACCACACTTCTGTACCAGATAGGCAATCTTATTGATGATCACACGCGTCTTACCACTGCCCGCGCCGGCTAGCACCAGACAGGGACCAGAGACATAGTGTACAGCATCATTTTGACCGGGATTGAGCTTCATTGACTAACGGCTACCAACTAGAGAATTCGTGAGATCGGCCAGGGATCATACCAGAATCTTCGCCATAGCTCAGACAAAAATATCCAGGCTTTGCCTTGAGCTTAACCGCAGGTAACCAGCCTGCCTCAGACGTGAGCCTGCCCTCAACCTGGTGTCAGACAACCGGTTTTTAGTTGTCATCCCAGTAGGCTTAGGTACAATTCAGGCATAGCATTAAACGGCCAATGGCGGACAGAAAAGATGATTAACCCCAAAAAGATCGAAGAAGTAGCTAAGCAGCTAAGCGATAACCTCCCCAGCGGGCTTAAGCAGTTTGCCGGCGAATTTGAAGAGAAGAGCAAACAGGTACTGCAAAACCAGCTGATGAAGCTAGATCTTGTCTCGCGCGAAGAGTTCGATGTGCAACAACACGTGCTGTTGAAGACTCGCGAGAAACTCGAAGCCCTGCAGGCGCAGGTCGATGCCCTGGAAGCCAAACTCAGACAGCAAGACGAGGCTTAAGCCGCACTAAGCCCTGTAAGCGTCGTCCATCCATGAAAAAGAGCGCTAGGCGCTCTTTTTTGTTACCTATTTTGCTCTCTTCTTTTGCTCACCTTTCACCTCTTACAACATCTGCAATTGCCCCCGTTTTGCCACAATTGGTCATCGCTATGCCAGCCTGTGTGGCGCGACTTGTGGTGTAATGGCGTAATACACCCAGACCGTCATTGAGAGGGATTTTTATGTTAAGTCGGTTACCCCTGGCCAACAGCCCACTGAGCAAGAAACTGATCTTCATCGCCATCCTTACCCTGGTAGCGATGATCCCCTTGGGTCTCATCGAGAGCCTCACCTCAGACAGGCAGCATCTGTACCACGGCGTGGTCAACGAGATAGGCCGCTCCTGGGGCGAGCAGCAGACCATTGCCGGACCTGCGCTGGTGATCCCCTACACCTATGAGGTGGTTCAGGAGAGCATCAGCGACACAGGTAAGATGACCAAGGCCAGGCACACCTACGACAGCGAACTCGTGGTGTTGCCGGAGCAGCTCAACCTCGCCGTCTCCCTCAAACACAGCTTCCTCTCCCGCGGCATCTTCCGCTCTCTGGTCTATCAGTCTCAGGTCACAGGCTCGGCGCTGTTTCGCCTCGAAGCTTACACCTTACCCAACCTGGTCAGCCTGCATCCCGACCAGGCCAGACTAGTGTTTGGCATCTCCGCCAACCAGGCCATCGACAAGATCAACCGTTTCTCCGCCAAGGCCGACCAGCAAGCGGCCGCGCCGCAAAGGCTCATGCCCGGCACCAGACTGGAGCAGCTCAGGGGTCTCAACCGTGGCTTTCATCAATTGATCGCCCTGAGTCCCGACAGTGAGCAACTCACGGTCAACTTCGATATCAGCCTGAGGGGCTCTCAAGGGGTCTCAGTGCTGCCCATAGGACAGCAGACAGAGGTCATCCTGTCGGCGGACTGGCCGCATCCAAGCTTTCACGGCCTGCTACCGACCGAGCGACAGATCACCGCCCAGGGCTTCAGCGCCCAATGGGACGTGAGCCACCTGACCCGCAACTACCCTCAGGTCTTTGCCAAGACCCAGGAGGTCAATCTGCAGGAGATCGCAGCCCAGGCCACCCTGTTTGAACCCGTGACCCACTACGGCAAGATAGAGCGTGCGGTCAAATATGGTCTGCTGTTTATCATGCTCACCAGCATAATGCTGCTGATCTTCGAGCTGGGGCAACAACAGGTCTTGAACTCGATTCAGTACCTGCTGGTCGCCAGCGCCATGGCGCTCTTCTATCTGCTGTTGCTCTCCCTGTCGGAGCATATCAGCTTCGGTTATGCCTACCTGCTGGCGGCATCTGTACCACTACTGTCTGTCTCGGCCTATATTGCCAGCGTGACCGCCAGCCGCAGGCGCGGCGCCTTCATGGCCATCATCTTGCTGGCGCTCTACAGCGTGCTCTACTCCATCCTGAAGTTGGAAGATTATGCGCTGCTGATGGGATCTGGCCTGCTGATGATGGTGCTGCTGATCCTCATGTATCTGACCCGTCATCAGGTCGAGATGCCATCAACCCCGCAGCAAGAGTAAATAACACCTCAGGTAGCGCTGGCCAGACTAGCCAGCGCCGCCTAAGCGGGTTAGCCTAGCGCTTTTCAATAACCGTATTTTTCAAACAGGAAGTTTTAAAAGCACACCTATGAGATCGAATCCTCCCGCCAATCCCTATTTTTCAGTAGTGCTACTCTGGAGCGGTCTGACGCTGATCCCCGCCGCGATCTACTTAGGCGGACTAAGCCTGTTTCCCTGGCTCGAGCTCAGTTCCCTCAATGCACTGCTACTCTACGGCCTAACCAGCTCGGGCACGGCGCCCTATGGCGTACTTACCGTACTGACCCTGCTGTTCGCCTGCTATTGGTTGCTGCCACGCAAACAGCTTGCGTCACTGCTGTTTAGCGTCGGCCTCGCCATGGGGCTCAGCCTGGGGCTAAATCACTTTCTCAAGCCTTATTTCGGCCATCCCAGACCCAATGTGCAATTCTTGGCAGAGAACCAAGGGCTCTCGCTTAGTGGCTTTTATCAGGCCAGTCAGCCGACGCGACGGGCATTGATGGCACAGGAGGTTGCCAAGCTATCACAGGAGACCAAGCTATCCCTCTCCCCCAAGATAGCTCAGCACTGGCAAGATGAGGTGGGCTACTCTTTTCCCTCGGGCCACACCCTGTTTGCGGTGACCCTCGCCCTAGTCGTCAGCTATTTTTTGTTGGCGGCGCAAAGGTTTTTATTCGCCGCTCTGTTATGCTTATGGGCGCTGGCCATGGGGTTTAGCCGCATGTTACTGGGCATGCACTGGCCTCAAGATGTCTTGGCGGCAACCTTGCTCGGCGGCCTTATCGCCCTGCTCGCCTTGCTGATCACCGAGAAATGGCGCTTCATTAAGCAAGGCTAATGCCTAACTGGGCTAACGTTTTACTGAGCTAATGTTTGACTGAGCTAATGTTTTACTGAAACAGTATTTTACTTCCACAAGGGTTTACTCTTACCCGGCGACTGACATGACAAGACTACAACTCGACAAGACCGACATTCAGATCCTCAAGTTACTCCAGGCCCAGGGGCGCATGGCCAATCAAGATCTGGCTGCAAGCGTCGGCCTGTCGCCCTCCCCTTGCTCACGCCGGGTCAAGGCGATGGAGGAGGCGGGCATCATCGCCGGTTACGCCGCCTTAGTCGATGCCCCCTACTTTCAGTTAACCCTGACCGCCTACGTGCAGGTGCGCCTGGAAAAACATACCCAAGCGATACTCGATGCGTTCGAGCAGGCCATCGACGGCTATGACGAGGTACTCGAATGCGCCCTGCTGACAGGCAGCGACGCCGATTACCAGCTCAAGGTCTTGGTCAGAGACATGGATGCCTTCAAACACTTCCTGCTGGAGAAGCTCACCAGCAATCCACATATCGCAGGCATACGCTCAAGCTTCGTCCTCAAACAGGTCAAGAGCCGCACCGCCATTCCCCTGCCTGAACTCGGCACTCAAGAGGATAAAGCTTGATAAATCACACAGATTCTCATTTTTTTGGCCGCGCAATCCTATCGCGTCGACGCCTGCCTCAATGCGACCATCGCAATAATTTCGCCAATAAAGCCTAGTGGCGAAATTAGTTTCCAATAAATAGCCATATGACGCGATAACAACAAAGACTTAACCTTGAACTGCGCCATTTCCCACCCTTGACCAACTATAATAAAGGACTATGATGCGCCCTCTTTAACACTGAGGTAGGGATAGATGAGCGCAAAAGATTTAGGGCATTTCAGCTCACGCATAGGCTTTATCATGGCGGCGGCAGGTTCGGCCGTCGGCGTCGGTAACATCTGGGGATTTCCCACTCAGGCGGCAACCCATGGTGGCGGCGCCTTCCTCTTGGTGTATCTGGTGCTCATCTTCCTGCTGGGTTACCCCATGCTGGTCGCCGAACTCATGATTGGCCGCCACGGCCAGACCAACCCTGCCGATGCCATGGCCAAGCTGGGCAGCAACAAGCTAAGTCGCAACCTGGGCAAGACCATAGGCTTCGCCTCCATCATTACCGCCACCCTGATCTGCACCTTCTACAGCATCCTATCTGGCTGGTTTGTCAGCTTCACCCTGGCGCCGATGGCCAGGCTAGTGGGAATGCAAGATATTGCCCTCTGGCTAACCAGTTTCTCGCTGGAGCGTAATCTGCTCTTTACCCTAATCTTTATCCTCATGGTGGTCTTAGTGATCCGCCAGGGGGTACAGAAGGGGATCGAAGCCTGGTCTAAGCGACTGATGCCGCTGCTGTTGGCAATCTTGATATTGGGCGTGGCCTATATTCTGACTCAACCCGGTGCGAGCCAGGGGCTTAACGCCCTGCTGGTGCCAGATTTCGGCCGCATTTGGGAACCTCAGGTGCTCATAGGCGCCTTGGGCCAGACCTTCTTCTCACTCACCGTAGGTACAGGCGCCATGATGGTCTACGGCGCCTACCTGAATCGGCAGGAAAACCTGGCCAAGCTGACCGCCTACGTCACCCTGACCGACACCAGCGTCGCCTTCCTCGCCGCCCTGATGATCATTCCCGCCATGTATGTAGCCCAGCATAACGGCGTTCAGATCTTCGCCGCCGATGGCAGCCTGCTCAATGCCGATACCTTGGTGTTCACCGTACTGCCGGCGCTGTTCGATAGCTTGGGCGGCTTAGCTGGGCAGGCGATCGCCATCGTCTTCTTCATCCTGATGACCATAGCTGGACTGACATCGGCCATCTCGATTGTCGAGGTGCCCACCAGCTATATGGTAGAGAAGACAGAGATTCAGCGTCACAGCGCCACCTATCTGGTGGGCAGTGGTATCGCCCTGCTGGCGACTATCATGGTGTTTAATTTCGATGCCTTGTTCGGGTTAGTGATCACCCTGACCACGGAGCGCGCCCAGCCCTTTATCGCCCTAGGCATAGCCCTGTACACTGGCTGGATATGGCATAGAAACAGCCTGCTCAAGGCGATCGCAGCCCAGGAAGGCTCCAAGCTCGACGGCCTCTTCTGGCGCATCTGGCCTCTGTACGTTAAATATGTTTGCCCAGTGCTGATCCTCGCCATCATATTGCAGCTGCTGACCGCCTGAGGCTTAGTGATTATCTCGGTCTGAGGTGAGCATAAAAGGTCGGTCTAAAGCTCAGATACACAAAAGCCTAGTCATAGGAATATGACTAGGCTTTCTATTTGGGCAAAGACCAATGGCTGGGGAGCCAGCCTTAGGTGTATTGCTTGATGATCATCTCGACCACGGTTTGGGTGATCTCATCGAGCTTGGTCTGGCTCGGCAGCGGCTCCCCCTGGATAAGCTGGGGCCAGAAGCAGTAGGCCTTGATCACCGCGGTAAACTGAACCACCAAGATCTCGCTATCCTTGGCCTTTAACGCACCGGCGGCGATCGCCTGATTGAACCAGTTCGCCAGTGGCGACTCCTGCTTACTAAACTCCGACATGGCATCTTGAATCAGCTCTGGCTTATGGATCGCCTCGGCAATAATCACCCTGGCCGTATCGATAAACCCCTTAGCACTTAACAGCTTAATCTCGTGTTGCACCAATTGGGTCAACTGTGAGGCCAGACTCTCCTCGGCGCTGAAGGGTAGAGATTCGAAGGCGCACAGCATCTCCATCATCTCGAGCATGATGGCACTAAACAACGCCTCTTTGCTGGGGAAATGGTTGTACACGGTGCGCTTGGACACATCGGCACGTTTGGCAATGTCATCCATACTCGCCAGGCTAAATCCCTTATTTTGAAACTCCACACTGGCTGCCTCGACGATGGCCGCGCGTTTCAGCTCCGAGCGAGTTAATTTTTTCTCTATCATTTTAAATAACTTATTAGGTTTACCTTGGCGAATTGCAATTATTTTACACTTGTTAGTTTACTTTTTAAACTAAGATTATGTAAACTACACTGACTAGTTTACATTTGGTAATTGCAATGAAACGCAAATATCTCATCTCACTTGGCATCATACTCGGAGGCGGCATGCTGACATCTAACCTAATCAACTCCTCTTCGGCGCCGCAAGCCCTGGCCTCAGGAGATCAACTTGCCAGCAGAGAGTCTGCCGCACACCACAGGTCAGATGGCGGCTTTCAAAATACCGCCGCCAATCTCACCGAGAACAGCGGCATGGGCGCCATCCTGATGCGTTACCTGACCGAGACGCGAGTCGATGCCAGCCCTTCGAAGGCAATCCCCTTGATGCCACTGACCCACGACGGCATCGCCGCGCTGCCTGACGCTCAGGACAGCGTGATCCGCCTGGGCCACTCGAGCATCTTACTCAAGATAGCGGGCCAAACCTGGTTGATCGATCCCGTTTTTAGCAACCGTGCTTCGCCCTTTAGCTTTATCGGCCCTAAACGCTTCCATCAACCACCGATCGCCCTCGAGCAGCTTCCCGAAATCGACGGCGTGTTGATTAGCCACGACCATTACGATCACCTGGACGAGGCCAGCATCAAGCGGCTCCACCACAAGGTGAAGCGATTCATCGTCCCTCTGGGTGTGGAGCAACATCTGCTTCGCTGGGGCGTCGCCAAAGATAAGGTGCAGCCGCTAGATTGGTGGCAGAGCGTAACGCTGGGCGAGCTCAGCATCACGGTAACGCCAACCCAGCACTTTTCCGGCCGGGGACTTTGGGACAAAAATCAGACCCTCTGGGCCAGCTATGTCATTCAATCTGACAGGAGCAAGCTGTTCTTCAGCGGTGACTCGGGCTACTTCGACGGCTTCAAGGCCATAGGCGAACGGTTCGGCCCCTTCGACCTCACCATGATAGAGACGGGCGCCTATGACAAAGACTGGCCCAGCATCCATATGACGCCGGAGCAGAGCCTGCAGGCCCATCTGGATCTGGGCGGACGTCAGATGATGCCGATCCACAACGGCACCTTCGACCTGGCCTTTCACAGCTGGTACGAGCCGCTGGAGCGCATCGCCGCCCTAGCCGCCGATGCAAACACACAGCTCATCACGCCAATCGTGGGACAGGTACTGGATATTCACAACACACCCGATAGCGTCGCCTGGTGGCGGGAGGAACAGCTCAACTTAGCACTAAACGAATAATCTTCTGCCCTTGAGGCTCACCACTCGCTTGGCATCAAGGACCGGTTTTTCCTCTGCGATTCGAGATGCTAGAATGGCGACAATAAAAATTTAACCATCAAAATTGTTTTAGGGATTGAAACATAGTGAAAAAATTTTTTGTCGCCATCATTCTATTTGTGGCCTTTATCCTCTATTGGCAGACGCGTGACAGTTCGATCATCGTCCCTACTCAAGCAGTCGATACACCCAATGCCCCTACCGATAAATCCGCTAATGTGGCACCTGACACTGCAAACGGTTCAAAAGCAATCGCTGAGCTAAATTACGCCGATTGCCGTAATACCCTTCAATCTGCCAAGGATCTCAAGCAAAAATGGGCCGGAGAGCAAGATTGGGATCAACGACTCGAACAAGATTACTCCATAGACGACATTACCCTGGCTATGGCTCACTATCTCAATGCAAACTTTGCCGGCAGCTGGCGAGCCAAACAGCTCAAACATAATTCTCAGCTTAACCAGATTAATCGCAGCCTCGGCGAGCAGGTAAAGGCGCTGATACCTGACTTGCCGAGTTTCGTTCGCGTAGAAAAAGCTGTTCCGCAGCCACAACTCACAAACATAGCTGAGTTAACCCAACAAGAGGCACTAGCCCTGCTTGAATCCACAGAGATTTCAATCGATGATCTAAATTGGCTGCTGAAACAAGAGAGCTTACCTCAAACCCTCTTGCTACAAGCACTCAATCAAATCGAAGATGTCAACGCTTTGCTCGGCTACGGTATTACACAGGATGAAACCTTACATCTAATCGATACCGCAGCCTTTCATGGTCGCAACCAAGTGGTCTCTGCCCTACTAAACAAAGGTAGCCAACTGACTAATGATCCCTATCTGGGCACGACGATGGAATATGCCCTTGCAGGCCTCGACTATCGATTCCGAATGAACAAACTCAACGATGATGAAGTCTTTAAGCACCAGATAAAGATCATCAGACTCCTGCAGTCACAGGGGAGCCCGGCAAACTTCATCTCGAACACAGAACAGAGTGTTAAAGGATTCTTCCCAAGGCACTTTTACAGTTTCGACGCCCAGCAAATCGCATTCCTACAGCAAACTCACGATTTAGCCTTGGCTCAAATCCTCCCCAAGCAAGGGCTAAAGCTAGATAAACAGAGCGCCTTAATGCAAGCTCTTGAGAAAGAACTCGCAGAGCAGCTAACAACTATTGCTTCAGAGTCCGAGCGCAACCAATGCAAGAAAATTGTGGCTCGAGTCGATCAAGAGTGGCAACCTCGGGATCTCAACTTTTTCACCACTAAGCTCACTGAAGAGGGGAAAACTGTTACCAGAGAAACCCTCAATGAAATCGATCCTATCCTAGCAGACTGTTCTTCAAAGGTTGCACCAAATACACTTGGGGTAAGTTACCTTCACGATAGAGAGTTGGAAGATAAGGTCTACGGGTTCGCTCGTAAGAATAAGATCTCTGAAGCCATAAGCGTGTTAGAGGAGGCTCAGCTTAATGAAGCGGAATATCGCCATTTCTTCTATCAACTGCTAGGTTACGACCCCACTTATTTTGTACCTTTACAGACCAGTCGCCTGCATCAGGAAAGGCTCTCTTATTCGCTGTTATACGACGTCACCAAGAGTAAAATGGTCGACGTTATTGCGCAGGGTATAGATATCGACGAGCTCGATTATTCAGGTAAGAACCTGCTCGACATAGCGATTACAAAAGAAGATCTTCAACTGCTTAATTATCTCATCTCGCAGCACATTCTTTACCCCGAAAGAGTGGTTGGACGGGATCCTTTATATCTCTTGTTAGACACGAGTGATCATAGGTTCAATCCGGATCAACTCATGACCTATTTACCGCTTATCATGTCACTCGAACCGCCAATTCAGCCAGCACATATCAGGTTAATGGCGCTTTTACGGTTAAAATACACAAAATTGTATGCTGACATGACCGAGCTATACCCCCAATTAATCGCACCGGAAGACACGCAACTACCACCGGCAATCTGCTTATATTATTAACCCTGCGTAAAACAGTGAAAAGGCGCCCAACCGGGCGCCTTTGATTCACATTCGATTGACTTGCTATAGCTGTTAACTCACCTCACTTGCTACTCATGAAAGTCGACTTTCACCTTCTTAGCATCTTGCTGCAACTCGGCAGGTTTTGGCACATGAATGGCGAGCACGCCCTTCTTGTACTTGGCGGTGATCTGGTCGGCATCGATGTTGAAGCCTAATGGGATCTGCCGCTGGAACGAGCCAAATGAGCGCTCTCTCAGGTGATAGCCTTTCTCGTCTTTCTCCTGCTCATGACGCTTCTCACCGCTGATGGTGAGGTAATTACCGCGGATGTCGACGTCGATGTCCTTCTCTTCCATATCGGGCAATTCAGCCTTGATCTCGACATATTCGGCACATTCTTTGACATCAATGGCAGGCATCACGCCCAGCTCGGTGCGAGTGTTAGGCCAAGTGGTTAACCAGTCTTTAGCAAAGTCATCGAATACATTGTCTAGCCGCGAATGCAGAGCGGTTCGCGGATCATCTTTATGAAAGATTGAGGGGAAGAAAGATCGCATAACAAGCTCCTTTGTTGGTTGAATCTCCAAAAGGCAAGATTCAGAGGATTTACGAACAGCCCGAAGCGCAAGCCCTCCGGGCTCCTTACTTTAATTTTAGTCCCTTAGTCCCACATTTTACGAACCGCAAGGCACAATCTAGCGCGAGGTTAATCCAGATCAAATCAAGGTGAAAAATTCCAGATCTTGGCAGTGTTCAGGCACAGAATATGCCCTTGTGGCCATGTAAAAACGCCTACTGAGCAAGGCAAAACAAAGGCAATATTATTATGAGGTTATAGCGGTTTTAACTGCGCCTGAGTCGGCCACATTTTTAAAGACAGCGGGGAGAGACTTAGGTATGCTCTGAACGACACTATCTATCGAAAGGAATCGTTCATGGACACTGCATCCATCGACAGCGCGCCAGCGCCGACACCAACAACACAGGCGCCTGCCCAAGCTAGCCCACAAGTGCCCGCTATGGAGCAAGAGTTTAAACACTCGGGCCTGGGCATCGCCGCCTTTATCCTGAGTATCATCGCAACCCTGTTAATCTTCGGCATAGTCACAGTGGCTGGGGTCATGGAGGCAACCACACCCGGTGGCATAGATGAGACATCTCCCGAGGCGATCGTCGTCGGCATGCTGATCTTTGCCTTCATCGGTCTGGCCTTGGTGGCCCTGGGGCTGGGAATTGGCGGCCTGGTGCAGAAACAACGCAAGAAGATCTTCGCCATACTGGGCACCATTTTCTCCTCGGTCGCCATTCTGGCCACCCTGGCACTCATCGGCTATGGCACCACGATAGACTAAATCAAAGGCTTTCCCTCTAAACAGGGAGGCGATAACAACAAAAAAGGGGCCTAAGCCCCTTTTTTAGATTTGCAGCTGGTTTAACGCAGCACTTCCTCTAACGCTCTTAGGCATAGGGCGACATTCTCGCGCCGCGCCCCGAAGCCCATCAGGCCGATACGCCAGGCCTTACCGGCCAGGGCGCCCAGACCGGCACCTATCTCCAGGTTATAGTTTTCGAGCAGTTGCTTACGCACCGCGCCATCGTCTACTCCCTCAGGAATATAAACTGCGTTGAGCTGTGGCAGACGCGAGCCCTCCGCAACCACAAACTCTAAACCTAAGTTTTCTAAGCCGTCACGCAGCAAGCCATGCATAACCTGATGGCGCGCCCAAGCGTTTTCCAGCCCCTCTTCGGCCAGCAGGCGTAACGACTCATGCAAGGCATACAGGGCATTGACCGGCGCCGTATGGTGATAGCTACGCTTACCGCCCGCCCCCTGATCGCCACTCCAGTAACCCATTACCAGGCTCTGATCCAGGAACCAGCTCGGCACCGGCGTCTTACGCGCCTTGAGCTTTTCTACCGCCGCCGGTGAGAAAGAGACAGGCGAGAGGCCCGGCACACAGGAGAGGCACTTCTGGCTACCCGAGTAGATGGCATCTATGCCCCACTCATCAACCTTGAGCTCCAGGCCACCGAGGGAAGTCACCGCATCGACAATCGACAGACAATCATGGGCTTTGGCCAGCTCACACAAGCCCTTAGCATCCGACAGCGCCCCGGTTGAGGTCTCGGCATGCACGAAGGCGAGAAACTTGGCATCGGGATGGGCCTTAAGCGCCGCCTCGACATCGCTCAGTGATACCGGCGTGCCCCACTCGTTGTCCACCACCACGGCAATCGCGCCGACACGCTCGACATTCTGGCGCATACGCTCGCCAAATACGCCGTTACGGCAGACGATCACCTTCTCGCCCGGCTCAACCAGGTTGACGAAACAGGTTTCCATACCGGCGCTGCCTGGGGCTGATACCGCCAGCGTCATAGCATTTTCGGTCTGGAACGCATATTGGATCAGTGCTTTAAGCTCATCCATCATGCCGACAAACAGGGGATCCAGGTGGCCTATGGTCGGCCTTGCCTGCGCCGCCAAAACCTCGGGATAGACATCCGACGGGCCCGGGCCCATCAAGACTCGGCGTGGGGGATTAAAAGGGGTAACTTTGGGTGCTGCTAACATCTCATATCCTCTATCAAGCCTTAGCTTGAGAAGTTAGGGTTAAGGCTAACTGTCGTTTTGTTTTGATGACGAACGCTTTACGCCCCATCATCACCCTACGGATGAACAGTTACTTTCGTGCCATAATACCAATCGTAGTAAATAACTGATCATGCTAGCTTGTTAAAACGTCCGATAACGGCGTTACTATTTTTGATTGTAGAATAACTACTTATCGAAAAATTCTGCCTTGTTCTCGACCGTTTTTCCTGTGCTATTTCTGATCACTTACTTACCGTGATTGGTATAACTGGCATCTTATTGCTTTGAATCTGTTGCAAGATAACATAAAAAAAGGCGCCATCGCGCCCCTTTAACATTAAAGTTTGTCTCCGCTCGCGAAAGCAAAAAACATTAGTCGCGATTATCCAAAAACAGCTTATAGGCCGGGCTCTGGGTCTCTTCTTGATAGACGAAGCCCAGCTCGGTAAGAAACTGCTGGAAGGCGACGCTATCGCTCTCGGGCACCTCGAAACCGGCCAGCACCCGGCCATAGGCGGCACCATGGTTGCGGTAGTGAAACAGGCTGATGTTCCACTTGCTGCGCAGGGTGGTGAGAAACTTAAACAGGGCGCCGGGATGCTCGGGAAACTCGAAGCTAAACAGACGCTCCTGCAGCGGCTCTGGCGGCAGGCCGCCGACCATGTAGCGCACGTGCAGCTTGGCCGTCTCGTCGTGAGACAAATCCTGCACCTCGAAGCCATCGCCCTCGAGCCGCGCCACTATCTCGTCCAGCTCCGCCTGGCCATGAGACAGGCGAATACCGGCAAACACCACCGCCTTTTCACGGCTGGAAAAGCGGTAGTTAAACTCTGTCATGGCGCGCTTTTCCAGCAGCTCACAGAAGCGCAGGAAGATTCCCGGACGCTCCGGCACTTTCACCGCCAGAATCGCCTCCTTCTGTTCACCCAGTTCGCAGCGCTCGGACACATAACGCAGGCTATGGAAGTTGACGTTGGCGCCGCTGAGAATCGCCGCCACCTTCTGCCCCTTGCCCTCGTCGCCGATATATTTCTTTAGCCCCGCCAGAGAGAGCGCGCCCGCCGGTTCGGCGATGGCGCGGGTGTCCTCGAAGATATCTTTGACCGCGGCGCAGATCTCATCTGAGGTTACTGTCACCACCTGATCCACATACTCGCGGGCCAACCTGAAAGGCTCGGCGCCTATCTGCTTCACCGCCACGCCGTCGGCAAACAGGCCCACCTGAGACAGCACCACCCGCTCGTCGGCTTCCAGTGCCGCCTTGAGGCAGGCAGAGTCTTCTGGCTCGACGCCGATGATCTTCACCTGGGGCATCACCGCCTTATAATATGCCGCGATACCGGCGATCAGGCCGCCACCGCCCACGGGCACAAACACCACCTCGAGATCCCGCTGCTGTTGCAGCATCTCCTGGGCAACCGTGCCTTGCCCGGCGATCACCGCCTCATCGTCAAACGGCGCCACATAGATACGCCCCTCATCGCGGGCGAGCTGCTGAGCATGCTCGTTGGCCATGTCAAAGGACTGACCGTGCAGCACCACAGTGCCGCCGAGGCGACGCACCGCATCCACTTTGATATCCGGCGTGGTCTGGGGCATGACGATAACCGCACTGACACCACGCGCTGAGGCCGACATGGCGACCCCCTGGGCATGGTTACCGGCCGAGGCGCACACCACCCCACGTTGACACTCCTCCTGACTCAGCTCGGCGATGCGATTGTAGGCGCCGCGCAGCTTAAAGGAGTGTACCGGCTGCATATCTTCACGCTTGAGAAATACCTGACACCCGAGGCGCGCCGACAGCTTATTAAGGCTGGAAAGCGGCGTCACCTTGGCGACATCATAAACCGACGACAGCAAGATCTTCTGCAGATAATAGTGGGCGAGATCCAGCTGAGACTGAGAGGCAAGGGCCAACATACTAATCCTCCAGCTTACTGACGTCGCGCACCGCGCCCTTATCGGCACTGGTGGCGAGCATGGCATAGGCTTTCAGCGCCAGCGATACGCTGCGCTCACGATTAACCGGCTTCCAGGCCTGCTTGCCACGGGCCTGCATGGCCTGGCGACGGGTCTCAAGCTCTTCTTCGCTCACTGCCAAAGTGATTGACCTTGCAGGAATATCGATCTCGATGCGATCGCCGGTTTCCACTAGAGCAATGGTGCCACCGGCTGCCGCCTCGGGCGACACATGGCCGATAGACAGTCCTGAGGTACCACCAGAGAAACGACCATCAGTTATAAGCGCACAAGAGGTGCCCAGCCCCTTAGATTTAAGGTAACTGGTGGGATAGAGCATCTCCTGCATACCCGGGCCCCCTTTAGGGCCTTCGTAACGGATCACGACCACATCACCGGCAACCACCTCGCCACCTAAGATGCCGGCCACGGCGTCGTCCTGGCTCTCATACACGCGGGCATGGCCGACGAAGATATGGTTAGCCTCATCGACCCCGGCAGTCTTGACGATACAACCATCGGCCGCGATGTTCCCCGACAGGACCGCCAGGCCGCCCTCCTGGCTGAAGGCAAATTCTCGGGTGCGGATACAGCCCTCTTGGCGATCCACATCTAGGCTCGGCCAGCGACAGCTCTGGCTGAAGGCCTTAGTGGTGGGGATGCCGGCAGGGCCGGCGGCATAAAACTGCTGCACCGCCGCATCCTGGGTCTGAACCAGGTCATACTGGGCCAGCACCGCCTTGAGGTTCTCGCCGGCCACATGGCTGACATCCGTATGCAGCAGGCCTGCTCTGTCCAGCTCACCTAAGATGCCCATCACGCCACCGGCGCGGTGCACATCTTCCATATGATATTTAGGGGTCGACGGCGCCACCTTACACAGATGTGGCACCTGGCGGGACAGGCGGTCGATATCGGCCATGGTAAAATCTACCTTGGCCTCCTGGGCCGCGGCCAAAAGGTGCAATACGGTATTGGAAGAGCCGCCCATGGCGATATCCAGTGCCATGGCATTCTCGAATGCCTTGAAGCTGGCAATATTGCGTGGCAGCACCGACTCGTCATCATCGCGGTAGTAGCGATTCGCCAGCGCCATCACTCGGCGACCGGCCTCTAAGAAGAGCTCACGGCGGTCACTGTGGGTCGCCAGCAGCGAGCCATTGCCCGGCAGCGACAAGCCTAAGGCCTCGGTCAGGCAGTTCATCGAGTTGGCGGTAAACATGCCCGAGCAGGAGCCACAAGTTGGGCAGGCGCTACGCTCTATCTTCTCGCTGTCTTCGTCCGAGACGCGATCGTCGGCCGCCGCCACCATGGCATCCACCAGATCCAGTTTTATCAGCTTGTCCGACAGCTTGGTCTTACCCGCCTCCATGGGGCCGCCGGAGACAAACACCACGGGGATGTTGAGCCGCAGCGCCGCCATCAGCATGCCAGGGGTGATCTTGTCACAGTTGGAGATACACACCAGGGCATCGGCGCAGTGGGCATTGACCATATACTCGACGCTGTCGGCGATCAGCTCCCGCGATGGCAGGGAGTAGAGCATGCCACCATGGCCCATGGCGATGCCATCATCCACGGCGATAGTATTGAATTCTTTGGCGATACCGCCCGCCTCTTCGATGGTACCAGCCACCAGCGAGCCCATATCCTTGAGGTGCACGTGTCCCGGAACAAACTGGGTAAAGGAGTTGGCAATGGCGACAATCGGCTTACCAAAATCGCTGTCTTTTACCCCGGTCGCCCGCCAGAGGGCACGGGCTCCGGCCATGTTGCGCCCTTGAGTACTGGTAGCTGAACGTAGTTTTGCCATGACACTTTCCTTCTGTTGCGTTGGCGGCCTGGCCACCAGAGCTAAATTGGAGCCTCGACGGCAGATCCACCGCCGAGGTTTTAATCTTATCTTAATTGCTGTGGTTTGCGCCTTAAAGCGGCTCTAACCAGCCCCACTTATCCTGGGTCTCACCATTAAACAGGCCGAAGAAGCTCGCCTGCAAGGCCTGGGTTACCGGGCCGCGGCCACCGGCACCCACCTCGATACGATCGACGCTGCGTACCGGCACTATCTCGGCGGCGGTTCCCGTCATAAAGATCTCGTCTGCCAGATAGAGAAACTCACGCGACATAGGCTCTTCGACCACCTCATACCCCAAGTCTCTCGCTAGGGTAATGATGGTATCTCGGGTGATCCCCAGCAGGATGGCCGCGGTAGCTGGCGGGGTATAGAGCTTGTTCTTTTTGACCACAAACAGGTTGGCACCGGCACCTTCGCTCACCAGGCCGTTGACATCCAGCGCGATCCCCTCATCGAAGCCGTTACGCTTGGCCTCGGTAGAGATCTGTAATGAGGAGAGATAGTTACCGCCCGCCTTGGCACCGGTAGGAATGGTATTCGGCGCTAGACGGTTCCAGGAGGTCACGGCCACATCGACGCCGCGCTCCATGCTTCCCTCACCCAGGTAGGCGCCCCAGGGGAAAGCGGCCACCATGAGATCGCACTGCGCATCCTTAGGCGGGGTGATCCCCATGCCTACGTCGCCGAAAAACACCAAGGGACGAATGTAGGCCGCGTCGAGTTTGTTGCTCTTTACTATGTCGCGGCAGGCCTGCATGGTCTGCTCGAAACGATAGGGCACAGGCATGCGATAGATCTTGGCCGAGTCATACAGGCGCTGCACATGGTCGGTTAGGCGAAATCCCGCCGGTCCCTGTGGCGTGTCGTAGACGCGGATCCCCTCGAACACCGAGGTGCCGTAATGCAAGGCGTGCGACATCACGTGTACCTTGGCATCCCCCCAAGGCATGATCTCTCCATTAAACCAAATCAACTCTGCTGTTTTTGCGGCCATCTTCTCTCACCTATCTGTTTCGCGTCTTAGGCGCTTGCGTGTTGGGGGTATCTTGTCGCGGCGGGCTTGGCTGAAAGGACCTCGCACTCGGTGACATCGATCAATTTATTCAGCTGATGGCTCAGAAGCTCGAGCGCGCGCTCGCTCTCCACCACCATGCCGAGCCGGGTGGTACCATTGTCACCCAGGTGCATATCCATCTCGGTGACCTTAAATCCACGGTGACGTGTGACTCGCAGGACACGTTCTACCACCTCGGGTTGCTGGGCTAGGGTTAAGGCTAGGTTATAGATCATGTCTGCTTCTCCATCTCATCCATCATGTCGCGGTTACTGGCGCCGGGCGGCACCAAAGGCCAAACGTTGTGGGCCTCGTCGATTCTTACGTGCAGTAAGAAGGGCCCCTTTGCATCGAGCATCTCATCGAGCGCCGACTCCACCTCACCCGCCTGGGTGATGGTGCGCCCCGGGATGTCGAAGGCCGAGGCCATGGTGACAAAGTCCGGGTTGTCGGAAAGGTCTGTCTCGCTGAAACGTTCTTCGAAAAACAGCTGTTGCCACTGCTTCACCATCCCCAGTTTCTGGTTATCGATCAGCAGGATCTTGAGCGGGATCTGACGTCGCTTGATGGTGGTCAGCTCCTGTACATTCATCATGAAAGAACCATCGCCGGAGACGGCCACCACACAGGCGTCGGGTCTGGCAACCTTGGCACCGATCGCCGCCGGCAAACCAAACCCCATGGTGCCCAGGCCTGCGCTGGAGAGATGATCTTCCGGGCGTCTGAACCACATATGCTGGGCGACCCACATCTGATGCTGACCCACGTCGCAGGCCACCACGCTGTCCTCGGGCAATTTAGCCGCCAGACTGTTGAGCAGCTTAGGCGCGAAGATCAGTTCACCGGGTCTGTCATAGCTCCAGGCATGCTGGGCTTTCAATGTGGCCACCTCGGTAAGCCAAGGGGCTATCTCCAGCGGCTGCGCCAACGCAGGCAAGATCTCACGCAGATCCCCGGCGATGGCCACATCCGGGCGTCTAAGCTTACCTAGCTCGGCGATATCGATATCCAGGTGCACCACCTTGGCATGCTCGGCGAAGCTGGCCAGACGGCCGGTGACCCTGTCGTCGAAACGGGCGCCGACCACCAGCAGCAGGTCGCACTCCTGCACCGCCAGGTTGGCCGCCTTACCGCCGTGCATGCCCAACATGCCAAGATAACCCGGATGGTCATGGGCGATGCTGCCGAGACCCTTAAGGGTCGCGACCGAGGGCATGCCGCTCTGTTTGATAAAGTCCCGCAGCTGCTCGACCGCGCCCGCCATACCGACACCGCCGCCCACGTAGAGCATGGGGCGCTGTGCCTGAGCAATCAGATTCTTAGCAGACTCGAGCAGGCTAGGGTCGACTTGGGGTTCAGGCTGTATCGCCTGGAGTGGCGCCTTGTAGTCCAGCTGGGCGATCTGGATATCTTTGGGTATGTCCACCAGCACAGGGCCAGGGCGGCCGGAGGCGGCAATTTCGAAGGCGCGGTACAGGGTAGGCACCAGCTCCTCGACATCTGTCACCATGAAGCTGTGTTTGGTACAGGAGAGCGACATGCCCAGCACGTCGATCTCCTGAAACGCATCTGTGCCGATCACCGCAGTAGACACCTGGCCCGTGATGGCCACCAGGGGCACAGAATCGAGCAGGGCATCGGCCAGGGCGGTCACCAGGTTGGTCGCCCCTGGGCCCGAGGTGGCGAAGCAGACACCCGTCTTGCCGCTGGCTCTGGCATACCCTACGGCGGCGAAGGCGGCGCCCTGTTCATGACGACTGAGCAGATGTTCAACCGGCGCACCGACCAGGGCATCGTAGATGGGCATGATGGCGCCACCTGGATAACCAAATACCGTGGTCACGCCGTGCGCGGCCAATGCCTTGATGACGGCGTCTGCGCCTCTGATCTTCTGCCCTTGTTCCATCTGCCCTATCCTGCGTAATTAAGTGTTTTTCTGGGTTAAGCAAGTCATGAGTGCTAAAAACAAAAAACCCCCGGTCCTTTCGGAGCGGGGGTTCTTGTTGCAATCTTGACCTGATTAGGTGTGTCGACGCGCCATGCGATGCCCCCGCTGTGATTTAATAATCACTACGGTAATAATCTCAATAATGAGGAGGGCAGCTTGGTTAAACATGGTGTTTTTCAGTTTCCTAATCTTTGTTTGCTTAAATTCTGTATCTCGGTCAACTCAATTTAGCCGACCTTTTAATCAATACCACAAAGCCAACGAATAACACAACCAAAACCTGCGACTATCTGTAAAAAGCCTGTTCACAGGCGTCTCGGGCAGCGCTAGCAAGCCAATCAAGACCAGATATTTCCCTACTCATGTGACTCTTGGGTTTGACTCTTGGGCCGACTCAATTTTTCTATTTCGAAACTGAGAAAGCTCGGCCCAACCACTAAACAACCGTGGATTAATATATTGATAATTAAGCTTCTTCTACGATGCGCTTCATCTCGGTCATGTAACCGCGAAGCTCGGCACCTATGTACTCAACCGCGGTGTGACGGATAGCATCGTTCACCTCGATCAGACGCAGGTTATCGACGCCGTTGCCACTGTCTTTCAGGCCGCCGCCCAGGTACTCGGGAGACATCTGATTCACATAGTCACGCAGCAATGGTACGGCCGCATGGTTAAACAGGTAACAGCCATATTCGGCGGTATCTGAGATCACCACGTTCATCTCGTAAAGACGCTTACGGGCGATGGTATTGGCGATAAGCGGTGTCTCATGCAGCGACTCATAGTAGGCCGACTCTTCGACGATACCGGCCGATACCATGGTATCGAAGGCCAGTTCCACACCCGCCTTGATCATGGCGACCAGGAAGATCCCCTTATCGAAATAGGTCTGCTCGTCGATCGCCTCATCACATGTTGGGGCATTCTCGAAGCCAGTTTCGTTGGTCTCGGCGCGCCATTTAAGCAAGTTGGCATCGTCGTTAGCCCAGTCTTCCATCATGGTCTTAGAGAACTCACCGCTGATGATGTCGTCCATGTGCTTCTCAAACAGTGGTTGCAGAATCGCTTTGAGCTCCTCGGCCATCTCGAATGCCTTGATCTTGGCAGGGTTTGAGAGGCGATCCATCATGTGAGTGATACCACCATGCTTAAGCGCTTCGGTAGTGGTCTCCCAACCTTGCTGAATTAGCTTGGCGGCGTAGCCAGGCTCGATACCGTCGGCCACCATCTTCTCATAGCCCAGGATGGCACCGGTCTGCAGCATGCCACACAAGATGGTCTGCTCGCCCATCAGATCCGACTTCACCTCGGCGATGAAAGAGGAGTGCAGCACGCCAGCGCGATCGCCACCGGTAGCGCTGGCATAGGCCTTGGCCACTTCCAGGCCATCGCCCTTAGGATCGTTTTCTGGGTGTACGGCGATCAGGGTTGGTACGCCGAAACCACGCTTGTACTCTTCGCGCACCTCGGTACCCGGACACTTAGGCGCCACCATGATGACGGTGATGTCGGGACGCACCTGCATGCCCTCTTCCACTATGTTGAAACCGTGAGAATAAGAGAGTACCGCGCCCTGCTTCATCAACGGCATCACGGCATTCACCGCATCCGTGTGTTGCTTGTCGGGCGTCAGGTTAAGCACCAGATCCGCATCAGGGATCAGCTCTTCAAAGGTACCAACACGGAAACCGTTGCCGGTGGCTTTCTGGTAGGAAGGACGTTTCTCGGCAATCGCCTGCTCACGCAGGGCAAAAGAGATATTCAGGCCAGAATCGCGCATGTTGAGGCCCTGGTTAAGGCCTTGGGCACCACAGCCCAGGATGACGATATTCCAGCCCTTAATATAGTCACAGCCTTGGCTAAATTCGCTGCGGTCCATAAAACGACATTGGCCAAGTTGCTCTAATTGTTGGCGTAAATTCAGAGAGTTAAAATAATTAGCCATCAGATTCCCTACCTTTAAACGAAACCGTTGAAAATGGGCTCAACCGCCTTGGCCAAGCTGTGAATGAGATCAACTATAGCCCATGTCTTTTATTGCTTAAAATGATATATTCGAAACGTCATATTGCATTTTTTGCAATATAAGAAGGACCGGTCTCACTCTCGAATCAAGCTAAAAAGTAAGGCGCCACCATGGATATTCGTACCATCAAACTCTATCTGCACCTGAGCAACAGCCTGCATTTTGCCCGCACTGCCCAGCAGATGCATGTCAGCCCCTCCACCCTGAGCCGCGCCATGCAGCGCCTGGAGGAAGAGGTAGGAGCCAAGCTGTTCGAGCGCGACAATCGCAGCGTGACCCTCACCAATGCCGGCGTCGAGTATCGTCACTTTGCCGAGCAGACTCTGGATAACTGGAGCAAGCTGAAACACAGGCTGGATCCCAAACAGGATCTGCTGCGCGGCCGCCTCAACATCTACTGTTCGGTCACCGCCGCCTATAGCCACCTACCGGCGCTGCTGGATCGCTTTCGCAACGAGCATCCCCTGGTGGAGATCGCCCTCACCACGGGGGACGCCGCCAATGCGGTAGAGATGGTGCGACAAAACCGCGCCGACATCAGCATCGCCGCTAAGCCCGAGTCCCTGCCCGAGTCCTTGCACTTCATCAAGATAGACAATGTGCCCTTGGTGATTATCGCCCCCACCTTCAAATGCGCGGTGCAGGAGCTACTGACCGAACCCTATATTCCCTGGGACCGCCTGCCCTTCATCCTGCCGGAACATGGCCCTGGGCGACTGAGAATCGAGAACTGGTTCAAGCAGCTGGGGCTCAGTGCCAATGTCTATGCCCAGGTCTCGGGGCAGGAGGCAATCGCCTCCATGGTGGCACTGGGCTGTGGGGTAAGCATCACCCCAGAGGTGGTGATTCAAAACAGCCCGGTAAAAGACAGGATCCAGCAGCTTAGCTCGCCGGTCGCCATCCCGCCCTTCGAACTTGGCTGTTGCAGCAAGAAAAGCCGTGAAGATGAGCCGGTGATCGCCGCCTTCGTCAAAGAACTCAATGCGGTCAACTAGCAAAAAACTTGCTTAGGGCAGGCCTCTGCTATACTGATTTCATCGAAGAATTTTCAAGAGGTTAGCTATGGTGTCATGGGGACGCTTGGTCACTCGCTTATGCTGTGGCTTCGCCTTGTTATTCTCGGCCCTTCCCGCCCTGGCCACGGCCTCTGTCACCATATGTGTCGAAAACACCGAGTTCCCCCCCTTCAACTATTTCGACCGTAACCAGAACGTCGAGCCCCGCAGCATAGGTTACGACATCGACATCCTCAACCTTGCCTTCGGCAAGAGCGTGCTGAGCCATAAGGTGATCGCCCTGCCCTGGAATCGTTGCCTCAAGGAGGTCAAACAGGGCACGGTCGATGCTGCCATGAGCGCGTCGCTTAACAGCGAGCGTCGCCGTGACTATCTAATCTCCGCCCCCTACTATTATCTGACCCCCAGCTACTACTACCTCAAGTCAGACTTTCCCAAGGGGGTAGAGGTGCAGCGCCTTGAGCAGCTCAACGACTATGGCAGCGTGTGTGGCATCAAAAACTTCAACTATGAGAACTTCGGCCTCAAGCCCGACTTTCACCTGTTTCAGATCCGCAACCTAGCTCAACTACCCGAGATGCTCACCAAGAAGCGCTGCCAGTTCTTCCTCGCCCGCAAGGAGACACTCAGCGGCACCTTGGCCATCAACAAGATGGAAGACTTCTACACCCGGCTTGCAGGTATCACGGCGCCCAACGCCAAGCCCGAACCCTTCTATATGCTGATCTCGAAGAACTCGCCCCACAAAGAGACCATCAAGCAGCTATTCGATGCCAAGATCGACAGCCTCAACAAACAGGGCAAATTACGCCCCCTGCTCGAGCATCACCTGCAGCTACTTAGTCAAACCTATTGAGTCAAACCTATTGAGTCACGCCTACTGACCCTAACCTATTGCCCTAAATTTATTGCGTGGGCGATGAGATAAACCGGGCGGCCAGCTACCTTGCAGCCAACTTAGCCTATACTTAATACCGACATCTCAGCCACAAGACTTTCAAGCAGTTGGCGAACCCGACGTGACCTTTACCCTAACCCTAAGACGGTACGTCCATGCCAAGGAATGACACACTCAACGCCAATGCACTGAAAGGGGGAGACATGACCGCCTTTGCCATTTTTATTGTATTGATCGGTTTGATGGGACTGCTCGCATCGCTCATTCCTACCTATCAGATCTGTCTGCTGAAACCACCACAGACACAAGGTTGGCACCTGCTGCTATTTATGATTGGCATGTTTATTTTCGGCTACCTGGGATTTCTGTGGATGCTGCTTAACCGGGAAACTGGCACGCTGGAAACCGTGGTCTCACTGGTATTTTCCGCCGGTGGTGCCTTCGTCTGGTTGGTGGTCAAGATGAGCAAGAAGACCATAGTCAAGCTGCAAGACACACTGGAAGATAAACACTACCAGGCCTATCACGATTCGCTGACCGATCTGCCCAATCGCCACATGCTGTATGAAACCATGGAACGGCTGATCAAGGAAAACGGCTCCCCCTTCGGCTTCATCATGATGGATCTCAACGACTTCAAGATGATCAACGACAACCTGGGCCACGACGCCGGTGACAAGGTGCTGGAGATCATTGCCTACCGTATCGAGCGCATCATGCCGCCCCAGGCACTTCCGGTGCGATTGGGGGGCGATGAGTTTGCCGTGCTAATGCCCAAGAGCGAGCTCGGCCAGGCCCAGCGTCTGGCTAAGCAGATCCAAAAGGCGGTGATCGAAGATATCCACTGCGAGGGCCATCTGCTCGCCGTTGGCATCAGCATAGGCATTGCCCTATACCCCCAAGATGGCGACGACAGAAAGACCCTGATGAAGCATGCCGACATCGCCATGTATCGCAGCAAACAGAATAACAGCGACTATGAGACCTTCTCACAGGTGACCGATATGCCTGCACCTCTGGGGCAGTTCAGCCCCTGAGACTGTCTAACCCTGTCACACGGTTCATTACTGCTCGACTGCCGCCACTAAGGGCGGAACCTCGGCGGGAATGCGCGTCACCAACAGCTGGTCCACCTTATAGGCATCGATATCCACCACCTCAAACTTGTAGCCACCGAAATTCACGAAATCGGTGCGCTTGGGGATCTTACGCAGCATAAACATCATGAAACCGGCGATGGTCTCGTAGTTCTGACTCTGTGGGAAGGCCTCGATACCGAAGGCGCGCATCACGTCAGTTATCGGCGTCACGCCATCCACCAGCCAGGAGTCCTTATCCCGGGCGATGATCTGCTCCTCACTCTCATGGAGTGACCAGGCGCCCATCACGGCGCTCTGTAGATCGTTGGTGGTCACTATGCCGACCACCAGGGCATATTCGTTCATCACCACGGCAAAATCGGCCCTGTGATTCTTAAAATATTCCATCGATTCCGACAGGCTCAGGCTATCCGGGATGATCAGACAGTTGTGTACTAAGGTGCTGTCCTTGAGGGTGATACTCTGGCCATTGATCACCCGAATCAACAACTCCTTGGCGTCGACGACCCCCTTGATGGTGTCCAGCTGGCCGTCGCACACCAGAAACTTGGTATGGGGATCTTCGGCGATCTTGCGTTTGATCACCTCCTCATCGTCCTGCAGCAGAAAGTAGACCAGGCTCTCCCGCGCCGTCATGGCCGCGGTGACAGGTACCGTCTGCATCTCGAACACGTTCTCGATCATCTGCTGCTCATCCTTATCCAGCACGCCCGCCTCGGCGCCTGCGTCCATCACGGCATAGATGTCGTCAGAGGTCACTTGGTCGTTACGGGCCGTGGGGATCTGCAATAGACGAAAGATGGCATTGGCTAGACCGTTGAATACCCATACTAGGGGCGTCAACAGGCGGATACAGAAGGTCATGGGGCCGACAAGCACCAGCGCCACCCGCTCAGGCATCGCCATGGCGACCCGCTTGGGCATCAGGTCGGCGATCAGGATAAACAGGCTGGTCACTATGATAAATGACAACACAAAGCTGAGCTGACTAAGCCAGGGATCGGCCACCCAAGAGTGTAATCCAGCCTTGATATAAGGGGTAAAGGCGGACTCACCCACGATACCACCCATGATCGCCACCGCATTCAACCCTATCTGCACCACGGTAAAGAAACTGCCGGGATGAGCCTGCAGCTGTAACACCCTTTCCGCACGGGGATCCCCCTCGTCGGCCAGCTGACGCAGGCGGATCTTACGCGCCGCCGCCAGGGCGATCTCCGACATGGAGAAGAAACAACTGGTGCCGATCAACAACAAAATAATCAACATGTTATCTAGTAGACTCATTTTAAACCTAACCTAAAGCTCAGACAGGCCAGCATCGGCCAAGCGCTCCCCAGGGATGAGGACTAAGAGACATTAACCCTAAATGATGTATGCAGTGTGAAGACGCCAACCATTATAGTGACTTACACCTTCATAAGACGTGATTGAGATTCCACCTCAAGATGCCGAATTGGCGGGAACAGTGCCGCAATAAGAGACGGTTGAGAATATGGAGCACCTTTTATCAGAAATTGGCCAATTGGCAACTAAATTTTGTACAAAACGCCTAAAAAACGTATCCCTGCTACACTTTCTTTCAGGTTTAACAACAAAAACAAAAGGATTTGTTTATGGCCATCGCCTGCGTCACCACGCGCGCCAGCCTGGGCGTGGCAGCTCCCGAAGTCACGGTCGAAGTGCATCTCAGCAATGGCTTGCCCGCCTTCAGCTTGGTGGGACTCCCGGAGACCTCGGTCAAGGAAGCCAAGGAGCGGGTACGCAGCGCCCTGATCAACGCCGGATTTGAATTTCCGCAACGCAGAATAACCGTCAATCTTGCCCCAGCGGATCTACCCAAGCAGGGGGGCCGCTACGATCTCCCCATCGCCATCGGCATACTGGCTGCCTCCAAGCAGGTGCCCGATACCCACTTAGCGGATCATGAGTTCATCGGCGAGCTAGCCCTCTCCGGGCAAATAAGGCCCTGCAACGGCATCTTGCCGGTGATCATAGATGCCCGCAAGCAGGACAAGACCTTAGTCCTCCCCCTGGAGAATCGAGACGACGCCGAACTGGTCGGTTATCGAAAGTGCTTCTTCGCCGCCCACCTGCAAGGCTTAGCCCAGTACCTGCACGGTCAGACTTCACTGCCAGGCCTGTCCCAAGATCTGCAGTGGCTGGACTCCCAACCAGACACAGACCACAAGTGCCTCAGCGATGTGATAGGCCAATATCAAGCCAAGCGCGCCCTGGAGATCGCCGCCGCAGGCAATCATAACCTATTATTTCTCGGTCCTCCGGGGACGGGTAAGACAATGCTGGCCAGCCGCATGATGCAGCTGCTGCCGCCACTGGACTATGACGAGGCGTTGGAGGTCGCCGCCATTCACTCGGTGGCGGGGCTCAGCATTCCCATGCAGGCTTTTTATCAACGCCCCTTTCGCTGCCCTCACCACACCAGCTCGGCCATCTCACTGGTGGGCGGTGGCAGCCACCCCAAGCCAGGCGAGATCTCCCTGGCCCATCGCGGCGTGCTCTTCCTCGACGAGGTCGCCGAGTTTCCCCGCAAGGTGCTCGATTGCCTGCGAGAGCCGATGGAGACAGGCGAGGTGGTGATCTCCCGCGCCGCCGCCAAGCTCACCTTTGCCAGCCGCTTTCAGTTGATCGCCGCCATGAACCCCAGCCCCTGCGGCGACAGCGCCAACGCCAGAGCCACCCCGGATCAGATCCAGCGCTATCTCGCCAGACTCTCGGGGCCCTTCATCGATCGCTTCGATCTCACCATAGAGGTCCCCCGGCTGCCCCAAGGCACACTCACCAGCAGTCAGCGTGGTGAAACCAGCCGAGATGTTGCTCAGCGAGTGCATCAGGCCAGGGAGCGCCAGCTGAGCCGCGCCGGAGTACTCAACGCCGAGCTGAGCGGCAAACTGCTCACGCAAACCGCAGGCTTCAGCCAGAAAGATCTCGAGTTTCTCGAGCAGAGTGTCAACCAGCTCGGGCTCTCGGTGCGCAGCTATCACAGGCTGCAGAGGGTTGCCCGCACCATAGCCGATCTTGAGCAGAGCAAAGATGTTGCACGCCACCACATCGCCCAAGCACTTGGCTATCGCGCCATGGATCGTCTGCTCAATAGCCTGAAAACGCCTTACTGAGACCAGTTATATCATTACCTAAAACAGGGTTATCTTGGCAAGATGAACAGGATAAGATTGAGCTAATGGGCTCAGGCGAGTAACATAGGTCTCCGAATTTTTTATGGGGGCTTTAATGGGCGCGGTGTTATCACTAATAAGAGGCAGCTTGGCATTTAGCTGTTATGTCATCAACACCCTTTTTTGGGTAATACCTATCTTATTGGTAAGTATAATAAAACTTATCCCTATCACGCCGCTACGTACCCTGTGTAGCTACCTGTTGGATCACTGCGCGACCGCCTGGATCAGCGTCAACACCTTAATCGAACGTCTGTTCCACCGAGTGGATGTTCAGATTGAAGGCGACAGCAATCTCTCCCCCAAGGAGTGGTACATGGTGATCGCCAACCACCAATCTTGGGTAGATATCTTGGTCCTGCAACGTATCTTCAACCATAAGATCCCTTTCCTGAAATTCTTCCTGAAGCAGGAGCTGCTCTACGTGCCAGTGCTGGGCCTCGCCTGGTGGGCGCTAGACTTCCCATTCATGCGCCGATACTCAAGCGCGCAACTGCGCAAGAATCCAAAGCTCAGGGGCAAAGATATCGAGATCACCCGTAAGGCCTGCGCCAAGTTTAAGACTAAGCCGGTCAGTGTGATGAACTTTGTCGAGGGCACCCGCTTTAGACCCGAGAAACATCAAAAGCAAAACTCAGAATTTAACCACCTGCTCAAGCCTAAGGCGGGTGGTATGGCTTTCGCCCTGTCGGCAATGGGTGAGCAGATCCATAAACTAGTCGATGTCACCATCTATTATCCAGGCAACACACCCAGCTACTGGGACTATATCTGCGGCCGGGTCAAACAGGTCAGGGTCCACATCAAGGTCAGCGAAATCGCTCCCGAGATGCGTGGCGACTACCTCAATGATCGCGCCTACAAGATCAGTTTTCAGGAACAACTCAATCGTATCTGGCAAGAAAAGGACGCCATGTTAACGAAAATGGCGCAGCAATAACCGCAGATAAGGTGCTTTAGAAAGATGCTAAATTTTTTACCCGGACCCCTCCTGTTTGCGCTTAGCCTGACCTTGTTGATCATCAACACTGTGTTATGGAGTACTTTGATCTGCGTTGGCGGCATAATTAAACTCCTGCTACCGATCACACTGCTGCGCACCGGGATCACTCACTTGATGAATCGCTGCATGTGGAGCTGGGCCAGCCTCAATGGCGGCATTCTGTTTTTGATCGCCAAGATAGAGTGGGATATCGAAGGGCTTGAAGGACTGAAGAAAGATGGCTGGTACCTGCTGATCAGCAATCATCTCAGCGGGTTCGACATCGCCGCCCTCACCTATGTGCTGCGTAACAACATCCCTATGCTCAAGTTCTTCCTGAAGAAAGAGCTGCTCTATGTGCCTTTCCTTGGCCTCGGTTGCTGGGCATTGGACATGCCTTTCATGAATCGCACCAGCGCCAAGCAGCTGCGTAAAAACCCTAAACTCAAGGGCAAAGACTTAGAGACCACCCGCCGCTCCTGTGAAAAGTTTAGGACCATTCCTACCTCTATCATCAACTATGTGGAAGGTAGTCGCTTCACCCCGGAGAAGAAGGCTCGTCAGCGCTCTCCATACCGCTATCTGCTGCGCCCAAAGGCGGGCGGCATCGCTTTTACCATCTCGGCCATGGGCGAGCAGTTTACCAGCCTGCTTAACGTCACCCTGGTCTATCCCGACTCGGCCGACAACACGCTATCCGAGGTGATGCACGGCAAGGTGAAACGTATCGTGGTGCGCATCGAATCTATGCCGGTGCCCGAGGTGGACGATCAGCAATATTTCAACGACGCCGAGTGTCGTGCCCAGTTCCAGCGTTGGCTCAACGGCGTCTGGCAACAGAAAGATGAGCAAATTCACCAGATCTTGACCCGCTACAACTCAGATCAGCTGGTTAGCGAAGAGACCCGCTCCCTGGCTGAGAGTCGCTAACCTTAGCTCCATTCGCCGCCCTCCCTGGCGGCGAATGCCTCGAGTTGTCAACAAAATCATCTTAGCAAAGATGCCAAACATCAGTAACCCACAGAAATAATAGTTAAAAACTTGCGTTAGACTTAAGTTCTACCCTTAGATTGTTGACAATTTACACTTCCCGCACTAATTTCATAACTTCTCCAATCCCTTAATGAGCAAGTCCATGGCGTTAGATGCAATAACCACATTAGACACAGAGACGCCCGCACTCACCCTGGCCGATAAAGCCTTACAGGCGATCCAGACCAGTATCATCAAGGGAGAACTCGCCCCCGGCAATAAGATCAACGAGCAGATGCTTGCCCAACGCTACGGCATCAGCCGCGGCCCCACCCGGGAAGCCCTGCTGACCCTGGAGCGTCGTCGTCTCATCGTCAGAATCCCCCATGTCGGTGCCCGCGTCGCTCAACTTTCGATAGATGAACTCAACGACCTCTATCGTCTGCGCAGCGTGTTGGAAGGCATGGCCTGCGAGCTGGCCGCGAAACATATTACGCCAACGGCACTGATGCAACTGCAACGCCTGATGGATAGTCAGGAAGCGGCACTGGCCAAGGGCGACACCTATTTTCAACAAGATGGTGATGTGGATTTCCACTACCGCATCATACGCGCCAGCGGCAGTCGCCACCTGCAGGAAACGCTAATCGGCAACCTCTACCACCTGCTGCGCATGTATCGTTATCAATGCACCAGCGAGAGCCGGCCGACCAGGGCGATCGCCGAACACAGACGCATTGTCGAAGCCATTGCCGCTGGCGACGGCGAATTGGCCAGCCTCTTGATGCGACGTCATATTGAACAGGGTCGAATCAATACAGAGAAACGACTTAAGGCGCTACAGGCAGAGTAGCGCGAACCGGGTTCATGCCAGCGAACACTCGTTGGCATCGACTTGAAAAGGCCTTGCCCCTCCCTTCCGGCAAGGCCTTTTCTCTTTAAAATCAGATGTCACTCAATCTTCACGCCAAATTATTGTAAATGTCATAAATTTGACTACAAATTTTAACTAAATGTTAATATACTTGTCTGCCTGAATGACCAAACTAAATGCATAGATATGCATTGGCAGAGAGTAGTCGCTGTGAATCCAGTCCATTTTATCGCTAGACACAAACCGTCATCGCTTTTCCGCTTGTTTGCGCTAATCACCTTACCCCTATTTGTCTCTGCCTGTCAGAGCAATCTCCCCGCCCAGGCAGAGAGAGACTATCTAGAGGTCACTCCGGCGCAGCTAAGTAAGTATTGGGTTATCCAAGACAACACCCTGAATTGGCAGGGATTAATCGAACAAAAACAGAAACTCAATATCAGCTTTGGCATCAACCCATCGGGGCAGTTAGTGGATCTCGAACTCGACGATCTATCTATCTCGCCCGAGCAAAGAGAGGCCCTGCTAGCCAGATTTAGCGAGCAGAGATTTAACGCCACGGTCGACAATAAGACGGCCCAGCCGGTACGGGTCTCCGCCACCGTGATGTTCAATTAAAAAAGGCGCCTGATAGGCGCCTTTTTCATATCAGATTCAAGGGTTAGGGCGCGACGCGCTCAACCTTTTGCATCCAGCCTTCAGGGCCCTGACGCTTACCCTTCTGGATATCCGTCAGCACCTGATAGATGCGGCGGGTATGCTCGCCCACCTGGCCATCACCGACCGTCAATACTCTATGGTCTTCGAAGATATAAGAGCCCACTGGCGACACCACGGCGGCGGTACCGAAGCCACCGGCCTCGACGATCTCGCCAGACTCGATATCGGCAACAAACTTGTCCAGCATGACCGTCTCTTGGCGCACCTCACAGCCAAGCGCTTCTCCCAGCTCCATGATGGATTGCGAGGTAATAGACTTCAAAATGGTATCGGTAAATTTAGGTATGATGATGGTGCCATCTTTAAGCACGTGGAAGTGGTTCATGGCACCCACCTCTTCGATCTGCTTGTTGTTGGCGTCGAGATACAATACCTGGGCCGCACCGTATTCCGCTGCGGCCTTACCCGCTCTGAGCGAGGCAGCATAGTTACCCGCCGCCTTAGAAGCACCCGTGCCACCAGATACCGCGCGGTGGAATCGCTCGGTGATCAGCAGACGAATCGCCTTATCGAAGCCATCGGCATAATAGGCGCCACTCGGGCTCAACATGACACAGAAGGTATATTGCTGGCTCGGACTCACCGAGAGTCTGTCTTCGGTGGCAAACACGAAGGGACGAATATAGAGACAGGCCCCATCCTGCATCGGAAACCAGAGCCTGTCGACATCGATCAGGGCATTGATACCCGCCAACTGCATCGCCTCGGGAACAGGAGGAATACAGACCACCTCACCACTCAGGTTGAGACGCTCGGCATTCTTGTTTAAACGGAAGGTATAGATCTCACCATCGTCATGCATGAAGGCCTTAGCCCCCTCGAAGATGGACTGACCATAGTGCAGTGCCATGGCACCGGGCGCCATCTCGAATGGTCCGTAAGGGACTACCCTAGGATCCCGCCACTCCCCATCGCGGTAATCCATCAAAAACATATGGTCAGTTCTAAGATTGCCAAAACCAACATTGGTCTCGGGCTTAAACTGCTGTGTTCGGCGTTCAGACGCAGGTTTTAAATTGTAATTTATTTGCATTGCATACCACCTTAAATACTGATCTAGCAGACTATGGACGCCCTGCTTTAAAGTCAAGCCATAAGCGGTCTGGCACGAAATTCTTCATCCCATCCAGAGTACAGATTTTTAGACAGCCAAGGTGTTACGCCCCAGGAGTTTCTTCCTTTACTCTTGGTATGCTAACTCGCCACAGTGATGACACTTACCAACTGCAAGACAGGTCTGACAGGAACGAACCTTTCCCTGCCCCTTATCGAGAAAAAGGCTAATGCGCCGAGTCATCTCCTGCATCATCTCTTTAGTAATGGGCCGCTTCCAACGATATCGATTCATCAGATGGCTTATATGACGATACTGTGTCTCATTGTCCGGTGTCAGATAATACTCATCCATTAACCTGCTCTCGCAAGAAGATGTCGCCCCCGCTAAGAAAAAGTACAGGGACTGCACCAACTCTTTAACTTCCACCTCTGTCGCCTGCAGTTCTCCTGCGGCAACGGCGGCATCTATAGGTTGCCTGATACAGCTCCAAAACAGATTCACTCTATGCCTAAGAACATCTATTTTTTCTGAACTTGCGAGCTGCCAAAACATACTATTTATCGAAACCAACCTTAATATATTAAATATTGAGCTTCTTCGAACCATTTCAAAGGTAAATAACAAGGGAAGCACCGCGCGCTGATAAATATCAAAATCAGGATTTTCATCGATAAACACAGGTATTCTGGTTGATGTGGTATTTCTTAAGAAAAGACAAACTAATACATCTTCTTTTGATTCAAAATACTTATAAAGTGTATTCGTTGAGCAACCCGCCTGCTTAGCGATCTGCGCAAATCTGAACGAAACAACACCTTGATTATCAATTAACTTTTCAGCTTCATCTAGTAACTGATTACACCTTAACGCCTCAAAATCATCTCTGGGACAGCGCATATGATTCACCACACAATAATTAATCTACGGCCTATTTTATGACTCCTATATCTTTAACATAATAAAAAGAAACATTTTCTTAATCATCATCACATAAAACTTTCTTTTCCATATTAAAGTGTGATTTTGCGCATGATTGGAATACAGCCCAAAAATTACTGTTACCTCAAGTTAATCGGAGGTAATACATGCAAACAAGACGTTCGTTTTTAAAATTAGGTGCGGGAGCAGCTGCCGCTGGTGCACTCGTCCCCTTCGCTACTCATGCCAGCCCATCCGACATCAAGTGGGATGAGGAACATGAGATTATCATAGTGGGCTCAGGCTTTGCAGGTTTAGCCGCGGCGGTTGAAGCCGGCAAGCTTGGTGCTAAAGATGTCGTGGTATTCGAAAAACTGGGCGTATATGGCGGTAACAGCACCTTAAACGCCGGTCAAGCCTGCTTCGCCAATACAGACTTACAGAAAAAGCTCGGCATCGAAGATAGCGCCGAGCTGATGGTACAAGATCAACTCAAATCGGGACGAGGCTACGCCAGCGAAGTCTTGTTACGCCACAGCGCCGAGCTTGGCCCCTATATCTACCAGCTCACCAAGGATTGTGGTTGTATCTACCGCGACCACATCATCAATACGGGTGGAACCAGCGCCACCCGTAGTCATCAGGTCGTCGAACGCAGCGGTTCAGGCTTCATCCGGCCCATGCTCAAAACCGCTCGCAGCTATGGTGTAAAAACCAAGATACGTCATAAATTTGAAGGTCTTATCACGGCTAAAGATGGTTCGGTACTCGGTATTAAGGTGCGTAGAGGCTACCACTTCGGCCATGAAGACTCAGGCGAACTGATCAATGTTCGCGCCCTGCGAGGCGTGTTGATCGCAACGGGAGGCTTTGGTGCGAATGTCAGCTTCCGTCAGGCGCTTGACCCCAATCTTGGCCCTGAAGTTGGCTGTACCAATGCTCGCGGCGCCACCGGCGATGGCCTGATTGCCATGCTGGCCGAAGGAGCCATGCCTGTCCACTTGAGCTTCATTCAGTCTGGTCCCTGGGCCTCTCCCGACGAAGGCGGATTCGGCTATGGCGCCGGCTTCTCTCTCTACAACTTCCCTCACTCTATCGCAATTGACAGGTCTACCGGTCAGCGTTTCATGAACGAAACGGCCGATCGCAAGACCCGTGCGGATCTTGAGGTACAGCGCCGCGATAAAGATGGCAAACCAAATCCAGCGTTATTGATTGCGCCTAAACACGAAGCGCAAAAAGACCCTTCTCTGGAAAATGTACTGCGCTACAAGGTCGCGTGGGAGTTCGACAGCGTCGAGGCCATCGCCAAGCATTTCGAAGTGCCTCTAAAGCCACTGAAAAAGCAAATTGAAGACTGGAATACCTACGTCAAGGCCGGTGAGGACCCTCAATTTGGCAAACGTATGAACATGAGTACGGGTATCTACCTCACTCCTCCGTTCATCGTGCAGCGCTTATGGCCCAAGGTGCACTACTGTCAGGGCGGTATTCAAATCAACACCAAGGCCGAGGTGATCGCCGCTAAGACAGGTAAGAAGATCCCGGGTCTTTACGCCGCCGGTGAAGTATCGGGCGGAATTCACGGCGTTAGCCGCTTAGGGGGCTGTTCCACACCAGAATGCATGGCGTTCGGCGTAACCGCTGCGCGTTCAATGATGAAAGCATAAGGAATTAACATGAATAAGATCAACCTATTACTTTTGCTGGCATTGACTAGCTGTCTCACCCTTTCGGCACATGCGAGAGACAAGCGTGACTACCATGACATGGTCTACGACTCCGGCTGTAAGACCTGTCATGACCAAGGCGCCAAACGTTTTCCCTCGGATCAGGCCTGCCTACAGTGTCACGACATGAGTGAGTTGGCGGAGCAGACCAAACGCGAAGGCCATGACGCCAAACAGAATCCACATGACAGCATGCACTATGGCCAAGAGGCTCCCTGCATGGAGTGTCACGGAGAGCACACGCCTAAACAGGCAATCTGCATGGACTGTCATAACTTCGACTACCCCAAATTCAAACACTAATAAGCAATAAAACGCGAAAGGATATGATGATGAAAAAACTACTGATCAGCTCAGCAATATTGATGACCGGCTGCGCCGTTGCTGCCGATAAGCCAGCCGACAAGCCTTGGCACAATGAGAAACCGACCCTATCGACCATCAATGCGCCAACCAAGACTCTGCCTATGGTGTGCAAACAAGAGCAGGCGATGGCTTACCTTAAAGAGTTACAGAGTGGCGAGAAGGACATCTTCTCGGTCAAGTCGAACGATCATGGCGGTAAGGGTGCCAATGACTCAGGCTGGTTGACCTGGACGATTGCCGATCCCGACACGCTGATCCCCTGTCCGGAAGGCGGCGCCAGTGCCACCGAGGTTGGCATGTGCTGGAAAGAGCTCAACGACGAACCGACAGTTATCGGTCTGGTACGAGTCGCCCCTGGTACCGCCATTCCTCACTACCACAGAGAGATGGAGTGCTACTACAACCTTAGCGGTGAAGGTCTGACCTGGGCACAAGAGAGAATGCAGCCTTTCCAACCCGGGGACTATATCGAGATCCCGAGTAAAGCGATGCACTACACACCAAACACCTATGATGATCAGGATCTGATCTACATGTACTGGTTCCCGCTCGATGGTAAGTTCTCTACCTTTAAATATCAGTGGCCAAAAGATGTTGGCCCAGGTGAAACCTTGATGTTTGACTTCATCCCTTACACCAATTCACACGCCGTGCGCTCGGGTAAAGGCGGTTATGGTTGGGATGTCATTCAATCTTCTAAGAAGTAACGCTTAGTCGCCATTTGGCCAGAGTAAGGGGCCGTTAATACCGGCCCCTTAAATCATTATGAATAAATACATCTTAATCTTCGGCTTACTACTTAGCGGCAATATTTTTGCCGATGAACCGCAGGCGATTCTCTGGAATAGCTTGGCCCCCGGGCCGGCTAAGCTTCCGGCTGAAATCAACATAAACCAGGCACTCGATGGTAAACGTGTGGTCATTCCCGGCTTCGTCATCCCATTGGATGCACTCGACGGACAAACACGGGACTTTCTCTTGTCGCCGCGACAGGGCGCCTGTATCCACAGACCACCACCGGGCCCTAATCAGTTGATTCACGTTACGTTTGAGCGACCCGTAGCACTTCCAGAAATTGAGCAACCTGTCTACATCTCCGGCAGACTCTCGGTGCGGTCAGAAAAGAATGCCTTCGCACAAACGGGTTACTTCATTCAGGGCGATGAAGCCATTCCCTATCCGGTCAAAGTCGCCCCAGCGGAATCAATTCATTCCCACTAAGTTATTCGCTGTAGAGATTAACTTAGTCAGCTTTAGGGCCACACTATTGCTCATCAAATCACACCGACAAACTTAGGCCCAGCCCTCGACCCTATCGAGGGCTTTTTATTGATAAGCCTGTCTGACGCAGGCAGGGCGATCTTTCAGATTTACGCCAGATAGGGCACTGCAGGCCGCGCAGGTCATATGGTCGCGGTAATGTTGGTCAAAAAATGCCTTGGTTCTCGCCTCGAGACTATCGAACAGCTCAGGGGTTAATGCTTGGTTCCACTTGTACTGCCCCATCAACTTGGCCAGATGGCGGTAACAGGTTTCTCGCCGGTTAGACAGATACTCGGGCGCGATTAATTGACTCTCAAACTGAGTCAATGAACCGGTTAGATAGAAGGTTAGCCCCTGCACCAACTCTTTGATCTGTAGCGGTGTGGCCTGTAACTCTCCCTGCTCCACGGCTGCATGGAGCGAGTTGGTAAACCAGCCCCAGAAGGCGTTGATGCGTTTCTTAAAGCGCTCCACTTTCTCATCGCTGGCCAGCTGCCACACCATGGTGTTAACCGAGACCGAACGTAGGGTGAAGAAACTCTTGCTGCGGCTGATGGTTTCGAAGGTGAACAATACAGGCAGGAGCACTTTCTCCAACTCGCTCAGCTCCGGATGCTTATCGATAAAAATCGGCAGATGATTCGAGGTGGCGCTGCGTAAAAACAAACACACCAACACATCTTCTTTACGCTCGAAAAACTTATACAGGGTCCCGGTGGAACACCCCACCTCTTTGGCCAACTGAGAGAACTTGAACGAGACGATCCCCTGAGACTCGATGAGCCGCTCGGCGGCATCCAATATCTGATTGCAACGCATCATGGGCAAGGTTTCAGTGGGACATTTCATCGTTTATACCTTAATCATAGAGAAGCCGAGAGTATGTGCTGATTTTGATTTTGAATTACAGCGAACGCCGATTTAATCGGGACTGACCTCACGCAATGAGGTCTTTATTGCACCGCTTTGTGAATTACGTCAAACAAACATTCACCCAGGAATATTCACCCCGTATACACTTACGCCAACTTTTCGACCATATAGAAACATTTCAGAAAAATTATTCGGGACATGGTTCACGAATAAGTTTGCCACCCAGAAAACGCCGTGACTTAGTTCAACTTTAGCCCTCCACAGAACCTCTATCTTTGCCTGCATACAGAGACAGAGGACACTTTAGATGCACAACAGAAGAAATTTTTTAAAGCTTAGTGCGGGTGCTGCCATAGGTGGCATGGCCGCCGCGCTCCCCAGCACCAGCCTGGCCAAAGAGTGCCAAGCGATTAAATGGGACGAGTCTCATGATGTCATAATAGTCGGTTCAGGCTTCGCCGGACTCTCTGCCGCCCTCAACACCAAGCGTCAAGGTATTAAATCCGTATTGGTACTCGAGAAGATGCAGGTCATCGGCGGTAACTCGGCGATCAACGGCGGCTGGCTAGCCATTCCCAAGAATCCCATTCAACTGGCCCAGGGCATCGAAGATGACTCACCAGAAGAGCTGGTCAAAGATCAGATCATCTCGGGTCGCGGCATGCAAAATGAGGCGGCGCTGCGCCAGATCGCCAATAGAGCCTTAGATGCCTACGAGCTATGTATCGGCACGGGCGTAAAATTTCGCGACAGCTTTAACATTCAAGTCGGCGGCCATAACAAGGCCCGCGCCATACGCACTCAACACGGCACGGGTGGCGACATCACCACCAAGCTGTACGAGGCGGGTGTCAGAGAAGGGGTCGAATACCGTCTACAACATTACATCGAAGACTTCATCATGGACGGTCAAGAGATCGTCGGCGTCAAGGTGCGTAAGAACTACCACTTCCCCGACATCACCACAGGCAGCACGATTTACATCAAGGCTAACAAGGCGGTCATCCTGGCCAATGGTGGTTTCGCCCGTAACATGAAACTCAGGGAGGTGGTCGACCCTTCGCTGGACCCGACACTTGACTGCACCAATGCCCTTGGCGCCACCGGCGAGGTAACCCTCACCGCCATGGCACACGGCGCCCTGCCCGTGCACATGAACCTGATCCAGACGGGTCACTGGGGCTCCCCGGACGAGGGCGGATTTGGCTGGTCAAACGCCCTGCTCTCTATCGGCTGGCACCAGGGCGCGGCCATCAGCGTCCTCAATGGTAAGCGTTTCATGGACGAGCGTGCAGATCGCAAGACCTGCTCCGAAGCCATCATGAAGAACCGCTACCCAGACAACAGCCCAGCCTACCCAATAGTGTTGTTCAACTACGAGAAATACAAAGACGATGACCGTGTGGTGCGTGCGCTGCGCGACAAGATGGCCTGGAAACTAGACAGCCTCGATGAGATAGCCAGCAAGTTTAACATTCCAGCCGCCGAGCTAAAACGCACCATCAACGAATACAACGGCCACGTCAGCGCCCGTAAGGACCCGCTGTTCAACCGTAAGATGGACACGGCCGAAGTTCTCACCGGCCCCTTTGTGGTCTCTCGTATTTGGCCAAAAGTGCACTACTGCATGGGCGGTCTGAAGACCGATCTTGCCGCCAGGGTTATCGATGGCCGCTCCATGTCGCCCATCAAGAAGCTCTACGCCATAGGAGAGGTCACGGGTGGCATTCACGGCGAGGCCAGACTCAGCTCAACCTCTTGTCTCGAATGTTTGGCGATGGGAATCGTCGTCTCTGAAACCATCAAATCTGACGCGCAGGCTTAATCACTATGAACAAATTTATTGTAACCCTCCTACTCGGGCTAGCACTCTCTTCGGGCGTCTACGCGGGCGAGCTCGTCAAGATGAAGGGCAAGACCCAGGGACGCACCAACCACGAGTTTATCTATCAGGATGGCTGCCAAGGCTGTCATCAGGGTTCGGGCAAGAAGAACGCCACCGACAGCGCCTGCGTCGAGTGTCATGGCGAGATCAACAGCATCCCAGTAGACGAAAGCATGCTGGCCATCCCAGAGGCCCATCCACATAAGTCTCTGCACTATAACCAAGGCGCGAGCTGCCTGGCCTGTCATGGCGAGCATGAGAAGAAGGCTCCGGTGTGCGCAGAGTGCCACCGCACCTGGTTTGGTGAGATGTAACGATTTCTGAAGTAAATACTTAAAAATACTAATAGGTAATGATGATGAAAAAGACCACTCAATTTATGTTGTCTATGGTCGCCACCGCGATCGCCCTCTCAGCTTCTACGGCGTATGCCCAGGAGCAAGAAGATGGCATCAATGTCGGCGGCGCGGTACGCGTTAACTATGGTTACAAAGACTATAGCGAGGCCTCTAAAGACAAGGGCGGCGACCTGACCTTCGATATGGCCGCCATCAAGTTTAACGGCAAGAAAGGTGACTGGGGCCTGGCGGCAGAATACCGCTTCACCTCAAGCACAGACTATATCAAATATGGCTATGGCTACTACAACATCGACCCAGACTGGCAATTACAGTTCGGTATCAACAAGGTGCCTTTTGGTAACCGCGACTTCATCTCTAACAGCTGGTGGTTCGGCATCCCTTACTACCTAGGCTTCGAAGATGATCATGATGTGGGTATCAAGGCCGTGTATGAGAAAAATGGCTGGCACACAGATCTGGCCTTTTACAAGAACCCTGAGTACGGCCCGACAGAGAACAAGCGCTACGCCACCGATCTCTACACAGGCACCATCAACGGCACCGAATATCACAACGAAGAGACCAACCAGTTCAACGTGCGCCAAACCTATACCCTGGAGCATGAAGGCGGCTCGACGACGCTAGGTGGCTCAGTGCAATATGGTCAGATCTACAACAGCAAAACGGGCAACAACGGCGACCGCTATGCCGTGGCCCTGCACCTGGACAGCAGCTACAAGGGCTGGAACCTTCAGCTACAGGCGATGCAGTATGAATATGACGCAGCCAACGCCGTAGATCCCAACAAGATAGGTGTCTCTGTGGTGAGCTGGCAGTATGAGATCGCCTCCAAGGGCCAGGCCTACAGCGCCAACATCGCCAAGACCTTCAACACCGACTGGGGTAGCGTGAAGTGCTACAACGACTTTGGCGTGATGACCCCGGATGTCGCCGACAACAGCTATGACAACAGCATGCAAAACGTCACCGGCTGTGCCATTGCGGCAGGCCCAACTTACACCATGGTCGATTTCGTCATGGGTAAGAACATGACCTTCTCTACCGCCAACAACGACCATGTGGGCCTCCCAGAGGTCGGCAACGACTGGGACAAACGGGTCAACATCAACTTCGGTTACTACTTCTAAGGAGCAACCTAAGTGCCCAGCAGAAATCGGCTCGCTCTCACCCGGTTTCTGTCTTTTTTCCCTTTATTGAGATTCGATGCGGCTCCCCAAGCGCTAACGCATTTTAAATCTGGCCCTATTTGATAGGGCTTTTTTCATTTCCCTCTGTATCAATCAACACCAAGACTATGAAAACATACCTAAGCTGTGCCCTCATCTGCCTCAGTTCCCTAGCCATAACGGCTCATGCCACCAGCATAGAGTTGGGTGGATTTCTCAAGGCCAATGCACGCTATGTCGACGGTAATATTGCCTTTCAGCACAGTTGGGCCGGTAGCGGCCAGGTGGTTCCGTCGGCTAAACGTACCCAATTTAGCGCTCAGGAGAGCCGCTTCAATATCAGACTCGAACATGAACAGATCCTCGGCTTCGCCGAGATAGACTTTGTAGGCTCCGCCCAGGGTAATCCCATCATCTCCAACTCTTATGCTCCAAGACTCAGGCACGCCTTCATTCAGTACGAAGGCTTTACCGCCGGGCAAACCTGGTCGACCCTGGTCAACACCTCCAGCTTTGCTGAAACCGCCGATCTCGGCGGCCCCTTAGTTGGCCAAGCCATGGTCAGACAGGCACAGTTCCTTTTCAGCACGGCCCACTGGCAGTTTGCCTTGGAAAACCCTTACACCTACGGCACCAGCAGCCCTGATAACCAAGGGCAGATGCAATGGATAGACACCAGTAACGACTATCTGCCCGATGCCATCATCAGATATAACCTAGAGGGGGATTGGGGCAACGTTTCACTATCTAGCCTGATCCGCTATCTCGACCCCGACGGCAGCCATCAATGGGGCGCGGGGCTCTCTGTGGGCGCCAAACTATTCACTTTTGGCCGCGACGACCTGCGCCTGCAACTGCACTATGGCAATCTGGGACGTTATGTGGGCACGGATGCAGCCAAGGATATCTTCGATGGCGAGATCGAGACCTCGCTGTCGGGCATGTTTGCCTATCGCCACTTCTGGACCGAGCGCAGCCGCTCGACCCTCTTCTACGGCCGTACCACGACCCAAATAGAGCAGACGGATCGTCATCATTGGGGCATCAACCTGTTTACCGATCTCACACCGGCACTCAGTGTCGGCGTCGAACTCGGACGCTATGAGATTGATGACGCCAATAGAGATGCCGCGGCTCCGCGCCCAAAAGGCGCCTCCAACTATGCCCAGCTGAGCATGCAATTTTCGCTATGAGACCTGCGATAGGTAAGATTATTCGCGAGCCAAGTCACGAATAAGTTTGCTGTTAAAAAAGTGACGTGATCCATTTCACCTTTACAACAAACTAATCACTTTATCGTTAGTCCATACACAAATTTACCCCCAAAATAGCGCGGCCCAAGGGCCGCAAAAAAATAGGACAGGAATGATGAAACTAAAAATGCTCTTAGGTGTTGCCGCACTGGCTTCAACCACAGCCGTGGCTCAAGGCCCGCAATGCAATCATGCACAGCTGCCATTTCAGCAGATGACGCCAGTGCCTTACGACAGCACACCTTACTCACCACAGGACACTATGCCTGAGCAGTGCAGTAACCCTGAAGTTGAGGCCTATATTGCGGATTGGGAAGCGGGCAAGATCGACTTCACCACCATCCAGGCCAACGACAGCATCGCCGCCGATCAGCGCTTCTGTAAGACCCTGGATGACGATGGCAATATTTCGGAAGTCAAAGACTGTGATCGTACTAAGTCACCCGTTGGTTACATCTGGAAAGAGCTATCTGACAGCCCTGTGGTGATTGGTATTACCGATGGTGGCAAGTCAGACCATGCACCTCACTTCCACGGTCAACCTGAATGTTACTACGTGGTCAACGGCGAGGGACAAACCCTGGCGGACAACCAATTTAAGAAGCTGGGTACTGGCCAATACTTCTACATTCCGGGTGCCACCATCCACAACACGCCTATCATGTCTGAAAAAGGCCTGGGCGTGATCTATTGGTATCCGAACAACGCCCACTTCGACGGCTTTAAATACTACTGGCGTAAAGACGTGAAAAACCTACGCGTTGCCGAAGAAGCCTTCGACCGCGTAGATGCCATCCGTAAACGCGACCTAAACTTAGGCCCCTACGGCACCAACGAAGCCTTCTTCAAGAAGTAATCTCGGCCTCCATGCCTAAAAAAGCGGAGCCTGGGGCTCCGCTTTTTGCTATCCACATCTCTTCTCAGACGACTAGTCTGGGGAGATCCCTTTGAAATCCTCCGGGTCGCCAATCTTGGCGAAGCTGAAGGTATTGGGGGCGATATAGCGCTCGAGCTGAATATCCAGCATCAGGGTCTGGTCGGCGCCAAACAGCTGGGTTAACTGCTCAGGCTCGCAGCGAAACTCGGCGCTCTTGTAATGGCAAAAGCCCTCGTCTGGCCTGGGGATCAGTTTAAGCCCCAGCTTACCCGCACGTATCTTGGAAAGCTTGTTGGCATCCAGGTAGAAGGTGATCACGTTGCCGTTGACGCTGTTGCGCTGCTTATCCAGCACCATGGCGCGGGGTAACTTCGAGGCGTGATACTCATCACCCGCCAACAGATAAAAGTCAAAGTCGGTCACCCTGTGACCCAGATTATCGAACACCCGCACCACCAGCATGCAGTAACGGCGTGGTTTACGACTTGCCTCGGACTTGACCGCCATCTGTTCTCTCAGCTTACGATACCCCTGGCGATCTTTTACCCTCAGACAATCGAGAATATCGGCGACCACAGGCTTGTTAGCGGCATTTCTCTGGGTCACTGAGTTCATGATCCCCATCTTGCGATTGCTATGACTCGCCTTTGGCACTATGCCGAGAACGCAGGGATCAACTGCCTGACTCAATTGGGTCAATGATAGAGTCTCAGCACACTCACCATCGAAGCTCTCACACTGAAGCCCAGCTTGCTGCGCCAGCTTGGCGTAGACAAAGTTCATGTTGGCGGCGCACACCCGCACCACACCGTCGGAGCCTACTTCGCCGGTGTAACTGTTCATATAGTCGTAAAGCGCACCGTCTATGGTTTCTCCGGTGAGCACGAAGGGATAGACGCCGGCGCCTAACCAATCCTTTTGCTGCCAGCTTAAGTTGAGTTGGTGCTGTCCGTCGCTGCCCAGCTCCAACCAATCCAGCACGCGCTGACCCGGCTCGACACCATCGAACCAGGCTTTGAGTCGGCTCACCCTGGATTTACCCAGCTGCGCCAAGGCCGAGCCGTGATTGGCAGGCGCCAGCATTATCAGATGCTGCAGCGGCGCCGATTCAGTCTCTTTGTAATAGCGACACAGCCAGTAGCGCATCAGGGGGCCACCTGTGGAGTGCGTTATCACAGAGAAAGGCTCATCGCCCAGTTCGGCGCGGCGGGCGGCCTCGAAGGCGATGCTGAGATCCTCAAGCGTCACCGCGTCGTTGAAGCTGATATAGCGCCCTAAATAGATGTGCTGAATATCCAGGGCCAAGGCCTCGGGGGCCAGCTTAAGCAGCGCCTGGGGCAACTCGCCATAGGTCTGGGTACTGGTGACACTCCATCCATGTACAAACACCAATTTCATGGTTTCACTCCTTTATTAAACGGCCCACTCACAGGAGTAGCCCGCTCATTTCGTCACACAAGCAATCCACCTATCGGCAAGACAAATAGAAACTAACTTGCAGATCTCATTCAGTTTTGGTTCAGCAAGGCTAACTTACTATGCCCTCAACGAAAACAACACCACCTTTTAAAAGAGAGCATATTATGACTAAGAAGACATTAGCAGTAGCCGCAGTCATCACCGCAGCATTGTCAGCGCCAACTATGGCAGCAGATTGGTTCATCGGTGGCGGTATCGGTTCACAAGAGAACAACTACAAGGCAGAGATCACCGAAGCGGTCGATCCTGGCTTCAGCAAGGGCACCTTCAAAGATTCAGATAGCGACATGATCTATGAGCTACGTGGCGGTGTTTACCTCAATGACAACAACCGCGTATACGGTACTTACTCTTACAACTCAGATGACTTCGCTAAGCAGCAGAGCTTCTTGATGTCTTACGACTACCTGGTTGGCCTGGATGCAAACAACAAGTTCAACTGGTTCATCGGTGCGACAGCTGGTGTAAACCACACGAGCCCAGACACAGACATGCTGGAATCTAAAAACACCTTCGTATGGGGTGGTCAAACAGGTTTCATGTACAAGATCAACGATAGCCTGAGCACAGAGATCGGCTACCGTTACCTGAAGCAAGACTATGAGAAAGGCTTCGCGTCAGACGCTGGCGACAAGGCATCTTTCTCACTGGATGACAGCCAACAGGTTTACCTGTCTGTAGACTACCGCTTCTAAGCCGAGTCTATACAAGAAAGCCCCGCAAGGGGCTTTTTTATTGGGCGCTTTTCCCTGTTTCTATCATTCAATTAGCTTCCTCGACCAGCAGCCAATCGCCCACGGCCTGCAAGGGAATATGCTCTTGTTCGATCCAGGCCACCCAGGCCAAACGCTTAGGCGTATTATCCGCCTTAGCGAGCGGCTCAATGCTCCCGCTAAAGGTGACGGTCTGTTTATCCCAATTCTGTCCAGCCAAAGCCGGTCCAACCAAAGCCTGTTTAGCCGAGCCCTGTTCAACTGAAACCTGTTCAAGCAAGGCCTGGTCATTTAGGGGCTGGCTAGCTAACGCCGAATAACGCCTGTGGCTCAAGACCACGAAGTCTTCCACCAGGTGTTTGCCTCGGTTCTCTCCCCTACCCACTCGAGTCGTCAGCCCGCTACCCAGCAGGGCAAGGTGCAGGGTGAGCCCTTGATTGCTGGGCAACCGGCTGTCGAAGCTGGCCATGAACTCTTGCCCCGTTATGGTCAGGCTTAATCTGCCCACTAACGCTCGCTTATCGGACTCATCGGGCAGCAGCGCCTGCCGGCCCGGGCGCCACTCGCGGCCATTGATCACCAGCTGCGGCGTATAGACCTGGGAAATGCCCTTATGATTGAGGTAATCATACTGGCGTTGACTGAAGGCGCGTTTAGCGAAGGGATCTTTCCAGCCGAGGTAGTTCCAGTAGGTCACATGAAAAGCCAGCGGGAAATAATAGTTCCAAAGGCCGGTCTCTTGTTTAAATCCCGAGAGCCATCGCTCCATGGGCGGACAGCTGCTACAGCCTTGAGAGGTAAACAGCTCGACCACAAGCGGTTGCTGCTCACCACTGCGCTTATGAAACTGCGTCAGCGTCTGAGCCGCAAAAGCGAGATGAGCCAACAGGCTCAACATGAACAAGAGGGCGACTTTACTCAAGGCGGCTTATCCTCCAAGATGATATGGGTCTACTCAATAGACCCGGCGCCGAGCCATTTACGTTCAAGGACGCACCCTTCAACCTAAGGAAACACTATGCAACCCTATCGCATCATAGACTGTCATGTTCACGACCACCTGGAGCTGGCCTGCATCAGGGGTTATCAGCTGCTTATCGAGACCTCGACCGGAGAGATTAGGGCCACCGCCATCACACTCACCACCAAGGCGGATAAGAGCGAGTACCTGACCGTGAGAAACGAGGCGGGCGAGCAGGCGATCCGCCTAGATCATATTCAGGCCATCACCCCCTTAACCCAAGGCGCGGCGTTCGATCGTGTGGTGATCGCACCGGCAGACAAGTCACGAGAAGATTAACGGCAGAGCTCGCCGACAGGTCGGCTACAGGCCCTTTGGGCTAGGATGCTCGCCGCGCCGACGAAATAAACAATGTTTAATCCATATATAGATGGATTTTTAGACATTTAGCACGAATTAGCTATTCACTCAGATAGCCGCACTGATAGAATCGAAGCACCATCCAGAAACTATTAGGACCTCCCCATGAGCCTTGAACTACTGTCCAAGCTGGAGACAAAAATCCAAGCGGCACTCGAAACCATTGAGCTACTGAAAATGGAGCTTGAAGAAGAGAAGCAGAAGAACCATACCCTGAACGAACAGAACCAACAGCTGAGCCAAGATCTCACCTCTTGGAACGAGAAAGTTACCGGGCTTGTGGGTCTGCTGAACGACGAAGTTAGCGAATAACTTCAGAGGAGAGGCGCTTATACAAGGAGCCTGAGGCTCTATTGATAAGCGCGTTCGATGCGCGAAGACCTAAGCCGTCTTCGCCTCGTTATGTTGGTGCTCAATCATTTCATTCAATTCCATGATGGCGCGTTTTACCTGAGGCAGGCTCTGACGCGGCAGCAAAAATTTTCCTTTCTCGAACTCTAATCGTCCCAGGTCTTTTACCCAGATCACCCCGGAAACAAAGATTCGGGCATGTTTGACAATCAATTTCGGTGCGTAGACAGGAAAAACTCTCATGAGACCTCCAAGCAAGACTCTGCGTTCTTATTTTTATACTTAGATTCGACAGGTCTTTTACCATGTTAGTTTCAATTTTCTGAGCATTTTTTTCGCTAAATTTGACCCGCATGCCATAGTGCTAAAAATTTACCTTGTCTATCAGACTAATAGACTAGGCGAAATAAAAATTGGCGCTTGCCAAATTTTTGACACACTGGTAGATTGGAGCAGTTACTCAGGGTAAATAGAGCTTTTTAGCTCAATAACCGTATTTCCATAGCGACCGGAAATACGGTTTTTTTTATTCTGGATAACAAAAAAGGGGCCTAAGCCCCTTTCGATAACCGACTGCCGATTACTTCAAGCTAGTCAGGTAGTAAGCGATCTGTAGTAACTCGTCGTAAGACTTAATCGCGCCAGTCTCGACACGGTACTTGCCGTTCACGACCAGGGCTGGTACGCCAGACAGCTTGGCATTCTCGGTTGCACGCTTCATCTGCGCCATCTGCGCACTCACCATGAAAGAGTTAGCGGCGGCATCGAAATCTTTGCCATCTACGCCATTGGCGATGAACAGCTGACGGATATCGTCACGGCTAACGAAACGTTGCTTCTTGTCGTGGATAGCGGCAAACAGCGCGTGTTCCATCTTGTCTTCAACCTTCAGCTGATTCGCTACCGCGAAGGCACGGGACATCTCTGGGCCCATTTCACGACCGATAAATTCAACATGGTTCTGCTTAAACACTACGCCTTCTGGCAGGTTAGCCTTGATCTTAGGCACCTGAGTCTTGGCAAAGTTGTAGCAATGTGGGCAGTAGAAAGAGAAAAACTCGGCGATCTCTGGCTTAGCCGTAGCTGGGCCATCGTTGATCACTGTGTAATGAACTCCCTCTTTGTAATCGGCGGCCAGTGCCGCCATAGGGGCAACTAAGAGTGCCAGTGCTACCAATAACGCTTTCTTCATTATGCTTCCTTAACAGTGCCTCAGCACCACTATGACAAAAAGATTGACCATACCTTAAAGTGGTTTGGAGTCCACCTCAAGCGGATAAGTTCATTTTTCTGTTACAAATTACAGCCAAATTAGCCCCGACTAATAGGGGATCAGGGTGATCGGCGGCTCATCTAACTTAGCCAGCTGCTCCTTGAAGGCCAGGATCTGCTGCTCCCAATATTTCTCCTCGCCGTACCAGGGGAAATGCATCGGAAAGGCGGGATCCTGCCAGCGGCGGCTCAACCAGGCGTTGTAATGCAGCATGCGCATCGCCCGCAACGACTCGATAAGATGCAGCTGGCGATTATCGAAGTCGCAAAACTCCTCATAAGCCTCCAGCAACACCTCAAGCTGTAGGGTCTGGTGCGAGCGCTCGCCCGAGAGCATCATCCAGATATCCTGCACCGCTGGCCCCATCTTGGCATCATCCAAGTCCACGAAACCGGGGCCGTCCGGGGTCCACAAGATGTTACTGGGATGCAGATCCCCATGCAGGCGGATCGCCTCGGTGGGATATTGATGCCAGATGGCTTTCGCCTTCTCCAGCACCTGTTCCACTATAGTGAAATAGGCGGTCTCAAGGCTGGGTGGCACATGATCTGAGCCCTTGAGCCACTCCAGAGACTCATCGCCCAGCAATTTTGGGGTCAGGGTCTGACGATGCACAAAGGGACGCCGCTTGGCCATCTGATGAATACGGCCGATGAAATGTCCCACCTCCTCAAGCTGCTCCAGGTTATCCACCTCGAAGGCGCGCCCACCCATGGAGGGAAACAGCGCGAAGCGATAACCCTGATATTCCTGCAGTGAGCGTCCCTCGATGATCACAGGCGCCGCCACAGGGATCTCCTCCTCCACCAGCTCGGCGCAGAAGTCGTGCTCCTCCTGGATCTGCTCATTACTCCAACGCTCGGGGCGATAGAACTTCACCACATAGCGTCGCCCCAGATCGCAGCGAAACTGATAGACGCGGTTCTCATAGCTGTTCAGCGCCAGCAGGCCTGTCTCGGGGTAGATGCCCACAGACTCAATGGCATCCAGAATTAGATCCGGCGTCAAGGCCTGAAAATGAAACCCCGCCCCTTGCATTGATTCTGTCATAGCTGTGACTCCAATAGGCTGGCCAGATAGACGAGCACCTCGACCTCATCGTCGCGCTCCACAGACAGCCAGCAGACATCGCCATAAAACTCATAATTTAGCTGCAACAGGCTGCCCTCGAACTCCAGCAGCCACTGATGCCTGTCCGCGCCCCAGTGACGCTCGATCACCCGGCAATCCAGCGCCTTAACGAGCGCCTCGGCAAAAGGATCGAAGCGGTCAAAATCCACATCGGCCAGAATCGACAGGCTCTTGGCCTGGGGCTCGACCTTAATGGCGCTGATCTTCAACTCTTGATTCATAACTTACTCAGGGTTCTCCCTGCCTCTTCAAACTGATTCTTTTAGGCCCACGTGCGGCTATCTCGGCCGGCTAGCTGCTACAGGACATGATAAGTCCCTGTCCCCATTCGGGTGGACGCTTGGCGTAGGCTTCCTTCTCCGGCTGCTCGTCGAAGGGGCGTGTCAGCAGCTGGTGCAGATCGGCCAGCGGCTGGGTATTGCCCTCTTCACAGGCAATAATCGCCTCCTGAGCCAGATAGTTGCGCAGCACATACTTAGGATTCACCTGTGCCCGCGCCGCCTGCCATCTGGCCACATCACTCACCTGCCCCAAGCGCTCGCGATAGGCCTGATACCAGGTATCGAAACCGGCGAGATCGATAAAGTCATCCCTGAGGGATGAGTGTTGGCTATTCGGATCCAGCTGCGCAAAGCGGCGCCAGGTGTTGGTGTGATCCAAACGGTTAGCCTCCATCAGCTGGGTAAAGCCGCCTATCAGCTGTAGGTCCGCCTCATCTTGCTCACTGCCTGCCGCCTCAATCAACCCAATGCCCAACTTATCGCGCATCAAGACCAGATAGGCCTGCACTAAGTGATGCTGGTAGGTATTGAGGGCGGCGATTAGATCGTCCGAGGCGATAATCGGCACCAGGGCCTGGGCCAGACGCTGTAGGTTCCACAGGCCGACGCCCGGCTGCTGACCGAAGGCATAGCGACCATTGGGATCCGAATGGTTACAGATAAAGTCCTCCTCGAAGGTATCGAGGAAGGCGAAGGGGCCGAAATCGAAGCTATCGCCGAGGATCGACATGTTGTCTGTGTTCATCACCCCATGGGCGAAGCCGACGGCCTGCCAGTGGGCGATCAGCTTGGCGGTATCGGCCACCACACGGTTAAACCAGGCGATGTAACCGACCTGGTCACGGCTCAACTCGGGATAGTGCTGGCTCAGGGTAAAGTCGAGCAGCTGCTTGAGCTTATCCTTGCTGCCCTGTTCGCTGTGGCAGAAAAACTCAAAATGACCGAAGCGGATATGGCTCTTGGCCAGACGCACGGTAATGGCCGCCGTCTCCTGGGTCTCACGCCATACCGGCAAGTCAGAGCCGATCACCGCCAGGGCCCGTGTCGTGGGGATATTGAGATGATGCAGCGCCTCGGAAACCAGAAACTCGCGCACCGCGCTGCGCAATACGGCGCGGCCGTCGCCATGGCGGGAATAGGGAGTCATGCCCGCGCCTTTGAGCGCCACATCCCAGTAGCCCTGTGGACCCTCGGCCTCGCCCAGTATGATGGAGCGGCCGTCGCCAAGCTGAGGCGAGTAGCCGCCAAACTGATGGCCGCTATAGACCTGGGCATAATAGCTGGCCCCCGGGATCGCCTGATTGCCCGCCAGCCCCTGTAGCAACTCGTCATCGGGCTGCTTAAGCCCAATTAGCGCGGCGGCATCTTCACTCCAGGCCAGCCACTGAGGGCGCGGCAACCCCTGAGGGGTCACCTGGGAATAAAACCCGCTTAGCTGGTCGAAATAGTCTTGCTTAAACTTCATTGGCTAACCCTTATGCTTCACTGGCTTGCCAGAGTTTCCAGGCGTTGGCACTTAAGCTCACCCGCCTCATTGCGCTGACATAGTTCACCGCACAGATAACTGCCGCTGCCCGTCTGACTCAGTTTCACCATACCGGCGCCCTTTGCCAGGCACTGATCCAGCTGCTGATAGTAGCCGCTTATGTGCTGGTCTAGCTCACCTTGGCTCGCCAGCGCCTCGGCGGATTCACCCGGCGCCGCATCGGGATAATAGAAGAGGGTCCATTGTGGCACCTGGGTACAAGCCGTCATAGTTAATAGTAACGCCGCGAAAGCCATCATGCTGCGCATTTTGATCTCCTGTTCACCACAGATTGTCCAACCTAAACCAAGGCCAATATGGCCCTGGGACCAGAGACATAAAGGTTCCGGATATAACGTCATATTCTGTCCATCCCCGACACTCTCCAGTCATCCTGCGGATGGGGCACAAATATTCCGGACATAACGCCATTTCCTTTCCATCCCTGGAACTCTTACCAGTCATCCTGCGGATAGGGCATAAATGTTCCAGACATAACGTCATTTTCTTTCCATCCTTGGGAAAATGACATAAATGTTCCAGACATAAAAAAGGCGACACTCAGATCGCCTCTTTAGTATTGCTTGACTAGTTTACACGGCTATTCGCCGCGATGCAGTAGATTACTGCCGGGGCTAAGATCAGGCCTGCGCCTTCGCCTTGGCCTTCTCGATGCGAGTGATACGTCCCTCGAAACCGGTAACCGTACCGTCTGAGAGGCCATAACCTATAGCCGCCTGGCAGATTGCGATGGCACCATCGAAGTCACCACAGTCGTTAAGCAGGGTGGCCAGGTGCATGAAGCCGACACCCTTCTCCTTGGTAGGGGCTGGCAGTGCCGCAAACAGCGATTGATAATATGGCGACAGCGCTGCGCCATATTCGCGGTACTCTTCCTGCTTACGCTGCTTGTAACACTCGGCGATCGCCTGTAGCAGCGCCACATGCTTACCTTCGGCCTCTGGTTCGGCACGATATTGGGCTAAAGACGCGCTCAGCTTGTCATTCGCCCATGACTCGTCGGTCACCGCCAGCATCTTGAAGGCAGGCTCTGGCTCTGGCTCTGGCTCTGGCTCTGGCTCTGGCTCTGGCTCTGGCTCTGGCTCTTCAGCAAGCTGCTCGGGAGCTTGTTCAACCTCAAGTACTGCCTCGGTCGGTTTCTTCTCTTCGACAACTTCTACGACAGTCTCTTCAACAGCCGCCGTCTCAACAGCCTTTGTCTCAACGGGCTCGACAGGTTCGAAGGTCACGCCCTCGTCGGCAGGGGTCGAGACCACCTTCTCCGCTTCCTGATCCATTTCTTGGCTAGGCACATTCACGGCCTCGCCTGATACCACCTTCTCAACCGGTTTCTGGGTTGCTTGTTGCTCTTCCTGTGCCAGTCGCTGCGCTCGTTTGTACAGGTAAACGCCCACCGCTACCAGCAAAATAATGGCTATATATTTCATTATCATCCACCGTTGATTAATCGCGCCCAGTATCAGGCATTTTCATATCGCAAATATGTCTAGATATTAACCGATATTATTAGTCGATTCTCTTGCTATAAATCAAATATTTATACCTCTTTTTCGCTCGGGTATCAAAAACAGCCGTGAAAATCATGCTTAGGGGGTAAAAATGGCCTTTTCTGCCGTGATTTTCAGCGGCAGACAGCACCGACTAAAAGTGTCATTTTGTGCGCATCTTCATAATTTCGCCGCTTGCTTTTGTGTTCCCGTTCGCCTCGGGCTAGGCTAGCTATAACCCAGTAAAGAAGTCAGATATATCATGAGCCAAGAGATTCTAAGTGGTAAGCTGCTGCGAGAGTTTAAGACCATCGCCGCCATGGTACATATCTATTGCAAAGACCACTGCCAAGCCAAGGGCGATGTGGCCAACTGCCCAGAGTGCAGCGAGTTTCTCGAGTATGCCCACACCAGGCTCGACCGCTGCCCCTACGGTCAGGACAAACCCACCTGCAACAAGTGCCCTGTGCATTGCTACAAGCCTGAGCCGAAGGCCAAGGCGAGAGAGATAATGATCTATTCCGGCCCGCGCATGCTGCTGCCCCACCCCATCATGGCGATACGTCACCTGTGGGCCGAACGCGGCCCTGTGCCGGGCAAGCCGCCCGCGGCGGCATCTAACCGCCACCTGCGTCTGGCCAAGGAGCAGAAACCCTCCTCTTAGGTCGGGGCGCGGTTCCAGCAGTCACCCCTGCGATTAGCCGCGCCAATAACGCCCAAAATTCACCTTGGGTTAACCCGTTATTTCCAAGCTGAGATCAGCGCCTTAACCCTTGATGGCATTTCGAGGCGAAATCCCACCTCACGCTTGCCTCGCCGGCCATTTTGCGTCAACAATGAGCACTATGGATACGCACTCTCACGGCTTGTTATTCGAAGGATACTGGTGGCTCTCTTTGCTGGGCGGCTTGCACTGTATCGGCCTGGGACTCTACCTCAGGTATCTCTACCGTGATCGCAACGACAACCACAAGCTGCTAGGCGCCATCTTCAGCCTACTGGCCCTCTACTTTCTCACCGGCCTGCTCAACAGAGACAACTCGCCCCTGCCGCTGCAACAGCTATTTATCCTGCTTATCCCGGCCTATTTCCTGCTGATGCCCATGCTGTATCTCTATTGCTATCGCAGCCTGCACGACATCAAGGGTTCTATCGGCCTGTCGCGCCACTTCATCCCCGCCATCGCCCTGGTGCTGGTGATAGGCCTCAGCGCGCTGCTAAGCGGTGAGATGCGCCAGCTGGTCTCGACCAGCAGAGTGACCCAGTTTAACCATGTCACCCTGCTGAGTACTGTGCTACCCCTGCTGCTGGTGCTGCAGACCGTTCTCTATTTCTACGCCATCTGGCGCCTGCTGCGCCGCTTCAAGGGACGGGCTCACCGCGCCCATCAAGACAGTCTCAAGGATATCAAGTTCAGATGGCTGCTGGCGCTGACGCTGGCCATGTTGACCAACTGGCTGGTGCGCATGGGATTAGTCATACTGCCCTACCTGCTGGGGGATAAGGTCAGCCTGGCGGCTCAGGCGAGCACCCGGCTGTTTCTGCTCCTCAGCCTCTACCTGCTCGCCCTCTATGGCCTCAAGCAGATCACCATGTCCGCCTATCTCAGGGGCCGCCTCTCCCCAGACCTACAAGCTCAGGCGCGTCCAAACAGCAGCCGTCAGCTGCTGAGCGCCGAAGAACTCAATTATCTGCAACAACTGCTGCAATCCGACAAAAAATAATTAACTCAATTTATACCTAAGCGGTTTTGCGTTAATGTATCCGGGCTTAACCACCTCAATTAACAAGAATTACTCAAGCAATCACTAGAGAAGGGATCAAGATGGGAAGGGGATATCAACTCACCGCGTTGGCGGCGATCTGTGCGGGCGCCATGGGACTGAGCAACGGCGTATTGGCCGTCGAGCGTACTCACCAGATCACCACGGATGACTTTTTCACCATAGGCAACATGGGCAATGTCCAGCTCAGTCCAGATGGCAAACATGCACTCTGGCTAGAATCCCGCTGGGACAAGGAGCTGGACAAGGCGCAGAAAGATCTCTGGCTTATCGATACCAAGTCACGCAAGACCAACCGCCTCACCTTCACCAACGAGAGCGAGTCCAGCCCTCAGTGGAGCCCGGACGGCAGCGCCATCTACTATCTGGTCAAGCAGAACCGCGAAGACAACAAGGCCCCCTACAACGGCAAGGCTCAGGTGTTCAGAATCAACCTGGGCAGCACAGAGGCCGTCCCAGTCACCAAGGAGGCGGAGGGAGTAAAACAGTTTCAGCTCAGCCAAGATGGCAAGAGCCTCTACTTCCTCACCAACAAGACCACCACAGACAAAGATATCTGGGCCAAGGTAAGAGGCAAACACGGCGCGCCTAAGTATGGTCACGGCAAGGTCACCACCAACCCCCTCTACAAGCTAGATCTCGACCACTACCAGCAGAGCCTGGTACTGGACGATGACAAGGTGGTGTGGAACTTCAGCGTCAACCAGGACGCCAGCCAGATCGCCCGTATCACCACTCAGGACAACGAACTGGTTAACCTGGAAGGCTGGTCAAACATAGAGGTATTCAACACCCAGTCACAGCAGAACAAGGTGCTGGAAGACAGCGCCTGGCGCGAGCAGGCGCCCTCGCCTTACGGCTGGCTACTGGGCCTGGCCTGGCATGAAGACAACCAACGCCTGGCGTTTCGTATCGACTTCGACGGCCACCCGGGCAAGCTGTTTGTGGCCAAGCCTCAGGATGACAAGGCCAAGCTAATTCAGGTGAAGACAGAGGGTGATGTCACCTTCAACTCCAGCGACATCCATTGGCGGCCAGGCAGCGACGAGCTCTGCTATCGCGGCTACGACCACGCCAGGGTCAAACTCTTCTGTAGCGAAGTAGATAACCAGGGGCAAGGGGACACCCGTACCGTACTGGCAGGCGATCTGGTGATGGGCAGCTATAGCTTCACCCACAATGGCAAGAAACTGGCCTTCAGCCACAACGGCCTGGATCATTTCAGCGACCTCTTCATCGCCGACGCCGCCAGCAAGAAGGCCAAATACAAGCGCCTGACCAACATCAACCCACAAGTCGACAGCTGGGTCCTACCAGAGATCTCGGTAGTAAAATGGACGGCGCCGGACGGCAGCCAGGTGGAGGGGATCCTGGATCTGCCCGCTGGCTACAAGAAGAGCGACGGCCCGCTGCCGCTGATCGTGCAAATCCACGGCGGCCCTACATCGGCCACCCCTTATGCGCTTCAACACAGATCTTACGGCCGCGCCACCTTCACCGCCAACGGCTGGGCACTACTCTCGCCTAACTACCGCGGCTCTACCGGCTATGGCGACAAGTTCCTCACGGACCTGGTGGGCCAGGAGCATGAGATCGAGGTGGCCGATATCATGGCCGGTGTCGATCATCTGATCAAACAGGGCATCGCCGACGGTGACAAGATGGCGGTGATGGGCTGGAGCAACGGCGGCTACCTCACCAACGCCCTCATCAGCACCACCAACCGCTTCAAGGCAGCCAGCTCGGGTGCCGGCGTATTCGACCAGCGTCTGCAGTGGATGCTGGAAGACACCCCAGGCCATGTGATCAACTTCATGCAGGGCCTGCCCTGGGAGAAGCCAGAGGCCTACACTCACGGCTCGTCGCTGACCCATGCCGACAAGATCAAGACACCGACCCTGATCCACATAGGCGAAAACGACCAGCGCGTGCCACTGGGTCATGCCCAGGGTCTCTACCGCGCCCTGAAGCACTACCTGAATGTACCGGTCGAGTTGGTGGTGTATCCGGGTGAGGGCCATGGTCTGAGCAAGTACCAGCACAGACAGGCCAAGATGGACTGGGACAAGCTGTGGTTCGAACACTATGTGCTGGGCAAGCAGATGGACGAAGCTAAGTAATATTGCCGTAAGGCCATTCGTTAGCTGAACCCGAGCTGACATCAATCGAAAAAGCGCCAATTTTGGCGCTTTTTTCATCAATGGCAGTTTTCATTCTTAATCAGTCGAACTATGCTAAAACCATCCAAATCGATGGAGGTCATCATGCATAAGTATCTGTCTACCCTAATTCTAAGCTGTTGTGTGGCATTGGGATTATTGACGTCCCCCATGACGCTCGCCGCCGACAGCTACAGCGAGGCGATCGCCAACTTCAAGAAAGCCCCGGACACCCAGAAGTTCTTCAACTCCGCCTATGGCTACGCCATCTTTCCCACAGTCGGCAAGGGCGGCATAGGCATAGGTGCCGCCTACGGTAAGGGACGTGTCTATAAGGGCGGTGCCCATACCGGCGACTCCAGCCTGACCCAGCTGTCCATTGGCTTCCAGCTCGGCGGACAGGCCTACAGCGAGATCATCTTCTTCAAAGATGCCAAAGCTTATCAAGAGTTTACCAGCGGCAGCTTCGAGTTCGGCGCCACCGCCTCGGCAGTCGCCATCAATGTCGGCGCCAACGCCCAGGTAGGCACCACAGGTAACTCGGCGGGTGCAGGCCACTCGGGTGCCAACAAGGCCGCCAGCGCCGCCTACATCAACGGCATGGCAATCTTCACCGCCGCCAAGGGTGGCCTGATGTATGAGGCCGCCCTGGCCGGGCAGTCTTTTACCTTTGAACCCAAATAGTGGACATCTGGTAGGGAGTCAGATGGCTCCCTCCTTTCTTCCAACCTCTGGGACATCTTCGATAGTCGGCTTGATAGTGAATCAAATCGGTTTTCTAGGAGGTGAATCTTCGACTAGCTCAGGGGTTTATAAAGGGGATTTGAAGCCATAGCTTCATGGTGAACTTATTGCCTGCGGCAAGCCATTCGTGCAGGTACTTCTGAGGCACGCTGTTAACCCATCCTTGGGCGCTCTACGGCAGCATCCATGCTGCCGAAAGCCTCAGACGCACCTACACCAAGTTTTCCATCTCTTCGATTTGGCCGGTTTTGAACCTAACAGTAAAGTCAAAAGCAAAATCATTTTTGGACAATTCCGAGTTAAATCCTTAACTCTAACTTGTCAGTTTCCGATAAAAATTTCTATGGGATACGCCCACTTAAGCGGACAAAAATAGTTGGTTAAAATGAGAAGCGAAGCGGAACCTAACCAACTGTTTTTGTTCCGTTTGAAGTGCTTGTTATACCGCGTTAACTCTCAGCATGTAGCTTTTTATACATACCTGTCCATTTATCAACTAACTTATCTACCACAGGATCTTTATGAGCGTGAATTGAATTAAATTCATTAACTAAAGTATGTACCTCTTTTACCTTTGAATTCAGCGCTATAGATAAGCCTGTAGCCATTAGCATTGAAGAAACTAATGTTAAATCGAGTAAATTATGAATGTGAGCCTGATTCATGAGTGCTTTTTCTTCTTCTTCTCTCTGCTGTCTATCAATTATTACGCCGATGCCCGATTCATCGGCATGTATTAAGTGACTACTAATACCGTAAGAATGAACGAAAGAAGAAAAAAGGTTTTTATCAAAATGTGGCTTTGTCCAACCATCGAGGGCCCGTATCATTTCACTGAATGACCATTTTTGTTTCAGAGATCTTCTTTCCTTTTTCGGCCATTTTTTTCTGATTACATCTTCTTCATCTTCAGATAAAACCATGCCATCCAGAAGGATTTTGCCTCTGTCTTCAGCTGGAATTATAGTTCTACTTTTTTTAGCTTTCTCTGATTGTTCAAGGCGATTTATTTCATATAGATCTTCAAAGTACTCTTTAATCAATTCTTTCCTAATATCTTGGGGAGAATAACAGACAAAGCACATCCTTACGGTACATTCCAAAAGTGGTCTGGCTATTATTTCAGCATCCCAATAGGACCCTGACTCAATAAGAGTATAAATAGCGTTAGACCTCTGAACTGCAAAATCAAAGTGCTTCCAATGCATTGACACTAACTCTGGTTCACTCTCATGGTGTTCGATTAATAAATCTGTCATCAATGAACCGAATTCATTTGCTAGTGCTACGTACCTTCCTAATAATTCCATATATCTGACTACAGCTCCAAAATTTGATTTGCGGTATAACGCCCGCCTCAACGGCAGGTAAAGCTGGCACTGGTTTTGCTGGGTTTTAGGCAAAACGAGTGCCAGGTTTGACTGTCCGATTGCAGGCGCTTGTTAAATTTCTTCCTCATTCAATACTCTACTACCTTCGTATTCAACAATGTTCTTCAATAGTTTTGGATGCTTATCCTTTAGCTCCAATAGTTTCCCGTAAAATTTATCTTCTTCAACATTAGGAAACATATAGCTGGGAGTTTTCTCTCCCTCATAATCAAAATCTTTATCAAGGTGAATAATGAAATCTAAGTCGGTAATAGCGATATTACGATCATATTCACTGAATAATGGTAATCCGCAATTCTGCCGTAGAATCCTTTCTGGCTTATATGTTTTAAACAGATCGAAATCTTTAATAAGAAACTCTGTTTTCTTTACTGGCGGATCTCTAAAACAAAAACCGTAAATAACACCTTTATGATCGCCCTTTTTAACTTTCGAATGATAAGCACGACCTTCTGAGTTAAATTGAAATTTGTAAGTAGCAAAAAATATTGCAGTCTCTATATCGAATGAGATATCGAGTCCAGCAGTTTGTGTAGCATAATGTTGCTCTACACGCATTATGTCATATGCAAATGAACTGCCTAAATAGATGTCTGGATTATTTGGCTCTAACTCATGTAGTAGACGGCTTAGACTTCTTTCTTCTTTATGAACAACATTGAAAGAGTAAAAATCACTATTCTGTCTAAAAACGCCAGGAAATATAGAAATTTCTCGACCATTTCTATCAGATCTAACGGGATTTGGAATCTGCCTTTTGAAGGTGTATTGCGAAGTTTGTCCTCGAAATGACATTCTGCCTTCATTTATATAGTGCTGACGTCTTGGATCGGACAGTATATCTTCGATCTCTTCGTAGTTTTTGGCTGTATACTCAACAAAAGGCGGGAGTTCAGGAAAGCTGTAATCACCATGAATGTACTCAATAAACTTATCTATATCAAAATTACTTGATAGGCCTTTATTGCCATACATTTTGTCACTAACAGCCTCCCACGGCGTAGCACCAAACCCACCAAAGTTTCTAATTATATAACCCGAGTCTATTACTTTTTCGATTAGATCTTCCGATACTTTTCTTTCGCGCAAAATCTCAACAAGTCTTTCTTCAAACAAAATTCAATTCCCTAAATAAACTTAGCTACGCTTAAAATTTAACGCCGCATTAAGGTGTGAGCGACGCTTGGCTATACTTGAGCGATGCGAAAATGCCAAGCGTTGCGAATCACTCTTAAATGCTTTGTTATAAAAATTATTTACTCTACTCTCGATCCTATATAAACATCTCCACTGATTAAAACCTCTATGAACGAGCCTCGCTTCTCATGGGCGCTTAGATGTTGATCTTCTTCGATCTTTTTACCAAGCCAGTAGTGTCTATAGTAATATTCGAAAGCGCTAAACTCCCTTGGGAACTGATGATCAAGCCAAGTCATATCAAGCTTCATGATTGGCCCATCGGTATGAACTTCATAAATCGTAGGTTTAGTTTTATGACCATGCCGATTAGCATATTCATATGCTTTCTCAACGGACTCTACAGCAAAAAAACAGTTCAGTCTGGAGACTAAATCTAATTCTTTTAAGTGAGGATGCTCTATTCTAAAGAGTTCTAGAAAGTATTCTCGATAGCTAGAATCATCTAGGAGTGCGACCTTATCGGGGAGTGGTTTGCTACAGAACTCATTAATTCCAAGTCGCCTAAACCTTGCCTGATATATTTGTCCAAATTTCGATAAAGAACCATTACCTAGTTTAATGTGCATATCTTCTTTTAAAGATCCCGTCACATCTGCATGGTAGAACTTTTTCACTTCAAATCCTTATTAAGCTAATTTATTTTTATAACATTTTATTAGTGCGCATGCGCGTTTACCTCGTTGGACCAGTGAAAACGCGCACAGTTAACTATTTGTATACAATGAACTTATCAGCATTTTGCTAAATATACCATCTGGGAAAACGCGCATGCGCGTTTCCCAAACCTATTATCTACTTAACGAATAGTATAAGCAGTTAATTTTAATACTATTTATTTAGTCAGAAATGAGAAAACGCGCACGAACACAGGATAAAAATCGTTCAAAATCCTTATGGTTTTAATATGACTGTATAGTTATCCAGTTTTTTTGGTTGGGGAGTAGTGAATTACATCACGCTGGTGTAGCGATGAAAATTGCTAGGCCAGAAAGTCTGTTAGATACTGATCCCCCGACGACTAATTAACTCACTTTGGGGCAGCTATTAGCTCCTCCATCACACTCAATACGGCCAAATCGAAGAGACGTTTAGATACGGGTGTAAGCACGCTTTTGGCCCTCGGCGACAGGACGTCGCCGTGGAGCGTATAGGGATATATTCACAGCGTGCCAAAAGAGTGCTTGCACATCCCTCGCCGGGCAGGCGCTAGATATCAGAGAAGGTTCGACCTTCAAAAAACTATCAAATACCCACTCAGCCCGATGCTAAACGTCGAAAAAAAGAGGCTACTCATGCCCCCATGGAGTCGGCGGCAAGGCAACCGGCTTGGCCAGATCAAACTCCACCTTAAAGTCTCGGTTCTCACGGGTAAGGCGGTAGATAAACTGGCTGTCGGTGATCCCCATGTGCCACACATTGGTGACCGACTGGGTCAGTCCATTTTGTTTGAAGTTGTCAATAGAGTAGGCATCGACCGGGAAGGATTGCAGCTCGGCGCTGCCGCCATCTTGGGTGTCGCCGCCATACATGGTGACCTTGTCTTCGCTACCATCTTGATGTCTGTGATCGTGCTTGAGGCGCAGCCCTGTCTCTGTCTTGGTGATAACCCAGGTGCGGGAGTGATCCTCACCCACATGAAACGGCACCTTGAGCTCGCTGTCGCTACACTCGCGCACATGCATCACCAGACGCTTGCCAGAGAAAGCCGAGTCGGCGCTGTTGCCCGCCGTCACCTTGCCCTCGAAGGCCTGGCCGCAATGGGCGGCAATCGCATCGAAAAATTGACTCTGCTCGGTCGTGGTCGCCATTGCAGGGGCGGCTAACAATAGGGCGGCGCTAACACCAAGTGATTTGGCGCTAAGGGATAGTGATAAGGATAGTGATAGGGAATGAGTCATCTTGTTTTTATGCTCCATCAAATTGAACCTTCACACTAGCACGAACAGATAAATTGAAGCTGAATAAAAAAAGCCCCCGAAGCCGAGGCGACGGGGGAAAGGTTTACAGGATAACTATGTTTAGAAAAACTATGGTTAAAACTATGCTTGGTTAATGATTCGATTCAAGGATCAGGCTTTCTCCACCCGCACCGGAATGCCGTGACGACAGTTGGCTCCGGTCCAATAATCGTTGAGCATACTGGCGGCGCCGTTGCGGGTCGGATCCGCCGGGATCATCTGGTTCACCGCCGTGCCGCCGGCGCGACTGGCGATTCCCGCTAATTTCTCGCCGTTGATGATGCGATCGTCACCGCCGAAGCCCTCGCTATGACCAAAGCCGTGGGAGACACAAACAGCCCCCTTGGCGACCCCCATATCCGTCTGCAGGGTGCCGACACAGGGCTTGCCGTTGGCGGTCACTATGCGCACACTATCGCCATCCTTCAGCCCCTGGGCCTTGGCGGTATCTGTGTGCATATAGACGAAGTTGGTGGGACTGATCTCACCGATCCGCTTGAAGGCCACCGCATAGTTAGAGCGCACCGTCGCCTTGTAGCTGGAGAACAGCAGCGGGTACTCGCTCTGGGGCCAATGGCTCTCCCAGGTGTCGCCGTTCCAGAACTTATGCTCCTGCAGGGTCGGCGTGCCTGGGTAAAACTCGCCCGAGTAAGCATGACGCAGCTGCGCTACCTCCTGATGATAGATCTGCAGGCACTTAGGCCCGGCGCCCTTGATGAAGTCACCCTCATAACGATCATCCGCCTGGTAGTAGCCACCGCGTGACAGCAGGGCCTCGACCTTGGCGGCCTCGTCGGCGGTAAGTCTTGGCTTGAGCGGCTTCATGGCGTAATCCAACCCGGCCCACAGGCGATCTTCCTCGGTCACCTTAGGCAGCTGCTCGCACTGCGCCGCCACGTTGGCCAGGTATCTGGCGTGCCAATCCTCGAAGGTTAACAGGTCCACCTTACGGCCATCGCTGGTCGCCAGGGCACCCTTACCGAAACCAGGCAAATCGAGCTTGAGGGCGATATCGATCAGCAGCTGCTCCATACAGATGTGCTCACCCGCCTCATTCTTCTCGGTTCTCGGAGTCACCACAGGCGATGCCGCCACCACGCCCAGTTTATGGGCGCCCCACATGCGATCCGCCGCATACTCTTCAAGCATGGAACGGTCCGGGATCAGGTAATCGGCGTAGCGGTTGGTCTCGTTCATATGACAATCGATCCCCACCACCAGCGGCAAGCGCTTAGGGTCGGCGATGCTGGCCACCACCTCCTGGCTGATGGACGCCGCACTGTAGAGGAAGTTATTGCGCCAGTTGAACAGCACCTTGGCGCTGTAGGGGTCGCCGTTGGCATGGCTGGTCCACTGCTCGGCCGCATTCATGGCGGGCAGCACCTCGTGCCAAGGGGTACTGGCGGGATAAGGGTTCTTGCCCTGCTCCACCTTAAGACGATATTCGGTCGAGGCCTCGTAGGCGCCATCGCGACAGGCATTGACGATACCGTCCAGCGACACGCCGCCTTCGATGTTGGCCAGATCATACAGACCTTCCATGCCGCCGATAGGGCCATTGCCATAGATGGCGCCGCCCTTAGCATCGTGGGAACCCGCCAGGGTATTAAGCGTCGCCCAGATCCAGCCCATCACGAAACCATCAGATGAGTTGGTGCCGCCGTTGCCTGCCACACAGGCCTTGCGGCCATAGTGCGCCAGGTCTTTCGCCACCTGACGCATCTCTTTGATCGCGATGCCACTGCGCTTGGCATACTCCTCCATGCTGGTGCGCTGCGCCTCGGCCCGCAGCAGATAGAGAGACGACATCAAAGTCACCTTACGACCATGACTGTCGGTGACACGTTTGCTGACAAACAGCTCGGCCTTATCGCCTGACTCCGCCGACGCTAAGGTCTGAGTGCCCGCCTTGATGATCAGCGCCTCGTCACCACCCAAACCGAAATCTTTCGCCTTGGCAAACTTGCGATACTCTGGGTGCTTAGGATCCATCACCACCAGGTGACCTGAGTTGGTGTAGTTAAGCTCACCCGCGGCCTCGGCCGCCTTCTGGCTCGGATTTTCTAGGTGCGACTTGTTAAACCACTGCTCCTCGAGCATGGTGCGGATCACCCCAAAGGAGAATGCCGCATCCTGACCGGGTTTGACCGCCAGCCAGGTGGCATTGGTATCGGCGGCGACCGTGGTACGCAGCAGGGGATCGACACACACATATTTAAAGCCACGATCCACACGGCTGTTGGCAAGACCTCGACCGACGCGGTTCAGGCTGACACCCGATGAACCAGGGCTGGTGCCCATAAACAGGCCATACTCGACGTTTTCCCAGTCGACATCGTTGAGCCATTCTTCGAATCCGGCTGCCATCCCCAGGCTATAACCCGTTGCCTGGGCGGCACCGCAGTAGGCGTGTTTGGTACCTAAATTGACTGTTCCCCATGACTGCATCATGAAGCGAGAATAGAAACTTCCGCGCAAATAGTCTTCGGCGCAGAAGGTGGCAAACAGCTGATTCGCTTTACTGCCAAATTCGCTATGGCCCGGCTTCACCTCTTGATCCAGCTGACGAATGGCGCGCAGGCCATCGACATGGCCTTCGCCGAAGAGATCGCCCCCCTCGATGATCTCGGCAAGTGCCTGTTCATAGCTGATGGTGACCCACTCGCCAGCACCACGTTTGCCGGCGCGTTTCAGCACCCGAGTCACCCGGCGCTCATCGTCAACCGAGTCGACGCAGCTCGCCCCCTTGGCACAGGTGGTGGCGCGATTCTTCAGCCCAGCCTCTCCCGCCAGGGCGATAAAGCTCTGCTTCACCTCTGTGTTCAGCGGCAGTGGTGAGCCTGAGTTGTTCTCACAATAGGGGTTGCCCCCTACCTTCAAGACTCTGTCTGTCTTCTCATCCACACGCACCCTGAGGCCGCAGATGTTGTAACAGCTAAAGCAGCGGGAATAGGCGGTGCGCACCCCTGCTGTCTTTTGCCATTTACCCTGGGCATCGAAGCCCCCTTCGGCTGCTACGGGATGACCGAAGCGTGAAATGTCCTGGGTCTTCTGAGGCTCAGGCTCGGCATCGACTCGACTGCAGGCGGCACCTGTAATGGTCGCGGCAGATACCAGACCAGCTTGAGTTAAAAACTTACGTCTATCCATCTTTGACTCCTAGCGCTGCCAATCGAGGTAATTGAGATTCAAAATGGCTTGATCATCGGTCGATGTCGGCAAGCCAATGTAGAAGATATTGGGCGAGGTGCCAGCCTCGGACAGCATGGCGTAGACCTTGTTGTCCCGCACCAGCTTAGAGACCTGGCTGTCGGGATCGTTGAGATCGCCAAAGGTACGGGCACCGCCGATACAGGTCTCGACGCAGGCAGGCAACAGCCCTTGGGTGACGCGGTGAATACAGAAATTACATTTCTCGGGCGGGTTATCCAGGCTCTCATCTTTGCGGCGCGCGCCATAAGGACAGGCATCGACACACAGCTGGCAGTGAATGCACTCTTCGTGGTCGATCACCACTATGCCATCTTCCTTGCGCTTATAGGTTGCCTCTACCGGACAGACCTGAGTACAGACAGGATTATCACACTGGTTACATTGGTTCGGCACCGCAAGGGTGGCGATGCGCTCACCCAAGCTCAGGCTAGCCTGATTGACGCGGGTACGGCATCGACCCGCATCAGTTTGATTTTCAACGGAACATGACACGGTACAAGAGAGACAGCCGGTACAACGTCTGACGTCAAACACCATGGCATAGCGTTTTCCAAGGGTTTTCGCTTGTAGCGTGCTGGCGGGCACCAATGAGAGCAGAGCTCCACCTGCCGCCATTTTTAAAATCGAGCGCCGATCTAACATAACGAGATCCTTAACTATGTTTTTCTAAAATAAAAACATGACTTCTGGAAGGTTTCTTATTATTTAAAATACACACGCAATAATAAAACTTGCAACAGACAATAAAGCTATAAATTGAAAACTAAATAGAGATCACGATTCAAATAAAAATATAAATTCGATGAAATTATTTATAGAGAGCGGGTATAATAGAATCGATAAAAAGACGAACATCTCATATTAAAAATAAATTTAAATTTGATGAAATAAAATCGAAAGTTCACAAATCGAACAGTTATCCCGCCTAAACAGGAGCTTAGGCGCACCCTAGAGATAGCAAGGCCTAGCCTATAGCCCGCCCACAAGTTGTTCGTTCGTACCAGTTAGCCTGAAAGATATATAAAGCCTGCAAATTTTAAATATCGCATTTTGCAAAATGCAGATATTAAAACATGAGAAGTAATGCAAACTTTAAATAATGGCCATATTAAAAGTGTGACTTTCAACACTGAACGTGTGTAGATATATATAGATGATAATAACTCAATATATTTACCCAGTTCACAACCATGAATAAGATTGACCAACTTAATTACAATCAATTAAAAGTGTTCATCGCCGTCTATGAACACGGGCAGAGTCATCAGGCTGCCAATGAACTGGGAATCACGCCTTCAGGTGTGAGCCGCACCCTAAAGATCTTAAGAGACATATTTAAAGACTCCCTCTTTATTCGTCGCTGTTCCGGTTTCGTCGCGACGGAGAAGACCCACCAGCTGATCCCTATGGCCAGAGAATTGGTGGCCCACTATCAGAAACTCGAGATGCAGCACTCGGTATTTACCCCGGCTGAATCGGGCGGCCAATATGTTATTCACGCCTACGATGAGTTCATCTACCCAGTACAACAGGTGATCCGCAACGAGATCCTCACCGAGGCGCCCAACATGAAGTTTGATGTCAGGGTGCTGACCCATGACTGCAGTAGCGATCTCGCCAATGGCGATGTCGACTTCGTGGTGGTCTATGAAGGCTTCAACGGTAAGAACCTCAACGCCGAGATGTTTTCCGCCACCGACAATCTCTACATCCTGGCGCGCAGCGGCCATCCGCTCCTCAAGCAGGAACTCACCCTAGACAACATCACCCAATATGCCTGCCTAGAGATAGACAACTATGACGACCTGAGTTGCCCGCTGCTGGTAAACCTCTGCCGCGAAGAGGAGCTGTGCATGGAGGTCGACGGTTATACCGACAGCGTGGCTACCGCCATGCGCCTACTGAGCGAGTCTGACGCCATCACCTTAGTTTGCAACGAATTTACCCGCCAGTTCGTCGACATGTTGCCCGCTGTGCAGTGGGTCAAGCTGCCCGAAGAGCTGGCCAAGCGTTGCCGCATTCGTCGCCGGGAAAACCGCGAGATCGGTAATTACCTCTTATATGGCAACGTCAATCAGTCGGCCGCCTTTAACTGGGTGAAGTCTAAGCTCATCTGCGGCCTGGAAAGCGCTTGGCGCAGGGCGGCAGAACGCTGACAAGGATTTTGATGGCGAGACCGACAAGCTACCAGAGGCACTCTTGCATACCCCTTTCGCAGCTGGTCTTGCCATCTTTTTAAATCGAAAAACGATAACAAAACAGGTATGCAGCGAGTCTTTGACTCACAAACATTTGAGCAATGTCTGTAAAAAGCGTCCTAAGACGCATCAAGATGGGGAACACTTATGAAAATGAACAGACGCACCTTCTTGCAAGGTGTCGGAGCCAGCTCCGTCGTCGGCTCGCTATCCGGTCTTATGCCCGGCATAGCCAGTGCAGGCGAAAAAGGCGGCGCGCCCGACAAACTCTTGAAACGCCAAGGAGAAATTAAGTACCACACCTGCCAACGTAACTGCGCCGACCGCTGTCTGTTGAAGTTCACGGTACAAAACGGCCGCATGACCTACGTGGAAGGCGCTTCAGAGCTGAAGAAGATGGGCACCTCTCCCTGCGTGAAGGGCCATGCCTATGTGCAATACACCTATGCCGCCGACCGTATCCTGCACCCGATGGAACGCGCGGGCAAGAAGGGCGAAGGCAAATGGCGCCGCATCTCTTGGGATGAGGCCTATGACAAAATCGCCAGCCGTCTGCAGCAGATCATCAAAGATCACGGTGCCGACTCTATCCTGCCCTACAGCTACTCTGGCCACGAAGGGGTTATCGGTAAATACGGCGGACCTAGCCGTTTCTTCAACGCCGTCGGTGCCCGCAAGCTCGACCGTAAGGTGTGTGTGTTCGCCGCCTATGAAGGCTTGAAGTCGGTAACTGGTACCTACCAGGGCCCGGATCCATACGACAACATCTACACCAACTGCTACATCTCTTGGGGCCAAAACGAGACGGCCACCAACGTACACGGCATCAAGTTCATCAACCAGGCCCGTGACCGAGGTGCCAAGCTGTTGGTGGTTAACCCAGTGCGCACCCCTATCGCCTCTCAGGCCGATATCTGGTTGCAGCCTAAGCCGAGTACCGACACCCACCTAGCGACAGGTATCATGAAGTACCTGGTAGAGCATGACCTAGCGGATCTCGAGTTCATCAAGGCCAACACCCTTGGCTACGACCAGCTGCTCGAGCGCCTGAACACCATGAGCTACGAAGAGATCGAGCGTGTCACCGGCGTGCCTAAGGCCAAGATGTTCGAATTTGCCCGTGTCTATGGTGAGTCAGAGCTGTCTGTACTGCGTCTGGGTTACGGTATGCAGCGTAACTACAACGGCGCCCGTATGTCTCGCGCCATCGCCATGATGCACGCGGTTGCCGGCCAGTACGGCAAGATAGGTAACGGCTTCATCTATGACAACACCCAGGCCGATGACAGCCTGAACTACAGCAAGGGCCGTGCGGATCATATCCACCCGAATCCAGACACAGTTGGCCACGTCAACATGACGGAGATCGCCAAGGCGCTCGACCCAGAGAACCCAATGGCCTATGGCAAGCCGATCAAACCGATTAAGGCGGTGATCAACTACAACGGTAACTTCGTCTCGGTTGCTCCCGACTCGAATGCCTGTCGCCGCGGCGCGATGCGTGATGACCTCTTCCTGGTGGTTCACGACTTCCTGATGACAGATACCGCAGAGCTGGCCGATATTATCGTACCGGCAGCGACCCAGTTTGAGTTCCCAGACATGGGTACCGACTACAACTGCTATCACATGCAGACCTCTGAGAAGGTGATCGAGCCACTCGGCGAGTCTAAAGACAACTGGATCTTCTTCAAGGAGCTGGGCGCCCGCATGGGGCTAGACCGCTTCCCTGAGATGCGTGTGGACTATGAGCAGATCCTGCGTGACTTCCTCGACACTGAGGAACCCGCCTTCAGACACAATAACATCACCTATGAGCAGATCATTCGCGACAAGTTTGTCACCGTCTATGACCAACGCCCTTACTTCGGCGACGGCAAATATAAGACGCCAAGCGGCAAGATCGAATTCTACTCAGAGATGATGAAAGAAGCCGGCTACCACCCAGTGATCGACTTTGGCCTGCCGGAAGATGAGATGGTACAGGAAGAGAAGACACTGCCGTTCCGTCTGCTGTCTCCTGCCATTCCGCAGCGCGCCAACAGCTCTTTCTACAACGTGAAGTACATTCGTAACTTCCCGGCCTACTTTGCCAAGATCAACGCCGAAGATGCCAAAGAACTGGGCATTCAGAACAACGACAGGGTAAGGCTCAGCAACCAACGTGGTGAGGCCCACTTTATCGCTCAGGTCTCTACCCAGGTGGTCAGAGGGACTGTCATGGCGCCGAAGAACAACTGGCGTCGCATGGACCCACAGGGCAAAGATAGCTGTACCAACAACCTCACCACCGACACCTTGACCGATATGGGTGGATGCTCTGCGTATCATTCCACTCGCGTCGCGATTGCCAAAGCCTAAGGAGTAAACGATGTCGTTAAATAAGAAAGTGGGCTTTGTGTTCAGACAAGAAAACTGTGTCGGTTGCGGTGCCTGTACCGTTGCCTGCCAGATCCACAATGAACTGCCCGAGAACCATAGATTCCGTAAAGTCGATCGCTATGAAGTGAAGCGTGACGATGGCGCTATCGATGTCTGGTTGTCCCACGCCTGTATGCACTGCGAAAACCCAGCCTGTCTCATGGTCTGTCCGGCGAAAGCCTACCATGTGCGCGATGACGGTATCGTGGTGCTGGACCGTGAGAAATGCACGGGTTGTGGCCTGTGTGCCAGCGCCTGTCCTTACGCGGCCGTCAGTATCCGCGAGGACGACGGCAAGGCAGACAAGTGCAACATGTGTGTGGAACTGCTGGACCGCGGCATGAAACCCGCGTGCGTGAGTGGCTGCCCGGTAGAGTGCCTGGATGTCGGCAATCTGCAAGAAGTGCTCAAGCGTCCATCGGCAAGCAAACAAGGCATAGGCTACGGCGATTGCATCACCAAACCTAACCTAGTGATCATTAAGGAACGCGCATAATGACAGCAGAATATGGCCCAACGGCAATGGCTTACCATGCCTTCAAATCTATGATGTTCGCGCCCTCGGATACTCAGGCTCTCGCAGGCTTAATCGCCTACCTGGAGCAGGAGTCGCCAGACAGCCCGCTACTCATAGAGGCACGCAAGTTCAGTGACGACGCATCCGAATTGGAGTTTGATTTTAATCGCATGTGTATCGGGCCATACAAGCTGTTAGTCGCCCCCTATGAATCGGTTTACCTCAGTGGCAATCATCAGATCTTCACCGAGGAAACCGTCAGGGTGGCCGAGTTCTACCAACAAATTGGTCTGGTCATCGACGATAGCTTCAACGAGCCGGCCGACTTTATCGGTAACGAACTCGAGTTCCTCTATTGCCTGCACGCCATGGCCGCCGAGCAACAAGCGCTGGAAAACAGCGAGCATGTTGAGGCGCTCAATGAACTCGCGGCGGAGTTTCTCCAAACCCATCTTGGGCGTTGGATAACCCCCTTCTGCGAGGGCATTGCCAAACATGCGAAACAGCCTTTCTGGCCGCTGTTGGCTCACGAGCTACTGCAGTTTATCAATCAACAACTTCAAGCGGCGCCCAGCCTAGACGGCGCCGAATGATCGACGAATCTGCCTGGCGACAGGCAGATTCCAACGCGACAAGCGATGTCGCAAGGAGTTTTCAATGAGTAAAGCAATAAGATGGTTAAGCCTTATTGTGCTCGGTCTGTTTGCATCCAGTTATGCACTGGCCGAAGAGACCGCCACCCTGCAGCCGCAGCAGTGGCAAACCATTCAGGAGCACGCCATCTCTGGTGATATTCCTGAGATCCGCGGCCTGCCGACCCAGCCTGAGCTGCTGATGCCGGCGTCGATTCCACAGCAGGCCGACGAGTCGCTGCTGAGCTACCTGGGCGCGACCGATACCATCGCCTTCGCCCTGTTTGCCAGCTTGTTTGGCGTAACCGCCCTCTTCATCCTATTCGTGGTGGTGAACGGCGTCTCTAAGCTGGACCATGGCTTCTCGGGTAAGCTGATCAAGCGTTGGTCGGGCCTTAGCGTCAGTGTGCACTGGCTGGGTGCCATCCCTTGCATCCTGCTGATCCTTACTGGTTTAGTACTAGGCGGCGGCCGCTTCTACTTTGAGCCTGGCATGAACGCCGGTTCCTGGTCGGCCCTGGTGGGTCTATCCAGCAGTCTGCATGAGTTGATGGCCTTCCCCTTCATCCTCGGCTATGTGCTGATGGTCCTGATGTGGGCGCCTAAGCAGTTCCCCGCAAGCTATGACCTGAAATGGTTTGCCGTACTGGGCGGCTACATCAACTTCGGCAAGAAGCAGCACCCCGATGCGGGCTTTGCCAACGCGGGTGAGAAGCTATGGTTCTGGGTATTCGCCCTGTTCGGCGGTATCATGGTGGTCTCTGGCCTAGCGATGATGTTCCCCGAGACCTATGGCGTCACCAAGAACACGGCCAATCTGATGCTGGTATTGCATATTGCCTCAACCGTCATCATCAGCGCCTTCTCTGTGGTGCATATCTTCATGGCGACCGTGATGTCCGAAGGCGGCATGTCAAACATGACCTCTGGCTACTGTGACGAAAACTGGGCCAAACAGCATCACAACCTCTGGTTCGCCGACCTGAAAAAGGCTGGCAAGGTTTAACCAAAACCAGGCCCATGGCAGATGTCATGGGCCTATTAACTCCCTTTTTTTAAACGCCTGCGGCGCCCCTATCCTCCATCGACAAGATGGCAGGAGGGAGACTCGCATGCCTAAGAAAACCAATTGAAGGCAGAAAGCCATGAAAAACCATAAGATTATTTTTCGCACCTCAATGATCGCCGCCGCAATGGCACTCGCTTCTACTCAGGGTTATGCCGCCGAGCAGCCCCTGAGTGAACAGGTCGAGGCACTCAACCAGCGCATTGCCCAACTAGAGGCTCAGGCTGCGCCGTCACAGTTCAAGAATAGCGAAGTCAGCCTCTACGGCTCTATCCGTCCGACACTCAGCTACCTCGACGACAGCACGGATGAAACCTGGGATGTGAGAGACGCCCTCTCTCGCGTCGGCATCAAGGCCAGCACTGAGTTTGCCGACGGCTGGCGCGCCATCGCCCAAGGGGAATGGAGCGTCGATATCGCCAACTCTGGCAACTTCGGCAAGGCGAGACAGGCCTATGTGGCCATCGCATCCCCCTACGGCCAGGTGGGCATAGGTAAACAACGTCCGGCCCAATACAGCCTGATCGCCGAATACGTGGATATCTTCAACCACGGCAACAGCCCTTACGCCTACGACCATGAAAGTCCCTTCTTCGTCGACAACTTCGTGACCTACAAGCTGGTGACTGGCGGCTTCACCTGGATGGCCGGCGCCCAGTTTGACGGCGATAAGGGCGACACAGGCGCGGATTTCGTCAACATAGGCGTAGGTTACGATGTCGGAGCCCTGCATCTGGGTCTGGGCTATGTCACTCAAGACAGTTTGGAGAACGGCCAGGTAAACGGCGACAACCAGACCCTGGGCGGTGTGGTGGCCTATACCTTCGATAACGGCCTCTACCTGGCGGCAAGCTACCAGGACAAGCAATACAACTTCGATAATCAGGTGCAACATGGCGATCGCAGCGGCAGCACCTTAGATACCGCCCTAGCCTATCCACTGAGCAACGAGTACAAGATCAAGCTGGGCTACTTCCAGTTTAAAGACGGTATCGAGGATATCAGCTCTATGGACTATGACGGCTTTAACACCACCCTGGAATGGAACCCGCTGGCCAACGTGCGCGTACACCTGGAGTACCTGGATAAGAACTACGACAACCTAAACGACGATCGCGCCGTTACCGTCGGCTTCCGCTATGACTTCAACTTAAACTGGAAAGACTAACCTCCCGACCAGGCTCCCTCCAGAAGAGGCCATCTCTGGCCTCTTCTATTCCACACCTCATGGAGTTAGTAATTGATGGGATTCAAGAAATCACTCGTGGCCTCCATGGTCACCTTAGTCGCCCTCTGTCTGTTGATCTCGAACTGGCTCTCCTACGTCCAGATTAAAGAGGCCACCATCGCCAGGGTTAACGACAAACTCACCGGCGTCACCCGTAACGAGTCGGCCAAGGTTGCCACCTGGTTTGGCGCCAAGGCCCAGGCCATGGATGAACTGGCCCAGCACTACCGTCTGGGGAGTTACCAGAACAACTATGTCAACACCGCGCGTCTCGCCACAGACCTCTCCGGGGTCGCCCGCATCTATTTCGGCTTCGATGACGGCAGCGCCTACTCCACCGAAACCGGCGACAAATGGCTCAACGGCAGGGCGATCCCCGGCAAGTACGATCCCAGAACCCGCCCCTGGTATCAGCAGGGTAAGGCCACAACTCAGCTGGACGTCACCGACATCTACATAGACGACGGTACGGGCCACAAGGTGATCTCCATCCTGAAGAATCTGGGCGACGGTGTGGTGCTGGGTGATATAGAACTCACCTATCTTCATGATGTTGTCAGCGCCATAGATTATCCTGGGGCGGTCGCCCTCATCACAGATCAAACCGGCAAGGTATTGGCGTCAGAGTCCCCCACCCTGGTCAGTGGCAGCCGCTTCAGCGACTTCGGCCTACCTCAGGTGCAACAGAAGATCATCGGCAGCGATGAGGTGATGCAGGAATATCGCATCGACGGCGTCGATAAGCTGGGCTTCTCGAAAGCCATTCCCCTGGTTAATGGCAAGCAGTGGTTCCTCTTCATTGGCCTGGATAAGTCGAACGCCTATGCCGTGGTCGATAAGGCCCTTACCAGCGCCCTCGTCTCTTCCGCCGTCATGTTGCTGTGCGCCATCAGCATCTTGCTTGGGGTCCTGTACCTCCTCTATCGCCCTATCTTGTCGCTCAAGGCCATGGTTACCGAACTGTCTAAGGGCAACGGCGATCTCACCAAACGACTCGAGATACATAGCGAGGACGATCTGGGGCAGATCTCCACGGGGATCAATCAGTTTATCGCCAACCTGCAGGCCATGATGCGCGAGGTGCTACAGGCCTCGGCCCATATCTCAGGCAGTGTCGAGCGACTCAATGGGGAGACAGAGACCAATCGCCACATCCTCTCAGCTCACACCAAAGAGACAGAGCAGATCGTCGCCGCAGTGGAAGAGATGAGCGCCACCGCCAACGACGTCGCCCAAAATGGCAGCGAGACCGCCTCCTTTACCCAACTCACCAACGAACAGGCGCTGGCATCGAAGCAGGTAGTGGCCCAGGCCACAGAGACAGTCAACCGCCTGGTTAGGGAGGTGGAACATACCGCCGACAAGATAGGCCAGATCGACCGCGACACCATCAATATCACCCAGGTGCTCAAGGTGATTGGTGACATCGCCGACCAAACCAACCTACTGGCCCTCAACGCCGCCATCGAGGCCGCTCGAGCCGGCGAGCAGGGACGGGGATTTGCCGTGGTGGCCGACGAGGTGCGGGCCCTTGCCGCGCGCACCCAGGACAGCACGGCGGAAATTGAGGAGACACTAAGCAATCTCAGAGACGCCTCTAACAGCGCGATCCACTCGATGGAGGTCACCAAGCAGACTTGTCTGGAAACCGCCAGCACCACAGAGAGAGTCGCCACGGATCTCGACGCCATCGGCAGTTCGGTTAATCAGATCAACGATCTGAACACCCAGATCGCCACCGCCGCCGAAGAGCAAAGCTCTGTCTCGGCCGAGATCACCCGCAACATGAGCGCCATCTGCGACATGGCCAACGAACTGGCTCGCAGCGGCGAGTCGAGCCGCAACGAAACCGTTAACCTGGCCACCGCCAATCAGCAGCTGGAACAGATAGTTGGACAGTTCAAACTCGACTAAGTCTAAAGTACTAACCACTCACAGGGGCCTTCTGCCTGAAGGCCTCTTTCAACCTCTCCACTACTAAACGCAACGCCAGGGGTAACTGCTGCTGATAGGCGTGAATGGCAAATACCTCTCGCGACGGACCGCTGTGCTCGGGTAGCACCCGCTGCAGCTTGCCCTGAGCCAGCTCAGCCTCGATAAAGATAGAAGGCACCAGGGCAATGCCGACACCTGCAATGGCGCTGTTGATGGCGCTAATGGAGGTGTTGACCTTGATCTCCTTAGCCGCCTCGAAGGCCAGACCACTAGGGCCTTGCAGTACCAGAGGCCGCTGCCAGGGGAGGACTATCAAGCTGTGGCCCCGCAGACTCTCCGCCGTGATGGCGACGCTGCGGTTGATATAACCAGGGGCTGCCACCAGGACGCTGTCGAGTCGGCCGATAGGAATAGCATGATAGCCGCTGTCTTTCTGCGGCCCGACAGAGATCGCCATGTCCAGGTTGTGCTGCAAGATATCCAACCGGGCATCGTCATAATGCATCTCTGGCAGCAGCTGCGGAAACTCGCCGCAGAGTTCGGCAATGATGGGGGTGAGCAGCGGCGCCTCGAAGGCCAGGGGCGCGGTGATCGCCATTCGCCCACCGGGCACCGCCTGCTGGTCATGGGCCGCCTCCAGGGTTTCGGTCAGCAAGCGCCACAGCTGACGACTGCGCTGAGCCATCGCCTCCCCTTGAGTGGTGAGATGCAGCTGGCGGGTACTGCGGGTCAGCAGCTTGATGCCGAGATCTTGCTCCAGCTGGCTCACATACTGGCTCACCGCCGACTTGGTATGGCCAAGCGCCTCCGCCGCGGCGGTGAAGGAGCCCTGATTGACTACCTCATCGAATACCAGCATCTGATATGCCAGCCGCTTTTGTTCGTTTTTTCTGAACATTCTTATCAACCAAGACCTAAATATCACAATTAAAAATAACAATAGACTGGCGCCTCAACAGATTCAAGCGACTAGTCCTAACAACTAGTTCCAACGACTAACGAGGAGCCAACATGAGTCAATCTATCCGCCAAGCCGTCATGCAAGCCAGCCAAGCCTGGATTGCCGATTTCAACCGTCAGGCCTTTGCCGACTGCATCGCCCGCTATCTGCCTGGGGCGCAGATGCAGGTCTCCCCCTTCGGCCGTTTCGATGGCATAGAGGCGATCAGCCAATTCTGGCTCGGCTTTGCCCAGCAGAATCCGGGTGAGCTGGTCTATCGCAATGTGGAGATCAAGGTGCTCAGCGACAAACAGGCGATACTCTCGGCCAACTGGCGAATGAACATCGCCAGCGGTTTCATCAGTAAGGAGTTGTGGACCCTGGCCGACGACGGCCACTGGTATCTGGAAGAGGATGATTTCAGCGTGCTGACCCAGCTGAGCGAGCCCCTGGCGCCACAGATGCGCAGCGCCCTGGTGCTGGTGGATTTGCAAAACGACTATTTTAAGGGTGGCCGCTTCGCGCTGGATAACTGCGAACAGGCGGCGACTAATGCGGCCAAGCTGCTCCATCATTTTCGCATCAATCAACTGCCGGTGATCCATGTGCAGCATATCTTCAAGGATCCCGAGGCGAGCTTCTTCCAGGCAGGCACCCAGGGCGTGGAGATCGCCGACATGGTCGCGCCAAAGGGCAATGAACCCGTCATCATCAAGCATCATGTGGACAGCTTCATCGACACAGCTCTGTCTCAGACATTGATCGAGCTGGGCATAGACAAGCTAGTGGTCGTCGGCGCCATGGCCCAGGCCTGTGTGCAGACTCTGTGTCGCAGCGCCGTCAAGGCAGGCTTCGAGTGCGAGGTGATAAGTGATGCCATTGCCGCCCCGAGTCTCTCTTGGGAGAGTCAGGATCTAAGCGGCGAGCAGCTGGTGGCGGCGAACCTCATCTCGTTGAGCTTTGGTGGCGCCAAGGCGGTCAGCCTAGATCAGTGGTTAGTCGAGGCCAAACTGGCAGGCTAGCTCAGTCGAACCAAGCCGAGGTCTTGGCAGCGGCCTGCTGCTTCACCTTGTCATCGATATACATGCTGACCATGGCCAGCGCCGCGGCCAAAGCGCCGAGATCATCTGAGAATCCCACCACGGGAGTGAGATCCGGTATGGCGTCCAGCGGCGTGATGAAATAAGCCAGGGCGCCGAAGATCACCGTCTTGGCCCACTTGGGCGTGTCCGGCCTTTGAGCCGCGTAATAGAGGCACAGGGCGTTGTCGATCACCTCGCGCCCGGCCTGCTTGGCAAACTGCTTAACCTTGTGCCAAAAACCGTCGTCACTGTAGCCTTCGATCTTAGCCTCACCATTTTGGCCGCAATGTGAGTCACTCATTGGAAGCTCCTGTGCAATAAAAAAGGGGAGTCATTAGATACTCCCCTTTTTTCATCGTTTTGACCAGCGATGGTTTAGCGTTGATGCTTAGGCGTGGTGCCCCAGGCATTCTTCATTGGACGCTTGCCAGCCTTGCCTGCACTTGCTTTGCCCGCGCCACCTTTGCCCGTGCTTCCCTTGCCAGAGACGCCCTTACCTTGGCTCTTACCTTGAGCATTGCCTTGACCATTACCCTTACGCTCATCGAACTGGTTAGCGCTAAAACGAGTTACCGCCTTCTTACCCGCAGGCGTCTTGGTCGCCTTGGCTCGATGGCCCTGACGTTCCTGACGGGTCTCCGCCGGCACCAGACAGTTCACCCCGCCACCGATAAGATGTTCCTTGCCCATCTTGATCAGGGCTTCACGGATCATCGGCCAACCGGCCGGGTCGTGATAACGCAGCAGCGCCTTGTGCAGCTTACGCTGACGGCCGCCCTTAGGTACCTCAACAGTCTCACTGCTGTGCTTGACGTTTTTCAGCGAGTTCAGCTCGGTATGATAAATCGTCGTGGCATTAGCCATAGGCGACGGATAGAAGTTCTGCACCTGATCCAGCTTAAACTTCTCGCCCTTGAGCCAGAGCGCCAAATTCACCATATCCTCATCCGTGGTGCCCGGGTGGGCCGAGATGAAATAAGGGATCAGATACTGCTTCTTGCCCGCCTCGGCAGAGTACTTGTCGAACAGCTCCTTGAACTTGTCATAGGTGCCCATGCCCGGCTTCATCATCTTATTCAGCGGGCCCTCTTCGGTATGCTCGGGGGCGATCTTCAGGTAACCGCCCACATGGTGACTGGCCAGCTCCTTCACATAGCGCGGGTCTTCAGTTGCCAGGTCGTAACGCACGCCCGAGGCGATAAGCACCTTCTTGATGCCTGGCACGTCGCGAGCGGCGCGATAGAGATCGATCGTCGCCTGATGGTCGGTATCTAAGTGGCCACAGATTGAGGGGAACACACAGGAGAGTCGGCGACAGGTACTCTCGGCCTTCACCGAGGTACAGCCCAGGCGGTACATGTTGGCAGTCGGGCCGCCGAGATCCGAGATCACCCCGGTGAATCCTGGCACCTTGTCTTGAATATCCTTGATCTCTTTGATGATCGAATCTTGCGAGCGGCTCTGGATAATGCGGCCCTCATGCTCGGTAATAGAGCAGAAGGAGCATCCGCCGAAGCAGCCACGCATGATGTTGATCGAGGTCTTGATCATGTCATAGGCGGGGATCTTCTCCTTGCCATACACGGGGTGCGGTACCCGCTTGTAAGCCAGGTCGAACACACCGTCCATCTCGTCGGTATTGAGCGGCCAGGCCGGTGGATTGACCCAGATGGCGCGTTCGGCATGGGGCTGGAACAGGGCACGGGCACAGCCCGGGTTCTGCTCCTGGTGCAAAATGCGCGAAGCATGGGCATAGAGATACTTGTCGCCGGCGACCTTCTCATAGCTTGGCAGCAAGACATAGGTCTTCTCCCAAGGCTTAGGTCGTGGCGGCTGCACCGAAATAGGCTTAGGTGCGTCGTTATCGAACACCTTGACGTCGCTTGGGCCGGAGAGATTCTGACAACCCACGTCGTCGGCGCCATAAGGGTTAGGAATAGGGTCTATCTTGTGCAGCTGATCCAGCTTGCGCGAATCCATCCCCTTCCAGCCATACAGGGGCTCTTTACGGATCACTGTAGTGCCGCGCACATCATGGATGTCACCGACACTCTCACCGGCGGCAAGACGATGGGACAGCTCTACCAGCGGGCGCTCGGCGTTACCGTAAACCAAGATATCGGCCTTGGCGTCTAAGATCACCGAGCGGCGCACCTTATCTGACCAATAGTCATAGTGGGCGATGCGGCGCAGGCTGGCCTCGATACCGCCGATCACCACAGGCACCTGCTTGTAGGCTTCTTTACAGCGCTGGGTATAGACGGTCACGGCGCGATCCGGACGCTTACCGCCCACGTTACCGGCCGTGTAGGCATCGTCATGACGCAGACGGCGCTCGGCGGTGTAGCGGTTGATCATCGAATCCATGTTACCCGCGGTCACACCGAAGTAGAGGTTGGGCTTACCCAACTTCATGAAATCCTCTTTGCTCGACCAATCTGGCTGAGAGATGATGCCGACCCTGAAGCCCTGGGCCTCCAGCATACGGCCGATCACCGCCATCCCGAAGCTGGGATGATCTACATAGGCGTCACCCGTGACGATAATGATGTCACAGCTATCCCAGCCCAGCTTGGCCATCTCCTTGCGCGACATAGGCAAGAAGGGCGCCGGCTTTTCATTGCGGCCCAGATACTTGGGATAAGTAAAGAGTGTGGATTCGACCTGCATGTATGATACTGCCTAACTTTCAAACTAAAGAGTAAGTGTAGTCGCCAAGCGGCGACCACTAAAAGGAGGCGGAGTATAACAGCGAAACCTGCTTAAGCGTGAACAAAAAAGCAGCAATAATGGCGATTTTCTATGCCAAGATGAAATAAAACAGATTCACCACCGCCAGGGCCAGTATCACCAGCCAGCTGAGCAGCACGCCCCAGAAACGACCGAAGTGATAGCCGCCACGCCCCTGGGTCAGACCTATGGCGTGTAGGATGCGCGCCACCAGCCAAACGGTGCCTGCAGCATGCAGATAGACGGGCGCCAGGCCGTTAAGCTCGGCGAGTAGCAACAATAGCAGCGCCATCGGGGCGTTCTCGATGAGGTTGGCATGTACCCGGTTGGCGAGGCGTAGCTCTTCGCTGCCACCTGAGCCCAGGCCTATCTTGAGTCCGCGCCTGAGGCGCACCACGCGATAGGTGAAAAACACCGCCATGATGGCCGTGAGAGCAATATAAAATCCCGAAACGCTTACCGACATATCTCTATCCTTAATGACACCAATTTAATTCACGCCAGACTGCAACCCTGGCAAATAACAGCCTTTAGCCCTATTAGCTGAAAGCTTGGACAGGCCAGCGAAAAGTGCCTTGAAATCCTGCCCTTGGCTAACTTAACCCGAATTTAAAAAAATTCCCAAGCCATTAACCTTTTTGGTACAAGATAGGTTAAGATGCGCTCGCTTGAGCACCACCCCCAGATTTCACCATCATGGACTGTACAATTGGATAACGCAGAGTTTCTTGAAAAACGCAGATTTATCATAAAATTAGGTAAAGCGCTGCACAAGTTTGGTACCCCTGCCTACCGTCTAGAGGCTCATCTGCAATCGATCTCTAAGGTCTTAGGTATCGAGGGTTACTTTCTGATCTCACCAACCTCCATGACCTTTGTGTTGCAACACGATACGGATCAGGAGTACAACCATATGGCGCGCGTTAAGCCTGGCGAGCTGGATCTGGGCTCCCTGGCCCGTACCGACGAGTTGGTGGAAGAGGTACTGTCTGGTAAGCGCACCCTGACCGAGGCACTGGAGCGACTCGAAGAGATCGCTAATAAGCCTAATCCCTATGGTCCCTTGCTGACCCTGCTGGCCTTTGGCTGTTCGGCCGGCGCCTTCGCCATGTTGATGGGCACCAGCTGGAACGATGTCTTCTGGTCGGCGCTGCTCGGCTTCATGGTCTATGGCCTGGTCTACCGCGCCGAGCACTCCAAACGCATGGCCGAGACCCTTGAGCCCTTGGCCGCCATCTTATGCGCCATCGCCGCCTGCGGCATCGCCTACTTCGACCCTTATATCAATATCCCCGTGGTGATCCTCTCGGGCATCATAGTCTTTATCCCCGGGCTGGCACTGACACTGGGGCTGGCCGAGCTGGCGGCGCGGGATCTTATCTCGGGCACAGCGCGTATCATGGACGCCTCCATGTTACTATTTAAACTCTATTTCGGCGCCATTTTCGGCATGGTGATAGGCAACGCCATCTTTGGTGAGGCAATCTATTTCGAGCCAGAACCTCTGCCACGCTGGGCTATCTGGTCTGCCGTGCCGCTGCTCTCCACTGCGCTGGTGATCATCTTCAAGGCCAGACTAAAAGACTCTCCCTGGGGAATATTTGCCGGTATCGTCGCCTTCTTCTCCGCCATGCTGGCCGGGATCTATCTGGGAGAATCTATCGGTATCTTCTTCGGCGCCCTGGCGGTGGGGATCTACTCGAACCTCTATGCCCGCTGGATGAAGTCGCCCGCCTCCATCGCCCTGCTGCAGGGAATAGTGATCTTGGTACCCGGCAGTAAGACCTATATTGGCCTCAATACTCTTATCCTCGGCGAGACCATGCTCAACCAGTCCCACATAGGCACGCAGATCTTCCTGATCTTCATGTCGCTCATCGCCGGACTCATCTTTGCCAACGTCGCCGTACCACCGCGCCGTACCCTCTAATTGATCAGCCAAGTCCTGATGCGGCCTAGGCGCCTGCATCAGGATTTGCGCAAGTAAAATCATCAGCTTATTTTATCTTCGCCGCTTGACTATTTAGCGTTGCGGGTGTGTTATTAAATTGTGTCTGACTTATAACCCCCTGAGTTCTCCTTAACGATAAAAGCAAAGATAAGGATGATCGCTATGCTGACCGGTGCGCGCTACTCTCTGCTGTTTGGCTGCCTATTGGCGAGCGGCCTGTGTGCGGCCGAGCCACAGCTAACAAGCGCGTCAGATAAAGCGGTAGACGCAAATGTATCGACTCAGCAGCTCAACTCGGGCGGCAGCAGCCCCGCCGACGAGGTGCAGCTCAACCAGAAGAAGTCGATCAACAAGATAGTGGTGGTCAGCAACACCATCTTCGACGAGTCGGCTCCCGACGCCTTCTTTATCCATCGCTGGGCCAACTACCTGCATATCAACACGCGGGAGTCGACCATACTCAACAAACTCAGCTTCAACGATAAGGACAAGGTGTCGCAGAAGGATCTCGACGAGGCCCAGCGCATCCTGCGATATGAGCCCTATATTCGCGATGCCAGGATCAACTTTGCCCAGCGCGACCCAGAAGCCAGTGCAGAGGAGACAGGCGAAGGCGAGACCATACTGGTGGAAACCTGGGACAACTGGTCGCTGCTGCCCACCTTCAGCGCCGGTCACAGCGGCGGCGAGAGCAAGTTTTCCGTCGGCATCAAAGAGGACAACCTGCTGGGGCTTGGGGTACGCACCCGCCTGAAATATAAGTCGACCGCCGATCGCACCGGCTATCAGCTGGCCTTTCGCGTGCCCACCGACTGGCTGGTGAAACACTCGACCCTCACCGCCAACTTCTACGACAACAGCGACGGCCAGGCCACCATCTTAGACTTCACTAAGCCCTTCTATCGTCTGGATACCAAAGACATGTATTCGGGCCATTTTATCGATGATCTGCGCACCGACACTATCAGGCATAACGGCTTCGACGTGAACGAGTTTGAACATAAGGTGGAGTACGCCAACGCCCAATATGGCTGGCGCCTGAACAAGGTGGACGACTGGCGCTCGCGCATCATAGTCGGGGTAACCCAGGACAAACATAGCTTCGCCAATATCCCACAGTTCCCCACCAGCGAGCTACCCCAGGACAGGGACTTCCTCTACCCCTGGGTCGCCTATCAGTTTATCGAAGACGACTACAAGGTGCTCAATAACGTCTATCTGATCAACTATAACGAGGACTTCAACCTGGGCTGGCAACACTATGTCAAACTCGGCCTGGAGACCCAGGACACGGCTGGCAGCAACCCCCTGGGCTATCATGTCAACTGGTACTCCTCCCGTGGCTATAAGGGCGACGATCAGCTGATCTTGCTCAGAATGGATGGCGAAGGGGTATTCGCCACCAGCCAGCCCGACTACTTTAAGGTCAACGCCACCGCCGAGTACTTCTATCAGATCAATCCCAAGTGGACCGCCTACTCCAAGGTGCGCCTAAGCACCTCGCAAAACAACTACTTGGACGCGACTTTCGCCATAGGCGACAACACTGGCGTGCGCGGATACCCCAACGACTACCAGCATGGTGACAACCAATGGTTACTGAGTGCCGAGATCAGAAACTATCCCAACATCAACCTGTATCAACTGGCAGAGCTCGGCTGGGCGGTCTTTACTGATGTCGGCCAGGCCAGCGGCGGCCCGGATCAAGACAATGAAACCTCCGGCCCCATCGGCAGCGTCGGCATAGGCGCCCGCATCTACTCCTCCCGCTCCAGCTATGGCAACGTAGCCCACATAGATCTCACTCTCCCCTTTACCAGCGGCGCCGAGGTGAACAGCTGGGAGTGGCGCTTCCAGGTTAAGACCCATTTTTAACCCAAGCGCAGATCCCTGCCCAGCGACTAAACTGATAGATGTCGTGGCCATAAAGGTATAACGCGCATCATGATCTCGCCAAAACTCAGAATACTGTCATTGATCATGCTCTTGCAGCTGCCGCTTTCCGTATGGGCCAAGGCAAGCAATCTCAATATCGTCTATCACGATTTCGCCCCCTTTAGTTATGAGGACAATCGAGGCCGGGCCCAGGGGATATTGGTGGAACTCACCCAGGCGGTCTGCCTGCAATGGCCTGGGCGTTGCGACATCTCGATTCGTCCCTACCGCAGGGCAATGCACATGTTTTCCAGCGGCGAGGCTAAGGGGATCTTTCTCGGTTGGAACCGGGAGCGGGCCGAGTCCATGTGGTTCTCTCTGCCGCTGGTGCAGACGGAATACGGCTTCTACACCTTAAATGACTTTCCGATCACCGACCTGAGTCAGCTGGCGGGTAAGGTGATTGGCGTCTATGGCCCCTCCAACACTTATACCTCGCTCATGCGCCAACAGGAAAAACTCAAGCAGCTGTCGCAGCCGCCCCTGCTCACCGACATCTATCCTCAGGGAGATGCCCTGCCGATGCGCATGCTGCAAAAACGCAGGTTCGACGCCTACTATGTCAACAAGGATGTGGGCCGCTTCTACGCCGAACAGGTTGGCTTGAGCCAGCTGCATTATCTCAGTGCCGAAAGGGCAATTTTATACTGTGTCGCCTTCAACAAGGCCTTTACCGACAGCGAGACGGTACGCCAGTTTAATCACCTGTTTGTCAGGCTGTTACAGGAAGGACGCTTGAATAAGATCTACCAAAAATATCAGATGCAGCCGATCCGCTTACCACAAACAGATTTTGCCCCAAAGAGCATGCCTTATTAAGATCCTGAGAGATCGGCTGCGGGAAATTGGCTCTGAAAAAGAAAAGGCCCGTCTGTCATAAACAAACGGGCCTTACTAATGTGTTGAGTTGGCCGATAAGCCGGGTCCTGTCGTGGACAGTTATTCATCTAGGCCTGCAATCGCTCACAGGCTCAAGCGACCTACCCGGTTCCAACGCGAGCCACGCATTAATTCCTAAGAATAGTGGAACCCTATTTGGTCTTGCTTCGGGTAGAGTTTACCTTGCTACGGACTGTTACCAGCCGCACGGTGCGCTCTTACCGCACCCTTTCACCCTTACCAATCCGAAGATTGGCGGTCTTCTCTCTGCTGCACTTGTCGTCGGTTCACACCGCCCAGGCGTTACCTGGTACCCTGCTCTATGAAGCCCGGACTTTCCTCCCCGCTCTATTGAGCGCGGCAACTGTCTGGCCAACTCGGCGCGGATTATAGCCTAATGCGACGCGGCGCACCACCTTATATTGGCGTGACGCCTACCGACTAGTTGTCGACTAGAGATCCAGCTCGAGGCCCAGCTTATAGAGGGCGTTCTTCTTCAGCCCATGGATCTGCGCCGCCAGCGCCGATGCCTTCTTCAGCGGTAGCTCCTGACTCAGTAACTTAAGCGTCTCCAGCGCCTGGGCGGGCACGCCGGCATCTTCATCTGTGCGATGACCGTGGCACATGAGCACAATTTCACCCTTCTGCTGATTGGGATCCTCACTCACTTTTGCCAACACCTCGGCGGCGGGGCCAGAGAGGAAGGTCTCGAAGGTCTTGGTGACTTCACGGGCCATCACCACCTGACGATCGCCGCCAAGCGCCGTCACGATAGAGGTTAGGCTGTGAACGATGCGATGTGGCGACTCGTAGAAGATCAGGGTGCGGGGATCTTCCTTAAGCTCGGTCAGCTTATCGAGACGTCCCTTCTCCTTGGCGGGCAGAAAACCCTCGAACGAGAAGCGATCCGACGGCAGACCCGAGGCGCTAAGCGCCGTGATGGCCGCACAGGGGCCCGGCAGGGGCACAACATTGAAACCGGCTTCACGCACCTGTGACACCAGATGATAACCAGGGTCGGAGATCAGCGGCGTACCGGCATCGGAGATCAGCGCCACAGACTCACCATTGGCCAGCTTCTGGATGATCCCCTGGGCCCGGTCGCGCTCGTTGTGATCATGCAGCGCCGTCTTGCGGGTCTCTATGCCGAAATGGCTCAGCAATTTACCGCTATGGCGGGTGTCCTCACAGGCGATAAGGGAGACCTGATTCAATACCTCCAGGGCACGGCTGCTGATGTCTCCAAGGTTACCGATTGGAGTAGGAACTATGTAAAGTGCGACCGACAGGTCCATATCTACCTCTGTAATGATTGTCACAAGACTTTCGTCAGGCGTAAGAGAAGGTTAAACTACAGCCAGCATCTTACCAGAGTGAAGTCCTGTGTTAAAAAGACTGAATACAACTAAATTAATCTCCGCCGCTGTGTTGGCCACAGTATTATTCGGTTGTGCCACGGCGCCAACCCCAGTGAAAGAAACCAGCACCCAAGTTTCTTTGGTGAATGCCACCCAAAGCCCTGCAGAGTACCTGGCGGATGCCAAGCAGGCTACCGATGCCGAACAGAAGAACCGTTTGATGCTGCTCGCCGCTCACGCCTTTATCAATCAAGGCGACACGGGCAATGCCAGCAAGACGCTAGCGGCCGTTAAGCCTAGCCTGGTCAACAAACCCGAGATACTGGCCGAACACAGGTATCTGAGCGCTAGAGTGCTGGAGCAGACGGCGAACTATGATCAGGCCCTGGCTCAACTCAATTACCCCAGTCAGTGGCGACTCGCCAACTGGCAGATGGTCTCCTACCATCAACTCAAGGCGCGTCTGTTTCAGCTGAGCAAATCGCCAATCGAGCAAGCAAAAGAACTCACTCTGCTGGCGACTTATCTGCCGAGCACCGAGGCGAGTGAAGTCAACGACGAGATCTGGGGCATATTACAGCCCCTGCACGAGCAGACACTGCTGGCCTTTAGTCAGGATAGCAGCAACCCCATCTTTGCCGGCTGGCTGCAGCTGGCTTACATCGCCAAGCATTATGCCATAGACCCTCAGCAATTGGTGCAGCAACTGGGTAACTGGCAGCAGGACAACCCAGGCCATCCGGGCGCCAAGAAGCTGCCAACGGATCTGGAGCGCGCGCTGAATACTAAGCCCTACAAGCCAAAGAAGATTGCCGTCTTGCTGCCGCTCACAGGCCCGAGAGCCGCCATCGCCGACACGGTCAAACAGGGGATCATCTCCAGCTACCTGACCAATCCGGACGACTCGGTATCGGTTAACTTCTTCGACACGGCCCAAGGCGCCGAGCTTGCACAGCAGCAGGCGATTGCCGCCGGTGCCGATTTCATCATAGGCCCACTGTTACAGTCTGAGGTGGAGAGTCTGATACAGGCGGAACAGAAAGCCAGCCAGCAGGCCAATGGTCAACAGCAGCCTGGCTCTCAAGCTCAGGCTCAAGCTCAAGCTCAAGCTCAAGCTCAAGTACAGCCTAAGGTGCCCCAGCTGTTCCTCAACCATGTGGACAGCTTCACGCCGTCGAACGACCAGTTCTTCTTCGCCCTCTCGCCCACCGACGAGGCGGTAGATGCCGCGCAGAAGCTCTACAATGACGGCATAGAGAAGCCGCTGCTGCTCGCCAGCGACGACGCAGTGGGTCGCCGCATGGCCGAGGCCTTTAACGGTAAATGGCAAGAACTTACCCATGAAGAGGCCGAGATCCACTACTACAAGCGCGGCGACGAGATGAAGGTCACTGTGCAGAAGTCCCTTGGGGTGATCGACAGTAAGGAGCGTATCGCCCGCATCAAGGCGCTACTGGGCAATAGGATCGAGGCCGACTTTAGATCCCGCCGCGATATCGACGCCATCTATATGATCGCCAGCAACCAAGATCTGCCGCTGCTCAAACCCTTTATCGACGTAAATTTCAGCGTGTTTGCCGAACCTGTGCCGCTATACACCACCAGCCGCAGCCGTATCGAGAGCCAATCACGCACCGCCGCCCAGGAGCTGAATAACCTGACCATCAGCGATATTCCCTGGTTGATCGAGACTAACGCCGAAACCGCCGAGGTCGCCCGTCTCTGGCCGACCTGGGGTAACAGCCAGAAACGCCTGTATGTGATGGGATTCGATGCCCTGCAACTGGTGAGCAAGCTGGCCCAGATGCGCGCTTTGCCCGGCTACCAGTACTCGGGTCGCAGCGGCCTGCTTTCTGTGTCGCCAGATGGTACGATTAACCGTCAGCTCAGCTGGGGACGTTACAAGCGAGGCAATTTGAGACCCCTATGACGAATGCCGAGCACCTCACCAAGGGGCAGCAGGCGGAAGATCGCGCGCTGGCCTATCTGGAACAACAGGGGCTCAAACTGGTCGAACGAAACGTACGCTACCCATTTGGCGAAATTGACCTCATAATGCGCCAAGGTCACAAATGGATTTTTATTGAGGTAAAATACCGCCAATCGAAACAGTTTGGCGGTGCGGTACAGGCAGTTAGCCGAGGCAAGATAGCAAGGCTTAATCGAGCGGCAAGCCATTATATGCAGCTCAATCAGATAGATGCGCAGTGTCGCTTCGATCTCCTGGCCATAGATGGCGATGACATTCAGTGGATCACCAACGCCTTTTAGTGCTCCACTTCGCCACCACTATGCAAGTGAAGGCTTGTTAAACAGTTTTATTTTTGAAGGATAATTCCATGTTAGAACGTATTAAAGACAGTTTTACCCACTCAATCCAGACCAAGATCGATGCGGCTGAGGCGCTGCCTGAGTCTATTGAGAAAGCGGCCGAGATGATGGTGCAGTGCCTGCTTGGCGGCAACAAGATCTTAGCCTGTGGTAATGGCGGCAGCGCCGGCGATGCCCAGCATTTCTCTGCCGAGCTGTTGAACCGCTACGAGATCGAGCGTCCGCCACTACCGGCCATCGCCCTGACAACCGACACCTCGACCATTACCGCTATCGGTAACGACTACAGCTATGACGAGATCTTCTCTAAGCAGATTTTGGCGCTGGGTCAACCAGGAGACATCTTGCTGGCCATCTCGACCAGTGGTAACTCGGGTAACGTGATCAAGGCGATGGAAGCGGCGCTGAGCCGTGACATGACAATCGTGGCCCTCACGGGTAAGGATGGCGGTGCCATGGCCGGCCTGATGGGCACAAACGACGTAGAGGTACGCGTGCCTTCAAACGTCACCGCGCGTATTCAAGAAGTGCATCTGTTAGTGATCCACTGCCTGTGCGACAACATCGACCGCACCCTCTTCCCCCAGGATGACCAGGCATGAGAGCTCTGCTCCCAATCCTAGCCATACTCTTGCTGTTACAAGGCTGCGCCGGGGCCGTGATGGTCGGCGCAGTGGGTGGGGCCATGATGGCCAACGATGAACGCAGCTTCTCAACCCAGCTGGACGACACCAACGCCGATTTTCAGATCGCCAGTGCCCTGGCGGCCCACGAAGATATTAAGAACCAAACCAATATCACAGGTGTGGCGATGAACGGCAACGTGCTCATGATAGGCCAGGCACCCAGCTCAATGCTGCGTGACAAGGCGATCAACACAGTGCAAAAACTTAACCTGGGCGGCAAGATCCACAATCAGATCCGCATAGGTAACCCGACCTCCTTCACCACCCGCAGCAACGACACCTGGATAACCACCAAGGTGAAGACGCGTATGCTCAACGACAAAGATCTGGATGTCACCCGCATCAAGGTGATCACCGAAAATGGCGAGGTCTTCCTCCTCGGTGTCGTGAGTCGCGATCAGGCCGAACTGGCGGTGGATATCGCCCGTAACACGGCCGGTGTACGCAAGGTCATCAAGGTCTTCGATACGCCAAACAGCTAGCACGCCGGGCGCTTGCTGCGCCTAGGCGAGCCTGGCTTTCCTCACCTTACGCCATCTTTGCATCAGCACAGGCAACAGTATGGTCGGCAACACGATCAGGCCGGCGCCCAGCCAGCCTAAAGGATCCAGCCACTCGTCGAACCAGAGCCAGCCAAACAACACACAGAACAGCAAGCCGCTGTATTCGGCAACGGCTATCTCGCCCGCCTGGGCCTTGCGGTAGGCCAGCACGCTAAAGAGCTGATAGACGAGCAGGAAAATATTGCTCAGCACAGCAATAGCCAATACAGGCCAACTAAAGCCCGCGAATCCCTGCCAGGCGGCGAATCCTATCACCAAGGGCAGGCTCAAGAGGTTGTAGCAGATCACCGTGACGCTCGCCGCCTCGCTGCTGGGTAGCCATCTCAGCATCAGCTGATTAGCCGCAAAGACAATGGCCGACACCAATACCGCCAGCGCCGCCAGGTTCATCTCGCTCGGCCTGAGTATGATAAGAATACCTATGAAACCTAGCACAGTCGCCAGGATCTGCTGGCTACTGAGTCGCTCCTTGAGGAACAGCATGCCCATGACGATGATCATCAAGGGCGCTGAATAGAACAGCGAGCTAACCGTCGCCAGAGGCAGGGAAATCAAGCCGAGGATCAGCAAGAGTCCGCCGACCGCGCCGCTATTGGCCCGAATCATGTGTAGCTTCAAGTAGGCGGTTCTCGGCCTACCTGCATACAACCAGAGCGGCAGCATCATCACGATCGCCGTCACCTGGCGCAGCAGCAGGAACATGGTGGCATCGCTCTGCGCTGGCAGCCACTTGATCGACACATCATAGAGGGCGCTAAACACATTCCCCAGCAGCAAGAGGCCGAGGCCTAACATCAGATTGCGCTGCATCACAGCCTCCATCATCAAGAATCATCTGGCTGCATGATAGCGAGCAAGATACTGTAGCTAAAATGATGATTTCTTATTATAGATGAATTAAATTCATCTATTGAGACAGGTATAGGAGACAGTAGATGAGAAAGATCCCCCCACTCAGGGCACTGCAGGTGTTCGAGGCGGCCGCCCGTTTGCAGCACTTCTCCCGGGCCGCGCAGGAGCTGTGTATTACCCAGAGTGCGGTGTCTCATCAGGTTCGTCTGCTGGAGGAACACTTCGCCCTGCCCCTGTTCAGGCGCGAGGGCCGCAGCCTGAGACTCACCGACAAGGGCGAGCAGCTGTCTCAGGAGACGGCGAGGATCTTCAACGAGCTGGGAGAGCTCAACCTCAGGTTACTGGGCGAGAAGCCAGAGGCGCTGCGCCTGGCGGTTTACAGTTCCTTCGCGGTGAAATGGTTGATCCCCAGGCTCAGCGGCTTTCGCCGCCTACATCCAGGAATTCAGGTGCGCCTGGATATGATCACCGAAGATCCTGTGCTGTCCCACAGCAGCGCCGACATGTTTATCACGGGCCAGCAAGATCAGAAGGGCTACTGGCAACAGCTACTGCACGCCGAGCGCTTGATCCCCGTCTGCAGCCCGGAACTTATTGGCAGCGGCGACAAGCTGGATCTCGACTGGCTCAGCGCCCAGCAGCTGCTCACCGTAGATGAGGGACCGCTGGGGCTGGACTGGCAGCGTTGGTGTCAACATAACCAGCTACCAAACCCCAAGGAACACCAGCAGCAGCTCTTCAGTCATGTGTTGATGGCGATCGAGGCCGCGATTGCCGGTCAGGGGGTGGCCTTGGCCTCAGACTTCATGGTGCTGGATGATATCGCCAGGCAGCGCCTGGTGGCGTTGCCCTTTGCCGGCATAGATACAGGGTTCGAGTTTAACTTCCTCTGCAAGCAGCGCCGCCTACAGGAACCTGCCATCGCCGCATTCGTCCACTGGTTGACCCAGCAGCATTAGCGAGTCCGCCTTAATATTTATCCATAAAAAAAGCCGGCTGCTGCCGGCTTTTTCACACATTCGATTAGAGCAGAAGACCTATCTTCTCGTAGACCTTCTTCAGGGTCACTTCGGCGCGGGCCTGAGCCTTCTCGGCACCTTCGTGCATCACCTGATTGAGGAAGCTCTGATCGGCTCTGTACTCCTTGAAGCGCTCCTGCAGCGGCTCAAGCATGCCGACAACCGCCTCACCGGCAGCCACTTTAAGATGACCGTACATCTTACCTTCGAACTCAGCTTCCAAACTCGCAATGCTCTGACCTGTCACGCCTGACATCAGGCTCAGCAGGTTAGAGACGCCTGGCTTGTTTTCGACATCGAAACGCACTACTGGCGGCTCGTCGCTGTCTGTCATCGCCTTCTTCAGCTTTTTCATGACCGCTTTAGGATCTTCCAGCAGGCCGATCACATTGTTGCGGTTGTCGTCAGACTTAGACATCTTCTTCAATGGATCCTGCAGCGACATCACCTTGGCACCCAGCTCAGGAATGAAAGGCTCGGGAATGGTGAAGGTCTCGCCATAGGCATTGTTGAAACGTGTCGCGATATCACGAGTCAGTTCAAGGTGTTGCTTCTGATCTTGACCCACAGGGATCTCGTTTGCCTGGTACAGCAGGATATCTGCCGCCATCAATACCGGATAGCCGAACAGGCCGACGTTGATGTTGTTGGCATGCTTCTGCGACTTGTCCTTAAACTGTGTCATGCGGCTCAGCTCACCCATCTGGGTGTAGCAGTTCAGCGCCCAACCCAGCTGAGTGTGCTGAGGTACCTGCGACTGGATGAAGACGGTACTCTTCTTAGGATCGACACCACAGGCCAGGTATAGGGCCAGGGTATCTAAACAGGCGTCACGCAGCTTCTGCGGATCTTGGCGTACGGTAATGGCATGCAGATCGACCACACAATATAGGCAATCATGACTATCTTGCATCGCAACCCACTGACGTAGTGCACCCATGTAGTTACCAATGGTCAATTCACCTGACGGTTGGGCACCGCTAAGCACAATAGGTTTAGTCATAAAATTTATTGCTCCAATGCTATTTGGCTGTCTGTTATCTGCGCCAATACTTCGCTAAATGTGTTACAAACGGCCGTCGGGCCGCTGAGCCCAATATCTTCACCGTAGTTGTACCCGTAGGTCAAGCCGATCGAGGAAATACCCGCCGCTTTCGCCGCTAAAATATCGTTTCGGGAGTCACCCACCATCAAAAGCTGCTCATCTTCGAGCTGCCATGCCTGTTTGAGGTGCGTCAGCGGCAGGGGATCTGGCTTCATCTTCTCCAGCGAATCGCCCCCCAACACCTGATTAAACAGGTGAGCGATGCCGAAGGCCTCCAGCAGAGGCACGGTGAATCGATAGGGCTTATTGGTGACAATCGCCAACTGATAACCCAGCGACACCAGCTGCTCGAGTACAGACTTAACACCATCATAGAGTCGGCTGTGCTGCTGCAGGTTTGCCTCGTAATGCTTGCTAAACAGCGGCATGGCGGCGTCGATATCGGCCTGTGTTGCCGCCTCACCGCGGGCGAAGGTCAGCGCACGCTCCACCAGCTTGGCGGCGCCATTGCCTACCCAGCTTCGCACCTGATCCTCGTCGCACAGCGGCAAGGCAAGCTCGGCGAGCATGCCTTGAGTGGCGGCGGCCAGATCCGGCACGCTGTCGATAAGCGTGCCGTCGAGATCGAAGGCGATCGCCTTAATAGATTGGGCTTTCATACTTAGGCATCGACCTTAGCCAGCTCGCTGCGCATCTCGTCGATCACCGCCTTGTAGTCTGGCTTGTTGAAAATCGCCGAACCAGCAACGAACATGTCGGCACCCGCCGCCGCGATTTCGGCGATATTGTCGACCTTGACGCCACCGTCGACTTCTAAGCGAATATCGAAACCGCTGGCATCGATACGCTCACGCACCTGGCGCAGTTTATCCAGTGTCGACGGGATAAAGGACTGGCCACCGAAACCAGGGTTTACCGACATCAGCAGGATCACGTCCAGCTTATCCATCACATGATCCAGATAGTGCAGTGGGGTCGCCGGGTTGAATACCAGGCCAGCCTTACAGCCAGATTCCTTGATCAGCTGCAGGGTGCGATCGATATGCTCAGAGGCCTCAGGGTGGAAGGTGATGATAGAGGCGCCGGCGTCGACGAAATCGGGAATGATGCGATCCACAGGCTTCACCATGAGGTGCACGTCGATATCGGCGGTCACACCATAATCACGCAGCGCCTTACACACCATAGGGCCTATGGTCAGGTTAGGCACATAATGGTTATCCATCACGTCGAAGTGAACCACATCGGCACCGGCCTTGAGTACGGCCTCGACATCTTCCCCGAGACGGGCAAAGTCGGCAGATAAGATAGAGGGAGCAATTAGAAATGGACGCATGATAAACTCACTAATCTGAATAAGAATTACGCTATTCTACCTTATAGCCAAGCCTAGCCTCTATAGGCGATACCGGATTAAACGTGTTCTGGTTCAGAATTGAGTAAATTTCACTGGCGGCCAATCGCCTCATCGAAAAATTATGTTCAAAATATAAACGCCTTTGCTATAATGCTCTGATTAGGGGTTTCCATGTTCACAGGATGTAGAGATGAGAGATAAGGCCAAAGCTTCAGCCAAGATGAAATCGGCAACGGTATTTACCGTCACCGCCGCTGTTGTTGGCTTTACCGCCATTGGCGTTCAGAGTCTCAGTGAAGATGAGGCCAGCCTGGCCTGCGTGTGCGATAGCAACGCCAGCTACAACTCCTCACTTCCCGCCAGTCACCCCAATAACCGCTGTGCCCAGCAGGCAGATAATGTCAGTTGGAGTAATTGGTTAACGGGTCGAAGCCGCTCTAATCAATTGCACTTTGTCGATCTGCTCGAGCTGCTCCATGGTCATCAAGACACGCCCATGGACGACGTTACCCCCACCAGCAAACAGCGCCTCTAGGCCCTCTCTTGCTGCAACTCTTTCTGAGCACCCTGGCCGCCTTCTTTGGCGTGCAGACAGAGCAAAACCGCGTTCGCGACTTTCAGTCCCGCTCGCCGGTGCCCTTTATTGTGATGGGGATTCTACTAGCCATCGCCCTGGTCGCTTCACTCATCTTTATCGTGAAACTGGTGCTGGCCTAGCCTCGATTAACAGCCTAGTTAATTACCTTAACTAATTCCTTAATTAATACCTTAAGGCTTGGGCTTAATCGTTTTCGCTGTGGTAGCTGTCGTCATACAGTGCCATCAGCTCATCGACCTTCTTACGACTGTTGCCGTTTTGGCTGATATTTCGCTGCACTTGAATGGTGTCGAATCTGGCGCCATGATACAGCTCCCGCGTCAGGGGAATATCATGGTTACTGATGAGCACAGGGATGCCTCTATCGATCGCCGTATGACGCGACTTGCGAGCCAGCAACGCCTGATCGTCCAGGCTAAAACCCGAACCCACATAGGTAGTAAAGCTGGCCGTGGTTGACAGTGGTGCGTAAGGTGGGTCGCAATAGACAACATCGCCTGGCTGAGTCAGATCGAAAGCCTCTTCATAACCTATGCACTTAAACTCGGCCACCTGTGCCTTATCGGCAAAGGCCTTGATCTCCTCTTCGGGAAAATAGGGCTTCTTGTATGAACCAAAGGGCACATTGAAGCCGCCCTTCGAGTTGTAACGACACAGACCATTAAACCCGTGGCGGTTCATATAAAGAAAATAGACAGAGCGCAGGAAGGGGTCCCGGGTCTGATTGAATTCACTGCGCACCTGGTAATAGACTTCTTTATCATTCTTGGCTTCGACAAACATCGCCTTGGCCTCTGTGATATATTTTTCAGGTGTGGATTGCACTATCTGATAGAGATTGATCAGATCCTGATTGATGTCGCACAAGAGATAGCGCTTGTATTGGGTATTGAGAAATACCGAGCCTGCACCAACAAAGGGCTCCACCAATCTGTCACCTTCGGGAAGGTGCTGGGTGAGCGCATCAACCAGTTTAAATTTTCCGCCAGCCCACTTTAAGAAGGCTCTCTGTTTTTTAATCATCTAAATCGATTGAGTGCACAATGAAAACAAGTTGTCGATTGTACTCTGTTTATTAATGAATTTCACGGCTCACAGTCCCTTGTTGCAGCTCATAACCGGATAAATCTACCCAGGCCCTCAACCATGGTGACGGTAACTGAGCCGTCTGGGCTAAATCGAACGCCGCCTGCTTACCCGCCTGCCTGTCTGTGTACTGACCATAGAGGAGCACCCAGTAGCTTTTATAACGAGCGATCTGTACCTGATTAACATCGGGCAGCTTGGCAATGGTGGCATCGAGGGACTCCAGACGTTTCACCGTCGCCAGCTGCAGCGTATAGCCTTCTGGGTGTGGCAATAGGGCTGTCGAAATCTGACGCCTACGAGATTCCATTGGCTCACTTACCTGTGCAGCAGCAAAGATTTCGACAGGCTTTTGAGCAACTTTCAACTCGGCAGGTGACTCAATCTGCTGCTCCTGCGTTTGTGTAGAAAGCGCTTCAGATTGTGAATGCTCCAGCTTGGCTTCTAGCTGAGGTTGTGGAGTCTCATCTGACTGAAGATCAGGCTGAGCATTTACCTGCATACCAACTTGGCCATCAGCCAGAGTTTCTAATTCTTGTTCTGGCTTTGCTTCTGACTTTGTCCCTGGCTGCGCTTTCTGTTCAGTGATATGGGCCGCAAGCTCGGCCTCTTTACTCGCCACTTCATATGATTGTGATCGCGCATCAAAATAGTCACTCAACAACTGTCGACCATAGTGAGTGTTAAATCCTGCAGCGCGAACGGCCGCAACCGTCTGCACCTTAGGCTTGGCAATCATCTCTTCAGGTTCATCCCATAACCAATAGAGACTGGCAAGCAGAAATACCGTGCAGGCTCCAATGGCCAAATAGACAGGCCAAGGCCTTTTCTTAGGCGCTGCAGGCTCACCATGCAATGCCAGATAGAGCAGATTCACCACCTCCGCCGGTGTTCCTTGCTGACGTTGGAGTTGATCTTTGACTATCTCCCGTGGCGTGAAAGTAGTCTCCTCGCTGCGATGCAACAAGGTGTAATACAGCCCCTCACGTTCCGGTAAGGTTAACGGCGAAATGGCGACGGGCAACAAAAGTGGACGCTGAGTCTCAGGCAGCTGAGCTAAGATCTGATTCAAGTAGTCTGCCGGGGCGGTCATTGTCAGTGAGAGTTTTCTGCCCGCTAAGCTCAACTGACTCAATATGATACATTCCGCCCACAGCTCTAGGGGCAGGTATTGGGCATCATCGAGCACGATATGGCTGTGTGAGGGTAAGGCATCACCGAGACGCAGCAGGGTTTCAGGCAGTGGCACTTCGTCGTCGAAAACCGGCTCGGTTAACAGCTGAACCAGTATCTTACGGCGGATCTCGGCGCTATCGACATGCTGAGGACACACGACCAAGGCCGAACTGACGTCATCCAAGGTATCCACCAGCGCCGTGGTGAGTGTGGTCTTGCCTGCGCCAGAGTCACCCGTCAACACAGTCAACTGCTGGCCATAGAGCACCACATGCTGCAGCCTATGTAGCAGAGACTCCTGACTGGGTAAGAGAATAGCTGTTTGAAACGTCACTTAATCACCACACAAACTAGGCGCGGCTAATGACCTCTTGCAGAAGGGACTCGGAAACCTCGCCATACACCTCTGCCTGACCTATGGCCTTTGGCAGAACCAATCTGAGTTTTCCATTCAGCACTTTCTTGTCACGCCGCATATGCTTAATGAACTGTTCGAAGTTCATCGCCTCAGGAGCCTGCGTTGGTAGGTCAAATGCCTCGAATATCGCTTCGATTCGACAAACAATTGACTCATCGACCAGCCCCATCTTAGATGCAGTTTGTGCAGCAAGTACTGTGCCAGCTGCCACAGCTTCGCCATGGAGCCAGATACCATAGCCCATCTCGGCCTCTATGGCGTGACCAAAGGTATGGCCAAGATTCAACAGGGCGCGTACGCCTTGCTCAGTCTCATCTTGCGCCACGACGTCTGCCTTAATCTGACAGCATTTGGCGATGGCATAGGTGAGTGCAGTCTCGTCCAGCGACTTGAGCGCCTCGACATTCTGCTCTAACCAACTGAAAAATGAGCCATCCCAGATGATGCCATACTTAATCACCTCGGCCATGCCTGCGGCAAATTCTCGGGCCGGCAGAGTATGTAAACATGCCGTGTCTATGGCAACCATCTTAGGCTGATAGAAGGCGCCTATCATGTTTTTACCCATGGGATGGTTGACGGCAGTCTTGCCCCCCACGGAAGAATCGACCTGTGATAACAAGGTCGTTGGGATCTGAATGAAATCTACGCCGCGTTGATAACAGGCGGCCGCAAAGCCTGTCATGTCGCCGATTACACCACCACCCAGGGCAATTAATACAGAATCACGCCCCATGTTCTGCGCCAGCATTGAGGTAAAAATCGCATCCATCTGCGACAGTGTCTTGTATTGTTCGCCATCGGGTAAGATGACAGGATCGGCACATAGGTAGGAAGCCAATAGCGCCTGTACCTTAGCAAGATACAGAGGCGCTATTGTGTCATTAGTCACGATAAGAATTTTTTTGCCCTGAAGATAGCTTGAGAAGTGTTCGCTATTTTCGAGGAGATTCTGGCCAATAAAAATAGGGTAACTGCGTACTCCAAGTTCAACCTGAATCTGTTCCATTCTACCGCCTAATGTTTAGAAGCCTAATTGGTCAATAATTTGATTTGCAACAACTTTTGCGCTTTGCTCGTCAGTCTTGACTATAACATCGGCAATCTCTTCGTACAGAGGATTACGGATCTCAGCAAGCTTTTCTAACACTTCTCTTGGGTCGTCAACCTGAAGTAGTGGACGACGCTTGTCACGCTGCGTACGCGCAACCTGCTTATCGATAGTGGTTTCCAGATAGACCACGATGCCACGAGCAGACAAGTTGTTACGAATATCTTTACTCTGAATGGAGCCGCCGCCAGTTGCTAAAACAATGCCTTGTTTCTCGGTTAAATCGGCAACAACTTGTGTTTCGCGACGACGAAAACCTTCTTCGCCCTCAACGTCAAATACCCACGCGATATCAGCACCGGTTCGGTTTTCAATCTCTTGATCTGAATCGTGGAACTCTAAATGAAGCATCTGCGCCAGATGACGGCCTATAGTGCTTTTGCCAGCCCCCATAGGACCTACTAGGAAAATATTACGTTTTTCAGCCATTGCTTTACGTCTGAATCTTATATGGAAGTTTGCCTACGCCAGCCAAAAAATCAGGCCGACCTTAAATGTTACCTTGCTCTAATGAGACTTGACCACGGATTATCTCAGCTATCTCCCCCCAAAGGCAAGTAGGGGGAGTAAATTCTGTGAAATTATACTCAGCCACAAAAAAGCCAGCGTATGAACGCTGGCTTTATCTTAGATATGATTCTGATTAGAGCTCTTCAGAGATGATCTTAGGTGTCACGAAGATCAACAGCTCTTGGCGCTCATTCTTGTCGGTGCTATTTCTGAAAAGATAACCCAAGAATGGAATATCCCCCAAAACAGGTACCTTGCTGATACGATTGATCAATTGTTGCTGATAGATACCACCAAGCACAATCGTCTCACCATGATCCACTAACACCTGAGTACCGATACGCTGAGTATCGATAGAAACCGCCTGACCGAGTGGTGTGTCGACCGTCTTACCCTGAGAATCCTGGGTGATCTCAAGATCTAAGATCACACGATTATCAGGCGTGATCTGTGGCGTCACGCGCAGCGACAATACCGCCTTCTTAAACTGTACCGTTGCCGCACCACTGGAAGCCGATTCAACATAAGGGATCTCTACACCCTGCTCGATATAGGCCGCCTTCTGGTTCGAAGTGGTAATGCGTGGACTGGCGATGATCTCACCCTTGCTCTCTTGCTCCAGCGCACTCAGCTCAAGATCCAGCAGGGTGCCGTCGGCCAACTTAGCCACATGAAACGCAATACTGGTTGGGTTCGCCACCGCGGCTGGCAGGTTAACATTCAATCTGTCGCCGATGTCGGGCACTACGCCATTGGCGATATCGTTGGCACCTTCCAGGCTGCCCGAAGTTCCCTTACTGCCTTGCTGATCTGTGATCCCCCACTTGATACCGAGATCTTCAGACACGTCGTCCTTCACGGTAACCATACGAGATTCGATCAATACCTGGCGAATCGGGATATCCAAAACCTCCACCAGGCGATGAATGTTTTCCAGACTCTCTTCGGTATCCTTAACCAATAGCGTGTTGGTTCTGTCGTCCACGGCCACTGTGCCTCGAGCCGACAACAGAGATGCATCGTCGCCTTTAAGCAACTCGGCGATATCTGTCGCCTTGGCATAATTTATCTGCAGATACTCAGAATAGAGTGGAGCAAGTTCTTTCACTTCCTGTTGGTTTTTCAGCTCTTGGCTCTCGCGAATTGCGATCTCTTCGGCTGGCGCCACCATCAAGATATTGCCTTCGATACGTTTATCCAATCCCTTGGTCTGCAGAATCAGATCTAAAGCTTGGTCCCATGGTACATCGTCGAGTCTCAGGGTAATATCCCCTTCGACCGTATCACTGGTCACCAGGTTGAAATTGTTGTAGTCGGCGATGATCTGCAGCACGGTACGTACCGAGATGCTCTGGAAGTTAAGAGAAAGCGAGCGGCCTTCATACTTCTTCTCTTCCTTTACGACTGCCGCGCGCTCTGCCTTACGCACGTTGAGCCTGAATAGGTTGCCTTCCTGCTTGTAGTTGTACTCGTATTGACCCGAGACATCCACCAATACGCGCGCCGTCAACTCATCCTTGAAGGTCTCAAAGCTCTTTACTGGCGTCGCAAAGTCTTGAACATCCATGACATAAAGAAGATCTGAGGCAATATCTGTGTTGTAAAGTTTAAGTTCTAGCTTGGCACCCACCTGCTCCACATTGGCGGCCACCGATGAGTTATTAAGTTTTACCAACAACTCACCACCACCATCGCCGGTGCGATGGAAGTCGATGTTTTTGATGCCGTTAACAAAAGGATTCGCGGCGACGTCACTACGACTGGCAACCTCATCGTTAATGGTCAGGCGATAGGTGTTTCCCATCACCTTGCCTTGATAGGCCTTTACCTTAGCCAGATCCACCAGCACCTTAAGCTGTTCGCTTTCCTGCAGTGTGGACATGGACTTAACACCGACGTTATTGATCGGTAGGACATCTTTTTCCAGCCCAGACAAACTATCGTCGAATCCAAGGATGATCTGCGCCGGTGAAGCATTGAGATTGATCTCAGGCTCCTTCACGGCATCCTCAAACACCAGTTGTAACTCTAACTGATGATCGACAATCGAATGGTATTTGACATCAATCAGACGGTTCGCAGCTGAAGAATACGGCGCCACACCCAATAATAAAGCCAAGCCAAAGGCCACTTTAAACAGGGGCGACTTTTTTAATAAAACGCTTTTCGCGGCAGAAGATTCCATTATTCCCTCATCCTTCGCTTTGTTATTCACCAGTCAGTTCCATGTTGCTCATTCTTTCAGCCCAGCAACCTGTCCCATCTGGAATTAATTCAACTATTTCGACCATTTGCTGTGTAACTTTAGCAATTCGCCCGTGATACAAACCTACGTATTCGCCCACACCTAGACGATATACGCTGCCATCATTAGTCTCGATTAAGGCCCAAATATTCTTATCTTCGCTCAAGGTACCGCGCATCTTTAAATTGTCCAGCGCATAGGTTTCTAGACGGCCCTTGCGGCGTTGCAGATCTGGCTGTAGACAATCTTTGGTCGTGTCGACCACCTCTTCGGTTAATTCTCTCGAAGGCGGTACAAAGGGACTGCGCATCAACTCTGCCTGATAGGCAAAATGTTCAAACTTAGGAGGCTCCTTCAAGGGGGGCACGCGCGCGACATGTTGAGCCTTAGTGGTCGTCACAAATAACTCAAGATCGCTGCGATCCCCCATACAACCTGCTAGCATCAAGCCCACGAATAGCAAAGGTAGCTTCTTCATTTCTTCGCCCCCTTCGCCGCATTATCTTTCGGGAGCTGGGCTCCCTCTTTGAAACGATAGGTCTTGGCCAAGATCTCCATGGCGAGTTCACCGCTGTCACTGCGCTTGATAACGAAATCATGCAAGCTCACGATGCGCGGCAGTTTAGCCACACCACTGACCAGATGTCCCATCTCGTGGTAATTACCCGTTACCGACATGCTGATAGGAAACTCGATATAGAAATCGCGTTGTATCTCTTCTTGCCACTCCAGGCTCTGAATCCCCAGACCCGAGTCGGTCGCGACGAAGGTTAAATCATCGAGCAGGCCAGGCATCTCATTCTGCGACGGCAACATTTTCAGCAGCTCAGCAAATTGAACTTCCATGACCGCCAGCTGCTCTCGATACAACTTAAGATTAGCCGCTAATTGGTATTTCGCTTTAAAATCATCCCGCAAGGTGATCTCTTTGTCTTGCTCACGCTTAAGCACATCGATGGCATCTGAGACAAATAAAAAATAACCTGCAACGAAGATAATGATTGCCAGGAAAGACGCGAATACCACCTTAACCTGGGTCGGCCAACCGCCAATGTTCTCAAAATCGATATCATTGAATTCACTCAGATCGAGTTTCATTTGCTCGCTCCTTGTGTCGCCTTGGCATTATCTGCATCTTCTTCACCGATAGAGACCCTTAAACTGAAACGCTGTAGCTGACGCATCTCATCATTCTGTGAGACGATCGACTGCATATTGGGATCGTGTAACCACATTGAGGCCTTGATCTTACGCATCATGTTGGCGACGTTGTTGTTAGACTCACTACGTCCCTGGATCCACAGCAAGCTGCCCTTCTTTTCTATGCTGGAAAGATATATTCCCGGGGGCACGACACGCACCAACTCATCCAATACATGAGTGGGTAAGTTTCTTGCCTGTTGCAGGTTTAATATGATCTCGGTACGACGCTCGATATCTTTCTTACGCTCACGAATCTTTTTAATTTCGGCAATCTGTTTTTCTAACAGCTGAATTTCACCCTGCAGATAGGCATTTCTACCTCTCTGCTCCTCGGTCATCATATCGAGAACCGTTAAGGCTAAATAAACGACTAATGCCGCGCCGATAAATACAGCAGCTAATATGCCCAGATAATCGCGTTTTTGTTTTTCTCTTGCTTCTTCGCGCCAGGGCAATAAGTTTATGTTCGCCATTGAGAGTAACTCCTCAGCGCTAATCCACACGCGACCATGTATTTATTAATATTGGGCTGTAGTTGTGTCTTCACTTGCTCGTCCGCATGCAAGCAACCCAAGAAAGGGTCGGCAATGATGGTATGAACGCCGAGTTCATTCGTAAGCAGATTAGCCATGCCTTCCAGCTTTGAGGTTCCGCCACATAAGACGATATGATCGACCTTATCCTTGCCACTCGAAGTGCAGTAAATCTGTAAGGTTCGCTTAATCTGTTGTAGCAGTTGCGTCTGGAAGGGCGAGAGTACCTCGAACATATAATTGCGTGGCAAATCACCTTCGAGCTTGGCCTTCTCCGCCTGCTCATGAGACATACCGTAGAAAGATAGGATCGACTGGGTAAACTGCTCACCACCAAAGGCCTGTTCGCGGATAAAGGTCGTCTCCCCCTTCTCCACCACAGCAAAGGTGGTCATGTTCGCGCCGATATCGACCAGGGCGACGACCTTATTTTCGGCGCCATCGGGCAACTGAGCGGCGACTAACTCGAACGATCGTCCCAGCGCATATCCTTCAACATCAATCACTTTGGCTTCGAGATTGATATCGTCCAGACTATCGACTCTGGCATCGATATTCTCGGTGCGACAGGCACTCAGCAACACATCCACCTTGGAGGGGTCAGCACTGTTTACGCTGAGAGTTTCAAAATCTATGCTGACTTCATCGAGCGAATAGGGGATAAGGTTGTCGGCTTCGATCTCGATCTGGGTCTCCATCTCCTCTTCACTGAGTGAAGCATCCATGTAGATCACCTTGGTCATCACAGCCGATCCCGAAACCGCAGCCGCCGCATATTTTACGCTCTTAGGCAAAGATCGTTTGATCAATCTTAAGGACTCCAAAACCGCGTCTGAATCTCTTATCTCATGATCATTAACGGCGCCTTTTTTAACTGGCACCGCTGCGTGACTCAAAATTTTATAACCATCAGCAGTCTTACTCAGCAGTATTGCTTTTATCTCGTGGGAACCAATATCGATCCCGACCATCTGCGGAGCCTGACGCTTCCATAAATTTGAAAGCATAGTCCATCGTCACTTTTGTTATAGTTTCAGGAATTAGATTAGCACAAAATCAACTCGTTATAGATATTTGTACAAAATGTTTGTAACTTTTACAATTGCCATTTTTTTGACAACCATTTTTGCTTCACCAATAGCTGCTCGCCTTATATACTATTGTGCCTGCTAAATTTATTGGAATTATCTGGTGAAGTGGTTTAAACGAATTACCATCGCTCTATTTAGCCTAGCCCTTTTGGGAATAGGTGCAATTGCTGCGGCCTATTTTTATGTGCTGCCGGACCTCCCCGATGTTACCACTCTTAAAACCGTAAAATTGCAAACTCCATTACGAATTTACAGCGCTGATGGCAAATTAATTTCACAATTTGGCGAAAAACGCCGCATTCCAGTCGAATATGAGCAGGTACCGCAACAATTGATTAATGCGGTGCTCGACACAGAAGACGCCCGCTTCTTCGAACATAAGGGGATCGACCCCATCGGCATCATACGTGCCGCAGTGATTCTGGCTACCACAGGTAAGAAGAGCCAGGGGGCGAGTACCATCACCCAGCAGGTTGCCCGCGGCTTCTTCCTCTCCAGAGAGAAGACCTATATTCGCAAGATCAAAGAGATCTTCCTGGCCCTGAAAATCGAGCAGGCACTGAGTAAAAAAGAGATCTTAACCCTCTATCTCAACCGCTCCTTCCTGGGTAACCGCGCCTACGGTGTCGGCGCCGCCGCTCAGGTCTACTATGGCAAGGAACTCGAAGAGCTTACCCTGCCAGAGATGGCCATGATTGCCGGTCTGCCACAGGCGCCTTCTGCCGCCAACCCTATACGTAATCCGGCCCGCGCGATGAATCGTCGCAACTGGGTACTCAGCCGTATGCTGGAGAAAGAGAACATTACCCAAGACGAGTACCAGGAAGCGATAAGAGCACCTATCACCGCCAAGTACCATGGTGCCGAGGTAGAGCTCTATGCACCTTACATCTCAGAAATGGCTCGCGACTATCTGGTCGAAAAACTCGGTGAAGAGGAAGCCTATACTGGCGGTTACAACGTCTATACCACTGTCGACTCTCGCCTGCAGATGCTGGCCCAAGAGGCACTGCGCAACAACGTCTACGCCTATGACGAGCGCCACGGCTATCGCGGCGCGACTAAGGTGTTATGGGACGCAGAAGGCGCGAGCAAGCTAGATGAGGCCCAAATCGTCACGCAGCTGAAGCAGACTCAAAGCTTCCAAGGGCTCGAGCCCGCCGCCGTGATCGAGGTTGCCGAGCAGAGCGTCACGGTTATCAATACGAAGGGCGAAACCCTCACCCTGGAGTGGGAAGGACTCAAGTGGGCGCGCAAGTTCATCAGCAACAAGCGTCAGGGCAAGGCACCTAAAACCGCTGGTGAGATCCTCAAGGCTGGCGAACAGGTCTGGATCCGCAACAACGGTAACATCTGGCAGCTGTCGCAAATTCCTGAGGTGGCCAGCGCCATCGTCTCGCTGGATCCTAAGGATGGCGCCATCAAGACCCTAGTGGGCGGCTACAGCTTTCACACCAGCCAATACAACCGTGTCACTCAGGCCAAGCGTCAGCTGGGCTCCAACATCAAGCCCTTCATCTATACAGGTGCGCTTGAGAAAGGCTACACCTTGGCTACGCTGATCAACAACGCGCCGATCAACAACGCCGACATACGCCAGGGCACTGCGTGGCGACCTAAGAACTCACCCGATAAGTACACAGGGCCGACACGCCTGAGAGTCGGTCTGGCACAATCGATCAACGTCATGTCGGTACGCGCCATGCGCTATACCGGGCTAGAAAGTGCTATCGACACCCTGGTCAAGTTCGGTTTCGACCGCGACGATCTACCACAAAATGAGTCCCTGGCGCTGGGCTCACCTTCAGTGACGCCGCTGCAGGTGGTCACCGCCTTCTCGGTATTTGCAAATGGCGGTTACCGGGTCGAGCCTTACTTTATCGACCATATCGACAATGCCTACGAGCAGACGGTAGAAGAAGCTAGCCCTACGCTAGCCTGCACACCTGAGTTAGCCGAGCCACAGACGCTGCCAACGGACGATCCTTTTGCAGCGATGGCGCAGGAACTGCCTAATCAGGAAGTGGCAAATCAAGAGATAACAGGCCTAGAAGTCGCGAGCCAGGAGGTTAACGCCGAAGATCCTAGCTGTCCAAGCACGGCTCGCCACGCACCGCAGATCATCAGCAAACAGACAGCCTTCCTTATCACCGAAGCCTTGAAGAGCGTAATCTGGGGCGGCGGCGATTGGAGCAAGGGCACAGGATGGAACGGCACCGCCTGGCGCGCCGCCCGTGTGGTAAACCGTCACGATATCGCGGGTAAGACAGGTACCACCAACGAATCGAAAGATACTTGGTTCAGTGGCTTCACACCGACGCTGGCAACTACCGTATGGGTCGGCTTCGACGATCACAGCATCGAACTGGGCCGCACCGCCTGGAACACCAACGGCGCGAAAGATCAGATCTCGGGTGCCGAAGCCGGTGCCAAGACCGCCGGCCCAGGCTGGAACGAGTTTATGAAGAATGCCCTCCAAGGCACGCCTGAGCTACCTTCTCCTCCACCGGAAGGTATAGTTTCGGCCCGTATCGACCTGGCCACAGGCAAGTTGAGCCGTAAGACAGACTACACCACCAAGTTCGAGTATTTCATCCAGGGGACTGAGCCGAAGGAATTTGCCACCGAGGCGCAGACTCAGGAAGATATCTTTATCGATGATTCGGTAGAAGATCTGTTCCAATAGCCTTCAGATGGGCTGGTGTCACTCACCACCAGCCCAGTCAATTCCACTGGCCTTTTGCCATTTTTCAGTGATTTCATAGCGCCAATTTTTTGGTGCGAATAAAACTTTAGAATTAAAAAAACCTGCAACTGCAGGTTTTTTAATCGATTGATTAGACAGAATTTATCTAAACTAGCCCTTGGCAGCCAATGCAGCCTCCACCTGAGTGAGTGAGGTACCACCCAGCGCCTCACGTTTCGCCAGGCAAGAGTCTATTGTCAGACATTGATAAACATCTTCCTGGATGACACTGGCGAACACCTGCAGGCTAGCCAACTCGAACTCTTCGATAGGTTTCTTCTGGGCGATCGCCTCGACCACGACCTCACCCACCACATGATGCGCCTCTCTAAACGGCATGCCTTTGGCGACCAGGTAATCTGCAAGCTCGGTTGCATTGGCATAACCCTGCTGGGCCGCCGACAGGGTATTCTCTCTGTTGACCTTTAAGCCTGAGAGTACCAGAGCCGCCATCTCCAGACAGATAGACCAGCTGTCCATCACGTCAAACAGGCCCTCTTTGTCTTCCTGCATATCCTTGTTGTAAGCCAGAGGCAGTGCCTTCATGGTGGTCAGAATGCCCATCAGGCTGCCATAGACACGGCCCGTCTTGCCACGGATCAGCTCAAGCGCATCTGGGTTTTTCTTCTGCGGCATCAAGGAAGAGCCGGATGTCACCTGATCGTCCAGTTCGATAAAGCCCGCCTCACCGCTATTGAAGAAGATCAAATCTTCGGCCATGCGGCTCAGGTGCATCATGCTGATGGCGGCGTCTGAACACAACTCGATCACATGGTCTCTATCTGACACAGAATCCAGGCTATTAAGGGTTGGCGAGGCGAATCCCAATGACTTAGCCAGCGCGTATCTGTCCATTGGATAAGCGGTACCAGCCAGCGCACCCGTGCCCAGCGGACAGGTATCGAGACGCTGCAGACAATCTTGCAGTCGGCTGATATCACGCTCAAACATCTCCACATAGGCCAGGCACCAGTGACCGAAGGCCACAGGCTGCGCCCGCTGCAGATGGGTATAACCCGGCATGACGGCGTCCAGCTCTCGGCTGGCCAGCGACAGCAGCGCCGCTCTCAGTTGCGCCAACAGTTCGAGCAGGGCTTGGCCCTCCTTCTTGCACCAGAGCTTAAGATCGGTCGCCACCTGATCGTTGCGCGAGCGGCCGGTATGCAGCTTCTTACCCAGGTCACCGACCTTGGCGATCAAGGATTGCTCGACGAAACTATGAATGTCTTCGGCGCCGGAGGCCAAGATGGTCTCTGGCTGATCCTTCACCTCGGCCAGCAGTTCTTGCAACGCCTGCTTGAGGGACTGACACTCTTCCTGGGTGAGAATGCCCACACCTGTGATGGCATCGGCCCAGGCAATGGAACCGACAATATCTTCTTCCACCAGCCGATAATCGACCGGCAGGGAATCGTTGAAAAGTTTAAACAGTGCGCTGCTCTCTTGGCTAAATCTTCCGCCCCATAACGCCATCTCACTATCCTCTATAATCAGCTCTAAAATTTGCTCGTAAACCTGCTCTTAAAATAAAGGAGCGTTCGCCGCCCCTTTATTACCTAGTCGACTCTACTTAACGTTTAGCGCCCGGATACGGCTCGCCAATGAATAGAGACGAATGAAGCCTTCCGCATCTTTCTGGTTATAGACTTCGTCTTCACCAAAGGTGGCAAATTCCTCAGAATACAGACTATTAGGAGAACGTTTCTTCACCGCCTGCGCCTGGCCCTTATAGAGCTTAAGTACCACTTCACCGTTCAGCAGGTTCGCCAGTGGCTGAGAGGCCCCCAGCAGCGATTCACACAGTGGGGTAAACCAACGACCGTCATAGACCAGGTGCGCCATCTTGGCACCTACCTGCTCACGCCATTCTCGGCTGGTCTTGTCCAGTACCAGCTCTTCGATCGCTCTGAGCGCGGCAAACATTACTGTGCCACCAGGGGTTTCGTAACAACCACGAGACTTCATGCCCACCAGACGGTTTTCGGTGATATCGATACGGCCCACGCCATGGGCGCCGGCAATCTCATTAAGGGCCATCAGGGCACCATAAGGAGTGTATGACTGACCATTAACCTTAGTAATACGACCGGCTTCCATCTCAACCGACACATACTCAGGCTCATCGGGCGCGTCTTCCGGCGCAACCGTCATGGTCCATACTTCTTTGCTTGGCTCGTTCCACGGATCTTCCAGCTCACCACCTTCGTGGGAGATGTGCCAGGCGTTGGCGTCACGGCTGTAGATTTTGGTAGCCGAGGCGGTCGTCTTGATGTTGCGCTCTGCCAGATAGTCCAGCAGATCTTCACGGCTCACCATGCTCCACTCACGCCAAGGAGCGATCACAGTAAGGTCCGGTGCCAGGGCGGCAAAACAGCCCTCGAAACGCACCTGATCGTTGCCCTTACCGGTACAACCGTGACATACGGCGTCTGCGCCCACTTTACGTGCCACTTCCACCTGTGCCTTGGCGATAATAGGTCTGGCCATGGAGGTGCCCAGCAGATAGGTGCCTTCGTAGATGGCGCCTGTCGCTATGGTGGGGTAGATATAATCGGCTACCAGCTCCTCTTTCAGATCCACGATATGGCACTCGGACGCCCCCGAGGCGATAGCCTTCTCATGCAGCCCTTCAAGCTCGGCCTCGCCCTGACCCACGTCGGCGCAGAAGGCAACGATCTCACAGTTATCATAGGTCTCTTTTAGCCAAGGAATGATCGCCGATGTATCCAGACCACCCGAGTAGGCCAATACCACTTTTTTCACCGATGCTTTGTTGTTTTCGATAGACATTTCGTTTTCCTAAATACTCAATTCATTGGCCCAATCACCATTGGGAAGATTCGTTAACTCAGTAGGGTCACCAACACGGCATTTTGCGCATGCATGCGGTTCTCTGCCTGTTGCAAGATCAGTGAGCCGGCCCCATCGACCACCTCGGCAGCTACCTCGACACCACGATAAGCAGGTAGGCAGTGCATAAAGAATTTGGCTCCCGCCTTGTTCATCATATCGGTATCTACATGATAAGGCGCAAATTTGGCTTTGATCTCATCTAGACTGGCGTTGTCTCCCATGGAGATCCAAGTATCAGTATAGATGGCATCATGGCCGGCGATCGCCTCGACATCTGAGCTCAATACCAACTCGCCACCATGAGCCTCGGCAATCGCTTGCGCCTCCAGCACCACCTTACCGTCGGGGAAATGCCCTTGAGGACAGATCACCGTCATCTTGGCACCCAGCAGCGCCGCGCCATACATGAGCGAGTGGGTCACGTTATTGCCATCGCCGACATAGGCCAGCTTTACCTTGCTGACATCATCGAACTGCTCCGCCAGGGTCAGAAAATCCGCCAGCCCCTGACAAGGATGGTACATGTCCGACAGCGCGTTGATCACAGGTACAGTGCCATGTTCGGCGAGCTGCTCTATGGTCGAATGGGCAAAGGTTCTCGCGACAATGGCATCGGCCCAACAAGAGATGTTGGCGGCAAAGTCGGATACCGGCTCACGCTTGCCCAGGGCACCATTTTGCTGATCCAGGTAGAGACAATGACCACCTAACTTATTGATACCGATATCGAAGCTTACGCGGGTTCGCAGCGATGGCTTCTCGAATAACATCACCACACTCTTACCGTCGAGTGCCTTGCGATAGTCTTCTGGGTTGGCCTTGATCGTCTTCGCCAGGGCGAGTAAGTCGATCAGCTGCTGCTGGTTAAGCTCTTTTATCGATAGTAGGTGATTCATATATCTACTCCTAGATGAATACTGCTCTCATGTTCCGTTTAATTAATGTGGCATGACCTGAGTGCCGATAGACTCGCCCTTCTCCAGCGCGCTCAACTGTTCGGCGTCGCGCCATGAGGCCACCTGTACCGGCTGCCCCATCCACTGGGCAACCTCTAATGCCGCCTCGACCTTGACCTTCATCCCCTTCTCGATGACGCCTAACTTGGTCAGTTCATCGGCGTGGGCCTTATCCAGGGTCTTGATCAGCTGTCCCTTACCATCGAGCACGCCGCTAACGTCGGACAACAGCACCAACTGACCTCCCACCAGCTTGGCGATCACGGTCGCCGCCTGATCGGCGTTGACGTTCAGCAGATTGCCCGCGTCATCCACGGCAATCGAACTGACAATCGGCATCCAGCCCTGGGCCAACAGGAAGTTCAGATAAGTCGGGTCATTGGGCGACACTTCACCCACGAAACCGAGCTGCTCATCTTTGATGCTGCCATTGACTATGGCGCCATCGCACAGGCTCATGCCCACACTTGTGATACCCGCCTTGATGGCACTGGCCTGCAAGATCTTGTTAGAGGTCCCCGCCAGCGCGCCAACCACAATAGGCACCTGCTCTTCGGGGGTGACACGCAAACCGTCCAGCTTGACCGTCTCCATGCCATTGGCCTTGAGCTGCTCGTCTACCAGGCAACCGCCACCATGAACCAAGATGACAGATTGGCCCGACTTGATGATGTTCGCGGCGCTCGCCATCAGGCGTGCCAGCCCCATCTCACACTGCATCAGGGCGCCACCCACTTTAAGCACTAAGGTTTTCTTATTTGCCGACATAGCTACTTCTCTCTCACAGGTGACAATATTAATAATTGAAATGAATCTTTATGCATTGATGCGCCTGACTCGCCGCACCTTTCATCAGATTGTCGATAGCGCTCGCCACCACCAGATAGCCATTGAGGGGATCATACTTCCATCCCAGCAGGCAGTTAGGGGTATGCACCACATCGTCAACCTTAGGAAATTGATTATGGTACACATTCACCAGAGGCGCCGACTCATATACCTCATAGGCCTTGGCAATATCGGCTTCGCTCACCCCGGGCTTCATCTGCACGGTAATGGTAGCCAGAATGCCACGCTTAAAGTTGCCCAGGTGAGGGGTGAAGATCACCTGCTGCCCCAGCTGAGTCGCTATCTCGGGTTGATGTCTATGACCAAGCACACCGTAAGGCGTCAGGCTCACCTCGCAGAAGCTGGTGTGCAGCTGCGCCTTTCTGCCGGCGCCGGTCACACCGCTGACGGCGTTGATCACCGGCAGGCTGTCTGTCATCAGATCTTTCAGGGGTTTTAACGCTGTTAGCGAGGCCGTGGGATAACAGCCAGGCACGGCAATCATCTTGCTGGCGGCAATCGCCTCGGCGTTCCACTCCGCCAGACCATAGACGGCCTCGGCCAACACCTCTGGGTAGATATGCTCGAAACCGTACCATTTGGGATACTGTTCGCTATCGGCAAAACGGTAGGCGCCGGAAAGGTCGAACACCGCCAGACCCGCCTGATAGAACCAGGCCGCCAGGTGCAGGCTCACACCATGGTCGGTCGCCAACACCACGGCATCGGCCTCATCGACTATGGTCTGCTTGGCCTGCTCTGTTAGCGGTGCCAGACTAAGATCGATATGGCTGTAAACCGGATACAGGCTAGCCAAAGTTTTGCCCTTATCCAGACTGTTTTCAGAAACATAGAGGCCTTGAATCTTAAGCTGATCATCGGCCTGGATCAGTGAAGTAACCTGAGCACCTGTGTAACCACTGGCGCCAATTATCGCTATGCTTTTCATACTTTATGACTTCTATATTGTGTTAACGGTAAAAAAGAGAGGGGCACTGCTAAAGCCCTGGTATAGATACCAATATGACAAGATTATCGTCGCAGGAAGTGATTACAGCTAACCTTATATGCAAAAAGTAAGAAGAAATTGTTCATTTTTTATCTCTAAGTTAAGCCTTTAATAATGGCACTCGTTTTAGCTGTTTGATAGACTAACACAACAAACTAATTATGCAATATTATTGAATAGATATTTTTAAATAAAATTGGTGATTTGAGTCAAATGATGAAAACCTTTCCCGATATCAAGCAATCCTTTCGCGAGCTAATTGCTACCCCGTCCATCAGCGCCCAGGAAGCAGAACTCGACATGAGTAACCAAGGTGTGGTGAGTCTGCTGAGCCAGTGGCTCACCGATCTGGGCTTCGACTGCCAGATGCAGGCCGTCCCCGACACACGTGGTAAACACAACCTGCTGGCCAAGATCGGCCAGGGACGCGGTGGGCTGCTGCTGGCGGGACATACAGATACAGTTCCTTTCGACGAGGGACGCTGGAGTCAGGATCCCTTTACCCTTACCGAGAAGGATAATCGCTGGTATGGGCTGGGCAGCTGCGACATGAAGGGTTTCTTCGCGCTGGTCATAGAGGCGGTGCGCCAGATGCCGACCCAAGATTTCATTCGCCCGCTCTACATACTCGCCAGCGCCGATGAAGAAACTACGATGAATGGCGCCAAGGCCTTCGCCCAATCTAAGGCCATCGCACCTGAATATGCACTCATAGGCGAGCCCACCGGCCTAAAGCCTGTCTATATGCATAAGGGACACCTGGCACAGGGCATCCGCATCACGGGACGCAGCGGTCACTCTTCGGATCCGGCCAAGGGACTCAACGCCATAGAGATCATGCATCAGGTGATAGGCAAGCTCCTCAAGCTGAAGCAACACCTGGCGGAGCACTACCGCGAAGAGGCCTTCAGCGTGCCCTATCCCACCATGAACTTTGGCCATATTCACGGTGGCGACGCGGCCAACCGCATCTGCGGCTGCTGCGATCTGCACCTGGATATCCGCCCCCTCCCCGGCCTGCCGTTAGAGGTCTTGGAACAACTTCTGACCCAATATCTCGCCGAGCTGAGTCAGCGCTATCCTGGCGCCATCAGCATAAGCCAGCTCTATCCCGGCTCCCAGCCCTTCGCGGGACAGGCAGATGCGCAATGGTCACAGCTGGTCGCCCAGCTATCGAATCAGGCCCCCGAGGTAGTCAACTATGCGACCGAGGCTCCCTATATTCAACAACTGGGCTGTCAAACCTTAGTCTGGGGACCGGGCAGCATAGAGCAAGCACATCAGCCAGATGAGTACCTGGACACCGCCTACATAAACAAAACCGTCGACTTGCTAAAACAGTTGATTTACCACGCCTGCATAAAGGCGCCATAAAAAATTCATGCAAGGTGATATAGAACACATAAGCATACGATATGAAGATATGCCGTATTGACCTAAACCTGATAGCCTAGGTATGGTGATTGATTAACTCGTGGGTATGGAGCATTTATGACAGATATGTACGCGTCGCTGCGATCCAATGTGGGCACATTAGGCCAAATATTAGGCGATACTATTCGCACACACATGGACGAGCCCTTTTTAGATAAGATTGAACAAATCAGACACCTGGCCAAGAGCTCACGCCAAGGCAACGATACTGCCAGGGAACAGATGCTTACCCTACTGGCCGCCTTACCCGACGAAGAGTTGGTACCATTTGCCAAGGCCTTCAACCAGTTTCTCAACCTAGCCAATATCGCCGAGCAGTTCCATACCATCAGCCGCAACTGTGACGAGCTGGTCTGCGTGCCCGATCCTGTGGATCAACTCCTGGGGCGCATGCTAAATGGGCGCATTGACCAAGATAAGATGCTCGAGTGTCTGCAGACGCTGGATATCGATCTGGTACTCACGGCGCACCCGACCGAGATCTCGCGTCGCACCCTGATCCAGAAATACTCCGCCGTGGTCGATTGTCTCGCCACCATGGAGAACCCTCAGCTCACCGAGCGCGAGAAGAAACAGAATCACCTCAGACTCAGACAGCTTATCGCCCAGATCTGGCACACCAACGAGATACGCCACGAGCGCCCAACGCCGGTGGACGAAGCCCGCTGGGGACTGAGCACCATAGAGGCGTCACTCTGGCAGGCCATTCCCGACTTTCTGCGCCAGCTCAACGAACAGGTCGAAGAGCGCACCGGCAAGCAGCTACCCAGCGACATAGCACCCATCCGCTTCTCCAGCTGGATGGGCGGCGACCGCGACGGCAATCCCTTCGTCACCGCCAAGGTCACCCAGGAAGTATTGGATCGCAACCGTCACACGGCGGCGCGCCTCTACCTCAAAGATGTGGTCTTGCTGGTCAACGAACTGTCGATGGAGGAGGCCAACGAGGAACTACTGGCCCTCACAGACAACAGCCACGAGCCATACCGCGTGGTGCTGCGGGAGCTAAGACAGAAGCTACGCGACACCATAGATTACCTAAATGCCCGCCTCGAGGGGCATTCACCCGAGGTGGATCTCGATAGCCTTATCTGGCATGAGGATGATCTCAAACAGCCCTTGAGCCTGCTCTATCGCAGCCTGACCGAGTCGGGCATGAGCCTGATCGCCAATGGTCTGCTGCTGGATATGCTGCGTCGTCTGGCCTGCTTCGGTATCCATATGTTGCGCCTGGATATCCGCCAGGATGCCCAGCGCCATAGCGATGTCATCGCCGAGCTGACCCGTTACCTGGGCCTTGGCGACTTCGACCACTGGGACGAGCATGAGAAACAGGCCTTCCTGCTGCGGGAACTAAGCGGCAAGCGTCCGCTGATCCCCCATAACTGGGAACCGAGTGCCGAGGTCGCCGAGGTGATCGGCACGGTCAGATTGATCGCCAGCCAGTCGCCTAAGGCCCTGGGCTCCTATGTCATCTCCATGGCGAGCCAGCCGTCGGATGTATTGACTGTGCTCCTGCTATTGAAAGAGGCAGGATATCAGCATCCGATGCGGGTGGTGCCACTGTTCGAGACCTTAGAAGATCTCAACAACGCCGCCAGCTGTATCTCGGCGCTATTCGCCATCGACTGGTACCGCGGCTACTGCAAAGGCAGCCAGGAGGTGATGATAGGCTACTCAGACTCGGCTAAAGATGCCGGCGTAATGGCGGCCGCCTGGGCACAATACAGTGCGCAGGAAAAACTGGTTAAGGTCTGTAACCAGGCAGACATCAAACTCACCCTGTTCCACGGCCGTGGTGGCACCATAGGCCGCGGCGGCGGACCAGCCCACAAGGCGATCTTATCGCAGCCACCGGGATCGGTAGATGGCCGCATCAGGGTGACAGAGCAAGGCGAGATGATCCGCTTCAAGTTCGGCCTGCCTAAGCTGGCAGTGCAGAGCCTGGCGCTCTATACCTCGGCCGTGATGGAGGCCACCCTGCTGCCGCCACCAGAACCTAAGCCAGAGTGGCGCGAGGCGATGGAGCGACTCGCCAGTGACTCAGTCACCGCCTATCGCGCCATAGTGCGTGAGGAGCCAGATTTTGTCGCTTACTTCCGCGCGGCCACCCCTGAAGTCGAGCTCGGTAAGCTACCGCTAGGTAGCCGCCCCGCGAAACGTCGGGTGGATGGTGGTATCGAGAGCCTGCGTGCGATCCCCTGGATCTTCGCCTGGTCGCAAAACCGCTTAATGCTCCCTGCTTGGCTAGGCGCCGGCGAGGCGCTGCAACAGGCTGCCGACCGTGGCGAACTCGCCCTGTTAAGGGAGATGGAGCAGCAATGGCCCTTCTTCGAGACACGCATCTCCATGCTAGAGATGGTCTACGCCAAGGCCGAACCTAACCTGGCTAAGTACTATGAGACCTGCCTGGTGCCGCAAGAGCTACATCATCTCGGCGAAGCCCTACGTAGCCGTATGGCGACAGGGATCAAGGTGGTCTTGGAGCTGACCCAGTCCGACGCCCTGATGTCGCATACTCCATGGAATCGTGAGTCGGTAGAGCTACGTAATCCCTATATCGACCCGCTCAACTTCCTCCAGGCCGAACTCCTGGCGCGTACCCGTAAGGAGCAGGCTGGATCAAGCAATGTCGAGTTGGCACTGATGCTCACCATCGCAGGCGTGGCGGCGGGCATGAGAAACACGGGTTAATGAAAAGCCTAGCCCTAATAGGCGTGCTGATGCTGAGTTTGACTGCATGTGTCAGTCAATACAGCATCAGCGAGCGCCAGCTCACCAACTACCTGAACGACGAGATGCATTTCGAGGTCAAAGAGGGCAATCGTTTCTTTGGCATAGAGATGAAGATCAATGATGTGAAGGTCAAGCTTGGCCACAAGGCCGACACCATGGCGATCACGGCTAACAGTCTTATCAAGGTGGCCAACCCGCTGATGCCGCTCAATGCCACCATGACGGCCGAGTTCGAAGCCAAGCCTTGGTATGATGCCGACCAGCACAGTCTCTATCTTAAGGACCTTACCCTGGTCAACCTGAGATCTAACCCAAAGGATCTCGAGCAGGCCATAGGCCAGGTGAGTCCTCAGATCATGGGATTCATGACCCACTTCCTCGAGACCCAACCTGTGTATGTGCTCGATACCCAAGAGGGTAATCAGGCGCTTGTCGCCGAGATGACCAAACGTATCCAGGTCGTTCCGGGCAAGATTAACCTTATCTTTAAAGATTAACCTCAGCACATAATCAACTCTATTTAAGGCGCCATTATGCTTGGCGCCTTATCTAGTCTATCTTGCAAATCGCGGATAAGAGGAATAGTCCACCAGAACTGGCGACTCCTGCAACTCACGCCTTAGCATATCCAAGGCAACGGCCGTGCTCAGTTGCCGCACCAACTCGCGGGAACGCGCCGGGAACTTAAGCATCTGGCTATAGACACCTTGCCGAGTCGCCAAGGCGATCGCCACAGTGCCAACCGGCTTTGCCTCGCTGCCACCATCGGGTCCGGCAATGCCACTGGTCGCCAGGGCATAGTCGCTGTCCAGCAGGCTTCTTGCCCCCTTGGCCATCTCCTCAACCGTGGTAATAGAGACTGCCCCATGGTCATCCAGGGTCGCAGGCTTAACCCCCAATACGCGCACCTTAGACTCGTTGCTATAAGTCACCAGCCCCTGATCCAGGTAATTGGAGCTGCCGGCAAAGGCCACTAGATTGTTGGCGATCATGCCGCCGGTACAGGACTCGGCAATACTTAAACGCTTACCCGAAGCCAGCAGCCCGTTGTGGATCACCTGTGCCAGCGAGGTAACGTTGTGGCCGACGACCGCATCGCCTAGACGAGCAAGCACCTCGCCCTTCACCCTGTCTAATTCGCCAATGGCTGCTTCCCCTCGGGCAAACAACTTAATCTCGATATAGGGCATGAAGGAGCGATAGCCCAGGGTCAGGCCATCCGGTAAAGGCATACCCTCTAGCTTATCGGCCAGTGCCGATTCCCCCTGACCTATGGTCAGCAGCTTCTGCACCTCGACTTCGACATGGCTATCGGCGATCTGCTCCACAAAAGGAATGAACTGGTCGGTCACCATCTTCTTAAACTCGAAAGGCACACCGGGAGTAAAGAAGAGCCAGGCACTATTGAGTTTGACGCGAAAACCACAGGCCGTGCCCACAGGATTGTCCACCATGATGGCCGAAGCGGGTAACATCGCCTGTTTGAGATTGCTCTCTGGCATGTGTCGACCGTTACGGGTAAACCACTCTTGAATACGCTCCCGCCACAGGGTGCACTCGACCAGAGGCTCGCCCTTGGCAATGGCCATCGCCTCGGAAGACATATCATCGCTGGTCGGGCCGAGCCCGCCATTGACCAGGATGACATCGGCGTGCTCGCTACGCTGGCGAAACACCTCGACCAGATCGTCCAATCTATCGCCTACCGTGATCCGCTGCTGCATCTCTATGCCGTGGTCCATCAAGGCATTTGCCGCCCATGCCGCATTGGTATCGACTATCTGTCCGGACAACACCTCTTCACCGGTGCAGATCATTTCTATTTTCATATCCATCCTTTGAAACTAAGCCATTTCACTTGGCCATAAGGTAGGTAAGGCCGCGTGGAATAGCAATAGACAATCTTGCGGCTCGCTCGATATTCATGCTACTGGGCGTTATGCGGTGTTTACAGATTCTTTAGTTCTAAGCAAAAACGAACCCATTTCTAAATGCAAACTAGACTCAATAAATAATTAACCCAATTCGGCAATAGGTAGAATGATTATGTATAAACTCGCGGCCATGGGCCTATTAGCGCTCAGCTCCTTGTCGCTGAACGCGGCTACGGATATGTTTCTCAAGATAGATGGCGTCGATGGCGAGAGCCTGGACGCGCAGCACCGCAACGAGATCGATGTACTCGCCTGGTCTTGGGGGGCAAGCAGCGACATGCGACGCACCTGCATTCAAGATATTAGTGTGACCAAGTATGTGGATAGCGCCTCACCCCAGCTCCTCATGAACCAGATGAGCCACATGCAATACCCTAGAGCGACACTGACGGTGCGCAAGGCGGGTGGCACGCCCCTGGAGTATATAGTGATCGAATTACGTGACGTATGGGTCTCCAGCCTGTCTACCGGCGGCTCAGGCGGAGAAGATCGCCTCACCGAGAACATCACCCTTAACTTCGAAGAGCTCAAATATCAATATACTCCGCAAAAGGCAGATGGCAGCGGCGGACCAGCGATCTCGGCCACCATCACAAGCGAGAAATGCAGATAGGCGACTAGCTGTGAATCAGCCCTAATAAGTAAGATTTTTAACGGGTAACCAGGCAAGCAATTCGATAAGCGTAAGTCGAAAAGTGTTTGAGTTTTTCGAAAGCCAAAAACGAAAAAAGCCTCTGCATTACTGCAGAGGCTTTCATCTTGATGTTGGCGGAGCGGACGGGACTCGAACCCGCGACCCCCGGCGTGACAGGCCGGTATTCTAACCAACTGAACTACCGCTCCTTTAGTAACACGCTTACGCGGGATACTAAATTAGGCGCCTGGAAATGACCTACTCTCACATGGGGAGACCCCACACTACCATCGGCGCGATTGCGTTTCACTTCTGAGTTCGGGATGGGATCAGGTGGGACCACAATGCTATGGTTTCCAGACAAATTTGGAAATTCGGAAAGCTGTACTCTTTATTTAAGAGTCAATTTGAGTTCGGACTTCAATCAAGTACTTTTGTATTCTTTTGATTTTCGTAAACCATTACTTACTTTGCAGTAAAACCCTTTTGGGTTGTATGGTTAAGCCTCACGAGTCATTAGTACAGGTTAGCTCAACGCCTCACAACGCTTACACACCCTGCCTATCAACGTCCTAGTCTCGGACGGCTCTTTAGAGACCTTAAAGGTCTAGGGATGACTCATCTTAGGGCTCGCTTCCCGCTTAGATGCTTTCAGCGGTTATCGATTCCGAACGTAGCTACCGGGCAATGCCATTGGCATGACAACCCGAACACCAGCGGTTCGTCCACTCCGGTCCTCTCGTACTAGGAGCAGCTCCCTTCAATCATCCAACGCCCACGGCAGATAGGGACCGAACTGTCTCACGACGTTCTGAACCCAGCTCGCGTACCACTTTAAATGGCGAACAGCCATACCCTTGGGACCGACTTCAGCCCCAGGATGTGATGAGCCGACATCGAGGTGCCAAACACCGCCGTCGATATGAACTCTTGGGCGGTATCAGCCTGTTATCCCCGGAGTACCTTTTATCCGTTGAGCGATGGCCCTTCCATTCAGAACCACCGGATCACTATGACCTGCTTTCGCACCTGCTCGACGTGTATGTCTCGCAGTTAAGCTGGCTTATGCCATTGCACTAACCGTACGATGTCCGACCGTACTTAGCCAACCTTCGTGCTCCTCCGTTACTCTTTGGGAGGAGACCGCCCCAGTCAAACTACCCACCAGGCACTGTCCTCAACCCCGATTCAGGGGCCAGAGTTAGAACATCAACACTACAAGGGTGGTATTTCAAGGATGACTCCACGAGAACTGGCGTTCCCGCTTCAAAGTCTCCCACCTATCCTACACATGTAGGGTCAATGTTCAGTGCCAAGCTATAGTAAAGGTTCACGGGGTCTTTCCGTCTAGCCGCGGGTATACGGCATCTTCACCGCAATTTCAACTTCACTGAGTCTCGGCTGGAGACAGCGTGGCCATCATTACGCCATTCGTGCAGGTCGGAACTTACCCGACAAGGAATTTCGCTACCTTAGGACCGTTATAGTTACGGCCGCCGTTTACCGGGGCTTCGATCATGAGCTTCTCCGAAGATAACCCAATCAATTAACCTTCCGGCACCGGGCAGGCGTCACACCGTATACTTCCTCTTGCGAGTTTGCACAGTGCTGTGTTTTTGATAAACAGTTGCAGCCACCTGGTATCTGCGACTCCCGTCAGCTTAGAGAGCAAGTCTCATCACCAACAGGAGCGTACCTTCTCCCGAAGTTACGGTACCATTTTGCCTAGTTCCTTCAGCCGAGTTCTCTCAAGCGCCTTGGTATTCTCTACCCGACCACCTGTGTCGGTTTGGGGTACGATTCCTACTAACCTGAAGCTTAGAAGATTTTCCTGGAAGCATGGCATCAACTACTTCATCACCGTAGTGACTCGTCATCAACTCTCAGTATTAGGTACCCGGATTTGCCTAAGTACCCTACCTACAGCCTTAAACGCGGACAACCAACGCCGCGCTAGCCTAGCCTTCTCCGTCTCTCCATCGCAGTTAGCAGAAGTACGGGAATATTAACCCGTTTCCCATCGACTACGCCTTTCGGCCTCGCCTTAGGGGTCGACTCACCCTGCCCCGATTAACGTTGGACAGGAACCCTTGGTCTTTCGGCGAGGAGGTTTTTCACCCCCTTTATCGTTACTCATGTCAGCATTCGCACTTCTGATACCTCCAGCGTGGGTTACCCCTTCACCTTCAACGGCTTACAGAACGCTCCTCTACCGCACTAGCGCAAGCGCTAGTACCCATAGCTTCGGTGTATTGCTTAGCCCCGTTATATCTTCCGCGCAGGCCGACTCGACTAGTGAGCTATTACGCTTTCTTTAAATGATGGCTGCTTCTAAGCCAACATCCTAGCTGTCTAAGCCTTCCCACATCGTTTCCCACTTAGCAATAACTTTGGGACCTTAGCTGATGGTCTGGGTTGTTTCCCTTTTCACGACGGACGTTAGCACCCGCCGTGTGTCTCCCGAGTAGTACTCATTGGTATTCGGAGTTTGCAAAGGGTTGGTAAGTCGGGATGACCCCCTAGCCTTAACAGTGCTCTACCCCCAATGGTATTCGCTCGAGGCGCTACCTAAATAGCTTTCGAGGAGAACCAGATATCTCCCGGTTTGATTGGCCTTTCACCCCCAGCCACAAGTCATCACCGCATTTTTCAACATACGTGTGTTCGGTCCTCCAGTTGATGTTACTCAACCTTCAACCTGCCCATGGCTAGATCACCGGGTTTCGGGTCTACACCTTGCAACTAAACGCGCAGTTAACACTCGGTTTCCCTACGGCTCCGCTATTCGCTTAACCTCGCTACAAAATGTAAGTCGCTGACCCATTATACAAAAGGTACGCAGTCACGGTCTCAAGAACCGCTCCCACTGCTTGTACGTATACGGTTTCAGGTTCTATTTCACTCCCCTCACAGGGGTTCTTTTCGCCTTTCCCTCACGGTACTGGTTCACTATCGGTCAGTCAGGAGTATTTAGCCTTGGAGGATGGTCCCCCCATATTCGAACAAGATATCACGTGTCCCGTCCTACTCGTTTTCACCTAAAGTTAGTTTTCATGTACGGGGCTATCACCCTGTATCGCTGTGCTTTCCAACACATTCCACTAACACCCTCTAGGCTTAAGGGCTAATCCCCGTTCGCTCGCCGCTACTAGGGGAATCTCGGTTGATTTCTTTTCCTAAGGGTACTTAGATGTTTCAGTTCCCCTCGTTCGCCTCATTAAGCTATGTATTCACTTAATGATGACACCTTATGGTGCCGGGTTTCCCCATTCGGACATCGTTAGCTCAAATGCTTGTTACTAGCTCGCCAACGCTTTTCGCAAGTTACTACGTCCTTCATCGCCTCTGACTGCCAAGGCATCCACCGTATACGCTTAGTCACTTAACCATACAACCCAAATGAGTTTCATCTGAGTCGCATCGCAACTAACGGTTTCTACTTTCGCCAAAAGAATACTCAAGTCACTTGATTAAAGTGTGTTTTGAGAACTCAATTATTTTTCGCGCTAATGCTACAAACAGCGATAAATCGCCATCCCTTTCACATTAACACTATCAGCTTTCCAAATTTTTAAAGAACAAGCATCGTCGCTCGGACGTGCCACTCGCTCTAACAAGAACAAGTTATCTGTGTGAACACTCAACAAATATCAATTCAATCGTATAGGTAAGGAGGTGATCCAGCCCCAGGTTCCCCTAGGGCTACCTTGTTACGACTTCACCCCAGTCATGAACCACACCGTGGTAAACGCCCTCCCGAAGGTTAAGCTATCTACTTCTGGTGCAGCCCACTCCCATGGTGTGACGGGCGGTGTGTACAAGGCCCGGGAACGTATTCACCGTGGCATTCTGATCCACGATTACTAGCGATTCCGACTTCATGGAGTCGAGTTGCAGACTCCAATCCGGACTACGACCGGCTTTGTGAGATTAGCTCCACCTCGCGGCTTCGCAACCCTCTGTACCGACCATTGTAGCACGTGTGTAGCCCTACTCGTAAGGGCCATGATGACTTGACGTCGTCCCCACCTTCCTCCGGTTTATCACCGGCAGTCTCCCTAAAGTTCCCGGCATTACCCGCTGGCAAGTAAGGATAAGGGTTGCGCTCGTTGCGGGACTTAACCCAACATTTCACAACACGAGCTGACGACAGCCATGCAGCACCTGTCTCAGAGTTCCCGAAGGCACCAATCCATCTCTGGAAAGTTCTCTGGATGTCAAGAGTAGGTAAGGTTCTTCGCGTTGCATCGAATTAAACCACATGCTCCACCGCTTGTGCGGGCCCCCGTCAATTCATTTGAGTTTTAACCTTGCGGCCGTACTCCCCAGGCGGTCTACTTAATGCGTTAGCTTGAGAACCCAGTGTTCAAGACACCAAATTCCGAGTAGACATCGTTTACGGCGTGGACTACCAGGGTATCTAATCCTGTTTGCTCCCCACGCTTTCGTACCTGAGCGTCAGTCTTTGTCCAGGGGGCCGCCTTCGCCACCGGTATTCCTTCAGATCTCTACGCATTTCACCGCTACACCTGAAATTCTACCCCCCTCTACAAGACTCTAGTTGACCAGTTCGAAATGCAGTTCCCAGGTTAAGCCCGGGGCTTTCACATCTCGCTTAATCAACCGCCTGCGTACGCTTTACGCCCAGTAATTCCGATTAACGCTTGCACCCCTCGTATTACCGCGGCTGCTGGCACGAAGTTAGCCGGTGCTTCTTCTGCGAGTAACGTCACAGCTAACGGGTATTAACCGTTAACCTTTCCTCCTCGCTGAAAGTGCTTTACAACCCGAAGGCCTTCTTCACACACGCGGCATGGCTGCATCAGGCTTGCGCCCATTGTGCAATATTCCCCACTGCTGCCTCCCGTAGGAGTCTGGGCCGTGTCTCAGTCCCAGTGTGGCTGATCATCCTCTCAGAACAGCTAGGGATCGTCGCCTAGGTGAGCCATTACCTCACCTACTAGCTAATCCCACCTAGGTACATCCAATCGCAGAAGGTCCGAAGAGCCCCTCTTTTCCCCCGTAGGGCGTATGCGGTATTAGCAGTCGTTTCCAACTGTTATCCCCCTCGACTGGGCAGTTCCCTAGGCATTACTCACCCGTCCGCCGCTCGTCATCTTCAAAAGCAAGCTTTTGAAATGTTACCGCTCGACTTGCATGTGTTAGGCCTGCCGCCAGCGTTCAATCTGAGCCATGATCAAACTCTTCAATTAAAAGTTTTTTTGACTCTCACTCAATAAAGAGTAAAGAATCGACTCAATGAATTCTGATTCATATAAATGACTCGGAAGAATCATCCATATGTTTGTACATATTGCTATGAACACTCATCGTTGCATTGAGATTTAAATCGTTTTCGATTAACTCAATACCTGTGAGCGCCCACACAGATTTCTTGTTTTATCTTGTTAAAGAACGTTTGCCTCATACTGGACTCCAGCGGGCTAGGGCTGCGTATTCTACGCTTCTCCCTGTCGACGTCAAGCGCTTTTTTCAAAAGATTTTTAAGTGGTTAATTACTGTGCTTTCGCGCTGTAACTACCGGCTTAAAAACTCGAACCGCTTATCGCCTTGACTCGACCTTGGTTGCTTACTCACTTGGTAAGTAGCGCCGTTTGCCGTGTCAGTGGGAGCGCATTATAGGGAGCCAAATCTTTTGCGCAAGGGCTTTTTTCAAAAAAAAGATCGCATGCCGATCTTTTAGGCAATTGCGATCTTTTTCGTATGATTTGCGGCCAATATTGCCGTGTTTTACTATTTTTGAGTCTCTGACGCGATAAAGCTCTCGATCAATTTCACCGCTTTCTCATCATCCCAGTCGACAAATGTTCTGACGAAAGCGATCAATTCGCCCTGCTGATTGAGAATAAAGGTCGCCGGAATCGTATCTAGGGGGAAGACCTGACCCAGCTGCTGCTGTGGATCATAGTAAGTCTCGAACTTATCCATCCCCAGAGAGGCCAGGAAGGGTTCGACCTTCTCCTTGCCATTCATATCGATCGATATCGGTAGGACACGAAACTGTTTAGGATCGAATTTGCCTTTGAAGCGATCTATAGCCGGCAGCTCACGCACACAAGGGGGACACCAGGTGGCCCACATGTTGACCATTACTACCTGGCCGCGATACTGACTAAAGTCAATCGACTTTCCCTGGGCATCCTTAAAGGGCACAGGATCTATGGGATAGGCTTTTGGCAACACGTTTATCAGATCGACACTCGACTGCACCTCACCGCCTTGCTTCTTCTGCATGCCGGGATAGGCTTGCACGCTGGCGGCATATCCGCCTAAGGCGAGAGCCGCCGACAGCAGCGCCGTGGCTAACTTTGACTTCATTTATCGTCTCGCTTGAGCAGTCTATCCAACTCGGCTTGCTCCTCGGCGCTGATCTCTTGATCGACGGCATTGCTGATACGCTGCTGTCTAACGAAGATAAAGCCGATCACTAAGCCCACCAGCAATAGCGCGATTGGCCCTAGCCATAAGATGTAAGTCTTAGCTTCCATGCGTGGCTTATAGAGGACGAACTCACCGTAACGACTGGTCATGAACTCGATAATCTCTTCGTCGCCCTTACCGGCATCGACCATTTGATAGACTTCGAGTCGCAGATCTTGCGCCACAGGTGAATTGGAATCGATCAGGTTCTGGTTTTGACACTGAGGACAACGCAGCGAGTGAGCCAGTTCGAGGGCTCGTTTCTGGTTATCTACCGACTTAAACTCATAGGTATCCACTGGGGTCGCCATCGCGGCGCCCACCAGCGAGAAAGATAACAGTATTGCGGTAATAAACCCGACTAAGGTCTTCATTAAGATGCTCCCTCAGCTTTAGCCTGAGCCTGTAACTCTTGAATCATAGGATAGAGTGTCTCATTCCAGACACGCATATCGATAGGACCGGCATAACGGAAGCGGATGATACCGTTGTGATCCACCAGATAGCTCTCGGGCGCACCGTAAACTCCAAGATCCAGACCTAAACGTCCGTCATGGTCAAAGATATTCTTGGTGTAAGGATCGCCCTCGCGGCTCAGCTCACGGATCGCCATGGCACGCTCGTCGCGATAGTTGATGCCATAGATAGGCAAGATGTTCTGTCTTGCCAAACGCATCAGGTAAGGATGCTCATATTTACATGAAGGACACCAGGTGGCCCACACGTTCAGCAATGAAACCTGACCCTTGATGCTGTCATTGGTAATGATCTCATTGGCATCTTCAAGCTTTTGCAGTTGGAAAGCCGGCACCGGCTTTCCTTCTAATGCAGAATCTAGCTGCTGCGGATTCAGGAAGAGTCCCTTATAGAGGAACACTCCCATCACCAAAAACAGAATCAAAGGAATAAATAATACTAGCCTTTTCTTCATACTTGCCCCAATTCAAGTTATGCGGTTGCTAATTTTGCTTGTTTGGCTTTTTCGCCAGCTGTTTCGGTCGCCTTGGCTCTGCGGTAACGCTTATCAGACGCGGCGAACAGACCGCCTACCATCATGAAGATGCTACCGAACCATAACCAGCGCACGAATGGCTTGTAGTTCAGACGCACGGCAAACTCGGTACGACTGATAGGATCGCCCATGGTGATATAGAGATCGCGGAACAGTCCCCAATCGATGCCCGCCTCTGTCATATCCATGGTACGTACGTTGTACTGACGACGATCTGGTTTAAGCAGAGTAATGAACTCACCGTCTTTGGTCACTTCGACCTGACCCTGCTGGGCGGTATAGTTAGGACCGACAACATTCTTAGTCTCGATATAATGGAAGCTATAGCCCGCCAGCTCCTGGGTGATACCAGGGCCCATGCGAACACTCTTCTCGATCGAGTAGTTAGACACCATGGTGGCGCCGACCACAGAAACCGCGATACCTAAGTGAGCGATGATCATACCCAGCTGGCTGCGCCCCATACGCGCCAGGCTGAGACCATCTTTAGACTGCATGATGTCGTAGGCGGCACGCAGCGTAGCAACTGTTACCCAAGCGGCCAGGCCAATACCGAACATCACCCAAGCATTAAACTTGCCGTCCACCAGGAAAGGCGTCGCCACACCGATAACGGCAGAGACGATGGCAGGCACCAGCAGCTTGGCCCTGAGTTCACCTGCCTTAGCACGCTTCCAGCGGATGCTAGGGCCAATACCCATGAAGGCAAACAGCACGAGTGCAATCGGCACGAATACTGCGTTGAAGTATGGTGGGCCTACAGAGATTTTACCCATATTGAGGGCATCGATCAGCAGTGGGTAGAGTGTGCCCAGCAGCACGGTACCACAAGCTACGGTAAGCAGGATGTTACCTACCAGCAGCATGGTTTCTTTCGACATCAGCTCGAAACGCGCAGGGCTCTTCATATCGCTTGCGCGGAAGGCAAATAGCGTCAGCGATCCGCCGATGGCGAGACCCAGCAGCAAGAGGATAAACATACCACGGCTAGGATCCGCCGCGAATGAGTGCACCGAGGTCAGTACACCTGAACGAACGATAAAGGTACCTAGCAGACTCAGAGAGAATGCGAAGATAGAGAGGAGTACCGTCCAGTTACGGAAAGTTGCACGCTTCTCGGTCACGATCACTGAGTGCAGCAGAGCTGTACCGATCAGCCAAGGCATGAATGACGCGTTTTCGACGGGATCCCAGAACCACCAGCCGCCCCAGCCTAGCTCGTAATATGCCCACCAAGAACCGAGCGAGATACCGCCTGTCAGGAAGATCCACGCAGCCAGGGTCCAAGGACGGCTCCAACGTGCCCAGGCAGAATCGAGACGTCCGCCCATGAGCGCGGCGATGGCGAAGGCAAAACTCACCGAGAAACCAACATAGCCAAGGTACAGCATAGGTGGGTGGAAGATGAGTCCCACGTCCTGCAGCATAGGGTTAAGGTCGCGTCCCTCCATAGGAATCGGGAACAGGCGCTCAAATGGGCTAGAAGTCAGCAGCATGAAGAGACAGAAGCCTATTACTATCATCGCCAGAATAGCGAGTACGCGTGCGGTAAAGACCTCTTCTAACCCCTTACTGAAGAAGGCAACCGCAGCCGTCCAGACAGACAGGGCAAACACCCAGAAGAGTAAGGAGCCTTCATGGCCACCCCATACGGCAGCGATCTTGAAGAAGATCGGCAGCTGAGAGTTTGAGTGGTGTGCAACATAGGCTACAGAGAAATCGTCGACGGCAAAGCTATAACCCAGGACGATGACGGAGAGAGCGATAAAGAAAAACATGCCGTAACTCAACGGCCAGGCATAACGCACCAGATATTGATCTTTGCGAGCAACACCGATTAAGGGGACGCTGGCCAATAGAAAGGCGAATGCCAATCCTATTATCAACGAAAAGTGTCCTAATTCAGGGATCATGGGGTTTCCTCAGTCCTATATGAGAACTAGCCGAAGCATTAGCTTCGCCTAATTCACCAGAGTTTGCAATTCACACAACTCAAGGTACAAAATTTGAGTCATTTTAGTATTTGCTATTGTATCTGTCTGCCTCTTTCGCACAATTCTGGGTGACCTGTCTCATTCTTGCGAACAGAAACGCAGGGTTACAATTGTTATAAACTGGCAGATTTTATGCTCTGACCCTTGTTTGAAACTTAAGTTTCAGCCAATTTTTGAAAATAGAATCGAACTGTGAACCAGTGCAAAAGTATCAGTATTTAACGGCTGGAAACCCTTATATTACTGTTCAATGAATAATCTTTCCGTATAATCTGATCCCTATATCGCGCGGCATCCCCGCATTCCTGCAACTAATGTGAAAAAGAAATAATGACCACACTCTGGATTTTTATTGCGCTTTTTGTATTAGTCAGCCTAGTGCTGATTTGGTTTCCACACTTCCGCCAGCAAAAGATGCTGCAGGCCGAAGAAGCCGGTGTGCGTAAGGCCACCAACCTCGAACTTTTTAACAATCGCCTGGCGACCCTGGAGAAGGAACTTGAGGATGAGCTGCTGGATCAAGATGAATTTAACGCGCTAAAGAAAGAGCTCGAGATCAGTCTGCTACAGGACATGAAACAGGGCGAAGATGAATCTCTGGTCGGTCAGATCAAGCCTAAGAGCCTACTCTGGCCAACCCTGATGTCTGTGGTGGTGCTAGGTGTTTCTGGCTACTTCTATGCCAACCTAGGTGCCTATGCCAACCTGGACAAGGCGGTTCCCGACAATCCACACGCAGGAATGGATGCCGCCCAGATCATGACCCAGCGCATTCAGATGATGGAATCACAGCTGCAAGCCGAGCCAGAAAACAGCCAGCTGTTGTTTAGCCTTGGCCATGCCTACATCAGCGCCAACCGTTATGACGATGCGGTAAAAGCATTCGACAAGGCGATGGAGCTAGTGGGTACCCACGCCGAACTGCTTGGTCCTAAGGCCACGGCCATGTACTACAAGGCCAACCAAAGAATCACCCCTGCAGTACAGGCCATTATCGACCAGTCATTGGCATTAGATCCTGAAGATCCTTCTACCCTACTGCTTGTCGGTATGGATGCCTTCTTCAGCGCCCAATATAAGAAGGCGATCGATGCCTGGCAGATCATTCTCGATAGCGACAGAAGCGATGTGGACCGTAGCGCCATCATCAATGCCATCGAGAGCGCCAAGATGAGAATGCAAGCTGAAACTGGCGAGATGCCTAACGATGCGACTCATCAGCAGGCCAAGGCCACTACCGGTAAGACGGTAACCATAGATGTGTCTATCGCACCCGAGCTGGCAGAGAATGTCAGCGGTAGCGATATGCTGTTTATCTTTGCCCGTAACACTCAAGGCCCTAAGGTACCGCTAGCGGCGACTAAGGTATCGGCGAAATCTCTGCCTGTCTCTATCACCTTAGATGACAGCACCGGCATGGGCGGCGATATCAAGCTGAGCGATGCCAAACAAGTTGAAGTGATCGCCGTGCTCTCTAAGCATGGTTCGGTTAAGGCGCAGCCTGGCGATCTACAGGGCCGTCTGGAAACCATGGATGTGGGTTCAACCGCTAAGCTGGTGATTGATACTCTGGTGCAGTAATCTCGGTCCAATATTACCGATTCAATAAATCAGGTTCCGTATCGCACAGAAAAGCCGGCATTAGCCGGCTTTTTTATTGCTCACCTGTCTTGATCGCGAGAGCCTCTTTATTAAAAACTACTTAGCGATAGGCATAAAAAAACCGACCATAAGGTCGGCTTTTTTCAACGAAGTCAAATTACTTAGACATGAACTCGATAGCGTTCTTGTAATCTTCGTCGGTACAATCTGTGCACATACCACCTGGTGGCATAGCGTTCAGACCAGTCTTAACACTACCTACTAGTGCGTCTAGGCCTTTCGCTAAACGAGGCTCCCATGCAGCTGCATCATGAGCTTTAGGGGCACCGGCGACACCCATACTGTGGCATACATGGCATGCCTTGTTATATACAGCTTCACCTTCTTGTGCAAAAGTGTTTGCAGACAAGGTCAATGCAGCCACTGCAGACAATGCTAACAGTTTTTTCATGTTCAATGTTCCTAATGCAAATATTAACAGAGCTCTATGCCACCCTAAACTGGGGCAGACTTATTCTATAGCGGCCCTAGGATACATCAAACTTCAACAAATCTCACCTTTTTGTGATTAATATCAGAATTTGATGGTTCAACATGTTATAGGTGCCCGAGTTACCTGATACATTAGCAATTGTTGAAAAAGTTCAATCTCAATGACGAAAAGGTTTTACTTTTTGGAAGCATATCAAATTGCTGACACTAATCAGATAGCAAGACTAAACCCCTCAAGGGGATTATGTTAATATCGCTTATGTTTACATCAGGCTTGAGATAGAGGGTTCAGTGGTAGAAGAAAAAACAGCAACAACACTGGTATCAGCCGATAACTTGACTTGTATCCGCGAAGAGCGAATTCTCTTCGATGAGCTGAGCTTTGATATCCAAGCGGGTGAGATAGTTCAAATCGAAGGCCCTAATGGCGCCGGTAAAACCAGCCTGCTGAGGATCCTCGCCGGCCTGTCGCGTCCCTACGCCGGCGAAGCCAAGTACAAGGGTACTGACATCACCCGCTGCCGCGACGAATACAATGACGATCTTTTGTATCTGGGCCACCTTGCAGGTGTAAAAAGCGAGTTAACCGCAGAAGAGAATCTTAACTTCAATTTAAGAATCAGCGGGTATGATGATTTCGAAACCAACCAGATCCTCGCTAAGGTAAACCTGTCTGGCTTCGAGGAAGCCTTGGCCGGTCACTTGTCGGCGGGTCAACATCGTCGTACCGCCCTAGCCCGACTCTGGCATACCAACTGTAAGGTCTGGCTACTGGATGAACCATTTACTGCAATCGATAAGAAAGGCGTCGAAGAATTGGAACACCTGTTTTTACAACATGCTCAAAGCGGCGGCTGTGTCATCATGACGACCCACCAGGACATGAGCATTATCGGTGACGATATTCTCCGTAAGATTCGCCTCGATTACCGCTTTATTTAAAGGTGCAGTGAATGAATAAAGGTATCAGTTTCACCCAAGCGTTTTTCACCCTGCTTAGACGCGATCTTAAGATAGCAATTCGTCACAAGGGTGACATCTTCAATCCCTTGCTGTTTTTTATCCTGGTGGTCACCCTATTCCCGCTGGGCATTGGCCCCGAGCCTCAGGTACTGACTCGCGTAGCACCGGGGATCATCTGGGTAGCCGCCCTGCTGGCATCTATGCTGTCACTCGAGCGCCTGTTTAAGGCAGACTTTGTCGATGGTAGCCTGGAGCAGATGCTGCTCAGCCCACAGCCACTGTCGCTCATGGTATTGGCAAAAGTGCTGGCCCACTGGATCTTGACAGGCGTACCACTGATATTGGTTGCCCCGCTACTGGCCGTGCTGCTGCACCTGGAAGCCAACAGCTATGGCGCATTGATGGCCACCCTGGCACTGGGCACGCCCGTACTCAGCCTGTTGGGCGCCATAGGTGTCGCGCTTACCGTCGGTCTGCGTAAGGGCGGCGTGCTACTGAGTCTGTTGATCCTGCCGCTTTACATACCGGTTCTAATTTTTGCAACCAGCGCCATCGATGCCGCTGGCCTAAATCTACCCTACAGCGGCCATCTCGCTATCATAGGCGCTATGCTGGTCGGTTCGTTAATATTGGCACCTTTTGCAATTGGTGCCTCTCTAAGAGTGAGTACTAACTAATATGTGGAAATGGCTACATTCTTACGCAGACCCTCAAAAAGCCTACAACCTCTCTGGCAGGCTATTGCCTTGGTTTGCGACGCTTGCAATCGCGTTTATTGGTGTGGGTTCTATCTGGGGGCTGTTGTTTGCGCCGGTAGATTACCAGCAGGGTGACAGTTACCGCATCATCTTCATCCACGTACCCGCGGCTTCTATGTCGATGTCAGCCTACATGGCGATGGCAACCTCGGCCTTTATCGGCCTGGTATGGCAGATCAAGTCTGCCGACTGGGCAGCGGCGGCCATCGCGCCTATCGGTGCCGTTGTCACCTTTATCGCTCTGATCACTGGTGCTGCCTGGGGTAAGCCTATGTGGGGCACCTGGTGGGTGTGGGATGCTCGCCTGACATCTGAACTTGTGTTGCTATTCCTCTACCTGGGTGTGATCTCTCTGTACGCCTCTTTCGAAGATAAGGTACTCGCCGCTCGTGCCGCCGGTATTCTGGCCATCGTGGGCGTGATCAACATTCCTATCATCAAGTACTCGGTAGAGTGGTGGAACTCACTACACCAGCCTGCGACTATCAAGATCACCGAGAAGTCATCTATGGCACCTGAGATGTTATATCCACTGCTGATCAACATCTTCGGTTTCGGCCTGATGATAGGCGCTATCACGCTTATTCGTTTCAGAGCCGAGATACTTGCCAGAAACGGTATGCGTCCCTGGGTGAGGGAACTCGCGCAAGCTGAAGGAGTCAAATAATGCAGTTCGATTCATTAGCAGATTTTTTTAACATGGGTGGCTACGCCTTTTATGTGTGGCTATCTTACGGCATAACCGCCTTCGCACTGGGTACCTTAATCGTGGTGAGCCTGCGCCAGAAGCGCAAGATCCTTACCGAGATATCCAAGAAGATGCAACGCGAAGAACGCCTCAAAGCCAACCGGAGTAAAGAACAGTGAACGCCAGACGAAAGAAAAGACTCGCCTTAGCAACCGCCCTGATTGGTGGCGTAGCCGCCATCGCGTCCTTGCTACTTTATGCGCTCAATTCAAACTTGAACCTTTTCTATACCCCAACAGAGATCGTTCACGGTAAGAAAGATACAGGCGTTAAGCCAGAAATCGGTCAACGTATTCGTGTCGGTGGCATGGTCACCGTGGGTTCTCTGGTTCGCGATCCAGAAAGCCTACACGTTGAGTTTGCCGTACATGATGCCGCCGGTGGCGAAGTCATGGTGACCTATGACGATCTATTACCGGACCTCTTCCGTGAAGGACAAGGTATCGTCGCCCAGGGCGTGTTGATCGAAGGCGGTAAGCTGGAAGCGACCGAAGTATTGGCGAAGCATGACGAAAACTACATGCCGCCAGAGGTTGCCGAAGCCATGGGCCAGACCCACGAGAAACTCGAATACGACTCTTCACAGAAAACCGGTTACTAGACCGCATATTCTTAGTGTGGAAAGCTAAAGGCCTCAATTGAGGCCTTTTTTATTGCCTGTGCACTACTTAGGAGCAAAATCGACTATAACTATGTAAAAGACTTTGGGGTTAAAGCTTTTAGGGAATTCCATCCATGCGCATACTTGCCTGTCTCTTACTACTCTGGGCCAGCCTACCCGCATCGGCTGCCAGGCTGATGTTCATCCATAGCTATCATGAAGGCTATCCATGGGTACAGGATTATCGCCAGGCGATATTGGAAAATCTTAGCGAGCCCACTAAGATGGCTGAGCTTTTCCTCGACTCCAAGCGTCTCCCCCGCGATGCCTATGTCAAACGCGCTGACGACGCCTGGGAAGCCGTTAAACGCGATAAGCCAGACATCATCATACTTGCCGACGACAACGCCATCTCACTGCTTAGCGAGCGCATCGCGACCACCAAGACCCCTGTGGTATTTCTCGGCCTCAATACTAACCCCAGAGATCATGGCCTGCCGACCTATCGGCAATTTACCGGTATACTCGAGCGTCCGCTGTTCAAACGCTCCCTACTCTTGGTCGACTGCCTGCTGCCAGGTAATGAGGCCAAGAAGCTTTTGATCCTTTCAGACAATAGCGCGACCTCCCGTGCCGCTTTCAGCCCGATTAGCGCCGACTTTAAGCCGATCAAGATAGGCAAGCTGACCATAGCCTTCACGCTAACTAATTCTGCCGAAGAGTGGAAGCAGGCAGTGATCGGTGCCAAGAAAGCTGGATATCAAGGGATATTTACCGGGCTCTACCACACCCTAACCACGAGCGGTGGTGACTATCTGGAGGCGAGTGAGACCATTGCGTGGACGGCTGAGCATTCACCTGTCCCCCATTTCGGCTTCTGGGATTTTACCGTTGGCAGACATGCTAACCCTGGCGGTTATGTGCTTAACGGCTATGAACATGGCCTGCTGGCCGCTAAATTGATTAATCGACTGTTAGCCGGCGACCAAGCCAGCAGTTTAGGTTATATCAGTGACAGTAAGGGGGCGTTTCGATTCAGCCTGTCGGGCGTAGCCAAATGGCATCTTTCGATCCCTAAAGAGATCGCCGAGAAGGCAGATTGGGTGGAATAGATTTGCGGCAATAAAAAAGCCGGGCAATGCCCGGCTTTTTACAATGAACTTAAGTGTTACTCAGCAGCTTCTTCAACAGCTTCAGCAGCTTCTGGACGACCTACTAGTTCGATATACGCCATAGGCGCCTTATCACCAGTACGAAGACCGCACTTAAGAATACGGGTGTATCCACCAGGACGTTCCTGGTAGCGTGGACCCAATTCATTAAATAACTTACCTACGACTTCAGCGTCGCGAGTACGTGCAAATGCCAAACGACGGTTTGCAACACTGTCACTCTTAGCAAGTGTTATTAGAGGTTCAACTACGCGACGCAATTCTTTCGCCTTAGCTACAGTAGTCTTGATCACTTCGTGACGGACTAATGAGCTTGCCATGTTACGGAACATAGCTTGACGATGACTGCTGTTACGGTTTAGTTGACGACCACTCTTACGATGGCGCATGACCTAATCCTTATTACCTAAATCTGTACAAACTAGGACTTATAGGTCGTCTGCTAAACTGGCTGGAGGCCAGTTTTCTAGACGCATACCTAGTGAAAGTCCGCGAGAAGCCAACACATCCTTAATTTCGGTAAGAGACTTCTTACCCAAGTTAGGCGTTTTAAGTAGCTCAACCTCAGTACGCTGTACCAGATCTCCGATGTAATGAATCGCTTCGGCTTTCAAACAGTTAGCCGAACGTACAGTTAGCTCTAGATCGTCGACAGGACGCAACAGAATTGGGTCGAACTCTGGTTTCTCTTCTTTCTGCTCTGGCTCAGTGACATCACGAAGCTCAACAAACGCATCCAGCTGTTCAGCTAGGATGGTCGCAGAACGACGAATCGCTTCCTCAGGATCGATAGTACCGTTAGTGGTCATATCGATAACGAGTTTGTCCAAGTCAGTACGCTGTTCAACACGTGCTGCTTCAACATTGTAAGCAATACGCGCGACAGGTGAGAAAGATGAATCCACTAGCAGACGGCCAATTGGGCGATCGTCGTCTTCAGTTTGTGCACGAGCCGAAGCTGGTACATAACCACGACCACGCTCAACGCGGATACGCATGCTAATGTCATTGTTACCAGTCAGATGACAGATAACATGATCAGGATTCATAATAGTAACATCACCATCGTGCGTGATATCTGCTGCGGTAACAGGGCCTGCGCCTGACTTGCTTAATGTAAGCATAGCCTCGTCTTTACCCTCGATAACCACTGCTAAACCTTTAAGGTTTAGTAGGATCTCTAGGATATCCTCTTGTACGCCTTCCTTGCTGCTGTATTCGTGCAGTACACCATCAATCTCGACTTCGGTAACCGCGCAGCCGGGCATAGACGACAATAGGATACGACGCAACGCGTTACCTAGAGTATGACCAAAACCACGCTCAAGCGGCTCCAGTGTAACCTTGGCACGTGTTGGGTTAACCTGCTCGATATCAACGAGACGCGGTTTAAGAAATTCTGTAACAGAACCCTGCATTGTGTCCTCTCTTGTTTATTAGCTTTACTTAGAGTAAAGCTCGACGATCAGCTGTTCGTTAATATCCGCAGATAAATCGCTACGCTCAGGCAGACGCTTGAAAGCACCTTCCATCTTAGCGGCATCTACTTCAACCCATGTTGGCTTTTCGCGCTGAGAAGCAACCTCTAGAGCAGCTTTAATACGAGCTTGCTTTTGAGACTTCTCACGAACGCTAATTACATCATTCGCAGACACTTTGAATGATGGAATATTAACAACGCGGCCGTTTACCATAATTGACTTATGGCTAACTAGCTGACGTGCTTCAGCACGGGTAGCACCAAAACCCATACGATAAACAACGTTATCTAAACGAGTTTCCAAAAGAGTAAGCAGGTTTTCACCAGTGTTACCTTTTAGACGTGCAGCGTCTTTGTAGTAGTTACGGAATTGCTTTTCAAGCACACCATAAGTACGACGAACTTTTTGTTTTTCGCGCAGCTGAACGCCGTACTCAGACAAACGAGCTTTACGAGCGCCGTGTTGTCCAGGTGCAGCTTCAAGCTTACACTTCGAATCAATTGCTCTCACACCGCTTTTCAGGAAAAGGTCAGTACCTTCTCGGCGAGTGAGCTTGAGCTTTGGACCCAAGTATCTTGCCATGTTCTTTCTCCAACTATCCTATTAAAAACGGGGCGATTACACGCGACGTTTCTTAGGAGGACGACAACCATTATGAGGGATCGGCGTCACATCGGTAATGTTGGTTATCTTGTAACCAACCGCGTTCAGCGCTCGAATAGCTGACTCACGTCCTGGACCTGGACCCTTCACGAAAACTTCAAGGTTTTTAACACCGTAGTCCTGAGCAGCAACACCTGCGCGCTCAGCAGCTACCTGTGCAGCGAATGGGGTAGATTTACGTGAACCACGGAAACCTGAACCACCAGAAGTTGCCCAAGAAAGTGCATTACCTTGACGATCTGTAATGGTGATAATGGTGTTGTTGAAAGATGCATGGATATGAGCCATGCCATCAGCAACCTGTTTACGTACGCGCTTGCGCGTTGAACGTGACGGAACTTTAGCCATATTGGTTTACCTTCCCGTTACTTTCTAATTGGCTTACGTGGACCTTTGCGAGTACGCGCATTGGTCTTGGTACGTTGCCCACGAAGGGGCAGGCTACGACGGTGGCGGAGACCACGATAACAACCAAGGTCCATCAGACGCTTGATGTTCATAGAGATCTCACGACGCAAGTCACCTTCTACAATGTATTTAGCAACTTCTTCGCGTAGTGTGTCTATTTGAGCTTCGCTCAATTCCTTGATCTTAGCATCTTCAGCAATTGAAGTAGCCGCGCAGATTTGTTGTGCGCGAGTTAGTCCAATACCATAGATAGCAGTCAATGCAATGACTGTGTGCTTCTGATCAGGAATGTTAATGCCAGCGATACGGGCCACTATGCACTCCTCATAAGTTAAAGGCCATCTGTGAAAAGCCCGGTAGGATACTCGACAGATGACGATTTTGCAAATAATATTTTGACCAGCTCAGAAACTGAGCTGGTCAAAAAGTTTTTAGCCTTGACGCTGTTTGTGTTTTGGTTCAACACAGATAACGCGTACAACGCCGCTACGCTTTACGATCTTGCAGTTACGGCAGATCTTCTTCACGGAAGCTCGAACTTTCATTTCATCACTCCGTAAAGCTACTTAGCGACCAAAGCGATCTAAGTTCGCTTTATTCACTAGGTTAGCTTTCTTCATCACAGACTCATACTGATGTGACATCATATGGGTCTGAACCTGAGCCATGAAGTCCATGATCACGACTACCATAATTAGTAGTGAAGTACCGCCAAAATAGAACTGTACTTTCCACGCGATTAACATGAACTCCGGAATTAAACAGATAAAGGTAATATACAATGCACCGGCCAGTGTTAGGCGAGTCATTACTTTATCTATATATCGCGAAGTCTGTTCTCCAGGACGGATCCCGGGAATAAACGCACCACTCTTCTTCAGGTTGTCAGCTGTTTCACGTGGGTTAAATACCAACGCAGTATAGAAGAAACAGAAGAAGATAATCGCTGTTGCATACAACAATGAGTAAAGCGGCTGACCTGGCGATACTGCAAGTGAAAAATCACTTAACCAAGACAAGCCTTCATTCTGACCAAACCACTGAGCCAGTGTGCCTGGGAACAAAATGATGCTTGACGCAAAGATTGGTGGAATCACACCTGCCATGTTGACCTTAAGCGGTAAGTGAGTGCTCTGCGCGGCAAACACCTTACGGCCCTGCTGACGCTTAGCATAGTTAACAACGATACGACGCTGTCCACGCTCAACAAACACAACAAAATAGGTCACAGCAAATACGATCACTGCAATCAACAATAATACTAGTACGTTCAAGTCGCCTTGACGCGCCTGCTCGGCCGTTTGGCCGATAGCAGAAGGTAGACCGGCTACAATACCTGCGAAAATAAGAATCGAGATACCGTTACCTATGCCTCGTTCGGTGATCTGCTCACCCAGCCACATGAGGAACATGGTTCCTGTGACCAAACTCACTACAGCAACGAAGTAGAAACCAAATCCAAGGTTTACAACTAAACCAGGGACCAGGTTTGGCAGACCCGTTGCGATACCGATCGCTTGGAATGTACCCAAGACCAGTGTGCCATATCGAGTATACTGACTGATCTTCTTACGTCCTGACTCGCCTTCCTTTTTCAGTTCGGCCAGAGCAGGATGTACCACAGTCAATAGCTGCATGATGATCGATGCCGAGATGTACGGCATGATACCAAGAGCAAAGATAGAAGCACGTTCAAGGGCGCCACCAGAGAACATGTTGAACATGCCTAAGATGGTACCCTTCTGCTGATTAAACAGCTCTGCTAATACAGCTGCGTCAATACCAGGAATTGGCACGAACGAACCGGCTCTAAAGACGATAATCGCACCAATCACGAACAGTAAGCGGGATTTCAATTCTGATAAACCGCCCTTCGCGCTTTTTAAATCAAGTCCTGGTTTTGCCATCGACGTATTATTCCTCGATCTTTCCGCCGGCAGCTTCGATAGCTGCACGTGCACCTTTGGTTACCTTCAGACCTTTAACGGTCACTGGGCGTTCAATGGTACCTGAAAGAACGACTTTAGCAAACTGTATGTTGCGAGTAACAAGATTCGCATCTTTCAGTGCATTCAAGTCGACAACATCACCGTTAACTTTAGCCAGTTCGCTTACACGAATTTCGGCAGTTACCATCGCTTTACGCGAAGTAAAACCAAACTTAGGCAAACGGATCTTAAGTGGCATTTGACCACCTTCGAAACCGACGCGAACACCGCCACCAGAACGTGACTTCTGACCTTTGTGACCGCGACCAGCAGTCTTACCTAGGCCAGAACCGATACCGCGACCTACACGCTTAGCTGCTGATTTTGCACCTGCAGCAGGTGATAGAGTATTCAATTTCATTGATTAATCCTCCACCTTAACCATGTAGTAAACCTTGTTAATCATACCGCGAACAGCAGGAGTATCTTCCAGCTCAACGGTGTGATTAATACGGCGTAGACCTAGACCGGTCAATGTGGCGCGATGCTTAGGCAGACGGCCAATTGAACTCTTAGTCTGAGTTACTTTTAATGTTTTAGTAGCCATGGTGCTTAACCTCGAATTTCATCAACATTGAGGCCACGCTTAGCTGCGATTTGAGCTGGTGACTTCATGTGCACCAACGCATCTACAGTTGCGCGAACGATGTTGATCGGGTTAGTAGAACCGTATGCTTTCGACAGAACGTTATGAACGCCTGCTACTTCCAATACGGCACGCATCGCACCACCGGCAATAATACCAGTACCTTCAGAAGCTGGTTGCATGTAAACACGCGAACCAGTGTGACGGCCCTTAACAGGGTGGTGCAAAGTACCATTTACAAGTTCAACAGAAACAATGTTACGGCGAGCCTTTTCCATTGCTTTCTGGATAGCGGCAGGTACTTCACGCGCTTTACCATAGCCATAGCCGACTTTACCGTTACCGTCACCCACTACAGTCAGTGCAGTGAAGCTAAAGATACGTCCGCCTTTAACTACTTTAGAAACACGATTTACTGCAACTAACTTCTCTTGCAGATCGTCTTTTTGTGGAGCTTCAAATTTAGCCATTTTTAATCATTCCTTAGAACTGTAGGCCAGCTTCACGAGCAGCGTCTGCCAAGGCAGCTACGCGTCCGTGATACTTAAAGCCGGAACGATCGAATGCAACTACAGTTACGCCTTTCTCGATAGCACGCTCAGCAATAGTCTTACCTACTGCTTTAGCCGCTTCTACGTTACCTGTGTATTTAAGCTGCTCTGATACCGCTTTTTCAGCAGTAGAAGCTGCCGCCACAACTTGCGCGTTGGCATCAATAACCTGTGCGTATGTGTGACGTGGTGTACGATGTACAACCAGACGGTTAACGCCCAGCTCTTGGATCTTCTTACGAGCGCGAGTCGCGCGGCGTAAGCGAGATGTTTTCTTATCCATATCGCGTTACCTACTTCTTCTTAGCCTCTTTACGGCGTACTTGTTCATCAGCATAGCGAACACCCTTGCCTTTGTAAGGCTCTGGTGGACGGTAGCCACGAATTTCTGCTGCAACCTGACCAACAAGCTGCTTATCAGTACTCTTAAGTACGATTTCAGTTTGTGATGGACACTCTGCAGTTACGCCGTCAGGAAGCTGGTGTACTAGAGGATGTGAGAAACCTAGAGTCAGGTCGATACCGTTACCAGCAATCTTTGCACGGTAACCAACACCAACTAGAGTCAGCTTTCTTTCGAAACCTTCGTTAACACCAACAACCATGTTGTTGATTAGTGCTCGAGCTGTACCAGCTTGTGCAGCGCTAGTTACGCCTTCAGCTGGAGAACACTTAATTTCGTTGTTTTCAACAACAACAGAAACGTCAGCGTTGATTACTCGAGTCAAACTACCTTTAGCACCTTTTACGGTGATAGTTTGTTCGTTTAAAGTCACTTCTACGCCTGCAGGGATAGCGACTGGTGCTTTTGCGACACGAGACATTGCTAGCTCCTTATGCTACGTAGCAGATAACTTCTCCACCCATGCCTTGTTGGCGGGCGGCACGATCAGTCATCAAACCTTTAGAAGTGGACACGATTGCGACACCCAGACCGCCCATCACCTTTGGTAGTTCGTTTTTACCTTTGTAAATACGAAGACCAGGACGACTTACGCGCTGGATAGTCTCAACGACTGGTTGGCCTTGGAAATACTTCAAAGTGATTTCCAAAACCGGCTTGGCTTCGCCTGCTACGGTGTAGTCAGTGATATAACCTTCTTCTTTAAGCGTCTGTGCGATAGCAACTTTCAGCTTAGCAGAAGGCATAGATACTGATACTTTGTTAGCAGCTTGGCCGTTACGAATGCGAGTTAACATATCCGCAATTGGATCTTGCATGCTCATATTAGCTTACTCCGTGACAAGTATTACCAGCTGGCCTTACGCAGACCAGGAACTTCACCACGCATGGTAGCTTCACGCAATTTGATACGGCTTAGGCCGAACTTGCGTAGGAAACCATGTGGGCGACCAGTTTGACTACAACGATTACGCTGACGCGCAGCACTTGAGTCACGTGGTAGACCTTGCAGCTTAAGAACTGCATCCCAACGATCTTCATCAGAAGTAGTTGGATTGCTAATGATAGCCTTAAGAGCTAGACGCTTTTCAGCATACTTAGCCACGAGCTTGGCACGTTTTGCTTCACGTGCTTTCATTGAACTTTTTGCCATTTCGCTACCCTTATTTCTTGAATGGGAAGTTAAAGGCGTCTAATAAAGCACGGCCTTCTTCGTCATTCTTCGCAGTAGTAGTGATAACAATATCCATACCGCGGATCTTATCGATTTTATCGTAATCGATTTCCGGGAAGATGATTTGCTCACGTACACCCATTGCGTAGTTACCACGTCCGTCGAACGACTTAGCGCTCAGACCACGGAAGTCGCGGATACGCGGGATTGCGATATCAACTAAACGCTCAAGGAATTCCCACATGCGTTCACCACGCAGGGTAACCTTGCAGCCGATCGGGTAGCCATCACGGATTTTAAAACCAGCAACTGATTTACGAGCAACAGTTACAACTGGCTTTTGACCAGCGATAGCAGTCATGTCACGAAGCGCGTGCTCCATAACTTTCTTATCTGCTACAGCTTCGCCAACACCCATGTTAAGGGTGATTTTCTCAATCCGAGGGACTTGCATGACACTGGTATAACCGAACTTCTTAGAAAGCTCAGCGATAACAGTCTCTTTATATTTATCATGCAGTTTCGCCATCGTTTACTCCAATTACTTAACGAGTTCACTGTTCGACTTAAAGAAACGGACTTTTTTGCCGTCTTCAAATCGGAAACCAACGCGATCAGCTTTGCCAGTGGCAGAGTTGAAAATCGCTACATTTGATGCTTGTATTGGCGCTTCTTTCTCAACGATACCACCAGTCACACCCATTTGTGGGTTAGGCTTCTGGTGCTTCTTGATCAGATTGATGCCTTCTACAATTAATTTACCAGTTGGTAAAACTCGAGAAACCTTACCGCGTTTACCCTTGTCTTTACCTGCTAGTACAATTACTTCGTCTTCACGACGGATTTTAGCTGCCATTTTGAAGCTCCTTACAGTACTTCTGGTGCCAGAGAAACAATTTTCATAAATTGTTCTGTACGCAGTTCACGCGTCACTGGTCCAAAGATACGAGTACCAATCGGTGCAAGGTTTGCGTTTAGCAATACCGCTGCATTGCGATCGAAGCGAATGACAGAACCATCTGGACGACGTACGCCTTTCTTAGTACGGACTACCACCGCGTTATACACGTCACCTTTCTTCGCTTTACCGCGAGGAATTGCTTCTTTTACAGAAACCTTGATGACGTCGCCGATACCGGCATAACGACGATGAGAGCCACCCAAGACCTTAATACACTGAACTCTACGAGCGCCACTGTTACAGGCGACTTCTAGAGTCGATTGCATTTGGATCATTTTAAGTGCTCCGCTATCGTTACTTCACTAATCCCATATTTGGGGCATTTTTAAACCATTCTAGACCAAATAACGTCTAAAATGGCGCGCAAGTATAACACCGCAAAATAGGAATAGATAGTATTAAAAATAAAAACGGCCCCAAATCTAGGAGCCGTTTCGCTAATCACCTAATTAAATTAGGCTTTTGTTACTACTTCAACCAGAGTCCAAGACTTAGTCTTAGACAGCGGACGGCATTCGCGAATAGTCACGATATCGCCAGCATTACACTGATTTGTTTCGTCATGTGCATGGATCTTAGTAGTACGCTTGATAAACTTCCCGTATAGAGGATGCTTAACCTTACGCTCAATAGCTACAGTGATAGACTTGTCCATCTTGTTGCTAAGTACACGACCTTGCAAAGTACGGATTTTATCAGTCATTATGCACCCGCCTTAGAAGTAATAATGGTCTTAACGCGCGCAATGTTACGACGCACGATTTTGAGCTGGTGAGTCTGAGTCAACTGACCAGTGGCGTGTTGCATACGCAGATTAAACTGCTCACGCAGCAGACCAAGCAGTTCAGCGTTCAGTTCTTCAACGCTCTTCTGAGTTAGTTCGCTCGCTTTCATTACATCACCGTCTTAGTTACGAAGGTAGTCTTAATAGGAAGCTTGGCAGCAGCAAGAGTGAAAGCTTCACGAGCCAACTCTTCTGATACACCATTCATCTCATAAAGAACCTTACCAGGTTGAATCTGGCAAACCCAGTATTCAACGTTACCCTTACCTTTACCCATACGCACTTCAAGAGGCTTAGAGGTGATTGGCTTGTCAGGGAAAACGCGGATCCAAATTTGACCTTGACGTTTAATGTGACGTGTCATAGCACGACGCGCAGATTCGATTTGACGAGCAGTCAGACGGCCACGTCCAACAGCTTTCAAACCGAACTCACCGAAGCTTACTTCAGTGCCGTTCGCCAGACCGCGGTTACGGCCTTTGAACATTTTACGAAACTTCATTCGTTTTGGTTGCAGCATTGCCAGCTCTCCTATTTACCGCGAGGCTTACGCTTCGGCTGCTGTTTCGGCTCTTCTAGCGCAGGAACAACGCCGTCTAGAACTTCACCTTTGAAGACCCAAACTTTAACGCCGATCACACCGTATTGAGTGTGACTTTCTGCAGTAGAATAATCGATATCAGCACGCAGTGTATGTAGAGGCACACGACCTTCACGATACCACTCTGAACGCGCAATCTCAGCACCGCCTAAACGGCCGCTCACTTCAACTTTGATACCCTTAGCACCTAGACGCATTGCGTTCTGTACCGCGCGCTTCATAGCACGACGGAACATTACACGACGCTCTAGCTGAGAAGCGATGCCTTCGGCAACTAGCTTCGCATCTAGCTCTGGCTTACGGATTTCAGCGATGTTGATTTGAGCTGGAATACCAGTCAACTTAGCAACTTCGTTGCGCAGCTTTTCAACATCTTCGCCTTTCTTACCAATCACAACACCTGGACGGGCAGTGTGAATGGTAACGCGAACACTCTTAGCTGGACGCTCGATAACAATCTTAGAGACTGAGGCTTGCTTAAGTTTCTTTTCTAGAAACTTACGCACTTCCCAGTCGCTGCTTAGATTGTTGGCATAATCTGATTTATCAGCGTACCAAGTCGAGATCCAAGGCTTAGTGATACCCAGACGGATACCATTAGGATGTACTTTCTGTCCCATTGCTAACTCCTAGCGATCTGACACAACCACAGTGATGTGGCTGGTGCGCTTGATAATACGATCAGCACGGCCTTTAGCACGTGGCATGATACGCTTCATAGTTGGACCCTCGTCTACAAAGACTTTTCCAACTTTCAGCTCGTCAATGTCAGCACCTTCGTTGTGCTCAGCATTAGCGATAGCAGAGTCTAGTACTTTCTTAACAAGTACAGCTGCTTTCTTAGGGCTGAAAGTCAAAATTTCAAGAGCCTTAGCAACAGGCAGTCCACGAATTTGATCTGCAACCAAACGACACTTTTGAGGCGACGTACGGGCAAAACGATGTTTAGCTAAAACTTCCATCTCGAGTCTCCCGTATTAACGCTTCTTCGCTTTCTTATCAGCAGCATGGCCGCGATAAGTGCGAGTTGGTGAAAATTCACCAAGCTTGTGGCCGATCATCTCGTCAGTTACGAACACAGGTACGTGCTGACGACCATTATGGACAGCGATGGTCATTCCAATCATGTTAGGAATGATCATTGAGCGGCGAGACCAAGTCTTGATAGGCTTCTTGTCACCCGCTTCCATCGCTTTCTCTACCTTCTTCAGCAAGTGTAGGTCAATGAATGGACCTTTCTTGAGAGAACGTGGCATGGCGAATCCTCTTACTTTTTGTTACGACGACGTACGATGTACTTGTCGGTGCGTTTGTTACTACGGGTCTTATAACCCTTAGTTGGGACACCCCATGGAGTCACTGGGTGACGGCCACCAGAAGTACGGCCTTCACCACCACCATGTGGATGGTCTACTGGGTTCATTGCAACACCACGAACTGTTGGGCGTACGCCTCTCCAGCGCTTAGCACCTGCTTTACCCAACTGGCGTAGCATATGCTCGGCATTACCAACTTCACCTAATGTCGCGCGGCAATCTACTGGCACTTTACGCATTTCGCCAGAGCGAAGACGTAGAGTGGCGTATGCGCCATCACGAGCTACAACTTGTACGTAGGTACCTGCTGAACGAGCGATCTGAGCACCTTTACCAGGCTTCATTTCAACTGCGTGAACAACGCTACCTACTGGGATGTTGCGTAGTGGCAAAGCGTTACCCGCTTTGATTTCAGCATCGATACCAGACTGGATTTGATCACCAGCTTGCATGCCTTTAGCAGCAAGGATATAACGACGCTCACCATCAGCATACAAAACAAGTGCGATGTTAGCGGTACGGTTTGGATCATATTCCAAACGCTCTACCTTAGCAGGGATACCGTCTTTGTTGCGCTTGAAGTCAACAATACGGTAGTGCTGCTTGTGTCCACCACCTACGTGACGAACAGTAATACGACCGGTGTTGTTACGGCCACCGCTCTTAGCTTTTTTCGCCAACAGGCCAGCAAAGGGTTTACCCTTATGCAGATCGCTGTTCACCACTTTAACAACGTGGCGACGACCAGCAGAGGTTGGCTTACACTTAATAACTGCCATGATAATTCTCCTTTGCTTACTCAGCGCCGACGAAATCGATGTCAGCACCAGCAGCTAAAGTCACATAGGCTTTTTTCCAATCGCTACGACGGCCAGTACGGGCACCGTGACGCTTAGTCTTACCTTTGTTAACCAAAGTGCGAACTGAATCTACTTCAACTTCGAACAACTTAGCTACTGCAGCTTTAACTTCAGCTTTAGTCGCATCGATAGCTACACGGAAAACGACCGTGTTGTTATTTTCAGCGCAAACAGTACTCTTTTCAGAGATGTGTGGCGCTAGAATAACTTTTAGCAAACGTTCTTCGCTTATCATCCCAGCATCTCCTCGATTTGCTTAACAGCATCGGCAGTAACCAGTACTTTTTCGAACGCGATTAGGCTTACTGGATCGATACCAGCAACGTCGCGAACGTCAACTTTGTACAGGTTGCGTGCAGCTAAGAACAAGTTCTCGTCAATCTCTGGAGTAACAATTAATACGTCTTCCAGCTTCATGTCTTTCAGCTTAGCCTTCAACTCTTTAGTCTTAGGAGCTTCAACACCGAATGACTCAACAACAACAAGACGATCTTGACGTACTAATTCAGACAGAATGCTCTTAAGCGCTCCGCGGTACATCTTCTTGTTTACTTTTTGGCTGTGATCTTGGGTTTTAGCAGCGAATGAAACGCCACCGCCACGCCAGATTGGGCCTTTAACAGTACCAGCACGAGCACGGCCAGTACCTTTTTGGCGCCATGGCTTTTTGCCAGAGCCAGTTACTTCTGCGCGAGTCTTTTGAGCACGAGTACCCTGACGCGCGTTTGCAGCGTATGCTACAACTACCTGATGAACCAGTGCTTCATTAAAGTCACGGCCGAAGGTAGTTTCGGAAACTTCAAGAGCACTCTGTGCGTCTTTCAATACCAATTCCATTACTATCTCCTCAGACCTAAGCTTTAACGGCAGGCTTGATGATCAGGTCGCCATTAGTAGCGCCTGGAACTGCACCCTTAACCAATAGCAGGTTACGCTCAGCGTCTACACGTACAACGTCTAGATTCTGGGTAGTAACACGCTCTGCACCCATGTGGCCAGACATTTTCTTACCTTTGAAAACGCGACCAGGTGTTTGGTTTTGACCGATAGAACCGTTAGCTCTATGTGCCAATGAGTTACCGTGTGTTGCATCTTGAGTACGGAAGTTCCAACGCTTGATACCGCCTTGGAAACCTTTACCCTTTGATTGACCAGTAACATCAACTTTCGCTACGTCAGCGAAGATATCAACATTAAGCTCAGCACCTACTTCGATGCCTTCGCCTTCACCGTCAGCCAGACGCATTTCCCACAAACCACGACCAGCTTCAACGCCAGCCTTAGCAAAGTGACCTGCTTCTGGTTTAGTGATGCGATTAGCTTTTTTGGTACCAGTAGTAATTTGAAGTGCACGGTAACCGTCAGTTTCTAAAGTTTTCACTTGAGCAACGCGGTTAGCTGCAATTTCAATTACTGTTACAGGTATTGACGCACCATCTTCAGTGAAGATGCGAGTCATACCTACTTTACGACCGATAAGACCGATAGCCATCTCTCAAACCTCTTCTAAGGATCTCAATTAACCTAAGCTAATTTGAACGTCAACACCTGCCGCCAGATCTAGACGCATAAGTGCATCTACAGTCTTTTCAGTCGGCTCTACGATGTCAACAAGACGCTTATGAGTACGAAGTTCGTACTGATCACGCGCATCTTTATTAACGTGTGGAGAGATCAAAACGGTATAACGCTCTTTACGCGTTGGTAGTGGGATTGGACCACGTACCTGGGCGCCTGTGCGCTTAGCAGTTTCAACGATTTCCGCGGTAGATTGATCGATCAGACGATGATCAAATCCTTTGAGGCGGATACGGATTCTTTGGTTCTGCATTGACCAGAGCTCCTAAAATGGACACATAAAAAATCACCCTCTAGCTTCTTCCTTACTGGAAAAGCAGAGCGAGATGATTTAACCGTTCGACTCCAAATCGGAGTCGCTGTATTATTTTACGTCGGTTTCGAGAACCGACAAACTTCGCCTAATGGTTAAGGCGAGGGGCTATTATACTGATCTAAAGTTTAAGATCAAGCCCGTTGAACGAATTAACAGCAGTTATGCGTTAACTCTCAAAGTGGCGAGTATTATACTTATCCAGATCAGAAAAGCTAGCCCCCCTCTGCCAACAAATCGCAGGCAATAAAAAAGGCAGCCTAAGCTGCCTTTTTCAGTGTGTTTGTAAAATCAAATGCTATTAAGCAATGATCTTAGCTACAACACCAGCACCAACTGTACGGCCACCTTCACGGATAGCGAAACGTAGACCTTCGTCCATCGCGATTGGGCAGATCAGAGTAACAACCATCTTGATGTTGTCACCAGGCATTACCATTTCAACGCCTTCTGGCAGCTCGATAGTACCGGTTACGTCAGTTGTACGGAAGTAGAACTGTGGACGGTAGCCCTTGAAGAATGGAGTGTGACGACCACCTTCTTCCTTTGACAGTACGTATACTTCTGATTCGAACTGAGTGTGTGGAGTGATTGAACCAGGCTGAGCCAGTACTTGACCACGCTCAACTTCATCACGCTTAGTACCACGTAGTAGTACACCACAGTTCTCACCTGCACGACCTTCGTCAAGCAGCTTACGGAACATTTCAACACCAGTACAAGTAGTCTTAGTAGTGTCTTTGATACCTACGATTTCTACTTCGTCACCAACTTTAACGATACCACGCTCAACACGACCAGTTACAACAGTACCACGGCCTGAGATTGAGAATACGTCTTCGATTGGCAGAATGAATGCACCGTCGATTGCACGCTCTGGCTCTGGAATGTAAGAGTCTAGTGCTTCAGCTAGTTCTAGGATCTTAGCTTCCCACTCTGGCTCGCCTTCTAGGGCTTTCAGAGCTGAACCTTGGATAACTGGTAGGTCATCACCTGGGAAGTCGTATTCAGATAGCAGTTCACGAACTTCCATCTCAACTAGTTCCAGCAGCTCTTCATCGTCAACCATGTCACACTTGTTCATGAATACGATGATGAAAGGTACACCTACCTGACGAGAAAGCAGGATGTGCTCACGAGTCTGTGGCATTGGACCGTCAGTAGAAGCTACTACTAGGATAGCGCCGTCCATCTGTGCAGCACCAGTGATCATGTTTTTAACATAGTCAGCGTGGCCTGGGCAGTCTACGTGTGCGTAGTGACGAGTTGGAGTGTCGTACTCGATGTGAGAGGTATTGATGGTAATACCGCGCTCACGCTCTTCTGGAGCGTTATCGATCTGTGCGAAATCTTTAGCTTCACCACCGTAAGTCTTAGTCAGTACGTGAGAGATAGCAGCAGTTAGAGTTGTTTTACCATGGTCAACGTGACCGATGGTACCAACGTTAACATGGGGTTTACTACGTTCAAATTTTTCTTTAGCCACGATATATTCCTTTCTTTTCAGAAATACTCAGCCTTGCTGAGTAATAGCATTCAATTATGAGTTATAGACTAGTTTGCGATTATCCGCGCGCTTCTATAACTGATTTTGCAACATTCTGCGGCGCATCCGAGTACTTCAGGAACTCCATAGAGTATGAGGCACGTCCTTGGGTAGCGCTACGCAAGTCAGTTGCGTAACCAAACATTTCAGATAGAGGTACTACAGCTCGAACGATTTTGACGCCGCCAATGCCGTCGTCCATACCTTCGATCATGCCGCGACGCCGGTTCAAGTCGCCTACTACATCCCCCATGTAATCTTCAGGAGTGGTTACTTCAACCTTCATACAAGGTTCGAGTAACACAGGGTCTGCTTCGAGAGCACCCTTCTTGAAGCCCATGGAGGCGGCCACTTTAAACGCCATCTCGTTCGAGTCGACATCATGGTATGAGCCGTCGAACAGCGTTACTTTGACGTCCAGAACAGGGAAACCGGCGAGTACGCCATTCTTCATCTGTTCCTGGATACCTTTATCTACTGCAGGGATGTATTCTCTTGGAACAACACCACCAACAATCTCGTTGACAAATTCATAGCCGAAACCTTCTTCTTGAGGTTCAAGCTTCAACCAAACGTGACCAAATTGACCTCGGCCACCAGATTGACGAACGAACTTGCCTTCGACTTCTACACTCGAGCGAATAGTCTCACGATACGCTACTTGTGGCTTACCTACGTTACATTCGACACTGAACTCGCGACGCATACGGTCGACGATGATGTCTAAGTGCAACTCGCCCATACCAGAGATCAGGGTTTGACCCGATTCTTCGTTGGTCTCAACGCGGAAAGAGGGATCTTCTGCAGCAAGTTTCTGCAGCGCTATACCCATCTTATCTTGGTCGGCTTGAGATCTAGGCTCCACGGCAATCGTGATTACGGGCTCAGGGAACTCCATACGTTCGAGAATAACTTTATGGTCAGCATCGCATAGGGTGTCACCAGTGGTAACATCCTTCAGACCAATAGCCGCCGCGATGTCGCCAGCACGGACTTCTTTGATCTCTTTTCGATCGTTTGCGTGCATCTGCACCATACGACCAATACGCTCACGCTTTTGTTTGACCGAGTTATATACGCCAGAACCTGCTTCCAATACGCCTGAATAAACACGCACAAAGGTCAGTGTTCCTACGAATGGGTCTGTCGCGATCTTAAATGCTAACGCAGAGAATGGCGCGTTGTCGTCCGCTGGACGTTCTACTTCATTCTCATTTTCGTCAATACCCTTAATGGCGGGTACTTCGACTGGCGATGGCAAATAATCGATAACAGCATCGAGTACCGCCTGCACACCCTTGTTCTTAAATGCAGAACCACAGGTAGCCAGTACGATCTCGTTAGCCAGAGTTCGCTGACGTAATGCTGCCTTGATCTCTTCTTCCGATAGCTCACCTTCTTCAAGGTACTTGTCCATCAGTTCTTCAGAGGCTTCGGCCGCACTCTCAACTAGGTATTCACGCATCTCAGCGGCCTTGTCGGCCAACTCTGCGGGAATTTCTTCATAATTGAAGGTCATACCTTGATCTGATTCGTTCCAGTTAATGGCCTTCATCTTGATCAGGTCAATGACACCCTTAAACTCTTCTTCTGCACCTATGTTCAATTGAATTGGTACACAAGTCGCTCCCAGACGGTTACGTATCTGTCCAACGACGCGTTCAAAGTCAGCACCAGCGCGGTCCATCTTATTGACAAACACTAAGCGCGGGACGTGGTACTTGTCCGCTTGTCGCCATACAGTTTCGGACTGAGGTTCAACACCAGATGAACCACAGAACACAACTACTGCGCCATCGAGTACACGTAGCGAACGTTCAACTTCGATGGTGAAGTCAACGTGGCCAGGGGTGTCGATGATGTTGATACGATGCTCGGTAAATTGAGCATCCATACCGCGCCAGAACGTGGTCGTTGCCGCCGAGGTGATAGTAATACCACGCTCCTGCTCCTGTTCCATCCAGTCCATGGTGGCTGCGCCATCATGCACCTCACCGATCTTGTGAGACATACCGGTATAGAAGAGAACACGTTCTGTAGTTGTGGTTTTTCCTGCGTCAACGTGAGCACAGATACCGATATTACGGTAGCGCTCAATTGGAGTTGTACGAGCCACGATTAAACCCTCTTTACTAAGGTAGGAACCTTAGTGATGTAAAACATGGTGCAGGCAATCGCCCGCACCAAAAGATTACCAGCGGTAATGAGCAAACGCTTTGTTTGCTTCTGCCATACGATGCACGTCTTCGCGCTTCTTAACAGCAGTGCCTTTATTTTCGGCAGCATCTAGCATTTCACCTGCTAGACGTAGAGCCATAGATTTTTCACCACGCTTACGTGCAGCTTCAACTAACCAGCGCATCGCTAGTGCGTTACGACGCACTGGACGAACTTCACATGGTACCTGGTAAGTAGAACCACCAACACGACGAGACTTAACCTCGACAGTTGGACGTACGTTATCCAGGGCTGCTTCAAGGATCACTAGGTGCTCTTCGCCTTTCTTCTCAGCGACAACATCTAGTGCCTTGTAAATGATTTTTTCAGCAGTCGACTTTTTGCCGTCCTGCATAATGACGTTGATGAACTTAGCCAGCAACTCACTATTAAATTTTGGATCTGGTAGGATTTTACGTTGTCCTACAACGCGACGTCTTGGCATAACAATTTCTCCGTATGCTTCAGGGACCCCAAAACTGGAATCTCAATTATCTCTAGCTTGGCCTTACTTAACGGAAAACGTTAAGACTTAGGACGCTTAGCTCCGTACTTAGAACGTCCTTGACGACGCTCACTAACACCAGCACAGTCTAATGCGCCACGAACAGTGTGATAACGAACACCAGGTAAGTCTTTAACACGACCACCACGGATTAGAATCACGCTGTGTTCCTGCAGGTTATGGCCTTCACCGCCGATGTACGAAGTAACTTCGAAACCGTTAGTTAGACGCACACGAGCTACTTTACGTAGTGCAGAGTTAGGTTTTTTAGGTGTGGTTGTGTACACGCGAGTACAAACACCACGCTTTTGTGGACACGCATTCAACGCAGGCACGTTAGTCTTGATGACTTTTGGCGAGCGAGGCTTACGTACCAACTGGTTTACAGTTGCCATGTATAGCTCCGAATCAGTTGATTAAACTCAACAGTAAGGTGTGAAAAATCTATATCCCACAGGTGTGGGACGCGAAATTTTAGAAAGGTAAGGGGTCGCTGTCAAGAAATAGCCAACTTTTTACCCAATTTAAGTAAAAAAAAGGCACCTGAGGTGCCTTTTTTACAATCTATTTACCGACTAGCACTGATTATTCAGGGCTGCCCGCCAGGTTCAATAGATCGGCAAGGTTCTGCTCTGCTTCACTGGCACTGATTGCCGGCACTTCTTCTGCCGGGCCATTCTGTGCAGCCTGGTTACGGCTGGTGTGATACGCATAACCTGTACCGGCCGGGATCAGACGACCCACGATCACGTTCTCTTTCAGGCCACGTAGCTTATCGCTCTTACCGCCTACGGCAGCTTCGGTCAATACGCGTGTGGTTTCCTGGAAGGATGCCGCCGAGATAAATGACTCGGTCGCCAACGAGGCCTTGGTGATACCCAGTAGTTCACGCTCGAACTTAGCAGGTTCTTTGCCTTGCGCTTCAAGTTCGCGGTTAGCGATCTTGACGCGAGACACTTCAACCTGTTCGCCCGGTAGGAACTCACTGTCACCGGCTTCGGTGATCTCACACTTACGCAGCATCTGACGGATAATCACTTCGATGTGCTTATCGTTAATCTTCACGCCTTGCAGACGGTAAACGTCTTGCACTTCGTTAACGATGTAGTTAGCCACCTTGTGAATACCACGCAGACGCAGGATGTCGTGTGCAGCTTCTGGACCGTCGGCGATAACTTCGCCGCGCTCAACCTTCTCACCTTCGAACACGTTCAGGTTACGCCACTTAGGAATCATCTCCTCGTATGGCTTACCACCATCGGCAGGCGTGATCACCAGACGACGCTTACCTTTGGTCTCTTTACCAAACGAGATAGTACCTGAGTACTCAGCCAGAATGGCAGGCTCTTTCGGCTTACGCGCTTCAAACAAGTCAGCAACGCGTGGCAGACCACCGGTAATATCGCGAGTCTTAGACGATTCTTGCGGAATACGTGCAAGCGCGTCACCCACGGCGATTTGTGCGTTATCGTCTTGGTTAACGATCGCCTTACCAGGCAAGAAGTATTGCGCTGGTACTTCGGTACCAGGGATCATCAGGTCATTGCCATCGGCACCAACCAGACGAATCGCCGGACGCATCTCTTTACCCGCAGTAGGACGTTGACCCACATCCATAACCACGATTGAAGAAAGACCCGTTAGCTCGTCGGTCTGACGTGTCATGGTGACACCTTCGATCATGTCGACGAACTTGATGCTACCCGCTACCTCAGAAACGATTGGGTGAGTGTGCGGATCCCAGTTAGCGATGACTTCACCGGCATTAACCGTTGCGTCTTCTAACTTCTCTAGGATAGTACCGTAAGGCACCTTGTAACGCTCTTTCTCACGACCCAGCTCATCGATAATCGCGATTTCAGATGAACGCGATACGATAACCAGCTTACCGTCACTGTTGGTAACATGCTTAGCGTTGTGCAGCTTAACGGTACCGGCGTTCTTCACCTGTACGTTGTTTTCTGCAGACGCTCTCGATGCCGCACCACCGATGTGGAAGGTACGCATTGTCAGCTGTGTACCTGGCTCACCGATTGACTGAGCAGCTACCACACCAATGGCTTCACCTTGGTTAATCAGGTGACCACGTGCAAGGTCACGACCGTAACACGCCGCACACACACCGAAGTCTGTGTCACAGCTGATTACAGAACGAACCTTAACTTCGTCGATAGAGTGTTCTTCGAGCTTGTCACACCAGGCTTCATCAAGCAGGGTGTTACGCGGCGCAAGTACATCTTCGGTACCTGGGTAGTAAACATCTTCAGCTACCACACGACCCAGTACACGCTCACGTAGCGGCTCAACAACATCACCACCTTCGATCAGCGGCTTCATTGTCAGACCTTCGTGTGTACCACAATCGTCTTCGATAACCACTAAGTCTTGTGCAACGTCAACCAGACGACGAGTCAGGTAACCTGAGTTCGCTGTCTTAAGTGCGGTATCCGCTAGACCCTTACGCGCACCGTGAGTAGAGATAAAGTACTGGAGTACGTTTAGACCTTCACGGAAGTTCGCCGTAATTGGGGTTTCGATGATCGAGCCATCTGGCTTCGCCATCAGACCACGCATACCGGCTAGCTGACGAATCTGTGCAGCACTACCACGAGCGCCCGAATCAGCCATCATGTAGATGCTGTTGAACGAAGCTTGAGTTTCTTCTTCGCCATCACGGTTAATCACTGCCTCGGTAGACAGGTTATCCATCATCGCCTTAGAAACTTTTTCGTTCGCACTTGCCCAGATATCGATAACCTTGTTGTAACGCTCACCGGCGGTAACAAGACCCGACTGGAACTGCTCTTGAATCTCAAGTACTTCAGCTTCGGCATCGGCAACCAGAGAGTATTTCTCATCTGGAATCACCATGTCGTTGATACCCACAGACGCACCAGAAACGGTCGCGAAGTGGAAACCGGTATACATCAGTTGGTCAGCAAAGATAACGGTATCTTTCAGACCTAGCTGACGGTAACAGGTGTTCAATAGCTTAGAGATCTGCTTCTTACCCATGTTCTGGTTAACCAGATCATAAGAAAGGCCTTTTGGCAGAACCTGAGACAACAGGGCACGACCCACAGTAGTATCTACGATACGACGTGACTCGGTGCGCTCACCGTTTTCAGCGATAGTAGTCTCGGTAATACGTACCTTAACGCGAGCGTGCAGCTCGGCAACGCCAGTACGGTATGCCTTTTCTACTTCGGCAACAGATTCGAATGCCATGCCTTCACCGCGGCCGTTGATACGCTCACGGCTGGTGTAGTACAGACCCAATACAACGTCCTGTGACGGTGTGATCACCGGCTCACCGTTCGCAGGTGACAGGATGTTGTTGGTAGACATCATGAGTGAACGTGCTTCCAACTGAGCTTCTAGCGTCAGTGGCACGTGAACCGCCATCTGGTCACCGTCGAAGTCAGCGTTATATGCCGCACACACCAATGGATGCAGTTGGATCGCTTTACCTTCAATCAATACCGGCTCAAACGCCTGGATACCCAGACGGTGAAGTGTTGGTGCACGGTTAAGCATCACAGGATGCTCACGGATCACATCATCGAGTACGTCCCAAACCTCTGGTACTTCGCGCTCAACCATCTTCTTAGCAGCTTTGATGGTAGTAGCCAGGCCACGACCTTCCAGCTTGCCGTAGATAAATGGCTTGAACAGCTCAAGTGCCATCTTCTTAGGCAGACCACACTGATGCAGACGCAGAGTAGGACCTACGGTAATTACCGAACGGCCTGAGTAGTCAACACGCTTACCCAGTAGGTTCTGACGGAAACGACCCTGCTTACCCTTGATCATATCGGCCAAAGATTTCAGAGGACGCTTGTTAGAACCCGTGATCGCACGACCGCGACGACCGTTATCCAATAGCGCATCAACAGACTCTTGTAGCATACGCTTTTCGTTGCGCACGATGATGTCCGGTGCAGCCAGGTCTAACAGACGCTTCAGACGGTTGTTACGGTTGATCACGCGGCGATACAGATCGTTCAGATCTGAAGTCGCGAAACGACCGCCATCCAGTGGAACCAATGGACGCAGATCAGGTGGCAGAACCGGTAGCACCTTGAGGATCATCCACTCTGGCTTGTTGCCAGACTGGTAGAAGGCCTCAATCAGCTTCAGACGCTTAGTGATCTTCTTACGACGAGTCTCAGAGTTGATCGATGGCAGCTCTTCGCGCATCTCTTCAATCTCTTTCTCAAGATCGATAGCGCGCAGCAGCTCAAGTACTGCCTCGGCACCCATCTTGGCTTCAAACTCATCACCGTACTCTTCGAGTGCGTCGAGGTAGTTTTCCTCTGTCAGCATCTGACCGCGCTCGAGGCTGGTCATGCCAGGCTCGATCACGACGAAAGATTCGAAGTAAAGCACACGTTCGATGTCACGCAGAGTCATATCCAGCATCAAACCGATACGAGACGGCAGAGACTTCAAGAACCAAATGTGCGCTACTGGGCTGGCTAGATCGATGTGACCCATACGCTCACGACGTACTTTAGTCTGGGTTACTTCTACGCCACACTTCTCACAAATCACACCACGGTGCTTAAGACGCTTATACTTACCGCATAAACACTCGTAGTCTTTAACTGGACCAAAAATACGCGCACAGAACAAACCTTCACGCTCAGGCTTGAAAGTACGGTAGTTGATGGTTTCTGGCTTCTTAACTTCACCAAATGACCAAGAGCGGATCAGATCAGGCGACGCTAGGCCGATCTTGATGCCTTCAAATTCTTCAGTCTTGCTTTGCTGTTTCAGAAACTTTAATAAGTCTTTCACGTTTCTCTCCTGAAGGAGTTAAACCAGGTGCCCTGCTCTCGCAGAGCACCGTTTATTGCCAAACTTCGGCGATGGCCAAGTCTTACTCTTGATCCAACTCGATGTTAATACCGAGCGAACGGATCTCCTTCAGCAATACGTTGAAGGACTCAGGCATGCCTGGTTGCATCTGATGGTTACCGTCGACGATGTTCTTATACATCTGAGTACGACCGTTAACGTCATCAGACTTAACAGTAAGCATTTCTTGTAGCGTGTAAGCGGCACCGTATGCTTCAAGTGCCCATACTTCCATCTCACCGAAACGCTGACCACCAAACTGAGCTTTACCGCCCAGAGGCTGCTGAGTAACAAGACTGTAAGAACCTGTTGAACGCGCGTGCATCTTATCGTCAACCAAGTGGTTAAGTTTAAGCATGTACATGTAACCTACGGTTACTGGGCGTTCAAATTCGTTACCGGTACGACCATCAAACAACTTCAGCTGTCCAGAGGTTGGCAGACCTGCTAGTTCAAGCATGTCCTTAATCTCTTTCTCTTTCGCGCCGTCGAATGCTGGAGTCGCAGTCGGAATACCGCCTTTGAGGTTCTTAGCAAGACGTAGAACTTCTTCATCGGTGAACGAGTCGATGTCGACCTGCTGCTGCACGTCTTCACCCAGTTCGTACACCTTCTTGATGTAGCCACGAAGCTCTGCAAGTTCACGCTGCTCTTCGAGCATAGCGGTGATGCGATCACCAATGCCCTTGGCCGCGGCACCTAAGTGCACTTCGAGAACCTGACCTATGTTCATACGTGATGGTACACCTAGTGGGTTCAGTACGATGTCCACTGGGTTACCGTTTTCGTCGTACGGCATATCTTCGATTGGGTTGATCTTAGAGATCACACCCTTGTTACCGTGACGACCCGCCATCTTGTCACCAGGCTGGATAGTACGTTTAACCGCCAGGTAAACCTTAACGATCTTCAGTACGCCAGGTGCCAAGTCATCACCTTGGGTGATCTTGCGGCGTTTGATTTCAAATTTCTTATCGAAATCGGCTTTCAGCTCTTCATGCTGCTCGGCAAGTTGCTCGAGTTCAGTCTGCTTAGCTTCGTCTTCAATGGTTTGTACCAGTAGCTGAGGACGTGGCAGAGCATCAAGCTCGGCCTGTGCAAAACCTGCTCCAATGAGAAGGTTACGCGCACGGCCGAAGACACCTTCTTCAAGGATCTTGAACTCTTCGGTCAGGTCTTTCTTAGCCTGAGCGATGTGCATCTCTTCGATTTCTACAGCACGCTTGTCTTTCTCAACGCCGTCACGGGTAAATACCTGAACGTCGATGATGGTACCCTTAACAGAGTTAGGGACACGCAGTGAGCTGTCTTTAACGTCAGAAGCCTTCTCACCGAAGATAGCGCGTAGCAGCTTCTCTTCTGGGGTCAGCTGAGTCTCGCCCTTAGGCGTAACCTTACCAACCAGGATGTCGCCACCCTTAACTTCTGCACCGATGTAAACGATACCTGATTCATCCAGCTTAGACAGCGCAGACTCACCTACGTTTGGAATATCGGCGGTGATCTCTTCGCTACCCAGCTTAGTATCACGAGCAATACAAGAAAGCTCTTGAATATGGATAGTGGTGAAACGATCCTCTTGCGCAACGCGCTCAGAGATTAAGATCGAATCCTCGAAGTTGTAACCGTTCCAAGGCATGAACGCGATACGCATGTTCTGACCAAGCGCCAGGTCACCCAGGTCGGTAGATGGACCATCGGCCAGTACGTCACCACGAACCACTGGCTCGCCAACGCTACAACATGGACGCTGGTTGATACAGGTGTTCTGGTTAGAACGGGTGTACTTGGTCAGGTTGTAGATGTCGATACCGGCTTCACCAGGAGTCAGCTCGTCTTCGTTAACCTTAACCACGATGCGGCTCGCATCGACATAGTCAACGTAACCACCACGCTTAGCGGCAACAACTACGCCAGAGTCAACGGCCAATGTACGCTCAATACCAGTACCTACTAGCGGCTTGTCAGCTCTAAGTGTTGGTACCGCCTGACGTTGCATGTTCGCACCCATCAATGCACGGTTCGCGTCATCGTGTTCTAGGAACGGAATCAGAGAGGCTGCCACAGAGATAATCTGCTGTGGTGATACGTCCATATATTGAACGTCTGCTGCACGCATAAAGGTAGATTCACCCTTATGACGACAAGCGATCTGCTCTTCAACCATACGACCATCGGCATCGACTTCGATGTTAGCCTGTGCGATCACGTAACGACCTTCTTCGATAGCAGACAGGTAATCGACCTGATCTGTGATCACACCATCAACCACTTTGCGGTATGGTGTTTCGAGGAAGCCGTAAGAGTTGGTGCGCGCGAAGCTTGCCAACGAGTTGATCAGACCGATGTTTGGACCTTCAGGGGTCTCAATCGGACATAGACGACCATAGTGAGTTGGGTGAACGTCTCGAACCTCGAAACCTGCACGCTCACGGGTCAGACCGCCTGGACCAAGCGCAGAGATACGACGCTTGTGTGTCACTTCTGACAGCGGGTTATTCTGGTCCATGAACTGAGACAGCTGAGAAGAACCGAAGAACTCTTTCACTGCCGCAGAAATCGGCTTAGCGTTGATCAGATCTTGTGGCATCAGCTCGTTAAGATCGCCAAGAGACAGACGCTCACGTACGGCACGTTCTACACGAACAAGACCAACACGGAACTGGTTCTCAGCCATTTCACCAACACTACGGATACGACGGTTACCCAGGTGGTCGATATCGTCTACTTCATCGTTACCGTTACGGATTTCGATGATCTTCTGCATTACTGCAACGATATCTTCTTTGGTCAGGATACCTGTACCTTCATCGTCATCGATACCGAGACGACGGTTAAACTTCATACGACCTACTTTAGACAGGTCGTAACGCTCTTCACTGAAGAAGAGGTTTTGGAATAGCGCTTCGGCAGCATCCTTGGTTGGCGGCTCGCCAGGACGCATCATACGATAGATCTCAACCAGCGCCTCTAGGCGGTTAGTCGTTGAATCGATACGTAGGGTGTCAGAGATATAGGCACCGTGATCAAGCTCGTTGATGTATAGGGTGTCGATATCTTTGATGCCGGCCATAGAAAGCTTAGCAAGATCTTCCAGGCTGATTTCGGCGTTAGCAGAAACCAGTACTTCGCCCGTATCTGGGTCGATGTAGTCTTGTGCAGCAATCTTGCCTGAGATGTACTCAACAGGTACTTCAAGCTCTGTGGTGTTTGTCTTTTCAAGTTGACGAATGTGGCGCGCAGTAATACGGCGGCCCTTCTCAACTATGATGTTACCTTCAGCATCTTTGATGTCGTAGCTGGCTGTCTCACCACGTAGGCGATCGGCAACCAGTGCCATGACTAGGCTATCTTTCTTGATCTTGTACTGAACACGTTCGAAGAACAGATCGAGAATATCTTGAGTAGAGTAGTCAAGTGCACGCAGTATGATAGACGCCGCAAGCTTACGACGACGGTCGATACGTACGAACAGTGCATCTTTCGGATCGAACTCGAAGTCCAACCATGAGCCACGGTAAGGAATAATACGTGCGTTATAAAGCACCTTACCTGAAGAGTGGGTCTTACCACGGTCGTGATCAAAGAATACACCTGGAGAACGGTGAAGCTGAGAAACGATAACACGCTCAGTACCATTGATAACAAAGGTACCGTTTTCAGTCATCAGAGGGATATCCCCCATGTAGACTTCTTGTTCTTTAATGTCTTTAACTGTGCCAGGCGCAGCTTCACGATCATACAGCACCATACGCAGCTTAACGCGTAGTGGAGCAGAGTATGTAACACCGCGAATTTGACACTCTTTCACATCAAAAACTGGCTCACCTAGCTTATAGCTGACATATTGCAGCTCTGAATTACCAGAAAAGCTCTTGATGGGAAAAACGCTACGGAAAGCGGCTTCTAAACCACGCTCACCTGTAGGATCTTGATCGGTGAACTTCTTAAACGAGTCCAACTGGATTGACAGAAGGTAAGGGATATCCAACACTTGTGGACGCTTACCAAAGTCTTTGCGAATACGCTTCTTTTCAGAATAGGAGTAAACCATGGGTTTCCTCTGATTGCGAGATGTGACCAAGACTGAAACAACGCAGGGTTGCAACAGCACGTTTGCCCATCACCGTTGAAAGCAAGAACCTAACCAATAATCTCTGCTAGGGACTGCGAAATCTGGCGACAAACGGTGAATAAAAAATCGCCTACGCTTACAGCGCAAAAAAGGCCGACGGTTAAAAAACCGCCAGCCTCCGCCCGATCACTCGGGAGGTTGTAAGTTAGAGTATAACTTACTTGATCTCTACTTGAGCACCAGCTTCTTCGAGGTCTTTCTTCAGAGCTTCAGCTTCTTCTTTAGAGATGCCTTCTTTAACAGCTACTGGAGCTGATTCAGCCATACCCTTGGCTTCTTTCAGGCCTAGACCTGTAGCGCCACGAAGAGCTTTAATTACTGCAACTTTGTTGTCGCCGTGAGAAGTCATAACTACGTCAAACTCTGTCTTCTCTTCAGCAGCAGCGCCTGCATCAGCACCACCAGAAACAACAGCAGCAGCGGCAGAAACGCCGAACTTCTCTTCCATTGCTTCGATTAGTTCAACAACTTCCATTACAGACATAGCTGCAAGGGCTTCTAAGATTTGGTCTTTAGTGATAGACATAACAAAAAATTCCTAATTGTACTGAATTCAATTTATTTAAGCGGCTTGTAAAATTAAGCAGCTTCTTTCTGATCGCGTAGAGCGGCCAATGTACGAACGAACTTGCCAGCAGATGCTTCTTTCAGAGTCATCATGAACTGTGCTAGTGCTTCTTCGTATGTTGGTAGTTTTGCTAAACGATCAATGTCGCTTGCAGGGATTAATTCCCCTTCAAAGGCTGCTGCTTTGATTTCAAAATTCCCTTGAGCTTTCGCGAAATCTTTAAGAAGACGCGCAGCGGCACCTGGGTGCTCGTTAGAGAATGCAATCAAAGTAGGACCAGTAAATGTTTCGCTTAGGCACTCGAAATCAGTACCTTCAACAGCGCGCTTAACTAGTGTGTTACGTACAACTTTAATGTAAACACCAGCTTCACGAGCGGTTTTGCGAAGACCGGTCATATCACCTACAGTCACACCGCGAGAATCGGCTACAACTGCAGATAAAGCACCTTTGGCAGCTTCGTTGACTTCAGCAACAATCGCTTTTTTGTCTTCGAGTCTTAATGCCATTGGCTTTACTCCTGGATTCAATCTAGGGATATCCCTAGCAATTACCAAACTAAGTATTTAATACTCAGTTACTTACGGCGCGAATATCCAGGCAGAATAAATCTATCTGGGGTCCGACACCGTCTACGTAGGAAATTAAGCTAACGCATATTCGTTAACACCTACGGTCTTGGACGTGAACCATTTGCACGAATGAAAATGGTCCTCAACCCACAAGGTGCGCGCATTATAGACTAATCCCCGCACCTTGTAAAACAAGCTAAGAAATTAAGCAGTTGGGTTCAGAGTGCTCTGATCAACCGCAACACCTGCACCCATAGTGGTAGAGATGCTTACTTTCTTAACGAAAACGCCTTTCGCTGCAGCTGGCTTAGCTTTGATAAGCGCGCCTAGCAGAGCGTCTAGGTTTTCTTTCAGTTGAACTGGTTCGAAGTCCACTTTACCTATGGTAGTGTGGATGATACCGTTCTTGTCATTGCGGTAACGAACCTGACCAGCTTTAGCGTTCTTAACAGCTTCAGCAACGTTAGGCGTTACAGTGCCAGTCTTAGGGTTAGGCATCAGACCACGTGGGCCCAGGATTTGGCCTAACTGACCAACAACGCGCATTGCATCTGGAGATGCGATAACTACGTCGAAGTTCATTTCACCAGCTTTAACTTGTGCAGCAAGCTCGTCCATACCAACTAGCTCAGCACCGGCTTCTTTAGCGGCGTCAGCGTTAGCACCTTGAGTAAACACAGCAACACGTACTTCACGACCAGTACCGTGTGGCAGAACAGTCGCACCACGAACGTTTTGGTCTGATTTACGTGGGTCAACACCTAGGTTAACCGCAACGTCAACACTTTCAACGAACTTAGCAGTAGCTAGTTCTTTCAGTAGTGCAACAGCTTCGTTGATGTCGTAGCTCTTAGTCGCTTCTACTTTTTCGCGGATCAAACGCGCGCGTTTAGTTAGCTTTGCCATGATATTAATCCTCTACTACCAAACCCATTGAACGCGCAGTACCTTCGATTGAGCGAGTCATCGCTTCAATGTCAGCACCAGTCATATCAGCGGCTTTAGTCTCAGCGATTTCCTGGACAGCGCTACGCTTGATAGTTCCCACTTTTTCAGTGTTAGGACGGCCTGAACCAGACTTAAGACCAGCAGCTTTAAGCAGCAGGAATGAAGCAGGTGGAGTCTTAGTTTCAAAAGTGAAAGAGCGATCAGTGTAAACAGTGATCACAACAGGAATTGGCATACCTTTCTCGAACTTTTCAGTACGAGCGTTGAATGCTTTACAGAATTCCATGATGTTGACACCTTTTTGACCCAATGCAGGACCAACTGGTGGCGACGGGTTTGCAGCACCGGCTGCTACTTGTAGTTTGATGTAACCATCAACTTTCTTTGCCATGAGACATTTTCCTCAAGTTTGGGTACAAACGCTAGCGGCGACATGCCGATTAGCTCCCCGAAAATAATGGGTGCGGATTATACAAAAATCCGCACCCATTTCCAATACGTTTTGTGCTTTATTTAATCAGCTTTTTTCGATCTGGCTGAAATCTAGCTCTACAGGTGTTGAACGACCGAAGATCATTACAGACACCTTAACGCGGTTCTTCTCGTAGTCGACCTCTTCAACGGTGCCGTTAAAGTCGGCAAAAGGACCGTCGGTTACGCGAACCACTTCACCAGGCTCGAACATCACGCGATGAGTCGGAGACTCGGTTGTCTCTTGTAGACGCTGCAGAATCGCATCGGCTTCGCGATCAGAGATAGGCGCTGGACGATCAGAGGTGCCACCGATAAAGCCCATCACACGAGGGATGCTCTTCACCAAGTGCCAGCTTTCGTCGTTCATTTCCATCTGTACCAACACATAGCCAGGGAAGAACTTACGCTCACTCTTACGACGCTGGCCTGCACGCATCTCAACCACTTCCTCGGTAGGTACTAGCACCTCACCGAAGTAATGCTCCATGCCGTGCATTTTGATGTGTTCAAGCAATGATTTGCATACACGACCTTCATAACCCGAAAAGGCCTGAACCACATACCATCTTTTTTTAGCTTCAGTCATATGAAATGCCTATACGCCCGTAATAAAATTAACAATTCTCAGCAGTACCGCATCCATTCCCCACAGAACCAATGCCAGTACACCTGTTGCCAGTAGTACGATAAATGTCGTGTTTAGGGCTTCTTGACGCGTCGGCCATACCACTTTACGCACTTCAATATGAGACTCGCGAGCGAAAGTCAGCGCTTGTTTACCCTTCTCGGTTTGAAGCGCGATAAAACCTGCTATAGCAAATGCCACTACGACACCGATAGCACGAACTAATACACTAGCTTCGCTATACATCTGATTAGCAATAATGGCGGCCGCTAGCAGTACGACTACTATGCCCCATTTAACGATATCCAGAGAGCTTCCCTGGTTTTCAGTATTTGTTGTCATCGGTTAATTCCGTTACTCACTACGACCTGAGCTTAAGTCTGGCCGGGCATAAAAAACTCGCAAGTGCTGAGATTGCCCAGTCCATACCACTAACATTCTCCGAACTTACTCCCAGAGCAAGCAGTAAGCCCAGAGGGTCAAAAATCGGCCATAGATTGTATTCTTATTCCGCGCAGTAAGCAAGGCTAAGCCGCACAAGGATAAGCACAATATCTGGGAGTTCTAAAACAAAAAAGGCAGCCTAAGCTGCCTTTTTCAGTGTGTTTGTAAAATCAAATGCTATTAAGCGATGATCTTAGCTACAACACCAGCACCAACTGTACGGCCACCTTCACGGATAGCGAAACGTAGACCTTCGTCCATCGCGATTGGGCAGATCAGAGTAACAACCATCTTGATGTTGTCACCAGGCATTACCATTTCAACGCCTTCTGGCAGCTCGATAGTACCGGTTACGTCAGTTGTACGGAAGTAGAACTGTGGACGGTAGCCCTTGAAGAATGGAGTGTGACGACCACCTTCTTCTTTTGACAGTACGTATACTTCTGATTCGAACTGAGTGTGTGGAGTGATTGAACCAGGCTGAGCCAGTACTTGACCACGCTCAACTTCATCACGCTTAGTACCACGTAGTAGTACACCACAGTTCTCACCTGCACGACCTTCGTCAAGCAGCTTACGGAACATTTCAACACCAGTACAAGTAGTCTTAGTAGTGTCTTTGATACCTACGATTTCTACTTCGTCACCAACTTTAACGATACCGCGCTCAACACGACCAGTTACAACAGTACCACGGCCTGAGATTGAGAATACGTCTTCGATTGGCAGAATGAATGCACCGTCGATTGCACGCTCTGGCTCTGGAATGTAAGAGTCTAGTGCTTCAGCTAGTTCTAGGATCTTAGCTTCCCACTCTGGCTCGCCTTCTAGGGCTTTCAGAGCTGAACCTTGGATAACTGGTAGGTCATCACCTGGGAAGTCGTATTCAGATAGCAGTTCACGAACTTCCATCTCAACTAGTTCCAGCAGCTCTTCATCGTCAACCATGTCACACTTGTTCATGAATACGATGATGAAAGGTACACCTACCTGACGAGAAAGCAGGATGTGCTCACGAGTCTGTGGCATTGGACCGTCAGTAGAAGCTACTACTAGGATAGCGCCGTCCATCTGTGCAGCACCAGTGATCATGTTTTTAACATAGTCAGCGTGGCCTGGGCAGTCTACGTGTGCGTAGTGACGAGTTGGAGTGTCGTACTCGATGTGAGAGGTATTGATGGTAATACCGCGCTCACGCTCTTCTGGAGCGTTATCGATCTGTGCGAAATCTTTAGCTTCACCACCGTACGTCTTAGTCAGTACGTGAGAGATAGCAGCTGTAAGAGTTGTTTTACCATGGTCAACGTGACCGATGGTGCCCACGTTTACGTGAGGTTTGCTACGTTCAAATTTTTCTTTAGCCATGGTATTGCCCCAATTAAGAGATACTTGGTGATGAAATCTACATACAACAAAAAATCCGATGCCTATTATGTCATCGAATCGATTTAATTAAGATAATTACGGAAGCTTAGTTGGGAAGGCTGAAGGCAGTTTATCGTGAACTGGACCCTGTTGGGCTGGCTCATAGATACGGGCACAATCAGCGAAAATTGGAGCGGATGGCGGGAATCGAACCCGCGTTATCAGCTTGGAAGGCTGGAGTAATACCATTATACGACATCCGCGCAACCTAACTAAGGTTACCTAACTACCTAGAAAAATGGTGGAGGGAGAAGGATTCGAACCTTCGAAGGCTGAGCCGTCAGATTTACAGTCTGATCCCTTTGGCCACTCGGGAACCCCTCCAGAGAAATGGTGCCGGCACCAAGAGTCGAACTCGGGACCTACTGATTACAAGTCAGTTGCTCTACCAACTGAGCTATGCCGGCGTGTCATTTCGGTAGCGGATATTAGGTAATCGCGAGCACAAGTGCAATACCTAATTTTAAAAATCTGCAAAAAAATCGCCTAAACGTCGTTTTTTCCGCCACGCAAGCCTCAGAAAGTGCACTATTTACCCATTAACCTCCAACAGGTTAATAAGCCATTATGGAATCGTGTTTTTGATGTTGTTCCACCGGGGTCTATGGTGTACTGTGCCTTGCCTAAGGGGAGATTTCATTCATGCACGCCAACAATCAAATTCACAATGCACTCTACCTCGCATTTGCCCGCCAGCAGTGGGCCGAGCTGCGAAAATCTGTGCCTCTAACACTCAGCGAATCCGATCTCGACGATCTGCGCGGTATCAACGAATCTATCTCCCTCGATGAAGTCACCGACATCTATCTGCCCCTGAGTCGCCTGCTGAATCTAATCGTCGGCGCCAAGCAGCAGAGAGGACTGGTACTGAATCAGTTTCTCGGTCGTGTCCCCCCCAAACGACCCTATATTATCAGCATCGCCGGCAGTGTCGCGGTAGGCAAAAGCACTACGGCGCGTATCCTCCAGGCGCTGTTGCGTCAGTGGCCCGAGCACCCCAAGGTGGATCTGGTCACCACAGATGGCTTCCTCTACCCCCTGTCTGAGCTCAAACGCCGTGGACTACTACAGCGTAAAGGATTTCCTGAAAGCTATGATATGAAGCTGCTGGTCGAGTTCATCTCCAAGATCAAGGCAGGCGAGAGTCTGGTACATGCGCCTATCTACTCACATATCAGTTATGACAGGGTGTCTGATACTCAACAGGCCATAGAGCAACCCGATATCCTGATCATCGAAGGGCTCAACGTGCTGCAGACGGGCCAGGATACCCACGTAGCCATACAGCAGCCCTTTGTCTCCGATTTTGTCGACTTCTCTATCTATGTGGACGCCGAAGAGCCGCTGCTTAAGGAGTGGTATATCTCCCGCTTCCTGAAGTTTCGCACCGGCGCCTTTAGCGACCCGAACTCATACTTCCATCACTATTCAGAGCTGACTGACGATGAGGCCACCAAAATAGCCGCCAATATCTGGGACAGCATCAACGGCCCGAATCTAAATCTGAATATTCTGCCCACACGGGACAGGGCGCACCTTATCCTGCGCAAGGGCACAGATCATATGATGCACCAGGTGCTGATGCGTAAATAGGCTAACACTAGATAGCCAAGCACCTACAGTTAGACAAACGGCCATCGATTGATGGCCGTTTTGTTATGCGGGACGCATGGAGATCTCGCCGCCGACGAAGGCCTTGGTGCCCTCCTCCGTCTTAAGCAATATTGCCCCCTGCTCGTCGATTCCACAGCAGATCCCCTCGACGCTATTCTCGCCCATCAACAGCTTGATAGGCTCACCGTCGAACAGATCTGCCTCGCGCCATCTTGACTGGAAAGCCTTCAGCCCTTGGCGTTGAAACAGCTCGAGATCTGTCACTAATTGCTGCTGCAGTGCAATCATCAGTTCCGTTTTATCTGGCAATTGCGCCAACTCAGACAGATCGCTCCAGGGCTGATCTATCTTATCCGCCTGCGCCGGCGACATAGAGAGGTTGATGCCGATACCTATCACCAGATCACACACGCTATCAGCCTGACCACTCATCTCGATCAGTATGCCCGCGAGCTTCTTATGATTGAGATAGATATCGTTGGGCCACTTAACCCCTATGCCATCGACCCCCAATGAACGCAGTACTGTCACCAATGAGCAGCCAACCACCAGGCTCAGCCCCATGGCCTGAGCCATCCCCTGGGAGAACTGCCAGTAGAAGGAGGTATAGAGGTGGCAGCCATAGGGAGATACCCATTGACGCCCACGACGGCCACGCCCGGCAGACTGATACTCGGCCACACAGATATCGCCGCTGCTAAGATCCTTCACATGCTCGAGTAGGAATCCGTTGGTGCTGTTGATCTCATTAAAATAGAAGCAGCGATTCTTAATAGCGGCCTTAAGCTTAGCCTCATCGATAAGCGAGATAGGTGTGGCTAACTTATAGCCCTTACCTTTAACGCTATAGATGTCGACACCAAATTCTTCTAAGTTGGCTACCTGCTTGCTGACTGCCGCCCGAGAGATGCCGAGCTCGCTGGCCAGCGCCTCGCCCGACACAAACTGGCCCTGACTCAACAAACGAATAATATCCCGGCGACGGGCCCACTGATCATGCATCTGCTAATTCCTTCTGTCCGGTTGCACCAATGATCCTAGGTTCGACCTCTAACCTTACGCCAAATTGTTCGAATATCCTATCTATCACCAACTTCGCCAAGTCACACACGTCCTGACCGCTGCAGCCCCCTCTGTTAACAATGACTAAAGCCTGTTTAAGATGAACCGATGCATTGCCTACAGACCGCCCCTTGAGCCCCGCCCTGTCGATCAACCAGCCAGCCGCCAACTTTACCTTTGAATCTTCCAGCGCATAGCCGACTATGTCCGCATATTGCTGCTTAAGCGCGTCGAATGTGTATTGGCTAACCACAGGGTTTTTAAAGAAGCTGCCGACGTTACCTAATACGGCAGGATCGGGCAGTTTAGCCATGCGCGTCTCGCAGATGCAGTCGAACACCTCTCTTGGCGTCACCCCTTGGCTACGCTCGCTCAATGCCAGCAATGGGCCATAGCTCAGATTAGGTTGCCATACTTTGGGTAGCCTAAAGCCCACCCGCAAGATCACGGCGCGATACTTTAGGGCATTCTTGAAGATAGATTCTCGGTAGGCAAACTCACAATCGCCACCATTCAGCCGTGTTATCTCACCGCTAGCGAGGTCGAGATATTCGACCCAATCGCAGAACTGCGCCAGCTCGGCGCCATAGGCACCGATATTTTGAATGGGCGCGGCGCCGACAGAACCGGGAATAAGCGCAAGATTCTCGAGACCAGGCATATTATATTCGAGACAGAACTCGATAAGATCATGCCACACCTCGCCAGCCTCGACCCTGAGGTAATAGTATTGGTCATCCTGACTCACCTCTATGCCCTTAGTCTCCACTAATACGGCCGTCCCCTGAAAAGTCTCGGTGAGTACAATATTGCTGCCCCCACCTATCAGCAATAGCGGCTCCTGCTGCTTAAATGCCTGCAAACAGACGGCAACCAGCTCAGTCTCCTGCTTCGCCCTAACCAGTCGAAAGCAGTCAGCCCTAAGGCCCAGGGTATTAAATTGCGTTAAAGAGTCAGTGTTCTTGGAGTCCATAGAGGAAGCGTGATTTATGTCTGTCAGCCAAAAAAGTCATTGTAACGTATCTGAACCCGGCAACCTAAATCCCAACAAAGATTAATCTTGATGGAGCTCATGATTCATTTGTGAATGGACACTGAAAATGGAAGAGAGCATAGCGTTGCGCAATCGACACCTGTTAATAAGGGTATACATACAGTTGCTAACAGAGCCACGAAGAATATCGACCTACTTAAAGCATTTTCTTCGCTCTCGTTGATAGATGTTCAATCTCACATGGGGGTGAAAGTGAGGCGCTTTAAATACGCAGTATTTAGCCCCACTTGAACGCGGAGAAGCTAAGCTTCGTAGCCGGAGACCCCGCTTAGCGGTGGGGCGACGTCGGGAGTAGGCATTCATGCCTACATCAGTGAATAAGCCACCTGACTTTAATTAAGGTGGTTCGAAAGGGTACCCAATAAATTCATAAACCCCAAACGCAAAAAAGCCACCTTATTCAGGTGGCTTCTTCACTTAATTAGGCGCCTGGAAATGACCTACTCTCACATGGGGAGACCCCACACTACCATCGGCGCGATTGCGTTTCACTTCTGAGTTCGGGATGGGATCAGGTGGGACCACAATGCTATGGTTTCCAGACAAAATTGGAAATTCGGAAAGCTGTACTCTTTATTTAAGAGTCAATTTAAGTTCGCACTTTAATCAAGTACTTTGTATTCTTTTGATTACGTAAAACCATTATTACGACCTCCATGGAAGGAGGAAGTACTTTAAACGTCTGGAACGTTTCAAGTAAAACCCTTTTGGGTTGTATGGTTAAGCCTCACGAGTCATTAGTACAGGTTAGCTCAACGCCTCACAACGCTTACACACCCTGCCTATCAACGTCCTAGTCTCGGACGGCTCTTTAGAGACCTTAAAGGTCTAGGGATGACTCATCTTAGGGCTCGCTTCCCGCTTAGATGCTTTCAGCGGTTATCGATTCCGAACGTAGCTACCGGGCAATGCCATTGGCATGACAACCCGAACACCAGCGGTTCGTCCACTCCGGTCCTCTCGTACTAGGAGCAGCTCCCTTCAATCATCCAACGCCCACGGCAGATAGGGACCGAACTGTCTCACGACGTTCTGAACCCAGCTCGCGTACCACTTTAAATGGCGAACAGCCATACCCTTGGGACCGACTTCAGCCCCAGGATGTGATGAGCCGACATCGAGGTGCCAAACACCGCCGTCGATATGAACTCTTGGGCGGTATCAGCCTGTTATCCCCGGAGTACCTTTTATCCGTTGAGCGATGGCCCTTCCATTCAGAACCACCGGATCACTATGACCTGCTTTCGCACCTGCTCGACGTGTATGTCTCGCAGTTAAGCTGGCTTATGCCATTGCACTAACCGTACGATGTCCGACCGTACTTAGCCAACCTTCGTGCTCCTCCGTTACTCTTTGGGAGGAGACCGCCCCAGTCAAACTACCCACCAGGCACTGTCCTCAACCCCGATTCAGGGGCCAGAGTTAGAACATCAACACTACAAGGGTGGTATTTCAAGGATGACTCCACGAGAACTGGCGTTCCCGCTTCAAAGTCTCCCACCTATCCTACACATGTAGGGTCAATGTTCAGTGCCAAGCTATAGTAAAGGTTCACGGGGTCTTTCCGTCTAGCCGCGGGTATACGGCATCTTCACCGCAATTTCAACTTCACTGAGTCTCGGCTGGAGACAGCGTGGCCATCATTACGCCATTCGTGCAGGTCGGAACTTACCCGACAAGGAATTTCGCTACCTTAGGACCGTTATAGTTACGGCCGCCGTTTACCGGGGCTTCGATCATGAGCTTCTCCGAAGATAACCCAATCAATTAACCTTCCGGCACCGGGCAGGCGTCACACCGTATACTTCCTCTTGCGAGTTTGCACAGTGCTGTGTTTTTGATAAACAGTTGCAGCCACCTGGTATCTGCGACTCCCGTCAGCTTAGAGAGCAAGTCTCATCACCAACAGGAGCGTACCTTCTCCCGAAGTTACGGTACCATTTTGCCTAGTTCCTTCAGCCGAGTTCTCTCAAGCGCCTTGGTATTCTCTACCCGACCACCTGTGTCGGTTTGGGGTACGATTCCTACTAACCTGAAGCTTAGAAGATTTTCCTGGAAGCATGGCATCAACTACTTCATCACCGTAGTGACTCGTCATCAACTCTCAGTATTAGGTACCCGGATTTGCCTAAGTACCCTACCTACAGCCTTAAACGCGGACAACCAACGCCGCGCTAGCCTAGCCTTCTCCGTCTCTCCATCGCAGTTAGCAGAAGTACGGGAATATTAACCCGTTTCCCATCGACTACGCCTTTCGGCCTCGCCTTAGGGGTCGACTCACCCTGCCCCGATTAACGTTGGACAGGAACCCTTGGTCTTTCGGCGAGGAGGTTTTTCACCCCCTTTATCGTTACTCATGTCAGCATTCGCACTTCTGATACCTCCAGCGTGGGTTACCCCTTCACCTTCAACGGCTTACAGAACGCTCCTCTACCGCACTAGCGCAAGCGCTAGTACCCATAGCTTCGGTGTATTGCTTAGCCCCGTTATATCTTCCGCGCAGGCCGACTCGACTAGTGAGCTATTACGCTTTCTTTAAATGATGGCTGCTTCTAAGCCAACATCCTAGCTGTCTAAGCCTTCCCACATCGTTTCCCACTTAGCAATAACTTTGGGACCTTAGCTGATGGTCTGGGTTGTTTCCCTTTTCACGACGGACGTTAGCACCCGCCGTGTGTCTCCCGAGTAGTACTCATTGGTATTCGGAGTTTGCAAAGGGTTGGTAAGTCGGGATGACCCCCTAGCCTTAACAGTGCTCTACCCCCAATGGTATTCGCTCGAGGCGCTACCTAAATAGCTTTCGAGGAGAACCAGATATCTCCCGGTTTGATTGGCCTTTCACCCCCAGCCACAAGTCATCACCGCATTTTTCAACATACGTGTGTTCGGTCCTCCAGTTGATGTTACTCAACCTTCAACCTGCCCATGGCTAGATCACCGGGTTTCGGGTCTACACCTTGCAACTAAACGCGCAGTTAACACTCGGTTTCCCTACGGCTCCGCTATTCGCTTAACCTCGCTACAAAATGTAAGTCGCTGACCCATTATACAAAAGGTACGCAGTCACGGTCTCAAGAACCGCTCCCACTGCTTGTACGTATACGGTTTCAGGTTCTATTTCACTCCCCTCACAGGGGTTCTTTTCGCCTTTCCCTCACGGTACTGGTTCACTATCGGTCAGTCAGGAGTATTTAGCCTTGGAGGATGGTCCCCCCATATTCGAACAAGATATCACGTGTCCCGTCCTACTCGTTTTCACCTAAAGTTAGTTTTCATGTACGGGGCTATCACCCTGTATCGCTGTGCTTTCCAACACATTCCACTAACACCCTCTAGGCTTAAGGGCTAATCCCCGTTCGCTCGCCGCTACTAGGGGAATCTCGGTTGATTTCTTTTCCTAAGGGTACTTAGATGTTTCAGTTCCCCTCGTTCGCCTCATTAAGCTATGTATTCACTTAATGATGACACCTTATGGTGCCGGGTTTCCCCATTCGGACATCGTTAGCTCAAATGCTTGTTACTAGCTCGCCAACGCTTTTCGCAAGTTACTACGTCCTTCATCGCCTCTGACTGCCAAGGCATCCACCGTATACGCTTAGTCACTTAACCATACAACCCAAATGAGTTTCATCTGAGTCGCATCGCAACTAACGGTTTCTACTTTCGCCAAAAGAATACTCAAGTCACTTGATTAAAGTGTGTTTTGAGAACTCAATTATTTTTCGCGCTAATGCTACAAACAGCGATAAATCGCCATCCCTTTCACATTAACACTATCAGCTTTCCAAATTTTTAAAGAGCGGGCTTAAAAAAGCCAAAGATAAATTCTGCATTTATCTTTGGCATCTCTAACCATAACTGCATGCTCTCTTCAAGAGCAAATGGTGGAGCTATGCGGGATCGAACCGCAGACCTCCTGCGTGCAAGGCAGGCGCTCTCCCAGCTGAGCTATAGCCCCATTACATGCAGCGAACAAAGTATACCATTGCCAATTCGCATTCTAATCAAGGCAGTTTAATGCGACGTTTAGCCTGCTAAACGAGTATTAAACTAACGAAGAGTAGAAAAGAATTGGTGGGTCAGAGTGGACTTGAACCACCGACCTCACCCTTATCAGGGGTGCGCTCTAACCAGCTGAGCTACAGACCCATTTCTTTTTGGCTTTTGATTAAGAATCAAAACCCTCAAAAATATCTTTCGATACTTTGCTCTATCTTTCTATCAAGTAATCTGTGTGAACACTCAACAAATATCAGTCAATCGTATAGGTAAGGAGGTGATCCAGCCCCAGGTTCCCCTAGGGCTACCTTGTTACGACTTCACCCCAGTCATGAACCACACCGTGGTAAACGCCCTCCCGAAGGTTAAGCTATCTACTTCTGGTGCAGCCCACTCCCATGGTGTGACGGGCGGTGTGTACAAGGCCCGGGAACGTATTCACCGTGGCATTCTGATCCACGATTACTAGCGATTCCGACTTCATGGAGTCGAGTTGCAGACTCCAATCCGGACTACGACCGGCTTTGTGAGATTAGCTCCACCTCGCGGCTTCGCAACCCTCTGTACCGACCATTGTAGCACGTGTGTAGCCCTACTCGTAAGGGCCATGATGACTTGACGTCGTCCCCACCTTCCTCCGGTTTATCACCGGCAGTCTCCCTAAAGTTCCCGGCATTACCCGCTGGCAAGTAAGGATAAGGGTTGCGCTCGTTGCGGGACTTAACCCAACATTTCACAACACGAGCTGACGACAGCCATGCAGCACCTGTCTCAGAGTTCCCGAAGGCACCAATCCATCTCTGGAAAGTTCTCTGGATGTCAAGAGTAGGTAAGGTTCTTCGCGTTGCATCGAATTAAACCACATGCTCCACCGCTTGTGCGGGCCCCCGTCAATTCATTTGAGTTTTAACCTTGCGGCCGTACTCCCCAGGCGGTCTACTTAATGCGTTAGCTTGAGAACCCAGTGTTCAAGACACCAAATTCCGAGTAGACATCGTTTACGGCGTGGACTACCAGGGTATCTAATCCTGTTTGCTCCCCACGCTTTCGTACCTGAGCGTCAGTCTTTGTCCAGGGGGCCGCCTTCGCCACCGGTATTCCTTCAGATCTCTACGCATTTCACCGCTACACCTGAAATTCTACCCCCCTCTACAAGACTCTAGTTGACCAGTTCGAAATGCAGTTCCCAGGTTAAGCCCGGGGCTTTCACATCTCGCTTAATCAACCGCCTGCGTACGCTTTACGCCCAGTAATTCCGATTAACGCTTGCACCCCTCGTATTACCGCGGCTGCTGGCACGAAGTTAGCCGGTGCTTCTTCTGCGAGTAACGTCACAGCTAACGGGTATTAACCGTTAACCTTTCCTCCTCGCTGAAAGTGCTTTACAACCCGAAGGCCTTCTTCACACACGCGGCATGGCTGCATCAGGCTTGCGCCCATTGTGCAATATTCCCCACTGCTGCCTCCCGTAGGAGTCTGGGCCGTGTCTCAGTCCCAGTGTGGCTGATCATCCTCTCAGAACAGCTAGGGATCGTCGCCTAGGTGAGCCATTACCTCACCTACTAGCTAATCCCACCTAGGTACATCCAATCGCAGAAGGTCCGAAGAGCCCCTCTTTTCCCCCGTAGGGCGTATGCGGTATTAGCAGTCGTTTCCAACTGTTATCCCCCTCGACTGGGCAGTTCCCTAGGCATTACTCACCCGTCCGCCGCTCGTCAGCAAAGTAGCAAGCTACTCCCTGTTACCGCTCGACTTGCATGTGTTAGGCCTGCCGCCAGCGTTCAATCTGAGCCATGATCAAACTCTTCAATTAAAAGTTTTTTTGCTTCACTCTTTATTCAAAAGGAAGCGACTCAATGAATTCTGATTCACATAAATGACTCGGAAGAATCATCTACATGTTTGTACATATTGCTATGAACACTCATTGTTGCATTGAGATTTAAATCGTTTTCGATTAACTCAATACCTGTGAGTGTCCACACAGATTACTTGATAAATTGTTAAAGAGCGTTAGCGCATCCCGGTGATTCCCGAGTGGCTAGGGCTGCGTATTCTACGCAATCCCTTGTTCGCGTCAAGCAGTTTTTGCAAACTTTTTGAGGCTTCACTTTTCAGTGACTGACCACCTTATTGCCTTAGCTACCAAGTGTTTCGACGCTGCGTTGTCTGCTTTGCCGTGTCAGTGGATGCGCATTATAGGCAGTTATGATTTAGGCGCAAGGGCTTTTTAAAGGATCGACGATCGCAAGTCGATCTTTTAATCGCTTCGTTGAATTAAGAAACAAAATGAGGGGAAATCACACAGAATGGATCGGGATCTCGCAATATCAAAGGCCGCTAAAGTTCGTTTTTTCATCAATATGCTAGTGTAATTGCTAATAATTCATTACCATATACGAGCTGTTAACAGTTAATTATCAATTCCTCAGAGAACCTATTATATGCAAAAGCCATTTCTTATTGTTTTGATTGTCGCCATCCTGGGCGCATTGGCAATATCTCAGTTCACACCAGAGCTTTATTCAGCGGTCGCATTTTTTACTGGTGCTATTATTGCGAGTGTTATTTTTACACTTCAGTCATCTCCCGCTAACGCTACCGGAGGCGACACTTATACAGGACCCACAATGACACTCTATGTAGGCAACCTGCCTTACCGTGTGCATGAAGGTGAAGTGAAAGAGTTATTCGGCAAGTATGGTCCTGTTAGCTCGGTCAGATTGGTTCGCGATCGCAAGACAGGACGTCGTAAGGGTTTCGGCTTTATCGAGATGTCAGAGGCGGGTGCCAAGAAGGCGATGACCAAGCTAAACGAATTCGAGTTCCAGGAGCGCACTCTCAAGGTTCGTGAAGCTAAATCTCAAGACGCAGAGAAAAACGAAGCAGTACAGGCCAGCTAAATTTAACCCGGCTTAATTGATATTAGAAAGTCAGCTTATATTTAGCAGCGTCATAACCTAGCTGCCTGTTGGCATCAGGCTATCGTGAAAGGCGGTAGCCGATCTGAATCCCCAGGCAGCTAAGGTCTTCCTTAATCCCTCGGAAATACTATCTGTCGTATAGAGCGCCTGGCTCTTACCTATCTCCCCACTCGTGCTCGGCTCGAGCAGGCTCACCACCCTGGCGGCGATGGCGTTAGATGAATCTAATAGATGCACGTCCTCACCCAAGTAGCTTTGCAACTCCTCTCTTAGAATCGGAAAGTGAGTACAGCCGAGAACCAAGGTGTCTAACCCGGATGCTTTGATTGGTGCGAGGATATGATTCAGTGCCTCGCTATCCACAGGCCGCTGCGCCATCTTATCCTCGGCCAGATAGACCAGCTCGGAGGAGCCAAATCTGTCAACGCGGCAATCACTGGCAAATTGCTCGATAAGACCTTGGGTGTATTGGCGATTGACAGTACCGGGCGTTGCCAATAGCCCAAGGTGTTTCTTCTTCGATAACACCGCCGCGGGCTTAATAGCCGGAACGACGCCCACCACGGGCACCTTCAGGCAGGCTCTTAACGCTGGCAGGATAAGTGTGCTGGCACTGTTACAGGCCACGACCACGATATCCGCCTGACACTGGATAACCGCCTGGCTAATTAAGCTAACGCAACCTTGGATCAGCTCCTGCTCGTCGAGTTCGCCATAGGGTAGCCTGGCATTGTCAAACAGATAACAGTAGTTCGCGCTGGGAACTTGCTCTCGCACCGCCGCCAATATCGACAGGCCACCAACCCCAGAATCGAACACGAGTATATTTGCTGACAAATTGGCTCTCCCTTCATAGAAACGCTGACACACTAAAGGGGCGATTTTTTCACATTCGCGATAAAAGCTAAAGCCATAGGCCTCACAATTGGCTTTTATGGCGGCTTAATCCGCCGGGAAAGTCCGCTACAATGTTAGCCACCCCCTAGACATCAACGACAAGTAGTATACTATTTGCGCCCCCAGATACAGTAACGGTGTTAAGAAATGAATGTAGACGCAATGGATCCCCAGCAATATGACGCACAACTTGATGTGAAACGTCAGAAACTAGCCCAGCTATTTGCCGACTTCGAGACACCCGAACTGGAAGTGTTTGCCTCACAGAAGGCCCACTACCGCATGCGCGCCGAGTTTCGCGTCTGGCATGAGGGTGAGGATCTCTACTATTACATGTTCGATAAGGCGCAGAACCAGAAGGTTCGCTGCGAGCAGTTCTTACCGGCGAGTCAGTTGATCAACGACATGATGCCCGAGCTGATGGCGGCGCTGCGTCCTAACCCAGTCCTGAGACACAAGCTGTTCCAGGTGGATTTTCTCTCTACCCTCAGCGGAGAGATCTTAGTGTCACTCCTGTATCACAAGCAGCTCGATGCCCAGTGGCAAGAGGAAGCTCAGGCGCTGAAACAGGCACTGTCGAGCAAGTTTAAGGTGGACATCATAGGCCGCGCTCGTAAGCAGAAGCTGGTGATGGATCGCGACTTCGTCATCGAATCCCTCCCCGTCAGCGGCAAACAGCTTACCTACAAGCAGGTCGAAAATAGCTTTACTCAGCCTAACGGCGAGGTGGCAATCAAGATGCTGGAGTGGGCCATCGACATCACCCGTGATAGTAATGGCGATCTGTTGGAGCTCTACTGCGGCAACGGTAATTTCTCTATCGCCCTGGCACAAAACTTCAACCGTGTGCTCGCTACCGAGCTGGCCAAGCCATCGGTGGACTCGGCCCAGTACAACATAGAGGCCAACCAGATAGAAAATCTGCAGATTATCCGTATGTCGGCGGAAGACTTTACCGATGCGCTGGCCAAGAAGCGTAGCTTCAGACGCTTAGAAGGGGTGGATCTGGACAGCTATGACTGCAACACTATCTTCGTCGACCCGCCAAGAGCAGGCTTAGATGACAACACACTATCTATGGTGCAGGGCTACGAGCGTATTCTCTATATCTCTTGTAATCCCAATACCCTGCTGGACAACCTCAAGGTGTTGGACAAGACCCATAAGATCACCCGCTTCGCACTGTTCGACCAGTTCCCCTATACAGATCATATGGAATCTGGTGTGCTGCTGGAGCGTCGTTAATCGGCTAGCTATAAATGAAACATTAAAAAAGGGCCCGATGGCCCTTTTTTGTTGCTCGCTTATCCGATTTATTACCGGCTATCCATTCCCGGCTTAACGATGTTCCATCTTCTGCTGCAGGGACTCAGCGCCCTTAGCCACCATGCGCAGCTGGATCACCAGACGATCGGCCAATATCTTGCGATCGACTCTTTTCATGTCCAGCGCCGCGGCGCCAGCATTGAACACTAAAGTCACTAGGGCCTCCGCCTGGGCTCTTGCCAGTTCGGGGGTGCGCTTGGTGGTCGCCTCGGTGTAGTGCGCTAACTCAGAAATGAAGTGTTCTATCTCTCTCGCCACCGCCGCACGAAACGGCGCCGAGGTACCCGAACGCTCGTGCAACAAGATGCGAAAGACGTTGGGGTTAGACTCCAAGACTTCCATAAAGGTATCGACTGAGATACGAATCACGCTGCCGCCGGCCTCGGCGCGCTGACGTCCCTTGCGCATCATCTGTCTCAGGGTCAGGCCGCCCTCATCCACCATGGTAAGCCCCAGCTCGTTCATATCCTTAAAGTGACGATAGAAGGAGGTTGGCGCTATGTTGGCCTCGCGAGCCACTTCCCGCAGACTCAGGCTAGAAAAACTGCGTTCGGCACTTAATTGATTAAATGCGGCATCGACCAAGGCGCGACGCGTTTTTTCTTTTTGCTGTGCTCTGATACCCATCATGATGAATCCACTAGATAAAACTCAATCCGACAATAATACCTTCTTTGGCGCAAAAACGCAGCCCACCTTGACCTGCACCGTGAAGTCAGTAGAATTAGCTTACAGCTGTACGCTCAACCAAGATAACCTGGACATAATAATGAAAAAGCCTCCCCTCATCTGGACCAACATCCTACTCTTTGCCATCACCTTCTTAGGCGCTGTCATTCTGGTGCCTTGGTATGGCATCACCTATGGCTACGGCATGGCGGAATGGGTAGCCTTTGTCGGCCTAGCCTTCGCCAGCGGCCTGTCGATAACCGCCGGATACCATAGACTCTGGTCACATCGCACCTACAAGGCACACTGGTCGGTACGTTTTCTGTTTGCCTTGGGCGGCGCCCTGGCCCTACAGAACAGTGCCCTGCACTGGTCGTCGGATCACCGCATCCATCACAAACATGTGGATGACAACGACAAAGATCCCTATTCGGCTAACATGGGTTTCTGGTACAGCCATATCGGCTGGATGCTGAGGGAGTATCAGGCACAGCGTTATCACGATTATAAGAACGTCCGTGATCTGCAGAATGAGAAAATTGTGATGTGGCAGCACAAATATTATCTGCCGCTCCTCATCATCATGAACATAGGCCTGCCGGCGCTACTAGGCTGGCTCAATGGCGATATCTGGGCCATGTTGCTGATGGCAGGGCTGCTGCGTCTGGTGGTCGTTCACCACTGCACCTTCTTCATCAACTCACTGGCCCACATCTGGGGCAGCCAGCCCTACACAGACAAGAACACGGCGCGTGACAACGGTGTACTGGCGCTGTTTACCTATGGCGAGGGCTATCATAACTTCCACCACATCTTCGAGAACGACTATCGCAACGGCATCCTCTGGTGGCACTATGATCCCACCAAATGGCTGATCAACGCCATGGCCTGGACAGGGCTGGCCAACAACCTCAGGGTAACCCCTCAGGAACGGATCGAGAGCGCCAAGCTACAGATGCAACTGAAGAAGGCCCAGCATAAGGTCACACAGCTGGCCAACCACGAAGAGATCCTCGAGAAGATCCATGCGGAATATGAGCTACTCAAGACCCATATTGCCGATTACTACCAGGCCCATAAGGAGCTGCTGGAAGCCAAGCGCAAACAGCTGACCACACATCAGCTGATGCTGCAGGTAGAACACCTGAAACAAGAGCTCCTGGCACGCCAGAAACAGTGGAAGTCCCTCACCACTGGCTTTGCCTAATCCAATCTCGAAAGAGCCATCCCACGGGGTGGCTTTTTTACACCCTGAAATAATCAGGAATGATAGCGGCCTCCCACCCTTCACATCTAATACCAATCACAGTAAGTAAGTGAGCAGAGATAGCGCAGGAAAAACGCTTGAGAACAAAGCAGGATTTTTAGATAAGTAGTTATTCTACAATTAAAAATACTAATGCCGTTATCGAGCGTTTTAACAAGCTAGCATGATCAGTTATTTATTACGATTGGTATAACACGTCCGGCGATTGAAGTGGCGCACCTATGGGTCTATCATGAGCGGCTCTCCACTTCATCCAGAGATAGTTTGCGGTTATGTCAGCAGAAAAGATTAAACTCACCGAATACAGCCATGGCGCTGGCTGTGGTTGCAAGATTTCACCTAAGGTACTGGGCACTATACTCGCCTCTCAGCTACCCAGCTTTGACGATCCCAACATCCTGGTAGGCAATCAGACCCGTGACGATGCCGCCGTTTACCGACTCAACGATGAGACAGGCATCATCAGCACCACAGACTTTTTCATGCCGATCGTGGATGATCCCTTTACCTTCGGCCGCATCGCCGCCACCAATGCCATCAGCGATATCTATGCCATGGGCGGCACTCCCATGATGGCCATCGCTATTTTGGGCTGGCCGGTCAACGTCTTACCCGCCGAGATTGCCCAGCAGGTGGTCGATGGCGGACGCCAGGCCTGTAAGGATGCCGGCATCATGTTGGCAGGTGGCCACAGTATCGATGCGCCCGAGCCTATCTTCGGCCTCGCCGTGACCGGACAGATCCCTTTAGACGAACTCAAGCAGAACGACACCGCCAAGGCGGGCGACAGGCTGTTCCTGACCAAGCCGCTGGGTATCGGCATACTAACCACGGCGCAGAAACAGAAGAAGCTGGCGGACGAGGATATCGATATCGCGCCGCGTGCCATGTGCCAGCTCAACAAGATTGGCGCGGCAATCGCCAAGATCTCCGGGGTTACCGCCATGACGGATGTCACCGGCTTTGGCCTAGCTGGCCACCTGATCGAGATGTGCCAGGGCGCCACGCTGGCGGCCAAGATAGACCTAGATGCCCTGCCCATGCTGCCAAAGGCGATGGATTACCTCAGGCTCGGCTGTATCCCCGGCGGCACCCATAGAAACTACGACAGCTACGGCGAACATCTGCCAGAGGTGAACGACGAGCAGAAGGCCCTGCTGTGCGACCCACAAACCAGCGGTGGTTTGCTTATCGCCGTATCTAACAGCCATGAGGCCGAACTGCTGGCACTACTGGAAAAAGAGGGGCTGCCGACCCAATGCATCGGCCACTTGGTACCGCAAGCCAAAGGACTGCCACTGGTGGAACTGATCTAATGGGGAATCATCAATTGGCTAACGTCATTCCGGCTAGCGAATATGGCCGTATCCTTGCCAGTGGCCATCCCATCATGGATGTGCGCGCGCCGATAGAGTTCACCAAGGGCGCCTTTCCCGCCAGCAGCAACCATCCCCTGATGCGCGACGATGAGCGGCAACAAGTGGGCACCTGCTATAAGGAACATGGCCAAGATGCCGCCATAGCCCTGGGCCACTCACTGGTGTGCGGCGAGGTCAAACGGCAGCGGGTCGATGCCTGGCTCGCCTATCTCGACGCCCATCCAGACGCCTACCTCTATTGCTTTCGCGGTGGCCTACGCTCTCAGCTGACTCAGCAATGGCTTGCCGAGGCTGGCAGAGACGTCCCCTATATCCAGGGCGGCTACAAGGCGATGCGCCAGTACCTTATCGACACCATAGACAGGGCGCCAGCGGTGAAACCTATGCTGATCCTCAGCGGCATCACAGGCAGTGGCAAAACAGACTTTCTGTTGCAGCGCCAGGAGGCAGTGGATCTCGAAGGACTGGCCCATCACAGGGGATCCAGCTTCGGCCGCTATCATGAAGGGCAGCCGACGCAGATCAACTTCGAAAACAGTCTGGGCGTTGCCCTGCTCAGACACCAACAAAGCCCTGCGAAAATCCTGCTGTTAGAAGATGAGAGTTACCTTATCGGACGCTCGGCGCTGCCCAAAGCCTTCTACATGGGAATGCAATCAGCCAGCGTGGTCATCCTGGAGGAACCGCTGGAGGCAAGGCTGACGCGTCTTCTCGACGAGTATGTCCACAAGATGCATAGAGGTTATGTTGAGCGTCTGGGCGAAGAAGCTGGCTTTGAAGCATTTGCCGAGTACCTGGCCAACAGCATCAGTGGCATCCAGAAACGCTTGGGTGGCAAGCAGCATGATGAGCTGCAGCAGATGATCAGAGACGCGTTAGCCGTACAGACCCAGCGCGGCGATACCCAGGCGCACCTCGAATGGATCGCCCTGCTGTTGAGCAAATATTACGACCCCATGTATCAATATCAGATTGGCAAGAAGGCCGACAGGGTGATCTTCCAAGGCGACCATCAGGCCATGCATCAGTGGCTGGATGAATACGCCACTCGCTAGCACACAAAAGCCAGGCATCAGCCTGGCTTTTCGCTATCTAATCTAGGGCCGCAAGCGGCTAGGATGCGGGCAACATGGCCTCGACCCGCTCGCGCAGCAGATGGCGGTTAGCCTCTGTGCCCGACACCACATCATCCAGATCCACGGATATCTTAGACCAGAAGCGCTTTGGCCTGGTACTTAGGGCATGGCCATCCTTGTGGCTGAAATAGGAACCCCAGAGGCCGTTGAGGGCCATAGGGATCACAGGTACAGGATCGCGGGCGAGGATCTTGTCGATACCGGGACGGAACTCGCCCAGCTCACCGTTAGGGGTCAGACGCCCCTCGGGAAAGATACACACCAGCTCGCCATCGGCCAGCGCCTGATGGATAGACTCGAACGCCTGATTATAGGTGGCCTCACTCTGACGCGGCGAACAGATGGGGATCACTCCCGCATGACGAAACAGATACTTGAGCAGCGGCATCTCGCTGATAGATTTATCCATCACGAAACGGATCGGGCGGGTCGAGGCGCCCATGATGATCAAGGCATCCACATAGCTCACATGGTTGCACACTATGATGCCGGCACCTTCGCTGGGCAGCTTGTCACGGCCGGTAACTGTCACGCGATACAGGATATGGCTCAGCAGGTAACTGACAAATCTCTGGGTAAACTCGGGCACCTGGCTATAGACATAAAGGGCGACGACGGCATTGAGCAGCGCCAGCAACAGGAAGAGCTCTGTGATCTGCCAGCCAAACACCTCTAGCAGCAAGATAGACATGACCGCCGAGACCACCATGAACAGGGCATTCATGATATTGTTCGCGGCGATCGCCTGAGCACACTCGCCCCTGTCGGCGCGCGACTGAATAAAGGCGTACAGGGGCACGATAAACAGGCCGCCGCTCACCCCCACCATAAACAGGGCAAACATCACCCGATAGTGCTGTGACTCGGCGATGAAACTGCTAAAGCTATAGATGGTCTCGACTTGTGCGGGCAACTCGGGCAGCGACCACAGCAGATCCACACCAAACAGAGTTAGCCCAGCCACGCCGAAGGGCAGCAGCCCGAGCTCCACATGGCCGAAGGAGAAGCGCTCACACAGGAAGGAGCCCGCCGCAATACCGATAGAGAAGAGCGCCAACAGGAGTGAAACCACGGTTGCATCGGCGTGCAGATGCAACTTAGCAAAGTTGGGGAACTGGGTCAAATAGGTCGCCCCGAGGAACCAGAACCAGCTGATCGCCAAGATGGCCATCCAGATACTCGGCGTCTTCCTCACCTTGGCGATGCTTCGCCAGGTGCCAGACAAAGGTGCGAAACGTATCTTAGTGACATTTCCCTGCGGCGGCATGGCAGGAATCGCGCGGCTGCTCAGATAACCCGCCAGCGCCAACACGAATACGGTCGCCGCCGTAATGATCGCCCCCTTGTCGCTGGCCACCAAGAGACCGGCGCTCAGGGTACCTGTGAGGATAGAGAGGAAGGTGCCCATCTCCACCCAGGCATTGCCCGTCACCAGCTCATCTTCTGCCAATGCCTGAGGCAAAAGCGAGTATTTTACCGGCCCGAAATAGGCCGACTGGCTACCGGTTAAGAAGAGCAGCAACAACATCATCATGTAGCTCTGGGTCAAGATCGCCATGGCGGCGCAGGACATGATCACCAGCTCGAGCTGCTTTAAGCGCCTGATCAACTTGGCCTTGTCCATGTTATCGGCCACCACACCCGCGTGGGCAGAAAACAGGAAGAAAGGCAGAATAAACACGCCGGCGGCGAGGTTAACAAACAGGTTGACGCTGATGGGCAGGCTCTCTATCTGGCTGTAGGTCACCATCAGGAGCAGCACATTCTTGTAGATATTATCGTTGAGCGCGCCCAGACACTGGGTCGCAAAATAGGGAAAAAACCGCTTGGTTAACAACATAACGCCTCCTTGTGATAACCCAATCCTTTAAGTTGTACCGCGAGATGATGACTAATGGCCTGCTCAATACTGATCCCGGGGGCAAAGAGCTTATCGTCCAGCGACAGACTCACCAGACCATGGACGCCGCCCCACAGGGCGCGGCTCGCCAGTAGCAGTTGCTCAGTTGAAAGCTCGGGCAGCAGACGCGCCAGGCAAGCCTCAATCAGGCCAAACAGCTGCGCGATTAGCTGGGCATGGTGCTCGCTCAGCCCCTGCTCCTCCGTCGCCTTAAGCTCGAAGATCAGCTGAAACGCCCTTGGCTGCGCGAAGGCAAATTGCTGATAGGCCGCGGCCATCGCCTCAAGCTGACTCGACTCAGACGCTTGGCTTTGAATCGGGTCAGCTTGAGCGCTAGCGGCCAGGCGCCGATACAGCTCGTCCAGGGTCAGTTCGGCAACCGCCAGCAATAAGCCCTGATAGCTACCGAAGAGATTCACCAGGGTGCTGGGCACATAACCTATGGCCGCCGCTACCTTGCGCAGGCTAAGACTATCGAGCGGCTCGACCTCCAGGTGGCGCAGCACCGCGGTGGTCGCCATCGCCCGGATCTCATCATGAGTATGTTCTTTGCGTCTTGCCATCTCGGCTCCATCGCGCTGTCAATTTGTGCTCAAGTTACCAGCAAGCAAAATAAAAAACAATGTTCACAATAAGATTATTTTTCACCGGGTAGTAATAAGTAGGATTTTATCGCTGGAGTATCATGAGGATCCTGTCTTCGCCCGGGCCGAAATAATCGGTTTCCAGCCCCTGGTCGACAAAGCCCAGCTTGGCATAGAGGTGTCTAGCGGGATTCTCCGGCGCTACCGTGAGTTTTACCAGGGTCACGCTATCTGGCAGCGCACTTAGGGCATCGGTGATCAGGCGCCTGCCTATGCCCCGACCCTGAGCGGCATCGTCGACGGCCACAGAGAGGATCCAGGCGCAGTCGGCCTGTTCACTCCTTGCCAGCAAGATGTAGCCGAGTAGGCGATCAGTGTCGTCGCAGGCAACAAGCAGCCCGCTCGGCCAGCAATCGAAGCTCTGACGAAAGAAAAAATCCGGGTAGGCATGGTCGCCAAAGAGCCCCTGCTCGAGACGATAGATCGCTGGCAGCTGAGTCTTACAAGCCGCCTCGACACTGATAATGCTTGGGTTATTCACCGGTTAACAGCTCATCCCATGGCAGGTGAGTCGAGCCCACGACGATGAAATTGGGGTTCTCCAGTGATTCGCGCTCGTTGTAGCTCAGCGGCTGCAGCTCGAGGTCCATCACCTGGCCGCCAGCCTCTTCGATGATGATCTGCGCCGCGCCTGTATCCCACTCGCCGGTTGGGCCGATGCGCACATAGCAGTCGGCGCGGCCCTCTGCCACCAGGCAGCTCTTTAACGCCGCACCGCCCAGCACAACGAGCTCACAGTGCTTAGGATGATTGAAGAGCTTCAACACAGATTGAGGATCCTGGCGACGGCTCACCGCCAGACGAAGGCAGGGCTCATCGTCTTTGGTCAGCTGTTTGCTGGCGATACGCACCTCGCCCTTGCTGCTACGCTTATAGGCCCCCAGGCCTGCCACGGCATAGTAGACCACACCCGTCATGGGCACATAGACGATTCCCATGATGGGGCGGTTGTGCTCGACCAGGGCGATGATCACCGAGAAGTCGCCGCTACCGGCGATAAACTCACCCGTGCCATCGAGAGGGTCAACCAACCAGTAACGCTGCCAGTCGGCGCGCTGGGAAAAGGGAATGTCGGCCGCTTCTTCTGAGAGGACGGGGATCTCAGGGGTAAGGCTGCTTAGCTGGGAAGAGATGATCTTATGGGCCGCGATATCGGCTGAGGTTACCGGGGTATTGTCGGATTTCACCTCTTTGTCAAAACTGCCCTCGAGGTAGATCCCTTTAATGGCCTCTCCCGCCTCGATGGCAATCGAAATCGCCTGCTCAACATACTCTTCTGGCTTCATCACAACTCCAACAGCCTACATCTGGCAATGCCTAATATGAAAATTTGAATTAACTACTTTAGTTTTAGATGTTTCTGTGCCAAAAACAAGGCGCTAACGCTTCGAGATTCGGAAAAATCATCTTCTAATAACAGCTCAGACCACTGGCTCAATGGCCAGCGTACCACCTCTATGGGTTCAGGTTCGTCACCCTCTAATCGACTCTCATACAGATCTTCGGCGACGAAGATCTGCATCTTACTGGCAAAGTAGCCAGGCGCCAGGCTCAACTCCATCAGATGGGTCAGCTTACGGGCGCCAAAACCTATCTCTTCCTGGAGTTCACGGTTGGCCGCCTCGGCATGAGTCTCGCCGGGATCCACCAGGCCCTTGGGAAAGCCCAGCTCATAGCTGTGGGTGCCCGCCGCATATTCGCGCCCCAGCAGTAACTCCTCGCCATGCACAGGCACAACCATCACGGCGCCGCGGGCGTTGCCCTTCATGCGCTCATACTGACGCTCAACCTGGTTCGAAAATTTTAAATGCACCTGCTCTATCTGAAACAGACGGCTCTGGGCAACAACTTCGGCATGTAGGATCTGCGGCTTTTTGTCCGGCATGAAACTTCCTGATAAAAATGGCGTTTGCTTAACCACTCAATCTTACTATGATGGGCCTAATCCACAACTCAAACCAAGGAATTTTTTTACTCGATTTATGTTTCCCTGGAATAAGATAGATACCGTACTGCTGGATATGGACGGCACCCTGCTGGATCTGCATTTCGACAACCATTTCTGGCTCAGTCTGGTACCTCAAGCCTTGTGTGAACAAAGGCAGATCCCTAAGGTCGAGGCTCAGCAACTAGTGGAGACAGCCTATGCTAAGGTCTTCGGCACCCTGGAGTGGTATTGCCTGGAATATTGGCAACAGGAGCTGGGTCTGGACATTCTGGCTTTGCACCACACTCTGGTCGACCGGATCCAGCTGCGTCAGGACAGCATGCCCTTTCTCACCGCACTGGCCAGACACAGCAAGCGGCGCATCTTGGTCACCAACGCCCACCCACACAGTCTGGCACTGAAACTCGAGCATACAGAGCTGGCTAACGGACTCGATGAGATGCTCTCGAGTCACGCAACCGGCTATCCCAAGGAACACCCACAATTTTGGCGTCACCTGTTTAGTCAGTTTTCCCTGGATCCCAGCCGTTGCCTGTTTATCGACGACAGCGAGCCCATACTGCAGGCGGCCAAGCAGGCCGGCGTTGGCTACCAGCTGGGGATCAAGAATCCCGACAGCCAGAAGCCTCACAAGCAGTTTGCCGACTTCCCCGCCATCGACGATTACCATCATCTACTGCTCTCACTTGAACAGACGCATCTCGGCTAATCAATCACACTTTAGGCGCTAATCGCTTGATGGGATTGGGAGAAAATCTGGTTAATACTTGCACTGTATAAAATACTGTATATACTGACAGGTACTGTATGGAAAGACAGGATTAATCATGAGACCCTTAACCCCAAGACAAGCCGAGATTTTAGATCTGATAAAACGCAATATAGCCGACACGGGCATGCCGCCTACCCGTGCCGAGATTGCGCGTCGATTAGGCTTTAAGAGCGCCAACGCCGCCGAGGAACACCTCAAGGCCCTGGCCAAGAAAGGCTGCATCGAGATCATGCCCGGCACCTCACGTGGCATCAAGCTGACCCAAGAGGAAGAGCCTGAAGATCTCGGCCTGCCCCTCATAGGTCAGGTGGCCGCAGGTGAGCCTATCCTGGCCCAAGAGCATGTGGAACAACACTATCAGGTTGACCCTAGCATGTTCCGCCCCAGCGCCGACTTTCTGCTGCGCGTCAGGGGTGACAGTATGAAAGATATAGGTATTCTCGAGGGCGACCTACTGGCGGTACATAAGGTCGAACAGGCAAGAAACGGCCAGATAGTCGTGGCCCGCGTGGAAGATGATGTAACGGTTAAACGCTTCGAGAAACGTGGCAGTACCGTCTATCTGCATGCCGAAAATGAAGAGTATTCCCCTATCGTGGTGGACCTCACCACCCAGAGCCTGAGCATCGAAGGCCTGGCCGTCGGCGTTATTCGAAATGGAGACTGGCAATGAACAACCTAATGGGCATGGCGCCACGCCATCCAGGACTGTGGGTCGATCTCGACAGCTCACTAAAGCGCGGCGATGGCAACACTATCTCGACTACGGCAAGTTCGACCCAGGGCAAGCAGGAGCTGCAGGCCCTCACCCCGGAACTGGCTCGACTCAGTCAGCAGGGACAATGGGTGGTGTTAATCAGCCCACCTAATATAGGCTACAAGCAGATGCTGGCCGACGGCGGTGTGCGTATGGATCGCATCCTCTTGGTACACACCAAGGATGAGGTCGAAACCCTGTGGGCGATGGAAAAAGCCCTCACAAGTGGTACATCCAGTGCGGTGATCTGCTGGGCACAAACCCTGGATGCCCGTGACAGTCGTCGCCTACAGATAGTTGCCAAGAATACCCGCGCCCTGGGGGTGGTAATCGAAGATGCGAATGGTCACTTACCTGCCAACCCTTTTCCCCAAGAGGATCTCGGCGGCCAGACCTTGAGTCTGTTCAGTTCGCTGCATTGATATTCCGCGCTTTACCTTTCCATACAGACGCCCCGCCAGGGGCGTTTTTGTGTCTGTTTTGTTTAGAAAAATAAAATAAAAGTGATCTTGATCAATATTTAAACAGCCATTAAGTTAGTAAGAGATATCAACGATTATTTGTTATATCGCACAATTTGGTTGTCGGCTTGAGCGGCGAAAATGAACCTGTACTACCTCGCCTACGGAAGCTGAAATTGGTCTGATATATTCAGCCGTAAGTGCAAGCGTGGTCACCACCAGCAGAACAAGAGATTCACCACCGACGCACTTTGAAGTCATCGTTGCTTTTTTGGGAACTGAAGAGTTTGCATAGAGCCGAGACATACTGTGTGGCTCTTCTTTGTAGTTGCCTTCGCAATTGACAGAGGAGAAGTCTAGTGAAGCAAGTGTTGTGTTGTTTGCTGGCGTTGCTATTTACGCCCACCATACTCGCAGCAGATATGCCCCTGAACATGACATCAGGGGTCACAGAGATCAGCAATAAGGTGTTTAGCCTTCATATGACGATTCTCTATATCTGCTGTGCCATAGGCCTAGTCGTCTTTGGGGTGATGATCTACGCCATCATCAACCATAGGCGCTCCAAGGGTGCCGTCGCGGCAAACTTTCATGAGAGCACTAAGGTAGAGATCGCTTGGACGCTCGTTCCCTTTGTCATCTTGATCCTCATGGCCATCCCGGCCACCAAGACCCTCATCGCCATGGAAGATCCCAGCAATGCCGATCTCACCATCAAGATCACAGGTTCCCAATGGAAATGGCACTACAGCTATTTTGACCAAGACATCAGCTACTACAGCCTACTGGCGACCCCCAGAGAACAGATAGAAGGTAAGGAGACCAAAGGCGAACACTATCTGCTGGAGGTCGACAAGCCACTGGTGCTGCCGGTCAATCGTAAGATCCGCTTCCTGATGACCTCGGAGGATGTGATCCACTCCTGGTGGGTACCGGCCTTCGCGGTGAAGAAAGACGCTAACCCAGGCTTCATCAACGAGGCCTGGACCCGCATCGACAAGCCAGGCATCTACCGTGGCCAGTGCGCCGAACTTTGCGGCAAGGATCACGGCTTCATGCCAATCGTGGTGCAAGTACTTTCCGAAGCCGATTTCGACAACTGGATTGTCGAGCAGGAGGCACAGGCCAGCGCTGCCGCCGCCGAGGCGCAGGCAGCCTTGTCGAAGACCCTGTCGAAAGAAGAGCTGATGACTCAGGGCGAACAGGTCTATATGGCGCGCTGCGCCGCCTGCCACCAGCCAAATGGTGCCGGTTTACCTGGCGTCTTCCCGTCACTCATAGGCAGCCCAATCATCAAGGGCCCTGTCGCCGATCACCTGGATGTGGTGCTACATGGCCGCTCCGGCACAGCGATGCAGGCCTTCGCCCAGCAGCTCACCGCTACAGAAATAGCCGCAGTGGTCACCTTCGAGCGTAATGCCTGGGGTAACGACACGGGCGATACGGTGCAGGCAGCCGATGTCAACCAGGCAAACTCAGGCGCATCGAGCGGCGCTAACACAGGAGCAGATGCAGCTGCCGAAGCGGTTCAATCTATACCTACCCCGACGGCCGAATCCAGTGCGGCAGCAAACTCCGTCGCCGAGGAATCTCAAGCACCTGTGTTAGACGATCTGACCATGGATGAGCTGATGGCCAAGGGAGAGCAGGTTTATCTCGGCCACTGCGCCGCCTGTCATCAGGCCACAGGCATGGGATTACCCGGCGCCTTCCCGGCACTCAAAGGCAGCGCCATCGCCACAGGGCCAGTTGAGAATCACCTAGACATAGTGCTTCACGGTAAGCCTGGCACCGCCATGCAGGCCTTCGCCAGCCAGTTAACGCCACAGGAACTCGCCTCGGTGATCACCTATGAGCGCAACGCCTGGGGTAACAACACAGGCGACATGGTTCAGGCAACAGACGTCAATCAACAGGGTCAATAGGGAGGCATTATGAATGCAATAACGCGTGAAGCAGATATGGATGCCACTCATATTGGCGAACATTCGACCCACCACGAGGAGCACCCGACGGGCATAAAGCGTTGGCTGTTTACCACCAACCATAAAGACATAGGCACCCTGTATCTCTGGTTCAGTTTCATCATGTTCTTAACCGGCGGCGCCATGGCCATGGTGATCCGCGCCGAGCTGTTCCAGCCGGGTCTGCAACTGGTGGAGCCCAACTTCTTCAACCAGATGACCACAGTTCACGGCCTCATCATGGTGTTTGGCGCCGTGATGCCAGCCTTTACCGGCCTCGCCAACTGGCTAATCCCTATGATGATAGGCGCGCCGGATATGGCCCTGCCGCGGATGAACAACTGGAGTTTCTGGATCTTGCCCTTCGCCTTTGCGATCCTGCTCAGCTCGCTGTTTATGGAGGGCGGCGGGCCTAACTTTGGTTGGACCTTCTACGCCCCGCTGTCGACGGCCTATAGCCCGGATAGCACGGCGCTGTTTGTCTTCTCGGTGCACATCATGGGTATCAGCTCCATCATGGGTGCCATCAACGTGATCGTGACCATAGTCAACATGCGCGCTCCGGGCATGAGCTGGATGAAGCTGCCACTGTTCGTCTGGACCTGGCTGATCACCGCCTTCTTGTTGATCGCCGTGATGCCGGTACTCGCCGGTACAGTGACCATGGTACTGACCGACAAGTTCTTCGGCACCAGCTTCTTCGACGCCGCCGGTGGTGGTGACCCTGTGATGTTCCAGCATATCTTCTGGTTCTTCGGCCATCCCGAGGTCTACATCATGATCTTGCCGTCCTTCGGCATCATCTCCGCCATAGTACCGGCCTTCAGCCGCAAGAAGCTGTTCGGCTACTCCTCCATGGTGTATGCCACCGCCAGTATCGCGATCCTCTCCTTCCTGGTCTGGGCGCACCACATGTTTACCACAGGTATGCCTGTGTTCGCCGAGCTCTTCTTCATGTACTGCACCATGTTGATCGCCGTGCCGACCGGGGTGAAGGTATTTAACTGGGTCGCCACTCTCTGGCGCGGCTCGCTCACCTTCGAGACGCCCATGCTGTTTGCACTGGCCTTTATCATACTCTTCACCATAGGCGGCTTCTCCGGTCTGATGCTGGCCATCACGCCGGTGGACTTCCAGTATCACGACACCTACTTCGTCGTGGCCCACTTCCACTATGTGCTGGTCTCGGGGGCTATCTTCTCCATCATAGCGGCGGCCTACTATTGGCTGCCTAAGTGGACCGGGCATATGTACAGCGAGAAGCTCGGCAAGCTGCATTTCTGGTGCTCGGTGATCTCTGTGAACGTGCTCTTCTTCCCCATGCACTTCCTAGGGCTGGCGGGCATGCCGCGACGTATTCCGGACTACTCGATTCAGTTTGCCGACGTCAACCAGATTGTCTCTATCGGCGGCTTCGCCTTCGGCCTGTCTCAGCTGATCTTCCTGGTGGTGGTGATCAAGTGCATCCGCGGCGGCGAGCCAGCACCCAGCAAGCCTTGGGATGGCGCCGAGGGACTGGAGTGGACATTGCCGAGTCCGGCCCCCTACCACTCATTCTCGACACCACCTGAGGTGAAATAGCATGACGGACACTAAGGCGTACTCCAACCGTAAGCTGATCGGCCTGCTGCTATTAGGTTGCGTGGGCATGTTCGGCTTCGGATTCGCCTTGGTGCCTCTATACGATGTGCTATGTGAAAAATTAGGCATCAATGGTAAGACGCAATCGACCGCCGCCGAATATAAGGCGGTGACCATAGACACCAGCCGCACCGTATCGGTCGAATTTATGGCACAGACCCAGAAAGATATGCCTTGGGTCTTCGCCCCTGAGATGAAACGCATTCAGGTGCATCCGGGTGAGGTGATTCGTACTCAGTTTCACGCCAAAAATCTCTCGGCGCAGCAGATTGTCGGACAGGCTATTCCCTCTGTCTCTCCGGGACAGGGCGCGGCCTATTTCCACAAGACAGAGTGCTTCTGCTTTAACCAGCAAAAACTCGATGCCAATGCCGATGCGCAATTACCTTTGATCTTCTATGTCGATACCGAGCTGCCCGAGCAGATCTCGACACTGACTCTCTCTTATACGCTATACAACATCACCGACAAGGGGTACGTAGATGATGTTGAGCAAGGAGCTTCGAAATGACAAGCAAACATGAACACTACTATGTCCCCGCCCAGAGTGCCTGGCCCATCATAGGTGCCTTCGGCCTCTTCCTCATCGCCTATGGCGCCGGCAGTTATGTACAGCAGTTACAGACGGAGCAGACTAGCGGCGGTTATATCCTTACAGCCGGGATCGCCGTCATCCTCTACATGGTCTTCGGCTGGTTCAGGACAGTGATCGGCGAGTCCATGTCTGGCCTCTACTCTAAACAGATGGATCGCTCCTTCCGCCAAGGAATGAGCTGGTTTATCTTTTCCGAGGTGATGTTCTTTGCCGCCTTCTTCGGTGCCCTGCTCTATGCCCGAACCATTGCCGTGCCCTGGCTCGGTGGCGCCTCGAACAATGCCATGACCCACGAAGTGCTCTGGCCCAATTTCCAGGCGGTCTGGCCTCTGGTCACCACACCGGACGGCACCAAGACGGAGGCCATGGGCTGGACGGGTCTGCCCCTTTACAACACCATCATACTGCTGACCTCGTCGGTAACTCTGCATTTCGCCCATGTGAGCCTGGAGAAGAGCAAACGCACCGCGCTCACCCTCTGGCTAGGCATCACCATACTCTTAGGTCTTGCCTTCCTCTTCCTCCAGGCAAAAGAGTATGCCCACGCCTATCAGGAGATGGGGCTGACTCTCTCCTCTGGCGTTTATGGTAATACCTTCTTCCTGCTCACCGGATTTCACGGCATGCACGTGACCCTGGGGACTATCTTTCTGTTCGTGCTCTTCTTGCGGGTACTGAGGGGGCATTTCACGCCGGATAAGCATTTCGCCTTCCAGGCGGGCAGTTGGTATTGGCACTTTGTGGATGTGGTCTGGCTCTGCCTGTTCGTATTCGTCTATGTGCTTTAGCGACGAATCGAGAGACTAATAGGGTCTGGGATTGGGAGTGATGACCCCCAGTCCCAGAGCAACCAACAACAGGATCACCACCAGCACAGAGAAGAGCACACGTCGCCCCAGATACTGACTCATGGGCGCCTTGCCTTCTCCCTTCACCAAAACAAATAAGGCCCGGCCAAGATTAAAGATAATGAAGACCAATAGCAGTACTAAGACGATCTTAAATAGCAGTATTTCGCTCATGAAGGCTCCCACGGTTCGCGGTGGCACGATTTTTCTCGTTTTAGTTACTTTGCTGGTATTCACCATTCTGGTCAAGCTGGGACTGTGGCAGTTAGACAGGGCCGCCGAGAAGCAGGCGCTGCAACAGGCGCTCACCCTCAAGCAGGCCGCCGCGCCGCTGGATTATCAGAGTCTGCTCGTCTTAGCCGAGCGCGGGTCCCTCACCGGCTACCGTCTGGAGGTCAAGGCGACACCTGTGGATGCCCCCATCATACTGCTAGACAACCAGGTATATGAGGGCCGCGTCGGTTATCTTGCCTATCAGGTGATGCGTGTCGAGACCGAGATCGAGGCCGATACTCCCTTGCTGCTGGTCGAGCTTGGCTTTATCGACAGCGGCCTGGACAGACAGAAACTGCCCCAATTAACCAAACTAAGCCGAGAGGAAACACTGAGCGGTCGCGTCTATCAGCGAGCCAGCAACCCCTTGAGTCAGCATCTGATGGCCGAAACGGGCTCCCCCATGCGGATCCAGAACCTTAACCTGCCTGAGTTATCGCAAACACTTGGGCTGCCGCTCGCCCCCGCCATACTCCAACCCGAGACGATTCCGGGCAGCGCGCTACCCCATCCCTGGCAGCCGATCCCCATGAGTGCCCAGAAGCATCAGGGCTATGCACTACAGTGGTTTTCCATGGCGACCGTATTTCTGATGCTTATGACTTACCTTCTGATATTTAAGAGGAAAAATGAAAAATCCAGAAAAAACAAATGAGTGCCGTAACTTGTTGCGCAAAACCAGCTGACCCTGTAGGTTAAACAATAGGCACCCCAAATTAACGGGGGCTCACCCAGGTAAATGGTCACTTCCTAGCCGTCTCGGGGAGTTGATATTTTTCGGTGTCTGGCACGCGCTAACCCATAAAATAATCAACAGAGGATTAAGATGAGATCCCCAAAGAGCCGAGGCGCAAAACCCCTACTGATCTTGCTACTGGTATTTGTCTTGCCCGTTGCGGTGGCAAAGCTGGTGCTGAGTCTGAATCTCTACCATGGTGGCGTCACCAACAAGGGCGAACTCCTGCCGCCCGATACCAACTACGCCCGCTTGGCGATGGCCAACCCCATGCCCAAGCACTGGCAGATGATCTACCTGTTGCCGACCCAATGTGATCAGGCCTGCATGAACCGACTCTACATACTGCATCAGAGCCAGATCGCCCTGGGACGGGACCAACACAGGGTCAACCCCATCATACTGCTGCAGGCAGAAAGCGATCTCGCCGCGCTGCAGGAGAGTGAGTTCAGCTTCACCACAGCCCAGGCTACCGAGGCGCTCAGCCAGATGCTAACTCGGGAAGAGATCATCATAGTGGATCCCCTGGGCTCCCTGGTGATGCGCTATGCCCAGGTTGAAGATGAGCAGGCCCAGCTGATGCTGGGTAAGGCGATGATCGCCGACTTAAGAAAGATGCTTAAACTGTCGAGGGTCGGCTAATGCAGATGACATCCCTACTCAAACTCACCCTGGTTTTTACCCTGTGCGTTATCCTGATGGGCGCCTACACCCGACTGTCTGACGCCGGCCTTGGCTGCCCCGACTGGCCCGGCTGCTATGGCATGATCAAGGTGCCTACCCAGAGCCATGAGCTGGCCAAGGCACAGGACAGCTTTCCCGAACACACGGTAGAACCTGAGAAGGCTTGGCTGGAGATGATCCATAGATATATTGCCGGCACCCTGGGCCTGCTGGTCGCCTTAATCCTCTTTATCAGCTTCAGGCAGCCCGACGCCCCCAAGAAGCTGCCGAGCTTTATCGCCCTGCTGATCCTGTTCCAGGCGGCGCTGGGGATGTGGACTGTCACCATGAAACTCATGCCCGTGGTGGTGATGTCTCACCTGATAGGCGGCTTTACCCTGATCTCCTTATTGTGGCTCCTCTATCTCAGAACCAAGCCGCTACGCCTACCCGGCGGCGAGCCAAGGCTGCGAAAACTGGCACCCTACGCCCTCTTCTGCCTTTGCCTACTCGTACTGCAGATCATCCTGGGCGGCTGGACCTCCTCTAACTATGCGGCGCTGGCCTGCACCACACTGCCCATCTGCGAAGGAGACTGGGTAAGCAACCTAGACCCGCTGCACGCCTTCTATCCCCTGCACAAGACGGAAGGTAGCTACGAGTTCGGCATACTGGATTACTCCTCCCGCATGACAATTCATGTGGCGCACAGGTTCGGCGCCATCATCACGGCGACCGCCCTGCTCTGGCTGGTGTATCGCATGATCAAATTCTCACACTCTCAGCTGCTGAGACGCAGCGCCTGGGTCCTCCTGGGGTTATTGTGCCTACAGATAGCCCTAGGGATCAGCAACGTAGTACTGCACCTTCCCCTAGGGATCGCCGTGTCCCATAACGCGGGCGCCGCACTCCTGTTACTCACCTTGGTCTTCATCAACTACGCCCTGTGGCGTAAGGCATAAGGAGGCATCGCCATGGCCAAACCTATGACAATCACTAAGCCTGTCGCCACCCCGCTACCCTGGCGCGCCTACCTCGAGATGACTAAGCCTAGGGTGGTTGCCCTGATGCTGCTGACCGTGTTGGTCGGCATGTGTCTGGCGGTGCCAGGCGCGGTACCGGTTCAGCCACTGATCGCCGGCCTGGTGGGCATAGGCATGATGGCGGGGGCCGCTGCCGCCTATAACCATCTGATCGACCGCCGCATCGACGGCCTGATGGCCCGCACCTATAACCGTCCGCTCCCCAAAGGCCGGGTCTCTATCACCAAGGCGCTCACCTTTGCCACCGCCATGGCGATTCTCGGCTTTGCGCTGCTCTACTGGGCCGTCAACCCGCTAACCGCCTGGCTCACCTTCGCCAGCCTCATCGGCTACGCGGTGATCTATACCGCCTATCTCAAGCGCGCGACACCGCAGAATATCGTCGTCGGCGGTCTGGCCGGCGCCATGCCCCCCCTGCTGGGTTGGACGGCGATCACCGGCGAGTTTCACGGCCATGCCTTGCTGCTGGTGATCATCATCTTCGCCTGGACCCCGCCCCACTTCTGGGCGCTGGCGATCCACAGGCGCGCCGAATATGCCAAGGTCGATGTGCCCATGCTGCCCGTCACCCACGGCGTCGAGTTTACCAAGACCTGCATCATGCTCTATACGGTATTACTGGCGCTGGCCTGCCTCTACCCAGTGTTGGTTGGCATGTGCGGCCCCCTCTATCTGATGGGGTCGACCCTGTTGAGTTGTGGCTTCATCTATAAGGCCTGGCAGCTCAAGTATCGAGACAAGCCGGGCCTGGCGATGCAGGTGTTTCGCTTCTCCATCTACCATCTGATGCTGCTCTTCTTGCTGCTCCTGGTCGACCACTACCTCTGGAGCTAACGCAATGAAACCGCTATGGATAGTCCTAACTTTACTCATCTTCAGCGGCCTGGGGGCGATCGCGGCGGTTAACTTCACGGGTCAAGCGACGCCGCCTGAGCTGCTCACCAGCTATCGTTATCCCCAGCAGCGACCTCTGTCCCCCTTCGAGCTGACAGATCAGAACGGCAAGGCCTTCACCAACGCCAGGCTAAAAGACAAGTGGAGCCTGTTCTTCGTCGGTTACACCTCCTGCCCGGATGTCTGCCCCACCACACTGGGCAAGCTGGCGGCGGCCTATCAACAGCTGGAAGGCGTAGTAGATCTACAGGTGGTGTTTCTGTCGGTCGATCCGGCCCGGGATACTCAGGCCAAACTCAAGGATTACATCAACTTCTTCAATCCTAACTTCGTTGCGGTCACGGCCCCCCATAGCCAGTTACTGCCGCTGACCCGGGAGCTGGGCTTCGTCTATACCATGGTAGGCGAAGGCGAAAACTATCAGGTGGATCACAGCGCCTCCATGGTGCTCATCTCCCCCGACGGCACCCGGGTGGCCACGGTTAAGCCCACCAGCCTGGATCCGCGACAGCTGCCGCAGATCCGCAACAAGAACCTCATTCATGATGTGATCGCCCTGGCGACTCACTATGGTGAATAGCAAGAATCACTGGTCAAATTTGCTTTCATCACACATCACTGGCTCCTCACTCGGGAGCCTATTTAGTTAAAAAACTGTTATTTTTCAGGCAAGCCTCTTATTTACCGTCTATCTTTTGATCCTAGTGGAGTCTTATTGACAGGGATTGTAGAGGAGCCCCCCGATGACCCAGAGTCCGATTCGCTTAGCGTCCGAGCTGACGATTCGTAACATCCAGCAGGTCCATCACGATATTGCCGAACAACTCACAGCGTCTGACGCCTTGTGTATCGACGCCAGCCAGTTGACCCGGGTCGATACCTCAGGTGCGCAGCTGCTCTACTTTTTGCATCACTATTGCCAGACGCACCACCATGCCATCGAGTGGACACCGCCCGCAGAGGAGGTCGAACATACCTTGGCCGAGTTGGGGCTCGACGCGACACAGATCTTTGTGCTTGCTCAGGAGAGAATTCAGGAATGAAGAAGATACTCGCAGTGGATGATTCAGCCTCCATGCGTCAGATGGTGGGCTTTACCCTCAAGACAGCGGGATTCGACGTGACCGAAGCCTGCAACGGTGACGAAGCGTTGACCCAGGCGAAGAGCCAGGACTATGACCTGGTGATCTCAGACGTCAACATGCCAGTGATGGACGGCATCACACTAATCCGTAATCTACGCAGCCTGCCCAACTACAAGTTCACCCCTCTGCTGATGCTCACCACAGAATCGGGCAGCGACAAGAAGCAGGAGGGACGCTCGGCCGGAGCCACCGGCTGGATAGTCAAACCCTTTAACCCAGACCAGCTGCTTGCCACGGTCAACAAGGTGTTACGTTAATCTGAGTCTGGATGGTGGGATATGGAAATCGATCTGAGTCAATTCAGCCAAGTCTTCTTTGAAGAAAGCCTAGAGGGCTTGGAAAGCATGGAGTCCGAGCTGCTTAAGCTCGATATCGCCGCGCCGGATCCCGAGGCGATCAACACCATCTTTCGCGCCGCCCACTCCATCAAGGGGGGCAGCGGCACCTTCGGTTTTAACCAGGTCGCCAACTACACCCACCTGCTAGAGACGCTGCTGGATGAGATCCGCGATGGCCGCCGCGAGATGACCAGCCATCATCAGGACATACTCCTGCTGTCGGTCGACCTGCTGCGCAACATGCTCGACGCAGTCATGCATCAGCAAACCTTCGACGATCCCATGCTCGCCGATCTGGAGCAGAAGTTTGCCGCCGAGCTATCCCAGGCCGAGTCACAAGAAGATACGGCTTCGCGCGAACCCGAGACACCAGAACTGACGACCTGGCAGATCAGCTTCAAGGCGGGCACGGACATCCTCAGGTACGGTAACGACCCCCTGCTGATGTTCAACGAGCTGGGTCAGTGTGGCGAACTCAGTGTCGAGCTGCTGCCTCAAGAGGTCCCCGACTTCACTCAGTATGACCCCGAGGCCTGCTACCTCGCCTGGTCGCTCACCCTCACCACAGACCAACCCCTTTCGCGTCTCAAGGAAGCCTTCGAATGGGTCGAGGATGAATGCGACATTGACTATCAGGCTCAGCCCAAGGCGATCGAGGCCAACAAGATAGCGACAGAGAAAGAGATAGAGGCGACGGCAGAAAACGATATTCAGACCAGTGCCCAGGCCAATGCTCAAACCAATGCTCAAACAACTCCCCCGGCTAGTATCCAGCCCGAAAAACCCGCAAGCCAGACCAGGCCCAGCGTGGTCAGCAACAAGACCCAGGACGCTGGCTCCATTCGCGTCAGCATAGAGAAGATAGATCTGCTGATCAACATGGTAGGTGAGCTGGTGATCACCCAGGCCATGCTGGGCCAAATCGGTCAGCAGGAGGAGATGACGCCCGAGTCCTTCATCACCATGAAACAGGGGCTGGAGCAGCTGGCCAGCCACACCCGGGATCTGCAGGAGAGTGTCATGCAGATCCGTATGCTGCCCATCAGCTTCGCCTTCAACCGCTTCCCCCGTCTGGTACGGGACATAGGCCAGCAACTGGGCAAACAAGTAGAGCTGGTCCTCAAAGGGGAGGATACCGAGCTGGATAAGACTGTGATGGAGAAGATAGTCGATCCTATGGTGCACCTAGTGAGAAACTCCCTCGACCACGGTCTGGAGACCCCAGAGGTGCGCCGTCAGAAGGGCAAACCCGAAACAGGCACCCTCACCCTCAATGCCTTCCATCAGGGCGGTAACATCATCATAGAGATCATCGATGACGGCGCCGGGCTCAACACCCAGAAAATTCTCGATAAGGCACGCGCCAAGGGACTGGTCGGCAGCGACGAGGAGCTGAGCGAAGAGGCCATTCACCAGCTGATCTTCAAACCCGGCTTCTCTACCGCAGAGACGGTCTCGGACCTCTCCGGCCGCGGCGTCGGCATGGATGTAGTGCTAAGAAATATCCACGAACTCAACGGCACCATAGAGCTGAAATCCACCCAGGACAAGGGCAGTCGCTTTACCATACGCCTGCCACTCACCCTGGCGATACTCGATGGTCAGTTGGTACGCATTGGTACGCACACCTATGTGGTGCCCCTGGTGGCGATTCACGAGTCGCTCGAGGTGCCCGCCGCCCATATCAATCGCCTGAGTGAAGAACATGAGGTGATCCGTCTGCGGGATGAATACCTGCCTGTGCTCAAGGTCTATGAGGCATTCCATCACGAAGCAGATGCCAAACAGATTAAAGATGGCCTGGTGATGGTGGTCGATGCCAACAACGACAAGGTGGGGCTCCTGGTCGACGAGCTACTGTCCCAGCAGCAGGTGGTGATCAAGAGTCTGGAAGATAACTACAGCAAGGTGGCCGGTATCTCGGGAGCCACCATACTCGGCGACGGCACCGTCGCCTTGATCATAGACATTGCCGGGTTAGTCAGCCTCGCGGGCATCAACAACACCCAAGAGCACGCCGCCTAGAAAACCAAATGAGAAGGGAGATTCATCCATGACACAGGCAGACGAAGCAGGCATCACACTCACCGCCAAAGACGATGCCAGCGATCAGTATCTTACTTTCATCATGGCCGATGAGGAGTATGGCGTCGACATACTCTCGGTGCAGGAGATCCGCGGCTGGGAGCCAACGACAGTCATTCCCAACTCCCCCAGCCATGTCAAAGGAGTCATCAACCTGCGCGGCACCATAGTCCCCATCATAGATCTACGGCAACGATTCGGTATCGCCAGCCTGGACTATGGCCCCACAACCGTGGTGATCGTCATCAAGGTCTGTATCGGCGACGAACACAAGGTGATCGGCATAGTGGTCGATGCCGTCTCTGATGTCTTCAGTGTCCATCACAGGGATCTGCGCGACGCCCCCGACTTCGGCGAGGAGACAGATCTCACCTTCATCAAGGGACTCGCCAATCTGGCGGACAAGATGGTGATTCTGCTGGACATAGACACCCTACTTAGCAGTGAGGTGCTGCCCGAGGCCACCCAACTGTCAAACATCATCAATAATATCGACGCTGCTTCAACACAGGCTGTCAGCGCCTAACCCGGCAAGAGAGGAACAGAGAATGGATGCAATGAACAGCAAGACTGGCAACGCAAACAATCTGCCGATCATTGGACTGCTGATCGCTGGCGTCGCAGCCCTATTGGCCTTTACCCAGCAGCCCTCGCTCTGGGTCGGCATAGCTCAGGTGGTTGCCATCGCCGTCATCGCCCTGGGTATTCAACAACAGGGGCAGATGCAACACAGGCTGCGGCAAGCCTTCGAGGAGATCCGCCAGGCACTCGAAGGCAAGAATCCGCCGAGCTTTTCCGCCTTCGACTATCCCCATTGGCCTGAGATCAGCCAGAGCCTGACCCAACAATGGCATGCCAACCAGGGCAATCAGGCACAGCTCAGGGCACTGGAGATCTGCCAGGCCAATGTGATGCTGGCCGACCCCCAAGGCAATATTAACTTCCTCAACCAGTCGCTGCGCCAGACCCTGGAAAAGGCAGAGTCTGACATACAGCAGGCGATCGCCAGCTTCAGCGTCGACACGCTTATCGGCACCAACATGGATGCCTTCCACCAGCAACCCAGCCATCAACAAAACATCATTGCCAAGCTGCAACGCCCACACTCGGCGCAGATTAAGGTAGGTAGCCGCATCTTTTCCTTGATCGCCTCTCCGGTGTTTGACGACGAGCATCAGCGCATCGCGACTGTGGTCGAATGGCAGGATAAGACCGAAGCCCTGGCCAAGGCGGACGCAGAGAACAAGCTGGCCCAGGAGAACAGCCGCATCAAGCAGGCGCTGGATGTCTGCCGCGCCAACGTCATGGTGGCGGATGCCGACTATAACATCATCTACCTCAACGACTCTGTCACCCAGATGCTTAAGGACAATGAGCAGACGCTGCAACAGACGCTGACCAAATTCAATACCAATAGCCTGCTCGGCAGCAATATCGATATCTTCCACCAGAACCCGGCCCATCAACGTAAGATGCTCGACAGGCTCACCGGCAGCTACGACACCAGCATTCAGGTCGCGGGGCTAGACTTCACCCTGATCGCTACCCCGGTATTTGAGAATGGCGTGCGCACGGGCACAGTGGTCGAGTGGCAGGATGTCACCGAGAAGCTGGCCAAGGAGGCGAAGGAACGTCAACTAGCCGCCGAGAATGCCCGCATCAAGCAGGCGCTGGACAATGTCTCCTCCAATACCATGGTGGCCGACGCCGATCTGAACATCATCTACATGAACAAGGCCGTCAGCCAGATGTTCAAGCAGGCGCAGAATGATATTGCCAAGGATCTGCCTAACTTCGACGCCAGCAACCTCATGGGCGTCAACATAGACAATTTCCACAAGAATCCCAGCCATCAACGCAACCTGCTCAAGACGCTGACCACCACCTACACCAGCCAGCTCAAGGTTGGCGGACGCACCTTCCAGGTGGTCGCCAACCCTATCCGCGATCCTAACGGTGAAAGCATAGGCACGGTTGTGGAGTGGGCCGACAGAACCGCCGAGGTAGCGATAGAACATGAGATAGACTCCATCATCGGCGCCGCCAGCAAGGGGGACCTCTCCCTGAGGGTAGGCACCCAGGATAAAGAGGGCTTCTTCCTCAACCTCTCCAACGGCCTTAACCGTCTGGTCGGCATCGCCGACCAGGTGATAGGCGATGTGGTGAACATGTTCGACGGCCTGGCCAAGGGGGATCTCAATCGTCAGATCCAGGGCGAGTATCAAGGCCAGTTCGGTAAGCTACAGGCCGATGCCAATGCCACCGCAGCCAAGCTGACCGAGGTGCTCGATGGCATCAACCAGTCCGCCAATACAGTGACCTCGGGTGCCGAAGAGATCGCCCAGGGTAACGCCGACCTGAGTCAGCGCACCGAGGAGCAGGCCGCCTCCCTCGAAGAGACAGCTTCGAGCATGGAGGAGATGACGGCAACCGTCACCCAGAGCGCACAAAACGCCACGGTCGCCAATCAACTGGCTCAGGAGGCTAACACTAAGGCCGCCCACGGCGGCAAGGTGGTGGAGCAGGCCGTGACCGCCATGGAGGCAATCAACGAATCAAGCAAGCGTATCGCCGACATCATAGGGGTGATCGATGAGATCGCCTTCCAGACCAATCTGCTGGCCCTCAATGCCGCCGTCGAGGCGGCCCGAGCGGGCGAGCAGGGACGCGGCTTTGCCGTGGTGGCAGGCGAGGTGCGTAACCTGGCGCAGCGCAGCGCCGGCGCCGCCAAGGAGATCAAGGAGCTGATCCGTGACAGCGTGACCAAGGTGACCGATGGTACCCAGCTGGTGAACCAGTCCGGTGAGACGCTGGAAGATATAGTACAGGCGGTGACTAAGGTCGCCGATATGATCAGCCAGATCAGCATCGCCTCGGATCAACAGTCGGCGGGCATTCAGGAGGTTAACAAGGCGATCTCTCAGATGGATGAGATGACCCAGCAAAATGCCGCCCTGGTCGAACAGGTATCGGCCGCTGGCGATGCCATGGCCGAACAGGCGCGCAACATGAAGGCGCAGCTCGGCTTCTTCCAGTCTCAGACGCCGGTGCATTCGGGCATGACCTCGGCGCCGCTCTCCTTGGTTGCCGGCGATAGCCATGGCCCCCTGAATATCAGCAACGAGGAGTGGAACGAGTTTTAGGAACTGGGGGCGCCAGAGGAAGGCGCCCCATAGAGTCGATTCGATAGCCAGCAGCCGATATTAGGCCAGGGGATGCAATTGGAACAGAGCAATGAAAAGGAATTTCCGATGGCGCAGCAAGACTTCGAATTTATTCGGCAGCTTGCCTATCGCGAGTCGGGCATAGTGTTGCCAGACAGGAAGCAGCACATGGTCTACTCGCGCCTCAGCAGACGCCTGCGCGCCCTCAAGTTGAACAATTTCCATCAGTATTGCCAGAGGCTAGAGGACGATGGCGGCGAGTTGATCAACTTCATCAATGCCCTGACCACTAACCTCACCTCCTTCTTTCGCGAGGCCCACCACTTCGACTACCTGGAGCGGCACCTGGTGCCTCAGTGGCAACAGAGACGCAATCGCCGCCTGCGCGTCTGGTCGTCGGCCTGCTCCACCGGCGAAGAGGCTTACAGCATCGCCATGACCCTGGCGAAACACTTTCCGTCCGCCAGCTGGGATCTCAAGATCCTCGCCACAGATCTCGACACTAACGTGCTGAACAAGGCCAGGGCCGGTATCTACAGCCAGGAGGCGATGGCCAACCTGCCCAAGGCGCTGCTGAACCAATATGTGGAACCCGGGCCCCATCCCGGCGAGGTCATGCTGTGCGACTCACTCAAGCGACTCATCCACTTCAAGCAATTGAATCTACTAGGCGAATGGCCCATGCATGGCCCCTTCGATCTCATCTTCTGTCGCAACGTGCTCATTTACTTCGATGCCCAGACCAAGGTGAAGATCATCCGCCAGTTTCGACGACTGCTCGCCGACGATGGTCACCTGTTTATCGGTCATTCGGAGACGTTGCATAATATCTCGAGCGATTTCAAATTGATCGGCCAAACCATCTATCAACCTCAACACGCTGCTCTGGTGCGGCAACGACTCGGTGTCGGCGTATGAGCCAGATAACGCAAAAGGATGGCGCCATATGATAAAAGTATTGATCATAGATGACTCACCTCTGGTCAGGCAGCTGCTTACCCATATGCTCTCACAGGCGCCGGATATCAAGGTGGTCGCCTCAGCCGAAGATCCCTACGAGGCCAGGAGCCTGATCAAGCAATTTAACCCAGATGTGCTGACACTGGATATCGAGATGCCCAAGATGGACGGCATCGCCTTTCTGCGCAACCTGATGAAGCTCAGACCCATGCCGGTCGTCATGGTCTCGACTCTGACCCACAAGGGCGCCGAGATCACCCTGGAGGCCTTGGCACTAGGTGCGGTGGACTTCATCTCTAAGCCCAAGTCGGATCTCACCAATACATTGCTGGATTATACCGATGAGCTGATCGACAAGGTGCGCACCGCCGCCGTCAGCCATGTTAAGCCGCTCACCCGGCCGGTTGTTCAGGTCGCCACCAGCAACATGTTTGCCCTTACCGGGGACAAGTTGATCGCCATCGGCGCCTCGACCGGTGGGACAGAGGCTATCCAGCGGGTGATCACCCCGCTGCCGGCAAATACGCCGCCCATAGTGATCACCCAACATATTCCCGCCGCCTTTAGCCTCTCCTTCGCCAAGCGATTGGACAGCCATTCTGCGATGAAGGTGATCGAGGCCAAGGGCGGCGAGCTCATAGCGTCAGGCACCGCCTATCTGGCCCCTGGGGATGCTCATCTCACGGTGGAGAAACACGGCGGCAGGCTCTATACCAAGCTACTGGACTCAGATCCGGTCAATCGACATAAGCCCGCAGTGGATGTGCTATTCAACAGTATCGCCGACTGCTATGGGGCCAACACCATAGGTATACTGCTAACGGGAATGGGAAAAGATGGAGCCCTGGGGCTGGAACGCCTCAAGGCTGCCGGCAGTCACACCATAATACAGGATGAGGCCAGCTCTGTGGTATGGGGCATGCCGGGCGCCGCCGCCGAGCTCAATGCTCACAAGGAGATACTGCATCTGGACAAGATCCCCGCCCGGCTGATGCAGCTACTCAACGCCAGCAAGACGGCGGAGATCTCCTAGCTCTTGTGACACATCGATCTAATCTACTCCTTCACCCAGGTGCCGTCATTTTTCGGCCTGACCCAGGCCTGGGAGAACCAATAATAGCGTCCGCTTGCCTTGCTTGGGGCTGTGCAGTTGTAGCGCGAACGCCCCGGTGGCAGGTCTGTCACCGCCTGTATACTGAAGGTATCTTCACTCTCCCAGCTCGGCTTCATGGCGCCTTGGCCCTGGACGAAGCACATCACTTGGCTGGCGACGATATCTGTCATATCTAAGGTCACCTGCATCTCGGGTCGCCACCGCCCCTGGGGCAGTTGGGTATTGCGCGGGGTGATCGCCAGCACAGGCATATTCAGGCTATAGAGCTTGGCCTTGAGCGAGGTGAGATCCGCATAGGCACCCGCCACAGGGAAGCGCGGCAAGGCGGTAAGCGAAGAGTAACCGCCTGCAGCGCCAGACTGCTGGCCGAAGCCCACGAAGCCCAGCTTATCCGCCAGCGCCTCGATGGCCGTATTATATTCGCCATAGGGGTAGGCTAACATCTTCACACTCTGGCCGGTTTTCGCCTCTATCTCGGCCTCGGTGGCAAGTAGATTATCTGTAATCCGACTCAGCCAAACCTGCTCATCCTCACCGTGTAGACGGCGAATAAGATGCTCATGGCCCCAGCTGTGGTTGGCCAGCGTCACCCCCTCATCGCTCAGGCGTTTCAGGGTTGCCCAGCTCATCACATTCTTATGCTTACGCTCTATGGGATCGATGGAGATAAAGATGGTGTAGGGATAGCCGAACTCCTTCAAGATAGGGTGCGCGGTATCGGCAATGTTCTGATAGCCATCATCGAAGGTGATGGCCACCGTCTTGTCCGCCAGCTCTCGTCCCTGCTTTATCGCCTCGACCACTTGGGTCAAGGGCTTGACCTTGAAACCATTCTCCCTCAGGTAGCTCATCTGCTCTCTGAATTGAGCAGGTGTCACACTGGTCACCATAGGGGTATCCTCGGATACATGATGATATTGTAGAATCACCACAGCATGAGCCGAATAACTGAGACAGGCCAATAGCGCTGCAATCACGCTTCTAAACATATTGAGTAACCTCTGAGAGTCTATGTCGCCACTAAACTTATTGTTAAATAAACAGAAAAACAGCCAGTTGTTCGCGCTCGCCGTGCCTATGATTCTGTCTAACATTACGGTTCCCCTGCTGGGGCTGGTCGATACTGCCGTCGTGGGACACTTGAGTAACGCCTATTATTTAGGGGGAGTCGCCGTCGGGTCAACGGTGATCACCCTGATTTTATGGATTCTGGGCTTCCTGCGCATGTCGACTACGGGCTTGGTAGCGCAGGCCTTCGGCGCCAAGGAGCTTCAGACCCAGTACCGCCTCCTGATGCAGTCGGCCAGCCTGGCGCTGCTGTTTTCCCTGCTGGTGCTACTCCTGCAGCAACCCATAATCACCGCGGCGATGGCGCTCTCCGACGCCAGTGAGCAGGTGCGGTATTACAGCCAGGCCTATTTTAACATCCGCATCTGGTCAACTCCCTTTGCCTTGGCCAACCTGGCCCTGCTGGGTTGGCTGCTGGGGCGCCAGCAGCCTAAGGCCGCCATGTGGCAGCTCATCGCCGCCAACATCACTAACATACTACTGGATGTGCTGTTCGTGATGGGGTTAGGCTGGGGTGTCGAAGGGGCCGCTCTGGCCTCTGTACTGGCGGACATGACGGGCTTTGCCGTGGCCGCCAGCATGGTGGTGCGCACCATCAAACGAGAGGGAGGTTTCGAGTTCCTTCCCCTACTCCGCAGCCTATCGCTCAATAGCTACCAGCGCCTGGTGCGCCTCAATCTGGATATCTTTATCCGTAGCCTCTGCCTGCAACTCGCCTTCGCCTTCATGACCTTTCAGGGAGCGAACCTGGGCGACAATACGGTGGCCGCCAACGCCGTGCTGCTCAACCTTTTGCTGCTCATCTCCTACGCCCTGGATGGCATCGCCTATTATGGTGAGGCCGAGGTGGGCCGGGCCGTGGGCGAAAAGAGCCATGAGCGCCTGACCCAAAGCGTCACCCTTGCTGGACTCTGGTCGGCCATCTTTGCCCTGCTGTTTACCCTGTTTTTTGCCCTGTGGGGCGAGCTGGTCATCAATCTGCTGACCAACATCTCTGAGGTGCGCCAGGAGGCGCAGGCCTACTTGGGCTGGGTCGTCGCCCTGCCGCTACTCGCCTTCGGCTCTTACCTGTTCGATGGCGTCTATATCGGCGCCGCCCAAGGCAAGGCGATGCGCAACACCATGATACTCGCCACCTTCGGGGTCTTCTTCCCCACATGGCTACTGCTACAGGGTTATGGCAACCATGCCCTGTGGGCCGCCATGAGTCTGTTTATGCTAACCCGCAGCCTCAGCCTGGCGCTGGACTACCGCTATCGATTGAGTAATACCCTAACGAAAACGGGATGACCTAAGTCATCCCGCTGTCTGCTTGCTTACCATTTATTGGTAAGAGTGTTCACCGTGTTGATGTTCGGTGACATCGCGCACCCCAGTGAGCTCGCCAGGGAACATATCCAGTAGCTGCTTCTCGATGCCATCTTTCAGGGTCACGTCCACCATAGAACAACCGTTACAGCCACCGCCGAATTGCAGGATAGCGATACCGGCTTCGTCGATATCCACCAGCATGATGTTGCCACCGTGGCTAGCCAGCTGTGGGTTGATCTCAGACTGAATCACATATTCGATACGCTCTTTCAGTGGCGCGTCGGCATCGACCTTACGCATCTTGGCATTAGGCGCCTTCAGGGTCAGTTGTGAACCCAGCTGGTCGGTAACGAAGTCAATAGAAGCCTCTTCGAGGAAGGGAGCACTCTTCTCATCCACCATGGCATGAAAACCATTAAATTCGAGTTCGATGTCGTCTGCCTCTACGGCATCCGGCGGACAGTAAGACACGCCACACTCAGCCGAAGGGGTACCTGGGCTGATAACAAAAACGCGAATATGAGTTCCTTCAGGCTGGTCAGCGAGTAGCTTAACAAAATGCGCCTGAGCTGCATCGGAAATGGTGATCATTAAGACATGCTCCGTCAGGATAAACCCGAGTGTTTTAGTAAGAATTAAGCCTATAATACTCCGACTATCATCAGCTTTGTAGCCCCTTTGTCTAATAGTCGTGAGATTTTTGCCTTGGCAGTATGCTCTAAAGTCAGGTCGGAAGCTGGAAACTCATTGGCCTAACTGTTAATTTAGCCTTTATATACAATAATAAAGAGCATTACCATGCTGCGACTCTGCCTTTTGCTGCTTTCTATCGTCCCCCTGCTCGTAAGCTTTGCGACAAATGCCCAAAGCGTGATCTCAGTCGCGTCCGCTACCCAGAGTGCCAGCAGCCTAGCGTCGCCTAGCGAGTTTCTCGGTTATCCCCTCGGCCAGTGGCATCTGCGCCACGATCAGATCAACTACTACCTCAAGCAGTTGGCCCAAAACAGCCCCAGAGTCAGCCTGGAATCGACGGGACAGAGCCACGAGGCCAGACAGCAGCTTACGGCGGTGATCACCTCAGCCGCCAATCAGGCCAGGCTGGCAAAGATCATTGAAGGACGTCAGCAGGTCAAGGCGGGTAAGGCACCCGACGGGCCGCTGATCATCTGGCTGGCCTATTCGATTCATGGCGACGAGGCCAGCGGCGCCCATGCGGCGCTTGAGGTTAGCTATCGTCTCAGCCAGAGCCAGGAGCCCTGGGTGCAGGAGCTGCTGGACAAGGCCGTGGTGCTGATCACCCCATCGCAAAACCCCGACGGCCTGGATCGTTTCTCCACCTGGACCAACAACTACACAGGCAAGGTGAAGGTGAGCGATGAGAATCACAACGAGCACAGACAAAACTGGCCGGCCGGCAGGCGTAATCACTATTTTGCCGACCTGAACCGCGACTGGCTGTTCCTGCGCCATCCCGAGTCCCAGGGACGCATCGCGCTGTTCCACAAGTGGCAGCCACACTACCTGGGCGACTTCCACGAGATGGGCCATAACCAGACCTTCTTCTTCCAGCCGGGCGTGCCGACACGCACCCATCCGCTGACCCCCAAAGAGAATCAGGCTATAACCTCAAAGCTCGCCAGTTTCCACGCCAAGGCGCTGGATGAGAGCAAGCAGCGCTATTTCACCAAGCAGATGTTTGACGACTTCTACTATGGTAAAGGCTCGACCTATCCAGATATCAACGGCGCCGTGGGCATACTGTTCGAACAGGCCAGCGTACGCGGCCAGCAGCAGGATTCAGAAAACGGTCTGCTGCGTTTTAGCCAGGCCATAGACAACCAGATAGCCACCTCCTTCTCCAGCCTCAAGGGGGCCCTGGCACTGGCAGATGAGCTAAAGCAGTATCAGAGCCGCTTCTATCAGCGCAAAGACAAACACCCACCTTCGGGCCGCGAAGCCGGTTTCCTACTGGGCGCGCCGGGGGATCCCGGCAGACGCGATGATCTCGCCCAGCTACTGAGCCGCCATGGAATAGCCTTCTTCTATCTCAAGGACAAGATGCAACAGGGCAGACACCAATACAGTCAGGACGACAGCCTGTTTGTCCCCATCAATCAGCCTCAGAAAACACTGCTGCTGGCCATGTTCGATCTGCGCACCGAATTTGAAGACGCCACCTTCTACGATGTCTCCAGCTGGAACCTCGCCTTCTCCTATAACCTGCAGATGGCCCGTAACGTTAACCTGAATGTCGACGACCTGCTCACCGAGCCGCAAGCCAGAACGCCCGGCATGCTGAGCAGCAATAACGTCGCGGTGTTGATCGATTGGCGACAGCAAAACGCCGCGCCCATGCTGCAGACCCTGCTTAGCGAGGGCGTTCGGGTCAAGTTTGCCGCCAAACCCTTTAGCCTCAAGGTCGATGGCCAGCCTCTGAACATGGAGGCCGGCACCCTGCAGATCCCAGTGGCCCAGGCCGCAATGACGCCGAGGGAACTGATCGGCAGGCTAGCGGTGCTTGCCGAGCAGTATCGGGTGCAGCTACAGGGAGTCGATAGCGGACTCGCCAGCTCAGGAATAGATCTTGGCAGCCCGGATTTTCACGACATCGCCCCCATCAAGGCCTTGGTTGTCACCGGCTACGGCACCTCGTCGGCCGAGGTGGGTGAACTCTGGTATTTCATGGATAATCTTATCGGCGCGCCCCTGACTCAGGTGGACGTCAGTCGCCTGCAGAGCATAGAGCTGACACCCTACACCCATGTGTTTTTGATGGATGGCAGCTATGCCAATCTGGATGAGAAATATGCCCGCAAACTGGGACAGTTCGCCATTGAAGGCGGGGTGATCGTCGCGCAGAAAGGCGCGCTGCAATTGCTCTCCAAGGGCAACCTGCTCAAGAGCGACATCAGAGAGAAACGCTACTTCAGCCAGCTGTTTGCCACCGACGGTCTCTCTTTTGGCGATAAGGCCAAACTGGATGCTCGCCAGGCGATCGGCGGCGCAGTGTTGGCGCTGGATCTCGACACCAGCCACCCCATCACCTTCGGCCTGGGCACTAATCGCCTACCCGTGCTGAAGAACAAGGTGTTTGGCCTGAGTAAGAGCCAGGCCCCCTTCATCACGGCCGCCAACTATGCCGACGAGCCCCTGCTCGATGGTTTCCTGGCCGAGGAATATCAGCGCAGCCTGAGTCAGACTCCAGCCATTGTCGTGGAGCGCCACGGCAAGGGTGCCCTGGTCGCCCTGGCCGATAACCTCTTGTTTCGCAATATCTGGCTCGGCTCGCAGAAGGTCTACGCCAACAGCCTCTACTTCATTCCGGCCCTGCATTAACCCTTTTTCGACGCGCCGACGTTACTAAGGGTTATAGAATTTAGAGTTAATGCTGGTTCAGACAAACAGGAAAACGAGATGAAGATGACTAAGATCAAGAGCATGACTAAGACTATCGCGGCGCTATTATTCACCCTTGGCTTGAGCGCCTGCCAGATGCAAGAGAGTCAGATACAAGTTAGCCAGGAGCAGAACACAAGGGAAACCAAACCGCTGTCCATGGCCAACCCGGCGGCAGTCTATTGTGAATCCCTGGACGGCGCGCTCGATCTGGACAGCGGCATCTGCACCCTGCCAAGTGGTGAGCAGATCGAGCACTGGGATCTCTATCGCCGGGATCATCCACAGGCGAAAAACCAATAACAAAAAAGCACCCTAGGGTGCTTTTTTTAATTCTTGATGGTCAGATAATGGTGCTAGCCGATGAAACTGAGATAGCCCTGCAATATGATGGCATTGACTATGTCGATGAAGAAGGCACCGACGATAGGCACCACCATAAAGGCCTGCGGCGATGGCCCCGTGCGTGACACCAGGGCGCCCATGTTCATCACGGCCGTCGGCGTGGCGCCCAGGCCGAAACCACAGTGACCACCGGCCATGACGGCGGCGTCATAGTTGGCGCCCATCAGCTTGAAGGTGATCCAGTAGGCAAATACCGCCAGCACGGCCGTCTGCGCCAGGAGAATGATAAGCAGCGGCACCGCCAGGTCGAAGATCTCCCACAGCTTAAGGTTCATCAGTGCCATGGCGAGGAAGAGCGCCAGCGAGACGGTACCCAGGACGTCGACACACTCGCGGTTGATCTTAAAGCCGCGGGACACCTCTGTGATATTAGTGATCACCACACCGAAGAAGAGTGCATAGACAAAGTCAGGCATCTTCAACCAGCCGATATCCAGGTAGGCGATTAGAGAGCCAAACCACTTGGCCCCCGCGACACACAGCAGGAGGATGAAGAGCACCTCCAGGATACTCTTGGCCGTGACCCTGTCTTCTTCCAGCTGATCATAGGTCACCAAGTCAGGATGATCCTTGTGGTGATTACCCCCGACACCGTAGGAGGAAAGCAGGCCATTCTTGTTGATCAGACGCTGAGCTACCGGGCCGCCGATAATACCGCCCATCACCAGGCCGAATGTCGCCGCCGCCATCGCCAGCTCCAGGGTGTTGATGCCGTACTGATCCGAGAAGGTCTGTGCCCATGCGGCTCCCGTGCCGTGCCCGCCTGACAGGGTGATCGACCCGGCGATCAGTCCCATCAAAGGCTCCAGCCCCAGTGCGGTCGCCATGCTGACGCCGACGGCATTCTGAATGATGATGTAGAGCGAGGCGATCGCCAGGAAGAGGAATACCTTGCTGCCCCCCTTCATCAATAGCTTGTAGCTGGCCGCCAGCCCCACGCTGCTGAAGAACATCAGCATCAGGGTGTTTTGCATCGACAGAGAAAACTCAAGCGAGATGTTGTAGGAGTGCAGTATGGTGATCACCGCCGCCACCAGTAGACCACCCACTATGGGTTCGGGAATATTATATTTGCGAAACGATGCCACGTGACGATTAACCGAATGGCCAATAAAGAGCACTAAGATCGCCACTAGAAATGACTCCAGCTCTCCAACGGTATAAACAGTATTCATGGTTCTCCTTATTAGGCGATAGCCATACAGGCCTATCTTGCCTTGTCATTGGGTGGGCTGTTCAGCCGCCCAATTATTACCCGGTCTTGGGTCGCTCACGCCGGACATATCTCCAAAGTGTAGCCCGTCCAAAGGCTAACGAGGGAAAGAGGTCGGCGAAAAGCCCCAAGGGGACGAATGAAAATGGATTGAGGAAGGTCCCTAATCTAAGAGACGAATTCAGCGGGTGCTTCTGCTGCCTCGGCGAGTCGTTCGCGTTCGGCTTTGGCGATATACTTAGGCTTACCTGATCGATGAAGTTTAGCGTTCGCCTTCTTCGCCTTGGCCTTAAGTGTTTGATTGATTTTCTTCTTTCTGTTCATGGCGGCGATTATAGCCTAAAACGCCGCCCCATTGGGTTATCAGAAAGTTAACAGTACAATTTTACCGCAAGTCAGTTCAGCTTGTGTACAGCGAAAGCCGCCTAGTCCCCCTCGAATGCCTTAGCCGCCTGCGCCTCTATCTCAACCCGCCACAGCGGGTCGAACAGCCCCTGAACCAAGAGCAAGGTGGTCGGCAGTCCGCCGACATCGAAGCCTAAACGCGCCTTGGCGGCTGGGTAAGCAGGCAGATCGCCACGGTCGACCAGATAGAGTCGCACCGATACCAAGTCTTGCAGATCCATGTCGTTGGCCTGTAGCACGGCGCGCAGATTTTCCCACGCCTGTACTATCTGCCCCTCGGTATCTGGCGCAAGTGTGCCTTGCGGGTCTATGCCCAGCTGTCCGGCAATATTCAGCCAGCGTGAGGGCTGTGAAACCAACGCACATTGATGGTAGTTAGTCGCAGGGGCCGCCAGGGTATCCGGACTCCAGATCTTATTCATCTTCTCTCCCCCATTTACGTTAAGAGAAGTTAGTCTGGCCGCTAAGGATACGAAGAAAAAGACAGGACACCTGAACTCATGATTCAGGTTAAGGGTGACAATCAATCATAAAAAAAAGCGCAGCCTAGGCCGCGCTATCATCTAATCTCAAACAGGCTAACACTTAGCCGCTAACAAGCTAAGACTTAGTCACCACCCACAGGGCGTGCAACAGGCCTGGGATAAAGAACAGCAGGCAGAGAATGATGTTGATCAGCAGATCCTTGCCGACACCGCTCTTCAAGAAGACGGCAACCGGTGGCAACAGGATGGCGATGATGACCAGCAGTAGTTTATTGGTATCCATAGACGGGCTTCCTTAATTAAATCAATTTCGTTTTGGCCAATCTAACTTCTCAGGCTTACTCCATGTTTGCAACTGGTTTTTTACCCCATCCAAGCTAAATGCCTCGCCCTGCTCCGGCGCCTGATGATAAGCATACTCCTGCCCCTGCCACTCAAAGCCTAAGGCGTAGGCATGCAGGTAGCCACGGTCGGCATCCTCGCCGCCATAGAGTTGGTCACCGAGAATCGGCACCCCCAGGCTGGCTAGCGCCACCCTGAGTTGATGTGTCTTGCCACTCAGCGGCTTAAGCAGATAGAGGCGCAGCCCCTCGGCCACCGACTGGGAGAAAAACTGAGTGATCGCCGGATTCTCCTTGCTGCGCAGCAGCTTGTACATGCTGCGACGGGACTTGGCCATGTCGCCCACTATGCTGCCCTGCTTCTTCTTCGGCTTGCCCTTGGCCAGCGCCAGATAGTACTTCTGCACCTTGTGCTCGCTAAAGCGCTGTGTAAAAGCTGCCGCCGCCTCACTCGACTTGGCAAACAGCAGCAGGCCAGATGTCATGGTATCCAGGCGATGCACAGAATAGAGTTTGATTTCGAGATCCCGCTCCAGCTGCGCCATCACGCCGGCGCTGCCGTCCTGACTATGAAAATGAACGCCCGGCGCCTTGTCGATCACCAGAAAGTCGGTCTCGTCGGCAATGATCTTGTACATGGAATGTCGGCCCTATGAAAAACGTATGCTCACCTGCAGCCCAGGCTGATTATCGGAGAGCTCGATGCGGGCATTATGACGTTGCAGGATAGCCTTGACCAGCGAAAGCCCCAATCCCGTGCCCTTGTTGTGACGGCTCGGATCCAGACGCACCAGACGATCGAACACCTTCTCGGTGGCATCATTCGGGATCCCCGGCCCGTTATCGCGGATCAGTATTTCATTGCCTTGCTGGATTATCTCTATCTTGGCGCCCTCGCCGGAATACTTGATGGCATTGTCCACCAGGTTAAACAACGCCTGGAACAGCAGGTATTTATCTCCCATCACGCTATAGTCTTGGTCCAGCGACAGGCTTAGGGTCTGGCCGTTGGATTCGGCCATCGCCTCGGCCATCTCAAACAAGTCCTGACACAAGTCGTTAAGGCTCAAAGGTTGTAGCTCGAGATCCTGCTGCCCCTCCTCGATACGTGTGAGAGAGAGCATGGCATCGAAGGTCGCCAGGCAGTGATCCAGCTCCTCGATCAGAATCGCACTGGCCTCGTCCAGCTCCTCTGCGGGCCGCTGCGGTAGCTGCTCCAGGCCTATCCTCAGGTGAGACAGCGGGGTTCGGAGATCGTGGGCAATATTGTCGGTGGCGCCGCGCACCGCGTGCAGGTTAGCCTCCAGGGTGTCCAGCACCTGGTTAAAGTTGCCCGCCAGCATATCAAACTCATCCTGGCGCCAGCTGATTGGCAGTCGGGTGGAATACTCGCCCCGCTCGATACGGCGACTCAGACGGTTGTACTGCACCAGGCGGCGCAGAATCGCCTTGGAAAACAGGTAGCCTAATGCCAGGGTCAGCACGATAGTCAACATCAGCGCCGTGATGGCCGCGTTGACGAAGCGCTCAATCAGGGTGGCCAGTTGATCGGTACGGGTGGCAATCAGCACGGGACCATAACGGGTGATCACCAAGCCGCCGGTTAAGATATGCAGCTTGTCCGGCCCGCTGGTGAGAATGGGAAAGTCACGCGTCTCAGGCAGCAGCGGCATGTCATCCGGCATCAGGCTCAGGGCCCCCACCAGATCAAGCGAGCTGCGCCACACCACTAGGGCCGTCTTGGGATCGGCGGTGCGGATCTGGGTGGCAAAGCTGCGTCTGTCCAGGGTGAGCGCCATCTGTTGATAACGCAGCTTCTCTGCCGCCAGGTGCTGATTGGTCTGCAGCTCCTGCTCGTTGATCAGTTGGCGATACATGCCAAACAACAGGGTGCCGATAATCAGGGTCACCAAGGCAGAGAAGATGATGGTAATGCGCCAGGCACTACTCTGATAGGGTCTAATGCCCTTGACGGAGGCGATAGCCAGCCCCTCGAACCGTTTCGATCAGTTCGCCAAAGCCCAGCTCTTCAAACTTACGTCTCAGCTTGGCGATATGCACGTCGATCACATTGGTGCGAGGATCGAAATGGTAATCCCACACCGCCTCGAACAAGAGGGTGCGGCTGATCACCTGATTCGGGTGTTCCATCAAGTACTTGAGCAGTTGAAATTCTTTGGGTTGCAGCAAGATCTCGCTGCCCGCCAGGGTTACCTTGCGGGTCAGCAGTTCCATTACCAGCTCGCCCACCTTAAGCTCTGTCTGCGCCGGCGCTGAGTTACCACGCTGCATCAGCTTCTCGGCGCGCACCAAGAGTTCGGAGAAGGCAAAGGGCTTGGTCATGTAGTCGTCGCCACCAGCCCTGAGGCCCTTGACGCGCTCGTCCACATGGCTAAGCGCCGACAGGATGAGTACCGGCGTCTGGTTGCCGGTCGCGCGCAGCGCCGCCAATAGCTTGAGGCCATCGAGCTGCGGCAACATGCGATCCAGTATCACCAGGTCATACTGCATACTGGTGGCCAGTAACAGGCCCTGATGGCCGTCGCTAGCGGTTTCGATATTGTGCCCCTGTTCGGCAAATCCCTTGACCACATATTCTGTGGTGGTCGCATCATCTTCTACCAGTAATATTTTCATCTGTTAATCCCACTTCAACAGGGGCAAAGGCCGCTGATTTTCGATATCGAAGGCTATCTTATGTTTGCCGTTGGCATCGATAAGCTTGAGTTCCAAGTAGCTGATGCCCAAGTCGTGATCCAGCTGCGCCTCGAGAATATGGGCATTGCTGTCACCCATGGCCAGCTTAAGCAGTTGCGAGAAGCTCTGCTCCATCTCTTTGAGCAGGCGCACCGCCTTGAGCTCATCCTTATCGTCAGCCTCGAGGGCCTCCACCTTCTGGCGAATGAGTCGGCCATCTTTGGCCCAGAACTCAAATTCGCTGATGGTGTCGTCCTTGGTGTTGATCATGCTGATCTCATAGATCAACTGACCATTTTCCACATCGATCTGAAACTCGGATATCACCCCAGGGTAGGTCTTCTCCGCCTGCTGGATCATCTTCTGTGGAGTCAGGCTTTGGCTATCCGATAGCAACTCAAGCACTGCCGGATTGGCCTGGGCCGCATTCGCCCCCGCCAGTCCAGACAACAGCATTAAACTGATAAACCAACGAGCCATAGCTCCTCCATTAAATTCTTCAATATCGGTATCTTACACGCAAAAAATCCCAGTACCAATGGGATAGACGAGGGGCTTAGGGCTTTCAAGATTAAATTTAGTTTAAACTCATTTGGCCCATTTCACCCATGCCAACGCTTTGGTCTCGGCTTAATGCGCCTGATCCACCAACTCTATGCTGTCGATCTCTATCTCAATACCGCGCCATTCGTCGTCCACCTCGCCCCTCAGGGTGACAGTTGTATCGCTGGAGACCTCAATGTCACGCCACAGGGCGTTGTCTATCTCCACCTCGACTTCGCCGCTGCTGTCGCGAAACAGGTATTTCTCATCGCCCAGGCTCTTGATCAGCTTGCCTGTCAGCTCCACTGGTGTGTCATCTTTAGCCGTGTGGGCGTCGCTAGCCTGCTGGATCACGCCGCCCGCCTTGGGGCCGTTGTAGGCGGCGAAGGCCGGCAGGGTGAGTACGCAAGAAAGGATTAGGGTGCCTGTGAGTTGCTTCTGCATCATGTGTCTCCTCGAGTCTTAATACCCAAGGATAGATGACGGCAAATATCGGGGAGATGGAAGCCGTATTAAGGATTGATCATATTCTATTCAGCGGCGCAACAGCTTAGTCATTTTCCAGGATATGTATCAGCTCAGACTTGAGGGCCACCTCTGTCTCCACGCCGGGCGCCAGGCCCATCTTCTGGGCGAAATGCAGCGGCACCTCGGCATTGAGATGATGCTTCACCCCCTTGATACTGGCGAGGATGCGCATGGTCTCACCCATGCTGAGGCAGGACTCTATGGTGATGCTGAGCTTGTTGAAACTGCGGCACAGGCGTCCCTTGGTGATGGAGTTAAACCTCACCCCCTGATTGGGGATCACCCAGCGCACCTTGGCGCCAATGGCCAGCTGGTCGCAGTAGTTACCGGCGATGAGATGCTCACCAAACCTGAGCCAGGTGATCTGCCGCTCCGCCTCCTGTGCCACCACATGGGCGTCGAACAGGTTTCTCAGCCCCATCTGTTTGGCGACCGCCTCGTTGCGCGGACGGCTCAACACCTCCCGCGGACTGCCTTGCTGCAGCAGGGTACCCTGACTGATGAGGATCATGCGATCGGCCAGCAGCAACGCCTCGTTGAGATCGTGGGTCACCATGATCACAGGGATCGCCAGCTGCTCCTTGAGCCGGGCCAGCTCCAGATAGAGACGCTCGCGGGTCTCCCTGTCGACGGCGGAGAAAGGCTCATCCAGCAGCAGGACTCTTGGCTCACGGGCTAGGGCCCTTGCCAGGGCCACCCGCTGACGCTGACCACCGGACAGGTTGGCTGGCAGGCGATCCGGCAGGCCGTGAAGATTCACCCGCTCGAGCCAGTCTTTGGCCCGTGCGACACGCTCTGCCTTAGGAATATGATCCAGCGCCGCCACCACGTTGGCCAGCGCCGTCATGTTAGGAAACAGGCCAAAATGCTGCGGTACATAGCCAAGATGGCGTTGCTGAGGCGTAAGATAACGGCCGCTCTCGCTGCTGAACCAGACGCTGTCACCATAGCGAATCTCGCCCGACTCAGGCTTGGTCAGGCCGGCGATCATCCGCATCAGGGTCGACTTACCGCCGCCCGAGGGGCCGACAACCGCCAGCACTTCGCCTGCCTTGCAGACAAACTCGGCGTCCAGCGCGATCCCCTCTTGCTGGAAGATCTTACAACTGAGATCAGCGACGTCTTGAGACACTCACGCCTCCTAATCGACGGGACAGACTCGTGGTGAGCGCCAGCGCTGTGATGGCAAACAGCAGGAGCAGCAGTGACATCTGCCCCGCGGCGGCGAAATCGAACGCCTGCACACTGTCATAGATGGAGATGGCGATCGTCTTGGTCTCGCCGGCGATATTGCCGCCCATCATCAGCACCACACCAAACTCGCCCAGCACATGGGAGAAACAGAGCACCAGCGCGGTCAGCACACCGGGCCACACCAGGGGCAGCTCTATCTTAAACAACACCTTGGCGGGGCTCATACCGCAGCAGGCACCGGCGTCACGTACCTCTTCGGGCACTGACTCGAAGGCGCGCTGTATCGGCTGTATGGCAAAGGGAATATTGACCAGCACTGAGGCCACCACCAGGCCCGAGAAATGGAATACCAGCTGCTGACCCAGCAGGGCTTCTAACGTCTGGCCCAGCCAGGATTGGCTACCCAGCCCCACCAGCAGGTAGTAGCCGATCACCGTCGGCGGCAATACCAGAGGCACCATGATCAGCGCCTCCAGCCAGGACTTACCCCTAAACTGACGGTACGCCAGGAAGCGACCGGCCCAGATGGCAAAGGGGATCAACACCAGCACAGTGACACAGCTTAACTTGATCGAAAGCAGCAGCGCCTGCCAATCCATCAGTGAGCTCCGGCCGGCTTGTTAGCAGCATCAGCGACTTCATCACCCTGGCTGTCAGCGGGCAGGCCGAAGCCAAACTCGAGGAATACCGCCCTCGCCTTTGCCTGCGACAGGTAGGCATAGAAGGCCTTGGCGGTCTCCCCCGCCTTAGGCGTGAGCACCATGCGCTGATTCATGGGCGAATGCCACTCACTCGGTAGCGCCACATAGTGGCTGGCGGCGCGAAACTGAGGCGCCATCGCCAGCGACAAGGCGACGATGCCGCCATCGGTGGAACCGCTCAGGGCAAACTGCGCCGCCTGAGACACATTCTCGCCGTAGATGAGATAAGGCTGCAGGGGTTGCCAGAGTCCCAGATGTTGCAGTGCCTCCCGGGCGCGCTCACCATAGGGGGCGTGATCTGGGTTGGCGATGGCAAAACGCTTCAATTCCCCCTGCTCAAGCAAGCGCTTCACGCCGACAAGCTCGGCATCTAGGCTCAAAGGCGAACGCTTAGGCGCCGCCAGCGCCAGACGCCCTATGGCGTAGATTTCACCGTCGCTCTGAGTTACACCAAGCTTATGTAATTGATAGATATATTTGTCGTCTGCCGACAGAAAAAGTTCGAACGGTGCGCCGTGACGCAGCTGCGCCACAAAGTTGCCCGAGGAGCCATAGGAGATGCGCACCCGCTTGCCCGTATCCTGGGTAAAGTCGGCGGCGATCTTATCCAGGGCAAACTTGATGTTGGAGGCGGCGGCGATTGCCGGCACCTCGGCCGCCCAGCTTGGGGTTACTCCCAACAGCAGCAGGCAGCCTAAGACAAAACCTCTGAGTAAATCCATTTCAACCCTCATCAACCGGGCACTCGTCCCGGCTTACTGCTTTTCCCACATCTTGGCTGCCTGGTCGTCGGCATCTTTGGCCTCTACCCAATTCTTGCCCTGATCGCCCGCCTCTAACTTCCAGAATGGCGCCTTGGTCTTGAGGAAATCGATCAAAAACTCACAGGCCGCGAACGCCGCCTTGCGATGGGCACTTGTGACACCGATGAAGACGATCTGCTCGCCCAAAGCCATGGTGCCGACCCGGTGAATGATGGTCACATGGGTGAGCGGCCAGCGCTCTCTTGCCTCGGCAGCAATCTGATTCAGCACCGCCTCTGTCATGCCTGGATAGTGTTCCAGGGTCAGATCTGTGACTGCGCTACCATCGTTGAAGTCGCGTACCTTACCCACGAAGGTGACCACGGCGCCGTCGCTGTCGTCCGCGGCGATACGGGCGTATTCATCCGGAACGCTAAAGTCTTGGGTCTGCACCAATACCCGATCGATCGCTTGGCTCATCTTAACCTCCGGTGACTGGGGGGAAGAAGGCGACCTCGTCGCCGTCTTCGACCTGGGTATCCCAGCTGCTGATGGTCTGATTGACCGCCACCAGTAGCTTGTCGGAAGCCAATACTTTGCCCCACTTGTCATCTTTGGCCGCCAGCAAGGCACGCAAGCCTTCGGCTGTGGTGGTCTGTTCGCTGGCCTCGACTTCTATGGTGCTCTCACCTAATAGTTCGCGCACCTGGGCGAAAAACAGCACATTTATCATAATCTTTACCCTAAATACTTGTCGCTTAAACCTTGGCTAAAACCTTGAACTAAACCTTGAAATGTCCCGACTTGCCGCCACGCTTCTCCAGTAGGCGTGTCTGGGAGATCACCATATCCTTCTGCACCGCCTTGCACATGTCGTAGATGGTCAGCGCCGCCACCGAGGCCGCAGTGAGCGCCTCCATCTCGACACCTGTCTTACCCGACAGCTTACACAGGCTGGTGATACGCACGCGGTTGTGTGCAGGCTGCGCCTCGAGATCCACCTCGACCTTGGTCAGCATCAGGGGGTGGCACAGCGGGATGAGATCTGAGGTCTTCTTCGCCGCCTGGATCCCCGCGATACGGGCCGTAGCGAACACATCACCCTTGTGGTGGCTGCCGCTCATGATCATCTCCAGCGTCTCGGGCGCCATCTCGATGAAGGCTTCGGCGCGGGCCTCGCGCTCGGTAACCGCCTTCTCGGTGACATCAACCATGTGGGCATTGCCATCGGCATTAATATGGGTAAATTCACTACTCATCAATTGCTACCTTCTTCACGTGCATCACAAAGTTACAGGGTCTGTGAGTGGCATCCAGTTGTTCTCTTAAAATCTTGTTCCAGCCCGTCTTGCAGGCACCGGTTGAGCCCGGCAGACAGAAGATGGCGGTCTTGTTGGCGAAGCCACCCAGGGCGCGGGACTGCACCGTCGAGGTGCCCAACTCGGTATAGGTGATATGACGGAACAGCTCGCCAAAGCCTTCAATCTCGCGATCAAATAGCGGTCTGACCGCCTGGGGCGTATTGTCGCGCTCGGTAAAGCCTGTGCCGCCCGTGGTGATGATCACCTGCACATCATTCGATGCGATCCACTGAGACAATACCGAACGTATCTGATACTTGTCATCTTTAATCAGGCGGCGCTCCGCCAGCTTGTGCCCTGCCTCTAACAAGGCGTCTTGTAAAAATTGTCCCGAGGTGTCCTGACTCAGATCCCGTGAGTCGGACAGGGTTAATACCGCGATATTGAGCGGTTCAAATTGAGTTCTAGTGCAATGACCCATAACGTCTCTCTTCACTCTTGGTGTTGTTAGCGATTATCAGATGCGCCGACAGGAATATGGGCAGAGTATACCCACACGGCGTACGCAACTTCTTGCGCTAGCGCAAGCCCTCTAGCCGCCGATAGACGCCAGATGCTGCGTTACGCCAGTGATGCCATCGTGGAGGAAGTGGGTTTCCTTCTTCGCCCTCAGCTGGCCATGGAGCCGTTCGATCAGCTCAGCGCGCTGCTCATGGGACTGCAACAGATCCCTTAGATCCACACCGTGCTCGGTGAAGAGGCAGAGATGCAGTTTCCCCTTGGCGGAGACACGCAGGCGGTTACAGCTGGCGCAGAAGTTCTTCTCGTAGGGCATGATAAGCCCTATGCGTCCCTTGAAGTCGTCATGGCTGAAGTTTTGCGCCGGGCCATCGTCGACCGCAGACTGATCCAACTGCCAACCATCCTGAATTAGCTGCGACTTGATGTCGGCGCCCGCCAGATGGTGAGTCTTGAAGTACTCGCGTCCCAGACCGGTTTCCATCAGCTCAATGAAACGCAGGTCGATTGGGGTGTGCTTGATCCAGTGCAGGAAGCGCGGCAAGTCTTTGTCGTTTAAGCCCTTGAGCAGCACGGCATTGATCTTCACCCGCTCGAACCCCGCCTCCAGTGCGGCATCGACACCACGCATCACCTCGTCGAACTTATTCTCGCCGGTGATCTGATAAAACATGCGTGGATCCAGGCTGTCTACCGAGACGTTGATCCGTCTCAGACCGGCATCGAACCACTCCTTGGCATGCTTCTGCAGACGATAACCATTGGTGGTGGTCGCCAGTGTCTTGATCTTGTCGTTATCGGCGACGATACGCACGATATCGGTAAAATCTTTACGCAGCGTGGGCTCGCCGCCCGTGATGCGGATCTTCTGGGTGCCGACCTCGGCAAAGGCGCCCACTAGATTCTCGATCTCGTTGAGATCTAAAAACTTAGGCTTACCGTCGGGGCGATAACCATCTGGGAGGCAATATGTGCATTTGAAGTTACAGACATCGGTTACCGACATCCGTAAATAGTGAAATCTTCGACCAAAATTGTCTTGTAGTTGAGACATGATCACCTTTCCAAGTAAGGGGAGGTGAGTCAATTTCTTTCCTCACCCCGGTGGCACTATTGCCACGGCTTAATCTCCCTATCTGTGGACGTAGGAGAGAAAGCTCGGAGAACCGTCGTTTCTCAATTATAGGCCGATATAGACCGGGTTTTATAGCAGAAACTTCCCGTTTTTTGTTTAAGATCAATCGGGCGTTAACATAATGTGACACCGCTCACGAAGATAAATACCATCAATTAGTCTATCCTGACTGCTTAAACTCTGTGCCATTTAGCCATTTTAGGGTAAGGTGGATGCAAAGAATAAAACACCCGTTTCAATCGGGGGAAAGCTAAAAGAGGTGAAGTGATGGAACGCGAATCGATGGAGTTCGACGTCGTTATCGTTGGCGCAGGCCCTGCTGGTCTGGCTACCGCATGTCGACTAATGCAAATCTCACAAGACGCCGGCCAGGAGCTCAGTGTCTGTGTGGTCGAGAAAGGCTCGGAAGTGGGCGCGCACATTCTCTCGGGTGCCGTGTTCGAACCTAAGGTGCTCGACGAACTATTTGGTGACTGGAAAGAGCAAGGTGCACCGCTACACACGGCCGTGACCCATGACGAGCTGTTTATGCTTAGCTCAGACTCGGCCTCACGTGCCATGCCCAATGCCTTTATCCCTAAGACGATGCACAACGATGGCAACTATATCATCAGCGTCGGCAACCTGGCCCGTTGGCTGGCCGAGCGTGCCGAGGCCTTGGGCGTCGAGATCTTCCCTGGCTTCCCCGCCAGCGAGCTGCTGTTTAACGAAGATGGCAGCGTCAAGGGGATCATCATAGGCGACATGGGCGTCGGCGCCGATGGCCAGCCAAAAGACAGCTATGAACCGGGCATGGAACTGCACGCCAAGTACACTGTATTTAGCGAAGGTTGCCGCGGCCACCTGGGCAAGCAGCTGATCGAGAAGTTCCACCTGGACAACGGCAAGACGCCGCAACACTACGGCCTGGGCTTCAAGGAGATCTGGAAGGTCCCCGCCGAGCAACACCAGCAGGGTAAAGTGGTCCACACAGGTGGCTGGCCACTGACAGACGGCGCCTCGGGCGGCGGCTTCCTCTATCATATGGAAGACAACCAGATCGCCGTGGGTCTCATCATAGATCTCAATTATCAAAACCCACATCTGAGCCCCTTCGATGAGTTCCAGCGCTACAAGACACATCCAGTGATCAGCCAGTACCTACAGGGCGGTGAACGTCTCTGCTATGGCGCCCGCGCCATCACCAAGGGTGGCCTCAACTCGCTGCCTAAGATGAGCTTCCCTGGCGGCCTGATCATAGGTTGTGACGCAGGTACCCTGAACTTCGCTAAGATCAAAGGCACCCACACGGCGATGAAGAGCGGCATGATTGCGGCCGAAACCATCTGCCACGCCCTACATGCCGGCGTAGAAGGCGGTAAAGATCTCGACTGCTACCAGGAGAAATTCGAACAGAGCTGGTTGCAGGATGAGCTTTACTGCTCACGCAACTTCGGCCCGGCGATGCACAAGTTCGGAGCCTACCTGGGCGGCGCCTTCAACTATATCGACCAGAACTGGTTTGGCGGCAAGTTCCCTATCACCCTGCGGGATGAAAAGGCCGACTATGCCCAGATGGCCGAGGTCAGCGCCTACAGCAAGATAGATTATCCTAAGCCTGACGGTAAGCTCAGCTTCGACAAGCTCTCCTCCGTCTACCTGTCGAACACCTTCCACGAGGAAGATCAGCTGTGTCACCTGCGTCTCAAAGACGAGCGTATCCCTATCGAGGTGAACCTGGTCAAGTTCGACGAACCGGCCCAACGTTACTGCCCGGCGGGTGTGTATGAGGTGGTGGAAGAAGCGGGCGAGAAGAAGTTTGTCATCAATGGCCAGAACTGCATCCACTGTAAGACCTGTGACATCAAAGATCCAAGCCAGAACATCACCTGGGTCACCCCAGAGGGCGGCGGCGGACCTAACTACCCGAACATGTAAGCCTGGCCTTGTTGCTCGGCAAACAGACAGATTCAAACGCGCCTTAGGGCGCGTTTTTACTTGCGCTTAACATCCCAGGCCACCATAATGGCGCCATACCTACAAGCGTTACCAAGACGCACTAAGTGATCCTAAAGGATCCTCCTGCCCTCAAAAAGTTCAATGGTTTAGCGTGTTTAGAAAACAACGACTAACCTTAATAATCTAGTATTCACACATCCGAGGCATGCTCGGACAGAGTAGATGCGAGTCATAAACGATGAAACTAAACATGCTCACCATCAAGCAGAAGATCTTACTCACGGTTACCGTCGCGGTATTGCTGTCGACCGTGCTCGTGGGTGTCTTGAGTCAACGTAGCGCCAAGGAAGTCGTCGAGCAGCGCATGCTCACCTCCGAGCTGCCCAACACCTTGCAGGCGATCCGCAACAAGGTGGAGATGGATATCGCCACCCTGATGAACGCCGCCGAACAGCTGGCCAGCAGCAAGATGCTCAAGCAGTGGCTGGTCGAGGGCCGCCCTGCCGAGACAGAGCCTCTGGTGATCGCCCAGCTCAAGGATGTGCAAGCGCAATATAAGCTGGTGCAGGCCTCCTATGCCGACAGGCAGACCGCCGCCTACTACACCCAGGACGGCTTTTTGCGGATCCTCACTCCGGATCAGGATGGCTGGTTCTTCAACTATAAAAACAGCGGCACAGAGCGCATGCTCAACGTGTTCACCGAGGCCAATGGTGAGGTGAAGCTCTTCATCAACTACCAACAGCCCAACGACCGCGGCCTGGTGGGTCTGGCCAAGTCGCTGGACGATATGGTGCGCCTGCTGAAATCCTTCAAGATCGAAGACACAGGCTTCGTCTACCTGGTCGATGCCAAGGGTGACGTCAAGCTGCACTCAGACACCAGCCAGATAGGCAAGGCCAGCCTGAGTTCACTCTATGGCGGTAACGTGACCAGAGACCTGCTCAACAAGGGCGACTTTGGCCTGACACAGACAGAGCTAGACGGTGAGACATTGCTGGTCGCCAGCAGCTATATTCCCTCAATGGACTGGTATCTGGTGGCCCAGGTGCCCAGAGCCGAGGTATTCGCCCTGCTGGAAGAGTCGGCCTATCAGATCCTCATCTGGACAGTGCTGATCGCCGCCGCCTTTATCGGCCTCTCCACCTTCGTCTCCGCCTCGGTGAGCCAGCCCATCGCCAAGGTGGCCGACATGCTACAGGATATAGGTCAGGGTGAAGGGGACCTGCGCCAACGCCTGCCGGTCGAGGGTAACGACGAGCTGGCGCAGCTTGCCAAGGGCTTCAACAGCTTCATCGAGAAGATACAGCACTCCATCATAGAGGTGACAGACACCAGCGTGCAGCTGAGTCACGCCGCCAAGGATGTGGCTAATCAGGCCCAGCAGACCCAGGACGACAGCCAGCTGCAGAAAGATCAGACCATGATGGTGGTCACCGCCATCAACGAGATGGGCGCGACCGTGCACGAGATCGCCGGTAACGCCGCCCAGGCCGCCGACAACGCCAAGGACGCCGACAACGCCTCCAGCAACGGCCAGATAGTGGTGACCCGCGCCCGCGACACCATCAATCAGCTGTCTCAGGATGTGGAACAGGTGGGCAATGTGATCGAGTCCCTGGCCACCCATACCACCTCCATCGGCAGTATCCTGGATGTGATCCGCGCCGTGTCGGATCAGACCAACCTGCTGGCCCTCAACGCCGCCATCGAGGCCGCCCGCGCCGGAGAGGCAGGCCGAGGCTTTGCCGTGGTCGCCGAGGAGGTACGTAACCTGGCCTCACGCACCGCCGCGTCGACCGACGAGGTGCAGAAGATGATCGACAACCTGCAGAGCGAGGCGGCACGCGCCGTCGAGGCGATGACCCAGAGCAAGAGCCGCAGCCAGGAAGGAGTACAGGCGGTCGACGAGGCCAGCCATACCCTGACGGAGATCAGCCAGCAGATCGGCGCCATCACAGACATGAACATTCAGGTCGCGGCGGCCACCGAGGAGCAATCTACCGTGGTAGAAGATATCAACCGCAACGTCACGGAGATCAGCGAGATCACCCAGCGCACCAGCGAGACCTCCCAGGCAGTGGCCCAGGCCAGCCAGTCGCTCAACCAACTGGCCCACAGGCTAGATACCCTGGTCGCCGGCTTCAAGGTCTAGGCGGTTCACTGCTTAAAGTGCTTCAGCCACAAAAAAGCCCGCAATCGCGGGCTTTTTTATTTTGCCTAACAAGCATCAAGGCTTAAGAAACTTGATCGTCAGCGGATACTGGTAACTAATGCCCTCGCTGGCCTTCATGGCGGCGATGATGGTGACCACGATATCGAAGATCGCCAGCACACCCAGCAGGACAAAGCCGATGCCGACGAACATGAGGATCATGCTGATGATGGCATATACCATCACGCTTATCTTGAAGTTCAGGCAGTTGCGACCACAGCTGTCGACGAAGGCGATCTCCTCTCGCTTCATCAGCCAGACAATCAGCGGCCCGAGAATAGAACCGAAGGGGATCAGGTAGCCGGAAAAGCTGGCCAGATGCACCGCCACACCCATGTTTCTATCGTCACGGGACAGTTGTTCAATATCAGACACGAATTACACTCCTTGATGATTCATTCTTAATGTTAAGCAGAGTTATGGGCGGTTAGGCCCAAATAAGCGCATTTCCCAAGGCTCAATCTTGCGACTTTCCAGGCGGCGCTGCAAGCTATTTACCCAAGACTTAGCCAGCCCTTCACAACTGGCCAGGCGATCGTAGGCGCCGGCATCAAAAGTGGGCGAGAAATAGATACTCATCGCCTCGCGCAGGCTGATGTCGGTGCGGCGCTCGATAAGCCTGATATCATCTTCCAGACTAATTTCACCCGGCGTGATCACCCGATAGAACCAGCCACACAGGCCGCTGGTCTGCATGGCGAGGGCAAACTCGGGATGACCAAACTGATGGTTGAGCTTGAAGCAGGGAGAGCGCGGTTGAGTCACCTGCAGGCGCACCTCGCCGATGGCGATGATGTCGCCTATATTTACCTGAGTCTCATCCAGCCCAACGGTACTGATGTTCTCGCCCATGGCGGGCACATCCTTGAATCCCTGCATCATGTCCCAGCGACGATACTGACCATAATGCTCGCGAGGAAAATGGTGCAGCACACGGTCGGCGCCGCCGTGATGTTTGGGGTCTGCCTGGCCGTCCCCCTCGACGCCCAGCTCACCCACCACCAAACCAGTGCACGCCCGCTTGGCGTCGATCATGCTGGGTATTCCCTCGAACGCCTCGGCCTTGTCACCACGATACAGGCCCGAAATCTTGTTTACCAAACGCGTCATAACTTTCTCCCCCTGACCACTGTCTACTCGTCTCGCCCGCTGACAAAGGCGAGACAATTCAATACAAACTCCCTCTGTCGCCCCGGGGATCGCCCCTGCACAATAGCGGCTTAGTTCTCCTTCGGAAAGATATCATGAAAACAACTCCATTGGCCGCCTTCATACTGAGTTTCATACTCCTGCTGAGCGGCTGCGCCACCTCTTACGACACAGAAAAATCCTTCTGGAGCTTTGGTGAAGGCTTCGACGTGGTACAGATAGCCGACGATAGCTGGCAGATCAGCTTCGTCGGTAACGACATGACAGATCGCGCCCTGGCCCGCAAATATGTTCTGCGCAAGTCCGCCGAGATAGTCCAGGCTCATGGCTACCCCTATTTTGCGCTCACCACGGAGCAGAACCACCGCGACGCGGTCGGCAACGACACCCTGGGCTTTGGCCACGACGACTGGGGCTATGGCCTGGGCAAGGTGGAAAATGAGACCTCGGTGATCGTCGAAGTTACCGGCCTGCAGGATAAAGAATCACTGCAGACGACCAAGGTGTATGACGCCGCCTACCTTATCGATCACCTCACATGGTAGGCCCCGCCCTCAAAAAGAGTGTGAACTAGTCCCTGTTGGAGCAAGATAAATAATGTTAGATTTATCAACATCCCCCCACGACGACTCACTCGACATGAGCATCAAAGTTGTACTCGTTGAAGATGACGAAAAGATCAGCCAGCTGCTGTCCTCTTATCTGACTATGCAGCAGATAGAGACTGTCTGTGTCCATGACGGCGCCGATGCCGTCGCCACCATTCTGGCCGAGCAGCCAGATCTGGTCATCTTAGATCTCATGTTGCCCAATCTGGACGGCTTCAGCATCTGCCGTCAGCTGCAACCCGTCTTCGATGGCAAGATACTGTTCCTCACCGCCAGCGAAGACGACATGGATCAGGTGGCGGCACTGGAGATGGGCGCCGACGACTTTATCATCAAGCCGATACAGCCCAGGGTTCTGCTGGCACGTATCCGCATGCTGATGCGCCGGGCCAAGGTGTCTGCCCCCCAGGAGCAGCATCACCTCAGCTTCGGCGAGCTTGAGCTCAATCAGCAGCGCAAGCAGTGTCTGTTGGCGGGGGAAGAGATCAGCCTGACCACCAGCGAGTTCGACCTGCTCTGGCTGCTGGCCGCCCATGCCGACGAGATCCTCACCCGGGAATATCTGGTTAAGCAGATCCGTGGCATAGAGTACGACGGCATCGACCGTACCATAGACAACAAGATAGTGGTGCTGCGCAAGAAGCTGGGCGACAACCCCGCCCTACCCCGGCGCATCATCACAGTCAGGGCCAGGGGCTATCTGTTTGTCCCCGACCGTTGGTGATCTTCTGTGACCCGTCTGTTTATCCTCATCTATAGCACGGCCCTGGCGATCTTCTTTATTGCGGTGATCGCCATGGACCAGTTTGAGCTCTTCTCCACCGACTCACTGGACGCCACCTCGCTGGCCAACGAGATCACCGCCACCCGCAAATTAGTAGACAAGATAGGCGAAACTCAAGGAGCGCAAGCGGCAGAGCAGGCTCTGCAAGGCTTTGCCAAGGATATCCACCTGGCGCTGACCCGCTATGAAGTCGCGGATGACACCCTGAGCGAGGCGATCAAACAGGGGGTAAAAGACTACGGCCTCTACATAGAAGATGTGGATGAGAATCAGGCCTACTTTAGCCTGGCGAGCGACCCAGAGGTTGTCTATGGCATCATCAACGACCCGGACTCCCCCTTTATCAACACCATTAACCGCAAGGAGTGGTTTGTCTTCGTCGAGTTGTGTGCGGCGCTTGCCCTGATCAGCATCATGGTACTGTTTGTGATCTCCCGGCGACTGGCGCGACTGGAGAAGACCTGTATCGCCTTCGCCTATGGCGATTTCAGCGCCCGCGCCTCCACCAGCAGCCTTCACAGCGTGGGTCAGCTTAACCTGTCGTTCAACATCATGGCCGATCGCATCTCTCAGCTGATCCAGAGCCACAAGAACCTCACTAACGCCATCGCCCACGAGTCGCGCACCCCCATCTTCCGCATCCAGTGCAATCTGGACATGCTGGACGACTCGGGCGTACGCCCCGAGCAGATGCAATATCTTGAAGGAATTCAGGAAGATCTCAACGAGCTGGGCGGCATGATTGAGGAGCTGTTGCAGTTTGCCAAGCTAGAAAGGCCAGATGCCCATCTCAGCCTGACACCAACCAACCTCTATCCGCTGTTAGCCAGCCAGCTGGAACACCTGCAGTTTGAGACGCAAAAACGCCTGCAACTTGAGGGCGACGACAGCCTGATGGCCCCCATCGCCAACCATCTGCTGCTGCGGGCCACCAGCAACATCATACGCAACGGCTACAAGTACGCCCAAAGCTGCGTCATCGTGACCCTTTGCAGCGACGAAACCAGCGTGCTTATCGAGATAGCCAACGACGGCCCGCCCATTCCCCAGGACTATTGGCAATCTATCTTCGAACCCTTCGTGCGTCTGGACAAGGCCAGAGACAGGCAGAGCGGCGGCCACGGCCTTGGACTGGCCATCGCCAAGCAGATAGTGCGTCAGCATCAGGGCGAGCTAACCTTAGGCGACAGCGAGCTGGGCGGCCCCTGTTTTACCCTGCGCCTGCCCAAGGCCGAATGAACCCACTTCACTTCTAAGTGTTAACTGAGCTTCCCAACTTAGCGGTCTCCGACTTAACGCTATCCTATTAAAAAGCTTTCTGATACAAAGCCGAGACAAAGCCATACAGAGTGCTTCTGTTTCCCAGAAGCCAGCCTCCTCATAATTCGCTACAGATAATCACGGCACGGAACCCTAAGGTGCCGAGTCTCTGCGACTCGCCAGGTTCATTGCCTTCGTCTGTAACCCATAAGGAAGTTGTATATGAGCCTGACACACAAGCCCAACCTATTGGCCTTTGGCACACTCGTCATGGCAACCGCCCTCCTCGGCGGCTGTAACCAATCGAGCAAGTCTGACACTAAGAAGGAGGTCGCCAGCAAGGTGGGCACCTACGCCAGCGTCGACTGCAGCACGTTCACCAAGAGCCAGGATCTGCCCAAAGGTGCCAGCTGCGGCTATTTGACGGTACCGGAAAAACATGCCCTTAAGGGCAAGAGCGCCTCCAAGACAACCATGGAGATCGCCGTGCTGAAGATCCCGGCGACCAAGACAGAGGTCAAGGCCGATCCCGTGGTCTACCTGCAGGGTGGCCCGGGCTACTCGGCCATCGACAGTTTGGAAGACTTCACCCAGAGCAAGGCGAAATACCTCTGGAACGACCGCGACTTCTATCTGGTGGATCAGCGCGGCACAGGCCACGCCAAACCGGCCTACAAGTGCACCGAATTTAACACGGTCAAAGGCTCAATCGAGCAGGTCAAGGCCTGTAAGGCCCGCCTCAAGGCCAAGGGGGTAGATTTCAGCGCCTACCAGAGCGTGCAGAGCGCCCATGACTTCATCATGCTGAGAAAGGCACTCAAGCTCGACAGCTGGAACCTCTACGGCGGCTCCTACGGCACTCGTCTGGCAGAGACCATCATACGCGAAGATAGCCAAGGGGTTCGCAGCGTCATCCTCGACGGTGTATTCCCCATAGAGGTCAACGGCCTATCCGATACACCTTGGGCCACCTATGCCACGCTGGACCGCATCATCGCCAACTGCGACGCCTCCACTAAATGCGCATCGGAGATCCTCAAGCCGATGATCGAATCTATCATCGCGCGACTACAGAATCAGGGGGAAGATCAGGCAGCCATCCGTTTCGTCAACTACATCGCCAATCTAGTGGGTGATGCCAGGGTCGTCCCCCTGATCCAGGCGATCGACAAGGACCTGAACATCATCATCAAGGATAAAGACAACGAACCCGACGAGGACTATTTTGCCCCTATGGCCCTGTCTGTGGTCTGCTCCGAAGAATATGCCTTCCTCAACCAAACAGCCTTAGTGGGTCGCAACGACAAGAACTGGTCTACCACGACCACACTGACCGTAGACAAGGTGTTCCATCAGGGTTTCGATGTCGACAGCTGTAAGGCGTGGGATGTGGCCGCGGCCGACAGCATAGAGACTCAGGCCGTGACCAGTAATCTGCCGATCCTGGTGATCAACGGCGGCAACGATCATCAGACGCCACCGGCCTGGGGGGAGTTAGTGGTGAAGAACATGCCAAATGCCCAGCTGTTCACCAACCCTCAGGGCGGCCACGTGCAGTTGACCTCGGAGAACCCTTATCGCAACTGTATCGACGGCATTACCATGGCCTTCCTGGCGGCGCCGGAACAGAAGATAAAGACCCAGTGTACCAGCATGATTCCCGTGTTTAAGTACAACTAACAGCAAGCGTTCAGCCAAAGCCCTGACCAAAAGGTCGGGGCTTTTTTTTTGGGGCAAAAAAATGCCCCAGAAGATGGGGCGAGAGAACAGAAAAACACACTATGTTAGAAAAGAAGCTACACAAAACAAGGTCAGGGAACTGCTTGCGACCAATGCCGATACTCTAAGCCGAGTTAATGACATTATGATGACAAGTTCTGCCCACTAGGCCTCTTCTTTCGCTCGCTCATTTTCCAGATAGTTTTTTAGCCCTGCTCCCGGTATCGAACTCTCTGTGGCCACCGCAAAGGCGGCCCAATGGGCGCCTTCGGCCATGGCCTGACAAAACTCATCGCCACGCACCAGCCCATGGATCAAGCCCGCCGCATAGGCGTCTCCCGCCCCAGTGGTATCGACCACGCTGGCCGACTCGGCCGCCACATGGGTCTGTGAATCCGCCTGATAGAGAATGGCGCCCGACTCGCCATCTGTCACTATGAAGGCCTGCAGACTGTCTCCGGCAATGGAGAGGCCATACTGCCAGGGCGACAGTTCGCTACGACCCTGCATGTCGGCTCGCGAGGCGATCAGCACATGGCAGGGACGCTCACGGTTATCCTTGGCCAGCTGCGCCACCACCAGGCTGTGGGGCAAGGCTGTCTTGGCCCAGCTCACCGCGCCTTCGGCGGAAGAGTTGATATAGAGGGCATCCCACTGACGCCAGTTCGGCGGCGCCGCCAGCTCGAATCTGGGGCGCTCTGGACGTATGATGGTGCGCTCACCATCCGGGGTCATCACCAGCAGCATCTCACAGGTATGTTGCTGATAGCGCTGCATCAGACGGCAATCTATCCCCAGGGTGCTGGTCTCGGCCAGCAGCCAGTCGCCTATCTCGTCGCGGCCCACCTGACTCACCAGCGCTACCTCGTGTCCTGCCCACACCAGGCCTATGCCTGTGTTGGCACCGCCGCCCCCCAGGCGCTGGCCACCATCTTGATAGTGAAACCGTCCCCCCATCTTCAAGGGTTTATCGAGTCTGAGAATACGATCGCAATTGAGGTTGGCTACCAGCAGAATTTTGGCCATGCATGCTCCGAGTAACAGCGGATCAGGAGAAAATGAAGCTCGCCTAAACGGGTTGAGAAAATTAGCCCCGGAAACCTACTACTTTGGGGCCCGCCGAATCTCCTTTATATCAAGGCCCGCAGGGCTTCTCAACCAATCAGGCCTGTAACTTATACATGCCTTCACTCGCCGGACGCGAGTACTCGAAGCCAAATTTGAGATAAAGGGCAGGCACATCAGCCATTAAGGTGATGTAGGCCCCCTTAGGCGCCGTCTCGTCGAGATAGGCCATGATGGCGCTCATGATAGCGCTGCCCAGGCCGCGCCCCTGATATTCGGGATCCACGGCGATATCCACCAGCTCGAAGTTAAGTGCGCCGTCACCCACCACCCGGCCCATGGCGATCACCCTGTCACCCGCCAAAATATGCACGCCAAACAGACTCAGGGGCAGGCCGAGTTCTGCCGCCTCGCGAGACCTTGGGGTCAGGCCTGTTATCTGCCGAAGGCGCAGGAAATCATTGAGAGGCGCCACACGTTTGATCAGACGAAACTCCTGCAATGGCTCGCCCGCCTGTGCCTCACGCCACTCCCGCGCCAGCAGGCCATAGCCATACTCACTGCCCCAGCTGCCCTTGAAGAAGATATTATCGCGATAATGGGCCTCGCGGCGAAAGCCCAGGCGCTCCAGCAGCCCCCAGGCGGGGTGATTTTGCACGTCTGTGATGGCCGAGAGTCTGTGTTTACCCAGGCCCTCAAACAGATACACCAACAACCCCTGCAGCGCCTCACGCGCCAAGCCCTTTCCCTGATGCTCACTTGCCAGGGTAAAGCCTATCTCAACCTGCTGCGCATCGATGAAATGCAGCGCCAGATCCCCCACCAAGGCCTGGGTCTGACGACACTCGAGGGCCAGCTGTATCCAGGTGCCGGGCGTCTCGAAGGGTGTCTGCTGTAAATTTTCGAACAGCGCCAGGGCATCCTGATACTGGTAATCTTGCCAGCTTTGGTAGCGGGCAACCTCAGGATCGGCGCGGTAGGCGGTGAAGGCCTGAAGATCGGCCCGCTCGAAGGCGCGGCAGATAAGCCGCTCTGTCTCGAAATAGATCATCACTAAAGCCCTGTCGTAAGCCTAAGCTTGAGCCAGCGAATAGTAACCGCCGCTCGGCGGTGCGGCGAACAGCGACATGGCAGCCTGCATTTTATCGCTCGGATAGGCCTGCACCGAAGCCCTGTGCTGCTCGGCAGATTCCCAACGCTCGATCACCATCAGGCGGTCCGGCTCGTCGACCGGACACAATACCTCATAGCTGAGACAGCCCGGTGAATTGCAAATATAATCGCTCAATGAGAGGAGGAAGGCCGTCAATGCCTCTGCCTGGCCCGGCGCGGCCTGAAATTCGCCAATACGTACTATCATCTGATTTCCCTGTACAAAATGAAGAATTCACCAAGCTACCCTATTACCGGGTGCTCCACAAACGTCTCTTATGAGCTTTTCGACCAATGAGTGCGTAAGCGATCGCCCATATTAACTTAGGTGATATGCGACCTCTTACCTAAGCCAACTTTAGAAATAAAATAAGCATATGAAAAAGTTGACAAAAAACCCGTCAACCTTTCGGCTTATGAGGTTTTAGGATAAAAATCAGCCTCTACAAGGTGCCAACTTGACGTTAGGCTGACAAGCACAAGAGGTTGTGAGGTTATTGAATGGACTCAATACTGACATTAGAAGAGCTGATGGATACGCCCCTATGCAAGGAAGAAAAACTGCGCCGCTACCACCAGTGCCTGAGAGAATTTGAGCAGCTGGGCTACCAAGATCTCTTTATCGAACAGATACGCCAGGAGGCTCGACAGCTTGAGCAGAAGCTTGCACGCCGCGCCAAGGCTAACCATAAACAGGCGCTCAAGCAGCTCCCCTAGATCTCTTGCGCCAGCTGGTCAAGAAAGTCCTGCATCACCCGGGTGCGATGCCGTGCCTCTTCCCTCGCAGCCGCCGTCTGCATGGTATCCGCCAGGGTAAACAGCTTCTGCTTGAAATGATCTAAGGTGTAGCGGCTATCATCCGCCTCCCGCTCCCGACAGAAGGGATCTTCCGCAGCATACAGGGGCCGCCCCAAGGCGGTGCCCACCTGTAGACAGCGCGCCACTCCTATGGCGCCCAGGGCATCGAGCCTGTCGGCATCCTGCACTATCTTGGCTTCCAGCGTCTCGGGGGCAATACCCGCGCTGAAACTATGGGCGAGAATGGCATGGTGAATGGCGGCCAAGTACTGCTGCGGATAACCCACCTCGATGAGGAAGGCGATCGCCTTATCGGCCGCCAGCATAGAGCCCTGACTGCGCCTCGGATCGTCTTTTGCCAAAGTGACACAATCATGCAGCCAAGCGGCTGGCACCACCACCTCGGCGCAGGCAGATTCGAGATCGCACAGGCGCTTGGCCGTCTTCACCACCCGCCTAACATGGGCGAGATCATGGGCGGCATCGGCTGGCGAGCTGGCGGCAATAAATTGGGAAAATAGCGACTCAAAGGCCTGCATGGATAAGGCTCCGACAATAAAAAAGGCCGATCTATGATCGGCCTCTTTCGCTCGGATAGCAAATGTCCCTTACCTGTCGCAGGGCTACATATCGCACGGCTTGAGCGGCTTACGCAGCTGCGCCCGCACGTTGTCCATGCCTGAGTAGAACTCTTTCATCATCAACAGACCCATCATCTTGCCGTTATCCGTAACGATCAGGTTATCGGGATCGTTAGGGTCATTCTTGATGGCACCGATCGCCTTCATAGAGGTCATCTCTTTAAACAGGGCCCAATCCAGATTGACGCCGAAGGTGTCGCGGAAATATTTGCGCGACAGGCGACCCGAGAACATGCCCAGCAGGAAGCGATACTGCATCACATCCTTCTGGCTGTAGTTCTTCTGCTGCTCGACGCCCATGCGACCCGAGGCGATATTCTCCTGATACTTACGCAGGGAGAAGGTGTTCACATACAGGGTGTCGTTGAGGAAGCTGAAGGAGCCCGAACCGACACCCAGATACTCGTCATAATCGATCACATACTCGTCGAAGCCTTCGTTGTTGGCCTTGCCGAATGCCCAGGCCGACAGCTGGTTGTACTGACCGTTAAGGCTGTTGAGGATCTGGCGGTATTGACGCGCCATGTCACCCTGAGGCGCGGCCAGCTTGCCCTTGACGCTCTTACGGGTCTGATGGGTGATCATCAAGGGATAGGTGGTGATCTGCCGAGGATCCAGGCGTGAGGCCATATCCAAGTCGTGCTGAATCACCTCATCTGTCTGGCCACGGAAGCCGAAGATAAGATCCACGTTGATGATAGGAAACAGCTCCTTGGCCGCCATGATCTTATCGAAGGTCTGCTGACCCGAGCCAAACTTCTCCAGTCGATCTGTCATCGCCAGGATGTCGTCGTTGAAGCTCTGCACACCGATAGACATACGATCCACCAGGCCTTCCAGCTGTTTAAAACCAGGGCTGTCCAGATGCTGAGGATCCGACTCACAGGAAACTTCTTTGATGCTTGGGAACAGCTTCTTGGCAAATTCAATCGTACGTGCCAGCTCATCTTCTAATACGGTTGTGGTGCCGCCGCCGATATACATGGACTCGAAGTCATAGCCCAGCGCCTTAACCATCTCCATCTCTTTACGCAGCGAGACGAAATAGGCGCGCGCCTTCTCTTCCTTAAACAGGAAACGGTGGAAGGTACAGAAGGAGCACAGGGTATGGCAGAAAGGCACATGGGCATAGAGCATGTACTTCTTACCTTCGACGGGCGCCGGCATCATGGAAGCGGACTGAGTATCGAGTCGCAGATTCTTGTCGACATAATACTGCATCACTCGTTCCATCGAGCTCAGCATCCAGTTAGGGACGGTAATGTTAGCTTGGTACGGCTTAATCAATGCACCTGGCGCCGTTTGAATAATAGAAGACGAAGACATAGATATTCCTAGCTGAACCGGCCTTGAGAACAAAGCCTTTTAATAAATAAGGACTTAAAGCGATACACATCCATTTGCGGAACACAAAAGTATCACTTAAGGAATATATAAAACGTGAACTGGCTTGGAGTTACAACACCTAGCATTAGATTAGCCGAAGAATTGTTAAGCATGTCATGTTTTAGGGAATGTTGAATAAATGTGATCGCCCATTTTGACCCAATAGAGGCAAAGAGAAGACTCGAAGAGTGTGCGGTAAGCATCGACCTGTTGCGGTGATAAAACAAATAGCGTAGGTTAAATAGTTAATAAAAATAATGATATAGACTCCAGCTGTTTCAGTGGAGCGCAATTCGACACAAGGACGTTAAAAATGAAATGGAATCTACTGGTTTCGGTGCTGCTCACCGCATCGCTGGCACTCTTTGGCTATGTGAAATACACAGAGCTCGCGGCCAATAACCTCGCCAACACCCAAGGACTCTCCGCCCTGAGCAAACAGATAGCCGAAACCGGTAGCATCATACCTGCCAAAACGGTGGCCTATTTCGATCTAGCCGCTTGCCCAGAGGGGTGGCAGCCCTACACCGAGGGGCGTGGCCGCTTTACCTTAGCCGTTAATCATCAAGAGAATGCGCTGTCGGTACGCAAGCTCAATGACAAAGGCGGCGAGGAGAAACATAAACTGACACTCGCCGAACTACCCAAGCACACCCACGTCTATGACGATTGGTACTACTATGATTCGGGCGACGAGCCGGAATACGCGACAGGCGAAGGAGACGATGTGGGCATGCGCCAGCATCAGAAGCGTCGCACCGAGCCCGAAGGCCACAGCGTCGCCCACAACAATATGCCGCCTTTCGTCGTGCTATTGCAGTGCATCAAACAGTAAGAAAACCTTATCTGGCACATTCCCCCGGACTGTGGCTGAAGTAGCGTTTGAACTCGCGGCTAAACTGGGCCGGGCTCTCGTAGCCCACCTCGATGGCGGCCTGCTTCACCTTCACCCCAGGTCGCTGCAACAGCTCCTTGGCCTTGTTCAGGCGCACCTTCTTCAGGTACTGGATGGGCGATGAGGCGGTCACCTCCTTGAAGCAGCGATGAAACGCCGAGGGGCTCATGTTCACCAGGGCGGCAAGCTGATCCACCTCTATGCTGGCGGCATAGTGTTTATGTAGATAGCTCAGCGCCTTGTCGATGCGCGACAATCTCGTATGACTCAGTGCCAGGGCATAGAGGGGAGCCGCGTTGGGCAAGGCCAGCAGGCGATATAGGATCTCCAGCACCATGGCCTCACCCAGCGCCTCGGCCTCCAGCGGCGATTGCAATGCCTGCAGCAGACGATGAATGCAGCACTCTATCGCCTCGCCGGTCGGCGCGATGAAATAGCCCGGCAGTCGCGATTCACTCAGGGCCTGGGGCACCCTGTGGTGGTTGTCCATGATAGGGATGAGGCGGTTTAGCTGCGCCAGATCGATATCTATCATCATCACCAGCACTGGCTCCTCCTTACTGGCGAAGGTCTCGCACTCCACCGGCATGGGCACTGTCATCACCAGAGTGTTCTGGGGATCATAGTCGAACACCCTGTTATCCAGATAGATACGCTTCTTGCCCTGCCCCACTATCATGATCCCCTGGGAGTAACACAAGGGGCCGCGGGCACCGTAGGCGGAGCAGCGAAACAGCTTGATACCAGGCAATACGCTGTCGTTCATCCCCTCATCGGGGGCCAGCTCAGACATCAACTCGGCAATACTCTTCACACTTTACCTCTTGGGACAGGATAAGGATTCAACTGATGGCGATAATATCACCCAAGCAGAAAAAGGCATCAAAATTTATCAAATACATGCCTTTTAAACTCAACAAAGCAGAAATAGGCAAGAGTCGTGCAGCAATAGGTATTTAAAACTCGCGTCAAGAGACTAGTATGTGCAGCATATTATTAGGTGACACAAGGTATCCCCATGCTTAACTTCGATTATCGCAATCCCACACAGATCGTCTTCGGTAAAGACCGCCTGGCCGAGCTAGACAAGCTGATCCCCGCCGGCGCCCGTGTAATGGTGACCTATGGCGGCGGCAGCGTGAAACGCTTCGGCACCCTGAACAAAGTGCTCAGCGCCCTGGGCGATCGCACCGTCGTCGAATTCGGCGGCATCGAAGCCAACCCACAATATGAGACCCTGGCCAAGGCGGCCAAGTTGGCAAGAGAGGAATCTATCGACTTCCTGCTGGCAGTCGGTGGCGGCTCTGTGATGGATGGCACCAAGTTCATCGCCCTGGCGACACGCTTCGAGGGTGACAGCGCCAGCCTGCTGTTCCACGGTTTCGCCCCTGTGCCGGTCGAGGCTGAGCAGGTCTTGCCACTGGGCACCATAGCCACACTGCCAGCCACAGGCTCAGAGATGAATGCCTTCGGCGTGGTCAGCTATAACGGCGGCAAGTTCCCGGTTAACCACCCCAGCATCTACCCGACCTTCTCGTTGCTGGATCCGACCCTGACCTTCACCCTGCCAAAGATTCAGGTGGCTAACGGTGTGGTCGACGCCTTCGTCCACGTGCTTGAGCAATATGCCACCTATCCGGTAGACGGACGGGTACAGGACAGAACCGCCGAAGGGATCATGCGCACCCTGATCGAGATTGGCCCCATTACACTGGAAGAGCCGGAAAACTACAACGCCCGCGCCAACCTAATGTGGAGTGCCACCTCGGCCCTCAACGGCATGATAGGTGCCGGCGTGCCGTTTGACTGGACGACCCACATGATTGGCCACGAGCTGACGGCCCAGTTTGGTATCGACCACGCCCAGACCCTGGCCGCCGTGTTGCCGTCGGTCTGGCGTGTACGCAAGACCCAGAAGCATGCCAAGCTGCTGCAATACGCCGAGCGCGTGTGGGACATCACAGAGGGCGACGAAGCCAGCCGCGTCGACCTGGCGATCGACAAGACGGAGCAGTTCTTCCAGCAACTGGGCCTCAAGACCCGTCTGCGCGACTATGATATCGCCCAGGAGCAGATTGACGACATAGTCGCGGCGCTTGAAGTCCACGGCATGACCGCCCTATCAGAGTCTGGCGATCTCGGCCTGGATATCAGCCGCGAGATCCTGCAACTGGCCTGGTAAGGCGCAAAACACCATACGATAAAGGCATCCTCAGGGATGCCTTTTTGCTATGCCGCCTCCAGCAACTCCTCCCAGCAACTCCTTCCAGCAATTCCTCCCCCATTCCGGTCGACTGACAAAGCGATACAAACTGCTGACAGTAATCACCGGCGGCCCTTATTACACTGATATTTTTATCGCAGGAGACCGCCATGCCACGCCTTACCCTACCCCTGCTGCTGGTGTTCAGCAGTCTACTGGGCTGTAACGCCGACCAACCCAGAGTGCAGCCGCCGCTGGCTAACTTCGCCTTTAATCAGGAGAAACTCGAGGCGTTGATCCAGGAGCGCGAACCGATATTCTCATCGATTCAACTCGAGTACCAACACACCCACTACGACAGATTGGAATACGCCGACATCTTCGTCGACACCCAAAAACAGATTCCTTATCTGCTGCTGGCACTGAGCAGCGAGAAGGGTCATAGCCTCACCTTAGGGATCAAGTTTGACGAGTGGCAGCTGCTGGATTGTCAGATCTTTTCCGGCCCCCACCGCATCGACAGCTTCGACTGCTCTGATGCCAAACGACTGACCCAGGATGACAAGAGCATCTTCGAGCTGCGCACCCGCGAGAAGCAGCAATACCTGCGCCTGAGCTTTGTCAGCGACTGGCTGGAATACGCCTCCTCAATAGGCTCAACCCTCTTCTCGCCTCGGGAAAATGACACGGGTATTGAGATCCTCACCAGCAACTATTTCGAGCCGCTGATCAACAACCAGTGGTGCACGGCGGACTGCGACAACCCGGCTAGCTCGACACTGGGGGTCACCAGCTATCAGGCGCTGAAACGCCTGGTGGATCATTACCCCAAGAGGAAAAAGGTGCTGGTGTTCGATAACTTTGTCGGCGGATCCGCCGACGATGAGATCAACATGTATACCGGCTTGCTGATCCGCGAGCAGAGGTTGGATACCAAGGTCAGCCGCTCGGGACGCGTCTTCTCCGGTGCCACGGATCTGTTTACCGCCGGGGTAAGGCGCACCCTGGAGCTGCAAGACTCCACCTTAAGCGTGGCCCGAAACCAGCAAGTTGGCGTACACAGCTGGAGCGATGGCGAGCTTGGCCGGGATGCCACAGAGATCTCCTACAGCGACGCCGCCCACCGTAGTCAGGCCACCTACTTCAGCCGCATGTTGGGCAAACAGGGGATCCCCTTCTACCTGTTTACCCTCACCTCGGCCCCCTCAGAGGGCGCCCATTGGATGACGCAAAAGGAGATGGCCCGCTATCGACTCACCACAGAGATCCGCTGACGGGCACGCTGAGCAATAATGCCATCGCTTGACGGCATCAGCCTCTAGGCCAGACCGCCGCGGGTCAGGCGTTCGGGATCCAGCAGGCGTCTAAGCTCCTCCTCACTAAGGTCTGTGAGCTCCATGGCGACCTCGAGTATGGGTCTCTGCTCCTGATAGGCCTGCTTGACTATCTTAGCGGCCTGCACATAGCCCACCTTAGGGCTCAGGGCGGTGACCAGTATGGGATTGCGATGCAGGGAGTCGGCTATTTTGCCTCGATTCACCACGAAACTCGCAATCGCCTTGTCCGCCAGGAGGCGCGAGACATTGCTGAGGATCTCTATGCTCTCTAGCAGGTTAACCGCGATCAGCGGCTGCATCACGTTGAGTTCGAAGTTGCCGGACTGACCGGCGATAGTGATCGCCATATCCTTGCCCATCACCTGAGCCGCCACCATGCAGGCGGATTCAGGGATCACAGGGTTGACCTTGCCCGGCATGATGGAGGAGCCCGGCTGCAAAGGTTGCAGGCTAATCTCACCCAGGCCCGCCAGTGGGCCAGAGTTCATCCAGCGCAGGTCGTTGCTGATCTTCATGATGGCCACCGCCAGCGTCTTCAGCTGGCCCGAGAGGGCGACGGCGGTATCATGGCTCGCCATGCGGCTAAACAGATTATCCGCCGAGCGAAACTGGGTGCGGGTCAGGGCGCTGAGTCTCTCGCAGAACAGCCGGGAGAACTCCTCGTGGGTGTTGACCCCGGTTCCCACCGCCGTACCGCCTACTGGCAGCTGGGCCAGGGCGTCGCCTTGGCTGGCGATCCGCTCGCGGCAATCATCGATCTGGCTCGCCCAGCCCCCCAACACCTGATCGAAACGCACCGGCATGGCATCCATCAGGTGGGTGCGCCCCGTCTTGGTGACATCGGCCAGCTGCTGCGCCTTAGTCGTGATGGTCTGCGACAGCAGGGTTAGCGAAGGGAGCAGCGACTGCTCTACCGCCAGCAAGGCGCTGATATGGATGATACTGGGAATGATGTCGTTGCTGCTCTGCCCCAGGTTGATCACATCGTTGGGATGCACGGTCTGACCCAGGCTCTTCGATACCAGGGTCGCAAGCACTTCGTTGGCATTCATGTTACTGCTGGTGCCCGAGCCGGTCTGAAACATGTCGATGGGGAAATGGCGCATCATCTGGGGATCTGCCAGCAGCTCCTGCACCGCCTGGGCAACCGCTGGGGCAATATTGGGCGGCAGCAACCTAAGCGCCACGTTAGCCTCGGCGGCGGCGAGCTTAGCCAGCAACAAGGCCCGGATGAAGCTGCGGGGCATGGGGCGGCCGCTCACGGGAAAGTTCTTGATCGCCCGCGCCGTCTGCGCGCCGTAGAGGGCATCGGCGGGAATATTAAGGTCGCCCATGCTGTCGCTTACCGCTTTACTCTCCATCTCTCTCTCCTGCTTGTTGAGACTAGCTTGATCTTAGGTCAAATTCTGCCGGGTCGCGACCCGGCAACACGGCGCAAACCTGGCCGCAACAGCTAGCAAACAACCCATTATCATTCAACATGTTATTGCAAGAAGTGATGCAGTTTCGCTTGCAAATGTCTCTCAAGGAGTTAGGCTGCCTTCACTTTATTTATTGCCACGCGTTAGCCTGTAGATGCGAGTAACCATGAGACATAAAGGAGCCTCTGGCTTTACCCTGATAGAGATGGTGGTGGTGATCATCATTCTGGCCATTCTCAGCGTAGCGGCCGCCAGCAGGTGGATAAGCCTGACGCGAGAGGCGAGGATCGCCCAGCTCAAGCAGCTCGAGGCCTCGGTGCAGGCCGCGAATCAACTTGTCTATGCCCGCTCGGCCATCCTGGGACTAGAGAATCAACCTAGTGCCAGCTACTTTCTCAATTCTGGCGACAGCCAAAAAATTCAGGTGAGATATGGCTACCCGGAATGGAGCAGCGATGCGGTAACTCAGCTGCTGACGGTCACCATGAGAGAATGGTTCTATGGCGGGCGCTGGAAGGCGGAAGTTATCGAGCTGCGCATCGGCGATAGCAGCCTGTTTAAGACCCCAGGGGATCTCATGGCAGACGGCGCCCTCGCCTGTTATCTGAAGGTCGACACGACCGCCGATAGCGTGACTACCAAAGTCATGTACAGCGACTGTTAAGTCAGTCGCCTACCCTGTTGATGAGAAAGCTAAATGTCTGGTCGCCAAAGGTGAGCAAGGCGGCCTTGTCCAGGTCGACTATCGCCTGAGAGGCGGTCTCATAGCCCTCGCCGCTCAGGCTAAAATCCACCAACACCTGAGCCTCATCGTGTGGCGTAACCTTAACGCTGAACTGGTACTTATCCGCCAGCATCACCCGCTCGGCCTCAACCTTATCAATCAGTAGCATCGGCGCGCCAAGCACCTCGCCTTGCAGGCTGACCTCTGAGGTCACCCGAAAGGTATCGGCAAGGCTGCTAAAGCTCACACTTAAACTCAAACTAACACTCACACTCAGGGCGAGCGCCATCAAGATCCTTCTGATCATATTCAGCTCCTTTATGGTGAAATTGCTTTCCTCACAACTTAGTGGACTAGCTGTTATTGTCAACATTCTCAATGTCTAATATTTATAACGGCTAAAGTTTCTAACGGCTAATGCTGCTAAAAGCGACTCTTGCTAGCTGCTACTATCACTCTCTGCTCCAGGCATTAAACGACAAGCATTAAACGGCAGGCATAAAAAAACACCCCGCCGGCAACCCGGTGAGGTGTTTTTTCATGGTAACAGGAAACGCTGATGTGCGCGGCGAACGCCTTACGCTTTGTACTTCAGCGTGCCGTTAGCCTTGATCTCGTCATACCAAAGGTTGTGATGTTGGGTCGCCCAGTTTTCATCACAGTAACCCGACACCATACACTCCATACCACCTTCTGACATCACGGTCGCCATGAAGATGTGAACGATAGAGAAGGCGCAGATAACGATGGCACTGACAGAGTGAAGTACCAAGGCGATCAGGCTCAGGGTGCGGCTAGGCTCGAACAGGTTCGGGAACAGCAGCAACATGCCAGAGGCCGAGATGATCAGTCCAAAGAAGGCGAAGGCCCAGAACCACATCTTCTCACCGGCGTTGGCAAAGCCTGCATCCGGGTGCTTACCCTTGAAGGGACCGAAGTTGATGTAACCACCAACAACCAGGAACCACTTAACATCATACATCTTAGGCAGCTGATTTTTGGCCCACAGCGTGGTCATCAGCGCCCAACCGATCATGAAGGGGATCGCCATGTAGTCGTGGATCTGCTTGGCACCATAGACCAGACCTGCCCAGAAGCCTTCACCCAGATATGGCTGGAAGAAGAAACGTCCCGCCAGCAGGGTCAGACCCGTGAGGATCAGCAGCAGACATGGGATAGCCCCCAGCCAGTGGATAGAGACATCAAATTTCGACCAGCGATACACCATCTTGCCCGAGAAGCCATGATGCAACTTGGAGATACCGTTCACCTTGATGAACAGCACGAAGATGATGATCATGCCAAACAGCGCCGCCATCAGGGCAGGTGCCAGCCAGTCGCTGCGAAGCTCGAGTACCCGCAGATCATAGCTGTTAATTGGCTGGTTGTGGAACTGACCATGAGAGGTAGTGTATCCGGTGGCGCCCGCCTGAATCTCAGACCAGACCTGCCCCTCGGTGGCGGCATGGGTATGGTCGGTCGCGTCGCCATGGGCGAACGACAGGGCACTGAATGTGGTACCTATCACTAGCGCTAAGATCACGCTAAATTGTTTGAACCATTTGTTCATATTACATCCTTATCGTCCACACCGGGCGAGCCCGGTGTGGATTGTTGTGGCCTTATACAAGCTGGGGATTAACCCCAAATCGCATTTTTCGAACCACGGTATGCAACACGCTCGCGGAAGATGTTTGAGATAACCTCAGCATCACCGGCAAGTAGCGACTTAGTCGCACACAACTCGGCACACATAGGCAGCTTGCCTTCGGCAATACGGTTAGAACCGTACTTCTGACGCTCTGCATCTGAGTGATTCTCTTCAGGACCACCGGCACAGAAGGTACACTTGTCCATCTTGCCGCGGCTGCCGAAGGCGCCCTTCTTAGGGAACTGAGGCGCGCCGAACGGACAGGCGTACAGACAGTAGCCACAACCGATACAGGTGTCTTTGTTGTGCAGCGTCAGACCATCTTCCGTCTTGTAGAAGCAGTTTGCCGGACAAACCGCCTGACAAGGGGCGTCGGTACAGTGCATACAAGCCACTGAGATAGAGGCTTCGCCTGGCTGACCGTCGTTGATGGTCACCACGCGGCGACGTTGAATACCCCACTCCAGCGCAGAGTCGTTTTCGTTCTTACATGCCGTGACACAGCCGTTACATTCGATGCAGCGCTTGGTATCACATAAAAATTTCATTGTAGCCATAATGGCAAATCTCCCGATACTTAAGCTTTAGTGATCTGACAAAGCGACGCTTTGGTCTCTTGCATCTGCGTGACAGGGTCATAACCATAGGTCAATGCCGTGTTCGCAGACTCACCAATCACATAAGGCACAGTACCTTCTGGATAGTTATTCTCTAGGCTCTCACCGTGCATCACACCGGCGAAGTGGTATGGCATCCAGGTAACACCTTGCTTAACGCGAGGGGTAACCATGGCCTTGATCTTGATGCGGCCACCTTCGGCGCCTTCCAGCCACACGGTATCGCCGTTGCGGATACCACGGTCGGCGGCATCGCCTGGGTGGATCTCAACAAACATCTCTTGTTGTAGCTCGGCCAGCCATGGGTTAGAGCGAGACTCTTCACCACCACCCTCGTACTCAACCAGACGACCAGAAGTCAGACCCAGTGGGTACTTGGTTGCCGTGTCTTTCTCTTGGATAGACTTGTACAGCGTCGGTAGACGATGGACTTGCATGTCGTCGTAGGTTGGGTACTTAGACACGAGATCGCGACGTGGTGTGTACAGCGGCTCACGGTGCACAGGCACTTGATCCGGGAAGGTCCACACGATACAACGCGCCTTAGCGTTACCAAATGGGATACAGCCGTGCTTCATGGCCACACGCTGGATACCGCCAGAAAGGTCGGTCTTCCAGTTCTTGCCTTCGGCTTCCGCCTTCTCTTCGGCGGTCAGGTCATCCCACCAGCCCAGTTGCTTGAGCAGCTTGTCGCTGAACTCTGGGTAACCGTCTTGGATCTCGCTGCCCTTAGAGAAGCTGCCTTCGGCCAACAGGTTCTTGCCTTGGTATTCGACGCCATAACGGGCACGGAAGTTACCACCGCCCTGCAGTACGTGTTTGTTTGTGTTGTAGAGGATCTGGGTACCAGGGTGTTTCTGCTCTGGTGTGCCCCAACATGGCCATGGCAGACCATAGGTTTCGCCCTTGGCTGGGCCGCCTTCTGCTTCAAGCGTCTTGTTGCTGAAGGTGCCCCAGTTTTGGGTATGCAGCTTCAGACGCTCTGGGCTTTGGCCAGACATACCGATAGTCCACATACCGCGGTTGATCTCGCGGGTGATGTCTTCGATCACTAGCATGTCTTTGGCATCTTTAGCGATGCGTTTAGTGTATTCCGTGTCGAAACCGAGTTTCTGCGACAGGCGATACATGATCTCGATATCTGTCTTAGATTCGAATAGTGGCTCGATCACCTTCTCACGCCACTGCTGGCTACGGCCAGAGTTAGATACCGAACCTTCGGTCTCGAACTGAGTCGCCGCTGGTAAGAGGTAGACACCATTCTTACGACGGTGCATGACACCCGCCATAGTTGGGAATGGATCCACAACCACGACTGTGTCCATCTTATCCAGGGCGTCACGTACCTCGCGCTGACGGGTTTCTGTGTTCACAGATTGACCCCAGAAGAAGGCCATGCGCACGCGATCTTTCTGCGCCAGCTTCTCAGGCGTCTCTAATACGCCGTCGTGCCAACGAGAACATGGAATACCAGGAGTGTTCATTGGGATGCGACCCAGGTATTCGTTCTGGTCGAAGCGACCCTTAACCCAGTCGAAATCCAGATCCCAAACGTGTGACCAGTGCTTCCAAGAACCTGTCTTGAGGCCATAGTAGCCAGGCAGGGTGTCGAACAGCAGACCTAAGTCGGTTGCGCCCTGTACGTTATCGTGACCACGGAAGATGTTAGTACCGCCGCCAGATACGCCCATGTTGCCCAGAGCCAGCTGCAGAATACAGTAGGCACGGGTGTTGGCGTTACCAACATGGTGCTGGGTACCACCCATACACCAAACCACAGTACCAGGACGGTTTTCAGCCATCAGCTTAGCCGCTTGGTAAACCTGCTCTTCGCTCACGCCTGTGATGTTAGCCACTTCTTGTGGTGGGAACTTCTTCACCTCTTCGCGGATGGTGTCCATCTCGAATACGCGCTGCTGGATGAAAGTCTTGTCTTCCCAGCCGTTTTCGAAGATGTGCCACAACATACCGTAGATGAACGGAATATCGGTACCAGGACGCAGTGCACAGTGCAGATCTGAGTGAGCCGCGGTGCGAGAGAAACGTGGGTCAACCACGATGATCTTGGCGTTGTTCTTCTCTTTGGCGATCAGAATATGCTGCATGGCAACAGGGTGTGCCTCGGCAGGGTTTGAACCGATGAAGAAGATCGCGTTCGCATTCTGAATGTCGTTGAAAGAGTTGGTTTGCGCACCATAACCCCAGGTGTTAGCAACACCGGCTACAGTGGTAGAGTGACAGATACGTGCCGAGTGGTCGACGTTGTTGGTACCCCACATGGCCGCAAATTTACGGTACATGTAGCAGCCTTCGTTAGAGAACTTGGCGCTGCCCATGAAGTAGAGTGAATCTGGGCCCGACTCCTGGCGGATGCTCTGCATCTTGTCGCCGACTTCGTTGAAGGCTTGCTCCCAAGAGAGCTTCTTCCACTTACCGTCGACCAGCTTCATTGGGTACTTAAGACGCTTCTCGCCGTGACCATGTTCACGCAGGGCAGCACCTTTGGCACAGTGACCACCGGCGTTGAATGGGTGATCGAATGCTGGTTCCTGACCCGTCCAAACACCGTTTTGGACCTCGGCGTACAGGCCGCAACCCACGGCGCAGGCACTACATACGGTACGCTTGATCTCGATTGGGGCATCGTGTGGAATATCTTTCGCTTCGGCGCGGCGCATCATGCCGGTACCGAGAAGAGAGGCTGCAGCAATACCACCGGTTGTGATACCCGCATGCTTCATGAATTGACGACGGCTGATGCCTAAGCTTGGCTTAGCCGTTGCGACTGCCTCATTTGTTTTGCGCGTTAACTTCATCGCTCAAATTCTCCTAATTAGCTACGCAAGCTATTGTAATAACTGCGGATATGTGCAGTTTCATGGTAGCCATCGGCATGTTTTTCTTGAGATTTACTTTCGGTTGCATTGGCAACACTCACACCACTCGCGGCGATGGCCACACCGGCCGTACCACCTATGGTGAGTGCTTTCAGCAAAGATCTACGATTCAGATCGGGCTGTTGCTTCTTCATTCTTGCTCCTAGTGGATTAGGAAGTTTCGATTAGTAGGGATGATTTATTCAAAACCGCCATCGGCACATTGGTTAAAGCAATGTTATTTACAGGTGGCAGCTTGGTAAAAATGCTATGTTTTTTAAAAACATCCGATTAATTGCCGTTGCAATATAGGTAAGAAGCGAGGCGGAGATATTGATCTAAACAGGGGTCAATAAGCGGAAAAAATGAATAAATGGCCAAAGTGTTAAGCCAGTCATACTTTAGCCAATACACTTTGCTGGCAATCCCTAAAAATAGCGAAAACCGGGATCCAGTAGATGTAATGAAGTTGTTGTTATTGAAAATAAAAAGCGCGTTCAAAAAACAGCCAAAGGTGATCTGGATCCGCTAAAATTCTCAACCTTTAACCACAAAAAAACACCCCGCCTAATGCCTAGGTGGGGTGCTTCATCTATGCGCTTTTATTCAATAACGCGTCTGCGTTTTGAGTCTAGTCGCTGTAGGTCTAGTCCCTGTAAGTCAGGGTACCGTTATCTTTGATCTCATCGTACCAAAGGTTGTGGTGCTGTACCGCCCAGTTCTCATCACAGTAACCCGACTTCATGCACTCCATACCACCTTCACTCAGTACCGTCGCCATCCAGATGTGGACGATAGTAAAGGCGATGATGATGATGGCGCTAAGGCCGTGAACCAGCAGTGCCGCCATAGAGGCTTCACGTGGCAGTTCCAGGCCAGGCATCACCAGCATGATACCGGATACCGCGATAAACAGACCGAACAGGGTTAGCGTCCAGAACCACATCTTCTCACCGGCGTTGGCGAAGCCGCTGTCTGGGTGCTTGCCCTTGAAGGGTCCGAAGTTGATGTAGCCACCAACCACCAGGAACCACTTAAGGTCATACAGCTTAAATGTCTGCAACGGCATCCATTTAACCACACAGATAGCCCAGGCCACGATGAACAAGGGACCCGCGTAATCGTGGATCGTCTTGCTGCCGTAGATCAGCGAGCCCCAAATGCCTGTGCCCACATAGGGTTGTAGCACATGCTTACCCAACATGATGTTAAGACCGGTAAAGATCAATGCCAGGCAGGAAAGCGCCATCACCCAGTGAATCCAAAGATCGGCCTTGCTCCAGCGCAATACCATCTTGCCAGAGAAACCATGACTTAGCTTTGAAGGGCCATTCACCAGATAGAAGATCAAGAAAGCACCGAACACACCGCAAACGGCCAGCGCCATCACTGGGGTGAGATAGTCGTTCTTAACGTTAGTGCCTTCGATAGCCGACACGTTAATCATGACCCCACCCTCAGCGCCTTTGGCTGTGGTGTATCCCTTGTCTCCTGACTTCACGGCTCGCCATAGCTCAGCGTCGTTGGTATTTGCCATCTGTTGACTGGTCTGTTCGTCAACGGCATAGGCTGACGTCGTCAAGCCTAAGCCCATTGCCAAGACCAATGGCAATAACAACACAGTGAATAGGCTGCGCAGTGATTTTAATAACATAGTCACTCCTTTACAGACCGTAAGCCCGAAGGCTTACGGTACTATTCACTTTAAACGCCAGTCTTAGGGGTGTAGCCCCAGATCGCATTAGGGTTACCACGGGCCGCAATACGCTCACGGTAGATGTTGGAAACCACTTCCGCATCACCAGCGAGCAGTGCCTTGGTTGAACAAAGCTCGGCACACATAGGTAACTTACCCTCGGCCAGACGGTTAGCGCCGTACTTCTTACGCTCGGCTTCGGAGAAGGTCTCTTCTGGGCCACCGGCACAGAAAGTACACTTGTCCATCTTGCCGCGGCTGCCAAAGGTGCTCTTCTTAGGGAACTGAGGCGCACCGAATGGGCAGGCGTATAGGCAGTAACCACAACCGATACAGGTATCTTTGTTGTGTAGTGTTAGGCCATCTTCCGTCTTGTAGAAGCAGTTTGCTGGGCAAACGGCCTGACAAGGGGCGTCGGTACAGTGCATACAAGCCACAGAGATCGAGGCTTCACCGGGTTGACCATCGTTGATGGTCACGACGCGACGGCGTTGGATACCCCACTCGAGAGCGGAATCGTTTTCGTTCTTACATGCTGTGACGCAACCGTTACACTCGATGCAGCGTTTGGTGTCACATAGAAATTTCATGACTGCCATAATGGCTTATCTCCTCATCAAGTTCCGTTAGGCTTTAGTGATCTGACACAAGCTAGACTTAGTCTCTTGCATCTGGGTCACCACGTCATAGCCATAGGTCAATACGGTGTTGGCCGATTCACCAATGATGTAAGGCACTGTACCTTCTGGGTAACTCTTCTCCAGGCTCTCGCCTTCGAACATACCCGCGAAGTGGTACGGCATGAAACACTCGCCTTCAATCACACGCGGTGTCACCATTGCCTGCACCTTGATCTTGGCGCCTTCTGGGCTGTGAACCCATACGACATCACCATCACGTAGACCACGATCCGCCGCATCAGCAGGGTTAATTTCGATAAACATCTCCTGCTGAAGCTCTGCCAACCAAGGGTTAGAACGTGTCTCTTCACCACCGCCCTCGTACTCAACCAGACGACCAGAGGTCAAGGCAAGCGGGAACTCTTTGGCGAAGTCCTGATCCTGAATTGACTTGTACAGGGTAGGAAGACGCGCAACCATACGGTCATCGTAAGTTGGGTACTTAGACACAAGATCACGACGAGGCGTATACAGAGGCTCACGGTGAACCGGAATATCATCAGGGAAGTTCCAAACGATACAACGAGCCTTAGCGTTACCAAATGGGATACAACCGTGCTTGATGGCGACACGCTGGATACCACCAGAGATATCTGTCTTCCAGTTCTTACCTTCGGCAGCCGCTTTCTCTTCTGCGGTCAGGTCGTCCCACCAGCCAAGTTGCTTGAGCATCTTGTCGGTAAACTCTGGGTAACCGTCCTTGATCTCACTGCCCTTAGAGTAAGAGCCTTCGGCCAGGATGTTGTTACCCTCATGCTCAACACCGTAACGGGCACGGAAGTTACCACCACCGAAGCGGACTTCACGGTCGGTACGGTAGAGGATCTGGGTACCTGGGTGTTTCATCTCAGGTGTGCCCCAACATGGCCAAGGCAGACCGTAGGTTTCGCCCTTAGCTGGGCCACCCGGTGCTTCCAGGCTCTTGATGTCGAAGGTACCCCAGTTTTCCTGGTGCATCTTGAGACGCTCTGGGCTCTGACCTGTGTAACCGATGGTCCACATACCCTTGTTGTATTCACGGACAATATCTTCGATCAACGGCTCGTCACCGTTCACCTGGATATGCTTACACAGTTCTTTCTCTATGCCCCACTTCTTCGCCAACTTGTACATGATGACGTGGTCAGGCTTAGATTCGAACAGCGGCTCAATAACCTGTGAACGCCACTGTAGTGAGCGGTTAGAGGCTGATACCGAACCATAGGTCTCGAACTGAGTCGCCGCCGGCAGCAGATAAACGCCATCTTTACGGGTATGCATCACACCTGCCATAGTTGGGAATGGATCCACAACCACTACTGTGTCCATCTTATTCAGTGCTTCACGCACCTCACGGCCACGGGTTTCGGTGTTGACAGACTGACCCCAGAAGAATGACATACGGATGTTATCTTTCTGAGCGATCTTAGACTTGTCTTCCAGCACACCGTCGTGCCAACGAGAACAAGGAATACCGGTAGAGGTCATAGGATCCTGACCCAGACGCTGTTCCTGGTCGAAGCGAGCCTTCACCCACTCATAGTCCAGATCCCATACGTTACACCAGTGCTTCCAAGAACCTGTCTTGAGGCCATAGTAACCAGGCAGGGTGTCGAACAGCAGACCGAAGTCGGTAGCGCCCTGTACGTTATCGTGACCACGGAAGATGTTAGTACCACCACCAGAGACGCCCATGTTACCCAGGGCCAACTGCAGGATACAGTAAGCACGGGTATTGGCATTACCTATGTGGTGTTGAGTACCACCCATACACCAGACGATGGTGCCAGGCTTAGTCTCGGCCAGTGTCTTGGCCACACGGTACATCTGCTCTTTAGGTACACCGACCACGTTTTCAACTTCTTCAGGGTTCCACTTAGCGGCAGCTTCGCGGATACGCTCCATGCCGTAGACACGCTGGTCGATGAAGGTCTGGTCTTCCCACTTGTTCTCGAAGATATGCCACAGCAGACCGTAGATATAAGGAATATCGGTACCTGGGCGAATATGCACGTACTCGTCGGCCTTAGCCGCAGTACGGGTGAAACGAGGATCGACAACGATAATCTTCGCGCCGCGCTCTTTACCTTCCAGAATGTGTTGCATGGCAACCGGGTGAGCTTCTGAAGGGTTAGAACCGATAAACATCATCGCCTTGGCGTTGCGGATATCGTTGAACGAGTTGGTTTGCGCACCATAGCCCCAGGTGTTAGCAACACCGGCTACAGTGGTAGAGTGACAAATACGTGCCGAGTGGTCGACGTTGTTGGTGCCCCACATGGCAGCGAATTTACGGTAGAGGTAAGCCTGCTCGTTAGAGAACTTGGCACTACCCATGAAGAAGATTGAATCCGGGCCTGACTCCTTACGGATATCCAGCGCCTTCTGACCCACTTCCTCGATAGCCTGATCCCAAGAGATACGCTTCCACTTACCGCCTTCTAGCTTCATGGGGTACTTGAGACGCTTCTCACCATGGCCGTGCTCACGTAGAGATGCACCCTTGGCACAGTGGCCGCCGGCATTGAATGGATGGTCGAAAGCTGGCTCTTGGCCTGTCCACACACCATTTTGTACTTCGGCATAGATACCACAGCCCACTGAACAGTGAGAACAGATGGTACGCTTCACTTCGGTTGGCGCATCATGTGGCACTTCTTTCGCTTCGGCTTTGCGCATCATTCCAGCGCCAAGCATAGAAGCCGCGGCAATACCACCAGTAGCAAGACCTGCAGACTGAAGGAACTGACGACGACTTAGACCCAGGGCAGGCTTTTTAGCGACTTCTGCCTGGTCTGTTTTGCGGGTTAATCGCATCACACACTCTCCTAATGTTATTGAATTACTGCGTAATTACTCGTCCAAGGCTTACTTGGTACGTAACGACGCGTAATAACTACGAATATGATCTGTCTCGTGGTAACCATCGCCTTGCGCTGCATCTTTTTGAGGTGCAGGCGTTGCCGCCGCGGCCTGGCCGCTCACGGTTGCCACGGCACCCGCTGCACTGCCCAGGGCTAATGCTTTTAGCAATTGACGACGACCCATATCAGAAGCTTGCTTCTTCATAGTGTCTCCTTGATGTTGACTCAATTTAGGCTCTAGTCTCTTCATCTCGGTCGATTTGGCTTTGCAGATAAGTCGACACTAAGACCAGAACCCGACGCTTGATGAGGGTTGCCCCTCGGTTTCAATATGTCGGCGCGTTGGCGCCGACCACTAAGCTAAACCACAACCTAGGACGCGAGTTCGCTGGCTGTCGGTTCAATCTTCTCCGCTTCGCTGCCGGGGCAGTTCACCGGAATATCTAACTTAAGTTGTTCAAATTCGTTGGCTTCGATGACGAAAAACGCCTTCGCCAGCTGGGCCACAGTGGCATAGAAGGCCGCGCTTGGCGCCCGTCCCAGGTGGTCACAGAAGCGATCGATCCAGCTGCCGATGTGACGTTGGTAAAACGCCAACTGACGGAAGCCAGGCGCCTCGAGGATCAGGGTGCCCATCACCTCACACAGGGCGGCCACATGATCTTCCGGCTCCTTCACCTCTTCGCTGCGCTCAAACCCCAGCTGGGCCAGATCCTGTCTGAGCAGTGCCAACGGCTTGTCCATCAGCGAGCCAGTCATAAACCAGCTGCCATAGGGCAAGATCTCACCGCTACCCACGCCGAGGAAGATGTTGAAGTACTCATCTTCCAGCTGCTCAGGGGTAAACTGGCCCGCCGCCAATTTAAGCGCCAACCAGGCCTTGGTCATGTCGCTGTCATCGTCGGCATCTATCTCCAGGGTGGAAAGGAACTGCAACAGTTCAGCACTTGGCTGCTTGCGTAAAAGCGCCGCCAAAAGCTGGTAGATATCGGCTCTCAACTGATCGTTTTCTGAAACTTCTCTTACTAATTCGGTCATGGCTAAACTCTTATCGCAGTTGCTTTTCAGGATCTTGAAGTATGTCTTCAAACATGTCTTTTACCCGGCAGTCGCTACACATCTTCAGACGCTCGGTATTGGCACTGAAGGCACTGTGTCCGCCGACTACATCCAGCATCCGTTGCACCATGGATTGGGTGGCGAATGGGGTACCACAACGAATACATTCGAACGGGGCCTCCTCATTCAGGGTTTGACGGCTCTGACGAGCAGTCGCATCGAAATTGATCTGTGGTGTCAGGCTGATCACCTTCTCCGGACAGGCCGACTCACACAGGCCGCACTGCACACAGGCTTGCTCGACAAAATAGAGCGCGGGCTTCTCGCCGCCGTCGGTCAGCGCCTGTGTCGGACAGGTCGACACACAGGAGAGACACAGGGTGCAGTTATCGGTATTAACACTCACCTTACCGTAAGGAATATTGCTCTTGCTCAGACAGGCATCGGTAGAGGCCGCCTGGCTGTTGAGGTGATCGATCGCCGCGTAGAGGGTCTCACGCTTAGTGGTGGCGGCAAATTCGCCCGGTACTATCATGGGCCAGCTGGCGCTAGGTTCGATCAGTGCGGCCAGCTCGGCAATCTGACTGGCCTCAATCACGCTCACACGCTGTGGCTGACCCATCTCGTCGAGGATCTCGTTGGCCAGCTTGAGCTCGCCGTTGAGCATCTGGGTCAGGGTTGGCGCTGTGGCCTCAGTGTTGAGCACCAAGATCTGACGCGCGCCCCAGGCCAGGGCCGCCATCCAGTGATCCATGCTGGCGACTGTGATCTCCTCCAGCTCCACCGGCAAGATGGCACCGGGCAGCTCATCGCCGATCAGCGAGGCACCCAGGCTGGCATCGTGGAATAAAATCACTGGAGCTGTCTGCGCCGCACTGCGAAAACGTGTCACCAACTTGTTCAGGTAGGAGTGCAGCGCCTGTGGCGTCGGCAGGTCATAGCTGATGGCGCCGGTCGGACAGGCATTGGTACAGCTGCCCGCACCGTGGCAGAGGTAAGGGTCGATCTCTATCTTATGGTCCACGCTGGCGATGGCGTCGGCGGGACAGAAGTTGAGGCAGCGGTTACAGCCATCGATACCGTTTCTGTGGTGGGCACAGATATCGCTGTTCACCTTGACGTAGCGCGGCTTGTCGAACTCGCCGATCAACTCGGGCAGCTGGGCGATGGCATCCATCAATTTGGCCTCATCCTGCCCCACGTAGAAGTAACCCGGTGGCAGCATCTCGAGGTTGATGCAGGGCGCTTGGCTAAGGTCGAGGATAAGATCGAAATGGGCCTTACGAATGGCCACCAGGCTGAGGTCAGCGGTGCCGTTGTCATGCTCAACCTTGACCTGGAATTGACCCAGGAAGCCTTTGATCTCGATAAGCTTGTTGTAATAGCTCTCGACATCTTCGGCGGCGTTCATCACCTTCTCCAGGTGGTCTTCATCCTGGCTGGTGATCGATTCGTTGGCCAGAATGGCGCGCTGACCCATGTTGGCCAGCTTGTCGGCCGCCAGGCGAGCCAAGTCTTCCGGGCCAATGATCAACACATTGCCCTCTGTGGTGTAACTCACTGTGGGTGGGATCAGGTTTTGCAGAATTTGTGTCTGTCCCAACACTTGCTGGCGCACCTGTTTCAGGTGGGCCAAATTGTCGCTCGTCTCTAAATGCATGCTCACATTGCGTTCCTAAGCAGTATTTGGCTGCTGTATCAGCCGGGTGGCTGTTGTGCTCTGACGGCATGCGCTTGTTGCGCCAGCTTCACCCTAAGTTCAACGATTATCTAACTCGTTGTTAATTGTCGTTAATACAGCAATTCACGTACCAAATTTATGGATTTAAAAGCACTCTAAACTTACCTTAAACAACAGGAGGCTTGGTTGAGGCCTGTATTTCTGGTTCATTTTGGGACACCTCGTCGGATGCCCTGTCCAAATTGTCCTCGACCTGAGGCGCAGCATTTTCCTGCTGTGCCAGCTGGATTTCCGCCGTCTCGGCAGCCGCCTCGACCTTCTCTTCATCCTTGATCAGATGCCTGAAGACCTTCTTGGCTAGCTCGGCCGAGACCTCGGCGGTCAACTTGGGCTGGTCTGTGTAGTCCAGGGCATATTCCAGCAGGCCATCGATCTCGTGATAGTGTGGCTGCTTCCACAGGGCCCTCAGGGCCGCCGTCTTGGCATCAGGATCGACGTTGTCGGCCATGAAACTGGCGAAGCTGCCGCCCACCTCTATCTTCTCGGGATCCGGTAGGTCCTCGGCAGTCAGTATCTTCTTCTCTTCGGGAGCGACTTGGTCGCTAGCTTCGACACCATCCGCGCCTTCGGCCTCAACCGATGGCTCGACCGGCGTTTCCTGGGCCTGTTCAGCCAGACGCGCCGCCTCTTCCTCGGCCTGCACCTGTTGGCGACGCTGAGTCCAGCGTGCAAAGAGTCCGCTTGGCTTCTCACTCATCAGGACACTAGCCCCCTATCCGGATTGGTACTCGGCCCCTCGTTCTTACGGCGATTGACATGCTTACGCCTATGGGCGCATATCTCCACCTCGCCGTGACGGGTGATGAAGGCCTCTATCCAGCAGGCGATCGCCTTGGGCATGGGGAAGTTCAGCACTGGGGTGTCGCCCTCGAGGCAACCGGCTGCGACATTTTGGTCGGCCGAGATATAGGCGGGCACCCAGGTGCCATCTTCCAGCTCGTCGCACACCACGTAGAGCATGGCGTTATCCATATCCAGGTTGATGCGATAGCTGCCGCGCTCATCTTTGTAGAGTTCAAGCATCACTATGTGGGCCCCGGCTGGTGCGGGCTGGGTGGCGGGAACTATCTGATCTAATTCCCAACTTTCAGCGGTCCAGCGCCCCATCTGTTTCTCCACCTTTTTCAGTGAAACATACATGGGCCATTGACTTTCGGTATGTTGCATTGCGTCTCCGTTTTGCCTAGCAGGCCGGCGTATTGCTGATTCGCCGGGCATTGGGTTAGCGATAGACCTATACGAAGCAATTTACATGCCATCGCTAGAAGGGGAATAGTTTGAACTGGATCATCAAATCCCTAACAAGCGTAGGACAATTTGTCCTAAAAGCCATTTTGGCCGGGACAGAAAAGGGCGACATCACACAAAGTCGGCGCCTGGATCACGCATTTACACTCGAAATCCTTGCGTGGGAACGATACTTGCTATGCTCAATGCGCCCCAATGCAACAAGACGAGAGCAATGACAAGTTTCAAACACCCCACACTGGTCAAGACCCAAGCCGATGCCCCACTCACCATGGCGGTGAAAGCCATCAACGAGCAGGGCGAAGTGGTCGACAAATATATCGCCTGCGAGCGCCCCCTCACTCTCTACCTGAACTGGCGACCCATAGTGACCCTGATGACACTGGGTGCCCGTCCCGAGGCACTGGCACTAGGCTATTTGAAGAACCAGGGCTTCATCAGCGACGTCCATCAGCTCGAGTCTGTGATTGTGGATTGGGAGGTCAACTCGGCGGCGGTGATCACCAAGGAGTCGACGGCGCACCTGGAGGAGAAACTGGCGGAGAAGACGGTCACCACAGGCTGCGGCCAGGGCACTGTCTATGGCGGCTTCATGGATGGTGTCGAGGATATCCGCCTGCCCACGCCTCAGCTGAAACAGAGCATGCTCTACAGCCTGCTCAATAACATCAGCGCCTACAACGAGACCTATAAGAATGCCGGTGCCGTGCATGGCTGTGGCCTATGCGAGGGCGATCAGATCATCGGCTTCGTCGAAGATGTCGGCCGTCACAACGCGGTCGACACCCTCGCCGGCGAGATGTGGCTCAAGCAGCAGGGCGGTGGCAACAAGCTGTTTTACACCACGGGGCGACTCACCTCAGAGATGGTGATCAAGGTGGCCAAGATGGGTATCCCCGTCCTGCTTTCGCGCAGCGGTGCCACCCAGATGGGGCTGGAACTGGCCCAGAAGCTGGGGATCACCATGATCGCCCGCGCCAAGGGGCGCCACTTCCTCATCTATCATGGTGCGGAAAATATCGAATTTGATGCCACACCGCCGAAACGTAATCTAGGTTAACGGCGAAGGTTAAAGGATTATCAATGACTGAACCCAGCGAACTCGTCTACATGAGCGCCAAACAGGTCGCCGAATATCTCGACCTGAATGAGAAGAAGGTCTACTCCATGGCCAATGACCGCATATTGCCCGCCACCAAGGTGACGGGTAAGTGGCTGTTTCCCAAGATTTTGATCGACCGTTGGGTCATGGACTCCTGCCATAGCGGCATGCTGTCGGATCGCATGCACATCACCGGCAGCGACGACCCCCTGCTCTCCATGTTGGTGGCCCGTCTCATGTCTAAGATAGGCAAGAGCGATCTTATCAGCTATAGCTCCACCGGCTCCCGCATGGGGCTGGATCTCCTGTCGCGCGGCTACGCCGACGTCTGTACCCTGCACTGGGGCAATGTGGAGGAGCGCAACATACGTCACCCCGCCCTGCTCAAGGGCTACCCCAACCACCAGCAGTGGGTGATGGTGCACGGCTACACCCGCCAGCAGGGGCTGATGATGCGCAGCGAGATGCACCACAGATGCCAGGAAGAGGAGAAAGTGATCAGCCTGCCCTGGCGTTGGGTCGGCCGCCAGGCCGGTGCAGGTAGTCAGCAACACCTGGAACACTGGCTGATCAAGCAAGGTGCCAGCATAGAGCAGCTCAATCCGCAGATCACCGCCTATAGCGAGCGCGAGCTTGCAGGCTTCATCGCCCGTAACGAGGCCGATATCGGCTTCGGCTGTCAGTCGGTGGCGCTGGAGAGTGGCCTGAGCTTCGTGCCTCTGGTCACCGAATCCTTCGACTTCGTGATGCCCCAGGGGATCTACTTCCGTCGTCAGCTCCAGGCCCTGTTTGAGATGCTCGGCAGCACCCAGACCCGTCAGCTGGCGGCTCAGCTGGGCGGTTATGATCTCAGCCAGTGCGGCCAGATGTTGTGGACGGCTCACTAGACCCGGGGATCTTTTTGGGCAGTGGCCCACACATCGCTTTGTCTTTGAGTTAGTATGTTAGCCATCGCAGGAGAAAATCAGCCACAGGCAGATCTATGGAAGCAGAGTTAAACGAGATCCAAAACTTCTTAAGCCAATATCCCCCGTTTAACGCCCTGCCCGACGAGGTGGTCGACATGGTGAGCCACCATGTGGAGATCGCCTACTACCGCCAAGACACCCCCATCATCCACTTTGGCGATCAGATCCATGACCTCTACATGGTGCGCAGCGGCGTGGTAGAGGTCTACCGCCGCAAGGGCGAACTCTATAACCGCCTCGATAGCGGCGATCTCTTCGGCCAAATGGGCCTGCTTACCAACAACAAGGTGCGCTTCCCGGTCAAGGCGATCGAGGACACCCTGGTCTATTGCATCCCAGAGGCAATCTTCCAGCAGCTGTACGATGAGTACGACACCTTTGCCGACTTCGTCGAAGTAGAAGACAGCGCCCGGCTGCGCCAGACTGTCTCTAACTCCAGCGAACAGAACGATCTGACCACCTCTAAGGTGAAGACACTACTCACCCGGGATGCCCCGCTGATCCATAAAGGCGAAAGCATACAACAGGCCGCCATCATGATGGCTCAGGAGAATGTCTCCGCCCTCCTGGTGATCGACCCGGACGTCCTGGAAGAGGATGATGCCGATACCAGTCCCCTGCTTGGCATCATCACAGACAGGGATCTCTGCACCCGGGTCTTGGCCGAGGGAATAGATCCAGGCACCGAGCTGGCCAGCGTGGTGAGCACAGAAGTGATCACCTTAGACCATAACGCCTATGTCTATGAGGCCATGCTCACCATGCTGCGCTACAACGTGCATCATCTACCGGTGTGCAAGGGACGCAAACCCATAGGCATCATCGAAGCCACGGATATCGTCAGATACGAGTCGCAAAACTCCCTGCTACTGGTCAGCAGCATCTTCCAGCAACAGAGTCTGGAGGAGCTGGCCACCCTCGCCACCCAGGTCAAAGACAGCTTCGTGCGACTGGTGAACGAAGACGCCAACTCCCACATGGTGGGCAGCGCCATGTCGGTGATCGGCCGCAGCTTCAAACAGCGGATACTCGAGCTGGCCGAAGAGAAACTCGGTCCACCGCCCATCCCCTACTGCTTCCTGGCGCTGGGCTCCATGGGCCGCGACGAGCAGCTGATCGTGACAGACCAGGACAACGCCATCATACTCGACGACGACTTCGACAAGGCGAAGCACGACGACTACTTCAGCCAGCTGGCCAACTTCGTTTGCGATGGACTGGATAGCTGCGGCTATAGTTACTGCACCGGGGATATCATGGCCACCAACCCCATGTGGCGCATGACACGCAAAGAATGGGAGGCCTGTTTCGCCGACTGGATCGACGATCCAAACCCTAAGGCGCTACTCAACGCCTCCATCTTCTTCGATCTCGACGGCGTCTATGGCCGCCTCAAGTGGGCCGAGCAGCTCAACGGCTTCATCGTGCGCCGGGCACGCAAGAACAATCGCTTCCTGGCCTGCCTCGCCCGCAACGCCTTGAATCGCACCCCGCCACTGGGTTTCTTCAAAGACTTCGTGATGGAAAAAGATGGCCGCCACAACAACTCCATCAACCTCAAACGCCGGGGCACGGCGCCGCTGGCGGATCTCATCCGGGTACATGCCCTGGCGGTGGGCTCCCGTGCACGCAACTCTTTCGAGCGCCTGGATGACATCATAGACGCCAACATACTGCCCAAGGGGCGCGGCGAGGATCTACGGGACGCCATGGAATTTATCTCCATGGTACGCATCCGCCATCAGGCCTTCGACGTGGAGCAGGGAATCGATCCCGACAACAACATAGAGCCTGAGCATCTGTCGGATTTCGAGCGACGTAACCTCAAAGATGCGTTTCAGATCTTGAGTAACGCCCAGAACTTCCTCAAGTTCCGCTACAACGCAAGCAATCAATTTAAGTGAGCCTAAGATGCTGAAGAAGCTACTATCACCACCTAGCATCGACTGGCCGGGCAAGTTTGAGCAGCGGCTCAAGACCACTGAACACCTGGGACTACGTCAGTACTACCTGGGCGGCCTGCCGGATCCCGACACGCCGCTATCACAGGTCGAGCTGCTGGCGATGGACTTCGAGACCACAGGCCTGAACGTGGATAAGGACGATATCGTCAGCATAGGCACAGTGCCCTTTAATCTGCGGCGGATCTTTCTCAATCGCGCCCAACACTGGACGGTAAGACCCAGAGAACAGCTGGCAGAGGAGTCGGTGATCATCCACGGCATCACCCACAGCGACATACTGGACGCACCGGATCTCTCCGCCGTCTTCGAACAGGTGCTGGAACAGATGGCGGGCAAGATCATGGTGGTGCACTATCGGCAGATAGAGCAGCAGTTCTTGGAGCGGGCGCTTATTCGTCGCATTCACCAGGGAATTGAGTTTCCTGTCATCGACACCATGGCATTGGAGTCTGAGCTACAGAAGCGCCAACATGGCGGCCTGCTACAACGCCTCAAGGGCGACAAGCCAGGCTCGGTGCGATTGGGTCAAAGCCGGTCAAGATACGGCCTGCCCAGCTATCCGCCCCACAACGCCCTGACCGACGCCATCGCCACCGCCGAGTTACTGCAGGCGCAGATAGCCCATCACTTCGACCCCAACCGCCCCATCAAGGAGTTCTGGCGTTAGCGCTTGTCTGAGCTCTGGTATTGACGTTTATACTTGCTCTGACATCGGCGCAGGCAATAAAAAAGGAGGCCAGAGGCCTCCTTTTTTTCACTCAATCCGCATTAGAAACGCTCGGTGCGCATCCCCTTCAGCAGGCTGACACACATCAGCAGCAGTATCACGGTAAAGGGCAGTGCGGTCGAGATAGCTCCGGCCTGCAAGGCCTGAATCGCCTCGGTCCCACCGATCCACAGCAGGGCCATGGCAATCGCGCCCTCGAGCAGGGCCCAGAACACCCTCTGCGGTACCGGCGCATCTATCTTGCCGCCGGCCGTGATGCTGTCGATCACCAGTGAACCTGAGTCCGACGAGGTGATAAAGAACACCAATACCAAGATCACGGCGATGATAGAGAGCAGAGTGCCCATAGGCAGCACATCGAACATCTGGAACATGGCCAGTGGCACGTCTGTCAGACCTTTCTCACCTAGTTCACCCACATTGTTGACGACCTGATCGATCGCCATGCCACCAAATACCGACATCCAGATCAGAGTCACAGCGGTCGGCACCAATAGCACGGCGGTGATGAACTCACGCACGGTACGCCCCTTAGAAACCCTGGCGATAAACATGCCAACGAATGGTGACCAGGAGATCCACCAGGCCCAGTAGAATACTGTCCAGCCCTGGAACCAAGCCTCATCGGTACGCCCGTGTGGATTACTGAGCGGAATAATGTTCTCTACATAGGCCATCAGGGTGGTAGGAATGCTGCCCAAGCTGACGGCGTAGCCGATCATGGCCACCAGGATCAGCAGCAGGAAGGCGACTATCATATTGATATTACTGATCACCTTAACGCCGCCGTCGATACCCCGTACCACGGACACTACTGCCAGCAGAGTCACGGCGACGATCACTATCATCTGCAGCCCCAGGCTGGCCTCTATACCAAACACATGGTGGATACCGCTGGCCGCCTGCTGAGCGCCAAGTCCTAGCGAGGTTGCCAGACCAAACAGGGTCGCCAGCACGGCAAGGATATCGACAATATGTCCCGCCCAGCCCCAGGCTCTGTCACCTAGCAGGGGGTAGAAGATGGAGCGGATGGAGAGAGGCATACCCTTGTTATAGGCGAAAAAGGCCAACGACAGCGCCACGACACCATAGATGGCCCAGGGGTGTAGACCCCAATGGAACATGGTGGCCCCCAACGCCAACTTGGCCGCCTCCGGCGTGTTGGGTTCGACCCCGAGCGGCGTCTCATACCAACCGGTAAAATAGGCCACGGGCTCTGCCACACTCCAGAACATCAGGCCTATCCCCATACCGGCGGCAAATAACATGGATAGCCAGGAGAGGAAGGAGTAATCTGCGGTGGCCTCGTTACCACCGAGTCTTATCTTGCCGTAAGGCGAGAAGATCAGACCCAGGCAGAAGAGTACAAAAATATTCCCCGACCAGATAAACAGCCAGTCGAAGGCGCCGATAATCTTCCACTTGATGCCATCGAGCACAGACTTGGCCGTCTCGGCATCGGTCAACAAAGTTGCCAATAGAAAGGCGGCAATTAACCCCGCACTCACCCCAAATACGGGGTTATGCACATCGAACCCCCACTTCTGCACATTGTCCTGACCGACGGTATAGTCGGTGCTTTCAATGCTGTACTTATCAATACCTTTCGTCATCGATTCTCTCCGTTAAGACCTCAAAGAATCGCCACCAGGCCATCATTTAGATTTAATTAAAATGATTTGAACTCATAGCAATGCAATAAAAATATTCGAACCTATTGTAACGCCATCAACCTTTTATTCCAAATTACAGCCAAATTTCGACCATATAGATCCAGTTTTAGCGGTGAAAACCCTTAAAACCTGTGATATGGATGACCAACAACATAATTCGAATACAAACAATAAATGATTTGTTAAGAGACAATAAACTTATGATGAATCACATAAATGAGAGAAAGGACGACAACAATAAGCCCTAAAAGCACTTGAACCCGGCGAGTCGCGAAAGCTACTATCGGCCCAACATCGGGAATCAAAGAGTGCATCAGGATGCAAAAAACCATACTCATCACAGGCGTTGGCAAGCGTATCGGCCTCTATCTGGCCAAGGCCTTTCTCGCCCGCGGACACAGGGTGATTGGCACCTATCGCAGCCATTACCCCAGTATAGATGCCCTCACCGAGCTGGGCGCCGAACTTTACCCCTGTGACTTCACCGACCAAACCCAGCTCGAGGCGCTGATTCAGACGCTAGCACAGAACTATCAGCAGCTGGATGCGGTGATCCACAACGCCTCGCTCTGGCTGAGTGATGATGACACTGCGGGCGTCGACCAGGTGATCGCCCAGATGATGCAGGTACATGTCTACGCCCCCTACCAGCTCAATCTCGCACTGGCACAGCTACTACAAAATCCCGAGACCATGACGGACATCATCCATATCACCGACTATGTGGCGCAAAAGGGGAGCAAGAAACATATCGCCTACGCCGCCAGCAAGGCCGCACTGGAAAACATGACCCTCTCCTTCGCCGCCAAGTTGGCGCCACAGGTAAAGGTCAACGCCATCGCCCCGGCGCTTATCAGCTTTAACGAGCAGGACGATGCCGCCTACCGCGAGAAGGCCAAGGCCAAGTCGGTACTTGCCAGAGAGGGTGGCGAAGTCGAGGTGCTAGAGGCGATCGACTACCTGATGCAGAGCCAGTATGTAACGGGACGCTCCCTGGCACTGGATGGTGGCAGACACCTAAAATAGGCCTGAACCAAAAATGATATTGCCGGTTTGCCGTGAAAGACCGGTGGTAAGACACAAAAAAGCGAGGCCTTAGCCTCGCTTCTTATTCAACTACCTAGATCATACCATTCAGAAGTAAGTGAATACTCACATACCGCAAACGTGGCAATGAGGCTGCTTAGGTAGCTTCATCTCGCGAAACTCCATGGTCATGGCATCTATCATCAGGATGCGGCCGCTGAGGGTCTTGCCCATCTTAGCCAGCACCTTGATCGCTTCCACCGCCTGCAGGCAACCTATCATGCCCACCACGGGCGCCAGAATGCCCGACTCGACACAGGTCAGCTGTTGATCGCCAAACAGCTTGCTGTAGCAATGATAACAGGGGCTCTGCTCGCCGTAGTCGAATACGGTAACCGTGCCCTCCATGCGGATGGCGGCGGCCGACACCAAAGGCACCTTATGCTGATAACAGGCCTGATTGAGCTGTTCGCGCACCACTATGTTGTCGGTGCAGTCCATCACCAGATCATGCTCGGCCACCAGCACCATGATCTGCTCATCGTCGAGCACGGCATTGATTGTGTTTACACTGAGATGGGGATTGAGCTGCATCAAGGATCTCTTGGCCGACTCCACCTTGGGCTGGCCGATAGTGGCATCATGGTGCAACACCTGGCGCTGCAAGTTCGACAGCTCAACGGTATCGAAATCCACTAGAGTCAACTGACCCACTCCGGCGACCGCCAGATATTGGGTAGAAGCGCAGCCTAAGCCGCCGGCACCGACCACCAGCACCTTGGCCTGCTTGAGTCGCTCCTGGCCTTCGAAGTCCATCGCCTTGATGGAGATATGGCGGCTATAGCGCAAGATCTCCGCATCCGAGAGGATCTCTTCTTGGGTATTAGGTTCCATCAGTCCTGCCCCTAGAGTGCCAGCACTGAGTTGAAGGGCTCCACTGTCACCAGGCTACCGTCCGGCGTATCACCTTGCTCCTGAGCCAGTATGATGAAACAGTTAGCCAGACTCATGGAGGTAAGCATGCCAGACCCCTGACCGCCGGTGACACTCACCTCGGCCTCACCCTGAGCATTTTGACTCAGCACGCCACGCTGATACTCGACCCGGCCTGGGAACTTGCGTAGGTTACCCTTGAGCTTGGCCTGCAATTGCAGTGGCTTCACCTGAGGCAGCCCCTGCATCTTGTTAAGCAGCGGCCACACCAACTTGTAGAAGGTCACCATGGAGGAGACGGGATTACCCGGCAGACCACAGAAGACCGCCTCGCCGATACGACCGAAGGCGAACGGCTTGCCCGGCTTGATGGCCAGTTTCCAGAAGGTGATCTCACCCTCCTCGTCGAGGATCTGCTTGGTAAAGTCGGCATCCCCCACAGAGACACCGCCCGAGGTAAGCACCATATCGGCGTTGGCCGCTGCGTTACGAAACGCGGCGCGGATCGCCTCAGGGTCGTCTTCGATCACTCCAAGGTCTATCCACTCGACGTTGGCGCGGCTCAAGAGTCCCTGAATGCTGTAACGGTTGGAGTCGTAGATCTGGCCCGGCGCCAGCTCTGTGCCCACGGGGCGCAGCTCGTCACCGGTAGAGAAGAAGGCCACCTTGACCAGACGAGTCACCCTTACCTGGCTGGCACCTATGGTGGCCAGCACGCCCATCTCGGCGGCGCCGATCTGGGTGCCGGCGCAGAGCACCTTGCCACCCGTCTTCACCTCTTCACCGCGACGACGCACGTTGGCACCTAACGCCTTGGGCGCTTCGATGATTATGCTGTCGCCGTCGACCTCGACTTTTTCCTGCATCTGAACTGTGTCATAACCCGGCGGCACAGGCGCGCCCGTCATTATGCGCACACAGGTATTGGCGCTGGCCTCGCCCTCGAAAGGATGCCCGGCAAAGGAGTGGCCTATTAGGGTGAAACGATTGCCCTGGGCCAGATCCTCGAAACGGAAGGCATAACCGTCCATCGCCGAGTTATCGAAGGGTGGCAGGTCTATACTTGAGGCCAGATCCTCGGCCAGCACACGTCCCAGCGCATGGGGAAGCTGCACCATTTCCGATTCTTCCAGTGGACGAACTTGTTCCAGAAGCTTGATGATGGCTTCATCGGGATGCATTAGGCTGGGTTTTGCACAGGGATCGGCTTGCATAGACATAGAGTACCTTAGCGTTAACTGTAGGATATGAGTAAAAGCGAATATTGCCGCTCATTATGCCATGCTGAAACCAGAAGACTATGATCTCGACGGCAGTTTTTGGCCGCAATCCGCCGAGATTCAACCAAAAAGCCGACACCAGCGGGGCGGATGTCGGCTCGACTATCTCCAAAGGTATAGATTAACCGGCGCTCAACTCCAGGCTATTGGCCTGCACCTTCACCTGCTGGCCATCTTGCAGCGTCTCGGCGCCGCGAATCACTACCTGGTCGTTGTCGCTGAGTTCACCCTTGACGGCGATCCACTCCCCTTCACCGTCGCCCAGCTCCACGGCCACCCTCACCGCCTTGTTACTCTCATCTATCTTGAACACGAAGGCACCGGCGGAGCGCAGCACCACGGCGTCGCGGGGCACTAAGGTGGTCAGCTGTTTCGGAGCAATAGGCAGTGCCAGGGAGACCAGCTCGCCGACGTTGAGCATATCCTGCCGCTCGAGCGGTAGGTCGATGCGGGCCTCGAAGGTCTGGGAGCGCACATCAGACACAGGGATCAGGCTGCGGATCTTGGCAGAGAACTCCCCCAGGCCATGATAGACCCGCAGTTCATCCCCCACCTTTACCCGGCGACTGTGCTTGAGCGGTGCATGCAGGCGGATCTCCAGGTTGTCCGGGTCTGTGATGGCGACGATAGACTCGGCGCGGCTGATATCCTCGCCCGCCTGACGCTGACGCGCCGTGATGATGCCGGCAAAGGGCGCCTTCACCTGGGTGCGGGCAATATCATCGAGGATCATCTTAAGTTTAATCTGCGCCAACTTGAGGTTAGCGGCGGCCAGGTCGCGATCAGAGCGTGCCTTATCCAGCTCGGTCTCAGAGGCGTTCTTGTTGGCCATCAGCTTCTGCAGACGCTTCAGCTCGCGATTAAGCCGCGACAGGCCTACCGTCTCATACTCTATCTGCGCCTCTTGCTGGGCTTTCTGTAACTCGAGGCGGGTCTTCTCGATGCGGGCAACCACTTCACCCGCCTTCACCAGGGTGCCGGCCTCGATCACCCACTCGAGCTTACCCTCGATGCCCGCGGTCAGCTCGGCATAGTTACGGGAGTGCACAGATCCTATCACCATGATCTTGGGCGACAGGGCGCGGTTCTCAACCTGAACCACCTGCACCAGACGCTCGGGCGCCTCGCCCTGGGCCCAGCTCATGGGACCGATTAGAGAGAGCGCCAGCACGCCGGCAATTAAGGATCTCATGACTTCACTCCTGTGGTGGATGCGAGGGCAGGCTCGTCGGCCAGCCTATTGGTAACTGGGCTCAGCCTATGGGTCAGACGCAACAGGCTGGGCATCAAAATAAGGGTAAACAAGGCGCTAAAGGTCATGCCGCCGACGATAACCGCCGCCAGGCCGCGATAGATCTCGCTGCCGACACCGGGCACCAGCATTAGCGGCAGCATGCCGAAGATGGAGGTCAGGGTGCTCATATACACGGGGCGGGCTCGGGTCGCCACGGCCTGAGCGATGGCCAGGTCGATATCCGGCGTCTCGCGATAACTCTGGCGGGTCTGATCCACCAGCAGGATGGCGTTATTGACCACCAGCCCCAGCAAGATGATGAAACCTATCATGGTCAGCAGATCCAGGCTCTGGAAACTAAACAAGTTTAGCAGCCGCAGGCTGACCACGCCGCCACAGATCGCCAGCGGCATAGAGAGCAAGACCAGCAGGCTATCCTTGGCCGACTTAAACATGGCGGCCATCAGCAGAAAGAGGATCACCACGGCCAGGGCGAAGTTGGCGCCCATATCCTTGATGGTGCTGTCGAGCTTGTCGGCGCTGCCACGATAGCCGAGTGAGCTGTTTTCCGGCAAGCTGGCTCTCAGGGTCGGTACCGCCGACTGGTTGAGTTTCTCCAGCGCCTCATCCAAAGACATATCCGCTGGCGGGAAGATCAACAGGCTGACGCTGCGCTTGCCGTTGACTCGCTGCAGCTGGGTCGGTCCCACGGTTCGCTTGAGGGTCGCCAGCTCACCTATGGTTTGAATACCGGCGGCCTGGGTATAGACAGGAGTCGCCGACAGTTGCTCGGGCACCTGCCACTTGGGTCCCTTGAGCAGCACATCCATGCGCTCGTTGCCGTCGAAATACTCACCCACAAACAAACCAGAGGTGTAGGCGCGAATGGCGTTGGCTATCTGAATCCGGTCGACGCCCGCCTGGGCCAGACGGCGCTCGTTGGGGATCAACTGCAGCTCGGGTTGTGCCATGGAGAGACCAGGAATCGGCCTAACCACGGCGCCGGGCAGCGCCTCTTGAATCAGTCCCATCCCCTTGCCTGCCGTCTCCATCAGAGCCTCCATGTCGGCCCCCTGGAGGTCGATATTGATCGCCCGGCCGCCGTTAAAGCCAAACTGCAGCAGGGAGCCGCGGTTGGTAAAGGCCTGGGTATCGGGCAGTCCCACCAAGATCTCCTTGTTGAGCAGCTTTATCATGGCATCGGCCTGGGACGGGTCTTCGGGATATATAAACAGCACGTTGAAGGCGCTGTACATGGAGAAGTTATATCCCTTGATATAGGGCTGCTTCTCCTTGTCATAATATGGCTTGAGGCGCTCGATGATCACATCGCCCACCTCCTTCTCCAGCGTCTTGACGTTGGCACCCGGCGGCAGGGCGAAGAAGGCAAATATGCCGTCCGAGCGCGCCTGGGGCAGAAAGTCGGGTCTCGGCATCAGGACCGCCGTCAGCATGGCGGCTCCTAGGATCAGGGTGATACACCAGAAGACGGCACGTTTGGTGTCGCCGGTGAGGCGCTGTACGGTTGCCGAGATCCAGCGCCACAGGCGGCCGCTCTGCTGGCCATCATCCTGGGTTGAGAGCTTGAGCCACAACAGGCTAAATACCGGGATCAGGGTGATGGCACTGATAAAGGAGGAGACTACTGCCACCGACAGGGTGAGCGCCAGATCAGAAAACAGCTGGCCTTCCACCCCGGGCATAAACAGGATCGGCAGGAAGATGGCGACCGTCGTGGCGGTGGAGGCCAGCAAGGCACCCTTGACCTGATCTGTGCCCTTGGCGATGGCCTCGCGGATCGGCGTCCCCTGCTGCAGGATGCGCACGATATTTTCCTGCACTATGATGGCCGCATCCAACACCAGTCCCACGGCGAAGGCCAGGCCCGCCAGGGAGATCACGTTCAGGGTGCGCCCCATCATCTCGAGGAAGAAGAAGGCGATCAGCAGGGCGACGGGGATAGTCGAGGCGATCATCAGGGTCGCACGGAAGCTGCGCAGGAAGGCGTAGAGGATCACCAGCGCCAGCACCACACCGATCGCCAGGTTGCCCTTCACCAACCAGATGGCCCGCTTGATATGCACAGAGGCGTCAAAGGAGAGATCCAACACCAACCCCGCCTCCTTAAGCGGCCCCTGATTGAGCTCGGCAATCGCCTCGTTGACACCATCGAGCACCTTAACCGTATTGGCATCGAAGGTGCCTTCCACCGTCATATAGTAGGCGGGGTAACCGTTACGCTTGGTAAAGCCCTGCACTTCTGCGGTAGAAACCGCCACATCCGCCAGCTCGTTGAGGTAGATGGGGCGCCCCTCGTTATAGGTGACGATGAGATTACCTAGGTTTTCTGGTGTGTATTGGCCGATGAAACGTACCGTATATTGGCGACGCCCCACGTTAGCAGTGCCGCCCGAAATATCCGCCGCCCGCGACAGTGTGCTGCGCAGTTGATCCAGAGTGATCCCCAGCGCCGCGGCGCGATAGGGGTCGAACTCGATATGTAACTCTTTCGGCAGGCGACTCTGCAGTTGCACCGAACCCACCCCAGAGATCAGCCTCAGTCTGGGCTCCACCACATCGTCGATCAGCTTCTGGTACTGGGCGAAGTCGGTAGCCGGATTATCCGGCGCCATGCGGATCAGTAGGGAGGCCAGATTGGGCGCGCCGTTACCACCGCCGACATTGATGAAGGGCTCGTTGGCATCCAGCGGCCTTGGGGGAGTCTGGTTGAGCGCGTTGATCACATTGATCATCCCCGCTTGCATATCGCTGCCCACCTCGAAGGTCAGTGTGATACCGCCAAAGCCCTGGGAGATATTTGAGGTCATCTCAACCACACCGGGTACCTGGCGCAGCACATTTTCCTGAGGCTCGATGATGTTGGATTCCATCTCCTGGGGCGCCGCCGAGCGCCAATTGTTGAAGACGGAGATCTGCGGCCGTTGAATGTCCGGCAGCAGCTGTATCGGCAGCTTGCCTATGGCTAACACGCCGAATATGGCGATCAGCAATAGGGCCACTAGGGTACCGGCAGGGTTATTGGTGCTTAATTTGGTGAGGTTCATCAATTGTCCCGCCCCAGGCACGTCAGACCCGGCCGGGGTTATGAGCTTAGTTTCTTGACCCTAAAGCCTAGAGACAAAATGTTAATAAATCCGTCTGATTTGGTTAGCAAATGTAACAAGCAGGCATGGATACAACCCACCAAGCCATTAACGATAATTATTTGCATTTAAAAACATTGAGTTAAGTAAAGATGGTTGCAATTCACTGGGGGGTTAAACACAATAAATAGGGCCTATTGACCTTTCCTGTTTGTTTTTGCAGCAGTTTGAAGGTGATTGATACAAGGCAGAGCCTGAGTCGTGTAGTGGTTCTACACAAACAGGCGATAACGCAGTAGAAATGGCCTACAAACACTGCCCAAAGGGTTCATCTAAACGCGCCCTGCCCTATGTTGTTCGCAATTTACATAGTGCAACTATGCTTCATTGCTCTCGCCTCGAGCAAAACGCGTTTAGATAGAACAAAAATTAAACCTGAAAGGTGAACAGGCCCTAGCACCAAGAAATGACTTAATTTAAGGAAGTAACTATGCTGGCACAAACGATGATAGATCAGTTGAACGCGCAAATTAATGTGGAGTTCTTCTCCTCTAACCTCTACCTACAGATGAGCGCCTGGTGTGAAGACAAAGGCTTTGAGGGTGCCGCGAAATTTATGCGTGCTCACGCCGAAGAGGAGATGCAGCACATGCATCGTCTGTTTACCTATGTGAGCGAAACTGGCGGCATGCCGCTGCTGGGGGCAATCGAGGCGCCGCAATCACAGTTCGATTCGCTACTGGCCCTGTTCGAATACACCTATGAGCACGAGCAGATGATCACCAGCAAGATCAACGCCCTGGCCCACACCGCCTTTACCAATCAGGACTACTCGACCTTCAACTTCCTGCAATGGTATGTGTCTGAGCAGCACGAAGAGGAGAAGCTGTTCAAGTCTATCGTCGATAAGATCCGTCTGGTGGGCGAAGATGGTAAGGCGCTCTTCTTCGTCGATAAAGATCTGGCGCAGATGGCTCAGCAGGAGTCTGCCAGCGTGATGACCGTCGGCGAATAAGCCAGATGCGGGGCATGGCGCCCCGCCTTTTCTCCGCTAAGCGTTCCGTAAATACGCTCTGCAAAGGCACTCGCCTATCAAGCTTCGCCTCAAGCCCAATACCTAAAACCGTTTTTAAGCAATCTGGCTATCGGCAGCGATTGAGTTGAGCAGTCAAAGCAATGAGGTCGGTTTTTCCCTGACGATACGACGCAGCAAGGGCTCCAGCTCCTTGAGCGGCATAGGCTTGGCCACAAGATAGCCCTGCACGAAGTCACAGCCTAATCCCTGTAGGAAGCTGCGCTGCGGCTCGCTCTCCACCCCTTCGGCCACCAGGCGCATATCCAGGCTCTGCCCCATGGTGATGATCGCCTTGATCAGGTTGGCATCCGCCCTGTCTTCCAACATGTTGTCGACGAAACTCTTGTCTATCTTGATCACCGAGATGGGGAACTGCTTCAAATAACTGAGGGAGGAGTAGCCTGTGCCGAAATCATCCAGGTAGATCTCCACCCCTAGGTGACGAATCGCCGTCAGCGCCTTAAGCGACAGCTCGGTGTCGGCCATCAGAATCGATTCGGTGATCTCTATGTGGACATATTGGGGCGCTACATCATATTTCTGCAGCAAGCCGTTGAGCATGCAGGCGAAATGGCTGGGATCGCCGTGAGCCAGCTGACGACCAGAGACGTTAATCGCCATGTTGATCATTATCCCCTGGCTATGGCACTGACGCAGATCACGCAGCGCCTGCTGGATCACCCACTCGCCGATAGGCTCGATAAGCCCGGTCTCCTCGGCGATGGGGATAAACTCATCCGGAGGCACCAGACCTCGTTGAGGATGACGCCAACGCAGCAAGGCCTCCAGGGCGACCCCTTCACCACTGCTGGTATCGACAATCGGCTGATAATGCAGACAGAACTCGTGTTGCAGCACGGCGCTGCGCAGCGACTGCTCCAGGGTGATACGTGCCAGCATATTGTTGTTCATGTCGGGAGAGAAGTAGCCGAAGCAGTTACGTCCATCTTGCTTCGCCTGATACATGGCGGTCTCAGCGTTACGGGTCAGTACCTCGACACTGGTGCCGTTGCTGGGGTAACAGCTGATGCCGACACTGGCGGAGATCAACAGTTCGTTGCGGTTGATGCCGAAAGGCGACGACAGGTGCTGCAAGATCTGCTGCGCCCGCTGCTCTATCTCACCCTGATGCTTGGTGTGCCCCATGACCACCACAAACTCATCGCCGCTGAGACGGGCGACGAAATCATGTTGTTCCAGCAGGGCTTCCAGCCTGGCGGCCGCCACCTGCAACAGCTCATCGCCTACCGCATGACCATAGATATCATTGATATATTTAAACCTGTCCAGATCGATAAAGAGCACGGCCACAGAGCAGCAACGCTGCTCTGCCAGTTGCAACATCTGCGACAGGCGCGAGGTATAGAGCTGACGATTAGGCAGGTTAGTCAGGGCATCGTAGTTAGATTTGTACCAGATATCCTGCTCGTACTTCTTACGGTTACTGATATCCAGGAAGAGGCCGATATGTTGCACCACCCGCCCCTTGTCATCCTTCACCACAGTAATGGCCAGGTATTCGGGATAGATCTGGCCGTTCTTACGCTTGTTCCAGATCTCCCCCTGCCACTTGCCGTATTGCTTGAGCGACTGCCACATCTGTTCATAGAAGTGGTGGGGTTGCTGATGGGAATTGAGGATAGCCGGGCTGCGCCCCTTCACCTCCTCCAGGGTATAGCCAGTGATCTGGGTAAAGGCGGGGTTTACCGCCTCGATCAGGTTGTCCTTGTCGGTAACCACTATCCCTTCGGCGCAATATTCAAACACCGCCGATGCCAGGGAGAGTTCACGGTTGGCCTCCTGCCGCTCGCTCAACATGGCGTTGAGGGCCATCGCCATCTTGGCCACCTCGTCTCGCCCATCCACCGGCACAGACAGCTGCAGCTGAGTATTCTGGGCCATGCGCTGCATCAAGGAGGCTATGGTGCCGATACGGGTCACCAGGTTATTGACTATGAGGCGACCCAAGACAATCAAAAACAGAAAGTTACAGATGGCCGCCATGATGCCTAACACCAGGAAACTGAGCGCCTCACGCCCCTGACGTTGTACCAAGTTAGCTATGTTATTGCTCAGGGTCAGGCTCGCCTGATTCATCTGCCCCAGGGCCTCAGTGGCCAGCCCCCACCAGGCCTCGCTGGCCACCGCTGGGTGTTGGTGTTGCAGCTGAGACAGGGCCGCCAACATGGCCTGATCGGCTATGATGGAGCGCTCCTCTTGTGGCAAGGGTCCGGCATGACCGGATAGCCTGTGCTGACGCTGGGCATCCACCGCCTGACGATACTGCTCCACGGTATAATCTATCTGGGCCAGCGCCTCGCGCTGTGGCGAGGTCACATGGGGCAGCTTCTGGGCCTGTTGCAGCAGCCCCTGTATGGCCAGGCAGTCCTCTTCGAACAGTATGATGTTGGTCTCTTCACCCGAGAGCAGGTAATCCTGATAGTGATCGATCAAGCCGCCATACCCCAGCCTCTCCCTGAGGCGATTGGCCAGCAGAATAAGATTCACCTGCGCCTTCACCCGCCCTTTCATCAGCAGCAGCTCCTGGGTCGCCTCGTTATCTAGGGTCTCCTTGATCAGGGCAAGATCCGCGGGTGAAGTGGTCGAGAGCATTTCGTGAAAGGCGTCCAGCAGGTCATCCTGCATCGAGTATTGGGCGAGATAAGCCTGATGATCTAGGCTGTCGGCGGCCAGCAGACGATTGAGCAGGTCACGATCTTTGCCCGCCAACTCCTGTAGCTTGAGCATATGGATAAGGTCGTTGTAGGCCTTGGCGAGCAGGGTGTTTTGCACCTGGGACTGGATCTGGGAGATGAGCACCAAGAGGTGCTGAGTGAACTCGCTGTAAAAGTTGAAGCCGCTACCTTCACCGCGACTATCAATCCCCCGGCGCACCTGCTTGAGGCGAGCCCCCAGGGCATGAATAGTGTCGACACTTTGTTGCAGGTTGACGCTGGGCCTGTCTATCTCGCTGAGGGAGAGGTGTAGGTTGGCGATATTGGGGGCATCCAGCAGTTCCTGCAATACCTTGTCTGTCTGACGCCGCTGGGTTTGTAGCCGCCGCTCGAATCGCTTGCCCTGGCTGGCGACAAAACCGGCCGACAGGCCGCGCTCATTCTGCAGGGCGAAGATGAGCTTCTGGGTCTGCTCTGTGATCATCACCCCTAGGGCATTGCGCTGGGCCGTCTGCTGGCGCTCGATCAGGTCGAGCATGCGCAAGCTGCCGAAGATCAGCAGCAGCAACATGGGGATAGTCGCCAGCAAGATTAATTTCTGGCTCAGACTATACCGGTTCAGCATAGATGACATCTTAAGCGCTCCTTGCTCGATTATCACAAAAGCAGACGCGAGGAATTTAGGGTCTGAGAGTAGTAACATAGCCTAACCCCCGCCGTCATACCTATTTCACCAAAGTCTAATCTAGGTCACGAAATTAACGCTTTCATGGTGAATTATTAGATAAGCCTTTATTTTTTATTAACATTTAAATTGGCGAGAAGATTTTTCAGGAAGGCATTCGGCGCAAGATGACTAAGGCAGGCACAGGGGTTGACACAAAGAAAGGCCGATGAGATCGGCCTTTTTGTCGGACTATACTAAACAAATAGCCAATTTAAGGTTAATTATTTAGTTTAATATGGCAAATCAATTAACTCGTATAGGTTAACTGATTTGCGCTAACGCATTTGGGTTAGCTCGCCTTCTCCAGTAATGACTTGCGATAGCAGACGATATCTTCGATGGTGAGCACAGGCATCTGATGCTGCTCGCCGAAGGCGATGATCTCGGGCAAACGCGCCATGGTGCCGTCGACATTGGTCACTTCGCACAGCACGCCCGCCGGCTTAAGCCCCGCGAGCTTCATCAGATCTATGGTGCCCTCGGTATGGCCGCGACGGGTCAACACGCCGCCGGGCTGCGCGCGCAGCGGATAAACATGGCCGGGACGCGCCAGGTCGCTAGGCTTGGCATCATCGGCGATGGCGGCCTTGATGGTGGTCACGCGATCGGCCGCCGACACACCTGTGGTTACCCCCACCTTAGCTTCGATACTCACGGTAAAGGCGGTGCCGTATTGGCTGGAGTTGTCTTCCACCATGGGCGGTAGCTCCAGCTGCTTCACCCGCTCGTCGGTGAGACAGAGACAGACGATACCGCTACATTCGCGGATAAGCAGTGCCATCTGCGCTTGGGTCAGGTGTTCTGCGCTATAGATAAGGTCCCCTTCGTTTTCGCGATCTTCATCGTCGACCACCAACACACCTTGACCGGCTCTAAGCGCGGTGAGGGCTGCTTCGACACGAGTGATGGCATCGCCAAAGGGAGAAAGTAGAGACTGATTCATGGTTAAATCCTTAGTAAGACTAATAAAATGGTTTTTCCAGAATCAGGGCATGCAGAAAATGACGCGCCTTGGGGTCTCTTTGAAAAAGATATCCAGGCTCGCCGAATAAGAGGTATGCAGGCACGAGAAAAGCGTGAGGCTAGGCTCATCTTCTCGCGGTCACGCTATCTTATATTCTCTTTCATCCGGACTTAGTGCACTAGGTGCTCATTACCGTCGGCTCTGGAATAGATGGCTTGTTGCACACTTCACCAGATCTGCTGACCCTAGCTGCAAACTAATACCTAGATGCAAATAGGCGCTCGCGGGCTGACATCCCATAGGATGATCACCGCCGGTGGGGAGTCTCACCCCGCCCTGAGAATGTACTCTCCTTTGATGGAAAGCGCCGCTATGGTGCCCCTAAAACCATCAAAGTACAAGCGCTAGGGGTGACAAATATAAGCCAGATCACCTAAGCTCTTGCTCCAGTACCCGCTCACTTTCGGCTCAGAATAAGGTCAATCCAATGTCAGGGATAACGCCCCCAGTCGCACGCAAACAAGCCCACCCTCTCGAACATCACGGCAATGAGCGTATCGATGACTATCATTGGCTGAGAGATGATGAGCGCCAATCCCCCGAGGTACTGGCTCATCTGGAGGCAGAAAACGCCTATCACAAGGCCTGTTTTGCCCCCTTCGAACCACTACAGCAGAAGCTGTTTCAGGAGCTTATCGGTCGAATCGACAAGGATGAGTCGAGTGTCCCCTATCGCTGGCACCAACACTGGTACTACAAGCGCTATCAGGGAGAGCAGGAGTACCCGCTGTTTGGCCGCAAACACGAACTGGAGGACGAGGAGCAGCTATTGCTCGATGCCAACGAGCGCGCCCAGGGTAAGGAGTTTTATAGCATGGGCGGGCTGAGCGTCAGCCCGGACGAGACGCTGCTGGCCATCAGCGAAGATACCCTGAGTCGGCGCCTCTATCGCATCAGCATCAAGCGCCTGGACACGGGTGAATGGCTCAGCGACAGCCTTAGCGACACGGATGGCGAGATCGTCTGGGCCAAGGATAACCTGCATCTCTTCTATATCGCCAAGGATCCTCAAACCCTGCTGGGCGACCGCGTCTATTGCCACCGCTTGGGTGAGCCCCAGGCCAATGACCGCCTGGTGTATCAGGAGGCGGACGATAGCTTCTACCTGTCGATCGGCAAGAGCCTGGATGAGTCCCGCATCCTGCTCACCCACGAGAGTGCGCTCACCAGCGAGGTGTCCACCTTAGATGCCAACCAACCAGAGGCATGCTTTACGCCACTGCTTCCACGGGAGCCGGGACACGAATACTCGGTAGCTAAGCGCGGTGAGGAGTATTACATACTCACCAACTGGCAGGCGGTAAACTTCCGTCTGATGAAGGCAGTAGAGTCGAGCTTCGCCGATAAGCGCAGCTGGCAGGAAGTCATCCCCGCAGATGAGTCGCGCCGCCTGGAAGATCTGCTGGTGTTAAAAGACTATCTTGTGGTGCAGTATCGCCAGCAGGGGCTGAGCCAGATCCGCATCATGCCCCTCAACGGCGCCACGGAATATGAACTCGACTTCGACGATGCCGCCTACGTGGTGGGTCTGGATGTTAACCCGACTCAAGATAGCCATCATCTGCGCATCTACTACGCCAGCCCATCGACGCCCGAGTCCATCTACCTGGTGGATCTCACCCAGGCCAGCCCGAGACGCCTGCTGAAACAGGAGCGGGTACTCGGCGGCTTCGATAGCCAACACTACCAGACAGAGCGGCTCTTCATCGACGCCAGAGACGGCGCCAAGGTGCCCGTGACCCTGGTGTATCGCAAGGACAAGTTCCGCCAGGACGGCAGCAAACCCTTGTATCAATATGGCTATGGCGCCTACGGCTACACCATAGAACCTGACTTCGACAGCGCCATCCTCAGCCTGTTGGATCGCGGCGTAGTCTATGCGGTCGCCCACGTGCGGGGGGGCGAGATGCTGGGGCGTCCCTGGTACGACGCCGGCCGCCTGATGCACAAGCAAAACAGCTTCAACGACTTTATCGACGTCACCCTCGCCCTGGTGGAGCTAGGCTACTGCGCCCGGGATAAGGTGGTTGCCAGTGGCGGCAGCGCCGGTGGCCTCCTGATGGGCGCGGTGATCAATCAGGCGCCGCAGCATTATCTGGCTGTGGCGGCCCACGTGCCCTTCGTCGATATCGTCACCACCATGCTCGACGAGTCGCTGCCCCTGACCACCAACGAGTATGATGAGTGGGGTAACCCGAATCAGGCCGAGGCTTACCACTACATGCTGAGCTATTCCCCCTATGACAACATCTGTCGCCAGGCCTACCCGCACCTGCTGGTCACCACAGGCCTGCACGACTCTCAGGTGCAATATTTCGAGCCCGCCAAGTGGGTGGCGAAACTTAGAGAATATAAACAAGACGATCATCTGTTGCTGTTTCATATCGACATGGAGGCGGGCCATGGCGGCAAGAGCGGTCGCTATCGCCACTTTGAGGACACGGCCGAAGAGTACGCCTTCTTCCTCGGCCTGCTGGGACTCGCCTAAGATGACCCAGGAGAAGTTAGCTTGCACCACCTGGAGCCTCTACATGATCCGCTGCGCCAACGGTCACCTCTATACGGGGATCACCACAGATATCGACCGCCGCTTCAAGGAACATAGCGACAATGGCCCCAAGACGGCCAAGTATCTCAGGGGTAAGGGGCCGCTGACCCTGGTCTATCGCGAGCGGGTTGGCAGCCGCTCGGATGCCCTGAAGCGGGAAATCGCCGTGAAAAGGCTCACAAAAACGCAAAAAGTCGCCCTAATACACTTTGATGCAAATGATGAATGTCCCTAAAAATTACAGGGGAAAGCAGCCGTAAATCATAGGCTAAGGCCAGAACAAACCAAACAGGCCTGGCTCAACAAGATGTAAACCCAAGATTTACCTCAGGTTAAACGTCTTTACTTACCCATAACAAACCACTATCTTAGGCGGGCGCGTTTATGTGGAAAGACTATGAATTTACAACGACAAGCAAAGGCAACGGGAATGCCTGCGCAAGACAAGTACCAGGGACGCGGCTTTATTGGGTTACTCTTGCTTCTGCTCTGTCTGCACCTCTTGGTGCTGAACTCGGCAGTCAATCTATCCCTGTTTAGATTCTTTAACGGCATTGCGGCCTACGCCCCTGCCGATCTCCTCCTGCTGATCACAGACCTAGGCGATGGCATCACCCTCGGGGTGATCACTCTCTGCTGTCTGGTGAAACGGCCCGAACTCCTACTCAGGGTTGTCATCGCCAGCGTGCTGTCGCTGATCTTGGTGCCCTTGCTGAAGCAGACCTTCGATGCGCCTCGTCCGGCTGTAATATTAGAGACACTGAATATTGTCGGTGAGATCCGCCTGAAACACAGTTTTCCTTCGGGCCATACCGCCACTGCCTTCCTGTTTGCCGGCACGCTCTTTTTCGCCTATCGGCAGACCCAGATTAAATGCCTGGCAATCGCTTTTGCCAGCCTGGTGGGCCTGTCTCGCATCGTCGTCGGCGCGCACTGGCCAGAGGACGTGATCATGGGCGCCTTCGTCGGCCTCTTCTGCGCCTATGCGGCGGCCCATTGCCCCCTGGTCAAGCTCAGCCAGTTCCACAAAGCGCTCATCTTGGCCTTCCTCTGGTGTGTGTTGGTGGTGAGCGAACTGGATAAGAGCTTCGACAAAGATCTCATCTGGCCGATCCTGATGCTCAGATGGGGCCTAATTGCCACAGCCGCCCTGTTGATCTGGCGCGAATATGGCGCCATGCACAGGGTAAAACGTTGGCTGGCGTTTCAAGGTTAACTGCCCAAAAGGCGTAAGACTTTCACCAATATTCACGCTTTCTTCACACTTAGGTGCCTACACTGGAGGCTCCTAAGATGAAGAGGTGTGCCATGTTCAGACTGACCCAGGCTCAGACCACCAGAGAAACCGCCCTGACGATCACCACAGATCGCAGCCGCTATGGCGTCCTGATCCTACTGGTCAGCATGCTGGCGCTGCTCTGCCTGAATCAGGATATCAACCTGAACCTCTTTCGCGCCATCAACGGCCTCTCGCCTAGCCTGCCCCAGTGGCTGCAGCTGGGGATAACCGATCTCGGCCACGGCAGCACCCTAGGCACTATAGTGCTCATCTGTCTGCTGCGTCGCCCCGAGCTGATGCCGCGGGTATTGACCGCCAGCCTGCTGTCGATGATCTTGGTGCCGCTGCTAAAACAGTATTTCGATGCCCCCAGACCGGCGGCAACCCTGGATTTTCTCTATATCGTCGGCGAGACGCGTCTGCATCACAGCTTTCCCTCAGGCCATAGCACCAGCGCCTTCCTGTTCGCCGGCACCTTGCTGATGGTGATGCAGGATAAGAAGAGTAAATGGGCCCTGTTGATGGGAGCTGGCATGGTAGCGCTGTCACGCATCTTGGTGGGTGCTCATTGGCCGGTAGACACGCTGGCGGGCGCGCTGTTGGGGCTTAGCTGCGCCTATGTCGCCTCCTATGTTCCCCTGGTACGTCTGTCACCAAGGCACTGGAAAATTCTGGTGGGCGTCTTGCTGCTAACGCTGGTGGTGTGCCAGTACAAGGAGACCTCTTCGCAGATGGCCTGGCAGATCATTGGCCTTCGCTGGGGACTCCTGCTGCTAGCCGGCGTGCAGGTGCTTCGCCAATATCTGCAGTCTCGCCAGCCGCTCACGCCGCGTAAGTGGGTCAGAGCCTAAACCTTTAGAGTCTTAATGGGGTGGGCATCGGCTAATCCCTAGGTTCGTGCGACCCCGAGATTAGCCTCTGCGCCGGGAAGTCCTGGCCTTAGTCTATGCTGACCTGGCCCTGAATATTGTCGAAGCTAAGGTTACCTGAGCCCGCATCTATGATGTGAAGCCCCTGGGTGTCCACCACGCGGATGCCGCCTGAGCCATCGTCTATGGTGACCTTACCCTGAATGCCTCTGACCTCTATGGCACCAGAGCCGTCGTCAATCTCCACATCTCCTTGTACCGAGGCTATGGTCAGGCTGCCTGAGCCATCCTTAACCTGGATATCGCCCGCCACATTGGTGAGGGTAATGCTGCCCGAGCCATCATCTATGATGAGCTTTTGGCCGCCATCTATCTCTATGGCACCCGAGCCATCTTGGATCTCCATATCCGCCTGCACGCCGCGAATGACAATGCTGCCTGAGCCGTCATGGATATCCAGTTTGATTCCAGCAGGCACCTTCACCAGCAGATCTATGTAGGGCGACTTACCATTTGAGAAGCTGGTCCGGTGAAAGGCATCGAAGTTGGCAACCAGCTTGGCCTTATTGCCCGAACGGGTCAGGGTCAGTTCGGGCTCGGCGCCATCAAAACCATAAATGTCGGCATCCAGGGTGATCTGCTCAACCGAGGCGTCGCCCACTATCTTCAGGCTACCGGCGCCGGTATCGGCGACCAGTGTCTCCAGCGACTGAGCATCCAGCGTCAGCTGCATCTGTTTGTGATAGTCGAAATCGTCCCTTCCCGCACTATTTACATTTACTATGCATCCGGTAAGGCCAAATACCAGTGCGGTCGCCATAGTCATTACACGAGCCAACATAAACACCTTCCTTAATCTCTGTTAAAGTCGTTTGTACCGCCTCGATGGGGCGGCTTAGATAGCCCAACTAAGCAGATAATATGCCAACAAGTTATCTAATTGTTTTTTCTATGTTATTATCATGCTTAACCGATTTTTGGATGGCGATGCCGCCACCCGATTCGTGGAATTAGTTACTAATTAGTGAAATACTTCATCAACTTATGAGGCGAAGCATGGACTACTTAACCCTCAACCAAACGGCTTGGAATCACAGAACCCTAGAACACCTGGACTCCAGCTTCTACGATGTCGACGGCTTTCTCGCGGGCAACAGCTCGCTGCAGGAGATAGAGCTAGCCGACCTGGAGGTGAAGGGAAAAAGCCTGCTGCACCTGCAATGCCATTTCGGCCTGGACACCCTCTCCTTGGCTCGCCTGGGCGCCGAGGTTACTGGAGTCGATCTGTCCGACACCGCCATTCATCATGCCAAGCGACTGGCCGAGGCCTGCGACCTTAAGGCCAACTTTATCTGCAGCGATCTCTATCAGGCCGGTGAAAAGCTGCAACAGAAGTTCGATATTGTCTATACCTCCTATGGCGTCCTGTGCTGGCTGCCCGATCTACGCCGCTGGGCCGAGTTGATTGCCGAATCGCTACAGCCAGGTGGGCAGTTCTACATGGTGGAGTTTCATCCCGTGCAGGCGCTGATGGAGGGCTATAGCTACTTTGCCCAGCAGACACCCGATGTGGAGGAGGAAGGCACCTACACGGAAAACGCCAGCGACACCAAGCACACCATGGTGACCTGGCCTCACTCCCTGGCCGATGTGGTAAATGCACTGATCGGAGTCGGACTCAAGATAGACGCGATTCAGGAGTTTCCCTTCAGCCCCTATGATGCCTTCGACAATCTGGTGACGGGCGAGAGCCTGGGGCTCTCAAGCGACAGGCCCAGGTATTATCAGCTGTATCAGGGTAAACCTATTCCCATGGTCTACAGCCTGTCGGCCCGTAAACCTGAGTAATCCTTCTCTCAGGGATAAACCCACATAAAAAAAGCAGGCCAGGCCTGCTTTTTTGTTTAGTCTCTGAGCACGGGATAGACCCTGTACTGCTTATCAAAATAGGGGCTACGCTCGTAGAACCAGCGCAGTCTCGCCTCGGCATCCTTGGCAAATTCAGGATCCTTGAGCGCCACCTCAAACTCGGCCGCTAGGGACGCGTCCTCCTTGAGCATCTTGACCGCCAGCGGCTCTACCGCATAGTGCTCGATATATTCGGTGCGGGTAAAGATAGGATTAAAGAAGCCCCACTGCAGCAGCGAATCAGGTGACTGCGGCTCCAGCAAGAGGATAGCCAGATCGCCAAGGGGTTGCTGTGTGCTGATCTTCACCGTGCCCGCCGGCAGCGCCACCTTAGCCTTATGGCTCGACACAGGGGCCGAGACCCGCTGGCGTCCCTCATAGTCCTTGGCATCGAACGCGGGCTCACCGAATCGATATTGCGTCAAGGTCAAGGTCTTAGGCTGCTCCAGGCGCGTCATGCGTATGCCATGAATGCTTAGACGCTCGATCACCTCCTGCCACTGAGGCGGAACATAGTAGGCCTTGGGACGATTCACCTTGATGTCGGCGCGTGTCTTACCTATCACGGGCAGGTTCTCATACAGCTTGGGCTCGCCGGTCCAACGCACTACCGACTCGCCGCTGATGGGGCTCTGCTCCAGGCGATAGTCTATCCCCTTGAAGTCCCATCCCTTAGGCTGGGTCTCTGACTGCCAGGTCAGTGTGATGCGGTCGCTATAACGGTAGCTGTCCTGCTTGATGGCGCTGCGCAGCGCCGTGCCCTGCTCGCCCAGCACCTCCAGGGTCGAGGCCAGCATCACATAGGTGCCAAGTACCCTCTGCTTGAAGGGCTTGAGGCTATGATTCTCAATCAATATGGTCGGCAGATGGCGGGCATCACCATAACCGTTAGAGTAGCGTGGGCTGGCATTCCACAAGGAGAGCCCCTGGTTCAGGTCGCGATTATCGATGGCAAACACCAAGGGGCCGGGCACATGTCCCTGAGCGCTGAGCGCATGCTCGACTTTGGGACGATACTTGTCGTTAAGCCAGCGATAGCTGGCGGGACTCAGCCCCTGGGCCAGGTTATAGCCGAAGGTGACATCATACTGATAATCTATGCCGTCGGTGACATGCACATCGATATAGAGATCCGGCTGCCAGCGATTAATCGCCGCCAACATATGCTGCATCTCCAGGGTATCTGCCTTGGCATAGTCGCGATTAAGGTTGAGATTATTGGCCGTAGTACGCCAGCCCATCTCCACCGGGCCCCTCTGATTGACCCGGTTAAACTGGCCGCTGCGCTCGTGGGCATCGACGCTGAAGATAGGCACGAAGAGGAGGTTCGCACCGGTTAACAGCGCCTGCTTGTCTCCCATGACCATGTCGCGCAGCAACATCATGCCCGCATCCTTGCCATCTATCTCGCCCGAGTGGATCCCCGCCTGCACCAAGAGTGTTGGCTTACCATTGGCCTGGAGTTCATCGGGGGTCGCTGCCCCCTCCTGGCTCGCCACTATCATCCAGATATCTCGCCCCTGAGGACTCTTACCCAAGGAAACCTTGCGGAGCTTATCGCTGGTGGCGAGCAGCTTATCCAGCCAGGCGAAGGTATCATCATAACTGGGGCTGGACTTGAGACCGCCCTGCTCGAAGGGGGTCGCCCAAGGGTCATCTGCCGCGCGCAGCAAGGCTTCGCTGGCGCCTTGCCAGGTGATGCTCGGCGGCAAGATGGCATCATTGATATAAGTGTTATTTAACGAGATTTGGGCCGGTTGAGGGCCGCTGGTCTCCGCCATGGCGGATGCGCCGAAGGCGGCGAGACAGAGGAGCGTAGCGCGAGAATATAGGGACATCTTAGGTTACCTAACGGCTTATTATTAGCCGATTATCTTTCAATAAATAACCATCAAGTGCAATATGTTAGGCAATAAAAAGCCCGGTTATTACCGGGCTTTTTGACGAGTTAGCTAATGCCTATTCTTGCGGTGTCGAGTCGGCGACCTGAGTTTCGGCGCCCTTCTTCTCGCGTTTGCTGAAGATACGCTCGACGATCACGAAGAAGATAGGGATAAAGAAGATCCCCAGGAAGGTCGAACTCATCATGCCGCCCAATACGCCGGTACCGATAGCGTTCTGGCTACCCGAGCCTACGCCCGAGCTGATGGCCAGTGGCACAACACCCAGACCGAAGGCCAACGAGGTCATCAGAATTGGACGCAGACGCACACGCACCGCGTGCAGGGTCGCTTCCACCAGACCCGCGCCCTTCTCGTAGAACTCTTTGGCGAATTCGACGATCAGGATGGCGTTCTTGGTCGCCAGACCTACGGTAGTCAACAGACCCACCTGGAAGAACACGTCGTTAGGCAGGCCGCGACCATTCATCGCCAGCAAGGCACCAATAATCCCCAGTGGCACCACCAAGATCACCGCAAACGGCACAGACCAGCTCTCATACAGGGCCGCCAATACCAGGAAGACCACCATGATAGACAGGGCATACAGCGCCGGTGCCTGGTTACCCGAGAGACGTTCCTCGTATGACAGGCCGTTCCACTCGACGCCGAATCCTGGTGGTAGCTTGGCCACCATGGCCTCGATGTCGGCCATGGCCGCACCCGTACTATAACCTTGTGCCGTACCCCCCTGGATGTTCATCGCAGGCAGACCGTTGAAGCGCTCTAGACGCGGCGAACCATATTCCCAGGTACCTGTGGCGAAGGCCGAGAAAGGTACCATCTCACCCTGGCTGTTACGCACATACCAGGTATCGAGGTCTTCCGGCTGCATACGGTACTGGGCATCACCCTGTACATAGACCTTCTTCACACGACCACGGTCGATGAAGTCGTTCACATAGCTACCACCCCAGGCAGTGCCCAGCACGCTGTTGACCGCGTCGATATCGATACTCAGTGCGCGAAGCTTGGCGTGGTCGATATGGATGCGATACATAGGCGCATCTTCCTGACCGTTTGGACGCACGCCCACCAGGTTAGGATTCTGCGACGCCATGCCCAGCAGCATGTTGCGGGCCTCGAGCAGCTTCTCATGGCCTTGGCCATTTCTATCTTGCAGATAGAAATCGAAACCGTTTGCCGTACCCAGCTCGATCACCGCAGGCGGTACGAAGGCAAACACGAAGGCTTCCTTCATCTGCATGAACATACCCATGGCACGTCCGGCGACCGATTTAACATCTTGACCCGGGCCGGTACGCTCAGACCAGTCTTTCATGCCCACGAAGGCCAGACCCATGTTTTGACCACTACCGGCGAAGCTGAAGCCAGATACGCTAAATACCGACTTGACGCTGTCGCCCGTCTCGTTGAGATAGAAGTCGGAGATCTTGCTCATCACCTTCTTGGTCGTCTCTTGGGTCGAGTTAGTCGGCAGGATCGCCTGAGTAAACAAGATACCCTGGTCTTCGTCCGGCAAGAAGGCGGTCGGCATGCGCATGAAGATCCAACCCACGGCTACCGTCAGGGCCACGTAGATCAACATGACGCGACCAGCGCGCTTGATCATCGCTGCCACGCCAGCCTCGTAACGCGAGGTCATCTTGTCGAAGGTGCGGTTAAACCAACCGAAGAAGCCCGTCTCGACCGCATGGTGGCCCTTGGCAATCGGCTTCAGCATGGTGGCACACAGTGCCGGCGTCAGGATGATCGCCACCAGCACAGAAAGCGCCATGGCCGATACGATAGTCACGGAGAACTGACGATAGATCACACCGGTCGAACCCGACATGAATGCCATAGGCACGAATACCGCCGACAGGGTCAGACCGATACCCACCAGGGCGCCGGTGATCTGATCCATCGACTTCTTGGTGGCCTCTATCGGGCTCAAGCCATCTTCGGACATCACACGCTCGACGTTCTCTACCACCACGATGGCGTCATCCACCAGCAGACCGATGGCCAACACCATGGCGAACATGGTCAGGGTGTTGATCGAGAAGCCGGTAGCCGACAGGATGGCGAAGGTCCCCAGCAGTACCACAGGTACCGCGATGGTCGGGATCAGGGTCGCACGGAAGTTCTGCAGGAAGAGGTACATGATCACAAACACCAGTACCACGGCTTCCAGCAGGGTATGCACTACGCCCTCGATCGATTTCTCAACGAAGGGGGTGGTGTCATAGGGATAAACCACTTCCAGCCCTTGCGGGAAGAAGGGCTTCATCTCATCGACCTTCTCACGCACGCGCTCGGCGGTCGCCAGGGCGTTAGCCCCCGTAGCCAGCTTGATCGCCAGACCGGCAGCCGGACGGCCGTTATAGAAGGACTCTACCGAATAGCTTTCCGACCCCAGTTCGACTCGGGCCACATCTTCCAGGTAAACCTTAGCGCCCGACGGATCGGACTTGATGATGATCTTTCTAAACTCTTCGGCGGTCTGTAGACGACTCTGAGCCGTTACCGTGGCGTTGAGTTCCTGACCCGCAATAGAGGGCGCGCCGCCCAACTGACCCGCAGACACCTGAGCATTCTGCTCACGAATCGAGGCCATGATATCCAGGCTGGTGAGGTTGTATTGGGTCAGCTTGAGCGGGTCTAGCCATATACGCATGGCGTACTGGGCACCGAACAGCTGGATCTCACCCACACCGGGTACACGGCTCATAGGGTCTAAGATGTTAGAGCCCACATAGTCGGAGATATCATTCTTCTCCAACGAGCCATCCTGGGACACGAAGCCCAATACCATCAAGAAACCCGAGCTGGATTTGTTGACCTTAACCCCTTGCGCCTGCACCTCTTGCGGTAGCAGAGGCATCGCCAGCTGCAACTTGTTCTGCACCTGAACCTGGGCGATATCGGGATCGGCTTCGGCATTGAACGTCAGGGTGATCTGCGCGTTACCAAAGCTGTCACTGGTAGACGAGATGTAACGCAGATGGTCGATACCCGTCATGCGCTGCTCGATCACCTGGGTCACAGTGTCTTCCATGGTCTTGGCAGACGCACCCGGATAGATGGCGTTAATCACCACGGTCGGCGGCGCAATACTCGGGTACTGCGACACGGGAAGCTTCATGATAGAGAGCACCCCGGCCAACATAACAATAATTGCAATCACCCAGGCAAAGATAGGGCGATCGATGAAAAAACGAGCCATAACTTTACCTTACTTCTGTGGTTGCTTGTCTGATTGCATCTCGCTGAGTGGTTTACCCACTACAGGGGCGCCCGGACGTATCTTCTGTAATCCCTCGACAATCAGCTGATCGCCAGCCTTCAAGCCGCTGGTGATGCGCCACTGATGATCGATCACCTCGGCGGTCGTCACGACTCTTGGCTCAACCTTGCTCTCGGCGCCAATCACCATGGCAACGGCCTGACCCTTGGTATTACGGGTAACCGCCTTCTGCGGTACCAGAATCGCCTTAGGATCTGTACCCGCGTTCAATACGGCGCGCACATACATGCCAGGAAGCAATACGCCATCCGGGTTAGGGAATTCGGCCCTTAGGGTTACCGAGCCAGTGTTTTCATCGACACTCACCTCGGCGAACCTGAGAGACCCCATGTGCTCATATTCCGTACCATCTTCCAGGATCAGACGTACATCGGCATTGTCAGCCGCCTGCAGTTGTCCCTGCTTAAGCTTGGCCTTGAGACGTAGCAGCTGAGCACTGGATTGGGCGATATCGACGTTGATAGGATCCAGCTGTTGAATCGTCGCCAGTGCGGCGCTCTGATTCGCTGTCACCAGGGCACCGGCAGTCACGGAAGATTTACCGATACGGCCCGAGATAGGCGCCTTCACCTGAGTGTATTCCAGGTTAATCTTAGCCGTATTAATCGCCGCCTTAGCCACAGTCACGTTAGCCAGCGCCTCTTTGTAGAGGGCATCAGCCTCGTCGAAATCTTGTTGGCTGATAGCATCAGTCTTGATCAAGGCCTTATATCTGGCCGCCTTGGCCTTGGCAGACACCAGGCTGGCATTGGCACGGGCCAGATCGGCTTCGGCACTGACCAGCGCCGCCTTATAGGTCGATGAATCGATCTGATAGAGAGATTGGCCTTCGGTTACCTCACCACCCTCGACGAAGCCGCGCTCGGTGATGATACCCGACACCTGAGGACGCACCTCGGCCTCAAGATATGCCTTGCTGCGACCCGGTAGCTCAACCTGAATAGCCTGGGGCTGCTCGACAACCTGAACCACCCCAACCTCCATGCTTCTTGGGGCTGCTGCCGAATGACCTTGGTTCTCGTCCTGGCCACAACCTGTTATCCATAACGCCACACTAACTAACGAGGCAATTTTTACTATTTGCCGCATGAGAACTCCTAATCAAAGCCGCAACAAAAAACACCCATGCACGGGTAAGGCGCTATGGGGTATCTTGAGGAAGCAAAATTAAAAAAAGATTTAGAAACTATTTATCTCACACCTAGCCGAGGTCAACAAGAAGATGTGGGCAGAGATATTGTAAGTTAATGCAAATTTTTATTTTTAATCATGTTTTCTTGTTAAAAAACAGTTAAAAATTGCGTGTTTTCACCCTGTTTTAGCGTTTTTTGTGTCTAAAATGTGATCCCTGTCATCCAGGCATGATGAAAACTAACACCATATGAAACATGGGGTTAATTCAGACCTATTCATAATTGTTCACATCTTTATTTGATCAGTTCATCTGTGCCGACAAGGCCATTCACATCTTGCGCCTATAGTCGCCTCATCAGCCAAACAACAGCTAGATGAGATGAAGATGATGAAGACCTTAACCCAGTTAAAATGCTCGATACTCCTTGGCAGCCTGTTAGCCACAAGTGGCGTCATGGCCGAAGCGCAAGACACCCAAGTCTTAGGCGGCAATATCACAGGCAAGCTGACCTTTGCCTCAGACTATGTCTTTCGTGGTGAATCAGAAACCATGGATGGCGATGTCCCTGTCGTGCAAGGCACACTGGGATGGGGAAACGATCAGGGTTGGTACGGCGGTGTGTATGCCTCCAACATCAAGTTTGCCGATCCAAATCTCGAAATCGTCACCGCACCCTACATAGGTAAGGCGGGCACCTTCGGCGATTCAGGTATCACCTATGATGTCATGCTCTTCTCCTACCTCTACCCGGGCGCCTCATACTCTAACTACACAGAGTTATGGCTCAAGGTGGGTAAGCAGTTCGGCCGCACCAAGCTGCAACTGGAAGTGACCCCGACGGTCGATGACTGGTTCGGTGTCGATGGCTGGCAAGGCGTGAACTACGCCATCCATCCAAGCTACCAGTTCGACAATGGCATTAACCTGTCTGCCAGCGTCGGCTATCAAGATCTAGACGGTAACGGCGCCGAAGGCTGGGGCCACTGGAACCTGGGTGTCAGCAAAACCTTTGCCGGCCTGAGTTTCGATCTCAGATACCACGGCAGCACAGTGGATGAGAGCCACAAGGTTTACGGTACACAAACCAAGATTTTTGATGACCGAGTCGTTATCGGCGTCAGCAAGAGTTTCTAAGCACAGCAGTTTCCAATCTCTGCACGTCTTTGCCAGCCCTCGGGCTGGCTTTTTTGCACATGGATGTGCTTATCCCCGGTGCTCAGGGATGAGCATAGAGGGGCTTTGTATAGGGCCAAAAATGTTCCTGACATTTTTTGGCATTTGCCCCATCCATGGGGGTCAGTGGACAAAGAGGGGCTTTGTATATGGCCAAAGATATCCCCGGTGTCCATGGCCTCTGATGTTCCTGACATTTTTTGGCATTCCCCCATCCATGGGGGTCAGAATACTTATCCCCGATGTTTAGACGAAGCTAGGTTATATCCGGTTATCACCCACGCCACAGGCGAGGATACGGCTGATCTCCGCCAGAGAGCGGCCCGACTGCCCCTGCCATTCATTGAATACCTCCTGCACCTGGGTCAGGCCACGTTTAGAGGTAAAACCGGCATCGATCAGTTTGTGAGCCTGAAGATATCCCTTGATATCTTCGGTCAGCAGAAAGGTATCTTTGCCTATGGTGCGCAGAAAATAGGGGCCGGTATTGCCACCCAGTCGGCAGCCCAGGCGTTTCAGCTCGGCCCAGAGTCCCACGATATTATCGCTGGGCCACCGAGCAATAAACTTGGCAAAACTGCCGTGAGCGAGCTTAATATCATGCACCATCATGGCGTTATCATATATCGCCATGGTCTTCTTCAGGTGGCGGATCAACTCGGGGTCGCTAGCACGCTGCTGGATCTGCTCAGGCGATAGCATCAAGATCTTGTGGGGCTCGAAGTTGAAGAAGGCCGCCTCGTAGGCCGGCCACTTGTTGTCGACGATGCGCCATACAAATCCCGATTGAAACACCTTCTTACTCAGCTCTGACAGCAGCTCGGCATCCGTATACTCGGCAATCTGATCCTGAGATAACACCTCAGGCAGGCGGGCGGCCAAACCGGCTTCGCCGCCTTTGCGCTCACAGGCGCGCTGGTAAATACTGTCGAACGATTCTAATCGCGCCATAATATAAGCAGCTCCTTAAATGCTTGTTGAATACAGATTACGTGACATGCTTCCATGTCGATCACCCACCAAACGACTCGAGACGACCCCGGCTAACTTTGACATATTGGTTACCATGAACAATAAATAACCCATATATGGGTTTATTTTTACAACATTAATAAACAATAACCAGAGATGATTGCAATTGGCTTGCACCTAGACCGGTGAGAGGCCGTTGAGGTTAATTATGGACGCATCACAACTCTATCGTATGTTGGTCTTTGCCAGTGTGGTCGAGCAGGGCTCCTTGACCCGCGCCGCCGAGTCGCTAAACATTAGCCGCTCCATGGTGAGTCAACACCTAAAGAAACTGGAGCACAGATGCCAGTCGCGTCTTTTAAACAGGACCACCCGTAGCCTGTCGCTCACCCAGGAGGGTCAGTCCTTTTACCGCTACTGCGCCGAGCTGCTCAAACTCGCCAAGCAGGCGGAAACCTCGCTGCAGCCAGCAGATGCGGAGCTGCAAGGCAGCATCACCCTCGCCGTCCCCCAGGCGCTATGCGATGGAGTGATAGCCCCCATCATCAAGGCGTTTCACCAGCATTATCCCAAGGTGCATCTCTCCCTACTGATTCAGGACAGACAGCTGGACCTCACCGAGCATCAGATAGATGTAGCGATTCAGATAGGCGCCGCCAGTCAGCCCAGTGTCAACGAGACCAGGCTGGGCCGCTTCGATGAGTATCTGGTAGCGAGCCCAGACTATGTTGCGCACCATGGCGCACCTGTGCATCCGGACAATCTCAGCCATCATCATTGGATTGGCCTGGCGGGCGACAGGCTCCCCAGGCATTGGCAGTTTGAAAACAGCGAAGGTGAGCGTGTCCGCCTGCAGCTTAGCCCTTTTATCAACTGCAACAGCCTACAGGGAACCCTGAGCCTGGTGATGCAGGGGCTGGGCGTTGCCTTACTGCCTTCTCCCTTGATAAGCCAGCACCTTGCCAATGGTCAGCTGGTACAGCTACTGCCAGACTATCATCTGGGACGAGGTGCCCTCTACCTGGTACATCCCTATCTTGAGGTGATCCCGCCAAGAGTCAGGGCACTCATCGAACTGCTGACCGAGCGACTCACACCGACGGCATAAAACGAGCTAAAAGCAGGCCAGATGCGGGATTTCGGACTAAGATTAGCTTATTGGTTCTGGGCAAATGGGAGGTGCATTTGATGGAACTCTTCTACCATCCCCTGTCACGATATTCCCAAAAAGTCTTGATCGCCCTCTACGAGAAACAGGCCAACTTCTATCCCAGGGTGATAGAGCTGAGCGATCCCTTTTCCCGCAACCAATTTAAGCAGCAGTATCCCTTGGGGAAATTACCCCTGCTCAAGACCCGCACCGGCGAGCTCTTGCCCGAATCCAGCATCATCATCGACTATGTAGACCATGAATTTGCCACCGGCACCCGGCTGCTGCCACAGGATTACTCTCAGCGCCTACAGGTGCGCCTGTACGATCGTCTCATCGACAACGACCTGAACAATCCCCTCTATCTACTGGAACAGATGGATGCCCGCGAAGAGGACAATCCGATTAAGGCGAGACAGTTAGAGAAGGAAATCATGCTGCTACTGAATGAGTTGAACGATAAGTTGCAGCGGCATCACTGGCTCTGCGGCGATGCCTTTACCATGGCAGATTGCGCCCTGATCCCTTGCCTGATCCACGCCAGAAATCGCTTCAAGCTGTACCAGCTGGATCCCATCGATAGATACCTGAATCAGGCCAACACCCGAGGCGCCTGGATCCAGGTACAGGAAGAGATAGAACTCACCCGCGCCGCAGTGCAGGCCGGATTTCGCCCCATTCCCTAAAAAAGTTAAGCTGGCAGGTTACGCTCTTTCTTCAGCGTGAGGAAGGCTTTCCACTTCTCGATTTCCGGTGGTAGGCAAGGTTCGGGACCTTCGAAGCCCGCCTCCTTGAGCATCTCCTTAATCGGTACCTGCTTGCGGTTGTTCACGAACACGCCGCGCACATGCACGATACAGTGAAGGGTGTCGCCGCTGACGAAGCGCTGCTCGACATAGAAGTATTTCTCGTCCCAACCCACCACTCGACTCTGAATGTCGAATTTACACAGGGGTTTGATGTCGCGAATATAGGTGAACTCGGCGGCGTTGACGATCGGCAACCACTTGAGTTTCAAGAAGCGTTTCAGCAGCCCCATCTCGGCCAACATGTAGGTACGGGCCAGATCCATCAGGGCGGGATAGCGGGAGTTAGTCAGGTGCAGGTTAATGTCGCAATCCAGCGGCAAGGCGCGATAGCTAATGGTACTCGTGCCCAGAAAATCGATACGACGACAATGGCGTACCCGCCAAAACATCAACCAAAACAAACGAAAATAGAGGTTCATCTCACCCGGCTCCCTTAAATGAAGGGCAAAGGCTACCAGAGGTCAGACCAGGTGACAAGCAAGATCACGCCGAGGCAAGGGCTGTTGCCAGGGCGCAATGAACAGAGAGTAGAGGCTAATCCTTGAGGGTTAGCAGATGCTCGGCATATAACTTAACGTCTTCCCAGTCTGTGTAATCGATCACCGCCTTAGGATCGGTTGGGCCGTCGGTAATCTTCATGATCAGCTGGATCATCCACCTGTCATACCAACGCCAGGAGGGGTAATCCACCTTGCCGGCAATCACCTTAACGTCCTTCGGCTTCCAGGGAGAGAGCTCGATAAACTTCTGCAGATACTTGTTGTTCTCGGGGATCCGTTTCTCGGGATTACGGGCCACCACGTTGACGCTGAAGAAGCTGTTGGGCTTGGCCGCCAGCTCGACCTGATAGCTGGTGACAAATTCGAACACAGACTTATGGTAGCTGCCATAGAGCACGCAGGCGCCCACGGCAACATAGTCGTATTTTTCCCAATCGATATGCTCAAACTCGCCAATACGCAGGGCGTCACAACTATGCCCTTGAGTGTTCAAGTGCGCCGCCATCGCCTGGGCAATCTTGGCCGTATGACCACCGCGAGAATAGTAAACAATTAGTACTGAAGCCATAAGCGACTCATCTGTATCGGAAAAGAGAGCCACATTGTTGCAGCAAAGTGCGGGAGAAACCCCAAATTGGATCACAATTTAGTTAAGGTTTTTGTGAAATACACCACCAATTGGATATTTAACTCGGGGTAAAATAACTACAAAATCATGAGCAATCCTAAAAGGACACAGGTCGGCTCCCATTGAGTTACCCAGGCTGGCTGAGTATCATTGCTTTCACTTTCCCATTCAATTAGAATAATCTAATTAATAGAGTACAAGAGAGTTGCCGTATGCAAAAAGATATTGATGTAGATGCAATGGTCACCAATGCCCAGAGCGCAGCCAAGTGGCTTAAGGCAATAGCAAATCCCTATAGACTGATGATCTTGTGCCAGCTACTCGACAATGAACTGAGCGTGACACAACTAAATGAAAACGTGCCTCTGAGCCAGTCTGCGTTGTCACAACACCTGGCGGTACTGCGCGCCGAAGATCTGGTGGCGACCCGCAAGAGCTCACAGATCGTCTACTACACACTGAAGAATGAGCAGGTCACCGAGGTGATCTCGATTCTCTACAAGCGTTACTGCGTATAATTCCTGCGAAGATGAAAGCCTTTAACGCTCGCTAAAGGCTTTCGCAAACTCCTGCACCTTATCCCAATCGGTAAATTCATAGGTACCCGAGGTATCTGTGGGGCCCTTAGTGATCCACATGATGAAACGGATCATGAACTTATCGAAGAAACCATACTTGGGATAATCGATCTTACCCGCAAAGACCCCCAGCTGCTGAGGCTGCCACAGCGACAGCTGCAGAAACTTCTTCATGTAAGGGTTAGTCTCGGGCGTATTCTTCTCCGGCTTTCTTGCCACCACGTTCACGGTAAAGAAGGCGTTCTTCTTGCCGTTTAACACGGCTCTGTGGCGATTCACATACTGGAACAGCTCGGGTCTGTGTTTGCCGTAACGAATGCTCGCCCCTATGATGACCTTGTCAAAATAGGAGAGATTGACCGACTGCGCCTCTTCCAGGCTGACCATGGTCACCAGCTGGGTATCCGACTTGCACTGCTCGGCAATCTGATCACAGATGGCTTTCGTCTGACCGTCTACGGTCGAATAGATAATTAGGGTACGACTCATTAATTCTTCCAAAAAGTCGGTGTAAACAACACCAATAAGGTAAACACTTCCAATCGGCCGAATAGCATGGCCACCACCAACACCCACTTCTCGCCATCGCCAATGCTGGCATAGTTACTGGCCACCTCACCTAGCCCGGGCCCCAGATTATTCAAACAGGCCGCGGTCGCGCTGAAGGCGGTGATATTATCCATGCCCAGCGCCATCAGGATCAACATGCAAACCACAAAAACGAGGGCGTAAGCAGAGAAGAAGCCCCATACCGCATCTATGATGCGATCCGGCAGCGCCTTGCCATTGATGCGGATGGAGAACATGCCCCGTGGGTGCACAAGGCGTTTGAGTTCTCGGGAGCCCTGCAGCAGCAGTAAGATCATCCGCATCACCTTGATGCCGCCGGCGGTCGAGCCGCCACAGCCACCGATGAAGCTGGAGAAGATCAGCAGCATAGGCAGGAACAGCGGCCACATATGGAAGCTTTCGGTACCGAAGCCGGCCGTGGTCGAGATAGAGACCGCCTGGAACAGGGCGAAGTCGAAGGTCTCCTCGGCGCTGTCATAGATGCCGGTATGGTACAGGGTCGCAAAACAGATCAGCGTCAGCGCCAGCTGGATCACGATAAGCGCCTTAAACTCGGCGTCTCTCAGGTAGACCTTGAGGTTGATGCCGCGGCGGGTAAAGGCCGCAAAGTGCAGGCTGAAGTTCAGCGCCGCGATGAGCAAAAACACCACACACACCATGTTGATCGCCGTGCTATCGAAGTAGCCCATGCTGGCGTCATGGGTAGAGAAGCCGCCGATGGCGATGGTAGAAAACGAGTGACAGATGGCGTCGAACACATCCATGCCGGCGACCCAGTAGGCGAAGGCACAGGCGATGGTCAGCGCCAGATAGATATACCAGAGCGCCTTGGCGGTCTCGGCGATTCGCGGCGTCATCTTACTGTCTTTCACCGGCCCGGGGATCTCCGCACGGTAGAGCTGCATCCCCCCAATCCCGAGCACGGGCAGGATGGCTACCGCCAGGACGATGATCCCCATGCCGCCGAGCCACTGCAATAGGTGGCGATAGAAGAGGATCGCCTTGGGCAGGCTATCGAGCCCCACCAGCACGGTCGCCCCTGTAGTGGTGAGCGCCGAGAAGGACTCGAAGAAGCTGTCGGTGAGCGAGAGATCCGGCTGACTGGAGAAGATAAAAGGCACGGCACCTATGGAGCCCAGCACGCCCCAGAAGAGCACCACCAGCATGAAGCCCTCGCGGGTGCGCAGGTCCTTCTTGTGACGTCTGTTGGGATACCAGAGCACGAAGCCGAGTAACAAGCTGAGGAAGAAGGCCTGCAGAAAGGCGGTGCCCCCGCCATCTTTGTAGATCACGGCAACCAGCGCTGGCGGCAGAAGCGACAAAGAAAACAGCCCCATGAGTAGGCCTGTAATTCTTATAATGGTTCTATATTGCATTAGGGCGTTTTTATTATTCCGTTAGCGAAGACGCACTGGCGCATTCTCGCATAGTTTATCCCGGCAGTTGTATAAAATTTATTGGCGCTTTGTGACCCAAGGCAAAAAGCCCTTTGCGAACATGTTAGCCCGCTCTCGCTTCCGCTTGGGCATCAGTCAGAAAACTCCGCCTTGAGGCGTCCATGACTCAGGGTCGCGAGTTCCTGATTGAAACGGCTCTGAGTCGCCTTGGGCATCTCGAAACTCAGGCTCACCCTGTCGGTAAACACCTTATCGACAACCAACCCCTCACAGAGCTCAAGAAAGTGCTCCACATCTTTGAGCTGATGATAGTCGCACGCCACTCGCCCCGGATAACGGATCTGCTTTATCTCGGTCTCCAGCTGCGCCAGCCCCTGTTTGATGCCAGAGCTATAGGCGCGCACCAGGCCACCAACACCTAACTTAGTACCACCAAAATAGCGCACCACGACGGCGCCTATCTCACCAATTTCGGCACCTTGCAGGCTGGCCAGCATAGGACGCCCGGCGCTGCCGGACGGCTCACCATCATCACTGCTGCCCATGGCCACATTGTTGTCCGGTGCACCGGCGATAAAAGCGTAGCAATAGTGATTCGCCCCCGGATACTCGGCCTTAATGTTAGTAAGCGCACACTTCAGCGCATCTTCAGATGGACAGTGAAATAGAAAAGAGATAAAGCGGCTATGCTTTATCTCTTCCTCTATGGTGACCGGCTTGGCCGGAATGGGATAACTCTCGCTCAAAAACGCCTTACCTGTTAACCGTGCAGACCCAGATCGCGAGTCATATTCTCGTTGTGATCGCTATGGACGATCACATTGTCTTCGATACGAATACCACCGAAGGGGCGCATCTGATCCACCATATGCCAGTTAACCCAATCGGCGCGACCATCCTGTTTCAGTTCATTGAGCAGGCTGTCGATGATGTAAAGCCCTGGCTCTATGGTCAGCACTTGGTTCGCCGCCAGGGTACGAGTACAACGCAGGAAGGGATGCGCCTCCGGCGGCGCGATATGGGTGCCGCGCTCGTCGTGGAGGAAGCCGCCCATATCATGTACCTGTAGGCCCAACATATGCCCCAGACCATGGGGGAAGAAGGCGCTGGTGATACCCTGCTCTATTAGCCCCTGTGGATCGCCTTGCACCAGCTTGAAGTCCAGCAGCAGCTGCGCCAGCTTCTGGTGCGTCGCCAGATGCAGATCCACATACTTCACGCCCGGACGCATCATCTCTATGATGGCCAGCTGTAACTTGTCCATGGCGGCGATCAGATCGCCAAACAGGTTCTTCTCGAAGGCGTAGGTACGGGTAATGTCCGAGGCATAGCCATGGAAGCTACCACCGGCATCGATAAGAAACGAGAGTCGCTGCTTGGGCGACACATGCTCCAGCGCTGTGTAGTGCAAGATTGAGGCGTTTTGATTCAGTGCGATGATGTTGCCGTAGGGCACATCATTCTCGCCCATATCGGTCGCAGCCAGATAAGCTTGCTGGATCTCAAACTCGCTCGCGCCCGCATAGAAGGCACTCTTGGCCGCCACATGACCCCGCACACCGATCTCACTCGCCCGGCGCATGCAGGCCAACTCATAGGCTGTCTTGCTGGCTCTGTGATAATGCAGGTAGCTCATCACCGCCTCGGGGTTACGGCTACCGAAGCCCAGCACATCGGCGACATCCAGATGCTCGCCAATATAGGCCCACTCCTGCAACTTGCCCGGCAGCAGATCTGCCACCTTATCGGCCTTGGTCAGCACCTTGATCTCTATCTCGGTCGTCCAAAAATCCTCTGGCAGATCGGCTACCTTATGCCAAAAATCCACCGGACGATAGAAGATGAGTTGCGGCTTGTCGCGGCCATTGACGATCAGCCAGCAGTGGGGATTATCGATAACCGGAAGCCAGGCCTTGAAGTGCGGATTGACCTTAAAGGGGTAATCCAGATCATCGAGAAACTGACGATGGGGCTGACCCGAATGAATCACTAAGCCGGCCAACTGCTCTCTTGCGGTGATCTCGGCAACGCGCCGGTTCAGTTCAGTAATATGGGCGGGATAGAGGGTGGCTAAGTTTTCCATAATAAGCTTCCTGTTATTCTTCTGTGGCCCTAGGTTGCACCCCATTCTTTTGGATGAAAAACGCGATCCCAAGGCCCTATTTTTAGCACAGCGACTATGATCTAGTGAGTCTAACATAAGGGCAAAAATCCCCCTAATCGAACAAAATTAAACAAGTGTTTAAATTGGGTGTTGAAATTTATCTGATTTAGACGCACACTGAGCAGCAACTGGTCAAATGATGGCCTGCTGTAAGATAGAGATTTTTACCTACGCTATAAGATTCTAATAGTGGGTGGCGCTCTTTAAGCAATAAGGAAGCAAGCAATGATCTACCAAAGTCCTACGATTCAAGTGGAATTACTTGAAGACAATATCGCTCGGCTCTGTTTTAACGCCGAGGGCTCAGTCAATAAGTTTGATCGAGAAACCCTCAACTCCCTTAACGACGCACTCGATGCCCTAGCACAAACCCAAGGGGTTAAGGGCCTGATGCTCACCTCGGGCAAAGATGCCTTTATCGTAGGCGCCGACATCACAGAATTCCTGGGACTTTTTGCACAAGACGACAGCGTGCTGCAGGGCTGGCTGGAAGATGCCAACAAGGTGTTTAACAAGCTCGAAGATCTGCCCTTCCCAACTATCTCGGCCGTCAAGGGCTTCGCCCTGGGCGGCGGCTGCGAAACTATCCTAGCCACAGACTTACGTATCGCCGACACCTCGGCACGTATCGGCCTGCCAGAGACTAAGCTGGGCATCATCCCTGGCTTTGGCGGTACTGTGCGTCTGCCTCGCGTGATAGGTGCCGACAACGCACTTGAGTGGATCACCACAGGTAAAGATCAGCGCCCAGAAGCCGCCCTCAAGGTTGGCGCCATCGACGCCGTAGTTGCTCCAGAATTGCTGGAAACGGCGGCGCGCCAGATGCTGCAAGATGCCATCAGCGAGAAGATTGACTGGCAAGCCCGTCGTCAGCGCAAGCTGTCGCCGCTGACACTGCCTAAGCTGGAAGCCATGATGTCATTTGCCACCGCCAAGGGCATGGTATTCAAGGTTGCCGGTAAACACTATCCTGCACCTATGGCTGTTGTCGAAGTGATTGAGAAGGCGGCTACCAGCGAGCGAGCCGAAGCACTACAGGTAGAACATCAGGCCTTCATCAAACTGGCCAAGACAGACGTAGCCAAGGCGCTTATCGGTATCTTCCTTAACGACCAGCTGGTTAAAGGCAAGGCCAAGAAGGCTGCCAAACAGGCACAAACGGTTAACTCAGCCGCCGTGCTGGGCGCAGGCATCATGGGTGGCGGTATCGCCTACCAGAGCGCCAGCAAGGGCACGCCTATCGTGATGAAAGATATCAATCAGGCGGCACTGGATCTTGGCCTCAACGAGGCAGCCAAACTGCTCACGGCGCAGATCAATCGTGGTCGCTCGACACCGGCCAAGATGGCGGGCGTGCTCAACAACATCACGGCAACTCTGGACTACAACGCACTTAAGCAAGCCGATGTCGTGGTCGAAGCCGTGGTAGAACATCCTAAGGTGAAGGCGACCGTACTGGCAGAAGTCGAACAGGTCGTGGGCGAAGATGCCATCATCACCTCTAACACCTCCACCATCTCAATCAATCTGCTGGCCAAGAGCCTGCAGAAACCAGAGCGCTTCTGTGGCATGCACTTCTTCAACCCGGTACACAAGATGCCACTGGTTGAGGTCATTCGCGGCGAGCATAGCTCAGAAGAGACTGTTGCCTCTGTCGTGGCTTACGCCGCCAAGATGGGCAAGACGCCTATCGTGGTCAACGACTGCCCAGGCTTCTTCGTTAACCGTGTACTCTTCCCTTACTTCGCCGGCTTCAGCGGCCTGCTAGAAGATGGCGCCGACTTTGCGGCCATCGACAAGGTAATGGAGAAGCAGTTCGGTTGGCCTATGGGCCCCGCCTATCTACTTGACGTAGTCGGTCTGGACACGGGTCATCACGCCCAGGCCGTTATGGCCGAAGGCTTCCCTGACAGAATGGCGAAAGAAGGCAAAGACGCCATCGACGTCATGTTTGAGGCCGAACGTTTCGGTCAAAAGAATGGAAAAGGCTTCTACCAATATTCGGTGGATCGTCGCGGCAAGCCGAAGAAAGAGGTCGACCCGCGCAGCTATGAGCTACTGGGCAACGCCTTCGGTGAGCAGAAGGAGTTCAGCAGCGACGAGATCATCGCCCGCACCATGATCCCTATGATCATCGAAACGGTTCGTTGTCTGGAAGAAGGCATCATAGCCACGCCAGCCGAAGCCGATATGGGACTCGTTTATGGACTCGGTTTCCCTCCATTCAGAGGAGGTGTGTTCCGCTACCTGGACACCTTAGGTGTCACTAACTTCGTCGCCCTTGCTGACCAGTACGCCCACCTGGGTGGCCTGTATCAGGTAACCGACAAGATGCGTGAACTGGCTGCCACCAGCGGCAGTTACTACCCAGCCTAATCACCCGGAAGGAATAGAATAATGAAACAAGCAGTTATTGTAGATTGCATCCGTACTCCCATGGGCCGCTCTAAGGCTGGGGTATTCAGAAACGTGCGCGCCGAGTCGCTCTCTGCCGAGCTGATGAAGGCCCTGTTGGTTCGCAATCCTCAACTCGATCCTAACACCATTGAAGACGTAATCTGGGGTTGTGTACAACAGACGCTGGAGCAGGGCTTCAACATCGCACGAAACGCGGCGCTGCTAGCCGGCATTCCGAAACAGGCCGGTGCGGTGACGGTAAACCGTCTGTGTGGGTCTTCCATGGAAGCCATTCATCAGGCCGCTCGCGCCATCATGACAGGCATGGGCGATACCTTTATCGTCGGCGGTGTCGAACACATGGGCCACGTGCCGATGAACCATGGTGTCGACTTCCACCCAGGCCTGGCTACCAATGTCGCCAAGGCCTCGGGCATGATGGGCCTCACCGCCGAGATGCTAGGCAAGATGCACGGTATCACGCGCCAACAGCAAGATGAGTTTGCGGTACGTTCACACCAACGTGCCCACGCGGCAACGGTCGAAGGCCGCTTTGCCAACGAGATCCATGCTATCGAGGGTCATGATGCCAACGGCGCATTGATCAAGGTAATGCATGACGAGGTGATTCGTCCTGAGACCTCACTGGAGTCGCTGGCGACCCTGCGTCCGGTATTCGACCCAGCCAATGGTACTGTCACCGCAGGCACCTCTTCGGCATTGTCTGACGGCGCCTCGGCCATGTTGGTCATGGAAGAGGAGAAAGCCAAGGCCTTAGGTCTGCCAATCCGCGCACGTATCCGCTCTATGGCGGTTGCTGGTTGTGACGCCGCCATCATGGGCTATGGTCCAGTACCAGCCACCCAGAAGGCGTTGCAACGCGCAGGCCTCACCATGAATGACATCGACCTTATCGAACTCAACGAGGCCTTCGCCGCGCAGTCACTGCCATGTGTGAAAGATCTTGGTCTGATGGATCTGGTCGATGAGAAGGTCAACCTCAACGGCGGCGCTATCGCCCTGGGTCATCCACTAGGCTGCTCGGGCGCACGTATCTCGACCACGCTGATCAACCTGATGGAAAGCAAAGATGCGACCCTAGGTCTGGCGACCATGTGTATCGGTCTGGGCCAAGGCATAGCAACCGTATTCGAACGCGCCTAACGCGTCCATTACCGTTTTGCCTAAGAAAAGGAGCGACCCCCCAGTCGCTCCTTTTTTGTTTCACGTGAAACACCAAGACCACACTTTCCTCAGTAGGCCTTTTACGCCTCAAGCGACTAATACCAATCACAGTAAGTAGATGGTCAGAAATAGCGCAGGGAAAACGCGTGAGAACAAGGCAGGATTTTTAGATAAGTAGTTATTCTACAATCAAAAATACTAACGCCGTTATCGCGCATTTTAACAAGCTAGAATGAACAGCTATTTACTACGATTGGTATAAGATAGTTTCTGGCTTTAACTTCGTAACCACTACTGTAATATCAACATCAGGCGCTTGATTTAAGATGGAGGCATATGGACATTATTCGGTTGATAGACAAGCCTGAGGCCATAGGCCAAGTGGCCAGCTGGTATCATGAGGAATGGGGTCACCTGGGGCCGAATCGCAGCCAAGCGGAGTTGACCCACACCCTGAGCCAATATCTGCAATTAGACGGCATTCCCCAACTCTGGGTAGCCTTGCATAACAATGTTCCCATCGGCGCCATCCAGCTCAGATATCAGGAAAACCCTCAATATTCTGCCGATAGCGTCTGGCTCGGCGGCATCTATGTAAGCCCCTCTCATCGCGGTCTGGGCATAGCCACAGCATTAATCACCGTTGCCGAACAATATGCCTTAGCCTTCGACGCAGACAGCCTCTATCTGCAAACGGAAGCCAAAAACCTCGCTCTCTATCACAGCTTAGGCTGGCAGCTTGTCGCTACACTTCCCTACTCAGACCTATTGGTCAACGTGATGCGTAAATCCTTAGAAAGAGAGAATCATGACACCCGCAACTAAGATGCTCGATAAGGCCAAGATCCCCTATCGTCTCCATGAATATCAACACGACGCCAATGCCGGCGCCTATGGACTGGAGGCGGCAGAGAAACTTCAGCTTCCACAGGAATGGGTCTTTAAGACCCTGGTCGCCGAGCTCGATAACGGCACTCTGGTGGTCGCCATCATCCCGGTAGACAAGAAGCTCAACCTGAAACAACTGGCGAAGGCGGCGAAAGCCAAAAAGGCTGCTATGGCCACCCCGGAAAAGGTGCAGCGCATCACAGGATATGTGTTAGGTGGCGTTAGCCCTATTGGGCAGAAGAAACGACTTGCCACCTTTATTGACGAGAGTGCCCAGCAGCTGGCGCAGATCTATGTCAGTGGTGGACGCCGCGGCCTGGATATCGAACTCACCCCAACGGCTCTGCAAGATGTTACTCAGGCGCGTTTCGTCTCTCTGGTATAATCCAGGGTGTTTCACGTGAAACGCCCTTTATAGGATCACAAATCCAGGGAGCACGACTTGGCTTAAACGCCCGGCTAGCGTAATATTAGCCCCCTCGATTTTATCCGGTCTCACTTCAATTAAGGTTTACGATATGAGCGACCCTTTCGCACAAGCACAACACCAACTCGACGCCCTGGGACTACGTTGTCCCGAGCCTGTGATGATGGTGAGAAAATCGGTGCGCAAGATGAACGAGGGAGAGACCCTACTGATCATCGCCGATGATCCGGCGACCACACGTGATATTCCCAGTTTCTGCGAGTTCATGGACCACACCCTGATCGCCAGCCAGACCGAGTCGACACCTTACCAATATCTGATCAAGAAAGGTCTCTAATCCAACTAGCGTTCCACCGATTAAGGCAGTAGCTCATGCTATTCTGTCTTAATCGACCCGCGCCTTCCCCTATTCCTTCAAGTTCATCCGGCTCGCAGCCGATTCCCCTTGCCAGTGATTCGAGTCACGGTTTACACTGAGATTCGGCATTCAAAAGGATTGATAGAAATGGCAAGTTTACAAGGCATTAGCTACAAGGTAGTCAAAGGTGGACCCATGCTGGAAACCTCGGCGGCACTCGTCACCACCAGCACAGGGGTTGCACAAGATGTATTTGGAAAGCCAGGTAAACGTCAGGTCACCCTACTGTCGGCGCAGCAATGGCTCGCCGCCTGCGAGACTCTCGATACCGAACTTCCCTGGACCACCCGCAGAGCCAACTTACTCATAGATGGCATCAGCTTCGGCGAAAAAGATCTCGGCAAGGTGATTCAAATTGGCGCCTTACAACTGGAGATCACGGGCGAAACCGATCCCTGCAAGAAGATGGAGATGGCCTATGCAGGACTCGAGGAGGCCCTGCGACCAGACTGGCGCGGCGGCGTCACCTGCCGAGTGCTCAACGATGCCGAGATCTGTATCGGCGATAGCGTACAGTTAGCCGAATAGCTCAGGTAATCTTTTCCCCCACAGGCGGCCACCTAGGCTGCCTGCTATCAAACATATTTCACTCCCGGTTACGCAACTTTAGCAGCAAGGTAAATACCTACTTAGCCTTCCCTTGATATATTCACTAAGGCATTCGGCCTATCTAACTTAAGCCCAATTTAAGCCATCCAGGCTATCCTCTCCATTCACCAAATGTCACAGAATTTAGGTTTTACTGTTATCGAATTTATGCGATAACTAGTGCTGATTGTATACAACACCCTCTCTGTAGCCACTCAAAGGCGCCCAACTAAGGATAATAATGAAACTGGGAACTCCTATGCTAAAACAAAAAATAACGCCCCTATGCGCGGCGATCGCCCTCAGCCTTTCCCTGCCCAGCTGGGCGGCGGACAAAGATTCCGACTCAGCCTGGCAGGTGAATGCCCCGACCAAGGCTCCGCTGGAACAGGTTAAGATAGATGTCACCGAAGGCACCTGGATGAATGTCAGTGTCAGCCCAGACGGTAAACATATCGTATTTGACCTGCTGGGTGACATCTATCAGATGCCTATCGAAGGCGGCGAAGCTAAGCCCTTGGCCCAAGGTATTGCCTGGCAGATGCAACCCGTCTATAGCCCCAATGGCAAGTACATCGCCTTCACCTCAGATGAAGATGGCGGCGACAATATTTGGGTGATGAATGCTGATGGCACAGATCCGCGCCCTGTCACTAAGGAAACCTTCCGCCTACTCAACAGCCCGGCTTGGAGCCCTGATTCTCAATATCTCATCGGCCGCAAACACTTTACCGGCAGCCGCAGCCTGGGGGCGGGCGAAGTCTGGCTATATCACGTTGCCGGCGGTACAGGCGTTAAGCTAACAGAGCGCCCTAACGAGCAGAAAGACCTAGGCGAACCCGCCTACTCACCCGATGGTCGCTACGTCTACTTCAGCCAGGATGCCACCCCGGGTAAGACCTTCCATTACTCCAAGGACTCGGTGAAAGGCATCTATAAGATCAAACGCTATGACACCCAGACCGGCGACATAGAGGTATTGATCGAAGGCACTGGCGGCGCGATTCGCCCAACCCCGAGCCCGGATGGCACAAAGCTCGCCTACATCAAACGTGATGGTTTCCAATCTACCCTCTACCTATTGGATCTAAAGTCTGGCAAGAAAACCAAGCTTTACGACAAGCTAGATCGTGATATGCAGGAAACCTGGGCCATCCATGGCGTCTACCCAACCATGAGCTGGACGGCCGACAACCAGGAGTTAGTCTTCTGGGCTGGCGGTAAGATCAATCGTCTGGACGTGGAGAGCAAATCGGTCAAAGAGATCCCCTTCAAGGTGAAAACCGAACTGGCGGTGCAGCCATCGGTACGCTTCAAGCAGAATATCGATCAAGACAGCTTCGACGTGAAGATGCTGCGCATGGCGCAGGTATCACCGGACGGCAACAAGGTGGTATATGAAGCACTGGGCAAACTCTGGGTTAAGCGTCTACCCGAGGGTAAGGTTAGCCGCCTGACGGACTTGGACGACCAGGTCAGAGAACTCTATCCTCAGTGGTCTCGCGACGGTAAGAAGATCGTCTTCACTACCTGGGACGACGACCAACAGGGTAGTGTTCGTGTCATCAACGCCAGAGGCGGTCGTAGCAAGACGCTAACCCAAGAACCGGGCAAATATGTAGAACCCACCTTCTCGCCCGATGGTGAACTCGTGGTTTACCGTAAGATCAAGGGAGGTTATATCACGCCACTCACCTGGTCACAGGAACCCGGCCTCTATGTTGTCGACATCAAGGGCAAAGAGAGCCGCAAGATCACGCCCGATGGCTTTCAACCCCAGTTTGGTGCCGACAGCGACCGTGTTTATTTCATGGATCATGGCGAGACGCCTCAGCTCGCCTCGATCAACCTGCATGGCTTCCAGAAACGGGTGCACTACACCAGCAAGCATGCCACCGAATTCAGGGTCTCTCCAGACGGCAAGCAACTTGCCTTCGCCGAGCGCTTCAAGGTTTGGGTAACCCCATTTGCCAAGCATGGCGAGACCATAGAGATAGGTCCTAAGGCCGATAATCTCCCTGTGACTCAGCTCAGCGTGCGCGCCGGAGAAAGCATCAGCTGGAACGGCGACAGCGACCAACTTTACTGGACCCTTGGCCCTGAGCTATACCAGATGGATGTCGATGCCGACTATAAGACCGACGAGAAAACGCCAGCTATCGAACCTAAGATCACTCAGATTGGCTTCGAGAAGAAAGCAGATGTTCCACGTGGAACCATAGCCTTCGTCGGCGGCCGAGTGATCACCATGGAAGATGACAATGTGATCGAAAACGGCGTGGTGATCGTCGAGAACAACAAGATCATCGCCGTCGGCGATGCCAACACCCAGGTGCCTAAGGGCGCCCAGGTTATCGACATCAAGGGCAAGAGCATAATGCCAGGCCTGTTCGATGCCCACGCCCATGGCGCTCAAGGAGAGAATGAGATCATTCCACAGCAGAACTGGGAGCTCTACGCCAACCTAGCATTGGGTGTAACCAGCATTCACGACCCTTCTAACGACACTACAGAGATCTTCGCCGCCTCTGAGCAGCAGAAGGCCGGTAACATTGTCGGGCCGAGAATCTTCTCAACCGGGACGATTCTCTATGGGGCTAACTTACCCGGCTATACCTCTCACATCGACTCGGTAGACGACGCCAAGTTCCATCTGGAGCGCCTCAAGAAGGTTGGCGCCTTCAGTGTGAAGAGCTATAACCAGCCAAGGCGCAATCAGCGTCAGCAGGTAATCGCGGCGGCGAGAGAACTCGAGATGATGGTGGTGCCGGAAGGTGGCAGCCTGCTGCAGCATAACCTGACCATGATAGCAGACGGCCACACCACGGTAGAGCATTCGCTGCCCGCCGCGGCCATCTACAGCGACATCAAACAGTTCTGGAGCCAGACCGAGGTTCACTATACGCCAACACTGGTCGTGGCCTATGGTGGTATCTCGGGTGAAAACTATTGGTACGATAAGACGGATGTCTGGTCTCACCCTCGCCTGTCTAAGTATGTGCCAAGCGATCTGCTAGACGCGCGCTCCATGCGTCGCCCTACCGCACCCGATGCTCACTATAACCATTTCAACGTTGCCAGAGTTGCCAACGAACTCAACGAGCTAGGTGTGAAGCCCAATATAGGTGCCCATGGCCAACGTGAAGGCTTAGCCGCTCATTGGGAGATGTGGATGTTCGCCCAAGGTGGCATGAGCAACATGGAGGTGCTGAAGACGGCAACCATCAACCCGGCGGAAACCTTCGGCATGGATCATCAACTCGGTTCGATCAAGACAGGTAAGCTTGCCGACCTGATCGTTATCGACGGCAATCCACTTGAGAATATCCGTGTCACAGATAAGGTGAGTTACACCATGGTCAACGGTAAGCTGTTCGATGCCGAGTCGATGAATCAACTCAATGGTGACAAGACCAAACGTAAGCCATTTTTCTTCGAAATTTAAACGTTTTCAATTTTAAAATCTGGCAAAGATAATCCACAAATTTTAATTTCAGAAAAATTTAAAAACAGATCAAAAATGACCTAATAAGCAAAAAGGGTGTTTCACGTGGAACACCCTTTTTTTATATCTTGCATTTACACTCGCCAGCAAATTAGCCTAAGCTAATCGACCAAAGCTCAATCTGGAAGAGCACAACCAAAAGGACGCTGGAAATGAAATCCCTAAAACTCCCCCTACTCATACTATTATCCGCCTCGGCCATCGCCTATTTGATGCTAGAGGCAGACCATGCTCAGCCAAGAGATGAGCCAAAGATTCCCATCGCTCAGCCTGACCAGGACAGGAGTGCTCAACGTCAGTCTCCGGACCAGACTCAAACAAGCAGCAAGGTAGAAACAGTAAGCCTTATGAGTGACACCGACGGCGGGAATAAGATCGATACAGATACACCCGAATCGAATGAGGTAGAGGACGACAAGCAGATCTCGGCCAAGCTGCTGGTGGCGCAAATAATTGACGCGCAGGGGGTCGTTGATGGTGAGCAGATAAAAAAGCTATTTGATAAAGACCAGGAAGCCTATGTCGATCTCATCGAGTCCCTCGACAACTATGATGCCACCAGCCAACAGCGCCAGACGGCTCTGGCGGACAGACTCACCCATTTGCCGGAGACCATATACAGTGAAAAATATGCCTGCGGAGACAGAATCTGCGTCCTAAGCCTTACAACAGACACTATCAGCCAACAAAGTATTGATAAATTGAGTGAATTTGATAAAAATTACGCATTTATCAAGCAGACCCAACTCGACACGGGTGAGACACAGTTTCAGGCCATTTACCTACAGACAGATGACCCTTCCACTATGCGCTTTAAAGGTTACTAAGCACCTTAGTTAGACTTATCTTGGTAACAGAAACAGTCGGCGGTGTGGTCGTTGACCATGCCCACCGCCTGCATGAAGGCATAGCAGATAGTCGGGCCGACAAAATTAAACCCAAGCTTTTTCAATGCCTTTGACATGGCTTCCGACTCGGGGGTCTGTGCCGGCAGCTTATCCAGCCGTTGAAAATGATTCAGCTTGGGCTGGCCGTCGACGAAACTCCAGAGAAACTCAGAGAAGTCGTTGCCCTGCTCCACGAAGGCGATGTAACCCTTGGCATTCTTGATGATGGAATTCACCTTGAGCCTGTTACGTATGATGCCGGGATTTTGTAGTAATTCCTCTACCTTTGCCTCGTCGAACTTGGCTATGACATAGGGGTCAAAATCGGCAAAGGCCGCCTCATAATTTTGCTGCTTCTTGAGTATAGTGATCCAGGAGAGACCGGCCTGTTGCCCGTCGAGACAGAGCTTGGCAAACAACTCCTGACCGTCATACACGGGACGTCCCCAAACCTCGTCATGATACGCCTTATATAGCGGATCCTCGCCGACCCAGCCACAACGCTTTACATCCATGGTGTTTTTTCCTATTTTTCCGCCGTTAAGGTAAAAAATAACCTACATAAGCCTTTTTCAACAAGGTATAATCGAAACCATTTTCTATCACAAGCTGACAGTAGTAGACATGACGACGAAACATGACGTAAAAACATTCCAGGGTTTCATCTTAACCCTGCAGGAATACTGGGCGCAGCAAGGTTGCGCTATCGTTCAACCGCTGGACATGGAAGTAGGCGCGGGCACTTTCCACCCTATGACCTTCTTGCGTTCTCTTGGCCCTGAGCCGATGAGCAGCGCCTATGTTCAGCCATGTCGTCGTCCTACCGATGGTCGTTACGGTGAAAACCCTAACCGTCTGCAACACTACTACCAGTTCCAGGTAGTACTTAAGCCGTCGCCAAGTAACATCCAGGAACTCTACCTGGGTTCTCTTGAGGCCTTGGGCGTCGACATGAATATCCATGACGTACGCTTCGTGGAAGACAACTGGGAATCTCCGACTCTGGGTGCCTGGGGACTGGGCTGGGAAGTGTGGCTAAACGGCATGGAAGTGTCTCAGTTTACCTACTTCCAGCAGGTTGGTGGCCTGGAGTGTAGCCCTGTGACAGGTGAGATCACCTATGGTCTAGAGCGTCTGGCCATGTATATCCAGGAAGTTGACAGCGTCTATGATCTGGTGTGGACCGACGGCCCTATGGGCAAGATCATGTACGGCGATGTGTTCCATCAAAACGAGGTTGAGCAATCGACCTATAACTTCGAACACGCCAACGTAGAAGTACTGTTCAAGCAGTTTGACGACTGCGAAAAGGCCTGTAACGAGCTGCTAGCACTCGAGACGCCACTGCCCTTGCCTGCCTATGAGCAGGTGATGAAAGCCTCCCACGCCTTCAACCTACTCGATGCCCGTCATGCTATTTCGGTCACCGAGCGTCAGCGCTATATCCTGCGCGTGCGCACCATGGCCAAGTCAGTGGCTGAGTCCTATTACCAAGCCCGTGAAGCACTCGGCTTCCCAATGTGTAAGTAGAGGTATATTAAGATGAAATTTGAAAACTTACTCATTGAAGTAGGCACAGAAGAGTTACCGCCAAAATCCCTGCGCAACTTAGCCGAATCTTTTCTGGCTAACTTCGAAGAAGAGCTGCAGAAGGCTGAATTAAGCTATGAGTCGGCCACCTGGTACGCGGCTCCGCGCCGTCTGGCCCTAAAGGTTAATGCCCTGGTGACCGCCCAGGCCGACAAGGTTGTCGAGAAGCGTGGCCCAGCAATCGCCCAGGCCTTCGACGCCGATGGCAACCCAACCAAGGCCGCCATGGGCTGGGCCCGCGGTAACGGCATCACGGTCGAACAGGCCGAGCGTCTTACCACAGACAAGGGCGAATGGTTGCTTCACAAGGCCAAGGTAGTCGGTGTAGAAACCAAGTCACTGGTCACCGAGATGGCCCAGCGCGCCCTAGACAAGCTGCCTATCCCTAAGCCTATGCGTTGGGGCAGCAACAAGACCCAATTTATCCGTCCGGTACACACAGTCAACATGCTGATGGGCGACGAGCTGATCCCTGGCGAACTGCTGGGCATCGAATCGGCGCGCACCATCCGCGGCCACCGCTTCATGGGTGTCGACACTTTGGAGCTGGATCATGCCGATAACTACCTCACCGCGCTGGAAACCCAGGGCAAGGTGATGGCCGACTATCAGGCGCGCATGGCCATCATCAAGGCAGATGCTCAGGCGGCAGCCGACGCCATGGGCGGCATCGCCGAGATCGATGAAGATCTACTAGAAGAAGTGACCTCTCTGGTCGAATGGCCGGTAGTGCTTACCGCCAACTTCGAAGAAAAATTCCTCGACGTACCGGCCGAAGCCCTGGTTTACACCATGAAAGGCGATCAGAAATACTTCCCGGTATTCGACAAGGCGGGCACTCTGCTGCCGCATTTCATCTTCGTATCGAATATCGAATCTAAGGATCCGGCACAGATCATCGCGGGTAACGAGAAGGTGGTTCGTCCACGTCTTGCCGACGCCGAATTCTTCTTCGAGACAGACAAGAAGCATAGCCTGGAATCTCGTCTCGCCAGCCTGGAAACCGTGGTATTCCAGCAGCAGCTTGGTACCATCAAAGACAGAGTCGAGCGCATCTCTGCCCTCGCCGCCTTCATTGCCCAAGGCATTGGCGCCGACAGCGAGCAGGCAGGCCGTGCGGGTCTACTCTCTAAGTCAGATCTCATGACCAACATGGTGATGGAATTTACCGATCTACAGGGCACCATGGGTATGCACTACGCTCGCTTGGACGGTGAAACCGAGGCGGTTGCCCTTGCCCTCGAAGAACAGTACAAGCCTAAGTTCTCAGGCGACAGCGTGCCGACTCAGCCTATCTCTATCTCGGTCGCACTGGCTGAGAAACTCGATACCTTAGTGGGTATCTTCGGCATAGGCCAGGCGCCAAAAGGGGCCGCGGATCCTTTCGCCCTGCGCCGCGCGGCTATCGGTATCCTGCGTATCTGTGTGGAGAACAACTTGCCACTCGACCTAGTCGATCTGATTGCCAAGGCACAGGGGCTTCACGGCGCCAACCTGAGTAACGCCGACACCGCAGAGCAAGTACTGGAATTCCTGATGGGCCGCTTCCGCGCCTGGTATCAAGATCAAGGCATCAGTGTCGATGTTATCCTGGCGGTATTGGCACGTCGTCCAACCTCGCCAGCCGATTTTGACAGCCGCATCAAGGCAGTTACCCACTTCAGAAGCCTGGAGCAGGCCGCTGCACTGGCCGCAGCCAACAAGCGTGTGTCGAACATTCTGGCCAAGGTAGAGGGCGAGATCGCCAGCGATATCGACAGCAACCTACTACAAGAGAGCGCCGAACAGGCTCTTGCCAGCAAGCTCAATGAGCTGCAGCCACAACTGGAGCCGCTATTTGCCAACGCCGACTACCAACAGGCTCTGGCCTTACTAGCTAGCCTGCGTGAAAGCGTCGACACCTTCTTCGAAGATGTGATGGTAATGGCCGACGACGAGGCCCTCAAGCAGAACCGCCTGGCCCTGCTGTCTAAGCTCAGAGCCCAGTTCCTGCACGCCGCCGATATCTCGCTGCTGCAATAAGTTACTGCTCATAAAACAAAAAACGCATCCTCAGGGGTGCGTTTTTTTATGTCCGGACATGCTATTGATGGCTATTGCGCCTCAAGCTCGTTAGACTCGAATAATGAGAGACAGTCATAGGTTTATCCCCTCTTTGCAGATCAATATCTATCCCCTGGGCGAGCGCGCCCTGGTACTCGATCCGACTCCCGAGGCCACACTCTCTTGGGCCGTGCAATCTAAGCTGTGCTGGATCGCCGAGCAGCTGCGCCAGTTACCCATAGTCGAAGAAGCAACCCCCGGCATGAACAACCTGACCATAGTCGTCAGAGAGACCAGGCAGTTAAAGGCCATGCAGGCGAGACTGGCTGAACTATGGCAGAGCGCACCCACAGAGACGCTTGAGCGCCGCACCATAGAGATCCCGGTAAGTTATGGCGGTGAGGCGGGGCCGGATCTGATCTCTGTGGCCCAATTCCATCACCTCTCCCCGAAAGAGGTGATCAAACGCCACAGCCAGGCCAGTTATCAGGTGTTCTTCATCGGCTTTCAACCAGGGTTTGCCTACCTCGAAGGTCTGCCCAAGTGCTTACACACGCCTAGGCTGGCGACCCCCAGATTAACCATTCCCGCAGGCAGCGTTGGCATAGGCGGCGAGCAGACGGGTATCTACCCACTGGCGAGCCCGGGAGGCTGGCAGATCATAGGCCAAACCCAGCTGGCACTATTCGATCCCACCAGCGATGACTCATGCCTGCTCAAGCCGGGTGACAGGGTGCGTTTCACCCCTGTGGAGATAGCGCTATGATTCGGCTAGATAGGGTAAACGGTCTGGCCAGCATTCAAGATCTCGGCAGGCCAGGTCAGGGGCACCTAGGCATACCAAGGGGTGGCGCCATGGATAGCTTCTCGCTGATCCTGGCCAATCGTCTGCTGGGCAATGTGGATAACGCCCCCGCCATCGAACTCGCCTGCGGCAGCTATGAGATCACCTTCGAGAGCTCAAGTTGGGTCGCCCTGTGCGGCGCCACCTTCGAGGCTAGAATAGAGAGTGAGATAAAAGGCAAGGAAGACGATCGCCCCCTGTGGCACGGCTGGCGCGGCCGGGTGAATCCGGGGGAACGTCTAACGATCAAGGGGCCAAGACAGGGCGTGTGGGGCTACCTGGCAGTCCTCGGCGGTATAGAGATCCCCAAAGTTCTCGGCGGTCACGGCACCTTCCTGGCTGGACACTTCGGTGGCCATCAGGGGCGACAACTCGCCTCTGGAGACATACTAAACCTGAGTTCCCATACCGAAACAAACTTCAGTCGCCCGGTCGGTGCGGTGCACAGGGCCAACGACGGCATACTGCGCGCCCTGCCCGGGCCAGAGATGAGCCAGTTCAGCGATCAAGATCGCAAGGCCTTCTGGCATGGCCACTGGACCGTTTCGCCCCAGAATGATCGCATGGGCGTCCGTTTGACAGGCGAGTCTCTGAATTCGGCCAAACATCTGAGTCTGCGCTCCCACGCCGTGCTGCCCGGCGTGGTGCAGGTGCCGCCGAGTGGCCAACCTATAGTGCTACAGGCCGATGCCCAGACCAGCGGCGGCTACCCGAGAATGGCTATGGTGATCGAGGCCGACCACTGGAAACTGGCTCAGGCCAGAGCGGGCCAAGCGATCCGCTTTCAGCATGTCAGCCCCAATCAGGTGGAAGATGCTAACCTTGAATGGCAACACTATTTCTATCGCTTAGCGAGGGCAATGGATGGGAGTTAAGCCGCTAGGAATCGACCTCAACGCCGACCTCGGCGAGGGAGGCCCACAAGACGAGGCGCTGCTGGCGCTGGTGACCTCGGCCAATGTCGCCTGCGGCGGTCATGCCGGCGATCGCCAGAGCATGCTGGCGACGGTCAAACGCGCCAAGGCGAACCATGTGAAAGTCGGAGCTCACCCCAGCTATCCCGACAGGACCAATTTCGGTCGACTATCTATAGCCATAGACACCGAATCACTTTTTGACTCGCTATTACAACAGATTAACGCCTTAAAGGCCGTATGCGACGAGCTAGGCGTCGAACTCCACCACGTGAAGCCTCACGGTGCCCTGTACAATGATGCTGCCCAGGATCCCGTGCTAGGTGGAATTCTCATTCGGGTCATAGAGACAATCAATCCAAGACTTAAGCTGATGATACTAGCGGGTAGCCCCCTGGTAACTCAGGCTAAACAGGCGGGCCTTGAGGTGATCGAAGAGGCCTTCGCCGATCGAGGCTACCTCGCCGATGGCCGGCTTGCCCCCCGCTCACAGCCAGGCGCCCTCATCGAAGAGACCCAGAAGGTGCTCGAACAGGTTAGATCTATAGTCGAAGAGCAGAAAGTGACGGCGGTGACGGGTGAATCGGTAAGCTGTCAGGCCACCAGCCTCTGCCTTCATGGTGACACCCCGCAGGCCCTTGAGTTCGCCAAGGCAATTCGCGCCAGCCTAGAGCATCAAGAGTAAAACATCCAATACTCGCTAAAGATTATTTTCTGTAGTACAGATACAAAAAAGCCCCGGAAGACCGGGGCTTCTAAAACTCGCTAGCCGTTAAACGTCCAGGTTCGCCACGTTGAGGGCGTTAGACTCAATGAAGTCACGACGCGGCTCAACTTGATCACCCATCAGACAGGTAAACAGCTGGTCGGCGGCGATGGCATCTTCGATGGTCACCTTCAGCATGCGACGCGACTCAGGATCCATGGTGGTTTCCCACAGCTGTTCTGGGTTCATCTCACCCAATCCTTTGTAGCGCTGGATGTAGAGGCCACGCTTAGAGTCGTTCATCAGCCAATCTAAGGCTTCAACGAACGAAGAAACTTCTTTCATACGCTCGCCACGCTTCACGTAACCGCCCTCTTCGATCAGACCTTCGAGCGCTTCGGCCAGTGCCGTCATACGATGGTAGTCGCTCGACTGCAAGAAGTCGTAAGAGAACAGGTAGTGGGTATCGATACCATGCTTACGTACCGTCACCTTAGGCAGGTAGACCTGACGCTCTGGGTCGAGGAATGCCTCGGCGCTGAAGATGAAGCCACCCGATTCCGCTTCGGTCAGGGCAGCTACATAGTTGTCGCACCACTGTTTCACCTTGGCTTCGTCGGCCAGGATATCGCTGCTCAAGCCAGGCTGATACAGCATGCGCTCGGTCAACATGATAGGGAAACGCTGCTCGAGACGATCGAAAATCGCTTCCACTTCACGGTATTGGTACACCAACTTCTCTAGCGGCGCGCCAGACATAGCCGGTGCGTCTTGAGACGGATGGATCTCACCACCGTCCAGTGCCAGGTTAGTCAGGTATTCGGTCAGTGCCGGATCATCTTTCAGGTACTGTTCCTGTTTACCCTTCTTCACCTTGTACAGTGGCGGCTGGGCGATAAAGACATAGCCACGCTCGATAAGCTCAGGCATTTGACGGAAGAAGAAGGTCAACAGCAAGGTACGAATGTGCGAGCCGTCGACGTCAGCATCGGTCATGATAACGATGTTGTGGTAACGTGTCTTATCGGGATCATACTCGTCGCGGCCAATACCACAGCCCAAGGCAGTGATCAGGGTCGCTACTTCCTGTGAAGAGAGCATCTTGTCGAAACGGGCCTTCTCAACGTTAAGGATCTTACCCTTAAGCGGCAGAATCGCCTGGTTCTTACGGTTACGACCCTGCTTGGCACTACCACCCGCAGAGTCACCCTCCACTATGTAAATTTCAGAAAGCGCTGGGTCTTTCTCCTGGCAATCCGCCAACTTACCTGGCAGACCACCTAAATCTAATGCGCCTTTACGACGGGTCATCTCACGGGCCTTACGCGCCGCTTCACGGGCACGGGCCGCGTCGATGATCTTACCGACGATAAGCTTGGCTTCGTTAGGATTCTCCAGCAGGTAGTCACCCAACTTCTCGCCCATGGTCTGCTCAACGGCCGACTTCACTTCGCTCGATACCAGCTTGTCTTTGGTCTGAGAGCTGAACTTAGGATCCGGTACCTTAACCGAGATAACGGCGGTCAAACCTTCGCGGGCATCATCGCCGGTGGCAGAGGTCTTGCCTTTCTTGTTAAAGCCTTCCTTGTCCATGTAACTGTTTAGGTTACGGGTTAAGGCGGCACGGAAACCGGCAAGGTGAGTACCACCATCACGCTGAGGAATGTTGTTGGTGAAACAGAAGATGTTTTCCTGGAAGCCGTCGTTCCACTGCATCGCCACTTCTACTGTGATACCGTCTTCACGCTCCTGCACGAAGTGGAAGATCTCTTTGTTAACTGGGGTCTTGTTCAGATTGAGGTAATCGACGAATGCACTGATACCGCCTTCATACTTGAAAAACTCATCCTTGTTGTCGCGCTCGTCGATCAGGCGAATACCTACGCCCGAGTTTAGGAATGACAGCTCGCGAACACGCTTAGCCAGAATATCGAAATGGAAAAGAGTGTCCGAGAAGGTCTCGGCACTTGGCCAGAAACGGATCTCAGTACCCGTATTGGTGGCTTCGCCTATCTCGGCGATCGGCGCATCGGGCTCACCCATGGTGTAGAACTGTTCATACAGCTTGCCGTCACGGCGAATGGTCAGCTTAAGCTTCTCAGACAGGGCGTTAACCACAGAAACACCCACGCCGTGCAGACCACCAGATACTTTATAAGAGTTATCGTCGAACTTACCGCCGGCGTGCAGTACCGTCATAATAACCTGAGCCGCCGATACCCCCTCTTCTGGGTGGATAGCAACAGGAATACCACGTCCGTCATCCTTTACCGATACCGAGCCGTCGGCATGGATAGTAATGATCACGTCATTACAGTAGCCCGCTAACGCCTCATCGATAGAGTTATCGACCACTTCGAACACCATGTGATGCAGACCCGTACCGTCGTCGGTGTCACCAATATACATCCCAGGTCTCTTTCGTACCGCATCAAGGCCCTTTAGTACCTTAATACTCGAAGAATCGTAACTATTCTCTGACATATTATTCTCTCGTCGGTTATTCAATTACCGTTACACGCCCTTGTTCCACATGGAACACCTTAACGGGTGGCGTGTTTAACGAATCCATTATTGCCGCAGGCTCGATGGCGGTGACAAAGACTTGTGCGCCCGTATCGCTTAGCTGCTGCAGCAAGAGTTGCCTGTGCCTAGCATCCAATTCCGATGGCAGATCGTCCACCAGATAAATACTGTTTTTATCTATTTGTTGTTTGAGCAACTTTCCCTGTGCAATACGCAGTGCGCATACAAGCAACTTCAATTGCCCTCGGGACAGGGCATCTTGTACCGGCAAAGTCCCGACCCTTAATCTCAGGTCGGCCTTATGAGGACCACTGGCCGTGTGTCCCGCCGCTAAATCTCTGGGATATTGTGCCTGCAACAGGGTCTGATAATCAGTTTTACTATCCCAGCCTCGGGTAAAGGAAACCTTAACATCAACCTGAGGTAAAAACTCTTCGATTATACCCTTAAGTCGTTCATTTAACGAGCCTACATATCGCTTTCGTATCTCAGTCACGATTTCGGCGTAGCGCACCAATTCCTTATCCCAAAACTGAATCTGCTGATAAGGGGTTTCGCTTTTAAGCATCTGATTTCTATGCTTTAAAATTCTTCTTACATTTGCCCAGGCGGTATAGAAACTCTTGTCGGTATGGAAGGCGCCCCAGTCGATAAACTGACGACGGGATTTTGGCCCCTCAAAAAGCAGTGAAAAACTCTCCGGCGTGATCACCTGAATGGGTAAAGTTTCGGCTAAGGTGGACAGACGTTTCACCTTTTCGCCGTTCATTTTGACCTCGGTTTCACCCGAGCGATAACGTCTAAGCCCTATCTTGGTCTCCTGCTCACCCTGCTCGAGCTGGGCAAACAGGGTCAGCTTGTCCTGATCGTTCTGAATCACACGCTGAGACAGGTGACTGCGAAAGGAGCGCCCCATCCCCAGAAAGAAGATCGCCTCGAGAATACTGGTCTTGCCGCTGCCGTTCTGGCCATAGATTAGATTCAGGCCGTCACCGAGCTGCAACTGGGCACTGGCGATATTACGAAAGGAATCGATATGAAGGCGAGATAAACTCATCTAATACTCATGGCAATGGCTCAAGGGCCATCTAAGAAGATGCACGCCCTTGCGGGCGCGCATAGCTTAAGACTAGAGACGCATCGGCATCACGACGTACATAGAATCTTCTTCGACGTGATTTTCGATCAGGGCGCTGGAGTTACCATCGATCAGCGTGATGCGCACGTCATCCGATGGCAGGTTGTTGAGCACGTCCAGGAGATAGCTGACGTTGAAACCTATCTCCAAAGGCGCGTTGTCATATTCGATATCGAGGATCTCTTCCGCCTCTTCCTGCTCAGGGTTGTTGGCGGTGATCTTAATCAGATTCTGCTCCAGCTGAACGCGCACGCCGCGGAACTTCTCGTTCGAGAGAATAGAGGCACGCAGCAGCGCCTGCTTGAGGTGGTTACGGCTGGCGATAACGATCTTGTCGCCGCCCTTAGGTAATACGCGACGATAGTCAGGGAAGCGACCATCCACCAACTTACTGGTAAACACGGCGCTCTGGGTCGTGGCACGAATGGCGTTTTCACCGATAGACAGGGTCACATCCAAATCTTCACCTTCGAACAGGCGCTGCAGCTCCAACACACCTTTGCGCGGCACAATCACCTGCTTCTCAGGCAGAGAATCTTCTACCATGCGATGGCTCAGAGCCAGACGATGACCGTCGGTGGCGATGGCACGTAACACATTGCCTTCGGTTTCCAGCAACAAACCGTTCAGGTAGTAACGCACATCCTGGTTAGCCATGGAGAACTGGGTCGCATCGATCAGCGACTTCAGGGTGCCCTGCTTGAGGGTAAATTCGATGTCGGCCTGGAAGGCATCCACATTGGGATACTCTTCGGCCGGTAGGGTTGCGAGCGTAAAGCGGCTGCGACCCGAGCGTAGCAATAAACGGTTGTCCTGTTGCTCTATCTTGAGTTCGACTTGATCGGGAAGGGACTTAACGATATCGAGAAATTTCTTTGCCGGTACTGTGGTGCGGCCCTCTTGGACCTCGCCCTGCAGCTCTGCCTGGCCGACTAATTCGACCTCTAAATCGGTACCGGTCAACTTAAGTGAGTGACCACTTACTTCAACTAAAAGGTTTGCCAGAATAGGTAAGTTATGTCGTCTCTCCACCGCCCCACTCACGAGTTGAAGCGGCTTTAATAGGGCATCCCTATCAATTGAAAATTTCATCAGTTTCAATTTCCCAGAGTTTATGAAGATAGCGTACGGATTAAGTTAGCATAATCTTCTTTAATGTCATGACTTTCTTCACGTAGCTGGGCAATTTTGCGACAGGCGTGTAGCACTGTCGTATGATCACGGCCACCAAAGGCATCGCCAATCTCGGGCAAACTCTGGTTAGTTAACTCTTTCGACAATGCCATCGCCATCTGTCTCGGTCTGGCGACGCTACGAGAGCGGCGCTTCGACAGCATGTCGGCCATCTTGATCTTATAGTATTCAGCTACGGTTTTCTGAATGTTGTCTATAGTGACCAATTTTTCCTGCAGAGCCAAGAGATCTCTTAGGGCTTCACGCACAAAATCGATAGTGATCGGACGTCCGGTAAAGTTGGCGTTGGCAATCACCCTATTTAGCGCGCCTTCCAGCTCACGTACGTTTGATCTCAGACGCTTGGCAATAAAGAAGGCCACCTCATCCGGCAGATTGATGCCACTCTCTTGTGCCTTACGCATCAGGATCGCCACACGAGTCTCTAGCTCGGGCGGCTCGATGGCGACCGTCAAACCCCAGCCGAAGCGGGACTTGAGGCGATCTTCCACCCCGTCGATCTCCTTGGGGTAGCGATCTGAAGTCAGGATCACCTGATGATTACCCTCTAACAGGGCATTAAAGGTATGGAAGAACTCTTCCTGGGATCTGTCTTTGTTAGCAAAGAATTGAATATCATCGATAAACAAGGCATCGACGCTACGGTAGTAACGTTTGAACTCTTCGATCGCGTTGTTTTGCAGCGCCTTCACCATATCCTGCACGAAGCGCTCGGAATGCATGTAGACCACCTTGGCATTCGGATTGTTCTTGATAATGCCATTGCCCACGGCGTGCAACAGGTGGGTCTTACCTAAACCGGTTCCACCGTAAAGGAACAAGGGGTTATAGGCGCCACCCGGATTTTCAGACACCTGTAAGGCGGCCGCCTTACCCAGCTGGTTAGACTTACCCTCGACGAAGTTGTCAAACTGGTAAGTCGGATTCATATTGCTTCTATGATTCGTCGTGGACGCGGGTTCGTTGCTATTAAATGACGGCTTGCTAGGGGATTTGGCCGCGGGTGCAACTGGGCTCTTGGCCGAGGCAGCCGGCGCCACCGGTTTGCTCGCCGGGCGACTGCCAATGTCGAAACGCAGCTTGGGGGCATCGCTACCCATCTGTTCCGTGAAGAACTGATTGATGGTGTTGAGGTACTTATCTCTCACCCAATCGAGTACGAATCGATTCGGTGCATAGAGTACTAGTGTTTCCCCATCCATTTCGGCTTGTAACGGTCTGATCCACATGCTGAATTGCTGAGCGGAAAGCTCGTCCTGTAGTCGTCCGATACATTGCTGCCAAAGTGAAACCGCCAC